>CAMVMG010000007.1 GCA_947168525.1 uncultured Bacteroidales bacterium
TAAATCGTAATTTGCATTAACCATATGACCAACATCACCAAACTCCTTTGCTTAGGCCTCTGCCTCTGTGCAGTTGCCTGCGGAAACCCGTCACAGAAAGCGTCTGACACTGAATTTACCGACAGCGTAGCCGAGGCTCTCGCATGTGGTGGACAAATCGATCTGGACCAGCTCCAGTGGACCAGAGAGCCTGCTGCCTGTGAAATGAAGGACGGTGTCATCTCCATTACTACGGCCCCTCACACGGACCTTTGGCAGCGGACATACTACCATTTTAGGAACGATAATGCCCCGGTGCTTCAGATGAAGACCAGGGAGAAGTTCTTCAGCTTCGTGGTGAAGACGGACTTCACACAGAGCCATCAGCGCTTCGACCAGTGCGGCATAGTGATGTACCTGGACAGCGACAACTGGCTCAAGGGTTCCGTCGAGTTCGAGAACGAGGAGTTCCAGCACCTTGGAAGTGTGGCCACCAACAATGGCTATTCTGATTGGGCCACCACTGCAATCTCGGCCGAGGTAAAGACCATGTGGTACCGTCTCTCCCGCAGGGAGGACGACTTTTGCATCGAGTGCTCCACCGATGGAATCAACTTCAGCCAGATGCGCGTCTGCCATATGTACGCCGCCACCGACGAGATCAGCTTCGGCATCTACGCCTGCTCCCCGGAAGAATCATCTTTTACGGCCGTGTTTACGGATATGAAGATTACGGAGTGCGCCTGGAAGGCCCACGACGGCCAGCAGCCGGATGAGGAGTAGCTGGTAAATTCGAATTTATAGGTATAAAAAGGCCCCAGTAGTCCAGGTGGATTGCTGGGGGCTTGCTATAATGACACTTTTATTTGTTCCGTCCTACTTTCCGTCCCACTTTTATTGAGGCGCGAATCTCAGTTTTTCCGTCCCAGTCGAGAATCGCAAATAAGGCATTAGAATGCAGTTTAATTTCCGAAAAAGTGGGACCAAAAAAGAAACCCGCTCTGTCTGAGCGGGTTACAGGTGGTGCAGGGAAGAATCGAACTGCAATTTAGTTCGGTTCCCTATGGTTTCCGAAAGGCTCGTAAAGTTCGCATTTTCAAGTTTTTGCAAATAAATTTGGTCGTTTCAGTAGTTCTCAGTATATTTGCGTAGTGGAAAAAGTGAGAATAAAAGTGAGAACAACTAATTCTCTTCTCACTTTCCGAAGAAAATGCCGTTACACAACCCCAGAGCCGACATTTTCGCAACCCCGTCCCCTTATTATCTTTAGATAATAAGGTAAAGTGTTCAAAGAACGCAAGAGGAAAAGAGTGAGAACAAACCTCTGCAAAACCGAGAACAAAGTGAGAATTAACTGAGAACAAACCAGGCGAATGTTGAACTTATAATAGGAAGGAATCATGAAGGTCCAGTACATGCTTTACAAGACCACGAATAAGGCCGGAGAGAAGCCCATCCGCGTCTCAATCTCAATGCGTGGCGAGCGCTATATCACCACCGTCGGATATAGCATCAAGGAGGAGAAATGGGATAAAGCCAAGCAGCAGGTTAAGCAAGGTGTGACCAATGCTGCCGGCGCAGACTGGCGCACAATTAACTCCCGCCTAACGGACATCACCACCCACTTCACCGACTATGACCTCCGCACCACGGAGAAGCCCACTATTGATGACCTGAAGGCCGAATTCGAGAAGGCCGTCAATCGCAACAAGGCAAAGGTCGCAAGTGCCGCCTCTGGCCAGAGCGAAGAACAGATCGAGGCAGCAGCACAAGCCGCCGAGGAGAAGGAGCCGGAGACGGAAGAGAAAGTGGCTCCTGCCGTTGTCTACGTAGAAAAGTTTATCAAGGAAGAGAGTTCCATCAAGGAATGGTCTATGGAGACCTACAAGATGGTGCGCTCCTTCAAGCATCATCTGGAAAAGTTCAACAAGAAAGTGGGCCTGGACTTCTTCGACCGCAAGGGCCTGGACAAATTCCTCGTGTACCTTCGCGCCAAAGCCAAAATGGAAGAATCCTCCGTGGAGAAGCAGTACAAGAATCTGACCTGGTTCCTCCGCTGGGCCATCCGCAACGGTCATACCCAAGTGCGTGATGCCGAATACTATGAGCCCGTCTTCAAGAAAGTGAAAAAGCCGGTCATCTTCCTCACCAAAGAAGAATTGGACAAACTCTACAACCTTCAGATTCCCAAGACCGGCACTGTTGTTAAACTTACAACCTATGAGGGTAAAGAGTACGAGAAGACCGTCCTTGATGCCGGCGGCATGGAACGTGCCCGGGATCTGTTCTGCTTCTGCGCCTTCACCAGCCTTCGCTATTCCGATGTGGTCGAGGTCCGCCGCGTGGACATCCAGGACGGTGTCCTCAACATCACCACCCAGAAGACCCACGACCGCCTGCCGATTGTCCTCCACAAGAACGCCCTGGCAATCCTGGAGAAATACAAGGACCAGAACTTCTCCGCGGGAAAGGCGCTGCCGTACATAACCAACCAGCAGATGAACCGCTGCCTGAAAGACCTCTGCGAGATTTGCGGATTCAACAAGCCCTACACCATCACTTGCTACCGCAACGGCAACCGCTACGATGAAGTCTATCCCAAGTACGAACTCATTGGCACCCACGCCGGCCGCAAGACATTCATTTGCTTCGCGCTCTCCAACGGCATCGCCCCGGACGTTGTGATGAAGTTCACCGGCCACTGCGACTACAAATCCATGAAGCCCTACATCGACATCACTGAGGATGCGAAGAGAGATGCCATCAAGAAAATGGAAGAAATATGGGATACCGAATAGCCGCCGAAAAGTTGTATATTTGTAATCTAAAGGATAATAAGGCCATGGCAGAACTGACCATACAAGAAATAGAAACTATCGTAAAGCGGGACGAGAACCGCATCATGGAAGCCAAGAAAACCACCGGCGAACTTGCCGCCGGGATGCAGTCCGGCTGCGCCTTCCTCAACACCGAGGGCGGCTGGCTCTTCTTCGGCATCCATCCCCAAAAGCTGACACTTCTCGGACAGGACGTGGCCGACCAGACACGTCAGGACATCGCCAACGCCTTCCGGAAATTCGCTCCGGCCATCGACCTTTCTGCCCAGTACATCGAAGTCCCGGACAAGCCTGGAAAATACGTCATCGCCATCTATTTCAAGGCTCCCAAAGCCTTCGAAGCCCCCTATACCTTCGATGGACGCCCCTGGTACAAAGTGGAGAATACCACAGCCCTGATGCCTCGGGAGATGTTCGACGAACGCATCCGCCTCAGCGACCCGGAGAAATTTAGCTGGGAGAAAACCATGCTTCCCGGTGCCACGGACAAAGACATCAGTAACAAACGACTGGTGCAAATCATCAACGCCGGCATTAACAAAGGCCGCATTCCACCAGAAGCCGCCTCATTACGCAGCATAGACCAACGCCTGGATCACTTCAACCTGCGTACCGCCGAAGGCTACCTCACCAATGCGGCCGTAGCACTTTTCGGCAAGCAGCCAACTCGGAAGATTTCCCAGTGCGAACTCAAACTCGCACGCTTCGAGGGAACAAACATGCGCGTTTTCCGTGACCAGATGGTTTGTGAGGGAAATCTATTCGACCAGTACGACGCTATTGAAGACTTCTGCCGCAAGCACATGTTCCTCTCCGGCACCATGGACCAGAAGGAGCGCATCGACACACTCACCGTTCCCTATAAGGTCATCCGTGAAGCCGCACTCAACATTCTCATACACAGAACTTGGTGGTCAAGCGGAAACGTGCTATCTGTTGCCATCTTCGACGATAGGGTGGAATTCGCCAACCCCGGGGCATTTCCTCCTGGCACATCACCAGAAAGCTTCTATAGGCGCCCACAATCTCAACCCATCAACAAACTCATCAGCGAAGTCTTCTTCAAGAGCGGCCTGATGGAAGCCTGGGGCCGAGGCATCCCTGACATCTTTGACCTCTGCAAAGAAAGCGGCCTCCCCAAGCCGGAATTCGAGTTGGCAAATGGGTATGTTTACCTGACGATTCGCTTCGCCAAACCGCTTACGCCGAGGCTCAGTGGTGATAGAGTAAATGATAGAGAAGATGAGAGAGAAAAACCCATTGTGCTAACCTCCAGGCAACAATTGCTCCTCTCTCTCATGAAAGAGAATGATAGAGTAACGACAGAGGAAATGAAAGAGAAACTTAATGTCTCTATCTCCACAGTCAACCGTGAGATTGCTGCTCTGAAAAAGAAAAGGGCACTTGACAGAAAAGGCGGGGACAAAGATGGCAGTTGGGTTGTGCTCATTTAGCGGATAGCCCAACAAATCGAGTTCACAAAGCTACACACTCCCGAGGTCCAACCGCCCCGGGAGTTATTGTATTTATGCAGCATCTCATTTCTTAAAGGAATCGTATAGACATTCGGGTATAAATCCGTATCTTTGTGTGTAATAGAAGGAAGTCAATCATGGATAGCCACAGAGATATAGTACTAAATACACTTGACATATACGCATCAAACAACACAAGCGCTCTGTTTGCAAAAGCCATTCGTTTGCTTGGATACCCTGGCTCTGCAGCAGACCGCACTGACATAGACCTTATTGTCGACAGTGCCGATATTGTCAATGTCGATATGAATCGAATCCCTCACTCTATCGACGGGCCTAAATTATACCCCCATGTCCGGTCTGCCATCGCAGAATACAAAAGCAAGCCGTCAGAATTGGAATTTTTCATCTGCGATGTAATCACCAAGTTTAAGGACATCTCAGCATACGTCTATCCAGCATCCAAGCCCGGAGGCTATGATTCACAAATCCAAGCCTTCTCGCTCTTGGCCAGTATCGACCATTACAATCCGGCCGATAGCGTCCTTAACGAATGGAAGAAGTACGAAGCATACTGCAATCCCAAACTCACCGAAGAGCAACTCCAAGAAGCCGTTCAATATCGCTTAGAACTCTTCCATAAATACATGAGTGGTCCAATTCATGGGCGAGTCCACTCCATTATTGAGGACATGAAGACCGTGGCGAGTATCATTGATGCGGCGCTGCTCGAAAATGGACTTGACAAAGATTATTTTCAATATCAGCAGGATGCCAAGTGCATCCTCACTTATGAACTTGATGCCTACGACATCTCAGAGAATTCAGGTGTCAACCCAGATCGTATAAAGGATAAATTATTTGTAAGAACATTCTATTACGATGTCCCTCCATGCGGACTCCTCATCCCGGAGTTACGTGACCAGATTGCAGAATACCGCAATACCGGCGTTTGGAACATGACACGGAAATCCTATATAAAAGTAATAGCCGCCCCGGATGATGTTCGAAAAGCCAATCTTTCCGACTATTTGACCAGGTATCACCGTTACGTCTATACCCTTAACGAAGAGGGCTCTATTCGTGAACTGTTTGTTGTTTTCTACGGACTTTTCGAGCAATGGCAGGAACTCCGTTTCTTTGAGGATAACAACACATTTGCCCCCCATCCATGTAGAGAGATAGTTAAGCTATTCCACCAGCAGTTGGTTCATCACATTGCTATGGCTTACTTTGTCTACCTGGTTACCGATGAAGATGCCTGGTACGACATCTACACACTATATCCTGGACTGAAACATAAAGAAATTGAAGACTACCTTTGCGAGGAGAATCACTTTATGTCCCATGAGGATTTTACGAAGCATGAAAAGGAGAATCCCTCCCGTGGAGAACGCTATGAGCCGTTCCCTGGTTACTACTCCAAGATAGAGCAACAGCAGCAAAAGAAATCTGTTCAATCACCAGTTCTTTCAAAGCCTAAACTCGGAGAAAAAGAATACGAGAAATTGCCACTCTCATTTGAAGGGGAAAAGAATGAAAGTACCGGCCTCGATGTGACGGAATTCTGTGGAGTTTGGGAGATAGACCGTCTATTCTTACTTGATTTGGAAGAAACCCCGAGTTATTCCGATAAAGATTTCTACGCCGACTATGAGACTTTCTCTGCGAAATGCAAGGAAGTTGCAGAGAGTGATATATCTGTAAAGAAGAAAGAAATATGGATAGTCCGTATCTTGAACGTCCTTACAACGAGTTTCTGCTTTTTCTCCTCAACCGAGAAAAATAATCTAGTTAAATATGTCATCTCGTATGCTGCTCAATTGGATGCGGCATTTCTAAAAACACCTGAGCAGATTTGTGTTAAGCGAATAGCTCAGGAATTGGGCGACCCTATTATTTTCAAGGAGATGCCTTCTGATGCAACAATCGTGGATGAACAGTTTCGGCAAGAGTTTAACCTTGATCCTCGCCCTTGGGAAGAAACGGCAATGTTTGAAGAATTAGGGACAGCGCTGGTTTTCCATCAGCGTCGTATGTGTCGTGATTGTAAGGAAAAGAATTGTCAATTCCGTTTTGGACTAAAAAAATACTACGCAGATGTAGATTACGGATTTGGTAACCCCACATTGGATGCAGGCGATGTGACCACCGTAGAAACTGAACCTAATAGTAGCGAAGTGCTCTCTTCCAATTCAGGCCCTGTTGATTACATAAAAGATTGCCACACGAAAATCTGTTCTGATGATATAATTGTGTTTTTGAATTGCGTTGCATTATATTTGACAACATCACCATCGTGGGCACCAGATTATAGTATTGATGAGGAACTTGAGGATTTTATTAAGGAACACCTCTCGCCACCTTGGCAAACTTATTATAACAATACAGAAGGACTGGAGGCGCAACTAACCGAAAGAATTAAGGCCCTAAAGGACGATGAATTAGAATTGTCTAATTTCATCGACGGTTTCTTGTCTCCTTTTTATGATGTTGCATATACCTTGCGTCCATATGCCGAGAAACACGCGGATTACCAAAGGTTAATTGCATTTCGCTGTGTGAGTGAGTTCTTTAACTGCACTTTAGACGAATATAAATCCATTATTGCAGAAGCCGCAGAAGCGGTTAATCCTGTACCTGGTGAGAGTGAAAAGGAATGCTTTAGGCGCATGCTTAAGGAATTACTTGACCGGGCGCCAGTAAGAGTCGGCGATGCTAAAGACCCTGCTCTTGGAGGAATCCATGGACTATATGTCAGTCTTGCATATGTGGAAGAGGCGCTTGAGTCGGCTCTCTTGAAAGCCGGCATAAAGAACGATTACATTTTTTACGAGGATGAAGTTGGACTTGATCTTGGAAGGGGCTTGAGTTACATGAGTCTATGTAATGTCTCAAAGCTCTCGCCCCATGTCCTATACTCTCGAGTAAAGAAGTACGGCCACAGAACTGATTTGGAGTGCCGCGGTACAGAGGATACACTTGATTATCTGGAACGGATCATAGATAGTGTCAAAGACAGTAATGCAAAAGACGGTAATGCCGCTGAAATAGTGCAGTTAAAGACTCAGCATATCAACAGTTCTAAACAATCGAATGACGGCGAATCAGATGAAGGATCAATCATTTTTCCTCCGGAACAAGTGGGAAATATCATACTCTCTGAATTCATGATGACCTATTTGTCAAATGCGGGCTCGTATTTCAAGAATGGTCGTTGGCGAGACAATAACAAGTTTGAATATGCGGTGTTCTTGAAGGCTTTCTACAAAGTACTTCATGGCAAAGATGGCGAGTTCAATGTCCGATGGTCAACCCTTCCGATTTTCCCGCTTCAAGACGGAACAATTATGACCCCTCGGAACCTGACGGATGCTCTCCGTCCATACGACAAGAAACTCCACGGCGGCCTACTGATGAAGTTCGTAAACGCCCTTAAATCATCGACTACTCTCGGTTAGTATTACACAAATACTTACCAAAACTTTACGCAAAACACGAACCCTTACATAATCACCGTCACATTCATTTTGTGGCGGTTTTTTCTTGTTTTTTTCATTTAGCTTCGCAGCACAAACTTTCACGACAGAGGCCTCTGAAGTGATTTTAAAATCACAACAGTATGTCAAAAGTTTTAGACACTCGTCTCGTGGGAGAGATTCCCATTGAGGAGTTCTGGGTGCTGTACGAGCAGCGTTACGGAGTAACCCCTATCTCCACTCAGAACAATGGTAGACCTTCTCACGGTCGTCTGGTTTTCGGCCTTGACGGAATCCGAGAACTGTTCCACTGCTCGCATAAGCAAGCACAGTTCTACAAGGACCACGTTATTAAGGAAGCCGTAAAGCAGAACGGTCGAAAGATTGTCGTGGACGCAGACTACGCGCTTGAACTTTTTAACGAATGGAGGGCAAAGTAATGAAGCGTCAGAGTTTAGGTCAAAACAAGGTGAACCATGGCAAGTTCACGCCAGAAAGCACAACCCCGCTCCTCTGGAACAAGCCCACGGGCAACCGCACCACCCGCATTGGTGGCGGATACTACAACTATAGGAGTCATGCTTATGTCAGACGATAGAGAATTGCAGGGAAATCTTCCCACCGAGGACCTTCCCGGGGACAACTCCCCGGTGGAGGAACTTCGGGAAGAAGTAGAGAAGGCACAGCGTCAGCCGGACAAGTACGGCATCTTTGCCGCCAAATCCGGAAACTCCTGGATAGAAGACTGCATTAACATGGCTGCACCCATCATTTTCTTCTTTGGTCTCATCGTCCAATATGAGATCACTGCACTGTTCGGCCCCACAGGATCGGGCAAAACCATCTTCGCCATGATGATTGCCGAAGAGATTGCCCGCTGCTTCAAGGTCCTCTACATCGACCTGGAACTCTCCGCTAAGCAGTTCCAGATGCGCTTCTCCGACCCCGAAACGGGCCTCATCCACGTCTTTCCCGAAAACTTCATCAGGGCCGAGATTGACCCCGATCTGATTACCCGGGAGGACCTGGAAATAGAAATCCTCGACTCCATCGAGGCTGCCGCCCAGAAGGGTATCCTCTTCTTCATTCTGGACAACATCACCTTCGCCTGCAATGACTCTGAAAAGGGTGCTACCGCTGGCCAATTCATGATGCGCCTCATCCGCCTGAAGAAGAAGTACAATCTCACCATTATCTGCGTAGCGCACACGCCTAAAATCCGTGGTTATGAGCCGCTTACAGCGTCTCACATGGCCGGCAGTGCCAAGCTGATGAATTTCTTTGACGAAGGCATCGCTATCGGCAAATCCGCTCGTGACGCTAACCTCAGGTATGTCAAGCAAGTGAAGACTCGCTCCATCCCCATGACCTATGACGAGGAAAACGTCATTATCTACGAGGTTACCAAACAGTCCGGTATTCTTACCTATGACTTCAAAGGCCATGGCAATGAGAGTGACCATCTCAAGCACGGTAACCCGGCGGAAGACCTGGACGAGATTTATGCCGTCCTGCGCCTCCAGAAGCAGGGAATGCCTCTGCGAAAGATTGCCGAAACCCTTGAACTCTCCCTTGGCAAAGTCCAGCGCCGTCTGGAGAAAGCCAAGGAGAAGGGCATCACGCTTCCCGATGACGATGACGACTCCGTATCGGATGTATCACCTGTATCGGAACCAATACAACCGATACAACCCGATACACCTCCCGTCCAGCAGGTTTTACCCTTAAGTACCGAAGAACATGAGTAAGAACTATCGCTACCACCTTCTGAAGTACCACGGCAAAGCCAGCAGGCTCACGTGCCCCCAGTGTGGCAGGCCGCATTGCTTCACGCCTTATGTCGATGATGACGAAAACATCGTCGGCGAAGAATACGGCCGCTGTGACCACGAATCCAGCTGTGGTTACGTCAAGTACCCGCCCTCCCAGGACGAGTCTTGGCGTAAGCCGCCAAGCTGGCTGGAAAAGCCCAAGAAGACATCAAAACCCCTCCGGAAACCCTCTCCGGAACCGGAGGGAGATGTCTCCACCATTCCGATGGAAATCGTCCAGAAAACGGTCCGCACCAATCCTCTGAGCGCCTTTCTGCTCTTCCTCACCAAGCTCTTTGACACCGATACCATCCTCCGTGTGATTGCCGATTATCTCATTGGCGTCACCAAGGCTGGGGATGTCATCTTCTTTCAGATTGACATCAAAGGTCGTTGCCGAACCGGCAAGGTGATGAAGTACAATCCGGATACCGGAAAGCGCATCAAGGATGAATCCCAACCGGGCCGCATCACCTGGGTACACACCCTCCTGAAGAAACAACTTCCTGAGAAGTGGGAACTCAAGCAATGCCTTTTCGGAGAACACCTTCTTGCAAGGTACCCGGACAAGCCGGTAATCCTGGTTGAGTCCGAGAAGACTGCCATCATCGGTGCGGCCGTGATACCTGAGTGCAACTGGATGGCCACCGGAGGGAAGGGGCAGCTCAATGACCGGGTAGATGTCCTTGAGGGCCGTAAAGTGATTGCTTTCCCGGACTCTGATGCCTACGACACGTGGGTGGAGAAAGTGTCAGAGAGACCGTGGCTCAGTATCCAGGTATCGGACTATATTCTGCGCAAGGCTACGCCAGAACAGAAGGCCGCTGGTGCCGATGTTGCCGACATCCTCATCGCCTGGAAACTGGGCCGGCTTACAACGCCCGCCAGCACACCGCAGGTAAACCCAATCCTTGAGGAGATCCGTCGCTACATCTCTCCGGAGCACCTGGACAATGTGATGGCCCTCATTGAAGAGTTGGATCTGGAGATTGTCTCGGTTGACAGAATTCTGCCATCCGCAGATGAAACCCAAACCTAATATGGGCTTAATAGTGGCTCTCAAATCAAATTTCTCTCCGCGCCTCTGCCTCAACGACAGGGGCGTTTTTCTTTCCTTTCCACAAAATCCGTATCTTTGCATACCCCAACGTATTTCGCCATGAACGAAGACCTTGCAAATATCCAGTACTCGCCGATTCGGGACTACAAATACGCCCGTTTCTTTGAGGAGGTGCAGTACAACGGCAAGACACTCTCTGAACCAGAGCGTAAGGAATTCGTGGCCGTGATTGACGAGACCATAGCCCAGTATTCCGAAGGTCTTCCTATGATGTACGACACACTGGAAAGCATTAAGGACCAGCACGACGATTATCACGAGATTGACCGCACTGTCGTATCGGTGATGCAGTTTGTCCTCATCACGATGATTGACAGTATGGTGGCCAGCAAATACTTTATCCTGGCTGACAGCGATTATGACCGCCGTTTTATGCGTGGCAAGTTGATGGTCATCCTCAACGAGGGATTCAAGCGGCTTTACGGCTTCGATGAGAAGACGCACAAGAAGTCAGAGTGGGATCGGCTATTGCCGCTGATGGGCCGCTTCCCGGAAGTCATTAATCGTCAGTACCAGGAGTTGACGTATCATCTGGAAAAGCACGCCAAGTCTTCCTCTTGGTGGAAGGAAGAGCGCAACCTTGAGACGCACATGGATACAGAGAAATTGTACGTGTCCCGTCAGGAAGAAATCATTGAGAGTAAGGTGATGATGGATTCAATGAAACTCCTCAATACGCTGCTTGCGGTAAATCACTTTCTGACAAACGTACACGCCTGCCTTTTCAATTTCCTTGTTGGGAAATACAAACGCGGAGAGCTGAAAGACGAATAGTTATTTCTGTCAAGAAATGGGCCTCAATTCATTATTGAATTGGGGCTTTTTGTATCCTCACTTTCACTCTCTTACACTTTGTTACCTTATTTTCGGAGAAAATTCGTTAAATTTGCTTGTTTTGGGAGAATAATAAGCAAAAATCAACATATGGCTTTCGAGCAAACAGTAAAAAACCTGGACAACTGCCTGCGTACCGACAAAGGCTGCACCAGCGAACTTGATTACGTAGAACAGACCTCGTGGATTCTGTTCCTCAAATACCTGGACGATCTGGAGAAATCCAAACAGATAGAAGCAGAATTGCAGGACAAGACCTACCAGCCCATAATAGCCGAAGGCTACCGCTGGAACGACTGGGCCATGCCCCGCACCAAAGACGGAGAATACGACACTGCCAATGCCCTTGTGGGTGACGACCTCATTGATTTCGTCAACGGCAAACTCTTCCCGTACCTCCGCAAGTTCCGTGAGACTGGTCGTCCCAAGTCTATCGAAATCAAGATTGGTGTCATCTTCTCTGAAATCCGCAACCGCATCCAAAGCGGCTACAACCTCCGCGACATCCTGGAGCAGGTGGACACCCTCCGTTTCCAGACCACTGAGGAACGCCACGAGATGACCTACTGGTATGAAAGCCGCCTCAACCGTATGGGTAATGCTGGCCGCAATGGTGGCGAATACTATACGCCCAGGCCGCTTATCCGCGCCATTGTCAAAGTCGTTGACCCGCAGATCGGAAAGACAGTCTACGATGGTGCCTGCGGCTCCGCCGGCTTCCTCTGCGAAGCCTACAATTACATGCACGAGCATGTGAAAAAAACCGACGATGAAAAGTACCTTCAGACCGAAACCTTTACCGGCAAGGACGATAAGGCGCTTCCATACATCATCGCCACAATGAATATGATTCTCCACGGCGTTGAGAGCCCGAATATCATAAACACCAACACCCTCACGGAGAATCTGGCTGATGTCCAGGAGAAGGACCGCTTCGACTACATCCTGGCAAATCCGCCCTTCGGTGGCAAGGAGCGCCCCGAAGTTCAGCAGAACTTCACCATCAAGACAGGTGAAACCGCCTACCTTTTCCTGGAGCATTTCATCAAGTACCTCCGTGCTGGCGGCCAGGCGGGTATCGTTATCAAGAATACGTTCTTGAGCAATACAGATAATGCATCCATCGCTCTACGCAAGAAACTGCTGGAAGAGTGCAATCTTCACACTGTACTGGACCTACCCTCGGGTGTATTCCAAGCCGGAGTAAAGACAGTAGTCCTGTTTTTCAAGAAGGGAGAGCCGACACAAAAAGTGTGGTTCTATCAACTTAATCCTGGACGCACTTTTGGCAAAACAGATCCGTTAAACGATAAGGATTTGGTAGAGTTTGTTAATCTTCAGAGGACTAAATCTGGTAGCGTAAACTCTTGGACCATCAAGGTTTCAGACCTAAATGAAAACCTTGATCTAAGTCCTAAAAATCCAAACAAGGTAGAGATTGTTGACGATAGAACTCCGGAACAAATTGCTGCAGAGATAAAGTCCTTAGCATACGAAAGCAATGTACTGTTGGATGAAATCATCTCTATGTTATGAGAGAAGAATGGCAAATATCTCGTCTCCAAGATCTTTGTGAGCAAATGAATGGCATCTGGAAAGGTGTCAAAGAGCCTTTTGTAACAGCGAAAATTCTTAGAACAACCAACTTTTCGAAAGAATGTCAGTTGAAACTGGACGATTTGGCTATTATTGAAGTGGAAAAGAAGAAAATGGATGCCAGGCGTCTTCGTAAAGGGGATATTGTTGTGGAGAAGTCGGGGGGCGGTCCAAAGCAGCCAGTGGGAAGGGCGATTTTGTTCAACATCGATGACACGGATTTTTCGTTCTGCAATTTCACATCGACGCTAAGAGTAAAGGATTCAACCAAGATTCTCCCGGAATACCTCCATAAATACCTGACGTATTTGTATTTCTCAGGAGCGACAGAGAAGTACCAATCAAATCTAGTAGGCTTTAGAAATCTTGATTTCAAGGGCTATGTTTCTATGGAGATTAAATACCCCTCGATTGAAGAGCAGAAGCGTCTTCTCGTAATCATTAACAAGGAGTTCGAGATAATAGATGCCTTGAAAGCAAATGTGGGAAAGAAACTCAGTAATGCTCAATCTTTATTCCAGTCAGCTCTAAAAAAAGAACTCGATCCACAAAGTGGATGGAGTGAATCAATATTGGTAGATGTTGCGAGAATAATAAATGGTAGGGCTTATAGTAAGGAGGAATTATTATCAGAAGGTAAGTATCGTGTTTTGCGGGTTGGAAATTTCTTTACTAATGACAATTGGTATTACTCAGATTTGGAGTTAGATAATGAAAAGTATTGTGAAAATGGCGATTTACTGTATGCCTGGTCGGCTTCTTTTGGCCCCAAAATATGGGACGGGGAGAGAGTAATTTACCATTATCATATCTGGAAAGTTCAGCCATCAGAACAAATCGATAAGATGTTCTTGTATTATTGGCTCCAATCCTATCAACTTACATCACAAGTGATGTCAAAACTTCATGGAACAACTATGGTCCATATAACAAAAGGCATCATGGAGTCGACGACAATTTCCTTCCCTTCGAAAGAAAGGCAACAAATCATTGCTTCTAAACTTAACTGTCTATATGCTAAGTGCGAATCGCTAAGGAATCAATACGAAAGAACAATAGACCTATGCAATGACCTTAAGCAAGCGTTGTTAAGAAAAGCATTTAATGGCGAATTATAGAATATGAACGAATCCCAAACCAGATACGACAAGATTGACCCGGCGCTGAAAGCGGCAGGCTGGGGAGTCGTTGAGGACAGTCGGGTCATTACCGAGTACCCCATCACCAGGGGCCGGGTAAGCAAGACCTCGAAACCCAATCCGCTTAAGGCAGACTACGTACTGGTTTATAAGGGAGCCAAGCTGGCTATCGTTGAGGCCAAGTCCGTACAGAAAGACGTGGCCGAAGGCGTGGCCCAGGCCAAACAATATTCCTCCATGATGGGTATCCGCTTTACCTACGCCACCAATGGAGACGAAATCTACGGCATCGATATGGAAAAGGGTGAGGAAGGTCCCGTTGAGGCATTTCCTTCACCTGGGGAACTCTGGTCCCAGACCTTCGGCGACGTGGACGAATGGCGCGACAAATTCTACGCCCAGCCGCTCTACTCCAACGGCACCAAAGAGCCCCGCTACTATCAGGAAATCGCCATCAACAAGGCCCTCACAGCCATCGCCAAAGGAAGGAATCGTATTCTCCTGACGCTGGCTACAGGAACCGGCAAGACCTTCATCGCGTTCCAGATCTGCTACAAACTCTTCCACACCAAGTGGAATGTAAAGAAGACCGGCAACCGGCCTCGGATTCTCTTCCTGGCTGACCGCAATATCCTCGCTAATCAGGCCTTCAACGGCTTCTTTGGCTTCCAGCAGGACGCCCTGGTGCGCATCACGCCCGGCAGCGTACGGAAAGGCGGAAAGGTGCCTACAAATGGCTCCATCTTCTTCTCCATCTTCCAGACCTTCATGACGGATGATGGAAAGCAGTACACCTTCGGCCAGTATCCGCGCGACTTCTTCGACCTGGTCATCATTGATGAGTGCCACCGTGGAGGAGCCAACGACGAGAGCAGCTGGCGGGAGATTATGGAGTACTTCGCGCCTGCAGTACAAATCGGCCTGACGGCTACGCCCAGACGCGATGTCAATGCCGACACCTACAAATACTTCGGCGATCCTGTCTATACATACTCGCTCAAGCAAGGCATTGCTGACGGCTTCCTTACCCCGTTCCGTCACTGCAAGATGCAAGGCACCCTGGACGACTACATCTACACCCCGGAAGATGAAATTCTCACCGGCGAAGTGGATGCCAACCGTGTCTATAACGAGAACGACTTCTACGCCGGCAACATCAAGATTAAGGAACGCGATTTCAGCCGGGTCAAGGAGTTTATGAAATACATCGGCCCGGATGAAAAGACGCTGGTCTTCTGCGCTACGCAGAACCACGCGGCTCAAATCAGGGACATGATAAACCAGATCCACGGCGGCAATCCTTTCTATGCGGTCCGCGTCACAGCAAACGACGGAGCAGAAGGAGAGCGGCAGTTGAAGGAATTCCAGGACAACGAGAAAACCGTTCCCACCGTCCTCACAACTTCCCAGAAACTCTCCACCGGCGTTGATGCCCTCAACATCCGCAACATTGTTCTGCTTCGGCCCATCCACTCGATGATAGAGTTCAAACAAATCATCGGCCGTGGAACCCGCCTCTATGACGGCAAATACTACTTCACCATCTACGATTTTGTCAAGGCCTACGAAAACTTCCAAGACCCCACTTGGGACGGAGAGCCCGTGCTAAATCCTTCCGACACTGTCTCCGGCTACAATGTGGAATGGAAAGACATATCTGCCGAACTCCATGAACCAGAAGGCCCCGGGTATGGCCCAGAACACAAAGTATGCAAGAAATGCGGCCAGTATCCGTGCGTATGTGAAAAGCCTGAGAAACTGGAAATCCGCCTCTCCGATGGCCGTGCCCGTAGAATCAAATACCTTAAGTCCGACATGTTCTGGGGCGCTGACGGCAAGCCCGTGGCAGCAGAAGAATTCCTCAACACGATGTTTGGCCAGATGCCATACTTCTTCACCAGCATTGAAGACCTGCAGATGAAATGGTCCAACCCCAAGACACGAGAGGAACTGCTTGCCAGCATGGACGCTGCCGGTTACGGAAAGGATGTCCTCAAGCAGATCCGCACCCTCATTGACGCCGAAGGTTCCGACCTCCTCGATGTCCTGGAATATATCTCCTTCAACATCGAGCCCATCCAGCGCACAGAGCGCGTGAAGAAGGCCGAAGGCTTCCGTGCATCCCTCAACGCCACCAGTCAGGACTTCATCAACTACATCATCCAGCTCTACGTCAAGGAAGGCATCGACGAACTTGGCCCCGACAAACTCCCGGCCATCATCTCCATGAAATACGGCTCCATCCCCGATGGCATGAAGGTTCTCGGTGGCGTAGATGTCGCCCGTGGACTATTCCTCGACTTCCAGAAGAACCTGTACCTGGGCGATACCAGAATAGCTTCATAACACGATTTAAACTATGAACTTTTTTTTCTTTGTTGCAGCCTTATTCGCTATAATTTGGCTTTGGGCTAAATATTCGCTCTATAGAGATGATAAGAAAAAAGAAGAGCATGAAAGGAATCTAACACTCCGGGCAATAGATGTAAGATATCATCCGGAAAAGTATTTAGAGCAAGGAGAATTAAAGAATGGCTGGGCTCTTGTGAAACTTACGGAGCGAAGATTTGCCTATATTAAGCCTATAGGTAAAACACAGGTTATGATGCGACCGGATGATAATCCATATCAAATGTCATACCTTTACGATAATAATAATCTATTTGAGGCAGCGGAAGAATTTAATTATGAGAGCGCTATTGTGAAGAGGAAGGGCCAGTCTGCGTTACTTCATTGTAGTGGTAAATATCTGATTCCTTTTGCGTCTGTACCGCTTCATCAAACAATCGAATCGTCAATGAGTGATATAGGTGAGGGATTATTAATTTTCTATCAGAGTTATTATAAGGATGGGGGGCATACAGTAATTAAAAGTTCAAAGAGAATATACAATAGGCTTGGGAAAATTATTTATGATAAGGATGATTATACTAATGCCAGAGTTGAAAAAGGCAAACTCATCCTTTCGATTAGGCGCTTTTCCTTTGAAGAACCCGAGACAATGGTGTTAGATTCAAGCTCTGGGCGCATATTATTACCTTGGCACGTTGTCTCGTATGCGTTAAATAATGGGAATATAATGTACTATTCACGCCTGGGTAGCGAAAGAGGATGGAATGTTTTCGATACTAAGAATCATATAAAGTTTTTCTCAAAGTTCCATGAAGGGATCGCTTTTTTAGAGGGCAAGAATAACTATGTTTTACTGGACCAGACTGTGAGTATCGCTGACGCATCTGCGAAAATTCTTTGTCAGTTGCCTCAATACGCTGATAAGGTTTACGATGAAGAATATTTCCATCATTCCGGTGTGTTAATGAATTACGATGGGGAAATAATCGCTGAGGAAAAGGATGGACTTCTCGAAGTGCTGTTTTCAAAGCAAGAGGAAGAATCCTCTTATGTGACTATGGGGCGCACCGGATACGAAGAAAAAAAGCCCAAATTACCATTTAGAAAAGGAAAACATCCCAAACCACTGTATGTGAAAATACGAAAAGATAATAACATCTCAATTCTTGATTTAACAGGAAAAACTATCTTTAGTACTGAGGGTTACGATGTCGAGCTTGAATTTGGTCTTTTAGATAATAAACCCGACAGATTCCGTGTCCGCAGTAAGGATTTGTCTATGTGGTCCATTTATGACCTAAATGGAAAGCATATAAAAGATGAGCCTTACAGACGCGAGGACCTTTTTGAATTTGATAACGGGTATTCAGAATATATTGAAAATGAAAGAATTCTGATGGATGGATACTTCGATTATCTAGAGGAACAGAAAGAGTTGGCAAGAGCGTTTGAAGAAGACGATTATGACTTTTTTGAAGGCCGCCCCAGGCATTCATATAACCCGTTTTCACGTCCATCATCTTCAACCAATCCTAAAGCTACTATACAAAAGCCGGTAAAGACACCGAATAAATATCTATTCTTTGACACTGAAACTACAGGCCTTCCTGTGAACTATAATGCCCCAATTACCGATTTGGATAACTGGCCTAGATTGGTTCAATTGAGTTGGATTCTAACAGATTCAGAAGGAAAAGAGTTACGAATCAAAGATTTTATCATAAAGCCAGATGGCTATACAATTCCAGACGAGTCAACAAAAGTTCACGGCATCTCAACTGAGATTGCCCAAAGAGAAGGTAGTTCCCTCTCCACTGTCCTTTCCGAATTTATCTCTGACTTAGAATCTGCAGATTCTATAGTAGGCCACAACATTGATTTCGATAAAAAGGTGATAGGCGCAGAATTTATTAGAGCCGGCATGAATGAGGGAAAGCTCAGCAAACCGACAATCTGCACAATGAAATCATCTACAGATTATTGTAAAATACCCGGCAAATATGGGTACAAATGGCCTACTCTTCAGGAACTTTACAACATACTATTTAGTGAAAATTTTGACGATGCTCATAACTCATTAAATGACATTAAGGCGACAAAAAAATGCTTCTTTGAATTGGTAGGGAGGGGAATAATTAGAAAAGAATTTTAGAAGAATTGGTATTATGAGATATGTCATAATTGAGCTTGCTGCGCTTACCGCTCTTGCCGTTTCCGCAATCTCCTGTGGTCATAGAAATGGTATCCCCGAATCTCTTAAGGGCATCAAAGAGAATGTCGCACAGATTGATTCAGCCGTCAATGCGATGTACGGCTGGGAGCCTCGGGATTCCACCTTCAATCATTCTGTAGATACACTTGTGGCTGGCATAATGAATGAATACAATGCCAATGACCCTGAGTATCAGCATTTGAACGAAAGCACCCCTGCCATTGAGCAGCAGGCCTATGACGAAGCACGCGTTACCTGGGGCGAATTCAAGCGCCTAATTGATGCCGACAAGTATGAGGATGCCTTGAATTACTACCTAGGTGAGGGTGATGATTACATCAAGAAGAACTCTGGGGACTTTCTGGTTTATCTGAAGCACTCCACCCAGCGTTTTGAATTCTTCTCCGAAGTGCTCAGGCCGTTGATGCAGGAGTACAAAGGGAAGGATTATGCCCTGGAGGAATACATCAATAATCTTCAGCTTGAAAAGGTTCTGGAGGACGCCTCTATTGATTTGCACGCTGAAAATACTGGCTATGTCCCAGAGGTTTATCCTCATGTCATCAGGGAACTTGGGCTTGCTCTTGCCACTTCCGGCAAAATGGATGAGGCTCATGAACTATTCTATGACCTGATTGACGGTGTTTATGGACTCACCGGCAGTGCCCTCTTTGCCAATTACATAGCCAGTGAATATGCCGAGCAGCTCTATCTCATAGAAGATGATAAAGACGGAGCCATCGCAAACTGGAACCGTTTCAAAGAAGCCATAGAGCAGAATAAAACCGACTTTGATACGGAAGAAGTAGAAATCTGCCTGAAGAGAATTGCAAAAAAGATAGAAGAACTCGAATAATATGTATCGGCTGTATTGCACCCGATACGAACGATACAAACGATACAAGTTTTGAGATTAAATCTCGTTGAGGGATTTCATGTAGGTGAGCAGAGCCCCGGCACCCCAATAATAAGTCAGATCGCAGTACCAGAAGTCCTACCCGCCTTTGGAGGTTCCAGGATGTACAGTGATGGTCACCATATTCTTGTGGGCATCAGTGAATGAGAAACCGTTCCCATTGCTTGTGGGCTTCATATCACCATACTTCATCCGCAACATGCGATAAATGCTGTCAAACCTATCATTTGCAGCGGATTCATACCGATACTCTTGCTGGAAATTAACGATATAAAGCATCTTCTCCACAAATTGCATCTGTACGAAATGCCAGGAGTAACCTCCAAAATCCTGATCAGTTACGGTATAGGAGCCATCGTTGGATTTGACAGGCCGATAGCGGGAGATACGATTATAGACACGGAAAGGAGAGTCACCAAACTCGGCCCCCAAGAATTTGGTCTGGATAATCGGTCCTTCGTCAGTGCTGGATACAGCAGCCTTCTGCGTTCCGCAAGAAATAAAGGTAAGGACAATCGTTAGGCTAAGTAGTATGGATCGTACTCTCATATCGCATTCATTTTTGCAAATATAAGCATTTCCAACGAGATTATTGTCAAGAACATAGGCCGATAGATTCAGGCCGATACGGGCCGATGCTACCCAGTTCCAACGACAGTGCCAGCTCCAGGGCCGATATAAAAAGCGGTACTTGCTCGTCTGTCTGTTATGTTCTCCGCTGCGCTCCGCCCATAACAGCCAGACCAGCAACCTCTATTGCCACCCTTCGCTGTGAGACTCTGTCGGAGCAAGTCCGCCAGAGACTCACGGACGCCCTCACGCACCATTGGCCTACGCCTCCGGCTCCCGCAATTATAAGGAAAAGCGGTCAAGAGACTGTGTCCGGCTTCGCCTCCCACAGACTCTTGCTGGCCAATCACCCCTGGCCCCTCAAGGGGAAAATAATCACCCGGGAGAGGGCGTACCAGTGCGAGCGTCGCTGCCCAGAATCCGCCGCCATAACATAATCCCATCGGAATTGTGTAACAGCCGCCGGCACCGGCAGTGCCCCGCATCAAGGGAGTCGGTAAAACATACTCCCGGAGCCCACAGGACCGTTCTACAGGGCGTCTGATTACACAATTCGGATTATGTTAAGGAGGCTCCCGCATCAAGATGCGAAGGTCCTACCTTCGAACTCCCGGGTGAGGCGGCGTCGGACAAGCAGCCCCCCTCAGGGGCCACCCGGACCCCGGCCCGTCGGGGGGCTGCGCACTTTGCGCGTGCATCAAAGGAACGTCAGTGCCAGAATTCGAGGGCGCAAAGTGCAGCACCGTGGGACCGTCATCAAGATTCGAAGGGCAGTATCTCGCTTGAAACCTCAGTGCTGTGCGAGCAGTCCGCCGCCTTAATCGCTTCGCTCGGGGTCGGCCCGGCACCTCCAGTCGTGTGTCAGAACAAGTCTGCCACACCACTTCCGGCACCGTTTCTCCAAGGTAGAGTTTAACCTTGCTGCTATTCCTCCACACCTCTGCCGGGGTAAACCCCGCCAGAAATGTTCCGGGCAGCAAGGACACGGCCGTCACGGCCGTTGGCGCAGAGGATGCCGCACCGCCACCGCACAATGCAGCAGTCAAGATTGCCAGCCTTGCCTGCACGCATCCCACGCTGCCCGTCATCCACTGCGCCGGAGCGCACGCATCAACGGAGTAGGGTAGGTGCTTCTATTCGAAGGTCAGTGCCAGTTCGCGGGAACCGTCTTGCCCCGCATCAACGTCATCTCGCGCTCACTCCTTTGGGCCGTTCCGGCCCAGGCCCTGGAGGCCGTCTGCCTTCCCACAACGTCGGTCTCTTCCGCTGTTCCAGGGAGCCTTACGTCTCCCTTCCACGGCGCTCCAGAGCCCGCCGCCCCTCACGCCGCCCGACCGCCTCCAGGGCCACGCTCCACTCGCTTCGCTCGTTCCGCGCCCTTGGTCACTGGGAGACTCTAAGCCGGGCCTCCGCCCGGACCGCATCAAGAAAGGGAACGACATCACCCGCATCAACCACCCGTCTTAGAGACTCCCAGCAACCAAGGCCAACCAAGAGACTTACGCTTCCGCCTCATCAAGAAAATCACCGGCATCACCCGCCCGAGAGGGAAGAAAGGGGTATAAATATATACAACAGGAGGCAGCGGCTGGCGCCGCTGCGGGTGCTGTTATGATAGCGTCTCTGGATCTGAATATTTGGCTGTTTCACGACGTGGAAAATAGTTGCTAACTCGCTGTAAATAAATTTGTTATTGTCGTATATTTTCACTATCTTGTATATGGATTGAAACGCTATTTGTTATGGAAACACTGGTCAGATTTATAGAAAAAGTGGAGAATCGGGTTCTCTATTTCGTAACCGCCTACACGGAGAAGCAAGACTACATGAGTTACACTACCGACATCTGGGTGCATCAGCTCAGCGGTAAGGTAGTCTGCAATGACTGTCCTGGTAAGCCCAATTACAAGCGCATCTCCGTGGGCCGCCTCTGCAAACTGGATAAGAATCTCAAGAATGTGCCGGATATGAAGGCCATCAAGAACTGGGTTGAGGGAGAGGTGCTGATGCATTCACTCTAAATAGCGGCACCAGTTGCCGCTCCTCCTATCTCCTTAGAAGGTCCCTCCCATCTATTGCCTTGCCCAAGACTTCCATTGCGAGGCCCGGCCCTGGGTAGGGTATGCAAAGCCCCGGCATCCTATCTGGATTACCGGGGCCTGAATCATACCGATATAATGGAATTTAACGTATCAAGAAATACCCCAATGCAACGAGGGCAATACCCGCAATCACGCTGATGGACACGTACCCGGCGAATCCCCAGATATTGCCGGCCTGCAGCATCACCAACGCCTCCTTTGAGAACGTAGAGAAGGTCGTAAAACCGCCACAGAGACCTACGGTTAGGAATAATGCCCAATTGCTCCCTTCGCTGCCATTCTTGCTGAATGCTCCCAACAGAAGGCCAATCAGGAAGCATCCTACGAGGTTCACCGTAAGCGTTGCCCAAGGAAATCCTTTACTGACGCACTTCATAGCCAGCGATACCAGGTATCTTGCCGCTCCACCTATGAAACTGCCGGCACCAACGACAAGTATATTTTTGACAATGTCTGAGACCATTAAAATACGTTTTAATGAAGCAAAATTACTGAAATTTCTGCACATGAAAAAGCCCCAGCACCGATGGTGCCAGGGCAGGAAGGTTTAGGTTCCGGTGGGTGGCTTAGACCCCAGGAATCCACTTGCACTCGGCAAGCATGGTCTGGGACTTGACACCGGTGCTGGAATCCACCAGGTAGTAGCGGAAGAATATCTTCGGCGCTGCAGCACCCGGGGCACCGTTCTTGGCCACGTAGTCGGCACGGATGTCGACTGCGGCGGCAGTGGGCTCCTCGACGAGCTTGATCTGGGTGGCCTTGCTGTGGGCACGACTCACACCGTTGGACTGACCTTCGGAAGCCTCGATGACCAGATAGATACCGCCGTTGTCGGCAGGAGCCTGGTCCAGCTTGAAGGTGAAGGTCTCACCCTGGCACACGATGGTGGCAGGGGAGGGAGCCTCTACGGAATTCAGCTCCGGAGGGGTTTCCAGAACCTGACCACCGAGCGTTACTACCCAGAAGTTCAGGCGGGTGAACAGGTTGGAACCGGAGATCTTGGCGCTGGTACCCAGCACGGAACGTCCGGCCTGCGTGAGAGCGAGCTTATTCCACGCGAGAATCTGCTCGTTGGTGAGGGTTTTCCACTTGGTGGTGAGCATCTTGAAGACGCTCTTCACCTTGGCCTGGTCAGAAGTCCGGATGCTGCCACCGTAACCACGGTTGCGGATGTACTTCCGGTTCTTCATCTTTGCTGCGGTCACGCCCTTGGCGCTGCCGCTCATCTCCTCGAAGGCGATGGAAGGAATGTACTTCATAGCAATTTAGGTTTAAGAACTGTTTGAAAATAAGGTATATAAAGGTATTTACTTATTTTTATTCTTTGGTAATCTATCTGATAAATACACCCTTGAAGAACTTGAAATTTTCCCCATCCAGGGCTTCCTGAGGCAGACCATTGGGGATGGTCAGTTTTCCGTTCCCGATGGTTGCTTCAACGTAGCCGCTTCCATCCGCTTCAAGAGCCGTATTGTTGTAAATGAGCAGCACCGTGGTTTCTTCCAGGTTGTCTGCCCCCGTTATCGTTAACTCGATGGGCGTTCCTGCATTCTCAGTGGAGAAAGTGTAGAATCTCATGAAGATGTAGAAATACTCATCTCTCAGATACAACTGCCCGCTTCCGCCCGTGATACTTGCCGGCGCATTGCTCACAGACAACGACGTGGGGTACAACTTGTTGGCTGTAAACTCTCTCCCTCGCGGGAAATAGATGCACTGGAAGACAATCCTGTAGTTGGCAAATTTGTCCCAGGCCGCCACTTTCTCTATCTGGAGTTTGTCCTGGCTGACCAACTGCGACTTTGCAATCGTGGCCACCTTCACGCCGTTGGAAACCGCTGTCAGGAGGACTGCGGAAGGAGCGCTGTTCGGGATTTCTACTCCCTCCAGATCAAGCTCCAGGGACTCCGCTTCCTGATACTCCGGATCTGTCGTGTCAACCTCAATGCTGCCGTTAAGGATCAAGGTACTAATGGACACCAGCGCATTTACGTTGATGGCCGATGCTGCGGCTCCAAAATTATTTCCTGTAATTGCGAACATACGTTTGTAGTTTAAAAGCTAATGTAGAAGGTGGTGTCAAACAGCTCATATCTTTCGTGCTTAGTCAGCGCACACATGCAATACCCATTGTTTGAATCATATTGAGAACGCATGCTTATGCTGGTAAAGCCAATGTTCTTTCTTGCTGCGGCAATAGAAGACGCCGCTCCCTTCTGGAATAATGTGTGCATTGTGCAGGAAGACATATCCAAGGCTGGCGTCTGTGCCCGTGCTTCCACCTTCGGCAACGACGGAATAGAGGAATGGATCAAGCCCCAACTCCATAGTTCCAGCGAGGAAGAGTTCCGGGTCGTAGGAAGATGTTTCGTCCACTGCAGCACGTACAAGTTCATCTCCCTGTGCCTTTGGTATGGCCTCGATAGGATACCCTTCGTTATCACCACGCACCAGGAAGGCATAGATAAGAGTCGATGGCCCCTGGCGCATACGTACACTACTGTGTACACGTCCCTCTTTGATGATTATCTCTGAGAAACCCATGCAGTCGTAATGGTATTGGGATTTGTTGCCGAATGCAGGAACGAAGCAACTAATATCATTCGGCAGCTTCTTTATCCCCAAAGCCCAGAGGGAATCGGTTTTGCCGGGCTCGGTACAATTGATTTCCGCTTTCAGGAAAACCCAGTGCTCATTGACAACCATGACCGGACTACTTCCAAAACTGAAGTTGGGACTATCTTCTGTAGCCATCACTCCCTCGTTGGTGCTTTTGGAGGTCTTGATGCCCTGATTCAGTTGCGGATAGAGCGTGGCAATGTAGAAGTAGAGCGTCCCGTTCTGGTCAAACGCATCGAACTTCTCAATGCAAATGGTATTGGCATCCTTAATCCAACTCCTAAGAATGGTAGAGCTGTCGTGGCTGCCGAGGCTGCCATAACTTTCTCGCCTGTCGTGGAAGGCCAGAAAGACTGGCGTCACTGTACTCCGGTCTATGGAAAGGGCAGGAACCTTTATTTCCAACACTTCGGCCGCCTGGTAGGCTTCCGTGGTGGGATCTACGGTAAACTTCGCATTCAGGACCACATAATTGGAGGCCTGGTATGCCTGGAACAGAATCTGTCCGGCTCCAAAATTATTGTCTCTCGAAACTATCATAACCTTATTCCTCCAGGATTAAATGAGAATCCCTACACCAAAGATTTCGGATTCCTTATTGTTGCCCGCACTTGCAGGGTTAATTTTGATGTAATCGCCGTAATAGGTGTTTTGTAGGAATTGCACCGTATTGAGTGCGAAAGAATAATCACCTTCTTTGTGGGCGCGACAAAGGATATAGGAGGTTCCCCTCATATCATCGGGGAGTCCATCCTTGGGATAGATTTCCGACTGAGAAACACCATCCATACCCTGACTCAGGACATCAAAGAACATCACAGGCGCTCCTGTGGTGAATTCTACCTCACAATCGGAAACGGTGCTTCTTTCTCCCAGGTCATCTGTGGTTATACGGCTCCGGGAAGAGCGCGCTGCCGCTTCGGCCTCTTCATCCGTCATCACAATCACAGAGGTCTTCTCGGCCTGGCCCGTGAAACCGGTGGCGGTATCCACCCAGTACAGTTCCACGAACACCTTCTGGCCAACAACCGGCGCAATGCCGATAGTCTTGGTGTAGAACTCAGTCACGTCCGCTCCGCCCCAGTCATCCTCTACCTCAGAAGAGAGAACAACTGTCTTACTCCAGCCATTGGAGATGCCCGGACTCACTGGAGCCGACATCTTTACCACCAGCTTATTCGGTGCCGGTAGATGCTTAATCCCATTCAGGATAACAATCGAGGGGGCAATAATAATATCACGGCAGCTGGCAGATGCAATCGGCACAACTGATTCAGGTGCTTCTGAGATGATTGCCTCCCCGGCCATTGCCCTGTTTACATTAAGTCTGATATAGAGGTTCATACCGGAAAGTTCCGCCTTCTGGCCAAAAACGGACTGGCCAGAGGAGTGCTTTGCCAGGCGATCCCACTCTTGCATCTGCTCGTTGGTGAGAAGTTTCCAGGACTTGGAGATTTTGGACATGGAAGCACGGCGGGCAACCTGTGCGTTGGTGGTGGCTCCGGTGGGCCATGCCCTTACCGAAAGGATGGTACGGCCCGCTACTTGGCGAGCCGTAACACCCTTGGCAGAACCGGAGAAGCCCCCGAAAGCGATGGAAGGAAGCGCTTGCATAGGTTTAAGTTTAGGTTCAAGTAAGCTACACAACCCCTTGTGCGATTCAAATATAACACATTTTTATTTATCTGCAAAACAATTATTTACGATAATTTAACGAAAGAATTACTTTAGGTTTAGAGGGATATAATAGCGTTCCGTAGGGTGTACCCACGAACAAAGAAATTTGCAGGCCGGAACGACCCACGCCATACGTTCTGACGAAAAATCTTACAACTTCACCAAGAAAGAGAGTTCGCGGTGAATGTTCCGATACCCGGTTTGCCGGTCAAGAAGGACATAGCGGCAGTGGACCTGATACTCGTCCAGATCCAAATCCCAGCGCTCGCGGAAATTGTCCACTGTGATGAAAACGCAACCGTCTCCGGAAGCGCACGGCGCGGAGGCAAGAAAGTTCCTCATAAGGCCCGGTTCCCGGCCATATCCGGGCTTTGTAAGTTGAATCTTGGCAAGTACCTGGTAGCGGCCCGTAGGCTCCGTCTCGGGGAAATAAGAGTGGAAACAAAGGCGGAGGTCGGCACCATCAACGGAAGCATCCTGAAATCCGAGAGAATAGATCGGGAAATCCTGCCAGGCCTGCGGTGAGGGGATGTGTTCGTGGCCCAGCGTATAGAAGCCGTGATAAGCGTTTACAAAAAGATTCTGGCCAGAGATGTGCGCCGTGTTGTCAAAGGGCGGCTTGTGGCTTATAACGGGCTTTGCGAGGTCGTTCCAGGTCAGTTGAACCGAATGCTCCAGCGTCCTCCAGGCAGCCAGCGCTCGGCGGTGAACATCGAGCTGGCTGTTCTGGGCTTCAGTCCCGGGGAATTCACACCGGCTTTTCTTCTTGTAGTAGCAGCGGCCGCCCATATGATAGAAGGTGAGGTCTCCAACGGAGCCCCAACAGTCAGAAATGAGTATGGATGGCGTGAAGCGCGGCATAGTTCTCGTTATAGGTCAATTCGTTACGCGAATTTACGAAAAAATAGTGAGAACAGAAGCCATTTTCATTCTCACTTTTTTGCAAATCGAACCGATTTGTTCTCACTTTTGGGGCGTTTTCAAGCGAAATCCAAGATTTGTTCTCACTTTTGATAGGAGCTTTTTGTAACACAATTTTCCCACCGGTTCAGGCAATAGAGTAGCCTGCGGTTCTCGCTAAAAATCGGCCTTAGAGCGTTATGAGGGCAAGATTTAGTAGCGTATAGTAGCGTGGATTTTAGTAGGGTAGGTTTGGCGAAAAGTGAGAATGAAAGTGAGAACAAAAAAGATAACCCGCTGAAAATCAGCGGGTTATAAGTGGTGCTGGGAAGAATCGAACTGCCGACACATGGATTTTCAGTCCATTGCTCTACCATCTGAGCTACAGCACCATCGTTTGGGATTGCAAAGGTAAGTATAATTTTGGATTTTGCAAACGTTTTAGAAAGTATTTTCCAAAAAAGTTTCAGTGCAAGGGAGCCGCAAGAAGGTGGGGAATGATGCGCGTGGCGGCCTGGGAGAGGTATCGGCGTGCCGTCAGAGGCTGGAGCGCCTCCGAAAGCGGAAGTTCGGGAGGGGATACCGGTTCCAGATGGGTGAATCCGGCCTGCAGGAGGGCCGATGCGTCCTGGATGCTACCGGAGAGCAGGTAAACGGGAACGGTACCTTTGCAGTGACGGAGAACGCCGAAAGGAACTTTTCCGGTAAGGGTCTGCCGGTCTGAGCGGCCTTCTCCGGTGATGACGGCTGTGGCACCGTCCATGGCCTGGAGAAAACCGGAAAGCGCAAGCACCCGGTCGATTCCGCACTCCAGCCGAGCCCCGAAGGCGGCGGCGAAGGCACCGCCCAGCCCGCCGGCCGCCCCGGCACCGGGAACATCGGCAACAGAGCATGGGCCGATGCTGTCTAGCCGATGCTCCTGCTCCAGCATCCGGGCCTCGAGGATTTCCACATCGGCAGGGGAGGCACCTTTCTGGGGAGCAAACAGGCGCGCCGCGCCCCGGGGACCGCAGAAGGGGATATCCACGTCGTAGAGGACCTCGAAGCTGGCCTCCCGGAGGGTTTCCCGGATGCCAGGCACGGACAGCATCCTGGCCCCGCCGTCGCAGGTGGCTGATCCGCCCAGCCCCACGATGAAGTGCCTGGCCCCTGAGCGGAAGGCCTCCAGCAGCAGTTCCCCCACGCCCCTGGATGAAGCCAGGAGGGGATTCCGCTCCTCAGGGGAGAGCAAAGTGAGCCCGCAGGCCTGCGCCACTTCGATGAGGGCGGTGTCTCCGGAAAGCAGGTATTTCGCGGCCACCGGCCTGCCGAGCGGTCCTGCCACGGAAGCGGTACACAACCGTCCGCCAAAGGAAGTTTGCAACACCTCCAGAAGCCCTTCGCCGCCGTCTGACAGGGGATATTCCAAGATTTCCGCAACGGGCAGGACCGCTCGGAGGGCCGATGCAACGGCCTCCGCCACCTCCCTGGCCGAGAGGCATTCCTTGAACGAATCCGGGGCAATGACAAGTTTCATTTGCTTACAAAAATAAACAATTCAGACAGGAAAATAGGTACTTACAAGGTTTTTTTGTGTTTTTTGTGTAAATTTGTCGAATATGGAAGCTATTTTAACCGGTCTGTTCATCCCTTTTGCCGGAACAGCATTGGGATCTGCGTTCGTCTTCTTCATGCGGAAGGAAATGCCGGTCCTTGTTCAGAAAATACTGCTGGGCTTTGCCTCCGGCGTCATGGTAGCTGCGTCGGTATGGTCTCTGCTCATTCCCGGCATGGAGATGGGCGGGATTGGGTCCGTGACCACCGGCCTGCTGGGAGGTTTCGCTTTTTTGCTGGCCATCGACCAGCTTACGCCACACCTGCATCCCATGGGCGGGGAAGAGGGACCCAAGAGCCATCTCTCCAAAACAGCCATGCTGGCACTGGCCGTGACCATCCACAACTTCCCGGAAGGAATGGCGGTGGGCGTGGCCCTCGCCGGTGCGCTTCATGCCGATGCTGGCATGTCTGTCGCCGGTGCGCTGGCCCTGTCCCTGGGTATCGCCATCCAGAATGTGCCGGAAGGCGCGATTATTTCCATGCCCCTCCGGGCAGCCGGCAACAGCCGGTGGAAGTCCTTCTGGGTGGGCGCGCTCAGCGGCATCGTGGAGCCCATCGGAGGCGCGCTGGTGATTCTGTTGGCCAGCTTTGTCACCCCGATGATGCCGTTCCTGCTGGCTTTCGCCGCAGGTGCTATGCTGTATGTTGTTGTGGAAGAGCTGGTTCCGGAAGCCTCTCAGGGGGAACATTCCAATATCGCTACCATCGGATTCGCCCTGGGGTTCGCCCTGATGATGGTGCTGGACGTAGTAATGGGATAAGAGATGACAAGTGTTTTCCTGATTCTGATCGTCGTGGTGATCTTCACCTGTATCTGGCTCAACAATCTGTCGGCCCGGATCGGGCTGCCCACCCTGCTCGCTTTTATGCTGCTGGGTATTATCTTCGGCAATGTGGGCGCCATTCCGATGCATCTGGACGACAAATTGTTTGCCGAGCAGGTGTGCACCGTCGCCCTGATCTTCATCATGTTCTACGGCGGATTCGGCACCCGTTGGGAAGCCGTGAAACCAGTGGTGCGGGAGTCTGTCCTGCTGGCCTCGGCCGGGGTTATTGTCACGGCCACCCTCACCGGCGTCTTCTGTCATTATGTCCTGGGCTGGACGTGGGCGGAAGGCCTGCTGCTGGGCTCCGTGGTCAGCTCCACAGACGCAGCGTCGGTCTTCTCCATCCTGCGTTCCAAACGGCTGGGACTGAGAAACAATACCGCCCCTATGCTGGAAATGGAAAGCGGCAGCAACGACCCCTGCGCCTACATGCTTACGGCCGTGATGATCTCCATTGTTAACGGTACCTCGTCGGCCGGAAGCACGGCCTGGATGGTTTTCGCACAGATCGCCTTCGGCGCCGGCCTGGGCTTCCTCATCGCAAAGGGCGCCTCCTGGGCCCTGCAACGCATGCATTTCAGCACCAGCGGGTTCGACACTCTCTTCCTTTTCGCCGTAGCTATCGCGGCCTATGCCATCCCGGACGTGATGGGAGGAAATGGCTATCTGAGCTGCTACATCGTGGGTGTGATCCTGGGCAACGACGATTTCAAGGGCAAGAAAGCCATGGTGGGTTTCTTCGACGGCCTTACCGGCCTGATGCAGGTGCTTATCTTCTTCCTCCTGGGCCTGCTGGCCCGTCCGTCCCAGCTGCACAGGGCTGTCCTTCCGGCGCTGGCCATTTCCGTATTCCTGCTCCTGGTGGCCCGTCCCGCCGCCGTGTTCAGCATCCTCAGCCCCTTCCGGAAGTATTCCTTCTCCCAGCAAAGCCTTATCTCTTTTGTGGGTCTCAGGGGGGCTGCTTCCATCGTGTTCGCCATCATGGCCATCGCCGGCACCCGCGCCCTGGAGACCGACCTGTTCAATATCGTCTTCTGCATCGTGCTCATTTCCATCTCCCTGCAGGGCAGCCTGATTCCCTGGGTAGCCAAGAAGCTGGACATGATCGACTCCAACAGCAACGTGCTCAAGACATTCAATGATTACTCGGAGGAGTCCGAACTGCAGTTCGGGGAAATCTACATCGGGGAAGAGAGCGCCTGGAACGGGAAAGCCATCAAAGACCTGTGCCTGCCCGGCCGGATGCTGCTGGTGATGGTGCTCCGTGACGGAGAACAACTCCGGCCTAAAGGAGACACCGTGATCAGAAGCGGAGACAAAGTGGTCACCCTGTCCCATTCTTATCTGGGCAGGGAAGCTTCCCTGTACGAGAAAGTGGTGAAACCCTCCAGCAAGCGGGTGGGCCGGAAGATCAGCGATTACCCCGGAAAGGGGCTGCTGGTCATGGTGATCCGCAACCAGAAAAGCATCATTCCCACCGGCGACACCGTCCTGGAGGCGGGAGACCGGCTGGTTATCCTGAACGATTGAAACTGATATATGAACGCAAACGAATTTGATGTCATCATTATCGGCGGCGGCATTACCGGAGCCGGCACCCAGCGGGACTGCGCCATGCGCGGACTCCGCACGCTCCTGGTAGAACGTTCCGATATCGCCACGGGCGCCACCGGGCGCAACCACGGCCTGCTGCATTCCGGTGCCCGCTACGCCGTAAACGACCCTGAATCGGCCCGGGAGTGTATCGAGGAGAACATGATCCTGCGGCGGATCGCCGCCCACTGTATCGACGAGACAGACGGCCTGTTCATTACCCTGCCGGAGGACGACCTCGCTTACCAGGCCCGCTTCGTGGAAGCCTGCAAGCGTGCCGGAATCGCCGCGGAAGTGATCGACCCCTCCGAGGCCCGGCGCCTGGAGCCCTCCGTGAATCCGGAGCTGATCGGGGCAGTCAAAGTACCGGACGGCAGTGTAGACCCTTTCCGCCTGTGCGCCGCCAACATGCTGGATGCCAAACTCCATGGCGGCCAGGTGCGGCTGTACACGGAAGTCACGGGCTTCATCCGGGAGGGAAACACCCTCAAGGGCATCCATACCCGCCATCTCCAGAGCGGGGAAGAGGCCGACTTTTACGCCCCAGTCATCGTGAACGCCTGCGGCATCTGGGGCCACCATATCGCCGAAATGGCCGGCATCAAGATTGGGATGTACCCCGCGAAGGGAGCGCTGCTCATCTTCGCCCACCGGGTGAACAATGTGGTCATCAACCGTTGCCGCAAACCCTCCAATGCCGATATCCTGGTGCCCGGAGACACCGTCTGCGTGATTGGCACCACCTCGACGCATATTCCCTTCGAGGAATGTGACAACGTGGCCGTGACCCCGGACGAAGTGAACCTGCTCATCACGGAGGGCGTGAAGCTGGCACCCTCGCTCTCTTCCACCCGTATCCTCCGGGCTTATGCCGGCGTTCGTCCGCTGGTAAGTGCCGATGACGACCCTACAGGGCGGAACATCTCCCGGGGCATTGTCTGCCTGGACCACGAGGTGCGCGACGGCCTGAAGGGATTTGTCACCATCACCGGCGGTAAGCTCATGACCTACAGGCTCATGGCGGAGATGGCTACGGACCTGGTCTGCAAGAAGCTTGGGGTGGACAAGGCCTGCGAGACCGCCGCCACACCGCTGCCCGGCTCGGAGGAGAGTTCCTACGAGGCCGTGGCCAAGAAGATCTGGGAGGCGCCTTCCACCGCCCAGAAGGCCATGGCATCCCGCCTGGGCACCCGGGCCTCCCGGATCCGCAACAACACCCCCTACGACGACGCCCTCATCTGCGAGTGCGAAGAAGTGTCGGTCGGGGAGATCAATGCCGCCATCGAGCAGATGGACGTGAGCACCCTGACAGACCTTCGCCGGCGCACCCGCATCGGCATGGGAACCTGTCAGGGAGAATTCTGCGCCTGCCGGGCAGCCAGCCTCCTGGCCAAAGCCCACGGCTGCGTGGAAAAGGAGCGGGCCGACCTGGCCAACTTCCTCAACGAGCGCTGGAAGGGTAATTATCCGATCAGCTGGGGAGACACCCTCCGCGAGGCCGAATACACCCAGTGGGTTTACAAACACGTTTTAGGACTATGAAATTCGATACAGTCATCATAGGCGGCGGCCTGGCCGGACTGGTTGCGGGCATCAGCCTGCAGCGCAAGGGGCAGAGCACGGCCATCGTGAGCACGGGGCAGAACGCCCTGCACTTCTTTTCAGGCAGCTTCGAATCCATGCAGGAGGCACCCCCCGAGATGCTCAGCGTGTTTGGGGATGCCGGCATCCGCCTGCATTACCAGGAAGGCGTGCGCCTGATGCCACTGGGCAGTTTCCGCCCGTCCTGCCTCTCGCTGGAAGACATCTCGCTCTTCAGTTCTCCGCAATTTGCACGGAAAGTCCTGGTAGTGAACTTTATGGGCTACCACGACTTTTTCTCCTCCTTCCTGGCGGAAGGCCTGGAAAAACAGGGCATGCAGTGCCGGATCCGCTTGCTGAACCTGCCGGAACTGGAAAAACTGGAACAGAGCCCCAGCGAAATGCGCTCCGTCCAGATTGCCCGCACCATGGACCGCATTTGGGAAAAGGTGGTGCAGGAAGTGCGCGTCCTGCTCAAGGACGAAGACACGGTGGTGCTGCCCCAGGTGTTCGGCCTGCAGGACACCTCCGTCCCCGGTCGCATCAAACAGGGCATTCCCGCCCAGGTGGTCTTCTGCGGCACGCAGCCGCCGTCGGTCCCCGGAATCCGTACGCAGATGCTGCTCAAGCGCCGCTACGAGGTCCTGGGCGGCACCTACCTGATGGGGGACGAGGCCGTAGAAGCACACGTGCACGAAGCGCGCGTTCACAGTATCCGCACCAGGAATCTGGACAGCCATTACCTGGAGGCCGGCCACTTTATCCTGGCTACGGGCGGTCTCTTCTCCAAGGGACTCCGCTCCAATCCCTTCAGTATCTTCGAGCCCGTGTTCGGCCTGGATGTAGATTACAACCCGGACCGCAACGCCTGGTACGACAAAAACTTCGCCGCCGATCAGCCGTACATGGCCTATGGCGTCAAAACCGACGCCACCCTGCACGCCCTGTCCGGGGGAATCCCCTTCGAGAACCTGTTTGCGATTGGCTCTGTCCTGGGGCAGACGCATCCGGAACTGGGGCAGGCCGGGGGACTGGCGGTTCGCAGCGCGCTGGAGGTCGTAGACCAAATCATGAAATAGGGGAGGAACGTCGATGAAACTGCAAGAAATCACCCAGAGCAAATACAATTTCGAAGAGTGCATGAAGTGCACCGTGTGCACGGCCTACTGTCCTGTACTGCAGGTAAATCCCCTGTATCCGGGGCCCAAGCAGGCCGGTCCGGACGGTGAGCGGCTTCGCCTCAAGGACCCTTACTTCTTCAATTACGCCCTGAAGTACTGCCTCAATTGCAAGCGCTGCGAGGTAGCCTGCCCGTCCGGGGTAAATGTGGCCGACCTTATCCAGGCCGCCCGCATCAAGTACGAGCACACCCAGCCCAAGCTGCGGGACCAGATCCTGGCCTCGACAGATTTCATGGGAAAGCTGGCCCGTCCGTTCGCCCCCATCGTGAACAGGGTCACCGGCCTGGGCATCACCAAGACCGCCCTGGACGCGATGCTCAAGATAGACCGGCAGCGTACTTTCCCCAAGTACAGTGCGAGCAGCTTCGAGTTCTGGCTCCGGCACCGGGAAAAGGAGCAGTCGGCCTTCCCGGAGAAGGTGGCCTACTTCCACGGCTGCTATGTGAACTACAATTATCCCAAGCTGGGGAAAGACCTGGTAAAGGTGCTCAATGCCCTGGGTGTAGGTGTAGAACTGCTGGAGAAGGAAAAGTGCTGCGGTATTGCCATGATTACCAACGGCATGTCCGACAAAGCCACCAGGAACGCCGTCCACAACGTGGAAGTGCTCCGGAAGGCGGTCGTGGACAAAGGCCTGAAGGTAGTAACCACCTCGTCCACCTGCTCCCTTACCCTCCGGGACGAGTATCCCCATCTGCTCAACGTGGACAATGCCGATGTCCGGGATTCCATCCTTGTCGCCAGCCGCTTCATCTTCGAGAAACTGGAGAAGGGCGCCACGCTCAAGTTCCGCCCGGACTTCCACCGGAAAATCGCCTATCACACCCCCTGCCACATGGAAAAGATGGGATGGGGCGTGTTCTCGGAGAAACTGCTCCGCATGATTCCCGGCGTGGAGTTCACCCTGCTGGATTCGGCCTGCTGCGGAATTGCGGGCACCTATGGATTCAAGAAAGAGAACTATGCCGCTTCACAGGCTATCGGCGCTCCGCTGTTCGATCAAATCCGCAGCGTGAACCCGGATCTGGTAGCCTGCGACTGCGAAACCTGCAAATGGCAGATCGAGATGAGCACCGGCTACCCTGTGGCCAATCCCATCTCCATCCTGGCCGACGCCCTGGAAACTGAAAAATAAGAGAAAGATAAGCATGCTGAAACAATTGCTCAAACAACCCTCCTACAAACCGGCGGAAACAGGCCCCGAGGCCGATGCCAAGTACAAACGCCTGCGCCTTCAGGTCTTCATCGGCGCCTTTATCGGCTATGCCGGATTCTATCTGGTACGGAAAAACCTTTCCATGGCCATCCCGGCCATGGCACCCCTGGGATTCGACAAAACCGAACTGGGCTTTGTCCTGGGTCTGAATGCTGCGGCCTACGCCCTCTCCAAGTTCCTGATGGGCAGCGTGAGCGACCGCTCCAATGCCCGGGTGTTCCTGCCCCTGGGACTGGTGCTCACGGCCGTTTCCATGTGCTTCATGATTGTGCCCATCCAGGCTATCGGCGCAGACCACAAAGGCCTGGCCATTCTGGTGATGGGCGTGCTGAACGCCCTCGTGGGTTGGTTCAACGGCATGGGCTGGCCTCCCTGCGGCCGGGTGATGACCCACTGGTTCTCCGTCAGCGAGCGGGGCACCAAGATGAGCATCTGGAACTGTGCGCACAACGTGGGCGGCGCCCTGGTGGGCCCCATGGCCACCTATGGCGCCATCTGGTTCGGCAGTTGGTTCTACGGCGCCCATTCGGAGCTGTACTTCCTCATTGGCACCTTTGCTTTTCCGGCGGCGGTAGCCCTTTTCATCGCCCTGCTGGCCTATATCCTGCTGCGCGATACGCCCCAGTCCTGCGGACTTCCCTCCGTGGAAGAGTGGCGGAACGACTATCCCAAAAACTACTCGGCCAAGCATGAAGAAACCCTTACCACCAAGGAGATTTTCTTCCAGTACGTGCTTAACAACAAGTTCCTCTGGTACATTGCCCTGGCCAATGCCTTCGTGTACATGGTCAGGTACGGCTGTCTGGACTGGGCACCATCCATCCTGACGGAAAAGGGAATCGATCTCAAGAGCGCCGGATGGGCCTATTTCGCCTACGAGTTCGCCGCCATTCCAGGCACTCTCCTCTGCGGCTGGCTGTCGGACAAGCTGTTCCATGGCCGCCGGGCCCTTCCCACCATGCTGTTCATGGCCCTGGTGATGGTTTTCATCATTCTGTACTGGCTGTTTATCGACAACCTTACCGTGGTCATTATCTGCCTGATCGGTATCGGCTTCTTCATCTACGGACCGGTGATGCTCATCGGCGTGCAGGCGCTGGACCTGGCTCCCAAGAATGCCTCCGGCACGGCCGCCGGCCTCACGGGCTTCTTCGGCTATTTCTTCGGGACCTTCCTCCTGGCCAACACAGTTATCGGCTGGGTGGCCCAGACAGCGGGCTGGAGCTGGACGTTCCTGCTGCTGATTGCCGCCTGCCTGCTGGCCATTTTCTTCATGGGCCTCACCTACAAGGAAGAACAGTATCTGGTACACAAATAGGCCATGGAATTCTACGAGTATGCGCGGCCGGAGCTGATGGCCGGGAAAAAGATCCTGTATTTTCACGGCTTCGCATCGGCCGGCTCCACGGGTACGGCCCAGCGGCTGCGCACGCTGATGCCCGCAGCTACTGTCATTTCTCCGGATGTGCCTGTTGAGCCGCTGGAAGCGCTGGACTTCCTGCACCGGCTCTGCGAGAAAGAGCAGCCGGACCTGATTGTGGGCACCTCCATGGGCGGCATGTTCGCGGAGCAAATGGCCGGGTTCCACCGCATCTGCGTCAATCCGGCCCTGAACCTGGCCGAGACAATCAGGAAGAACATGGGCCTGGGGAAGATGGAGTTCCAGAATCCCCGGGCCGACGGACAGACGTCGTTCCTGGTGACCAAAGGCCTGCTGGAAGACTTCCGGAAGGTGACGGAACAGAAATTCCGGAGTGACGACTCAGACCTGGTCTGGGGACTCTTCGGGCGGGAAGATACCTTGGTGGATACCTATGGGGAGTTCCATGCCCATTACCGCCAGGCCATCCGCTTCAACGGGGAGCACCGGCTCAACGAAAAAGCCATCCTGCATGCCCTTCTGCCCGTAATCCAGTGGGTGGACGACCGCCAGGAAAAGCGCAGCCGGAAAACGGTCCTCATCAATGTGGACGACGTCCTGCTGGACACCCGGAACGGCAATCCCGTGAACGACGCCGTGAAGGGCTTCAACAGCCTTTGCCGGCACTACGACGTGTATCTGCTCTGCCAGGAAGACCGGCAGGCGTGGATCGACCGATGGCTGGACGTACCCGCCTGGGACCGGGTAATCCTGACCACCCATAAAGAGTTGCTGCTGGGGGACTATCTGATTGATGCCCACAGCGGGGAAGCAGGCGGAAAGTCTTTCATGGGTACGGTGGTCCCCTTTGGGGAAGAGCCCTTCCGGAACTGGGCGCAGACCTCCGGGTTCTTCGGGCGGCTGGGAGGCCAGTAGCAGTTCATCGGAAAAAATCAACCGTTCGTCGCAGAAGGCTTGCACAAGAAAGGCCTTCGTTTTATATTTGTGAACTAACCAATTGTAACACAAGGCATGAAAATCAAAATCAGCATCCGATACATCACCCGCTGGGGCGAGAAACTCTGCATCAATATCGGCCCCAAACGCCACGAGATGAAGTGCATGTACAGCGGAATCTGGGAGAAGGAACTTAGCAGCAAAGACTTCGCAGAAACGCATTCGTACATTTTCAGCGTTGTGGCAGACGGCAGGGAAGTCCGCAGGGAATGGAGGGAGCATACGCTCCGCCTTCCGGAATCCGGCCATCTGAACATCCGGACACGCTGGATGGACCGGCCGGCCAATTCGGCCTTCTGGTCGTCGGCCTTCACAGATGTGATCTTTGCCCGCAACAAGGGGAAAGCCGGCATGCAGAAAGGCAATGTCACCTTTGTCATCACGGCGGCGGAGGTGCGTCCGGACCAGGCTGTGGCCATCGCCGGCTCCAAGGGTAGCACGCTCCAGGGATGGGACAAGCCCCTCCTGATGGAAGACTGGAACTTCCCGTATTGGAGCATAGACCTGGAAGTGAAAGACGCCTTCGAATACAAGTTCCTGGTGGTGGACCGGAAAACGCTGAAACCGGTTGTGTGGGAAAGCGGCGAAAACCATCTCTTTGCAGAGATTCCGCCCGAGGGCACCCGTCTGGCCCTGGCCGATTTGGACCCCCGTTTTCCGATAATCCCCTGGCGCGGGGCCGGCGTGGCCATTCCCGTGTTCTCGCTGCGCAGCGAAGAAAGCTTCGGCATAGGGGAGTTCAACGACATTAAGAAGATGGTGGACTGGGCGGTAGCCACCGGACAGAACGTGATTCAGCTCCTGCCCATCAACGACACCACCATGACGCACACCTGGGTAGATTCTTATCCCTACAACGCCAACTCTTCCTTCGCCCTGCACCCGCAGTTCCTGCACCTGCCCGCCCTGGGCGTCCGGGCCGACAAAACCTACAAGGCCCTGAAAGAGGAGCTCAACGCACTGGACAAAGTTGACTATGAAAGGGTGAACGAGTCCAAGACCCGCTATGTACGGAAAGCCTTTGAGAAAAGCGGGGCACAGGTCATGGAAAGTCCTGCCTATAAAGCTTTTGTCAAGGAAAACGCCTACTGGCTCCTGCCCTATGCCGCCTATTGTGTCCTGCGGGACAAACTGGGCACGGCGGACTTCTCCCAGTGGAAGACCTATGCCAAATTCAGCCGGAAGAAGCAGGAGGACATCCTGAAAGAAAATGCCTCCGAGGCCAATTTCCACTGTTATGTCCAGTTCCAGCTGGACGCCCAGCTAAAGGAGGCGGTCGCCTATGCCCACCGCCACGGCGTCATCCTGAAAGGAGACCTTCCCATCGGCGTAAGCCGCATCAGCTGCGACGCCTGGACCTTCCCGCAGCTCTTCCACATGGACAGCCAGGCGGGAGCACCGCCGGACGCCTTCGCCGTCGACGGACAGAACTGGGGTTTCCCTACCTACAACTGGGAAAAGATGGCCGAGGACGGCTTCCAGTGGTGGAAGAACCGTCTCCGCAAGATGAGTGAATACTTCGATGCTTTCCGGATCGACCACATCCTGGGCTTCTTCCGCATCTGGGAAATCCCGCTCCGCTACAAGACGGGCCTGATGGGCTACTTCAACCCGGCGCTTCCCTTCAGCGCGGAAGAGCTGCAGGAGCGGGGATTCGACCTCTCCGACGGCCGGTACATCAAGCCGGAGGAGGGCTGGGAAGAGACTGACGTGCTCTTCATCGAGGATCCCCGGAAGAAAGGCTTCTACCATCCCCGGATTTCCGCCCCGCTTTCCAGCAAGGCCTATTTCGCCCTGGACGAATGGCATAAAGAGCGCTACAACCAGCTCTATAACGACTTCTTCTATCACCGCAACGACCAGTACTGGAAGGAGTCGGCCTACAGAAAACTACCCGCCCTGCTGGAATCTACCGGCATGCTCTCCTGCGGGGAAGACCTGGGCATGATCCCGGCCTGCGTTCCGGAAACCATGGCCGACCTGAACATCCTTTCGCTGGAAATCCAGCGCATGCCCAAGGATCCCAAGGTGATGTTCGCCAATCCGGCCGGCTATCCCTATCTGTGCGTCTGCGCCACGGGCACCCACGATATGTCCCCGCTGCGAGCCTGGTGGGAGGAAGACCGCGGCCTCACGGACCGCTTCTACCATGAAATGCTGCACCATCTGGGAGACACCCCGTACTTCTGCGAGCCTTGGGTGTGTGAGCAGATCCTGTTCCAGCATCTGCAGTCGCCGGCCATGCTGGCTATACTGCCGCTGCAGGACTGGATGTCCGTGGATGGGGATGCGCGGTATCCCGGGAACCCGGCCGACGAACGCATCAACGTGCCGGCAATCCCGCGCTACTACTGGCGCTTCCGGATGCACTGCACCCTGGAAAGCCTGCTGGCAAACAAGAAACTGAACAAACAGATCCGGTCCCTGGTCCTGTCTTCCGGACGCAACAAATAGGGGACTACTGCTGAAGCCAGTCCAAGAAGGAATCTACCCGGGCCCGGGAAACCGTGAGGTCCAGATTCCCCTTGAACTTGACGCTGGGAATGACGCGGAGGCGGCTGCCGACTAGTTTGGTCACGCTGTCTACCGCGTCTTCCGCAATGATGCAGCTGCGGGAAATCCGGAAAAAGCGGCGGGTGTCCATCTGCTGCTCGATGGTGTCCAGGGATTCGTCCAGCACGAAAGAAGTGCCGTCGGCCCTGACTACATAGGAATTCTTGGCCTCGGAATAGAAAAAGGCAATTTCCTTGGCCCTGAGGGGTACGATCCGGTCGTTCAGGCGGATCAGGTATTTTTCCTTCACGGAGGCCGACGGATCCCGGGCGGGAACCGGGATGTCCAGATGCGCCGCCTCTGCGCGGAAAACCGCCCGGCGCAGGTCTTCCGGCTCGATGGGCTTTAACAGATAGTCCAGCGAATTCACCTCAAAAGCCTTGACTGCATAGCTGTCGTAGGCCGTGGTCATGATAACCTGTCCCTTGATGTCCACCTTGTCAAAAATCTGGAAACTATTGCCGTCCTGCAGTTCCACGTCCATAAAGATGATGTCGGGAGCCGGCCGGTCCGGAACGCTGCCGTCGTGTGCTTTGAGCCATTCCACAGAGGCCACTACCGAGGCGGCACAACCCAGTACTTCAATCTCCGGGAACTGGGACGAGAGCAGATTCTGCAGGATCCTTTGTGCACGAGGCTCATCTTCAATGATGAAAGCGGTGAGTTTCTGCATAATTACAAGAGGGGTAAGGTTACACGATATAGGGTGTCGGTGGATTCAATCCGGATTTCCCGGTTGGTCTGGTCGCGGTACTGCTGTTTGATATAGGCCTGTCCCAGGCCAGTGGAGTGGGAAGGGGAGAGGCGCGGGATGCGGTTGTTGCTTACGCGGATGGTGCGGGTACTGGCATCCGAAACGATGTCTACGACAAGAGGGTTTTCCTCCGAGATGGCGTTGTGCTTGGTGGCATTCTCCACCAAGAGTTGAACGGCGCATGGAACCACGTGGAACTGAAGGTCTTCCTCCGGAACGTTGATGATGACTTCCAAGCCTTTGGGGAAGCGGACCAGCATCAATTCCACGTACATCCGGGTGAATTCCATTTCTTCCGACAGGCGCACCAGGCTCTCACCCTCGTGCTGGAGCATATAACGGTACATACCCGCCAGCTTGTGCACGTAACGGCTGGCGTCTTCCCGGGAACTTTCCTGCACCAGGGCGTCCAGTACATTGAGCGAATTGAACAGGAAATGAGGGTTTACCTGCTGCTTGAGAGCCATATAGCGGAATTCGGCCTGATGCGTCTTTTCTCTTTCGATATCTGTCTGGCTGCGCATCCGGGCGGCAAAATACAGCACGAATATCAGACAGAAAGCGCTCACTTCCATAATGCCCTGGATGGTCTCAATGCCCGGCTGGGCCGATGCCAGCAGCATATCCAGACCCACCCGAAGCATGAAGACGATGGTGACGGCCGCCACCATCCAACCGATGTTGCTGTTCCATTCCCCCCGGGCTCCAACGCGGCTGGGGAAAAGGTGCACGAAGAGCAGCACGCCCCAGCCAAGCAATTCCGTGGTGACGAAGGTGGCCAGGGCCCGCACCACCATTTCGTTATGGATAAACAGTCCCAGCAGGTCTGCCCCGAAGGTGCCCATCAGGAAGCCCAGCACATTCACCATCACAATAACGATGGCGGCAAATTCGGCCGACAGCTGTTTCTTGAGGCACAGCAGTACCGTCATGGTCATCGTCAGGAGGGTGAGCAGCAGGGAGTCGTTGATGCCCAGAAACATGCACGTAAGGGTAACCACTGCATGCAGCAGGGCCATCAGGTGGACGATGAAGGATGCGCGGATGTTTTCCATAGGCGGATTGGCTTTCCAAATGTAGTTCATTTTCCGCAAACGAGCAAATATGGCAATCCATTCGTCCGGTGATTCTATCCTTTCGTCGCACCAAACCGCCCGTTCATTCCCGCGCGCGATTTATTTAATGTAAAAAGATTTATTTTTGCTTTGTTAACTGCGTAGAAAAAACACTAAATACAATGTCCACTAAACGCAATCTAGGTTTTTGGGAAATGTTCAATCTCAGCTTCGGATTCTTCGGAGTGCAGATTGCCTACGCCCTCCAGAGCGCAAACATCAGCCGGATCTTCGCTACGTTGGGCGCCGATCCGCACACCCTCTCTTTCTTCTGGATTCTTCCTCCGCTGATGGGAATGATCGTGCAGCCGCTCATCGGCAAGTACAGCGACCGCACCTGGTGCAAGATGGGTCGCAGAAAACCCTATCTGCTTGTAGGTGCCATCATCGCCGTGCTGGTAATGATCTTCCTGCCCAACGCCGGCAGCCTGCACTTCAGCACCCGGGTGTTCCTGGGCCTTAACATGGCCATGTGGTTCGGCCTGTTCTCCCTGATTTTCCTGGACACCTCCATCAACGTGGCCATGCAGCCCTTCAAGATGATGGTGGGGGATATGGTGAACGAGGAGCAGAAGACAACGGCCTACTCCATCCAGAGTTTCCTGTGCAACGCCGGTTCCCTGATGGGATACATTTTCCCCATTTTCTTCACTTGGATTGGCATTGCCAACGAAGCCGGACTGGGCGAGATTCCCGACAGTGTGAAGTTCTCCTTTTACACCGGTGCAGCCATCCTCATCCTCTGTGTCCTCTATACCTTCTTCAAGGTAAAGGAAATGCCGCCCAAGGAGTATGCCGAATTCCACGGCATCGACCTGCAGGCCAAGGAGGAGAAGAAAGGGGAGGGCCTGCTTTCCCTCCTGAAGAAGGCTCCTGAGACCTTCTGGACGGTGGGCCTGGTGCAGTTCTTCTGCTGGGCCGCCTTCCTGTATATGTGGAACTACACCAACGGTGCCATCGCTCTTACCTGCTGGGGCGTGGATGCCGGCGTGGAAGGTGCTACCGCATCGGCTGAATACCAGGCCGCAGGCAACTGGGTTGGAGTTCTATTCGCCGTCCAGGCCGTGGGCTCCATCCTCTGGGCCACCATCATCCCGCGTTTCAAGAACATCCGTACGGCCTATGTGGTGAGCCTCCTGATAGGAGCCCTGGGCTTTGCCTCCGTGATGTTCATCCACAACCAGTACGCCCTGTTCGTGAGCTACTTCCTCATCGGCTTTGCCTGGGCCGCCATGCTGGCCCTGCCGTTCTCCCTGCTCACCAATGCGCTGGAAGGCAGCCCCTATATGGGCAGCTACCTGGGCCTGTTCAATTGCACCATCTGCCTGCCGCAGATTGTGGCAGCTGCAACGGGCGGTGCAGTGCTGCGCCTGGTGGGGGACAGCCAGCCGGCTATGCTCCTGATGGCAGGCATTTACCTGGTGATGGGCGCCTGCTGCGTTTACTTTATAAATACCAAAAAAACCAAATAAATTCTTATATATTAACAAACTACACGCTAAATGAAAAGGATTTTAACCGCAATCGCAGTGCTCTTCGCAGCCTGCGCAACCGTATTCGCCCAAGGCGGATACCAGGTTAAAGGCGTAGTGGTAGACGCCATGGGGCCGGTGATCGGCGCCGCGGTGGTGGAGCAGGGGACGTCCAACGGAACGTCCACCGGGCTCGACGGCGACTACGTCCTTACCGTTTCAAGCGCCAATGCAGTGATCGAGATCAGCTGCATCGGCTATGCCACACAAACCTTTACGGCATCTGCCGTTCCTGCCACCATCACCCTGGTCGAGGACGCCGAGTTCCTGGACGACGTGGTGGTGATCGGTTACGGTACCGTGAAGAAGAGTGACCTTACCGGTTCTGTCTCTACTGTGAAGGCCGACGAAATCAACAAGGGTGTCATCACCTCTCCGGCCGACCTCATGCGGGGTAAAAGCGCCGGTGTGGTGGTAACCGCCGGTTCCGGTATGCCGGGTTCCGGCGCCACCGTCCGTATCCGTGGCGGCTCCTCCATCACCGACAGCGCCAACACGCCTTTGTATGTGATTGACGGTCTCCCGGTCTCCAACGATGGCGTAGGCGGCCTTTCAGACCCGCTCTCTTCCATCAATCCGGACGACATCGAGAGCTTCTCCGTGCTCAAGGATGCTTCTGCAACCGCCATCTACGGTTCCCGCGCCTCCAACGGTGTGATCGTCATTACGACCAAGAAGGGTTCCAAGACGGCGACGGGCACTCCGCACGTGTCGGCCGATGTAGCCGCTTCCGTGAACACCATCTCCCGGTACAACAGCCTGCTGGACGCCAAGGGAATCCGTTCCCTCATCCAGGATTTCTACGGCCCCAATTCGGCCGCTGAAGCCGCCCTTGGCAATGCCAATACGGACTGGCAGCGTGAGATTTACCGCATCGCCCCGTCCGTGGATGCCAACCTGAGTGTGAACGGCAAGGCCGGTTCCTGGCTGCCCTACCGCGTTTCCGGCGGCCTGACCGTGCAGAACGGTACCTTGAAAGGTTCCAGCATGGACCGTCTCACCCTGTCCATGAACCTGGCTCCCTCCTTCTTCGACAACCACCTGACCGTGAACCTGAACGGGAAGGGGTCCTACACCCTTAACAATTACGCCAACGGTGGCGCGATCGGTGCCGCCAACCACTACGACCCCACCAAGCCGGTGTATGATGCCAACGGGATCAACGGCTATACCACCTGGTACGACGCCGCAGGCAACCCCAACACCATGGCAACCCTGAACCCTGTGGCTCTCCTGAATGCCACCCGGGATTATGCATCCACCTGGCGCTTTATCGGCAACTCGCAGTTCGACTACAAGGTTCATGGCTTTGAAGACCTCCGTCTGAACCTGAACCTGGGTATCGACACCGCCAAGTCCGATGGCTTCAAGATCCAGGAACAGGGCTCTGAATCCTCCATCCACAGCACATTGGAATCCGGCGGCGGTTCCCGCGAAGACTATGACTATGTCCGCCGGAACACCACCCTGGAGTTCTACGCCGACTATAGCAAGAACCTGGGCAAGCATTTCGTGGACGTGATGGCCGGTTATTCCTGGCAGCACTTCTGGAGCAACGACCACAATTACAAGGTGCGTCTGTCCGACCAGCTGGAAATGACCAACCATGAGGGGAAAGGCGAACTCTATCTCATCTCCTTCTTCGGTCGTGCCAATTACAGCTTTGCCGACAAATACCTGATCACGGCTACGGTCCGTGCCGACGGTACGTCCCGGTTCCAAAACAACAAGTGGGGTATCTTCCCGTCTGTCGCATTGGGCTGGAACATCAAGAACGAGAACTTCCTCAAGAACTTCGACCCTATCTCCACCCTCAAGCTCCGTCTGTCCTGGGGTGAAACCGGTCAGCAGGAAGTGGGCGGTTACTACGATACCTTCGCCCAGTTCCTTTCCATCAGCACGCCCGGCTCCTACTATTTCGTGAACGGTGAGAATTATACCGCTCCGATCGTGGCCCTCGGTTACAGTGCCAACCTGAAGTGGGAGACTACCACCACCTACAACGCCGGTATGGATTTCGGCTTCTGGAAAGACCGTATCACTGCCAGTGTCGATGTCTATAAGCGCGACACCCGCGACATTCTCAACTGGATTCCGGTTCCCGGCCTGTCCAACCTGACCAACTACCAGAACACCAACATCGGCTCCATGACCAACAAGGGTATTGAGGTAGACCTGAACTCCGTCCTGATTGAGACCCGTGACGTCAGCTGGACATTCGGTGTGAACATGGCTTACAATCAGAATACCGTCACCAAGCTTACCGCTTCTGACGAGAATGCAGCCGGCATCGAGCAGGGCGGCATCTCCGGCGGTACCGGCAACAATGTCCGCCTGGTTCAGGTAGGATATCCCATGAAGACCTTCTACCTCTATCAGCAGGTTTATGACAACAACGGCAATCCGATCAACGGCGTTTATGTAGACCGAAACAAAGACGGGCAGATCAATGCCGATGACAAATACATGGGACATCACGCCGACGCCGACTACACCTTCGGCTTCAACACCAACTTCAGCTACAAGAACTGGACGGCGGCCCTCTCCGGCCATGCCTCCATCGGAAACTGGGTGTATAACAATGTCGCATCCGATACGGAAATGCTGGCCGACCTGTGGACCAACCAGTTCGTCAGCAACCGCGTTTCCAGCGCTCCCAAGTCCATGTTTACCCAGGCTCAGTACCTGTCCGACTACTATCTGCAGGACGGTTCCTTCCTGAAACTGGACAACTTCACCCTGGGCTACACTTTCCCGAAACTGTTCAAGGACGGTGAACGCTACGGTTCCCTCAACATTTACGGTACGGTCCAGAACATCTGCACCCTCACCAGATACACGGGCATCGACCCCGAAGTGTACGGCGGCGTCGACGGAACGGTTTATCCGCGTCCGAGAACCTATGTGGTGGGTGTCAAGTTTAACTTCTAATCTGCGTTACGAAAATGAAAACCATCAAAAATATCCTTGGTATCCTTGCTGCCTCTGCAGTGATGACTGCCTGCGTGGGTGATCTGAATGTAACGCCCATCGACCCCAACGCCAATACCGTGGACAAGGTGCTCACCTCGCAGGCTGCCCTTGATTCCTATATTTCCGGTGTGTATCTCGGCTTTGCCACTTCCGGTTACTATGGTCCCAACGGAGATCCTTCCATCTCCGGTCTGGACGGCGGTGCTTCCCAATATATCCGCGGTCTGTACCATCACCAGGAACTCACTACCGATGAAAGTGTCTGCGGATGGAACGACCAGACCATCAAGAACTTCCACTACATGAACTGGACCACCGACGACACCTTCATCTATGCATTCTACTCCCGTATCTTCATGGTGGTCGGTGCCGCCAACGAGTTCATCCGCGAAGTTGCGAAGCTGGACAACATGGACGCTGCGACCGTATCCAGATACGTGGACGAAGCCCGCGTGCTGCGCGCCATCGCCTATTACCATGCTCTGGACTGCTTCGGGAATGTTCCTTTCGCCACAGACGAGGATGTAGTCGGTGTACCTCCCTCTCAGATTTCCCGCGCAGCCCTGTTCGAATGGCTGGAAACTGAGCTAAAGAGCATCATCAGCGGCAACAACCTTCCCGGACGTACCGGCGTCGCAGCCGGCCATGTGGGCATGGGCGCCGCCAAGTTCCTGCTGGCCAAACTGTACCTGAATGCAGAAGTGTACACGGGTACAGCCCGCTGGAATGAATGCGCCGATGTACTGAAAAGCCTCATGGGCGACGGCTACAGCCTGCACACCACTTCTTCCGGTGTATACCCGGCTTATCAGGAACTCTTCCTGGCCGACAACGACAAGTGCACGGACGAGATTATTTTCGCCATCCAGCAGGACGGCCTGTATACCCAGAGCTATGGCTGCACCAACTACCTGATCTTCGCCTCTACCGGCGGACAGATGGATCCGGATGTCATGGGTATCTCTTCCGGCTGGGGCGGTCTGAGAATGACTCCTGAGTTCTACAACAAATTCTCCGACGACGACGCCCGCAAGCTCTTCTATACGGAGACCCAGCAGGCCGACATTGACGATATCGGCGAATTCTCCAACGGATATGCCTTCATGAAATTCCGCAACCGCACCAGTGACGGCAGCTATGGAAAGGAAGCCGGTTTCGTTGATACGGACTTCCCGCTGATGCGTTATGCCGACGTGCTGCTGATGGCTGCAGAATGCCAGGCACACGGTGCCAGCATCGACGGACTGACCGCTTTCAACCAGGTGCGTCAGCGCGCCGGACTCTCTCCTGTATCCACCCTCTCGCTGGACGAAATCCTGGACGAGCGCGCCCGTGAACTCTATCAGGAGTGCTGGCGCCGGAGCGACCTTATCCGCTTTGGTAAATTCACCTCCGGATATACCTGGCAGTGGAAGGGCGAAGTAAAAGACGGAAAGGATGTGGAATCCTTCCGCACGCTGTTCCCGATCCCCGACAGTGATCGTCTGGCCAACTCCAACCTGGAACAGAATGCCGGATATTAATAGTCAATTGCCTTATGAAGAAAATACTATCCATATTATCTGCAGGCATTCTGGCACTCGTTGCCGTATCCTGCGTAGAGGAGCAGTTGGCGGTGTTTGATGCATCCAAGGCTACCGCCCCCGTCATCAATGAATACCTGATGACGGACGACGGCCTCACCGTCACCTTTACTCCTGGATCCACCAACCAGAACTTCAATACCGAGATGGGGCTGAACCACTGGCTGGTCATCACTTCCCTCAATGGGAGTTCCGTCAACGAAAGCATTGCATCCACTGTAAAAGGAAACGTCATCTCCATTTCCACCACCAACCTCAGCAAGGCCCTGATGGCCATGGGGTACCCTGAAGGGACAACCGTATCTCTGGAAATGGTTATCCGCGCTTCCATGCAGGAGCAAGCCCGTGACAATGGCCGCAACGGCTATATCGACTCTGACGGAAAAATCTCCATCCCCGCATACGAAGTATACCTTCCTACCGGAGACCCTTATGGCCGTTACACCGAAAAGAGCCCTTGGAGCCTGATCGGTTCGTTCAACGGATGGGCAGACGACTATGAGATGTGGACCAACGGTACCCTCCATGTGGCCAAGGCCGTCCAGCTTGCTGCCGGTGACGAGGTCAAGTTCCGCAAGGATGCCGACTGGACCGTGAACTTCGGTTATGCCGACGGCGTAAGCTCCTACACCCTGGGTGAAGACTTCTCCCTGGGCCAGGACGGCGCCAATATCGTGATTGCCGAAGACGGTTTGTACGACTTCATCCTGGACGATGCCGCAGGTACGGCACGCATCATCAGCTCCGTCGCACAGCAGGAAGACCCGTATGCCGCTTACAAGGATGTGAGCCCCTGGAGCGTAATCGGTTCGTTCAACAGCTGGGCTGGAGATGTGGAAATGGTTACCAACGGTACCCTCCATGTGGCCAAGAACGTAACCCTGGCTGCCGGCGACGAATTCAAGTTCCGCAAGGACGCCGACTGGGCCGTGAACTACGGCTATGCCGACGGCGTAAGTTCCTACACCCTTGACGAGGAATTCTCTGTGGGCCAGGACGGCGCCAACATCGTGATTGCAGAGGACGGTGCCTATGACCTGTTCCTGGATCCCGAAAATGCCACGGCCAAGATTATCAAGACCCAGGCCATCACCATCGACCCGTATGCCGCTTATAAGGACGTCAGCCCCTGGAGCGTGATCGGTTCCTTCAACAGCTGGGGCGGCGACGTGGAAATGGTCACCAACGGTACCCTCCATGTGGCCAAGGCAGTCGCCCTGAATGCCGGTGACGAGTGGAAGTTCCGCAAGGACGCCGACTGGGCCGTAAACTTCGGTTATGCCGAGGGCGTCAGCTCTTACACCCTGGGTGAGGAATTCGCCCTCGGACAGGATGGTGCCAACATCGTCCTTGCTGAAGACGGCGTGTACGACTTCATCCTGGATCCCGAGAATGCTACCGGTAAAATCATCGTGTCCGTGGCTGTAGACCAGCCCGAACCTCCGGCACCCGTGGAGAAGCCTAAGATGTGGTCCCTGATCGGCACCCTGAACGGAACCTCCTGGGACACCGACTTCGACATGACCAACACCTCCGGCGACATCTGGATGATTCGCAGCGTGAAAGTGACGGCTTCCGACGAGTTCAAGATCCGCGCCGACCACGACTGGGCCAAGAGCGTAGGTGGTCCCGAGGAGAACTCCACCAGCACCATCAGCGCCGACAATCCTTACGGTGTTTACAAGCCCGAGCTGGGCAAGGCTTTCGAGGCCAAGGACAAGAATATCCAGATTGGCAAGGACGGCCTGTTTGACGTCACCTACGACTATGCAGCGCAGACCATCCTCATCGAAGAGCACGTGGCCGCTTACACCCTGATTGGTATGATCAACGGCACCGAATGGAACACCGACTTCGCTCTCAAGGAGAACAACGGCGTGTGGACCAGCGAAGTGGTGAAAATCAACGGAGGCTTTAAGATCCGTTACGACTACTCCTGGGCCGATGAGAACACCTATGGCGTCGAGGCCGGCTTCGAGCCTCAGATAGGCGTCCCGTTCACCGCAACGCAGCCCGGTTCCGACATCAAGCTCGCCGAAGGCGACTACAAGGTGCAGTTCACCCCTGCCACCAAGGAAGTGGTGATCAGCGCCGTCAACTTCCCCGAGCACCTGTACATGATCGGCTCCGAATTCGGCGGCTGGGACTGGAATTCCGACGGTGTGGTGGAGATGGTTCCCGTGGTGTATCAGCCCGACTGGGGCGACGGCTGCAACAAGTCTGAAGCCCAGTTCTGGACAGTGCGTTACTTCACCGCCAACGAAGGCTTCAAGTTCTGCAGCCAGCGTGCCTGGAACGGTGATTTCTGGGGCCTGGATACCAATGAAGGCTTTGTGGAGAGCGGCGGCAACTGCACCGTGACCGAAAGCGGCTTCTATCTGGTACATGTGGACCTCAAGCGCAGCATCGTGCATGTGGAACCCGCCCGTGTCTACGGTATCGGTCCCTGCTTCGGTGGTTATAACACCGCTATGGACGAGGCCCTCTTCAAGGCCGACGGCAAGCAGCTGAAGATTACGGCCCAGGCTGGCGGCGAACTGCGTATGTATGTGGAATCCGCCATCTCCAATTCTGACTGGTGGACCCGTGAGTTCATCATCCTGGACGACAAGATCGACTACCGTGGCGATGATGAAGGCCAGGGCGACCAGACCCGTGTGAGCGTGCTGCAGAACCAGGTGATTACCCTGGACTTCAATGCCGGCACCGGTTCCATCACGGGCGAAGGCGAGCAGCCTCAGCCCACCGGCTTCGGTGACTATATCTACGCCATCGGCGGAGATACCGGCTGGAGCACCTGCTATGCCCTCAGGAGCAGTCAGGAAGGTGGTGTGAACACCGGCAAGTACAAGGGCTTCGGCTACCTGAGCCAGGAATTCAAGTTCAAGCCCAACGAGGACAACTGGGATGGCGACTGGGAGTTTGACGGCGAAGGCAAGATTGCCGACAACGGCGGCTCCAACTGCCCGGCTCCGGAAGCCTCCTACTACATGATAGAGGTGGACCTGACCACGATGACCTATACGCTCACGCCCATCAAGTCCATCGGCATCGTGGGACCTGCCCAGGCCGGTGGCTGGGATGCCGACACGGATATGACCTATAACGCCGAAACCGGTGCCTGGGAAGCTTCCGTGACCTTGTCGGCCGGCGAGATGAAGTTCCGTGCCAATGACGATTGGGCCATCAACTGGGGCGCTGCCGAAGAAGGCCTGTGCCAGAATGGCGGCAACCTCACCGTCGAGGCCGGCACGTACGACATCTCCCTGTACGCCTGGTGTGACGGAAAGGCCTACTGCTCCATGAAGCAGAAGTAATGTTCTTTCGGACGGGAGCCCCTGACCGGACTCCCGTCTGCCAATTGATAACGACGCGCCATGAAAAGATTCCTTTCTATGGCCCTTGCCGCAGTGCTGGTCTTTGCCGCCTGCCAGGAGCCCAAGCCCCAGGAAGAAGAGCTCACCTTCTCCGTAACCCCCGCATCCCTGTCCTTCAAGGCGGAGGATTCATCCGTCAAACTGGTCACCGTGAGCACCAACGGCAGCTGGACCGCCACTCCCGCCGGGGAGTGGATCCATTTGGACAAGACCTCCGGCAGCGGCAACGCCTCCATCTCCGTTACGGCATCGGCCAACACGGAGGAGGTGGTCCGTTCGGCCAACATCCTGGTCATCGGGAACAAGGAGGGATCCAAGGAGCAGCAGTTCTCCGTGAGCGTTACCCAGGAAGAATCCGGGAACCATACCCTGGTGCCTTCTCCGGCTGCCTTTGACGGCAACAAGCGCTCTTCCACCACCTATCAGCTGCTGGTATATTCCTTTGCCGACAGCGATGGTGACGGGGTGGGGGACTTCAACGGCATCACCTCCAAGCTGGACTATTTGGACGCCCTGGGCGTAACGGCCCTGTGGCTTTCACCCGCGCATCCCACGAGTTCCTATCACGGATACGACGTGAACGACTACAATGCGCTGAACCCGGCCTTCGGCACGGAAGCCGATTTCAAATCCCTGATAGACAAAGCCCACGAAAAAGGCATCAAAATTTACATGGACTTTGTCCTGAATCACAGCGGGTCCAACCATCCCTGGTTCAAAAGTGTCAAGGCAGACCCTGCCGGAAGCCCCTACAGGGACTATTATGTCCTGTCCAAGAACTATTCAGCCGAAGCCTCTTCCGGAAAGATAGACAACTACGGGGGAGGGACCTCGATCGGCATGGGGAACTGGCATTCCCTGGGCGACGGGGAAATCGGCTACAAAGGCCGGCTGCACTTCAAGGTACAGACCAGCGGCGGAAAGCCGTCCAAGGTCACCGTGACCCAGACAGACGGTCCTGTGACCGGCAGCGTCTCCAATCCAGCACTGTGGATCTATGCCGGCAATCCCGCCCAGGAGTACCCGATGGAAAAGACGGCCGACAATACCTATGAGGTGACGGCCGATATCGACACGCCCTGGGGGTTCCTGGTGCGCACCGTGAGCGGAAACTCCTGGCCGGACGGCACCAAGTTCGGAGCGAAAGGCGGCAACAATGTCGTCACTTTCGGGGAGCCCCTGTCCCTGACCACCTCCGACGCCCAGGATATCGTCTTCGGCGCCACGACCTACTACCTGGCCAGTTTCGCAGAATCCATGCCCGACCTGAACTATGGCAAATACACGGAATGTGAAAAATCGCCCGCATTCAAAGCCACGGTAGAGGCCGCCACAAAATGGGTGAACATGGGTGTGGACGGTTTCCGTCTGGATGCCGTCGTGTGGGTCTATCAGGCGCAGGCCAGGGCCAACGTCCGTTTCCTGAGCGAGTGGTACAAGGCCGTCAATGCCGCCTACAAGGCCGCCGGCCATGCCGACGATATCTTCATGGTGGGAGAGGCCTGGTACAACGGACACGGCGAAGAGACCAAATACTACCAGGGCCTTCCTTCCTGCTTTGAATTCGACTACTGGGGCAAGTTGAAGAATGCCGTGAACGGAACCGCAAGCGGTTATGCGAGCGCCGTGATGAGCTTTATCGCGGACCATGCCGCCCAGCGCGGAAGCACCGCCCCGGCCGCCATCACGTCCTTCCATATGACCAACCACGACCAGGACCGTGCTGCCGGCGAGCTGGGCAAAGATCTGGCCAAGGAAAAGCAGGCGGCGGCCATGCTGCTTACCTCACCCGGCAAGCCCTTTATCTATCAGGGCGAGGAACTGGGCTACTGGGGCACCAAGAGCGGCGGCGACGAGTATGTCCGCACGCCAATTCTCTGGGACAAGGCCGGGAAAGAATGTGCCAAGAAAGGCGTGAACAACAAGGTGGACAACAGTATGCTCAAGGCCGGCATCTCCGTTGAAGCACAGCTGGAGGACGAAAACAGCCTGCTCACATTCTACCAGAGCTGGAGCCGCCTGAGAAACACCTATCCTGCCCTGGCCGAGGGCGAAATGACTCAGAGTTCCATCAGTGGCTCTACCATCGCCTCCTGGTACATGAGCACAGGGGCACAGAAACTGCTGGTAATCCACAACGGCGCCGGTGCGGAAAAGACCGTCACCGTTTCCGACTCCATGGCAAAACCCGTAGCCTTGCTGGGCAGCGCCACCACCTCCGGGAACGAGCTCACCCTGGGAGCCCATTCTTCTGTTGTGTTTGAACTGTAGTAATCTAACAATGAACAAACATCTTCTTTATCTGATGCTTCCAGCTGTACTGCTTGCCTGCGGACAGACACCGGTTCCGGATCCCAATCCGGAACCCGCAAGGCCGGAAGTAGCCACCCCTTCCTTCGCCAAGGGCGCGGACATCAGCTGGCTCTCCGAGATGGAGCATGACGGGAAAACCTTCAGGAAGGCCGACGGGACCCAGGCAGACCTCCTGGCTGTACTGAAAGACTGTGGCATCAATGCCATCCGGCTCCGCGTGTGGGTAGACCCTTACAATGGATGGAGTGGCAAGGACGATATGCTAGGGCTGGCCAAAAGAGTCAAGGACGCCGGAATGGCCCTGATGGTAGACTTCCACTACAGCGACTTCTTCGCCGACCCTTCCCGGCAGGTGATTCCGTCGGCCTGGGCAGGGGACAAGGACAAGCTGGACAAGATGTGCAGCCATGTGGCAAGCCACACTACGGAAGTGCTTCAGGCACTGAAAGAAGCGGGTGTTTCTCCGGCCTGGATCCAGGTGGGCAACGAAACCCGCAACGGCATGCTCTGGCCCGCGGGACAGCTGTGGACCGGGTCTGGTAACATCCCTGACGGCCGCAAACACTTCGCCTCCCTGTACAACGCCGGCTACGACGCCGCCAAGGCCATCTTCCCCGATGCCCTGGTGATGCCGCACCTGAACAATGCCTACGAAGACAACGCCTGGTGGTTCCAGCAGATAAAAGCAGAGGGCGGCAAGTTCGACGCCATCGCCCTAAGCCACTACCCGCAGGCAGAAAGCAAGATGTCGGCCACCCAGTACAACCAGCAGGCCCTTTCCCGCATCAAAGCCCTGTACGACACATTCAAGATTCCCGTCTTTGTCTCAGAGGTGGGTGTGATGCCCTCCAAGAGCGACGCCGCTTCCGTGCTCCAGGCTTTCATGACGGAGTTGCGGAAGATAGACGGATGCAAGGGCATCTTCTACTGGGAACCGGAAGTGTACGGGAACTGGAAGCCGGCCGTCTATGGCCTGGCTGACGAACTCACGCGCCTCACAGGCACCAAACAGGGCACCTGGGGCGCCTACAATCAGGGGGCTTTCAACAGCGACGGAAGCCCCTCCGAAATCATGAACGCATTTAAAGACTGACCATATGAAACGAGTTTTAACGGCCGCAGCCATGCTGCTGGCACTGGTTTCCTGCAAGAAACAGGCAGAAACCCCCGCATTCCATCCCGAATGGACCTACAACTCTGTAATATACGAAGTAAACATCCGCCAGTTCTCGCCGGAAGGCACTTTCAAGGGGGTGGAAGCCCAGCTTCCGCGTCTGAAGGAACTGGGGGTGGACATCCTCTGGCTGATGCCCATGTATGAGATTGGCGTTGAAGGCCGGAAGGGCACCCTGGGCTCTTATTACGCCATTTCCGACTACAAGAAAGTGAACCCCGAATTCGGCACCATGGAAGACTTCGAGCAGCTGCTCAAGGCAGCCCATTCCATGGGCTTCAAGGTAATCCTGGACTGGGTGGCCAACCAGACCGCCCCGGACCATGTGTGGATGAGCGAAAAACCGGCCGATTTCTACGAGCGCGACGCCGAGGGCAACGCCATCTGGGAATACGACTGGACCGACACCCGCTCCCTGAACTATGAGAACCAGGAAGTCTGGTGGGCCCAGGACGATGCCATGCGTTTCTGGCTGGAAAAGGGCGTGGACGGTTTCCGCTGCGACGCAGCAGGGGAAGTGCCTGCCGACTTCTGGAAAGGCATCCTGCCCAGGATGAATGCCGACTATCCGGAGATTTACCTGCTGGCCGAGGCCGAACGCGAGAACCTGGCAGACCCGCTGGAGACTTTCGACGCCAACTACGCCTGGGAGCTGCATCACCTGCTTAACAGCCTGGCCCAGGGCAGCAAGGGCGTGCAGGACCTGAAGGACTACGTGACCCGTGATGCCGCCCGTTTTCCCAAGGAGGCATATCGGCTTACCTTCACCTCCAACCACGACGAGAATTCCTGGTCGGGTACCGAGTTCGAGCGTGAAGGCGCTGCGGCCAATGCCTGCGCCGTGCTCTGCTTCACCCTCCCGAACTCCCAGCCGCTCATCTACACGGGCCAGGAGATTGGACTTTCCCGCCGACTGGAATTCTTTGAGAAAGACCCCATTACCGACTGGAGTGCCAACGAGTACACCACCTTCTGGAAGACGCTGGCAGACCTCAAGCACGACCACCCCGCCCTGGCCGCCGGGGAAAGAGGCGGCCAGATGGTCTGGTGGGAAGCCCCGGATGGCTGGGTGGCCTTCCACCGCGAGCTGAAAGACGACATGGTCATTGTCCTGGCCAACTTCGGCGTTCCCGTGAAGCAGGAAGCCGCTGAGGTGAAGGCCGATGCCAACGACAACCGTCCGCAGGGCGACCTGGTGGCCGAGCCTTTCCTGAATCTGCAGTCCGACCCTGTCACCATGACGCTCAACTTGAAGGGTGAATACAAGAACGTGTTCACCGGTGAAGTCATTGTGCCTCCCTACAATATTACGCTTGCCCCGGGTGATTACATGGTATTAACCAAAATCAACAAATGAAAAAGACTATTCTGATGGCAGCTGTCGCCCTTTCCGCCGCCTGCTCGGCTCCCCATTCCCTGAATCCTGCCGACGTGGAAGAGGCGACCTCCCAAGTAACCCGCGTTGAACCGCTGAGCTGGTGGACCGGCATGAAGACGGACCTCCAGCTCCTGATCCAGGGACCGGACATCGCCTCCTACGACGTGTCTATTCCCGGAAACGGCCTCAAGGTGAAGGAAATCCACAAAGCCGACCATCCCGACTTCCTCTTCGTGGATGTGGAAGTATCTGCCCAGGCCCCGGCGGACACCTATTATCTGGTGTTCTCCAGGGACGGGAAGTCCTTCAAGTATCCGTACCTGATCCGGGAACGGGAGAAGGGGAGTGCCGCCCGCGAGAGTTTCACCACGGCCGATATGATCTACCTGATTATGCCAGACCGCTTTGCGTCGGCCTTCGGGGACAATGACGAGGCCTGGCAGGGAGGGGAGTACTTCGACGGCTCCGCCCGTCCCTGGACGGTGCCCGCCACGCTGGACAAGGTGGACCGGAAGGATGCGGTGGCCCGCCACGGCGGCGACATCCAGGGGATCATCGACCATCTGGATTACATCGCGGACCTGGGAGCCACGGCCATCTGGTGCACCCCGCTGCTGCTGGACAACCAGCCGCAGGAGAGTTATCACGGCTATGCCTGCGCAGACTACTATCACATCGACCCCCGTTTCGGCGACAACGAGCACTACAAGACGTTTGTGGCCAAGGCACACGAGAAAGGCCTGAAGGTGATCATGGACATTGTGACCAACCACTGCGGCACCGCACACTGGTGGATGGATAACCCGCCCTTTAAGGACTGGTACCATGTGAACGATCCGTACATGCAGATGAACGCCCTGTTCTCCGTATACATGGATCCGCATGCCTCCGTCCGTGACCGGGAACGCCAGGAAAGCGGCTGGTTTGTGCCTTCCATGCCGGATATGAACCTGGACAATCCTTTTGTGCTCAAATACTTCCAGCAATGGGCCATCTGGTGGGTGGAATACGCCGGCCTGGACGGTCTTCGCGTAGATACCTATCCGTACAATGAACCGGAACCGATGAGCCAGTGGTGCAAGGCTGTGCTGGAAGAGTATCCGGATATGAACATCGTAGGGGAGTGCTGGGATATGAACATCCCGCAGGTAGCCTACTGGCAGAAGGACAATCCCAACAAGAACGGATTCAATTCCAATCTGCCTTCCATCATGGACTTTCCGCTGCAGCAGGCCCTCCTGCGCGCGCTTACCGAGGACCAGGTGAACTGGGACGAGGGCATGACCCGTATCTACACGGTCCTGGCCCAGGATTTTGCCTACCAGGACTTGTCCCATATGCTCACCTTCTTTGCCAACCACGACCATGCCCGCACCGGAGACGTGCTGGGGCAGGATCCGGCCCGGATGAAACTGGCCATTGCCCTGCTGTGCACCCTCCGCGGCATCCCGCAGCTTTATTATGGGGATGAGATGATGTTCCTGGAGCGCAAGGACGTTCCCAGCCACGACGGCGCCAAGCGGATCGACTTCCCGGGCGGCTGGGAAGGGGACGCCGACAACCTGTTCTCCGCACAGGGGAGGGCATCGGCCTCGGAGATGTATGCATCGGCCGCCGAGCTGCACGACTATGCCCGGACGCTCTTCCGCTGGAGGAAGGGCTGCAAGGCTGTCCAGGAAGGGGAAACGCTCCATTTCCTGTCCCGGAAGAACGAGGGCGCGGTGAACATCACCGACAACACCTACGCCTTCTTCCGCTACACAGACACGGATGCCGTTTTTGTATACATCAACAATACGGCCGAACCGCGCACGCTGGACTGGAACCATTACCGGGAGTTTGTTTCCGGCCCTGTCACCGGCCGTGACGTGCTCACGGGGGAAGAGATGGTGCTGAAGGACGGCGTTTCCGTGCTGCCCAAGAGCGCACTCATCGTGGAGTTTTCACGTAACAACCAGAATAACAAATAGTTACGCCAATACCCTGCTGTCAGCATGCGGCAGGGTATTCAAATAAGTGATTGAATATGAGAAGATTAAGCATAATTGCCGCCTTATTGCTTGCGGGCTGTGCCGCGAATGGTACATTGGCCGATGTCCGTTTCACTTCCCGGCTCCAGAGCCCGGACGGCCGCCTGGAAGCCCGTTTCGGCCTCACGGATGCAGGCATTCCGGTCTATGCGCTCTCTTTCAAGGGAGAGGACGTAGTGAAACCCTCGCGCCTGGGCTACAGGCTGCTGGAAGGCGGAGACCTGGAACAGGGATTTGCCTATGCCGCCGACAATGAGTTCTGCACGCAGGACCAGACCTGGGAACCGGTCTGGGGCGAGGAAGCGCAGATCCGCAACCACTACAACGAGATGCTGGTGCACCTGAAAAAGGACGACGGCACGGCGATGGACATCCGATTTAGGCTGTACGATGACGGCCTGGGCTTCCGCTACGAGTTTCCCCTGGAGAACAAGCTCACTTACTTCAAAGTGGGCGAGGAACTTACGGAATTCGCGATGACGGGAGACCACACGGCCTGGTGGATCAGTGGAGACTATGACACGCAGGAGTACAATTACACGGAGTCCCGGCTCTCCGAAATCCGTGGCATTTCCCAGGGCATGCGACTTGGAAACGCCTCACAGACGGGTTTTTCCGACACCGGCGTACAAACCTCCCTACAGATGAAGACCGACGGAGGACTCTATCTGAACATCCACGAGGCCCAGGTGCTGGACTATCCTACCGCCAATCTGGACCTGGACGACAGGAACCTGGTGTTCCGCATCTCTCTCACACCGGACGCCCAGGGCGTGAAAGGCCGGCTGCAAGCCCCCTGCAAGAGCCCCTGGCGCACCGTGATGGTGTGCGAAAAAGCCACAGAAGTGCTCGCTTCCCGTCTGATCCTGAACCTGAACGATCCTTGCGCCCTGGAAGATGTGAGCTGGATCCATCCGGTAAAATACATGGGCGTGTGGTGGGAGATGATAACGGGCAAGAGCGAATGGTCCTACACGTATGATTACCCGTCCGTGCAGCTGGGCGTGACCGACTACACCAAGGCCCGGCCCCACGGCCGGCACGGCGCCAATAACCAGAATGTGCGCCGGTACATCGATTTTGCTGCCGAAAACGGCTTCGACGCCCTGCTCATCGAGGGCTGGAACGAAGGCTGGGAAGACTGGTTCGGACACCAGAAAGACTATGTATTCGACTTCGTGACCCCGTACCCGGACTTTGACCTGCCAGCGCTGAACGCCTATGCGCACCAGAAGGGGATTCGCCTGATGATGCACCACGAAAGTTCCTCGTCCACCGTGAATTACGAGCGACACATGGAGCGGGCCTATACCTTGATGGACCAGTATGGGTACAACGCTGTCAAGAGTGGCTATGTGGGCGACATCATTCCCTACGGCGAACATCATTACAGCCAGCCGCTGATCAACCACTACCACCTGGCCGTGACCGAGGCTGCTAAGCATCACATCATGGTCAATGCCCATGAGGCCGTGCGTCCCACCGGGCTGTGCCGTACCTGGCCCAACATGATTGGCAACGAGAGCGCCATGGGCAACGAATACCGCGCCGGCATTAATCCCGGCCACACCACCATCCTGCCGTTCACCCGCCTGCAAGGCGGGCCGATGGACTACACGCCAGGCATCTTCGAGACCGACATGTCCGTGACGGCCCCCGGTCAGACCGGCAAGATGCGCCACACCATCTGCAACCAACTGGGCCTGTATGTCACCTTCTACAGCCCGCTCCAGATGGCGGCCGACCTCCCGGAGAACTATGCCCGCTTCATGGATGCCTTCCAGTTTATCAAGGATGTAGCCGTTGACTGGGACAAGAGTCTGTACCTGGCCGCCGAACCGGGCGCCTACATCGTCACGGCCCGCCATCCCAAACTGTCCAGCCTGAATAAGGCGGCCGAAAGCACGGCCTCCCTTCCGGACGGGAAGAAGGACGGCATCACCAATGCGACCCGCTACATCTATGCCCTGGGCGAGCAGGCGACGGCCCGTGACCTGGCCAAAGCCACGCCGCACGATGTCTGGTACGTAGGCGGTGTCACGGACGAGCACGAGCGGGAAGTAACGGTGAATCTGGACTTCCTCTCGCCCGGCGTCACCTACGAGGCCATCCTCTACACCGACGCCCCCGAGGCCGACTTTGAGACCAACCCGCAGGCATACGAGATTACCCGTATGGAACTGTCTGCCAACGATTCACTTACCATCCGGATGGCCCGCTCGGGCGGATTCGCCCTGTCGCTGCGTTCGAAGTAAACGTCGGATGGTATCTTTTTCTGCGTTCACTTTCGTATTTGTAAAGAAAAATTCTTTATCTTTACGATACTAAAAACTGAACCATGCAGAATTACATACTGGACCGCGAAGGTCTTCAGAAACAGTTGAGACTGAAAGGAGCAGGGGGAAAACTCATTTCCTCCCTGCTCTACTCTCTTCTGGAATTGGAAAAAATCAACCGGCTCAATGCGAAGTACGCCCACCTGAAAGGGCCGGATTTCGCCGCCAAGATTATCGAAGCGGTCGGGGCCAGCTACGACACGGTCCCGGCCCAGTTGGATTATATTCCCAGGGAGGGCGGCTTCATCACTGTCTCCAATCATCCCATCGGCAGCATCGACGGACTCATCCTCACGGATGTCGTGGCCAGGAAAAGGCCGGATTACAAGATCCTGACCACATTCCTGCTTGCCCTGATCCCCAGCCTCCATGACAACTTTATCCCCGTGAACAATCTCTCCTCCGGCGACACCCGCACGATCTCTGGTATCCGGGAGGCGCTGGGACATATCAATGCAGGGAATCCCCTGGGGCTGTTCCCCGCGGGAGAAGTTTCCACCTACCAGAAAGGGGAACTCCGCTCCAATCCGGACGGCAAGCCCGTCATCGAAGACCGCCCCTGGGCCGACAACATGATGAAACTCATCCGCCGGTCGGGACTTCCCGTGATTCCCATCTATTTTTCCGGTACCAATTCCCGGACATTCCACCTGCTGGGTCGCATCCATCCCAGGCTTCGTACCATCCGGCTGCCCCACGAGATGCTGAACAAGAAAGGCTGTCACCTGCATGTGCGGATGGGCAAGCCCATTCCGGCAGAGGAAATAGCGGGGCTCAGCGACAAAGAACTGGCCGTTTTCCTTCGCAACCGCTGCTACGCCCTCAAAGCGGAGTGCCCGGTAGACTGACACCCACAAACCGTCTCATATGAAAAAAATCCTTCTCCCCATCATGGCTTTCTCCCTTTTCGGACTGCTTTGCTGCCGCGCCCAAGAGGACGACCGGAGCACCGCGGCTTTTGCCGACGCCCTTGAAAACACTCCGGCCATCCGCCTGATTGATGTGCGGACGGCGGAAGAATACGCCGCCGGGCACCTTCGCGGTGCCGTGAACCTGGACTATTTTGCCAAGGATTTTGTCCAGCAGGTACAGGCCGCCTACGATACCGAAGAGCCTGTGTATGTCTATTGTCGCAGCGGCCGGCGCAGCGCCGACGCCGCCCGCCAGCTCAAGGAGGCCGGATATCGGGTCTTCAACATGCTGGGCGGCTATATAGCCTGGTCCGACGAGGGCCGGGAAGTGACCAAATATGAGGTGGAACGCTTTGCTACAAAAAACGGGAAACTCCTGGAAATCACTCTCATCAAGCATGGCTCGGTAGAGATCCGTTTCCAGGGTCATTCCTATCAGTTCGACCCTGTCACCGGCCTGGGCAAGCCCACGGATTTCAGCAAGGAGTTTCCCAAGGCATCGGCCATCCTGGTCACCCATGAGCACGGAGACCACCTGGATGCAAAAGCCATCGAACAGCTCACCGGAGAGGGGACTCTCCTGCTGCTGAACGAGAAAAGCCGCGCCCAGATTGGCAAGGGAGAAGCCATCGGGAACGGACAGACGCGCGAACTCCCGGGAGACATCCTCGTGGAAGCCGTCCCGGCCTACAATACCACCCCCGGACGGGAGATGTTCCACCCCCAGGGCAACGGAAACGGGTATGTAGTCACGTTTGACGGGCTCCGCATCTATATCGCGGGAGACACCGAAGATGTGCCGGAAATGGCAGACCTCAGGGAGATCGACATCGCTTTCCTGCCGGTGAACCAGCCCTACACCATGACAGTGGAGCAGTGTATCGCGGCGGCCAAAGTGATTAAGCCCCGGATCCTGATCCCGTATCATTTCAGCCAGACAGACCTGAGCTCCGTTCCCGGCGCCCTTCCCGGCATCGATGTCCGGCTGCGACAAATGCAGTAGTAACTACAGCTCTTCTTCTACCCGCGGGTGAATCTTGATTTTCCGGACGGGGTCGCAAGTAAGGCCGATTCCCAGTTTCTTCAGGGTTTTGCGGTCCACTTCACTGAGCATGACAGTGGAGTGGACTTGCGCTCCGTAGAGGTTCGGGAGCTGCTCCAGCGCCAGTTTGCAGTTTTCGTCAATCAGGCTTAACATGGATATGGCCACCAGGACTTCGTCGGTGTGCAGGCGGGGGTTGTGTCCGTGCAGATAATTCACCTTGGTCCTCTGGATGGGGGCAATCATTTGCTGGGGGATCAGCTTTACGTTATGGGCGATGCCGGCCAGGTGCTTGAGGGCGTTCAGCAGCAAGGCGGCGCTGGGGCCCAGCAGGGAACTGGTGCCCGCCGTGAGGATGGTTCCGTCTTCCAGTTCGATGGCGGCAGTGGCCACCTCGCACTGCTCCAGGCGTTCCCGGGCCGCTACCGTGGTCTTGCGGTCGGCCGTGGTAATCTTGGCCCGTTTCATCAGGAGGGCAATCTTGTTCACCTCGGCCTCGGTGGCTTTTCCGTCGGCAAAATTGCACAGGGCGGTATAGTAGCGGCGGATGACTTCCTGGCGGGAGGCTTCGCAGCATACTTCGTCATCGCTGATGCAGTAGCCGATCATGTTCACGCCCATGTCGGTAGGGGACTTGTAGGGCGTGACGCCGTAGATGTCGTCAAACAAGGCGTTCATCACCGGGAAAATCTCTACGTCCCGGTTGTAATTCACGGCCATTTCCCCGTAGGCGTCCAAATGGAAGGGGTCGATCATGTTTACGTCGTCCAGATCGGCCGTAGCGGCCTCGTAGGCCACATTCAGCGGATGGGTCAGCGGCAGATTCCAAATGGGGAATGTCTCGAATTTGGCATAACCGGCCTTGATGCCTCGCTTGTTCTCCTGGTAAAGCTGGCTCAGGCACACGGCCATCTTTCCGCTGCCGGGACCGGGCGCCGTCACCACCACCAGCGGTTTGGTGGTCTTGACATAGTCGTTCTTACCGAACCCTTCATCGGAATCGATCAGGGCCACGTTGTGGGGGTAGCCTTCAATGGTGTGGTGGTAATAGACCTTGATTTTCATATTCTCCAGGCGCTTGCGGTAGGCCATAGCGCTGGATTGTCCGTTATAGTGGGTGATGACAACGCTGTTTACGTTGAGGCCGCGGGAGATGAATTCGTCCCTCAGACGGAGCACGTCCACATCGTAGGTGATGCCCAGGTCGCTGCGTACTTTGTTTTTCTCGATGTCCACGGCGCTGATGACAATGATAATCTCAGCGTCGTCCTTCATCTGCATCAACATTTTCAGTTTACTGTCCGGCTCAAACCCAGGAAGGACACGGCTGGCATGATAGTCGTCGAAGAGTTTGCCGCCGAATTCCATGTAAAGTTTGTCGCCGAAGGTGGCGATGCGCTGCTTGATGTGTTCTGACTGGATTTTCAGATATTTAGCGTTGTCGAACCCGTATTTCATAAAAAAGATGCTTGAATACGGGTTACAAAAATAGCGCATTTGGGGGAATTATACAATTTTTTTTGCTATTTTTGGTTTTTAAAGCCATGGGCATTACTCGCATAAAAGGTGAAGTCCGCACACCTGTCGTCCAGGATGCGGAAGGGATGCTGCGCCTGATCAAGGCGTATCAACTTATTCCTTTCTTTTCCAATCCCATTCCTGGATTCTCCGTCGAGGAGCACACCCGGCCAGAACTCTGGTTTACGGAGGAGAATCTGGGGCCTTGGGACTGGAAAATCGCTTGCATCCAAAGCGGAGACATCGCCTACGGGAAGTTCCTCTGGGGAGGCAAAGCAGCCTTTGCAACGGTAGATGCTTACCGGGAAATCATCAACTGGAGGCGCTCCCTGCCCAAATACAAACCCACTTCCGACCAGCAGAAAGTGCTGGATTATATGGAGGAGCATGGCAGTGTCTCTGTTCCGGAAGTGCGAAAACTGCTGGGTGTGCCTAAGGCTGCCGCCGATGCCCTTCTCGCCAGAATCCAGATGCAGACGCATATCATTACCGGCGACATTGCGCGGGTGTATCGCGGAGCAGACCTCAAGTATAGCGGCTGGCAGCGATGTAGTTTCTGTTCTCCGGAGGCACTGTTTGAAGAGATGGACTTCCCGTTTCCCGGCTATACGCCCCGTACACTCAAGTCCTCGCTTTCGCCCGCCGAATCGCTGGAATTCCTGAAAGAAACTGTCCGGACTGTCTGTGGAGACGTACCGGATAAGGTGCTGATGAAATTACTTGGCTAACGGGCCAGACCAGGGAAAGGTATTCCAGCTATTTATAATGATGCCACAAGGATTTCTTTGATATCTTTCTCCGTCAGGGGAACATATGCGTTCTCCAACCCTTCATTCACCGCAATGTGATGGGCCATCTCGTCCAGGCGTTCCTCGCCGATGCCCACTTCGCGAAGGTGCATCGGGATATGAATGCTCTCGAAGAATGCATAAGTGGCGTCAATGGCCTTCTCTGCAATCTCGTACTGGGGGAGGGAAGCATCAATTCCGAACACGTTGACACCGTATTTGACGAAACGCCCAAGGGTGTGGTCACTTAGGATATGGCGCATCCAGCGGGGGGTGAGGATAGCCAGGCCCTCTCCGTGCGTGATGTCGTAATAGGCGCTTAGGGCATGCTCCATACCGTGGCAGGGCCAGCCGCTTTCGCTGTTGCCGAGGGAATAGATGCCGTTGCAGCCCAACGTGCAGGCGAACATCATCTCGGCGCGGGCTGTATAATCCTCGGGATTGTCAAGGCACTTGCGTGCATTCACCATCAGGCTCTTCAAACCGGCCTCGCAGAAGCCGTCATTCAGAAGCGTGGAGTCCTCGCAGAAGTACTGCTCGATAATGTGGTTCATGGCATCGGCACAACCGGCCGCAGTCTGCTTCTTGGATACGGTGAAGGTATAGCGGGGGTCGAGGAAGGAGCACACCGGGAACAGGAGCGGATCCATGTAACCAATCTTATCGTTGGTCTCGGTGCGTGAGATGACGCCGCCGCAGTCATATTCGCTGCCCGTTGCGGCCAGGGTGAGGATGTCCACGATAGGGAGTGCTGCCTGGGCTTTCACCTTATAGGTGATGAGGTCCCACGGGGCGCCGTCATATTTTGCACCCGCCGCAATAGCCTTGGAGCAGTCCAGTACACTGCCGCCACCCACGGAGAGAATCACCTCAATGTCGTTTTCCTTGCAGAGACGTACCCCATCCAGCACGCTGGGATCATATTTGGGATTGGGCTGGATGCCGGACAGTTCCGTTATCTCGAAGTCTTTCAGCAACTCCTTCACTTTGTCGTACAGGCCGATTTTCTTGATGCTGCCTCCGCCATAGGTAAGGAGCACCCGTTTTCCAAGGGCGGCCATTACATCGTGAAGCTTCTCAATTGCGTTCTCGCCGAATACCAGGCGCGTGGGGGTCATGTAATCAAAATTCTGCATAAGGGTTTTTCTAATGGTTACTCATGCAAAATTACTGAGTTTTTTCCATTATTCCTCTTCGCGATACCATGCCTCTGCATAATAATCTTTCATCAGAAACCAGACTCTTTTTTTGAGCCCCTTGTCTGACAGAAGACCCTTCCGATTAAAAAAAGACTGTTTGGTCGGATGCTGGCGGAAACAGATTTGAGCATAACCGAAATTATGTACGCCGTCGGCTTCAGCAGCCCCGCACATTTCTCTACCGCTTTCAGAAAGAAATACGGAATGACGCCGAGAGATTTCAGGAAAGACGCTGCAATGCAAGATTTTGGCTGTCAAAGTATTAATAGTAGATAACTACTATTGGATGACGATCATGAAAACAACAAGAATTATTACTGTAGCGGTCCTTTCAATAACAGCAGTCTCCTTTTTGGTATCCTGTGAGAAAGCACCGATTCAACAAAGGCTTTTGACAGCTATTGTAACCTATGAGGATCTTGCTTCGGGGGTCATCTTCCAGCTCGACGATTCGACAAAACTTGTCCCGACGAATCTGAACACAGGCCTTTACAACCACAAAACGGTAAGAGCCATTGTTAAATTCTTGCCAGTATTAGATGATGACGCAGAAAATAAAGTAAGGGTCTTCTGTGTCGATTCAATCAGAACGAAAAAGGCCGTACCCGATATGGGGGATGAGAATGATGAGGCATATGGCAAGGACAAAATTGAAATTATAAGGGATTGGGTCACGGTGGGAGAGGACGGCTATCTTACCCTTAGGATCCGTACCTACAGGTGCAGCATGACGGCTATTCATTATGTTAATCTGGTTTATTTGGGGTATGAGAACGGAGAGTATAGATATGAACTGCGGCATGACGCACGGGGAGACTCTGAAGGATGGGTAGCCGACGGGCTAATTGCATTTGACCTGAATGAGCTCGCGCCTGAAGACAGATCTGCGGTAACTCTCCATCTCAAATGGGAAGGTTTCACCGGAAGCAAGACAGCGGACTTCAAACTGACATTCAGACATCCTTGAGGTTCGTCATTCGCGACGTGATGCGGAACTGAAATTCCGGATACTCGAAAATCGGTGAACGCTTTTCCGTCTCACCCCAGGTATATGACCAGATGCTGGCATACTCCTCAACATTTTCACCGAGAGATTCCAATTGGCGAAGGTAGGCCGCAACCGACTTGTTCTCCAAGATATGAACCAGCCCGATCCTGTCTATGACGGGACTATGGAGGCGTGTGCGGTCATGGTCGAAACGGAGAATGCGACGGCCGTCTGTATCAATGCCGATGAGCTGGAAAGTCATGCTCTTGCCGATGGCCGGCAGATTCAACACATTTCTACCTGTGGTCTCGTTCCATATCTTCTCTTCCTTTGATTCCTGAACAGAGCGGCTGTTGGGGACATATACGTTCCGATTCTCCTCAAAACCCTTTACCGTGAAAGTATAATAGCTATCGACCCCTGCCTTCTTGAGTACTTTTCTGAGTTTTGCGGTGTGTCCGCGACGTGAGGCCGCTACATTGAATACCAGTTGGTTGCTGATACGCCAACCAGCAGATTGGAGATTGCGCAAAGCCTCTTCCGATTCCGGGGTCACCTCCAGCGGGGTTTGGAAATGAGTCTGGATGATAAATTGGCTGATGCCTGCCTCCTCTCCAGCGGCTTTGGCTTCGCGGAGAATCATCACAAGACCTGCATCAATGCGCATGGGCAGATAAACCGGAAGCCGTGTCCCCAGGCGGATGCGTTGGATTTCTGCAAATTTCTCCCCATCCGGGCGAGACCGGTTTGCCTTCCGTTTTCTTTCTGCCATATCAATGACGGCCTTAAGGATTTTACGAAGCGATTCGTTGCGACTCATCAAAGCGTCACCCCCAGTAATGAGGATATCCCGGATCTGGGTGTCCTTCTCGAAATAATCCATCAGCCGCCGTAGTTTCTGCGGCCAGCTTTCCAATGGAAGCAGTTCATGGAATTCAAAATTCAGGTGCTTGTTCTGGAAATCGTACATCCTTTGGCAGGACGCGCAAAGCCCCCCACACGACCGGCCTAATGTGTCCGGAATCAAAATCGCCACGTCAGGATAGCGACGGTGGATATTGTGTGAGTCCGGGACAATCCATCCCGCAGCATTGGGCTCACCGGCACGGGCGATATCCTCCTTCTCCCATGCACGGATATTTCCGAAAGAGTCGACAAGACCCCGGGAATAAAGAACATAACTGCGGAGCGCATAATCGTCAAAGCGACATTGGGAAGCATCAAGGAGCGATGCATAATAGGGGGTTACGAAGAAAGGCATCCCCTTGGATGCAGCTTTCTTTAGAAGGATACAATAATTCTCATCACATATCTTTTCACCCAGCAAAGCGGCCAGCTCTTTTTGCGACCTGGCGGCTTGCGATATATGAAAACGGTAGTCGTGCCACCATTGTTTTACTAAAACCAGTTTATCCTCTTCGGACATTCCCTCTGGAAAGCGATACCGGCTATGCGAATACTTTTGGGCAGATATTTTTTTAACAAGATAATGTTGGATGCGCAGCCGATTCTCTTCCCGACAGCGTATGATATCCTGATTCTGACCGGCCGGCCAGCGTTCCATCCAGCGTCTGACAGTCTCCTTGTCCGGGAAATCGTTTGTTTGTCCCGCAAGCATAGTGAGCTGACAGTAAAAATCGCGAAAGGCATCCATGTTTGAATCTTCCTGCAACCGTCCCCCAAGGAAATCGAACAGACGCGAGACCGTGTCAATCATAATTGGAGTATCGGTCGACAGTTCGTGGACCATCATCCCATCATAGTGCAGGAATTCAAGGATAGTATCTGCCGACTTCTGCCCCCTATGCGATAATGCCATATCGTTCAAAAGTCCCTTGAACGACAGGAAATCCCCCTTGCGGGCCTCTGAAACAAGGTCCGGGAAATTGTTTTGGAAACGGGACAACAATTCATCCCGCGTAATATGAATCAAGTCGAGTTGCTTCATAAGCGAGAATCAAGGGGGATTGACTGCAGATTCTTATTAAATTGTGCAAAAACCGAGCCATCATTTGTACTTTAACACCTTCCCTTTATGGATTGGAGCAGATATAAGGCCGGAAATATCTCAAGCCGGCCGATCAGCATTTCCAGCATGGCCGTTGTCTTCAGGACAGTTGGAAATGCCGCATAATTGGACATGGAACCCACGTCGCCAAAACCGGGACCCACATTGCCGATGCAGGCAACCGATGCGGTTACGCCTGTGGTAAAGTCAAGACCAAAAGCTATGTTGACAGCAGCAAACATGACTACGATCAGCAAATAGCAGAATATATACCCGTACGCATCACTGATCTGTTCTTCTGACTTGACTTTTTCGTCTATTCGGACAAGATAGATGGCGTTGGGATCAACAGTCAGCTTTACCTTGCGGTGTATTCCTTTTGCAGAGAGAATGGCCCGGTCTATCTTGATCCCCCCGGATGTCGAACCGGAGCAGCCGCAGATGAGAGAGCAGATAATGAGTGTAGCCATGCTGAGCGGTGGCCAGGATGTAGTGTCCTGTGTAGCAAACCCCGTTGTTGTGGAGATGGATGCGACTTGGAACGATGCATCCCGAAGAGCTGTCCAAAGCGAGACGTAATGCCCATTTGCCAGAAGGTCTATTGTGACGATGGCAATGTCTATGCCGACCAAGGACAGGAATACCTTGATGGTCTCTGACTTCCATAAATAGGAGGGTTTCCTTTTGATCAGTGCAAGAAAGATGATCCCGAAATGGATGCCGGCGGCAAGCATCGCCAGCGTCAGGACAATTTCAGCAGCCGGATTGTCATAAAAAGCGATGCTGGCGTTCCGGGTGCAAAAACCGCAGGTGCTGCAGGCGGACATAGCATTTGTCACGGCATCGAACCATCCCATTCCCGTGAGTTTCAGTGACAGAAAAGTCAGGATGGTCAAAGAAATATACGTCAGGAGCATTCTGTCTGCATAACTGCTACCCCTTTCTCCTGTGAACGCTTCACGGGCGATACTGGATGTCTCGGCTTTTGAGAGGGCAGATTTGTCAACGCCCATCGTTATCATGGAAAATAAGGTAACGATACCGATTCCTCCTAACCATGCCGTAGAAATTCGCCAGAACTGAAGTCCTCTGGGAAGTGCTTCAATATCGTTCAGGATGGAAGCACCTGTCGTAGTGAATCCGGAAACGCTTTCGAACAGCGCATTTACCGGAGTGAACTCGCGACCATAAAACAGGAAAGGAAGCATCCCGAAAAAACAGGCGAAGCTCCACGCTCCGACAACGATGCAGTTACCTTCCCGGAAAGTCAGTATGTGATGGCCTTTCCGAACAAATTGAAGCGGAAAGAACCCGACCGTCCCCGTGAGAAATGCAGAAAACAGCAGCGGGATGCAGCTTCCGTCACCATCGGTACAGATGGCAATAATGCCGGATACCACCATAAGCGCTGCTATGAGAAGCAGCGAAACGCCGATATACCATATGATGATTCTCCAGTTCATTGGTTTGATTTGACAGAACAAAGATATAGCCCATGATAGCATTTATCAATACAATTTTTTTTATATTTGCATTGATAGTATCAATCACTTACGGGATTATGACTCTTCAGCAACTTCGATATATCATCGCTATTGACAACTACCGCCATTTTGGAAAGGCGGCCGAGGCGTGCGGGCTCACGCAATCCACCCTGAGCCTGATGGTAAAAAAGATGGAGGAAGAACTGGATGTTCTCCTTTTCGATCGCAACGCCCATCCGGTGGTCGCGACGCCTATCGGACGCAAGGTTATTGACCAGGCAAAAGTGGTGCTTTATAATGTGGAACAGATCAGCGAAATGACACGTTCTGAAAAAGAAGCAGTCTCCGGGCCCCTGAAGATAGCCCTTATCTCTACCGTCGCTCCTGTGCTGGTCTCAGGTTTGTTCAAGCATATCGGAGAGAGTGCGCCATCCATTTCGCTGAAAACGGAAGAGATGCTGACCGATACCATCAAGGACAAACTTCGAAAAACCGAGGTTGACATGGGTATTCTGACAGGGCCTGTACAGGATGTGGATTTTCTGGAAATCCCGCTTTATCGGGAAAGGTTTTTCGCATATATCTCAGAAGACAATCCCGCCTATTCTCAGGAAAGCATCAGTACGGAGACTTTGCTTAAACATCCGCTCTGGATTATGCGTGATGGTCTTGGCCAATTGGGTCCTGCGGTGTTGAACAAAGGGGACATTACCTTTGAGCATTTCTACGAAGGAGGACGCGTGGGCACACTAATCCAAGTCGTGAACAATAATGGCGGCATCACAATCGTTCCGGAAACGCATATAGGCTTAATTATGTACAGCCAGCAGAAGAACCTTCGGCCCATTATCGATCCGGTCCCAAGCCGTACGATTTCCCTGATCATAAGAAATGATTACATCCGTGAAGCAGTTCTGAACACGGTCATTGATTCCGTCAAGCGTATCATTCCCGAAACGATGCTTGAAAGCGCAATACGTGCAGGCCGGGTGAAGCTTTAGATTCACGCTTCCTGTCTCGAAGAAAATTTGTAAATTTGAGGACTAATACGTCGCATTATGATTAAGATGTTCGTCATGCATACCTGCCCGGACTGTGAATACGTTGAGACGCAGGTAAAAGGTAATCCCAATTTCCAGGTAATCGACATTGGAAAACACGTCCGTAATCTAAAACAATTCCTGGATCTCAGGGATTCCAATCCTGCCTTCGATGAAGCAAAGGCCATTGGAGATATTGGAATACCGTGCTATGTCAGAGAGGACGGATCCGTTACGCTCTATTCCAAAGATGTGGGCCTTGAGCCTCGCCCCGAGAACCTGGGCGCGGCGTGCAGTATTGACGGTCGAGGATGCTGAATGCTCCATGGTCAGGCCCATACGGTGGATACCAGACATGCTGCCGGGCCGTCAGGCTTGGCAATCCGAATGCTTATCTGGCCGTCTTTAGCCATAATGCAACTACAGTCCAACATATTTCCGGCATGGCATTCTTGCAAGAACTTTATGTGAATCTCCCGGATATTACGGCCTGCCGTCGCCGCTGGGTCGATGACCGAGAGTGCGAGACGTAAATAGTCACGGTTATTCATGTGGCCGTTGAAATCGGTTTCCAACCGTGTTACTCGATGCTCCGTCACCGCAATACTTTCCGATTCCCCGTCTTTGAGAAAATTATAGCGGGAGTGAAACAAGTGATTACACGGATCGTACAGATCCATGAAGCGCTTAACTTCGCTATATGGCACCGGTTTGCGGGTATGAAAATCAATCATTACCCACATGCTAGTCCCGCGGGCGAAGATATCACCCCGCACGTTCCGGATAATATAGTCCACATAAACCTTTAAGGCCGTGATTTCTGATAGAAAGACCTCCACTTGTACGATGCCCGGCCAAGAAGGCATTTCTTCAGCCAGGGAGCCGTGGAATTCGAGAATCATCCACGTGCGGCCTTCTGGCAAAAGGTCGATTGCAGATACGCGCGCCTCCGACAAGAAACGTGCTATCGTATCTTGGAAGTAACTAAGCACGGCACCGGCGGTCATCCGATTGGAAGCATCGATGTCTGCAATCGTGAGCGAATAGATATGGAGGTATCGTTTCACGGAGCAAAGGTAGGGAAAAGGCAGAAACCGCACAATTCAATCATTATACCTTTTGGCGGATTGTTTTATATATATTATATTTGCAGCATGTAGTACTATACTTTTTTGCCGATTTTATGGACAGTTTGACGCTCCCAATAATGCGAGATTCGCTCGAAGTACGTCCTGTGTTATCACATGGCGACGATTTTTTCATCATGAACATTCCGTTTCGCTCCGGAATGGAGCCCCGCCTGACATATCCGTACCGTTTTGCGGGTGTCATCTGTCTCTATTGCATAGAGGGTCAATTCAATCTGCAGATAGGAATGGATGAGTATCACGTGACCAGGGACTGTTTTGCGATAAGTCTTCCCGAAGATATACTTTCGTTCTCCTGGTCGGAGAGCGGCGGACCGGGGAGGATCACGATCATGGCCATTTCCGAGCAGATGTTGAACGAAATGGAATTCGACATGTTGGGCGCCCTTTATGCTTTTCGCTGCCGGATGGTAAAAGTCGACCAGCGGACAAAGATTCTTATCCACAACTTTCAGAACATCTTCCGCTCGGTCACGGGCGACCGTCACGCGGATGTGACCCGCAGTTTGGGATATCTGCTCAAATCGATGAGTCTCGAACTGACACATATCTGGGACCGGATGCCCGGCCAGGATTCTCTCGCCAGCCAGGGGACACACCCAATCACAAGGCAGTTCATCGCTTTGGTCGCCCGCTTCCATACGGAACATCGTGACATGGCTTTCTATGCCGGTCGGCTTGGTCTTACCCAGAAGTATCTGTCTTCCTTAATCCGGAAAGATACGGGGCGGACAGCGCCCAGATGGATTGCAGAATACGTGCTAATGGACGCCCGCTACTATCTGCGATATACTTCGATGTCAGTAAAGGAGATTGCCTGGCGACTGCAATTCAATAACCAGATGGACTTCTATCGTTACTTCCAGCGCCACGTCCACCTTACGCCAACCGCTTACCGCGAACAATTGCTGGTGCGAGAGAATATCGCCCGTTTATCGGCCAGTACTATGGATTGACTTCCACCACCGGATCAGAAACCTGATACCGGCAGAGAGCAGTCCCGGGCCGAGGCCCAAATAGAACCACGCGAAGAAAGAGTCTGGAATCCCCGGGATGTATCTGAGGGTAATACCCAGGGAAATCATAAAGGCAATGATCAGGTAGCCTTTCAAACTGAAAGTCTTGAATACGGATTCCCTTTCTCCCGGCAGGGAGTGAATCCTTTCCGCATATTTCCGGACAATCCCCGTGAACATTCTGTAGAATCCAGCAAATACCAGTAGAGAAAGTGGAATCATCCACCAGAGCTTTTTTGCCGGCATCGTGATATAGTGGCTTATCCCGGTTATCAAGATCTTTGTCCCGATAGCCGTCCACATAAGGCCGTTGATGGCCAGCAGGTACTCTTTACGAACCTTGAGCCACATCCTTCTTCCTCCTGTTCCGGATAATCAGGAACTCGGCATTAAAACCTAAACGGTGGAATTCTTCCCCGGCTGCTATGAGGATCTTATCTTCAATCGTCATATTAACAATATTGTTTAACGATACTGTTAATTACAAAGGTAGATAATTAAACTGATAAAAAAAATCCCGTTTTTCAATATCTTCCGGCCCATGCAGCTAAATCGGATTTCTCGCTTAATGTAAGCTCCGTAACTTTGCTTCGATAAATCAGACTTTAACGGAGTGATTATTTCCCTAGAAACTCCGTGGGCGTAATGCCCGTCACCTTCTTAAAGAGTCGGGTGAAGTGGTGTGGAAACTCGAAGCCCAGTAGGTTGGCCGTCTCATTGATGTTGTGGCCGCTCATCAAAAGGTTTTTGCCCTGTTCAATCACGATAGAATGGATGTAGCCGATGGCGGTACCTCCGGTGGATTTGTGAATCACATCGCCCAGGTAGCGGGGCGAATAGGCCAGCTGCTCCGCGCAGTATTGGACGGAAGGGACGCCAAGGTCCATCTGTTTGCCGTCCAGATAATACTCCCGCAGCAGGTTATGGAAACGCTTGAGGATGTCCGATGAGGTCTTGTCTTCCCGCGAGAGCTGGCGCTGGTAGATGCGCTGGCAGTACTCCAGGACAAGACGGATATATCCCAGAATGACGGTCCTCAGTGCCGGGGAATCCTCGTTTTCCTGCAGTTCGTGCCTGAGTTGCGTAAGGAGCTGCGTGATACGGCCCCATTCGGACGGCTCCATTTTCAAGGTCTCGGTGGCGAAGTAGGAGAAGTATGGATAGTCTTTTATCTTTGCCTCCAGGTCCGTTCCGTGCAGAAGTTCCGGAGAGAACAGCAGCACCCATCCGATGATGTAGAGTTCCTCACCGTTGTCTTCCTTTCCGCCGATCTGGCCAGGCTCCACAGCGATGATGGAACCGTCGGCCGCATCGAACATCTTCATACCATAGGTGAGGTTCCTGGGGAAGTTCTTCTGGATGAAGAGGCCGTATACACCGTATCGGTTCAGGCTGGTACGGACTGGCGAGACCTCGTCGTAATGGATGACACTCACCAGCGGATGCAATTCCCGGGCGCCCACAAAACGGGCATACACATTGGGGTTGGAGATGTGAAGGATGCTCTTCATTACGTCTGAAAAGGTATGGTTTTCTGCAAATTTATGAAATAATATGCGATATTGGTAGAATTTGGACAAAAATCGGTAAAAGAGTCTCCAAAAGACCTCCTACCTTTGCACTAACAAACCTTATGGATATGAAAGTCAAGCATTTTATAGTTATTTCCATGGCTGTCCAGGTGCTACTTGGTTGCAAACAAAACACGAAAGATATGAGTAATCTTACCCTCACCCAGGAATGGGACAAGACCTTCCCGAAATCAGAACTTGTCAATCATTGCAAGGTCACCTTCCACAACCGCTACGGCATTGAGCTGGCGGCGGATATGTATGTTCCCAAAGATGCAGAGGGGAAACTCCCCGCCATTGCGGTGAGCGGCCCCTTTGGCGCCGTGAAGGAGCAGTCCAGTGGCCTGTATGCCCAGCACATGGCGGAAAGGGGCTTTCTGACCCTTGCTTTCGACCCTTCCTTCACCGGTGAATCCGGCGGTGAGCCCCGCAGGATGGCATCTCCGGACATCAACACTGAGGATTTCCTGGCTGCCGTTGACTTCCTCTCCACCTATGACCTGGTTGATCCGGAGCGCATCGGCATCATCGGTATCTGCGGTTTTGGTGGTATGGCCATCAATGCAGCCGCGCTTGACCCGCGCATCAAGGCAACAGTGACTTCCACCATGTACGATATGAGCAAAGTCAATGTGGAAGGCTATTTCGCCAGCGAGGATACGCCCGCCCAGCGGATGGAGAAGCGCAAAGCCCTGGCTACCCAGCGTACGAAGGACTATGCTTCTGGTTCGTACGAGCGGGCTGGGGGAGTCATCGACCCGCTCCCGGACGACGCTCCCTGGTTCGTCAAAGACTATCACGCCTACTACAAGACACCGCGGGGCTATCACAAGCGCAGCGGCAACTCCACCGACGGCTGGAACGTCATTGGATGCCAGAGCTTCCTGAACCAGCCTCTGCTCTCCTGGGCCGGTGAAATCGAGAATCCCGTACTCCTCATCCACGGCGAGAAGGCCCACAGCCGCTATTTCAGCGAGTATGCCTATGGTCTCCTTACTGGCGACAACAAGGAACTTCTGATCATTCCGGGTGCTTCCCATGTGGACCTCTACGATGATGTAGCCGGAGTGATTCCCTACGACAAAATTGAGGGTTTCTTCAAGACATATCTGAAATAGTATGATTCGCACATTAGCCATCGGAATCCTGTCGACGGTTATTCTCCCGGCCATGCTCGCCTGCGAGAAACTTCCCGATCCAGTTGTACCTGATCCGCCCCAGGAAGAAAACGACAATTCCGGAGGAACCGATACTACCATGCCTGAGACCATCAAGATTACCGTGTCCGGAAAGACGCTTCCGGTGAAGATTGAAGACAACGAAGCCACTAAGGCCCTTGTGGCAGCTTTGCACGAAGCCTCTATCACCTATGAAGCCCACGATTACGGTGGCTTCGAGAAGGTGGGACCGCTGGGACGGACGCTTCCTGCAAACAACTCACAGATTACTACGCAACCCGGGGATGTCATCCTGTATAGCGGTAATCAGATTGTGCTGTTCTACGGCAGCAATACCTGGAGCTATACACGCATCGGCAAGATGCAATACAGATCCTTGGATGAATTAAAGTCATTCCTGAAAGCGGGAGAAGGGAATATTTCCGTTACTTTGTCGTTATGAAGAAAGTAGTAGTCATATCAACCAGCCTCCGCCCTGGTTCCAACAGCAATGCGTTGTTGGTGGAGAGATTTGCAGAAGGCGCAAAGGCTTCCGGAAACGAGAGGAATCCACGCCAAAGCGTGCCGACAGCGGCCTGCAAGGCTTGATAGATTGTTTTGAGAAGGCAAGCCTCAAATATTTGTCGGCGGCGTAACAAATCCCCGCGATATAACCGACAATAACAAGTTGGAAGAGCCATAAGAACTTGGGCTAGCTCGGGCTGATTGTGAATAATCAATCCCTCTGCTTTCCCCGTTTTTTGATAGAGGTCTGGCATCAGACCTCCGGATGCAAAGGTACGAATAATCTTCGAGAAGTGCAGCCGGTATATGCCATGATAGAAAAGGGGGCATGTCGCAGAAAATGCGTAACTTTACTTCGATAAAACGGACTTTATATGATTTGGTGGCTCATCTTTCTCGCGGTAATCCTGGTTCTCGTTGGGATAGCATATCTTCGGGGTAAATGTGATGGATTCATAGCCGGTTACAACACGTCTTCCCCGGAGAAGCAGAAGAAGTATGATATCAAACGCCTTCGGCTCATCGTGGCCTGTTTCCATTTTGCTCTGGCCGTCCTGTTCTTTCTCTACTTGATGAAGAACGCTGATTTAGCAGCAACAATCCATCTATCCTGCGTGGCCATTCTATCGGTCGTTGCGATAGTTTTAGCCAATACCTGGGCGAAGAAAAGAGGTAACTAAATTCCCTATTTTCGAATTGAATATACCCCATCCTTCTGGACTATCGGGGTATGTGCTTTTATGTTTACGAGAAGTTCAGTTCTGGTGGTGGGGATAAAGAAGACCCCCGCCTGACATGAGCCAAGCGAGGATCTGCTCGTTGGTGAAACGGGACATCAGCATCCACGTCCGTCGCCTGATACACCGCGTTCGTTGTAACCCCCGGTTGTTTTCTCCTTCACCCGGAAAACAAATACAGGCTAATGATACCTAAAACCTCGTCAGCCTGCGTTCTATTTTGGATTCTTTTTCATCTCAAAGGAGGACATCACTTTCAAACTGGACGAAGGAAGGTCTCTTTCCGTTGGACTCTCCAACATGGGGCATGCTCTATGACAATCTTGCCATGTCACACAAGAAGATATCTCTCGAGGTTTATGTAAAGTGTTCACGAAAGATATGGGAAAAAGAAGGATGCTTTCTGATTGCCAAATTAATTTGCAATGTATTTTATGCTAAAACATCTTTTCTATCTATCAACTAATGCATTTAGAATGAAGTATAAACGCAACCTTTCAAACACGATGGAAGCCTCAAGTGAATTTCCATGGTTTGCTTTTATGCATCTCCTCGATCTTCCTGGAGATACAGAAATCGAGCCTCACGAAGAGAGCTTCTTTTCAAGACCCGTCCTTTAAAACTACTTTTTCATCACCCGAAAAAATGTTCTCCGGTATAGATTTCCCTAACTGTCCTGATTGTTGTAACTGTGTTCTTAAAGAAAACGTATTACAAAAGATAACATTCAGTATTTTCGAAACATTGGAGCACAAATAAAGAAGGTCAGCATTAACCAGGAAGATCTCTATAGCCTATTCTAAAATTCAATCAAGTATGAAAAAGAAAGTTCAATCCATTATTCTATTGTGTTTCATTTTGCTACTGATATTATTAGAAATAGTCTCTGTGGTGATAAGTGTCCGCTCAGATAACCCGTCTGACCTCCCTCATTCGTTATTCTTCTTAATTACATTTCTGCTCATAGTAATAGGTATTGTAATATATAGAAAAAAGAATAAATAATTAATACTGAACATTTTTTCAACTATATCTTGGCGTGTTCGACCAGCAATTATAGAATTCTTTATACCCTGGTGGATATTTGGAATAATTACGCTTGTTATATGACGGCTGCGTGCTATGGCTGGATGTGATGCCCGGATAGGATAATAATGAGAACAGTTCTATGATGCTGAGAAAGAAAGGGTTATTACCTTTCTTTCCGACAACTTTGAACTTGGGACGCTTGTCATCGCCAACATCTATCGCAACAGTAGTTTATTAGATCAACTTATATCTTGTTATAGTTGATAGCATCAAAGACTGCTTCCGTGATACTGTTGACATCCAATTTCTTGAACATTTCCCTCTTGTATAACTTGATTGAATCTTCAGACTTGTTGAATATTGCTGCAATCTCCTTCATCGTATAGCCTTGAGACGAAAGATAAAGGATTTTTTTCTCCTGAAGGGTCAGGACTTCACCTTTTTTATAATACCAACGGTCTTTGTCCGGATAGTACTGGAGAAATTCATTCTCTCCATGAATCTTCATTTCATAATAACCTAGATGCTTGATAGAAGAGAGCGAGGTGGTGCACAATACGAGCCAAAGATCTCCGTCTTCCGTCAGGGCTAACGGCGTCAGCCTTCGATGGCAGACTTTCTTCTCGCCACCAAAGTCATGGTTAAAATGAAAAGAGAAAACAATTTTACTACGCTCCTTCACGGGGAAGCTCAGAAACATTTCATATGCCTTTGCAAGGATAAACCTGAGATTCTCCAAGCTATCTTTTGCAAATGCGCGGTTGAAGCTGTTGACTCCTTGATCGTTGATTTGCACTATCGGGTCATCCCAGAAAATGTCAGACAAGTCTTCACTGATGTACATGAACTCCTTCTTGAACATGTCGACGATAAAAACCGGCCGGAACATGTTTCGTTCGAATGCTTTAGTGAACTGGATATATATATCCTTTTTCTCGTACCGCTCTTCGGGTACGAGAATATTGCAATTCTGTGGAATCACATATTCTAATAATTTGTTTTTCAATCTAAAAACTTTATACCTTTGTCTTCACAAAGGTACGATTTTTTGTCTAGCAGAAAAGAATATGCGGACTACTACACAAAAGATATTTTGTCTGGGTGTAACGAAGGTTTGTTTGATCTGACGATGCAGAGAAAGTCCCGAACTATCCAAGTGATTTTTAAACACACAAAAAGTACCTAACCGGAAAATCACGGAATGAATAAAGAATAATGACTGGCGCCATTCAGCCACCATAGGGATGGGTCTTCTCCTTCAGGATCAGCCTGCCCGTGTAGGTATTCGAGCAGTACCGATGTCACTGGGGAGGGGGGCGCCGAACATAAATCTCTCTGGCATCACTTCCTCGACGTGTTTCACTTTGTGCGTTGCATAGGAGCAAAGGGTAGAATTAAGATTGGTGCAAAGGCAAAAGCTCTTTCCTTCAAATGGTTAGGAGAAACGCCCAGGAGAAAGAATTAAGGTTCCATTAATAAAGGCTTTGACGAAAACGCATGATAGAGCGCATTTAATTGATAATGAGACACATTCTTTTTCGTTATTGTGATCGTGGATTCTTGCCTGAGTCTGGTATTTTTAACTATATTTGCAGTACATCTATATAGTATTTGAATGCCCATGATACGCTCTGGATTCATATTGTTTTTGGTACTGCTTGCTGGTTTGTCATGTTCAAAGAAGAACCAGATGATTGAACCTGTTCTTAAGGAGCTGGATGAGACCATTGACCACCGGCAGCGGTTCGAAAATGAAAAACAGGAGAGCATCACCCGCTTGAAAAGAGACTTGTTGGAAGCCAGAGATGCCCATAAGCGGACAGAGATATACTGCAGTCTTTTCGACGAATACAAGAACTACCAGTATGATTCAGCCTTTGTCTATGCAAAGTTGATAGAGAAGAGTGCCCTTCAAGAAGGCGGCAAGGTCGAGTATCGCGCCAAGGCCCAAGTGGCCCTTCTGCATTGCTTCAAGAGTGTGGGCTTCTTCAATGAGGCGGTGGATGTGATCCGGGCCTTTGACCCCAAGGATGTTCCGGCGCCGATATGTGCCGAGTTCTATTTCCTGGGTGCGGCGACCTGGCAGAACTTGAGTTCTTTCGTGAGCGGAACGGAAGCCTTAGCCTGCAAGTATGATGAAGAGAAGCTGGCGTGCTATGATAAAGTGCTTGAATATGCGGCTCCGGATTCATATCTATATGGATATGCGAACTTGGACAAGATGCTCATCGAGAATTACTCTGATTCCCTGGCCATATCTGCCCGTGACGCGTTCATCGTAACGAATGATTGGGATGACCATCAGAAAGCCGTCCAGTATTCCATTCTTTCAGAAGCATACAACAAAGTACAGAAATACGACGAAGCTGTTTACTATCGTGCCCTATCGGCCATCCTGGATATTCGTTCCTGCACCCACGAAACGACATCGGCCAAGGTGCTGGCCGGGCACATGTACGCCAAGGGCGATATAGACAGGGCCTACAAATACATCCAACAGGCCCAGTACGATGCGGAGTTCTATAATTCCCGGCTGAGGAATGCAGAAATCAACACCATTCTGCCGGTAATTGAGAATGGACGGTACAACTGGCTTAACAATCAAAGGTTACTGCTTTTTGTCATCTTGTTCGTTATCGCCGGCCTGCTTGCGCTGACTGTAGTCCTTCTCCTCGTTTTGAGATCCAGGAACAAGGTTCTGGCCCAGACGCACGCAAACCTGGCAGAAAAGACCAATCTGCTTGAACTGAGCAACTTGTCTTTGACAGAGGCGATAGCAAAACTGCGCGAGGCGAATGAAATCAAAGACCAGTACATCATCCAGTCCCTTTATGGCAACACGGTTTTCGTCAATGAGGTCAACGACGCTGTCAATGAAGCGGTCCGGGACATCACCCTCAAGCGCCCGGACGAAGCCAGATCCACTCTGTACCATATTGGTTGTACATAGCGTCTATTTCTGTGAGGACTTAAGCATCCTGGTGTGTGAAGGAGTTATAAAGATGCTTCATAACCGGCATCTCCACCGCAGCATTACGAGTACCGATGAGGTAGGGGAGTCTCGGATGGATTATCCAGCAGGGCAGACCAAGGCAGACATTGCGTTTACCCATCTGCCGACACCAGGTGTTCTCTCGCTCAGTGCATGCCCGGAGCGAGCCATCGTATTCCTCCGGTGCGACCTGGCCAGGGCGGCATCGAAGCCCCGGTAGCCGAGGTGCTTCTACTGCAGCGGCGATTTCACTTGTGTCAGTTTATTTTCTTATTTCCCGATGCAGAATAATTAATACACTAATAATCAATTAGTTATATATCACGTGGCAGAAATGTGGTACACAGAGTTCGTAAATAAAATGCTGCTAAACTGTATAAATCCACATAGGCAGATGCATCTGTGATGTCTTCGGTAAGGTGTTTTTACAAATAGTATAGCGAACTATATCAGACATTATTCCGCGTGATTCTCAAACTCAAGGCCAGGATGACTGTCAGAATGCCGCTCGCAATGGCGGAGACGGTCGGCATGAGCCAGACTCCGTCCAGGCCGAAGATGGGCGTGATCAGGTAAAGGCAGGCTATCGGGAAGAACAGGGTTCCGAAAAAGGACACCGTCAAGGATCGTCCGGGTCGTTCAAGTGCCGTGAAATAGGAAGAGAAGCACATGTCGATCCAACCGACCAGGTAAGAGAAGGAGAACAGTTTGATGGCGGTCACGCTCATCTCGGCGAGTGTCGTGTCGCCGGGTTTGATGAAGATCATCGCCACGTGACGACCGGCCAGCAGCATGAAAAAGAATGCAATGGCCGAGGTAATGACTGAAGCGGCCAGTACCCGTCTGAAGATGCTTCTCATCCTGTCGATCAGTCCTGCGCCATAGCAATAACTGATGGCCGGCTGGAGGGCGTCGCACATCCCGAAACAGACCATGCCAATGATGCTGTCTACATACATCAAGATGGAGAACGCGGCAACGGCAGTAGTCCCGCCATATTTGAGAAGGAACAGGTTCATGACGATGCTCATCACGGACGCGGCGATGTTGCTGAACAGTTCGCTGGAACCATTGGCAAGGATGCGGAAAAATCGGAGTGAAGATATATTCTTGCGGGTATAATAGACATCCATCCGCTTTCCCGTGAACAGTGCAAGCATTACGACGGATCCCAGGGCGATGGAAAGACAACTGGCGAAGGCCGCCGCCATGATTCCCTGATGCAGGACCGCGATCAGGATGAAATCCAGCAGGACATTGAGCCCCTGTGAGGCAATTCCGATGTACATGCTGAGCCGCTGCTTCCCGCTGACTCGCAGATAGTTGTCAACGGCGAAATAGACCGGAATCAGCGGACCGAAGAGCGCATAAACCTTCAAGTATTCTGTTCCGAAAGAAATGGCATTCTCCGTCGCCCCGGGGGCGATGACTGCTATGAATGGCCTGGCGAAAACGAAGCCAAGCACCGACAGGACGAGAGAGAATGCCAGGATGAACTTGATGGAAAAAGAGAAGACCCTTGAGGCCTTTTCGCGCTTGCCCTTGCCCAGCAGGACGGACATTTGGACCGAGGCCCCCGTGGCAATCATGTTGGAGATGGCCTCGATGATCAGGATGACAGGCATGATCAGATTAACGGCCGCCAGGGCATCTTCGCCCAGGAACCGTCCGACGAAAAGACCGTCTACAACTGAGTACAGTGCGCCGAAGACTGCCGTGACGACCTCGGGCAGCGCACAGCGGAAGAAAAGCCTCGTAGGAGGCGTGGTGGCGAACATTTCGGAATCCATCGTCCCGTCAGTTTAGAATGCCATTTCCCACATCGCCTGCTCGACCTTGCTGCTCCGGGCAGCATTCATCCGTCCGAAATTGAAGGTCACGCCGAACAAGAAATATCGGCCCAGGACGATCCGGTTCACATCCTCCACATATTCGGCGGAGGTGGTCCTGTGCAGGGACTTCTGCTGGCCCAGGATATCGGCAACCTTGATACTGAAAGTGAATGCCTTGACGTCCTTGGCGATGCCGGCGTTCCAAATCAGTTCGGGGTCTCCATATCCCTTCGTATAGCCTTTATAGAAATTATAGCCGATGTCCGTGTTGAACTGCCAATCGTGCCGGGTCGTAAACAGGAGTTCTCCCGTGGCATTGAAATCCCAGGTATTCATGTCAGCAGTCTTGTCGAGCGAATATTTGGTCCGGCTGTTCCTGGCAAACCCCATCAGGGAGAGGCTCAGGTTGTCCAGCTTGTACTGGAGTGTCGGGAAAAGGGAATAACTGAGCGTCTTGGTGGTACTCTCCGAAAAACCGCTTTTCCCGGAATAGAACAGGTTTCCCTGACTATCTCCCCAGAACCAGCCCATCAGCGTCCCATAGTCGAATTTCTCCTTGTCGATGGGGGAGAGGCGGGAGGTCGTCTGGAAACCGGTGTTGGCGGAATAGCTTATGTCGCCATCCAAAGAAAACGTAAAGTTCTTCTCCTTCCCAAATGGCTGGTTGTACGAGGCGTATAGGGACAGGTTCGATCCGGGTTTCCGGGAGTTCACGGGAATGGAATACCGGATTCCCTGCCGGTCGAACCAACTGGCGGAAACGATGGGACGCATGCCCAGGGAGGCGTTCAGGAACAGTTCCAGGAAAGAATAGTTCTTTGGATTCCCGGTCCTGAAGCTGGCCGATGCGCTATGTGTAAACTGCGGACGGAGATAGACATTGCCGACAGACACTTGCACCGGGTTGCTCAGGTTCAGGGCAGGAATGATGTTCGATCCGGAAGGAGTTCCGGATTGTCCCCTGTACTGGAAACGGAAAGTCGTCAGGTCATTTTTCGCCACGAAATCCACATAAGGCGCCCAGTTGAATATCCACTTGTCCTTGCCCGTGGTGGTCTCCACGCCCAGATACTTCGCCGTCGTAATGTTCCGTTCCTCATTGGTCTGGAAACCGAAAAGCAGGGAAGTCTCATTCACTTTATACTGCAGTAAAAGTCGCAGACGCACATCGAAGTCATCGTTCTTCGAAAAGGAGCTGTAATTGCCGTTGATTGAGCCGTCTGAGTCGTTGAATGCATCCCGCGTCATCCTATTGCCATTGTACGCACCGGCCACCCGGGTCTGAATGGACCATTTATCGCCAATGGGTTCAACATAAGACAACTCAAGTTCGTGTCCGGACATGAAGCTGCGGTTGTTGTACTTGAGATCCTGCAGTTCTTCGGATGTCTTATAGCGGAGCCGGGATGTCTGTCGGCTGTTGCCGAGGGTGTTGTCCAGGAAAGATTCGGCCGTGAGAGTGAGACTCCTCCTTTCTTTTCCCATATCTTTTATGCCCGTTTCCAGTTCGCTGAAGAAAGAGAGGCTGTTGTTATGAGACGAAGACGACGTAGAGCTGGAATTATCAAACTCTTCGCCGGTTTTCGTGCCGGATTCTTTCGTTAAATTGCTGTCCGTCCCCGAGTACATGAGGTATGGCCTGAACGTGAACAAATATTTGCTCTTGTCCTTATTCTTCAGCTCTCCGGAGAAAGACAGGTTGTTGCTCGTGCTGACGCCATTGATGGATCCATCCGTGAATATGGACGGCAATTCTCCTTGAAAGGACTGCCTTGAGGACGTCTCGTTCACGTTCTTTTTCAGATAGTTATAACTCAGGCTGGCGGTGGACTCAAGCCCTCTCATGCGCGTGGTATTGTAGTTGATACCGGCCTGTCCGGTGGTCTGGAGTCCTTGCTTCATGGACAGGTCGTCCAGGTCGGACCCGGACATGACTTCAAAGCCGAAACCATCGTCCATGGACCAGCTTCCAGGCTCAGTCGCATTCTTTGCGCTGGAAAGGAAAACCAACTGATCGGTCGGGTTATAGTGCGAAATCATCGCGTTACCGTTGAAGAGCGCCGGGCTCTGGCCTTCGGGCTGATTTTCACCGTTCAAGGTCGCTCCTCCGCTGACCTTGATATTGCCGAACCAGCCTTTCTGGTACTCGTCTTTGAGCATGACATCCATCACCTTCTCCTGGTCTTCTTTGGACCCGACGCCGGTGAATTCGGCATCATCCTTTGCCTTGTCAATGACCTGGATCTTCTCGACAATCTTGGCCGGGAGGCTCTTGACGGCCAGTCCAGGGTCTTTCTGGAAGAAGGTCTTTCCTCCCACCGTCAGCCGGTCAACCTTTTCTCCGTTCACTTTAATGGAGCCGTCGGAGCCGACTTTGACGCCGGGCATTTTCTTCAGGAGATCGGCCAGCATCGCATTCTCTACGGTGCGGTATGCATTGGCATTGAAAACGAGCGTGTCTTTCTTGACAACCACCGGATTGCCGGCGGCGGACACGGATGCCGCATTCAGAAACTCGCGACTCTGTTCAAGCTGGATCTTTCCGAGATTCAGCTCCCTTTCAAAATCTCCCAGCTTGATGTCTACCTGTTTCTTGACGGGGACATAGCCCAAGAGTTCAACGTTCAGATCATATTTTCCCTGGGTGACGTCCTCGATGACGGCAAGGCCGTCGCCGTCGGTAAGGGCGAAGTTCGTAATGACCGTATCGCCCTGGTGGCAAAGATAGACTGTTGCGTAATCGACCGGATTGCCCGTCTTTCCGTCTATGACATTAACCCGGACCTTGGCTGTCCGGTATCTGTTCATCATCCCGAAATCCTGCCCCTTGCAGACCAGGCCGGCCAGGCAGAAGAGGATGGCCATTATCATTCTTTTCATTTCGCGTTTCATGCCGCGAAGTTGGAGCATGGATCCCACGAAATCAAATAACAGTTCATGAACCGTGCAAAAAGGCCCGTGAACCCGACATCAGTCTTTTTTAGTAACGAAAATGATGCGTACCTTTGCACCATGGACATCAACATCTTCTCATCGGACGGATCCAGAAGGGGCGTGGCGGCGAAACGGCATCTGCTCACGCTGCTCACGGCCATCCTGCTCAACCTCACTTTCTGGTATATCCAGAGCATCGGTGCGCCCGAAACAGGCGAGCCGGAGGGATGGCGTGCGTTCCTGAGGGAAATCGTCAGCACCATCGTGGAAATGGTAATCCTTATGGAGGCGTCGTTCGCCGTGAGCAAACTGGTCATCAAGGCTTTCTGGAAGGTCAAGTATTCCTTCGCCTCGCTGGTTGCCCAGAACATCCTGCTGCTCATCGGTGTCGTTCTCATAGCAAGCCTTATTTCCATGGCATATGCCCACATGTTCCCGGAAATAGGATGGATGTCCTGGGATGTGTTCCTGTGCGATGTCCTGATCGCCTATTTCCTCACCTCGCTGTTCTTCTCCTCTTATCTGTCCAACCGCTATCAGAAGGAAAAATCCCTAGCCCAGCAGGTCACCATAGAAAAACTGAAAATGAAGACGGACAACCATTTTGTTTTCAATTCCCTGGCTACGCTCGGCACGCTGATCGGCTCCAATCCGGAAGCAGCCGCGTCATTCAACCATTCCATGAGCCGCATGTACAGGTATATCGTGTCGAAAGGGGATGCGACCGTCGTCACGCTTTCCGAGGAACTGGCCTTTATGGAGGAATACCGGAAGAACCTGGCCGTCCGTCATGCGGATATCTCAATCCGGGTGGACGATGGATTATATGGAAACAATTCCTTGATTCCGCCACTGACGCTTCAGGGCCTTGTCGAGAACGCCGTCAAGCATAACCGACACGGGAGCAGTTTCCCTTTGAACATCTCAATGTCGCTCAATAGGGATGGGACAATGATAACCGTGTCCAATAACAGGGCTCCGATAGAACGTTCCATCGAAGAGAGTCCTCGCAGCGGACTGGCAACCCTGAATCTCCGATATCAGACCATCTGCGGCAAGGGAATCATCGTGGAAGAGGGACCGGATACCTTTACCGTTTCCCTCCCTGTCATCCATCAACAGACTTGATATGCTAAAAGTCATCATCATAGAAGACGAGACTCCGCTTGCTGAGGGATTGGTTGCCAGCCTGCGGAAACTGAGGCCTGATATTGAAATTGCAGCGACCGCCGCCGATGTGCAAGAGGCTGTCGATGCCATCCGGAGTCATCCGGATATCGATCTTGTCTTTACCGATATCCGCCTCGGCGACGGATACAGTTTCGATGTGTTCGACAAGGTTCAGACTCAAGCCATGATCGTGTTCACTACCGCATACGATGAATATGCCTTGAAGGCTTTCGATTATGACTGCATCGATTATTTGCTGAAACCCATCGACCTGAAAGACTTGGCGGATGCGATCAAGCGATACGAGAAAAGGATGCCTTCAACCCGCGTTGCGGATTCCAGGCGTGTCGCAGCCAAATTATATTCCGGAGAGAGAGCCTTCCGTTCCAGGCTGAAGCTGAATCGGGTCGATTCGACGTTCATCACCGATGCCCGGGACATCTGCTATGTGGAATATGATCTGGGTAATGTCAAGGTTTTCTGCAAGAACAGGATGTATGGGACGACGCCCCTGTCCCTTACCAAACTGGCCGCCGAGCTGGACCCGGCCCGGTTTATTAAAGTTTCTCGGACTCATATCGTGAACCTGGAGGAAGTCCTGATGATTAAACCAACGTTGAGGAGAAATAAGACTCTTGTGCTGAAAGAACCCTACGGGAACGTAAACATCACAGTCACTTCAGAAATGATCCGGGAGCTTAAACAGCGGATGGATTTAGGATAGGCTCAAGAACGGGCTGCGCTGTAATTGCCGCGGTCCGTTCCCGATATAAGCTTACTTCTCCAGTTTAGCGATGACTTCTTCTAGGTGATCTCTCGTACAATGGAGGTAGGACAGGGAACTGCCCAGGAACTTGTGGCCGAGGAGGAACGCAATCGTCGGAATATCGACTCCCTTGTCCAGCAGCCTCATCGCAAAGGTGTGCCGGAAGCAGTGGAAGGTAATATGTTTGTCGATACCGGCAGCCTTAATCAACCTGGGCACTTTCTGGTTCAGAATGCTCGTTGACAGTAGAGACGATTGCAGAAGAAATCCTATGCTTCCGCTATATCCAGTTGGTGAACAGGGATTATTCATTCATTACAATGAGCCGGAAAGCCGATGTCATCGCATTCCTTGAAGGCCATGAACCGTACTCGGATAAGCAGTATCATGCGGCAATCAAGTCATTCAAACGGTTCTGCAGTGGGAAATGCACTTTTGACCAGGTGACGGTATCCTATATGATGGCTTACAGGCAGTTTTGCGGCAATAGTGATAAAAGACGCTACTGAGAAAGGCTGTAGCTGATGTGATAGGGTGGAACGGAGAACAGAGCGATTTGGCACGCAAAGAAACAGGACTTTATTATATCCTTAAACAGGGGAAAAGTAACCGAAAACCTGTACCGCAGGAATGATATGCAACATTTTCAGTATAGGCTCAATTGGAAAGTGAGAAATATATTGTTAGTCGCTATATTTTTATCGTAAAACGAATACGAATTTTGGGCGAAATTGGTACTGAAAAGGGTACTTGCATAACTACGTAAGTAATTGTTTCATAGTGTGTTATGGCGATTATTTCCCGATGCAGGATATTTGACTAGTTTATAATCAATTAGTTACAATAGTCGTGGTAAAAATGTGGTACACAAAGTTCGTAAATAACTTCCATGTGGCCGTGCAAATCCACATGTCATTAATACCCCTGTGACGTCTTCGGGAATAATTCAAAACATCTTTTTATTGCTTTTACTCTTGCGCATTCGGTTCTTTTTGCTAACTTTGCAACAGTCGTAAAATTTACGGCCGTAAAATTTTGGTGAAATGAAGTTTTATGACAGGGAAGAGCAGTTGAAGACGCTGCGCGAAATGAGGGAACTATCGTACAATGGTTATTCCCGACTTACGGTTGTCACCGGAAGGAGACGTATAGGAAAGACGACTCTTATCAAGGAAGCCTATCAGGATGAACCCTATGTATATCTATTCGTAGGTAAGAAAAGCGAATCAGTCCTGTGCGGGGAATTCTGCGAAGAGTTCCAGGAGAAGACCGGGGTATTCGTCCCTCCGATGAGTGCTTTCCGCGACGTCTTCCGTTTCTTGATGGAGGAAGGAACGCGCCGGAATTACACGCTGGTCTTTGATGAATTCCAGAATTTCCTGGAGGTCAATCCATCCATATACAGCGATATCCAAAACTGGTGGGACAAGTACCAGAAGGAGAGCCACGTGAATATGGTTGTAAGCGGTTCCGTATATTCCTTGATGGAGAAACTTTTCAAAGACAGGAAGGAACCCCTTTACGGAAGACAGGATTCGACCATAAAACTGCAGGCTTTCCCCACTTCAATCCTCAAACAAATCATGGAGGACAACGCTCCGGGGTATTCCAACGACGATCTTCTTGCACTATATACATTTACTGGTGGTATCCCTAAATATGTGGAGTTGTTCATTGATGTGAAAGCCACAACTTGCGGAAAGATGATTGCCAAAATCTGCAAGGAGGATTCCCCATTGATAGAGGAGGGGAGGAAACTCCTCATCCAGGAATTTGGGAAGAAATATGCGACCTACTTCTCGATCCTTCAGGCAATATCATTGGGGTATAATACCCAGGCTTCCATTGAAGACTACCTGGGTGGAAAGAGCCTCGGCGGGCAACTGCTAAAACTGGAAGATACGTATGACCTTATCCGGAAAGTCCGGCCTATTTGGGCTAAGCCCAAAACTCAGACTGTACGTTACGAAATCAGCGACATCTTCCTGCGTTTCTGGTTCCGCTATGTGGAGAAGAACCAGCGGCTCATCGAAATCGGTCAGTATCCTGCGCTGCGCAGAATAATGGAAGATGATTATGAGACTTATTCTGGTGACGTACTTGAGAGATACTTCAAGCTGAAACTCGTGGAGAGCATGGAATACCGCGATATCGGAGGGTGGTGGGATCCTAAAGGGTACATTGACAAGGAGGGACATCATCAACAGGCAGAACTGGACATCGTTGCCCTTCGTCTGAAAGAGAATGTACTCGATGTGATAGAGGTAAAGCGCAATCCAGAGAAGTTCAATAGGGGGCTTCTTGAAGATAAAACTGCGTACTTCTCTTCCAAGGAGAAGCTGGCCAGAAAGAACAGGATAGTACTCTCAAGTCTATCGATGGATGATATGTGATGGATATACGAGATGGCCTCCCGTTTGCGCATTTCAAGAAGTGCAGTCTCTGGCTTTCGAAATAGACCGTTATAAGTTCTTTTGCCGATAAACAGCTGGAGACAATCCGCTATGCTTGCGGAAAAAGGTCCCGAAACTGGACGGGTTGGGAAAGCCCAGGGATTGGGCGATGTCTTTGATGGGTTTTTCACTGTGACGAAGCTCATGGATGGCGGCTCGCATGGTGTATTCATCCATCCACTCAGAAGGAGTCATTCCGCTGTTTGCCTTGACAATGCGAGCAAGGTATTTGGGAGAGACGCACAGACGCGCGGCCATTTCTTCAACGCTTCGACAAAGTCCTTTTCCCTGCTTCAGAACATCCAGGAACCGGAAAAAAAGTCCTTGCCCAGGTACCGAATCGAGGGCCAGGGAGGTGGAGGAAATCTTTGAACTGACAATATTCAGCATTTGGAAAAGGAATACATCGGCAAGGGCGCTGAATACCTGGTCGCTATAAGGTTGTTTTTTCTGACTTTGGAGCAGTCCGATGAGCTTTTTATAGGCCTCCGACAATTCGTGTTCTTCCTTGCCGAGCCGGATGAGCGGCTTTTTTCGGAGGTAGAGCGTCATATCCCATAGCTGACGGTCAATGACCACGGAACGGAAGCGTTCCGCTTTAGCAATCATGATGAGCGTGATGTCGCAGTTCCCGCTTTTGTTCTCGAATTGCTCCAGCACACTGTCGGGATTGATAAAAAGCAATTCGTTGCTGCGAAAGGTAATCGGGTGGTCGTTCAAAACAAGGCGCACCTCTCCTTGGCGGCAAATCAGAATGGCGGCGATTTCAAAGCGAAGCGGAAAGGAATACTCTTTAGGCGCTTTGCCGCCGATCCCCTCTACGACAGAAAGCCGCCCGGGGCTGATTTCCACAGCCCCGGGAACTTTCATGTCTTTCACGCTTATGCTATCCATTCTTTTTGAGAATCTCCATGAATTCTTCGCCGGTGATGGTTTCTTTCTCCAGCAAGAATTCTGCCACGGCATGCATGCGGGTGATGTTTTCCGTGATGATGGCCGCAGCCCGGTCCTTGGCAGCAGCAATCATCTTCTGCACTTCGGCATCGATGTCGGCTGCGGTCTTGTCGGAACAGGCAAGGGAGGCCGATCCACCCAGATAGGCATTGCCCCGTGTTTCAAGAGCCATCATACCATATTTGTCACTCATACCGTAGCGGGTAATCATGGAGCGGGCCAGGTTGGTGGCTTGCTCGATGTCGTTGGAAGCGCCGGTGGTACACGTGCCGCAGATAATTTCTTCTGCAACGCGACCGCCGGTAAGGGTGGCAATCTTGTTCAGGAGATAATCCCGGCTATAGAGGAATTTTTCGCCTTCATCCACCTGCATCGTATAACCCAGGGCTCCGGAGGTGCGGGGAATGATGGTGATCTTGTGCACAGGAGCGGAATTGTTCTGGATGGCCGCCACCATGGCATGCCCCACCTCGTGATAGGCGATGATGCGTTTTTCTTCCGGTGAGATGACGGCGTTCTTGCGCTGTTCGCCGGCCATCACGGTCTCGACACTCTCTTCGATGTCCTCCGTAGTCACGGCGGGTTTCCCGAGACGCACTGCGCGGAGCGCCGCTTCATTGACGATGTTGGCGATATCGGCCCCGGAAGAACCGGCGGTGGCGCGGCTAACTACGTCCAGATCGATATCGTCATGCTTGACGTTTCGAAGATGTACGTTGAAGATAGCCTTGCGCCCTTCCAGGTCCGGCAGTTCCATCTGGATGCGCCGGTCGAACCGGCCCGGACGCAGAAGTGCCTTGTCAAGGCTTTCAGGACGGTTGGTCGCAGCCAGGATGATGATGCCTTTGTCTCCCTCAAAACCGTCCATCTCCGTAAGGAGCTGGTTCAGCGTCTGTTCTCGTTCATCATTGCTGCCGCCAAGAGCATTCTCGCGACTCTTGCCGATGGCGTCGATTTCATCGATGAAGATGATACAAGGAGCTTTCTTCTCTGCTTCATCGAACAGGTCGCGCACCTTTGCGGCTCCCATGCCCACGAACATTTGGACGAATTCGGATCCGGACATGGAAAAGAAAGGTACGTGTGCCTCACCGGCGACTGCACGGGCGATCAGTGTCTTGCCGGTACCGGGAGGCCCTACCAGGAGCGCTCCTTTGGGCAGTTTTGCTCCCAGGGCAGAGTACTTCTTGGGGTTGTTCAGGAAGTCCACCATTTCTTTGAGGGACTCCTTGGCTTCATCCTGTCCGGCCACATCCGAGAAGCGTGTCTTCAGGTCTTCTTCGGCATATACTTTGGCTCCGCTCTTTCCCAGCGACATGAAATTGCCCATACCGGGCATGCCGCCGCCTGCGCCTTTTCCCATCGAAGAAATCCGTTTCGCTATGGAACGGTAGAAAAGCCAGAACAACAGGCCGGGGAGCACCCACCAGAGGAAGAAGTCCAGCAGCGGTGACCTCTCTTTTGGAATTCGCTTGACGAACTCGATCTTACCGTCCTTATTTGGGCTTCCTGCGGCAAGCAGCCGGTCCACCAGGTTCGGGTCGTCCACCGTGCCGGTCCGGTAGGTCTTGCTCTCGGTTTTGTAGAAAATCTGGCTTTCTTCGATGACGACCTGCTTGACTGAGTCCTGCTCCACCTTTTGGATGAAGGTGCCATAGTCTGTCTCTACGATCCGCTGTTGCTGCGTGAGCGGAGCGATGAATTGGTTCAGAAGGATGAGGAATAGGGTTGCCCACAGCAGTCCGCTTAGCCAGGGTCCGCTACCGCCTCCGCCCCAAATGCTACGGGGTTGATCCTTCTTCTTATCTTCTGACGGATTGCTGTTCCTGTCAGGGTACTCGACGTAATTCATTTTATGCAGTCAATTCTTTGAAGAACTTTTCAAACTTCCTGGCGGCGGAGAGGCCTACGAGATAGGATACACCTTCGAAAATGATGGCCAGGCCGATGAATGTAGTAAGGGTGGTTCCGGCAGCAATCGGGTTGCGAAGGCCCAGGAAACCTAGTACCGCACCCGCAATACCCATCAAGAGGATGCACCACCAGAGGTTGAAGCCAACCTTCTTGAACTCGAAGGACTCAATGGCAATGACCACGCCCTCTACCATCACCCAAACGGCAAATACGATGGGCAAGGATGCAGTGAGGGCGCCCTTGTGGGCCAGGAAAAAGATGCCCAGGAAGATTTGCAGCAGGGAACTGAGCATGCGGGTGCCGCTGTTGGGAAGGAATGCCTGTGTCTGGAGGGTGAATACCAGAGTGGAAATACCCGAAAGCAGGGTGAACAGGCCAATGAGCCAGGCACTGGCAAAGAGCGTCTCGGCAGGTCTTGAAATGCAAACCACCCCCAGGACAATCAGGAGAATACCGGCACAGGCCAGGAGGATTTTAGTGCTTTTTTTCATACTTGTAACGAATAAAGGGTTAGTAACGATGTTCTGTTCATTTTGTAAAGTTATTTCTTTTTTTCGTCACCTTGGAGCACACGTCACAATTGGAACAAACAAAGCGAGAAAACTAACATTCATTTTCCTGAGAATCGACCTTCGTGCTCCCTGGAATATGCTATATTTGCATTAAACCAATGGAAATGATGGCAATGAAACCGATCAGGACAATCATCCTGGATCAATATATCTGGAAGTTCATCGTACGGATTCTTATAGTTACCGCCGTTGTTTTTGTTTATTTTACGGATAGGGATTTCATAACGGATTTCCTGACACAACCTGTTTCCCAGTCGCTGCAGAATAAGAATCTCTGGCCACTGGTGGTCCTCTGGGCCGTCATGATGCTCATGATGACCATTCACTTTATTCCTCCCAGGGTATTTCGATGGCCCTCCTCAAAAGGAAGACGGAAAAACTTGATCTGGACAGGTCCTTCGACCGGCATTAGTTGCTGGAATATGTCCAGGATCAGAATGTCCGTGCCTGGAAGGTGATGCTTGTCTGGGTTCTTTTCAATGGAATCATCGGGATGCTGTACCTGTTCGGAGTATTGCAAGTCGCAGACCTGTTCCTGGTAAGCATTTTCTATTTCCTCTGCGACTATATCTGCATTCTACTCTATTGCCCGTTCCAGAGTCATATCATGCACAATAAATGCTGCGTAAACTGCAGAATCTATGACTGGGGGCATTTCATGATGTTTACACCCATGATTTTTATCCG
>CAMVMG010000008.1 GCA_947168525.1 uncultured Bacteroidales bacterium
AGGGGCCGACAAGCCCCTGAGAGCGTTCTTCATTTGGATTACAAACATAGTTACTCTTCTACCGCCAACATAATAACCCCTTAACCCCAATCCTTTCACGGGCGGGATCTATATCGGCTCTTTCTTCCGGCTCATAAGGAAAGCATATACGGCTCAATTTCCAATCTTTTGAGCCGTAAATCACCGTTATTTGGCCGAATTTGAGCCGATTCGCCAAGAAAATGACGGGGGTTTGAAGTCCATAAAAGTCGTCTTAATAGTTAAAGATGGCCGTTCAAGTCGCTTCCCCTATACGTCCTGAAAAGCCACGAAAGTTTCACCTATGTTTCACCTGATGTCTTTTTGCGCTCTTATAAATTATTGATTATCAGCGCATTACAAGACATAGTTCGAGTCTCGTTTTCCGCTCCCCGTCATGAAAATATGCCTTACAGCGCGCTGTAGGGCATATTTCTTTTTTATAATAACCCCGAAAATGGGCTGAAAATCTCAAATGTTTCCCCTGTGTTACACCTGATTTTTGTTTCAAGACTTATCCAACCGATTGAAGACGGGTGCGGATGTCGTTAATGTATGTTTTAGAAATGGGGATTGTGCCTTGGAACACATCAAAATGGGCTTCTCCCTTACCGCCGCTTGTCTCCAGATAAGAAATCTGTTCAATATTCACAATGTAGGCTCGATGGCAGCGGGCTACTTGAGGGAATGCGGCGGTAGCTTCCTCAAACTGTTTCAGCGTCATCCGGAGTGTCGCAGATTGAATCCCCTCTTTATCAAAGACTATTTTCAAGTAGTTGGCGTCTGATTCTGCATAGAGGAAGTGATTGATGTCCAGTTCCATAATGCTGTTCTTGGTACCTCCGGATAAAGTGACCTCAGAGGCGGCTTTGTCATTCGGGCGCAGGCTTCGGTTCACAACAATCTCTCTTTCGTTCCTTGCACCTATCATCTGCATGACAAATACAAGGAATACATAGACAACTGTGTTTTTAAAGTGATTGAATATGGTTGTTGTGTTGAACATCCCATCCGGAAGCAGAAAATAATCAGAAGGGGAATGACCGTAGGCCAATGACGCGTAAATGATAGAATTGAAGAGCAGAATGAAGAATGCCAGAACAGGAAGGGCCAGCCAGCGCACTACCCAATGGCTACTGTCTGCCCAATGATACTTGAAGGCAAGATAGAACGCCGGTATGGTGGAAAGAATGCCGACAAGTCCATAGCCTAAGGAAATCAGCGGCGTTTGTTCCTTGATTGCGTCGCCAAAGATCCACAATGCCAGAAAAGTCAGTGCGCCAAGAGCGACTGAGTTCTGGAGCGCCATTCTAAAACTCTTCTTGTCTAATTGCATTTCTTGTTCAAAACAACCAGCCAAAGGTAAGATTTTTATCCCAAAAAGCCAGCGTTTTATCCCAAATACTATTTATATCCCATCCTTTTATCCATTCGTCCCAGAGTGTTTCCCACATGATTTCTTCTACGTTACTTTGCCATGAAACACAACCGATAAACACGAAAACATGAAACCACATTTCGCCTTCACGCTGCTATTGGCAATGCTTCATGCCACACTGTTATCCGGGGAAGGCATCATTCCCGGCGATCCGTCCATTGAAAGGAAAGTGGAACAGACCCTTCGCAAGATGACATTGGAAGAGAAGATTGGCCAGATGGTTTCGCTGGAAGTAGGGCTTATTACCAAGTCGGATCCTGCATACAGCGCAGAGAAACTGGGTGTCTTGTCTGAAGCGGAACTGGACAAGGTCATCCGAAAGTTCTCCCTTGAGAAAAAATACAAGGCTTCCGAGATGGTGCTGGACCTGTCAGACATCGACATGGACCGGGCGCATAAGATTTATGATCTCTCTTTGGATATTGCGGCCATGGGAGACTTCATCCTGGATGAGGTGGCCCTCGATTCCCTGATCGGCAAATACAAGATCGGCAGTATTATCAACCCCCCTATGCTGGCGGCTCAAAAGCCGGAAGTGTATAACGAGCTGATAAGCATCATTCAGGAAAAATCGATGCGCGAAATCGGGATTCCCTGCATCTATGCGCTGGACCAGATCCATGGTCCTACTTATACAGAAGGCGGGACTCTTTTCCCTTCTCCCATCAACATGGCAGCAACGTTCAACCGGGATTTGGCTAGATGCATGGGCGAGATAACCGCATACGAAACGCGCGCATGCGGAGTCCCCTGGATTTGGGGACCGGTTATGGATCTCGGACGCCATCAGGCGTGGACTCGCCAGTATGAAGGCTTCGGGGAAGACGTTTATCTTGCTTCCGAAATAGGCTCTGCCGTCGTTCAAGGGGCCCAGGGAAATAATCCGAATAAGATTGACAAAAACCATACAGGAGTGACCCTCAAACACTTCTTCGCCTATGGCATCCCCGACAATGGATTGGATCGTACCCCCACCACCGTCAGTGAGATGGAACTGCGTGAACGTCAGTTTGCCCCATTCTTGAGCGGCTTCCGTTCCGGAGCAGTTTCCACGATGACCAATTCTTCCATCGTGAACGGAATGAATGGCGTGGCCAACAAGCGTTTCCTGACAGGATGGCTGAAAGAAGAGCTTGACTGGGACGGACTCATCATTACCGACTGGGGTGACTTGGAGAACCTGAGAGTCCGTGACCGCATCGCCTCTACGCCCAAAGAAGCCGTCAAGCTCGCCGTCAATGCCGGTGTGGATATGCTCCTGGTACCGTCCGAGGTCACATATAACATTTTACTGAAAGAATTAGTCCAAGAAGAAATAGTCCCGATGTCCAGGATTGACGATGCCGTCAGGCGTATTCTCCGGCTAAAATACCGTCTGGGGCTCTTTGACACTCCCGTAACAGTAAAGAAGGATTATCCAGAATTTGCTTCTGAGACATTCAAAAAAGCATCTTATCAGGCTTCTTTGGAGTCGGAAGTCCTTCTGAAGAATGAGGACGACATCCTTCCGCTTTCCCGGGAAAGCCGGATTCTGCTATGCGGCCCCAATGCCAACTCCATGCGTACCCTGAACGGGGGCTGGAGTTACACTTGGCAAGGCCGTGGACAGGAACGTTTTACGGAAGGGTACAATACCATCTATGAGGCGTTTGTAAACAAGTTTGGAGCTGACCACGTTGTCCTTTGCGAAGGCGTCTCCTACGATTTTGCCGCAGACTGGCAGGCGGAACTGGAACCGCGGATTAAAGATGCCGTCAAGGCGGCTGCCGATGTTGACTATATCGTAGCCTGTGTAGGAGAAAACACCTATGCCGAAACTACCGGAAACATCTCTGACATTACGCTTTCCCGGAATCAGCTGGCACTGGTTGAAGCGATGCAGGAAACGGGGAAACCGGTTATTCTTGTACTCAATGAAGGCCGCGCCAGAATAATTTCTGATATCGTCAAGGGATGCAAAGCCGTCATCCATACATTGCTGCCAGGCAACTATGGCGGTGACGCCCTGGCGGACCTGATCAGCGGTGATGCCAACTTCAGCGGACGCCTCCCCTATACTTATTCAGCCCACACGGGCGCTCTTGTGAAATATGACTACAAGGCCTGTGAACGGCGTGAAGTAATGTCCGGCGTGTATGACTATGACGCCAAGACCTATCAGCAATGGTGGTTCGGCGAAGGGCTCAGTTATACGACTTTCGAATACAGTAACCTGAGTGTCGATAAAACATCGTTCAAACAAGGAGATACCCTTTCCGTCACCATCCAGGTCACCAATACCGGAAAGATGTCCGGCAAAGAAACGGTCCTGCTGTATTCCTCGGATCTGTACGCCAGCATCATGCCGGACAATCGCCGTTTAAGGGCATTCGAAAAGATAGAACTCGCTCCCGGAGAAACCCGGACCGTGACATTCCCGCTGAAAGCGTCGGCCCTTGCCTTCGTTAACGGAGACAACCGGTGGATGCTGGAAGAAGGAGATTTCACCCTGACCTGCGGAAATCGGAGCATCGATGTCCACTGCACGGAAACACATGTTTGGAATACCCCTAATATCCCTGAAAATGAATAAGGTTTTGGTTAATGGTTTGGTTTGCGCCGGGTTTGCGATGGCATTCTGTGTCAGCATGATGGCACAGGATGTCACCGTCCGGTTCAACCTGAATTACAAGACGCGGGAACAAGCGCCCGCTGCACTCACTGTCAAAGCAGGTACGGCCCTGAAGCTGCAGGACAAACCGCTTCCCGAGCGCCCGGGTTATCGTTTTGCCGGCTGGTATGCCGACAAAGCCTGTACCCGCGAATGGCTTTTCGGCACCCTGTCGGCCGGATGGATGCAACCGGCCGCCGACTCGATGGCCGTCAAGCAGCCGATGACCCTCTACGCCCGCTGGGCAGCCCCTGTCCATATCAAGGACGCCCGGGGACTGGATGCCATGCGCAACGACCTTTCCGGCTGGTACGTATTGGATCAGGATATCGACCTTTCCTCCTACCCCGACTGGACGCCGGTGGGCGTCTATGAGGCGCATTATGAATGGGCCGACGGCGAATGGTGGGCCAAAGCTTTCAAAGGCCGCCTGGATGGAAATGGACATACCATCCGCGGACTCAGCATCACGGCGCTGGAGACAGAGAAGAAAGGCCTGTTCGGGACACTGGTCAATGGTGAGATCCGTGATCTTGTGCTGGACAATCCCGTCATTGATCTTCATGCCGAGGCCCCGTACGTCGCCCCCTTGGTGGGCATCATGAAGGAGGACCCGCGTCGCAGATGCATCCTGGAGAATATCCGGGTGAACAATGCCGAGATCTCTCTGGAGGTAGAGAATGAACGTGGCGTCTTCGTCTCAGCAACAGCGCTGGCCGGAGGGGCTTGGAATGGAACAATCTCGAACTGCCATGCAAACGGCTGCATCCAAGTCCGGACAAACCGGAATGGCGGCGGAGAAATGTACGTCGGCGGACTGGTAGGAGAATCTTATTGCCAGACCGTGGATTGTTCGGCCGAAATGCAGATCAACATCTGTCAAGAAGGCGGGAAGGGCTTCAAAGTATCGGTCGGGGCCCTTCAGGCTGGTGCCACGATAGTCCGTAACAGCCTGGCAATGGGGCATATCCATATGAGTGGAAACTGTGGAACAGTCAGTATTGGCGGCCTGGTAGGAGACGAGCGATATGGCGCCATCGAGGACTGCACTTCCTATACGACGATTGACACCGAAAACCTGCCGGAGGCATACATCGGAGGCATTGTCGGCTCTTTCAATGAGCAGTATGCCATGATTGGCACCATGGCCGGGGTAAATACTACCACCGTACGCAACTGTTTTGCCGGAGGTGGTATAAGGACTACCGGGACCGGCCGTGTCCGCTGCGGAGCCATCAGTGGAGTCGGACAGCCTTTACCTTTCGAGGCCTGGGGGCAGAAAATGACTTATCTCATAGATGACTGCACTTATTCCTTCTCCGATGAAGAGAACGTCCTTGAACTTGTCGACACCGACTTGGTGGAAGAAAGGGAAATGAAACCTTTCATAGATGCGCTCATGGCCCGGATGACGCTCCGAGAAAAAATTGGCCAGCTGAATGTGGTCGTGGGCGGAGATTTCGTTTCCGGTGAGAGCTTCGGAGAGGAAGGTGATTCCACCTTCGTAATGATTACCGAGGGATCCCTGGGTGGGTTCTTCGGCTTTAATGATGTAGAGAAAATCAAAGCATTGCAGCGGTTGTCGCTGCAGCGCAGCCGTCTCCATATACCGCTGATTTTCGGATTCGATGTTGTCCATGGCTACGATGTATCTTTCCCGATTCCACTTGCCATGTCGGCATCCTGGAATATGGAATTGATTGAGAATGCGGCCAGGACGGCCGCTCGCGAAGCGGCTGCCGATGGCGTGCACTGGGTATTCTCTCCCATGGTTGACATCTCCCATGACGCCCGATGGGGAAGGGTAGCGGAAGGAGCTGGAGAAGATCCCTACCTGGGTGGAGAAGTGGCCAAGGCCATGGTCCGTGGTTATCAGGGCCGGGATAATGACATGCGTCGTCATGATAATGTGATGGCATGTGTGAAGCACTATGCCCTTTATGGGGGCGCAGAGGCCGGCCGTGATTACAACACCGTGGACATGAGCCGCCAACGGGCGTTCAATGAGTATATGTATCCCTATCAGGCAGCGGTTGAAGCTGGTGCCGGCAGTTTCATGTCCTCTTTCAATGAGTTCGAGGGCCAGCCGGCAACGGTAAACAAGTATTTGCTGGATGATGTCCTACGGAAGCAGTGGGGCTTTGACGGCTTTGTGGTTACTGATTATCAGGCCATCCTGGAATGCACGAACCACGGAATCGGCGATACTCCGACTGTGGGTGCACGGGCCCTGGATGCCGGTGTGGATATGGACATGATGAGCTTCAACTTTGTCCGTACGCTGGAAAGCAGCCTGGAGAAAGGACTCGTGAGCATGGAGCAGATTGACCAGGCCTGCCGCCGGATTTTGGAAGCCAAATACAAGTTGGGGCTGTTTGACGACCCTTACCGCTACTGCGATGTCAGCCGCTCAAAAGAGACGCTGGGGAGTGCCGCCCATGTACTGCAAACCCGTCAGGCCGCCACGGAAACTTTTGTACTCCTGAAAAATGAAAATGGCCTGTTGCCTTTGAACAAGGATGCGCGCCTTGCGGTTATCGGCCCGATGGCCGACAGGGCCAATGACATGGTTGGAAGTTGGAGCGGTTATTCCAAGACAGTTCCGTCAGTATCCATCCTTGAAGGTATTGAGATAGCTGTCGGGCACAAAGTTCCTTATGCAGTGGGCAGCTGGCTGGTAGAAGACAGAGATCTGGAAGTGGTCCTGGAAACCCGGGAGATGGGGCTGAACCGTACCAATATCAACCCCGCAACCATCCATCAGCGCAGTGAAAAAGAACTTCTTGATGAAGCTTTGGCGGTAGCGGAAAAGGCCGATGTCATCATTGCCGTGCTCGGAGAGAATTTCAACATGAATGGAGAAGGGTCCTCCCGGGCGCATCCAGTCATTCCCGAACCGCAGGAACGTCTTCTCAAGGCCCTTTCGGCAACCGGGAAACCGGTGGTGGTCCTCCTTGTGACCGGTCGTCCGCTGGCCCTTGCCGGAGCCGCTCAGGAAGCGACATCCATCCTCAATGTCTGGTTTCCGGGCATCCAGGGCGGACATGCCGTCGCCGACGTAGTCTTCGGAGACGTCGGCCCGTCCGGAAAACTCACGATGAGTTTTCCCCGAAGTATCGGCCAGCTTCCTTATTCGTACAATCATAAGAACACGGGGCGTCCCTGGGGCGACGATGATTTCTATTTCCCGACAAAAAGCAATTACATGGACGTTCCCAACGGCCCTCTGTATCCATTCGGGTTCGGACTGAGTTATACGACTTTCTCCTATGAAGGTTTCCGTCTGAGCACGGACCATATGGGAATGGACGGAACAGTAACCGCTACGGTAAGGGTGACCAACACCGGAAAACGCGAAGGCCAGGAAGTGGTCCAACTCTATATCCGTGACGTCTATGCAACCTCCACCCGCCCCGTGAAGGAACTCAAGCGGTTTGTAAAGATCCGCCTTGCCCCAGGTGAGAGCCGTGAGGTCGCCTTTACGCTTTCAGCGGAAGACCTCAAGTTCTACAACCACGAACTGGAGTATGTCTGCGAGCCCGGGGATTTTGACATCATGGTGGGCCCCGACTCAAAGGATGTCCAATCTTTACGGCTGACCGTTGAATAATAAAACAATCAACCAATAATCACAAACATGCACAAAAACTTATTCTTGATGCGGCTGTTTCTGGCCGCTACGATGATGGTCCTGGGCGCAAGTGCCTGGGCACAGCAGCGAGTGACAGGTACGGTTTCTGATGCTGCCGGAGAACCGCTTATCGGCGTCAGCATCCTGGAAAAAGAGACCCGGAACGGTGCTATCACGGACCTGGATGGCAATTTTGAGATTGTTGTCGGTAATGATGCCATCCTCGTCATCTCCTGCATCGGCTTCGCAACACAAGAGCTCGTACCCTCCCCTTCCATGCAGATTATCCTGAAAGAAGATACGGATTTCCTGGACGAAGTGGTGGTGGTAGGCTATGGTGTTCAGAAGAAAAAACTGGTTACCGGTTCCACCGTCCAGGTAAAGGGGGAAGACCTGACCAGCATGAATATGACCAGTGCTCTTGGCGCCCTTCAGAGCCAGACGCCGGGTGTGAACATTACTGCATCCAACGGACAGCCCGGCGAGGGCTTTAAAGTGAACATCCGCGGCCTGGGAACAGTGGGAGATTCCGCTCCGCTGTATGTCATTGACGGGATAGCTGGAGGCGATATCAACTCACTGAACCCAGCCGACATCGAAACCATCGATATCCTGAAAGATGCCGCCTCCGCTGCTATTTATGGTTCCCGTGCCGCCAATGGTGTCATCCTCGTAACTACCAAGCAAGGCAAGGAGGGCAAGATGCAGATTAGTTATGACGCTTATTATGGATGGCAAAACGTGTACAAGCGTCCCGCCGCCCTTACCGCCCAGCAATACATGGCCATTGAAAATGAGCGTGCTTTCAATAACGGATCTGCCGCCATCAATTGGCAGGATCGCCTGGGGGCAAACACCTGGAATAAGCTTCAGAATGGCTGGACTGGTACCGATTGGTTTGAAGAGATACGCGTAAAAAACGCGCCGACCCAAAATCATGCCGTCAATATAACCGGTGGTACAGAGGTGTCCAAGTTTTCTGCGGGATTCTCCTACACGGGCCAGGAGGGTATCCTTGGCAAGCCTGTCGCATCTTCCTATAACCGCTATACAGCCCGTCTGAATTCAGACCACGTCCTCCTTCGTAGCGCAGACCGCGATATTATCAAGGTGGGCGAGAACCTCACTTTCTATTACAGCACGAAGACAGGCATCGGCCAGTTGATGTACGGCTATAATGATGTTTACAGTGCCATTGTCTCTACGCCGCTGCTTCCTATGTACAACGCCAAAGGCGAACTGTACAGCCAGCTGGACAAAGACGCAGAGGGCTGGGTCTATGCCTCCAATGAGGGAAACCCCGTCCTCATCATGCAGTCGGCTCACGGGAACAATCTTAACCGCAGTTATGGATTGAACGCCACGGCTTACACGGAGATTTCCCCTGTGTCCTGGCTCAAATACCGCGGTGCGTTCAGTTATCGGATGACCGGCAGCAGTTCCCGCAGCCTGACCGTCCCCTACTCCGCGGCGGGCAACCGGTCCAGCGATTCCTATGAGGTGAGTCAGAGTGCCTCTCTCGGACATTCCATTTCTTTCGAGAACACCCTTTTGTACACGATGCCCAAGCAAGGGAATCACAGTTTTGATGCGCTTATCGGCCAATCTTTCGAGAAAACGGCTGTCGGGGAGAATATGGGTGTAAGCAACTCTGCCCCGGACGGGACGCAACTCCCGACCATGCAGGGTGATATGGCTCATGCCTGGATTACCAATACGGCCAATTCGCTCACCGGCACCAGTATCAGCGGCAGCCCCTGGCCGGAATGGGCCCTTGCATCCTTTTTTGGAAGAGTAAATTACAACTATGCCGACAAATACCTTGTGACCCTTATCCTTCGGGCTGATGGCTCCTCCAATTTCGCCCGCGGACACCGCTGGGGCATCTTCCCTTCTGCTTCCGCAGGCTGGGTGGTAAGTGAAGAAAAATTCATGGAGCCGCTCCGAAACTGGTTGAGTTTCCTAAAACTCCGCTTCAGCTGGGGACAGAACGGCAACCAGTCCATTGCTAATTTCCAATATATCTCCCCGGTCGCCTTTGATGGCTCCCACGTGTACAATTTTGGAAAAACCATTCTCTCCACCACGGGAACCAAGCCTGTTGGTGCCTATGCTACCACGCTTGCCAACCCGAACGTGACTTGGGAGACATCTGACCAGTTCGATCTGGGCCTGGATGCCCGTTTCCTGGCAAGCCGACTGTCCCTTGCCGCGGATTATTATGTGAAATATACCCGCGACTGGCTGGTCTCCGCTCCCGTACTGGCTACTGCCGGTACCGGTGCTCCTTATATCAATGGCGGAGATGTGCGCAACTCCGGATTTGAGTTGGCGCTGGGATGGAACGACGGCGTCGGCAATGATTTCCGCTATAGTGTAAATGCCAACCTTTCCTATAACCGGAACCAAGTTACCCGTATCGATAATTCCGAGGGGATTATCCATGGCGATACCCGTGTGCTGAATGAGAACAGTTCCGAATTCTATCGCGCCCAGGTGGGCTATCCTATCGGTTATTTTTGGGGCTATCAGACCGCGGGTGTCTTCCAGAACCAGAAGGAAATTGACGAGTGGATTGCCGCAGGTAATGGTGTCGCCCAGAGTAACCCGCAGCCTGGTGACCTGAAATATATCGACCTCCACAAAGACGGTGTGATTGACGAAAATGACAAGACAATGATTGGAAACCCCCACCCGGATTTCAGGCTAGGACTAAGTGCCAATGTAGCCTATAAGGGCTTTGATTTTGCCGTCACCACTTCTGGTGCTTTCGGACATCAGCTCGTATATGGTTACCGGAACTATACCACCGATGTGTTTGACCACTGGACAGGAGAGGGGACATCCAACCGCTTCCCGCGCCTTGGAACGGGTGCTACGCTGGCTTCCGACCTCAGCGATATCCAGCTTGAGAACGGAGACTTCCTCAAGATCCAGAACCTCTCCGTCGGATATGATTTTAAACAAGCTTTCAAGCGCATACCCCTGCAGCAGCTCCGTTTGTATGTGTCGGCCCAGAACCTCTATACCTTTACCAAATATCCGGGTATGGATCCGGAAGTCGGGTTTGGCGGAAACAACGCCTACGGCAGCGGCATCAGCTGGGTGTCTGGTATCGATATCGGCTCATACCCCGCTCCCCGTACATATCTCGTGGGAATCAATGTCAAATTCTAATCGATGAAGGATATGAAGACAAGATTATATATTGCAGCAGTCGTGTCGGCAACTCTGTTATTCTCTTCTTGTGAAAAGATGCTTGACACACAGAACTATACTTCTTCAGACACCGGCAACTTCCCGGCTTCTTTCCAAGATGCCGAGATGATGGTCACGGCGGTCTATTCGAACTTGAATCATCTTACGGCCAGGCCTGACGGCACTTTCTTCATGGTTTCCGAACTGGCCTCCGATGACCGTTTCGGCGGTTCCCCGGGCCCCGGAGGTGCTCAGGCGACGGATCACCTGATGGTCGGTTCCGACACCCATTTCGATTATGCATGGGAGCAGCATTACAAAGGTATTTACCTGGCGAACAGCGCCATCGAGGGACTGGAAGCGATGACGTCAGATGACAAAGAGAGGCAAAACCAGCTTCTGGGCGAATGTTATTTCATGCGGGCGCTCCACTATTACGACCTTGCGAGTCTTTTCGGACGTGTTCCCTTGATGGTATCCTCCACGCAGGACCCCAATACCCCTCAGTCTGAACCGGAGGAAGTATTCGCGCAGATCGCCTCCGACCTCAAGGCGGCCATCACGCTGATGAGCGACAAGGCTTATAACGCTTATGTGGAGTCCGGCCACGCGACCCGCTGGGCGGCCGAAGCCCTGATGGCCCGTGTCTTCCTTTTCTACACCGGATTCTATGAGAAGAATAGCCTTCCCATGACCGACGGCGGTTCCGTGAGCAAGGATGAAGTGATAACCTGGGTGGACGACTGTGTCAGCAACTCCGGCCATGACTTGGTAGGGGATTTCCGGAACCTCTGGACTTACACGAATGAATATACAGTCAATGACTACGACTATACAAAAGGTGTTATCGGTCTGGACGGACAACCCCTTTCTTGGGCGGGAAACGGGAACAAAGAGGTAGTATTTGCCGTCAAGTATATGAACTATTGTGGTTATTACTTCCCCGGACAGGAAGGTTACAGCAATTATTATGTTCCCTTCTTCGGCTTTTGGGGAAGTAATGGCACCGGCAATACCTTCCCTTATGGCAATGGCAACGGTTACGGCACCGTATCATCCCATCTGTGGGAAGAATGGGGGGAAAGCGAACCTGGAGACCTCCGCAGGGCCGCTTCCATCATCTGTGTCGCCGATGAGCTCCCCGATTATAGCGCCAGCGACGTAAGCGGGCAGTGGGAAGACTCGGGATACTGGGGTAAGAAAATGATGCCGGTCCTTGCCCAGGCAGCCTATGAGCGCCAGGGAACCTGGGTAAGCAGTATCTTCTGGGCCGCCTATCCGGAATTCGATGTGGCCAATAACTACGGTATCACCAACTGGGGCGGCCATTTCCAGGACCTGGTCCTTATCCGCTTCGCCGATGTCCTGCTGATGCAGAGTGAACTGAAAGCCGATGCGGAAGGTCTAAACAGAGTCCGTGCCCGTGTCGGACTGTCTCCGGTCAGTTACTCTCTGGAGGCCCTGCAGAAAGAGCGTCGCCATGAACTCTGCTTTGAGGGTGTCCGCTGGAACGACATTCGCCGCTGGCATATCGCCGAATCAGCCCTGTCTTCGCAGAACAATACCCCGATGACCAACGCCGGCAAGGCGGTCGTTATGCGCGATGGCCGTTATGCGGCCCGTTATCAGGCCACCGAAGGCGGCTTTTTCCCCATCCCTGTGGCTCAAATACAGCTCTCGGGTGGAATCCTCAAGCAGAATCCCGGATGGGGAGCCGAAGGAAGATATACAACTTGGGACTTCGAATAATGTGTAATACCACCGATATATGAAAAGAACACTTCATTTTCTGGAAATAGCGGCCGTTGCCGCATCGGCCCTTGCGGCAGCCTGTAATCCTATCGAGATTCGCTACGACCTTGTGGAAGGAGATCTGACGGCCTCGGAACTGGAAGTCTCCGCCGTCGTCAACACCATCGGGGGGCAGAACGGCAATGTCATCGTTGTCGAGAACCATTCCAAGGTCTTGTCCGAATGGACGCTGGAAGAACGCTCCTCCTCCAGGGCGTATGATACTTTCTATGCAGCCCATACGGGAGAGAATACCATCCATTTCCGTGGCATGCTTGCCGGCGGCAAGTTCGTGGAAAAGGATCTTTCCGTTCAGGTGGATACCATCTCTACAGTTCCGGATGACATCGCAGCCCGCCTTTGTATCGGTGCGGAGGGAGCTCCGGACCATTTCGGGACTACGTTTGATGAACGCCTCATCGGCTTCTCGAATGAGAAGAACCTCATTTCGGTCTGGAATGGGAATCCGGTGCTTACGGATTGGACCTGCGGGAATGCAAAACTCGATAAAAACGTGGGCACGATGAAAGTCCCCGGCGCAGGTGAATATCCGATTTCGGCCATCATCACCAAGGCAGACGGGACTCAGGAAACCATTGACCTCGGAACCGTCGTTGTGAAAGACTATGACCTTCCCCAGATTGTGCTGAACCTCGTAGGTGAACACGGTGAAAAGACCTGGGTATTTGCAGATGAAGGCTACTATGGCCTGGGCGGTTATCAGGAGCAAGTGAACCAGTGGCCGCTGGACAGTTACCTCGGGTACTTCACATCGTATTTCGGCATGACCGGCGAGGAAAAAGGTTCCATGACATTCCATGTCAATGGCAGCATAAACGTGGCTCCAACCGGCCGCGAAGGGACTTTCACCTATGACTTCCCGGATGAGCACGGCTGGCACGTAGGCACGCTTTCCACCAGCATTCCCATCCTCGGCGGCATCGCTTTCGACAGCGGAACCCAACAGCCTGCCTATACGCCAACGGAATACTTTATCGTTTCTTGTGAGGCCGACCGTCTGGTACTTGGTGCGCCTTGTGTGCCCGGGGACGACCTCCATGACTGGACCATGTGTACCTTCTGGGTATTCAAGGCCGTGGCGGATTCGCCGACTGCCGGGCTTCCCCAAGCGGTAAAGAATCTTGTCGGTGAAGACGGGACCAAGACCTGGAAGTTCACTTCTGAAGGATTCTATGGCCTGGGCGGTTATCAGGAGCAGGTGAACCAGTGGCCGCTGGACAACAACCTGGCCTATTTTACCGACTATTTCGGAATGAAAGGGGAAGAAACCGGAACGATGAGGCTCTCGGTTGAAGGGACGGTTCAAATTGCGCCGACCGAACGCGAAGGAACATTTACGTATGATTTCCTGGACGAACCGGGGTGGACGCTCGGAACGCTTTCCGCCAGCATTCCGCTGCTTGGTGCCATCGCGTTTGACGGGAACAACCAGCAGCCTTCCTACGCTCCGAAAGACTACTTCATTGTCAAGTGCGATGCCGACAAGCTGATTCTGGGTGCCAGTTGCATCGAAGGCGATGACCTTCACGACTGGACTATGTGTACTTTCTGGGTATTTGAACCTGTAAATGAATAAACATGAAACACGTATTTTCAATATTGATTACCCTGATTCTGGTGGCCGCTTCCTGCGGCCGCCAGGACGGAATCACCGGAGACTGGTATGCTCTCCACGATAAATCCATCGTGACGATTTCCTTCGGCCAGGATGGAATGCTTGGCTTTTACAACGAAGCCTTCTCTTCCATGACCTTTTCTGCCCACTATGCTTTGGACGAAGAGGCCAACCCCATGATGCTGGATATTACCGAATCCACCAACGGGATGGGCGGGGCAGGTATCCTTCGACAAAATGCCGACGGAAGCCTTGACATGAATTGCGTCTTCGGAATGCCGGGAATGATAGAACGCCCGCAGGAAATCGGCCCGGAAAACGCGTCCATGACCAATCTGTATTTCCATCTCGTCCGCGACAGGAAAGCCCTGGAGTCGGAACTGGGTCCTGAGGTCAAGGTTCCCGCTGAGGCGGCACTGGCCTTTGAGCGCAACAGGCGGCTCGGAGCCGGAATCAACCTCAACGCCGTCGTGGACGGGAACCTGCATCCGGGATATGAACGGGATGCGCCGTTGGCCGATGATGAAATCCGTTCCATCGCCGACGTGGGTTTCCAAAGCATCCGCCTGGACGTCTGCTGGGTCAAGCATTGCGCCCAGGACAGGCCTTATACGATCGATCCCGCTTTCTTTGAAAAAGTGGATCACATCGTCGATGTGGCGTTGGCTGCTGGTCTGGCCGTTTCCATCGACCAGCATTATTATCCTTATATCAACATGTCCTATCCGGATGACCAGATCTCGATGGACGAAAACTATGAGCGGCTGGTTATGCTGTGGGAGCAGATTGCGCAGCACTACAAGGATTATTCGGACGAGACGCTTTTCTTCGACATACTCAATGAACCCAATGTGGAAATGGGAGCCGAAAAATGGAACTGGCTTTTCAACAGAGTCATCAAGAAAATCCGGGAGACGAACCCTGGCAGGACCCTGCTGATTGCAACACCGAACATGGGACAGTCCTGGACCCTGAACTATCTTGAGCTCCCGCAAGATGATTGGAACCTGATCGTGCAGTTCCACTATTATCTGCCGCATACGTTTACTCACCAGGGCCTTGCGTATGCCATGGCGGGAGACAGCGCCGGAACGGTTTGGAATGGGACAGAAGAGGAAAAAGAGCCCATCCGGAGTGACCTGGACTTCTGTTCTCGCTGGAGCAAGCGGAATGGCCGCCCTTTGAATATGGGTGAATATGGCGTGGTCAATACTGCCGACGAATCATCCAGGGTCCGTTACATCGGTTTCATTCTGGAAGAAGCCCGGAAACGTGACTTCAGTTCACATCTATGGGGCTACCGTGAACCATTCATGATCCGGGATGAAAAAACCGGAGCGTGGATTACGCCCATTCTGGATGCCATGAAGCTCAAATGACAGAACTGATTTAAGGCCGCCGGAATGGCGGCTGAGTGTTCATTATCTGATTATTTATTGGTTGATTCCACCAGAGGCAAGAACGTTGGCCTGGAGATATGTGACCGTATCCCGTACCGTTTCCATCATATCCCTCGGGGAATATCCCAATTCCATCGTCGCCTTATCGTGGGAGAAACGGCCATTGGATTCCATCGTATGAAGAGAGTATCTCGTGAACAGGGGTCTGGTATGCGTTATCTTCCCAACCCATTCAAAAAGAGGAGCCATGATTTTAGCGACGCCCAAAGGGAAACAGATGAGTTTCTTCCCTCCCGACACACGTTGCAAGAACTTCATCAGGTCCGGAATAGGGATAAATCGATTGGACAAGATATAGCATTCTCCTTTTCTTCCTTTTTTTGCCGCCGATATGATGCCATCGGCAACATCCCGGACGTCGACAAAATCGTACCCTCCCGTTACCCCGCCCGGCAGTTTCCTTTTCAGGTAGGAAAGTATCAGCTGCGTGATATGGTTCCGTCCGTTATCTCCAGGGCCCAATATTCCTGAGGGATGCACAATGACAGCATCTAGCCCGTCGTCAATGGCATCCATAACTTCCTGTGAGGCTTCAGCCTTTGTTTTGGCATAAGCGCCGACAACCCTGTCTTTCGAAAAGGAGTTCACCTCCTTGATGACATGAAGCCCGTCCCCTTCATCGATGGCATGGACACTGCTCACATATACCAGTCGGCCGATACCGAACTTGAAGCACGCATCGATCATGTTACGAGTGCCCACAACATTGACATCGAACAAAGGTTTCGTTATCTCGTTTCCAATCGAGATGAGGCCGGCAGCATGGATAACGACAGTGGACACTCCGTCTACGCCCGAGAAAATCTCATTTAACGTTTCCGGCTTCGTTATGTCTCCCTTATAGTACCTGACATTTCCTGCATCTTGGTTGTCTTCTGAGGGAAGAATCAGCCCGCGGATTTCGCAATCTTCGTTCCGCAGTTTCCGTATGATGGTTTGCGCTACGTGGCCGTTTGCCCCGGTGATAATGTATGTATGAATCATAATGCTGATTGAAAAAAACGTCACAAAGGTACTCATCCTGCCTGCAAAGGCTATTGCCGAGCACAAGTCAGGCCCAAACACTTCTTCAAACTCATCCGACTTGTATCCGGCAAACTGCCCATGGAACATATCCGAAGGCATGTGATCATTGATGCAAAAACCATGCTTCGCGCCAGCAACATGACCATCCAGGAGATTGCCGATGCACTCTAATCGGCTATTGTCGTTTTCCACTTCAAACGCCTTATAGTTCTGCGGGGCGTATTTGTTTGTGGAACGGGTTGAATCCCTTTTTCGGGGAAAAAATGTATCTTTGTATAACATATTCATAAACTATGAAAAAAACATACAAGATCATTGCCTCGCTCCTGATGGCCGTCCTGGCCCTTCAGGGGTGCGTCCGGGAATATATGTACCCTGTCCCCGAAGAGGAACAGCCAAAACCGGAGCAGCCCGTCGCCGAAGATGACGACATCGTCAAGCTCCTCCAGTCCATCCAAGGCGTTTCCGATGTCGAGAAGAAGGATGCGAAGCGGCTGGACGGCACGACCATCGCCAACTACTTCTTCTATTACGAACAGCTGGTGGACCACTTCGACCAGAAGAAGGGAACCTACAAGCAGCGCGTAGGCATGCAGATCACCGACCTCAAGGCCCCGGTTGTCGTACACACGCAGGGCTATGCGATGAGCATGAACGGAAAAACGGCGGTGAATGATGACCTGATGAACTTCCTGAAAGCCAACTGGGTGGAGATCGAGTACCGCTATTTCGGCAGCTCCCTGCCGGAGCCGGTGGAGAATGTGGAAATGACGTATCTCTACTCGGTTTACGCCGCCATCGACATCCATAACATAGTGACGATGCTGCAGGATCATCTGTTCAAGAACAGCAAGTGGATTGCCACCGGTACCAGCAAGGGCGGCACCACCGCCGGCCTGCAGGCCTATTTCTCGGACAAATACGGCTGGAAGGACTTCGACCTGTACGTCCCGTTCTGCGGCCCGTTCCTGGCCGGGACGCCCGAATCCCCCACCGACCGGTCGATCGGCCGTTATATCGTGAACAACTGCGGCGCCGGCTATGCGAAGGACACCGAAGAGGCGATAGCCTTTGAGAGGCTGCACAAGATTCTGAAACAATGTGTCACAAAGCCGCGTCTGCGCAACGAAATCCTCCGCGCGTATCATATGCAGACGCCGTTTTACTACCAGAATGTCCTGGCTGTGTATGGTCCCCGGGAAGACGCCGCCCTGTGCGGTGCCCTGCAGGTGTTCCAGGAGAACCTGCTGGGCGATTTCGCCTACGTTCCGTTCGGACGCTGGGCCCCGATGGTCCCGGATCCCGACCCGGTCAAGGAAGGAGAGGAAGACGGGACGTCCGAAGATAAACAACTCATCCAGAAAATCCGGGATTTCTTCTTCATGAATTACGAGGACATCGAAAGAATCCTGTATGGGACGCAGGAGAATGCCGATACCCGGGCTTCGCATACGGCGGAGGACATGATTGCCAACCGGGCATCCGATACCGGCATGCCCTACGGCCCCCAAACCGTGCGCGAGCTGGGCTGCGCGGGGATGGATTACAGCTGGCTTCCCGGACCGTTCATCACCCAGGCCCTGGCCGATGACGTGCAGGAAAGAGCCAGCGGCCGCGCCCATTCCTGGGACTATTACGAAGGCCAATAGGACGGCGGAAAGCTGATGTCGGATTTCCGTTTGTGGGTCTATACCGAATCCACTCAGAAGATTATTTTCGTGTACGGCTCCAACGACCCCTGGACCGGCGGCGCCATCGACGAAGCCGCCGCGTTAGCCAATGCCAACATCAAGTTCATCGTGGACCCGGGCGGCACCCACAACCCCTATTTCCTGAACCCGAACTATTTCGGGAAGGAAACGTCCGAGCAGATCCAGACCGCCATCACGGCCTTCCTGCTTTAACGGCGGCTGCAAATGCGGGAAATTCTAAAAATTCGAAAGCAGAAATGCGCTTTGTTTTGATATTATTTAAAAACAATCGCTTTCTTGTGTTAAATTTTTCATAAAACAGTTGTTTTTCTTGCCAAAAATTCCGTTCTTGTAGCAGATTATTGAAAGCTTCAAAATGGCAAGAATAGAGAATATCAACGGGAAAGCCCCCAAGGGAAACATCCTGGTAGTAAACACCGGTTCCATTACCACCAAGTTCGCCTACTATCAGGACGGAGACATTGTGATAGACCAGAAACTGGAGCACTCGGTAGAGGAGCTTTCCAAGTTTGCCGATGTCATGGACCAGGACCGGATGCGTACGGACGCCATCCTGAGCACCCTGAAAGAAAAGGGCATCCGCCTGGAAGACATCGATATCGTAATGTGCCGCGGAGGCCTCTTCACGCCTTGCATCACAGGCGTCTACAACGTGAACGCAGACATGCGGGAGGTGCTTTCCTCCAGCCGGGAAGGCAACCACGCCTGCAACCTGAGCGCCCTGATCGGCGACAATATCGCGGAAGAAATCAACGCCCTGCGGGAAAAGGAAGGCCTGCAGCCGCGCTTCGGCAAGTGCATTGCCTACGTGGCCGATCCTCCCATGGCCGACGAAATGCTGCCGGAGTGCCATGTGGGCGGCATCCCGGAATTTCCGCGCCGCACTCTTTTCCACGCCCTCAACACCCGGGCCATCATGCGCCGCTTCCTCCGGGATACCGGGCGCACGGCGGCGGATACCACCGCCATCATCTGCCACATGGGAGGCGGGGTCACCATCTCCCTGCACCGCGGCGGACGGGTGATCGACACCTCACACGGCCTGGGCGGGGACGGCCCCATCACCCCGGAAAGGGCCGGCTGCTGCCCGCCCTATCCGCTCATCGACATGTGCTTCAGCGGAAAATACACCAAGCAGGAAATCAAGAAAAAGCTCATCGGCAAAGGAGGCGCCGTGGCCTACTTCGGCACCAACGACATGCGCGAGGTGGTCCGCAAGGCCCAGGAAGGGATTCCGGAGTACAGCGTATTCATGAAGGCGTTCGTCCTGAACATCGCCAAATACATCGTGGCCCAGGCCGCCGTGGTAGACGGCAAGGTGGATGTGATCATCCTCACCGGCGGCGTAGCCTACAGCCAGTACATCACGGATGCCATCACCCAGAAGGTGAGCTGGCTGGCCCCCGTCCGGGTGTACCCCGGCGAGAACGAGCTGGAATCCCTGGCCGAGAACGGATACATCATCCTGGCCGGAGAAACCAAAATCCACACCTACAACAAAGACCACATCATAGAAGACTAACCACATACACAACTATGGCTGAAATAGATTATTCCAAACGTTCTTTTAACTATTACCCCACCAACGCCATCGTGTACACGCAGTGCGTCGACGGCCGGTGGAGCAAACCCACGGTCTCGTACGACTTCAACTTCTCCGTCCACTGCTTTGCCGGCGTGTTCCACTATGCGCCCTCCTGCTTCGAGGGGCTCAAGGCCTACCGCGGAGCCGACGGCCGGGTACGCCTGTTCCGCCCGGACGAGAACGCCAAGAGAATGGAGAGCAGCGCCCAGTACCTGGACATGCCCCATCCCAACATGGAAATGTTCCTGGACCTGTGCTCGCTCTGCGTCCAAGTCAACTGGGACTATATCCCCTCCTATGAAAGCGGGGCGTCCCTGTACCTGAGACCTGTCCTGTTCGGCATCAACCCCCAGCTGGGCATCAAGTCGGCCAACGACGTGATGTTCGCCGTCATGGCGTCGGGCGTGGGAACCTATTCCGGCGCCAAGAGCCTGCAGCCTGCCACCGCCGTCATTTCCCGCAACTACGACCGCGCCGCCACCTACGGCTCGGGCGGATACAAACTGGGCGCCAACTATGCCCAGTCCCTGCACGCCTACAACCTGGCCCACAAGATGGGCTACCGGGAGCTGCTGTTCCTGGACAGCGCCACCCATTCCCACATCGAGGAATTCGGCTCATCCAACTTCTTCGGCATCAAGCACGGCTGCTATGTCACGCCCAATTCTCCCAGCGTACTGCCGTCCATCACCAACAAGTCGCTGCGTAAAATAGCCGAGGAAATCGGCCTCAAAGTGGAGCGCAGGACCATTTTCATCGACGAGCTGGACACCTTCGAGGAAGTGAACTCCTGCGGAACGGCCGTCGTGATTACCCCCGTGAGCCGGATCGACGACAAAATCACCCTGGAAAGCGGCACCATCACCCGGGAGTACAAGTACCCGGACAGCTGCGGCCCCATCAGTAAAAAGCTCTACGACCGCATCGTGGGCATCCAGCGGGGCGAACAGGAAGACCCTTACGGCTGGTGCATGCTGGTAAACGACCCGAAATGATGAAAGAAAGGATTACCGCCCTCCTGCAGGAGGACAAGGCCGACGAGGCCATCGCCGCCCTGGAAACTTTCCGGAGCGGAGGAGGCGTAATGGATGACAGCCTGTTCTACCTGCTGGGAAACGCCTGGCGGAAGAAAGGGAACTGGCAGATGGCCATGAACAACTACCTGGAGGCCATCCACCTGAACCCGGAAAGCCCCGCGGCGCAGGCGCTGGAAATCGCGGAAGAAATCCTCTCATTCTACAACAAAGATATGTATAACCAATAAAAGGACCCGATATGGCTAAAATGAAAGGCGCGACAGTTGTCGACACCGAACGCTGCAAAGGCTGCGGCCTCTGCGTTGTGGCCTGTCCCCTTCACGTATTGGCGCTGACCACCAAAAACGTGAACCAGAAGGGCTACAATTACGCCCAGACTGTCCTGGAAGACACCTGCACAGGGTGCGCATCCTGTGCCATCGTTTGCCCGGACGGATGTATCACCGTTTATCGTAAAAAGGAGGCTTGAGACCATGGCAGAAAAAGAAGTAACCCTGATGAAAGGCAATGAGGCCATTGCCCATGCCGCCATCCGCTGCGGTTGCGACGGATATTTCGGCTATCCCATCACCCCGCAGTCCGAGGTACTGGAAACCCTGGCCGCCGAGAAGCCCTGGGAGACCACCGGCATGGTGGTGCTCCAGGCAGAGAGCGAGGTGGCATCCATCAACATGGTCTACGGCGGCGCCGCCACCGGCAAGCGCGTCATGACCTCCTCCTCCTCGCCAGGCATCTCCCTGATGCAGGAAGGTATCTCCTACATGGCGGGGGCGGAACTCCCTGCCCTGATTGTAAACGTCTCTCGCGGCGGTCCCGGACTGGGCACCATCCAGCCCAGCCAGGCCGACTATTTCCAGACCGTCAAGGGCGGCGGCCACGGAGACTACCGGCTCATCACCCTGGCCCCCGCGTCGGTGCAGGAGATGGCCGATTTTGTGGACCTGGCCTTCGAGCTGGCGTTCAAGTACCGCAATCCGGCCATGATCCTGAGCGACGGCGCCATCGGCCAGATGATGGAAAAGGTGGTCCTCCCTCCTTTCAAGCCGCGCCGTACGGAAGAGGAAATCGCCCGCGAGTGCCCCTGGGCCACCACTGGCCGCATTGGCATGCGCAAGCCTAACATCATCACCTCCCTGGAGCTCCGCTCCGAGGAAATGGAACAGAACAACCTCCGCATCCAGGCCAAGTACCGCGTGATCGAGGAAAAAGAAGTGCGCTTCGAGGAATACATGCTGGAAGACGCCGAGTACCTGATCGTCGCCTTCGGAAGCGCCGCCCGCATTGCCAAGAAGGTAATCGCCATCGCCCGGGAGCAGGGAATCAAGGTGGGTCTGCTACGGCCCATCACCCTGTGGCCGTTCCCCTACAAGCGCATCGGCGAGCTGGGCAGGCAGGTGAAGGGAATCCTCTCCCTGGAAATCAACGCCGGCCAGATGGTGGAAGACATCCGCCTGGCCGTGGAATGCAAAGTTCCGGTACAGTGGTACGGCCGCCTGGGCGGCATTATCCCGGAACCGGAAGAGGTTGTGGAACAAATTAAGAAAATGACTCTCTAAAGTACTGCGCCCTATGACAACAGAAGAAATCATCCGTCCCGAGAACCTGGTTTACAAAAAACCGGAACTGCTCAATGACGTGCCCATGCATTACTGCCCGGGCTGCAGCCACGGCGTCGTGCACAAGCTCATTTCCGAGGTAGTGATGGAAATGGGAATGGCCGAGAAAACCATCGCCATCTCCCCCGTGGGATGCGCCGTGTTCGCCTATAAATACATCGACGTAGACTGGCAGGAAGCCGCCCACGGCCGCGCTCCCGCACTGGCATCGGCCGTCAAGCGCCTGTGGCCGGACCGCCTGGTATTCACCTATCAGGGCGACGGCGACCTGGCCTGTATCGGCACCGCGGAAACCATCCACGCCCTGAACCGCGGAGAGAACATCACCATCATCTTCATCAACAACGCCATTTACGGCATGACCGGCGGCCAGATGGCCCCCACCACCCTCTTGGGCATGAAAACGGTCACCTGCCCCTACGGCCGGGACCCCAAACTGCACGGCTACCCGCTCAAGATGGCCGACATCGCCGCCCAGCTGGAAGGAACCTGCTATGTCACGCGCCAGAGCGTGCAGAACGTAGCCTCCATCCTCAAGGCCAAACGGGCCATCCGCAAGGCTTTCGAGTATTCCATGGAGGGCAAAGGCTCCAACCTGGTAGAGATCGTATCCACCTGCAACACCAACTGGCGCATGAGCCCGGACAAGGCCAACAAGTGGATGGAAGAAAACATGGTCCCGTTCTACCCGCTCGGCGACCTCAAGGACAACGGTAAATAATACGCACGGCACTATGACACACGAAATTATCATATCCGGATTCGGAGGACAAGGCGTCCTCTCCATGGGAAAGATCCTGGCCTATTCCGGCCTGATGGAAGACAAGGAAGTGACCTGGATGCCGGCGTACGGGCCCGAGCAGCGCGGCGGCACCGCTAACGTGACGGTGATCGTGAGCGACGAGCCGGTCTCCTCCCCCATCCTCTCCTCCTACGACACGGCCATCGTCCTGAACCAACCCTCGCTGGAGAAATTCGAAAGCAAGGTGAAAAAGGGCGGAACCCTTATCTACGACGGCTACGGCATCAATGTCCCCCCCACCCGCAAAGACATCCATGTTTACCGGATCGACGCCATGGACAAGGCGGCCGAGATGAACATGATCAAAGTGTTCAACATGATCGTGCTGGGCGGTTTCCTCAAGATCCACCCCATCGTGTCCATCGAGGGCGTGCTCAAAGCCCTGCGCAAAACCCTCCCGGAGCGCCACCACCACCTGATTCCCATGAACGAGGAGGCCATCCGCCTGGGCATGGACATTATCCGGGAGCAGTAAGTGGAGGCTAACTAGCTGAATCTAAACGTTTTAATAGTAGTCCCTGTGTGTCTGCAGACACACAGGGACTACTATTAGGAAGCTGATTATCAACTATATAACCTCCACCAGAAATTATTCTTCCGGAGCGAACATCGGATCCCAGGACGGGAGCAGGATGGGCTTCTGGTTCATCTGGGCCATCACATCGGCGGGGACGTACTTCTTTTCCACCACCAGGCGGAACATATACTCGTTGAACCACTCGTCGGTCATGATGATGTTGCCCTTGTAGCCGCTGGCGGCGCCCCAACTGTTCTCCACCATCCATTTCACGGGTTTGCCCTCCTTGAGGTCCACGGCAATCAGGGTCATGGCGTGGGTGGACCCGCTGGCGTGGGTGAGGATGCGCTCTTTCTTGTCCATGCCGAAGTTAACGCCCATCAGGGAGTCGTAGTCAAAGTTGTTCAAGTCTGCCACGCCACGGGCGCGGTCCAGGAATTTGCCCACGTCGCAGGAAAAATACAGGGCGGTGTTGTCCTGGATGGAGGCAATGGCCATTTCCTTGATTTTTTCGATGGGGAGGTTCAGATACACCCAGTTCTGACCGTCGTACACGTGACGGTCGTACTCGATTTCGTACACTTTGCCGTACTCCACGGCCGGGTTGTTCATCACCATGATGTAGTTGTTCTCCAGGTCTTCCCCTACGAATTCCTGATAGAAGCCCTTGGGCGTGTAGGTTTTCTCGCTCACGAATTCTCCCTTGGCGTTGTAGCGGGCCCAGGTGAATTCCTGCGGCGGAACGCCCAGGCACAGCGCCAGCATCCGGTACACTTCCTTGAGCATGTCCACTTTCATGCGCTGCCGCTCTCCGGCTTTGGCAGCACGCAGGCGGAGCGCGTCTTCCCGAAGCTTGGTCTTGATCTGGGTGTTCATCTGGGAAGTGCTGTTGGCCGAGAGCGTTTCCGGCATCACGTCGGAGGGAACCACGCCGTATTTCATGATCAGGTTGGACACGCCGGTGAACTGCCCGCCGTCGCCGATGGGGTTGGACAGCAGCCAATCTACTTTACGGTCTTCGATGGGAAGATCTGCCGTGTCGATGATCCCCTGCAGGAACAGGTTGGCCTTTTCCAGCTGGTCGTAGAAAAAAAGATAGTTCTGGGAAAAAGTGAAGGCACCCAGGTCGTGTTTCTGGATCATCCGCGCCCGGATTACGTTGAGCCCGGTGAAAAGCCAGCAGCGCCCGGAGGACTTCTGGTCCGTTCGGCCCACCGTTTTCACTTCGTGGGAGAAGTGGGTGTCTATCATGGCCAGGTTGTCGGCCGATGCGGCCAGCACATTGATCTGGGTGCTGTTGAGGGCGTTCCTGAGGGCTTTGTCGGCCGGGGTCCCCTGATAAGCCGAACTGATTTCCTTGAGCATCTGGGCCGAGATGCCGCCTTTAGGGTCTGCGGCGGGTTTCTGGGCGAATGCCGTGGCGTAGACAAGCAGCGAAGCTGCCAGGATGAGGGTCTTTTTCATAGAAATACGCTTTTGATTCCTTCAAAGATACGAAATAAAAAATAATTTCTTACTTTTGTACAGAACGAAACCTATATAACTATGGCGTACACTGAAACAACCCGTACCAGCTACGGAAAGCGCCTGGGCAATTCCCTGGGCGGCATTGTAGGCGGTCTGATCATGATCGTGGGCGGAACCATCCTGCTCTGGTGGAACGAAGGACGTGCCGTGAAAACCACCAAGATGCTCAAAGAGGCCCAGGGCCAGGTCGTGGAAATGCCGGACATTTCCCGGATAGACCCCGCCTTCGAAGGCAAACTGGTCCATGCCACGGGCATGGTGGCAACCAGCGATTCCCTTTTTGACTCCGAATTCAAAGTCGGCGCCCGCGCCATCTCCATCCGCCGCGACGTGGAGTACTACCAGTGGGTGGAACATGCCGAATCCGAAAGCAAAGACAAGATAGGCGGCGCCGAGGAAACCACCACCACATACACCTATGACCTGCAATGGGTAAGCTCCCCCATCCCTTCCCAAAACTTCCACGACCCGGACTACCGGAACGAGAACAAAGTGCTGCGGCAGGTGGAGCCTTACACAAAATACGCCCAGCAGGTGCAGTTCGGCGCCTATAAACTGAATACGGACCAGATCCACTCCATCAGCGGATCCACACCCCTGCAGGTGAACGACAGCACGGGGACCAACGTCATTTATATCGGCAAGGACCCCGCCCGGCCGGATGTGGGCGACGTTCGCATCACCTTCACCAAGGTCCTGCCCGCCCAGATTAGTATCGTGGCCGCCGTCTCCGGAGACAGCTTCACCTCCTACCAGGCCAAGAACGGAAAATCCTTCTCCGCCCTGCGGATGGGGAACATCCCCCAGGAACAGATCTTCGAGGGAGAGCACTCCGCCAACAAGATGATGCTCTGGATTCTCCGCATCCTGGGCTTCATCCTCGTCATGGCCGGCCTGCGCAGCGTGTTCAGCATCCTGGAAACCCTGCTCAAGGTGATTCCTTTCCTGTCCCGCATCGTAGGCTGGGGCGTAGGACTGGTGTGCAACGTGATCGGCTTCGCCTGGGGTCTGATCGTGGTGGCGCTGGCCTGGATCGCCTACCGCCCTGTCCTGGCCATCGCCCTGCTGGTGATTGCGGCGGCCGTTATCTGGTACTTCGCCACCCACGGCAAGAAGGGTACGCCCGAGCCGCCGGCCGCTACGCAGGAGCCCCAGGCCTGACAACGGCCTCACTGATTCAGGAGGGTAACCCCGGCGGGTTGCCCTCTTTTTATCCGCCTCTGGCACTATTTATGCGGAAAAAGCAGTACTTTTACAGCATATATGAGAAAATTACTGACGATAGGGGCGCTTGTGGCAGCCCTCACAGCCGCGGCGCAGACTCCCGCCCAGAAATATGCCGACCGGCTCGACGACAATGCTCCCCTGAAAGGCGCCGTCTGGGGCGTGCTGGCCAAGGATGCCCAGGGCAACACGCTGCTGGAGAGCCACTCACAGCAGCGGATGATACCCGCATCCAACCTGAAGCTGGTCACTACCGGAACAGCCCTGCACGCCCTGGGACCCGACTACCGCTACAAGACCCGGCTGGCCTACACAGGGGCCATCCGGGAAGACGGCACCCTGCTGGGAGACCTGTACATCATCGGCGGAGGAGACCCCACCCTGGGGGCCAAGGACTCGACAGCCCTCCGCGCCGACGCCCTTTTCTGGAAATGGAAAACCCTGCTCAAGCAGGCCGGTATCTCCCGGATCGAAGGCCGGATCGTTGGTGACGGGGGCGCCTATGAAGGAAACCTGGAACAGCAGTCCTGGAGCTACGACGACACTGGAACCTATTATGGCACAGGCGGAAATGCCCTATGCTTCTATGAGAACGCCATCGACTATCAGGTGCGGGCATCGGCCCCGGGAGAAGCGGTGAAAGTGACCCAGACCTATCCGGAAACTCCCTGGATGCACTTTGCCAACCACAGCCTCTCCGGCCCCGCCGGAACCGGGAACAGCCTGTACCTGTACACGACCGACCTGGCTCCTTACTCAGAGCTACGCGGCAGCTTCGCCGTCGACCGGCCGGCCAAGACCGAGCATTTTTCCAACAAATTCGGCGCGCTCACCTGCGCCTACTACTTCTGGAAAAACCTCAAGGACACCGGCTGGGAAGTGACCGGCGGCTATGCCGATGTAGACCGGAACGGATACATCCGCAGCGCCGGCTTTGTCCCGGAAGAAAAAGCGCAGGAAGGCACCGTAATCGGCTTTACGGAATCCCCCGCCTTGAAAGAAATTGCCCGGGAAACCAATGTCCGCAGTAACAATTTCTACGCGGAGATGCTGCTCCGTTCCATGGGGGAGGCGGCATCGGGAATCGCCGTTCACGACAGCTGCTATATGGCTGTCAACGAGGTCCTTCTGGACCTGGGGATGGACCCGGAAGCCCTCAGCTACAAAGACGGGAGCGGCCTGTCCCGCTACAACAACGTGTCGCCGGAGTGGATGGTCTCGTTCCTGCAGGCCATGCAGGGGAGCCCGGCCTTCGACGCATTTCTCGCATCCTTGCCCGCCCCCGGGGAAGGTACCCTCGCCGGCGTGCTGTCCCAAACCCCGCAAGCCCGGCGCATCCGCATGAAAAGCGGGTCCATGGAAGGCACGCTGTGCTACTCCGGATACATCCTGGACGCTGCCGGCAAACCGCAGGTCACGTTCTCGCTGATGACGAACAACACCCTGACCAAACAGGCCGATGTGCGCGCCGTGCTGGCCCGGCTGCTGGTTTTGCTACTGGAATAGCTAATTTTTACTATCTTTGTAGGTTAATATGAGAAAATGGCTCCTCATAGGAATGGCAGCGCTGGTAGTGCTCTCCTGCAAGATGGTCAACCGTCTGGGAGACACTGCCACGGAGCTTTTCAACGGTGAGGTGGTTGCCCGTGTGGGGGATCACCGCCTGCACCGCTCGCAGCTGGAAAACTATATTCCTTCCGGGGTGTCGCCGGAAGACAGCGCCGGGCTGGCACAGCAGTATATCCGGGCCTGGGCAGAGGACCTGCTGCTGCTGGACATCGCCGACGCACAGCTCTCCAAGGAAGAGAAAGACGTCACGGAAGAGCTGGAAAGCTACCGCAGGGCCCTTCTCAAGTACCGGTACGAGCAACTCTACATCAACCAGCGGCTGGACACCCTGGTCACCGACGAAGAGATCAGCGCCTATTATCAGGCCAACCCGGAAAAGTTCGTCCTGGAAAGACCGGTGGTAAAAGCCCGGTACCTGATTGTCCCGCAGGATTCCCACAGCCTGAAGGAACTAAAGAGAAAAATGTCTTCCGACGACGACACGGAAGTGCTGGAGGCGGAAGTACTGGCCTCCACCGCCGCCCTCAAGTGGGGAGACTCGTCCGACACCTGGATGGACATCATCACCCTGGCCCAGGAACTGGGAACCGATTCCCGGATTCTTCTGGGCGCCATCAAGAACCAGTTCGCGGAACTCCCGGACGAGTCGGGAAACCTCCGCATAGCCTATATCGTGGACATCGTCCAGCAAGGAAAAACCGCACCGGAAGACTACTGTGCCCAGCGAATCCGGGACATTATCCTGAACTCCCGCAAGCACGCCCTGTCGGCAAACCTGGAGCAGGAACTGCTAGACGATGCCCGCAGAAACAACAAATTTGTAACTTATTGATATGAAGCGTTTACTGACGATCCTCTCAGGAGCTCTCCTTAGCCTTGGAAGCCTTTTTGCCCAAAAATACCAGAACGGACTGGTGGACAAGACCGTGGCCGTGCTGGGCGGTGAGGTAATCCTGATATCGGACATCGAATCGGAAATCCAGCAGATGAGGGTGGGCGGCCAGGCCGTAGACCAGCGCGCCCGCTGTGAGCTGCTGCAGAACATGATGGAGTCCAAACTATTCCTGATGCAGGCGCGCCTGGACTCTCTCACAGTAAGCAGCGACATGGTAGAGAGCAACCTTTCCCAGCGCATCGACTACGCCCGCACCCAGCTGGGCGGTGACGAAGAACTGGAAAAATACTTTGGCAAACCCCTGTACAAACTGCGCCAGGACTGGCGTAAAACCCTGGAGGAGCAAAGCCTCACGGAACAGGAGCGCTACCAGGTGGCCGACAACATCCCGGAAGTGACCCCCTACGACGTAAAACAGTACCTGGACAACACAGACCCGGAGGACCTTCCCGTGGTTCCGGTCAAATACCAGCTGAGCCAGATCTGCCTCTACCCGGACCGGGAAGCCGCCAACCTGGCCGTGAAAGAGCGGCTGCTCTCGCTGCGTGAGCGGATCATCGGCGGAGAAAAGTTCGCCACCCTGGCCCGCCTCTATTCCGAAGACCCGGGTAGCGCCCGCCGCGGCGGAGAACTGGGCATGGCCTCCAAGTCCATCTTCTGGCCGGTCTTCTCCGATGCTGCCATGGCCCTTCGGCCGGGCACCATCTCCCAGATCGTGGAGACGCCGGACGGATTCCACATCATCGAAGTCATCGAAAAACGGGGCGACATGTTCAATGCCCGCCACATCCTGCTTAAACCCCAATACACGGCCGAAGACCAGGAGAAGGCCTTCCATCGCCTGGACAGCCTTAAGACCAAGATCCAGGAGGGCGAGATTGATTTTGAGCTCGCCGCCCGCTTCTATTCCGAAGACCTTGCGTCCCGCACCAACGGCGGCCAGATGGCAGACCCGGCCACCGGCTCCTCCTACTTCGAGATAGACCAGCTGAAACCGGCCGATTATGCGGTTATCAAAGACCTGAAACCCGGAGAAATCTCCGAGCCGGTGTCCTCTACCGACAACGAGGGCTACGAGCAGGGCCGCTCCGGCAACCTGGTGTACAAGATAATCCGGGTAGACAAAATCATCCCGGCCCATACCGCCACCTTCGAAAATGACTACACCCAGATCCAGGAACGGGTCCAGTACAACAAACAGCAGGAGGCCATCGACAAGTTCCTGTCAGAGAAAATCAAGGACACCTACATTGTCATCGACCCCATGTTCGCCCAGTGCAATTTCTCCCGCGAAATCTGGAACACCCGTAAATAGTGTACAAAGGAAAGGGAAATAAGGGATTCATGGTCTTGCCGGCGCTGTTGGCGGCGGCGCTTCTGTCGTTGAAAGCCCAGGAGCAGGACCGGCCGCAGGACGACCGCGTACGCCTGATCAGCGCCAAAAGCGCCCAGCTCATCCACATCGACAGCGTTGACTACCGCAAGGTGATCGGCCCGGCGCGTTTCCTGCACAACAACACCTACCTGCTCTGCGACACGGCCGTCTGGAATGTGAACACCAACATCATCGACGCCACGGGGCACGTGCGGATTATCCAGGACCAGACCACCCTCTCCAGCTCCTCGCTCCAATACCGTTCCAACGAGAACATGGCCCTGTTCCGCGGCAACCTGGTTCAGCTGGAAGACAAAGACGGCAACACGCTCCGCACCCGCTACCTGGACTACAACACCAAGGATTCCGTGGCCGTTTTCCAGAGCGGCGGCGCCATGCGCGACAAAGACGGCCAGCTGATCGAGAGCCGGTACGGCCTGTACGACGCCAAGGCCAGCCTGTTCACCTTTATCGACCAGGTGAACATGTACATGGACACCACCTTCATCAAAACCGCCCGCCTGGAATACCGCAGCGACCTTTCCACCGCCTATTTCGGCTACGGGACAGACATGTGGCAGGACGACAACATGCTGTCGGCCAACGACGGCTGGTACGACCGCTCCCGGGAGCTGTTCTTCTTCCGGCGGGACGTGCACCTGCTCACCAGGGACCAGGAGGCCTGGGCCGATTCCATGTATTATTACCGGGCCCTGAACAACCTGGACATGATGGGCGGGGTGGAGCTGATGGACACCACCCGGAACGCCTACGCCCTGGCCGGGCACTTTGAATACCGGGATTCGCTGGGCCAGATAAAGATGACCCAGGACCCGGCCATCATGTCCGTCATAGAGGAGAACGGGCAGCGGGACACCCTGTATCTGGGAGCCGACCTGCTCCTGATGCAGTCTTACCGGAAATGCGACATCCCGGACGCCTGGACTGTCGATGCCGACACCCGCATGAAACAGATTAGCGGAGACCCGGTGATGGAATATCGGCGGAAAGCGGCTGAGGAAGCCCGCAAGAAGGCCGAAGAAGCCGCCAAGAACGACCCGAACCGCCCGCCGGAGATTGCAAAAAAGGCCGGCATGCAAGAAGCCCCCGAAAAAGGATTGACGGGGACGCCCCCGAAGGGAGAAGTAGCCGAAGCCCCTGCCGCCCTGCCGGACAGCCTGAAGGTGCCTGCCGACAGTCTGAAAGTACCTGCCGACAGTCTGAAAGTTCCTGCCCCGCCTCAGCTGGAAACCCCGCCCGATTCCCTGACTGCCCCCGCCATGCCGCCTCTGGACACCACCAAGCTCAATTTCCTCTGGGGTGCGCGGAATGTGCGCATGTTCCGGCGAGAGATGCAGATGTCTTGCGACTCGCTGGCCTACACAGACCTGGATTCCCTGGCCCGGCTCTATGGAGAGCCCATCGTTTACAACGAAGGCAACAAGCAGTACGCAGCAGACAGCATCTACCTGGCCATCCGCAACCAGAAGGTGGAAAAGGCCCATCTACTGGACAATGCCTTCATCACCATCCAGGAAGCCAAGGACGCCTTCGACCAAATCCGGAGCGTGGAAATGGTTGCCTACTTTGACTCAGACCAGTCGCTGACCCGTTTCGACGCCCTGGGCGGTGCCTCATCGCTGTTCTACCTCACCGAAGAAGAAGCCCTGGCCACCGTGAACAAGGTGGAATCCAAGATGATCTACGCCACCTTCACGGACGGCGAAATAGACCATATCTATTACTACGACAATCCCAAGAACGACGGCTATCCCACAGTGCAGCTGCCCAAGGAAGAAAAAACCCTGAAAGGCTTTCGCTGGGACCCCGACAAACAGCCCACCTCCCCCGAGGATGTCACCAGTCTGAAACCCCGGAAGTCCGAGCGAGTCCAGTACCTGATGCGTCCGCATGCCAATTTCTTTGAGACGGAGGAATACTTCCCGGGCTATATCACGAAGTTGTACCGGGATATCGAGATCCGGGATTCCATCGCCGTGGCACGGGAACAGCAGCGCAGGGCGGCGGCCGATTCCCTGGAGCGCATCTCCCGGGAGACCGACGCCATCCTGGATTCCCTGATGCTCCGGGACGCCCCTGACAGCCTGGCGCTTCGGGATAGCTTGGCGCTCCGGGATAGCTTGGGCGTCTTGTCCGACAGTCTGGGCGTCCGTTCCCTGGCAGACTCCACCGCTATGCAAGCCCTTGAGCCCAAGGCCGATACCCTGGGAACGCCCGCTCCTGCAGAACCGCTGACCCCGCAGCAGCAGAAAGCGCTGGAAAAGGAGCGGAAAGCGGCGGAAAAAGCAGCCCGGGAAGCCGAGAAAGCCCAAAAGAAAGCAGAAAGGCAGGCCCTTCTGGAAGCCAAATGGGCCGAGCAAGACCGCCAGTGGGAGGAACGCCAGGCTGCCAAGTTGCAGAAAAAACTGGAACGGGAACGCGCCCGGAAACTGAAAGCGCTGCGCCGCCTGGAGAAAAAGGCGCAGAAAGAGCGGCGGCTCCTGGAAAAATACCTGGAGAAAGAGCGGAAGAAACAACAGAGATTACTAGAAAAAGAAATAGCGGAATGACAAAGAAAATAGTACTGGTTTCCGGCGGAGCCGGATTTATCGGCAGCCATGTCACGGTGGAACTCATAGCGGCAGGCTACAACGTTGTGGTCGCAGACAACTTCTCCAATTGCGACAACACCTGTTTCGAGGGCGTGAAAAAGATAACCGGAAGAGAGGACATCCCCCTGGAGAAGGTGGATTTCTGCGACGCAGAAGCCGCCCGGGCCCTGTTCCGGAAATACCCGATCGATGCCGTAATCCACTTTGCCGCGTTCAAGGCCGTGGGAGAATCGGTGGCCCAGCCGCTGAAGTACTACAAGAACAACCTGCAGAGCTTTATGAACGTGCTGGAAGCCGCCCAGCAGCAAGGCGGGTGCCAGGTGCTGTTCTCCTCGTCGGCCACGGTATACGGAGAGCCGGACCAGGTTCCCGTCACCGAGCAAAGCCCCCGCAAGCCTGCCACATCGCCCTACGGCAACACCAAGCAGATGTGCGAGGATATCCTGCAGGATACGGTAAAAGCCAGCGGTGGCCGCATCAAAGGCATCCTGCTGCGTTACTTCAACCCCATCGGCGCCCATCCAAGCGCCTTGATCGGCGAGCTGCCCAGGGGTGTTCCCAACAACCTGGTGCCCTTCATCACCCAGACAGCCATCGGCAAACGGGAATGTCTGAGCATCTTCGGCAACGACTACCCCACGCCGGACGGCACCTGCCTCAGGGACTATATCGACATCGTGGATCTGGCCAAGGCCCATGTCTATGCCGTGACCCGCATGGTGGAAGGGAAGATGAAGGCGGACTGCGAGATTTTCAACATCGGCACCGGACGCCCTGTAAGCGTGCTGGAACTGGTGAATGCCTTTGAGAAAGTGAACGGGCTCAAGCTCAACTACAAGTTCGCCCCCCGCCGCTCCGGCGACGTCACCGCCATCTGGGCCGACCCGTCCCTGGCCAACCGGGAACTGGGCTGGAAGGCCACCCGCACGGTAGAGGAAACCCTGCAGGCCGCCTGGGCCTGGGAAAAGCACCTGGCCGGAAAAGACTGACACTAAACCACATAATGACATGAAAAAGTTATTCCTTCTGTTTGTAAGCGGGCTGCTCTGCGCCCTGTCCTTTGCACAGGAGCCCGTGACATTCACGGCGCAGCAAGACCACCAGAACATGATGGACCAGCTGGGCATCAAGTCTATCCGTCGCGGCTTCGACGCAGACCAGAAGAGCCCCTACGCCGCCAACTACGACGAGAGCAAAGCCAATCCCTTCCCGGTGATCCCGGAACTGATGAAGACCAAGGCCGGGAAGAAAGTCACCACCGCCAAACAGTGGTGGGACGTGAGAAGGCCGGAAATCGTGGAAGATTTCGAGCGCGAAGTGTACGGCCGCGTACCGGAAAACGTGCCGGACGTAACCTGGACCGTGGAAGTGGAAGAAATGGAATATGTGGGCATGATCCGGGCCAAGGCCAAGCAGCTCATAGGCCATGTGGACAACGCTGCCTGCCCTTCCATCAACGTGGATATCAAGATGGTGGTGGTGACCCCGGCCGACGCCAAAGGGCCCGTTCCGCTGCTGATGATGTTCGGCGGGGCCAACCTGCCGAACCCCGTGAAGCCGTACGGAGAAGACATGGCCGTGATTAACAAGGCCGTGCGCCGCATGCTGGAAAACGACCCGGAAACGGCCGAACTCATGAAGAAATATCCGGCCTGGCAGCCCTTCGAACCGGCCAATCCCTTTGCCATGTTCATGCGCCCGCAGCAGGCTCCCGGCCAGGATCCGCCGTCCAACCAGCAGCTGCTCGCCGCCGGCTGGGGCTATGCCATGATCGACCCTTCCAGCATCCAGGCGGATAACGGAGCCGGTCTCACCCGGGGAATCATCGGCCTGGTGAACAAGGGCCAGCCGCGCAAACCGGACGACTGGGGTTCCCTGCGTGCATGGGCCTGGGGTGCCGCCCGCGGCCTTGACTACCTGGAGACCGACCCGGATGTGGACGCCACACGCGTGGGCATTGAAGGGGTTTCCCGTTACGGAAAAGCCGCGCTGGTCACGCTGGCCTTCGAGGAGCGCTTCTACATGGGGCTCATCGGATCGTCCGGAAAGGGCGGGGCCGCGCTGCACCGCCGCATCTTCGGCGAAGGGATGGAGAACCTGGCCAATTCCGGAGAATACCACTGGATGGCCGGCAACTACATTAAATACTGCGCCATCGAGTCCAAGACCGGAGCCTGGAATGCAGGCATGCTGCCGGTAGATTCCCACGAACTGATTGCACTCTGCGCTCCCCGGCTGGTGTTCATCAGCTACGGCATCCCCGAAAAGGGAGACGACCTGTGGCTGGACCAGTATGGCAGCTGGCAGGCCACGGTTGCGGCCGGAGAAGCCTTCAAACTGCTGGGCGCCAAGGATCTGGGCGTTTCCAACGACTACCGGAAAGAGCCCATGCCGCCGGTCCTGACCGGTCTGCTGGACGGCGAACTGGCCTGGCGCCAGCACGACGGCGGCCACACCGACGCCCCCAACATGAAGTATTTCATCCAGTGGGCCAGCGAAAAGATGCACTGGCAGAAATAGTTACGGCTTAAGAGCAAGCCAAGTCCGGAAGGCGGCGCGATAACTTTCTCCTACGGGGATGGTCGCGCCGTCTTCCATGATGATACCGGTGGCGGAGGCCTCCCGGATCCGGGAAAGGGCAACGATATAGGAACGGTGCACCCGCATGAAGCGTTCCCGCGGCAGCTGCTCCATCAAATGCTTGAGGCTGTAGAGCACCACCAGGGGCGCCGCCTGCCCGTCCAGATAGAGCTTCAGGTATTCGCTCATGCTCTCTGCGTAGCGGAGGCGGGAAAGCGCCACGCGCACGGTTTTGTAGTCTGTCTTGAAAGAGAGGAAATCGGGCTCCGGGGCCATTGCGGCGGCTTTCCGGCGCATTGCCACAATCCGGTCCACCTTTTCCGCCTCTTTCTGGAAATCCGCCAGGCTGAAGGGTTTCAGAAGATACCCCACGGCATTCACCCGAAAACCTTCCAGGGCGTATTCGGCATAGGCCGTCGTGAAGACCACCAGCGGAGGATTCTCCAGGGAACGGACAAAGTCCAGCCCGTTCATGTCCGGCATGTTGATATCCACGAAAAGGACATCGGCCTGCTCCACGAAGGCGCGCGCCTGGGCAACGCCGGTGCATGCGGCAAGCAGCTGTACGCAGGGGGTTTTCCCGGCATAGAGTTCCAGCTGGCGCAGGGCCAGGGGTTCGTCGTCCAGAAGAAGGGCTTTGATCATACGGCCGCCTCCCTTTCCGGAATCACCAGCAACACGCTGAAACGGCCTCCCTCCTGCCCGGTTTCCAATTGATAAGCGTCTCCGTACATCAGTTCCAAGCGCTTCCGGATATTGGCCAGGCCGATTCCATGCCCCCCGGAAGGCGCTTCCCCGTGCACGGTATTGGTGCAGCGGAACAGGATCTGGCGGTTTTCCAGCGCGATGGATACGTCGATGGAAGACGCGGCCTCATAGCTGATGCCGTGCTTGAACGCATTCTCCACGAACGAAGCCATCACAAGGGGCGGAACCTCCGCCCCGCCGGCCTCTTCCGGGAACGAGAGCCTGATTTTCACCGACTCCGGGTAGCGGAGCCGCATCAGGGACACGTAATGCCGCATGTAATCCAGCTCGCGCGCCAAAGGGATGGTGGGAGCGGTGCCGTCGTACAGGACAATCCGCATGAGCTTGGAGAACTCCTCTATGCTTTCCTTGGCCTTTTCCGGATCTATGTCCACCAGGGCGTGGATATTGTTGAGGGTGTTCATAAAGAAATGCGGATTAATCTGGTACCGAAGCATTTCCAGCTGTTTCCCCAGGTTCTCCGCGCGCAGCTCTTGCATCTTTTGCTCACTGCGGAGGGCATTGAACATGGCCTTTACACCCAGATTCACCGCCAGCACCAGCACCCCCATGATCACCTTCATCACTTCCGGTGTCACGGGCCTGCGGCCATCCGGAGGAGCCGGACGGTCCTCTCCCCAGCCGAACGGCCCGCCTATAGGCGGCATGCCCGGTTCAGGCTGCGGAGGGCGGTTGCCGGTGCTAAAGCAATAGACGGCAAAAAGGGCCAGCAGCATCAGCGTAACGGCGATATAGGCCGGGTATTTTTTTTTCTGGAAAAGAGGGGCCGCCACCCCGCTATGGAGGAGGAAAAGCACCAGGAAAGGCAGGATGCCCAGCCAGGTCTGAAACACCGTATGCCAAGAAAAGGAGTCTCCCTGGGAAAGGGCCTGCAAAAGGTACAGCAGGGGTACCAGGGCAAAGACAAAAGCCCAGGCCACGGCATACAGTGCATATTCTTGTCTGTTCAACGTATCCATCCGGCACAAAATTACACAATTTTCCCGGTGATGCCGCAGGGTTCGCTGAAGAAAAATAGGGGTTCGCTGAATAATTTTTCCTGCGGCAAAGCTTTTGATTCTGTGCCTGCAGTGAAAAATTATGTGTAACTAAAATCTAACGGTTATGAAGAAGGTTTTGTGCATGCTCCTTCCCGTTGCGATAGCGGCGGCAGGATGCGAGAAGGAAAACATCTGGGGTTCCGTGGAAAACCCCTGGGGTAACAACAGCAACGGATCGGCCCAGAGCTACAGCGCCAGCGGTAACAATACCGCAGACATCACGGGCGCGGAACCCACCGAGGATCTGATTGCCAACACCAGCTTTGACCGCACCATCACCATTGTGTATTCGGCCTCCGGCGCCACCGTCTCCGGCGACGCCAACGGCATCGTGCAAGTGAGCGGCAACAAGGTGACGGCCGACAACACCGCCACCTCCGAAAAAGTGATGTACAAACTCAGCGGAACAGCCGCCGACGGGTACTTCAAAGTGTATTCAAACAACAAGCAGGCCATTGTCCTGGACGGGGTTTCCCTGACCAATTCCGCGGGCGCAGCCATCAACAACCAAGGCAAAAAACGCTGTTTTGTAGTGGTAAACGGCAACAATTTACTGACGGACGGCGCTTCGTACACCGCTACGCCCGCCGATGAGGACGAAAAGGCCGCCTTCTTCTCCGAAGGCCAGCTCATCTTCAGCGGCGAGGGCAGCTTGACGGTAAACGCCAAAGGCAAGTCCGGCATCACCTCCGACGACTATGTGCGTTTCGTGGCGTCGCCCACCGTCAACGTCTCCTCCAGCGCCGGTCACGGAATCCGGGGCAAGGACGCAGTCGTGATTTCCGGCGGCACGCTGGACGTGACCGTGTCGGCCGCCATGAAAAAGGGCATGGCCTCTGACTCGCTGGTGGTCTTCAACGGCGGCGTCACCACCATCAACGTATCCGGCGGCACCGCCTACGACGACGATGACCAGGAATACAAAGCCTCTGCCGGCGTAAAGGCCGACCAGCTCTTCGTGATGAACGCCGGCTCCCTCACCGTCTCCAACTCCGGACAGGGCGGCAAGGGCATCAGCGGCGACGGAAAAGGTTACTTCCAGGGCGGAACCGTGAAGGTTACCGTGACCGGCAGCAACTACGGCAAGTCCTCCTCCGGCATGGGCGGCTGGGGCGGCTCAAGCTCCTCTTCCGACGACAATTCCAAGAGCGCCAAGGGCATCAAGTTCGACGGCGACCTGTACGTGACGGCCGGCAGCATCGTAGCCACTGCCGCCAACCACGAAGCCATCGAGAGCAAGGGCGTGATTGAAATCTCCGGCGGTACCGTCTTTGCCCAGTCCAAGGACGACGCCATCAACGCCGCCGGCGACATGGCCATCCTGGGCGGATACGTCGGGGCCTATTCCACCGGCAACGACGGCCTGGACGCCAACGGCAACCTCTATATAGAAGGCGGCGTAATCTATGCGATCGGCAGCGGCGGGGCCGAGGTGGCCATCGATGCCAATACCGAGGGCGGAAAGACCCTGTATGTGAACGGCGGCAACCTAGTGGCCATCGGCGGACTGGAAAACGGCGCCGTGCTTTCCCAAAGCTGCTATTCCAGCAGCAGCTGGAGCAAGGGTGCCTGGTACAGCTTCAGCGTAGGGTCCGACACCTTTGCCTTCAAGACTCCGTCCAGCGCAGGCTCCGGCCTGGTGGTTTCCGGCTCTTCCGAGCCCGCCTTGAAGAGTGGCGTCTCCGTCAGCGGAGGAAACTCCCTGTTCAACGGCATGCTGGTGGTTGACGGCTCCACCTCCGGCGGCACCCAGGTTTCCTTGTCGGCCTACAGCGGCGGCATGGGCATGGGAGGCGGCATGGGCGGTCCCGGCGGCATGGGAGGCGGCCGTGGCTGGTAAACATCCGGTTCACTGAGCAAATTCAGGTGTTCATTGAATATAATGGGCACCTGAATAGAAAAACCTTATTTTTGCATCCACATCAAACCCAAACCGATTATGAAACAGTACTTGTCCCTTCTCTGCGTTCCGGTGATGCTTGCCCTGGGTGCGTGCGAACGCCTGGAAATAGAGAACATCGACCCCACCACCGACACCGGCGGCAGCGGCGACAGCACGGAAACCTCCCTCACAGATCCGGAGCTCTCCTGGAGCGCCTCCTCCTTCACTGCCTATCTGGGTGTTGACAACAGCGGCTTCCCCTCCCTGTCCAACAGCCATGGCGTGAGTGTCAGCTATACCTCCTCCGCCACCGGCGTGGCCACCATCGACGCCAACGGCACCATCACCCTGGTGGCCGAAGGGTCTGCCATCATCACCGCCTCCTGCGAGGAAGACGGCACCTACGAAGAGGACAGCGCCAGCTACACCCTTACGGTGAGCAAATCCGCCGCCGGCCTCTCCTGGAGCGCCGCCGAGGTGAGCGTCCTGATTGGCTCCGACTACTCGCTCCCCACGCTCAGCAATCCCTACAACCTGGCGGTCAGTTACGCCTCCAGCGACGAAAGCATCGCCCTCGTCGATGAAAAAGGGGCAGTCTCCATCATTGCCGACGGCACGGTGACCATCGCGGCCGAAAGCGCCGAAACCGACTGTTTCGAGGCGGGCAGTGCATCCTATACGCTGAAAATCACCAAGACCTCGGACGGCATCTCCTGGAGTAAGAGCAGCGCCACCGTAACCATCGGCGCCTCCAACAACAGCTTCCCCACCCTGAACAATCCCGGAGGGCAGGAAATCACTTACTCCTCCACCAATCCGGGCGTAGCCACCATCGACGATAGCGGCGCCATCACCCTGGCGGCCGCCGGAGAAACCACCATCACGGCCACGTCGGCCGCCAAATCGACCGACACCGTTGAATACGAAGCCGCCACCGTCTCCTATACCCTTACCGTACAGGAAGAAGGCAGCAACCTGGTCAGCGCCGGCCTGGCCTGGCCCGCCACGGCCTACACGGCCACCATGGGGAGCAGTTTCACCTCGCCCGTCCTCACCAATCCTTATGGGCTTGGCGTCAGCTATGCCTCTTCCAATACGGACGTGGCCACTGTCGCCGCCGACGGCACCGTGACCCTGGTGGCTGCCGGGAGCACCACCATCACGGCTACGTCGGCCGCCACCGACACGTACATGGCCGGCAGCGCTTATTATACCCTTACCGTGAACCTGGCCGGCTCCGGGCTCAGCTGGAGCGCCAGCACCTGCGAGGCCACCTTCGGCAGCAGTTACAGCCTGCCCACCCTGAGCAACGCCAACGGCCTGTCCGTAAGCTATTCCTCCTCCAACACCGGCGTGGCCACCATCGACGCCAGCGGCCAGGTCACCCTGGTAGCGGCCGGCACCACCTATATCAAGGCCTATTTCGCCGGGGACAACACCTACGCCGAGACCACGGCCACCTACACCCTCAAGGTGAACAAGGGCACGCCCAGCCTGAGCTGGAGCGCCTCCTCTTATTCGGCCGGCCTGGAAGATGGCAGCTGGGACTTCCCCACCCTTTCTTCCAGCATAAGCGGCCTAACCGTCAGCTACACCTCTTCCAAGACCTCCGTCGCCACGGTAAACGCCTCCACGGGCATTCCTACGCCGGTGGGCACCGGCACCACCACCATCACCGCCACCTCCGAGGGAACGGACCAGTACAAGAGCGCGTCGGCCAGCTACACCCTTACCGTGACCAGCAATGCCGACGACGGCGCCGGCACCTACTCCTATGCATCGGCCGGGGACAGCAGCTCCGAAGACGACATCGCCAACACCACCTTCACCCGCATGGTTACGGTCACATACGCCTCCGGCGGAGCCTCTGTGAGCGGCTACAGCGCCGTGGCCGACGTGATGGACGTGAACGTGAGCGGGAACCAGGTGACCATCAACTACTCCGGATCGGAGAATGTGGTGTACAAGCTCACGGGAACGGCCTCGGACGGATTCTTCAAGCTGTACAGCTCCAAGAAACAGGCAATCCACCTGAGCGGGGTATCCCTTACCTGCACCAGCGGAGCCGCCATCAACAACCAGAGCGGCAAGCGCACCTTCGTGTACCTGGAGGGCAGCAACTACCTGTATGACAGCTCGTCGGCCGCTTATTCCACCAGCAACGAAGACATGAAAGCCGTCTTCTTCTCCGAAGGCCAGCTGGTGTTCAGCGGAAGCGGCACCCTTACCGTAGAGGCCAAGAACGCCCAGGAAAAGAGCGCCATCGCCTCCGACGACTACGTGCGCATCATGGACAGCCCCACCCTTACGCTCACCGCCGGCTCCGGTGCCGGACACGGCATTCGCGGCAAGGAATATGTCCAGCTGAGCAGCGGAAAACTGAGCATCACCACCAACGCCGCCATGAAAAAGGGCATCACCTCCGAAGACTATGTCCTGGTAGAGGGCGGCACGCACACCATCACCGTCAAGGGCGGCGTTGCCTATGACAGCGAGGACGCCGAATACAAGGGCAGCGCCGGCATCAAGGCCGACAATTACTTCGGAATGACCGGCGGCAGCGTGACCATCACCAACAGCGGAACCGGCGGCAAGGGCCTCCGCGCGGGAAGCTACGACTACGTTTCCGACAACGGCACCTCGCTTGCAGACAGCTACGTCAGCGGCGGTACGCTCAGCATCACCACCAGCGGCAGCGAGTCCAACGATGTCTCCTCCAAGGCCATCAAGATCGGCTACAAGGAGCAGTCCGGCAACAGCTATGTCTATGGCGGTAACTTCAAAGTGAGCGGCGGCGCAATCATCGCCAGCTCCGCCAAGAGTGAAACCATTGAAACCAAGGGCAGCCTTACGGTCACCGGCGGCGAGATTTATTCCACGTCCAGTGCCGACGATGCCATCAACAGCTACGGCAACATGACCATCAGCGGCGGCTATGTCTATGCCTACACCACCAAGGGCGATGCCATGGACGCCAACGGCAACCTGACCCTCTCCGGCGGCTACGTGTTCGCCGTGACCACGGCCGGCAGCCCCGAGGTAGCGCTGGATGCCAATACCGAAGGCGGTGCAAAACTGATTATCAACAGCGGAGCCACCCTTGTGGCCTACGGCGGACTGGAAAGCAATTATTCGGCTTCCCAAACCGTGTACAGCATGAGCGCGACTGCCGGCAGCTGGAACGCCCTGTACAACGGCAGTTCCTTCATTGCCGCCTTCAAGGCACCTTCAGGCCTGTCCAGTTTCGCTGTCAGCGCACCTTCCCTGTCCGGCGGATACAAGGGCGTTAGCGTGGGCAGCACCACTTACTGCAACGGCATCTGGGCCACTTCCGGCATCTCCGGCGGCACCTCCGTTTCGCTCAGCTCCTATAGCGGCGGCAATCAGGGTGGCGGTCCCGGCGGTGGCGGAAACCAGGGCGGCGGTCCCGGCGGACGTGGAAGATAAACGATAAAAAAACAGCATACCATGAAAAAGATACTCACCTTATTGGCTTCGGCCCTGCTGCTCGTTGGAGCGGCAGGAGCCCAGGAGCCCCAGAAAATGAACAAGAAAAACCTGGTCATCAAGGAGTGGAACACAGACCCCAAGGGCGTCAACAAGGTCCTGGACCATGTGACCACCTTCAATGCCGCCGGGCAGAAGATCGAGGAAATCGAGTACACCACCTCCGGCCAGAAATGGCGCAAGCGCTTCGAATACGGGGCCGACGGCAAGGTGTCCAAGGAGTACGTTTACGACGAGCGCAACCGGCTACAGACCTACAAGACTTTCGAGTTCAACGAGTTTGCGAAAAAGAAAGTCCAGTATACCTACAGTGCCAAAGGAAAGCTTCTGACTATCAAGCACTATGAATACATCGCCCAAGACGGACAATAAGCACATCTGCTTTTCGGAGGCGCTGGACAGGCTCTCTCCCATCGGCCTGGAGGAAATGGATTCCATCAAGCTGATGAACCGGATAGACTCCAAGTACCTCACGAACGAGCAGACCCTTCTCGGAATCCTCTCCGACGCGGCCGCCGCCGGATACCGGGTGCTGGTCACCGGAAACGAGAGAATCGCGCCGTACGACTCCATCTACTACGACACGGAGGGGCTCAAGATGTTCTACGACCACCACAACCGGCGGCTGGTCCGCCAGAAGGTGCGCACCCGCTCTTATGTGAACTCCGGCCTGGCTTTCTTGGAGATCAAGCGCAAGAACAACAAAGGGCGCACCAAGAAAAAGCGGATCCGCATCCCCCAGGAGCAGCTGCGAAGCTTCTCCGCCAACCCGGAAGCCTGCGCCTATCTGGCCGACCATTCCTGGTTCAAGGCGGAGGAACTGTCTCCCGTGCTGGAAACCCTGTTCTGCCGGATTACCCTGGTGAACCCGGCCAAGACCGAGCGCCTGACCATAGACACCCGGCTCTGTTTCAAGAACTTCCGCACAGAAAAGGAGACTTCGCTGCAGGATGCGGTGATCATTGAACTCAAACAGGACGGCCGCGCCGCCAGCCAGATGAAAGGGATTCTGCTGGACCACCGGGTGAAACCCGTCCGCATCAGCAAATACTGCGTCGCCCTCACCCTCACGGACCCTGTCGCCAAGACGGGACGCTTCAAAGTGAAGGTGCGCACCATAGAAAAAACCATCGGCAAAAAACTTGTAACAATATGATTATCGACAAATTATTCCGCTTCGTCCAGGACGACCTCGCCGCTTTCGGCAATGTGGACATCGACGACGACATGCTTCTTGACGTCCAGACCATCACGGACGCCATGATGACTACCGCCCAGAAAGTGGGCGAACTGGGCATCCGCTTTGCCATGAACCTGGCCGTGTGCTGGATCCTGGTGCATTTCTTCTACTATCGCAAAAGCCAGCGCCGGGACTACTATTTCACTTTCCTGGTGTTCTCGTCGGCCATGCTCACCCTCCTGTATATCATGGGGAATGTGGAAGTGGGCGTGGGGCTCACCCTGGGCCTGTTCGCCATCTTCGGGGTCATCCGTTACCGGACAGAGACCGTACCCATCCGGGAAATGACCTACCTGTTCGTGATCATCGCCCTGGCGGCGGTGAACGGCCTGGCACCCCTGTACCACGTCGTAGACCTGTCCACCACGCCGCACTATGTCCTGGGCTGGGGCAATGTGGGCGTGATGGCGCTGGTGAATCTGCTCATCGTGCTGCTGATCTGGATCTTGGAAAGTGACAGCCTGGTCAAGCACACCACCACCAAACTGGTCCTGTACGACCGCATCGAACTCATTGTCCCCGAGCGCCGGGAAGAACTGGTGGCAGACCTGGAAAAGCGCCTGGGCGTGAAGGTGGACAATGTGGAGATCGGCCATGTGGACTTTCTGAAAGACGCCGCTTTTATCAAAGTGTTTTACCGGCTGGGGAAGGGCGAGGCAAACTCCGTCAATACCATCACCCGGGCCAAAGATTACATTGGATAGCCATGAAAAAGATATTACTGACGCTGGCCCTGCTGGTGCCGGCCCTCTCTTTTGCCCAGGATATGGAATTCGGAGGGCGTGCCTCCGTGGAGTTGGATTACAAGATCAAGAAGGGCCTCCACCTCACCTTCGAGGAGGAAATCCGGGCCGACGAAAACTTCAGCGAGCTTAACCGCCTGCAAACCACCGTCGGCCTCACCTACAAGCCCATTTCCTGGCTCAAGCTGGGCGTGGGATACACCCTGATCAACCCCTTCAAGACCGGCAAGGAACTGGACGACGGGACGCTGTATACCGGCTTTTGGAGTCCCCGCCACCGGGTCTATGCCGACATTACCGGTATCTATAAGCTGGGGCAGTTCCAGTTCTCCCTGCGCGAACGCCTGCAGTTCACCCACAACACGGACGCCGACTTGAACATCTACCAGAGCAACCCGAACGCCCTGGCCCTGAAGAGCCGCGTGGGCGTGAAGTACAAAGGCTGGTCCATGGTGGAGCCGTCCTTGTCTTTCGAGGTGCGCACCGCCCTGAACGACCCCTGGGGTACCACTTCCGGCAGTCAGCAGACCAACAAATCCGGAAAAACCTACTATGCCTACACGCCCGCCGGTTACACCCACGTGTACAACAACCGCTATCGGGTGAACCTGGGGGCCGACATCAACATCACCAAACAGCACACCATCAAGCCATACATCATGCTGGATGCGCTGGGCGACTATGAGATAGACACCAACGGAGAAGGCACCCGCCTTTTCAGTGCCGGCTACAACGACCGCTTCATGGCCACCGTGGGGATAGGCTACACGTTCTCCTTTTAACCTGATTCCCATACAAAAAAGGCCGGTTCCCTTCGGGGGACCGGTCTTTCACGTATGCTGAGGGCAAACCTATTTGCCCAGGCCTTTCTTTACTTCGGCGCTGAGTTCGTCGTACAGGGCATCGGTTTTCTCTAACAGTTCCTTGCGGATGCTGTTGTAGCAGAGCCTGGGTTTCTCTGCTCCAGCGCTCTTGACCACCTTGTCGCGGAGGTCGTTGTACAAATCCACGGCCTTGTCGATGAGATTGGTGATTGCATCGGCATTCTTACCGGGATTCATGTTCAGGAACAGGGTGCAGTCGTCGATGAATGCGCCTATCACATACTGGATGTCTTTCTTAATGTCTCTTAAATTCATATCTCTCTGAATTAATTCGGTGCAAAGATAGTGATTTTTCTTGAATATCGGCCCGGTTCTTTTATTTGACCTGCCTTTTGGGGAAAACTCGTCCACGTAAAAGGGCCTTTTTCATGGACGAACGGGCTTTTTAGCAAAGTTCGTCCACGTTTTCCGGCTGTTTTCGTGGACGAAACACGTTTATGACTTATTCCGCCCGCTCAGCAGCCTGGATTAGGGCGATGTTGAGCTGCTCCAGCAGAGACAGCTTGACGGAGGCGTTGCTCGTCGCTGGGGTGTACCACGGCTGCGCCTCGAAATAGGCCTTCAGGTCCTTGGACTGGAACACATAGCCGTGGGCGGCCAGGATAGCGTTGCGCATCAAGCGCAGGAGCGGCTTGTCATAACGTTGCAGACCGCCGACCAGCAGGGTGTGGCTCGCGAAATCGAAGCGGCTCCTCTCGCCGGCCCATTTCAGATTGAAATAAGACACCGTCCGCTCGAACCAGGGCTCCCCATCCTCCATCTTGACCTCGATGAGCTGAAGGCCTTCCGGCGTGGGCATGGCTTCTACCTTCCCAACCAAATAAGGGCCATCTTCACCGAAATCAAGCACACCGGTGACCAGGCCGTTGAAGGTGACCGGCTGCAGGGGAAGCGGTTTCCCCGCATACGTCGCCCCGTCGGGCCGAATCTGCACCTTCTTCCCGCCTTCGGTTACATAATCCCCGACAATCATCGCCATCCACTGCTCCACGTTCAGGGCCTGGGAATCCCAGACTTGCGTGGCCTGCAAGGCGTCCATGAGCCGATTCTTCCTGTCGTAGAAGCAGATCACGTCCAGGCCGTCCTGCCGGATGCGGCGGGCGTAGGCGGCATCTTTGTCGGAGACGTCGAAAAGGTCTGCCCCGTCCGCTGCCGGGGTCAGGACGAACTCGTGCTCTTCCCCTTCCGCCATGGCATTCATGCGCACGGAGCCGTCTTCCGCCGGATGGGCGTCATACACGAGTGCGCCGCCGTACCAGAGACTGCCCTCCGCGAGGTCTTCCATCGGCTTGAGCTGCGGCAGCACCTTGAGGACGATGTCGTTGTCGCCGATGACTTCCAGATACTGGTTGTCCGGATGGTTGACATAGTTGACCCGGCAGCCGAATTCGGCGCCGTATTTGGGGTCGTCGGCGTTGCGGCTTGGCTGCAGCCTGAACACATCCGGCGTCACGCCCCATTGTTCCAGAGTCAGTTCTTCGTCCCCGAGAGCATCAGTCATATAGACGACCGTACCCATCCTAATCTCCTGGACAGTATAGACCACGGACCCGTCATAGAACTGGTCACCCACCCGAATGCCCTGAGCGTGGGTAAGGGTTAATGAGCTCAGTGCGAATGCGAGCAGTGAGATGAGTATCCTTTTCATATTGCCAAGTACTTTTACCCTACAAAGATAGCATTTTCCTTCCATTTGTTTCGCTGTCTTTTGCAATTGCCACCGCCTGTTTTATCGCCCGGGGGCGGAGGCGATATTTGTCTCAAATCATTTGACAAAAAGGGACGCAGGTTTTGTGAAGGCGGGACAAGGGGAATTTCCGTACTCCATATCTTTACAACCAAAACAATCGCAAAAAAACTATGGTCAAAACAAAAACGAAAGAATCCTATTCTTCACCTGAAACACAGGTGTTTGGAATCCAGATGGAAGGGGGAATCCTTACCATCAGCGGAAAAGGCGCCAGACTATTTGGGGCCGGCATAGATGAAAGTGACGCAGATGATAACGGTAGCATTTGGTAGAGTTATGAAAAAATCATTCATTTACGCATCTATTGCTTTCTTTGCAGCCGTAGTTGCAGGATGCACGCACGAATCACTTGACACACAAGACCCTTCTCTTTCGGACAATCCTGGAGACAAAGTTACGCTCACCGTATCCGCTGTTACCAAGAATCCGGAAGTCTCGGATGAGGCCGGGACAAAGGTCTCTTATGGATCTACAGATGCCACCTGGGAAGCGGGTGACCAGATTTTCCTTATCAAAAACGACGGAACCACCATTACACTCACGCTCACCGACGGTGCCGGAACCTCTTCTGGAGAGTTCTCTTCCACAGACCCGGTGGTGGCCGGAACTTATATTCCATATGCCGTGAGTAAAACTTCCCTGGACAAAGGTTTTGTACGTGTGTCGGCTGGTACTATAACGCTGGACCTGAGCACCGCGGGCGGAGGCACCCTGGCCGATGCCCTGGAGCACGACATTCTCAAAGGAGCATCCGTTGTCCTGGCCGATGACCAGACTTCAGCCACCCTTGGTGATTTCACCACGCACATCCTAAGCTATTTGCGTTTTCGCTTCACAAGCACATCCAAAGCCATCACAACCATCGGTATGGATTCGGCTGGCGGAGTGTACAGGACGGTGAGCATTGCCACCAACGGTACCGTTAGCGGAAGTGATTCCTCAACCGATGTGGTAACTGTCACGGCGTCGGACGATGGCGCCGGGACGTATGCCGGTTATTTTGCCGTTTACAACAACACTTCCACCAGCCTGATGGCCCATGCCGAAGATGTGGACGGAGGCAAATACACCCGTCTGATTTCTGTCAAGACGGCCAATTACACAGCCGGGACTGTCTATGGAAAGACAATCACCCTTTCTTCTGGCATGGTAACGGCAGCTGCGGCAGGTTCGCTCAGCGAACACCCCTGGAAAAACCTGGGCTTGAGTGTAAAATGGGCCGAATTCAATGTAGGGTCGTCCAGCGAGTATTCGTATGACCAGAATGTGGATAATACTGAAGGAGGAACTGCCGGAGCGACATGGTCCGGATGGCGCATTCCCACCCGTGCCGAGGTGCAGGAACTATTCTATGCCAGCGAGCGCCAGTGGATTACCGGTTCAAACAACGGTGTCCGGTTCAATTGTAACGGCAATTATGTAGCAATGGGCGCCGGCGGTTATTATAGGGACCGAGGCGATAGAGATTGGACGTACAATGTTGGCTCTACCGTTTATCTCTATATAGATGAAACCAATGTGGAGACCAATGGCACCGTCCGACTTTGGGCGACCATAGGCAGCTCTGGCACAACTTTAGGTTTTGGCAGTGCAAATCTGGGGAACTCTATGTTTTATTTTTCAAACTATGCAGCCATGCGCCTTGTTTGCGACTACGAATAATTCGCTATCTTTGCGGTAGTGAAGCGTTTAGCCCTCATACTGCTCACCTTGCTCGCCGTCGGGTGCTCCCGGAGCACCGACGGCGGAGCGGAGCGTCTGCCGGACCTGCCGGAGCCGGTGTCCACACCCTATGTGATGGCCCTGAATGGGGAGCTGACCCTTTTCGGCGGACACACCGACGGCTTCCTGTTGTCGCCGTCGGCCTGGTACCTGAAGGGCGGCGTGTGGCATGAGGTTTCCATGAAATACCCACACGACTTCGGCTTTTGCGTCCCCCTGCCGGACGGGCGGGTGATGCTGGGCGGCGGGTCGGCAGAGGCTTTCGGCATCGGACAGAGCTGGGGCGTGGAGATCTATGACCCGGCCACGCACAGTTTCACGGCCGAGGGTATCCTGGACCGCAAACGCGCCGGGGCATCGGCCCTGGCCTTCCCGGACGGGCGAGTACTGGTGAGCGGCAACTGGTACGCGCCCGACGCAATGGGAATCTACGAACCTGGGAAAGGTTTTTCGTTTTTGAAAGAAGCCTCCGTCCAGCGCAGTACTCCGTTCATTCTGGTGTCCGGAGAGAACAACGTCATCGTCTTTTCCAGCAAGGACAACTACGGCAATCCCTCCGACGGCACGGTGGACCGGCTGCAAGGAGACCCTTTCCATGAACCGCTGCTGGATGAATGGGAGCCGTGGGACACCCCACGGGCGGACCTTTCCATCGGAGAATATACCTATCTTGTGCTGGCCCGGCATCGGGAGAACCAGGGGTGGGGCATTCTCCGGATTGCGGGAGAACATTTTTCCGTGCTGGAAACGGATTTCGCCCTTCCTGTGCGTTCCAAAGCCGGAAACTATATCTGGAGCCAGCTGGCCATGGACCGCAGCCGCCGGAGCGCCTATACGTTGGGTATCGACACGGAGGGGAATGCCTGTGTGGCCCGCATCTGTTACGACCCCATTTTTGACGGAGGCAAGGCCGAAGTGACCCTGACCGAGGCTGAAGGCTCCTTCCCGCAGGGGGCCTTCGCCCTGCTCTCGGACGGGACGCTCGTCCTCTCGGGCGGTACGGAAGGCAACAATTTCAAGACCCGACAGGACGTCTGGGCTTTCCACACAGAAGCACCATCAAACGCCGATCTCCCCTGGTCCTGGGTCCTTGTTATCGGCCTGCTACTCCTGACGGTGGGAACTTTCTTCTTCCGCCGGAAGAGTGCCGGCCCTGTCCCGGCGTCAGAAGCGGAAGGCATCCCGACCACGCTACAACTGACAGAGCAGCTTTCACAAATCATTGAGCAGGAGGAGCTTTTCAAGCAGCCGGACCTTCGTGTCACCGACATCGCCGCCCGGCTGGCCACCAACCGAACCTACATCAGCGCCATCATTAAGAGCCTTTCCGGGGATAGTTTCTCTAACCTCATCAACGGATACCGTGTCCGCTATGCGCAGAAACTGATACGGGAACATCCGGAGATGAGTGTCACGGATATCGCCGCCGAAAGCGGTTTCTCCTCTCGGAGCGCCTTCTACCGCAACTTCAAGGCCGTCACCGGCCTGAATCCTGCCGAGTGGAAAAAACAACAAACAATTTGATTATTTTCAATGATCTTTTTACCTTAGCGAAAAATAATGCATTGCTTATGAAAAAGATTGTATTGGTAGCCCTCGCGCTGATTGCCTCCACCTTGCTGTTTGCAGCCAAACCGCTGAAAGTCACCCAGGGGAGCCTGGATATCCTCCGGCAAGACGCCACCGCATCCTGGACCATCGACCTGTCAGAAGCCACTTTCGAGAAAGACCAGGCATTTAAAGCCTGGAGCGGCGAAGACTACGAAACCCGCGTGGAAAGCATGAACGAGGCCTTCTTCGAGTCTTTCAACAAATACAGCAAAGGCCTGAAGCTCACCGACGGGCAGGCTCCTTACAAACTGGTATTCAAAGTAAAGGACTTTGTACGCAAGCAAGGTCCGGGCATGTGGGGCAGTATGTTCATTACTGTTTCCGGCACCATCGACATCGTGGACGCCGGCTCCGGTGAAGTGCTCTGCAGGCTGGACGTGGACGGAGTCCGCGGAGACACGGACTTCGTAGAGAACGACCGCTTCCCCAAGACCATGGACTGGCTCTGCCGGGATATCTTCAAACTGAAGAAGTAACGGGATTACAGCTCCGGCGCCAGATAAACCCCCAGCTTTTTCAGAATCGGTTTTGCCTTCGCATCCGTTACCGTGATGCGGAGCTTCGAAGCCTTGACCGTGGGGAAACAGACGATACGGCGGTGGCCGATGGTGGTAAGGCCGTCGCCCTTCTCCGCCAACTCGTCGGAGAGCGGTATCCAGGCCCCGTCCACCCATGCTTCCAGCGTGAACTTTTTCACTCTTTGTCCCAGGGCGATGTCTTCCTCTGCCAGGAAACGATTGAAGCTGACAGGGTTATGGAAGTCAATCAGGGCCGATGACCCTTTGCGCGTAATACGGGCCGCATCGGCCAGATTCACCTTAAACACGGCGTCTACTGCCTGCTTGAAGGCAAGGCCCCGGAGGCTGTCCACCGGATGGATGCGGCCGTCTGGCGTCACGGGGAAATTCAGCAGAAGGGTAGAGTTCCGGCCCACTGACTTATAGTAGATGTCCATCAGTTCCGGAAGGGTTTTCACCTGCTCATCCTCGGCCGCATGATAGAACCACCCCGGACGGATGCTGGTATTGGTCTCGCCGGGGCACCACACATCCCCGTCCTCTACGCCATAGTGCAGCATGGCATAGGTGGTTTCCCCTTCGGCAGGCATCAGGCTCCAGGAAGTTTCTCCCACGTTTCCGGCCTCGGTACCCACCCAGCGGAGGTCTCCCCGGTCGCCGCCGTCGTTCCAGATCACGGCGTGGGGCTGGAGCTCACGCACCAGGCGGAAAGTATCGGCCCAGCCATAATAGGTTTTGGCGTTAATCCGGCGCATCTCTGAAGCGCCGCCATACCAGCCGTCGCCGCCGTTGGCCCCGTCGAACCAGACCTCGAAAATGTCGCCATAGCCGGTCAGGAGTTCCCTCAGCTGGTTCCGGAAATAATCTACATAGGCCGGACGGCCGTATTCCGGATGATGCCGGTCCCAGGGCGACAGGTAAACGGCGAACTTGAGCCCTTCTTCGCGGCAGGCGTCGGAGAGCTCTTTTACCACATCTCCCTTCCCGCCCTTCCAAGGCGTGTTTTTCACGCTGTAATCCGTATAGGCCGACGGCCACATGCAAAAGCCGCAGTGGTGTTTGGCCGTGAAGATGATCCCCTTCATGCCCGCCTGCTTACACACCCGCACCCATTGCCGGCAGTCCAGGTTTTCCGGATTGAACAAGGCTGGATCTTCGTTGCCGTAGCCCCATTCCTCCCCTGTATACGTATTCAGCGAATAGTGGATAAACGCATACATGTCCATGTCCTGCCACCGGAGCTGGTCGGCTGTGGGCAGCGGCCCCACGGGAGCCGGCTGGCAACCCGCCACATAAAAGAAGGCGGCAAGAACCATTGCCGCCCTGAGGAACTTGCCTGCCATTACTTCAGGAGCGTATCCACCAGCGCATCCACCTTGTTCTGCATCACGGTGGCAAGGAGCACCTTGCCATCCGGGCCGATCACATACTTGGTGGGAATCCACTGGATGTGGTAGGCTTCGGAGATGGCGCTCTCCTTCTTGGCCTTGAACTCTGACAGCTGCAGCCAGCCGATCCCCTGCTCCTTCACATAGGCTTCCAGCCTGGCAGGATCTGTGTCGAAGGAAACGCCCACCATCACAATGTCCTTGCGGTCTTTGAGTTTTTTCTGCAGGTCCAGCAGCTGGGGCATCTCGTCCCGGCAGTCCGGGCACCAGGTGGCCCAGAAGTCGATGATAAGGGTTTTCCCGCGGAAGTCTTTGAGGGAATAGGTTTTACCATCTGTGCCGGGCAGGGTGAAATCCGGGGCCTGACCGCTCTTGATCAGGTCTTTCGCATACTGGGGATCCAGGTCTTTGACATCCTGGGCCAGGAGGGTGACAGCGCCCAGAAAAAGGGCGGCGGTAAGAGAAAGGAATAACTTGATTTTCATATCGTCCGCTTTATTTTATAGTTACTTGAACAGGGCCCTGACCAGGGCTGGGATATCGGCCACCTTCACCACTTCGATTCCTTCCGGCTTGCGGTCGAAGTGGGTATAGGAGCTAACAAAAATGCGCTTGAAGCCCAGCCGGGCAGCCTCCACGGCACGGCGCTCTGCCTGAGAAACGGGACGGATTTCTCCGCTGAGGCCCACCTCGCCGGCAAAGCAGACATCGGAGGGAATGGGATAGTCGAAGTTGGAGGAAAGCACCGCGCAAATCACAGCCAGGTCGCAGGCCGGGTCTGTGATCCGCAGGCCGCCAGCCATGTTCAGAAAAACGTCTTTCTGGGCCAGTTTGAAGCCCGCCCGCCGCTCCAGTACAGCCAGCAGCATGTTCAGGCGGCGCACGTCAAAGCCGGTGGCACTGCGCTGGGCCGTTCCATATACGGCCGACGACACCAGCGCCTGAACCTCGAACAGGAAAGGCCGGTTGCCGTCCAGCATGGCCGATATGGCCGTGCCGCTGAGGCCATCCTCATGCATGGGGATGAGCATTTCCGACGGGTTGGCCACTTCCCGGAGGCCACTTCCCGTCATCTCGAACACAGCCAGCTCTGAAGTGGAACCGAAGCGGTTCTTGATGCTCCGGAGTACGCGGTACGCCCCCCGGTTCTCCCCCTCGAACTGCAGGACCACATCCACGATATGCTCCAAAATCTTGGGCCCGGCAATAGAGCCTTCCTTGGTGATATGGCCAATCAGGATTACCGGAATGCCACTTTCTTTGGCAAAACGGAGCAGCGTGGCGGCCACTTCCTTGATCTGGCTCACACTGCCGGCGGTGGATTCCACCGAAGGACAGTACATCGTCTGCACCGAGTCCACGATCATCAGGTCCGGGGCTACTTCCTGGGCCTCCGCCACGATGGAAGTCATATCCGTCTCGCTGTAGATGTAGCAGTTGGAAGCGTCGCCGCCCAGCCTGTCTGCCCGCATCTTCACCTGCTTCACGCTTTCCTCGCCGGTGACATAGAGGGTCTTGAGTTCCGGCCGGCGCAGGGGTAGCTGCAGGGAAAGGGTAGATTTGCCGATACCCGGCTCGCCTCCCATCAGCACCAAAGAGCCTTGGACGATGCCACCGCCGAGGAGCCGGTCTACCTCCGCGCTTCCCAGGGAAATGCGGTCTTCCACGGAGGTGGAGACCTCCTTGAGGGGCATCGGCTTTCGGCCGGAGCCGGGCACGGATACTGCCGACGGCCGCTTTCCGGTAGCCACCTCCCGCTCCACCATCGTATTCCACTCCCCGCAGGCGGGGCAGCGCCCCATCCACTTCGCGTACTCATTGCCGCAGTGGCTGCAGAACCACACGGACTTGGATTTCTTCAACGTCGTTGCCATCGGCCAGTTTCTTTAGAGCTGTAAATATACAAAAAATCCCGGGGAAAAATCCTCGGGACAACACGCATTCCGCGAAAGATACGGAAATTACTGGGCGTTGTCGATGGCGTTGGCGGCAGCATCGGCTGCAGCTTTTGCAGTGTTGGCCACGGAATCGGCAGCAGCCTCGACGGCCTCTTCAACAACCTCTACAGATTCTTCAGCGGCAGCCTCAGCCTTTTTGGAGTTGTTGTTGCCGCAAGCAGTGGCGGCAATCATCATTGCCACAACTGCGACAGACATAAATACTTTTTTCATAACCTTTAAATTTTAGAATACACTTATACTCTCTAACCTTTTCGGAGGCAAATGTAGAGCATATTTTTGGCTTATCAAAGGATTTTTTAAAAAAATTTATAATAATTTTTTGCGTCGCCTGACTCGGTTTTCTGTATATCACTAATTATCAGCACGTTACAAGAAAACCCTGTTGCGCGCTAACAGCAGGTTTTTTTTGTAGTTAGCTCAGAATCAGGCATGTAGCCGCTACGGCTGAAGGAGCACGGCGGAAGCCCAGACCTCGCAGCCTTCGCAGCGGCCCACAAAACCCAGGCGCTCGGTGGTAGTGGCCTTTACGGACACCCTGTCTGCCGATACCCCCAGGATAGGTGCCAGGGTTTCCCGCATGGCCTGGATATGCGGGGCCAGCTTGGGGCGCTGCAGGGCGATGGTGATATCGGCATTGCCCACCCGGTAGCCCTTTTCATGGATCAGGGCTACCACTTTTTCCAGTAACAGCTTACTGTCCACGCCCTTCCACTCGTCGCTGGTGTCCGGGAACAGATGGCCGATATCCCCCAGCGCCAGGGCACCCAGCAGGGCGTCGCACAGGGCGTGGATAGCCACGTCGCCGTCTGAATGGGCCACGAAGCCCGTCTCTGAAGGAATCTGCACCCCGCCCAACCACATGGGAAGGCCGGGAGCCAGGGCGTGCACATCGTATCCATTACCAATGCGAATATCCATAACCATACGTTTTTTGCAAAGATACAAAAATAGTCTATTCCGTCTTAAGGACGATGGACTTGTGGGAGAGCAGCTCAAAGAAAGCGGCCTTGCAGGAGTCTGACAGCGGAAGTTCTTCTCCGCCTACAAGGATTTTGCCACCCCGCATCCCCTGCACCTTCGAGAGGTTAACCAGGTAGGAGCGGTGGATGCGGCAGAACCGGTCGAAGGGAAGCTGCTTCTCCATGGTCTTCAGGGTCATCAGCACCATCGGCGCCCGGCCGTCGGACAGGTGCAGGACAATGTAGTCGCCGTCGCTCTTGATGTACAGGATGTCCTCCAGACGGATCTGCGTCATCACCAGGTCGATTTTCACGGAGATGCTTTCCGGCTGCGTAACGGGCCGTTTCAGGGCGGCCATCTCCCCTTTCAGATTGTCCAGGTCTGCCGACAGGGCCTGCTTGTCCCGCTCGGCCTGATGATAGTGGAAGGCAGCGCGCCGCCACTGGTCAGACATGCCAACGGCCAGGGCGACAAACGTGGTAAACAACTCCGCGATGCTCATCATGGTCAGCTGCGAGAGTGTTATACCAAAGCCCAGATACTCATGGACGGTGACACCCTTTTCAATCTCGAAGTTGCCGAAAACGGCATGCAGGAAATATTGGAACCCCAGACCGAGAAAGCATATGCCCACGCTCAGAAGCACATAAACGCCCACCTTGCCGCGCACGAAAAAACGGTCGATCAGCACACAGCGCTGAGCTAAATAGATGCCGGCATTCACAAGTACGATGCAAGCATAGAAAACATAGGCCCACCAGGGAAGCACGATATGTCCCAGGAGGGAGGGCAGAGCCATGGGAACGATGAGTATCACCAGGACAACGCCCAGGAAGATGAGTTTTCTTTCGCGTGACATAGTCACGCAAAAATACGAATTTTAAAACGAAAATCCCAGATTGATGTAAATTCCCAAGGTGCCGTCCTGCACATTCAGCGGGTGTCCGAACTCAACCGCCGTGATGAAATTCCGGTTCATCGAAAACCAGAAGCCGCCTCCTACGCTGGTGTGAAGCCGCTCGCGGGTGGCGATGGCTGGGTCGTAGATACTGGCGTAGGGGCCCCGCAGCTCTCCGTCCAGGGTTTTCTCCACGGTTCGCAGGCCCAGGGCGGCCTGGTCGGCCAGGCGGTGGGTCTGTACCACCGCGCCGGCATCGGCAAAGCCTACCAGCCCCAGCAGGAAATTCTGCTTGAAGGCCTGGAAGGATGCCAGCTGCAGCCGGAGGTCGGCGCTGGCCCAGGCCACTCCGTTACCCTTGATCCGGCTGCCGTAAGTGCCGCGCATGGCAAAGGCGGGCAGGGCGTAGAAGGGAAGCAAACCGGCCACCAGGCCGCTGTAGGCCAGTTGGTACGCAAACGTAAGCCGCTCTGGGAAGATAGAAATGTAGTGCCGGAAGTCAGCCGACAAAACAAGCGACCCTTTGGCCGGAGCGTCAGAGAAACTGGCGCCGCCGATGGCGGTCACCGAGGCATAGATTCCCCGGGCCGGCTGGGGCTCGAAATCCCGGGTGTCGTACAGCAGCCCGGCTTTGAGCTCGGCCCGGTGTCCGTGCGTGTCTTCCGAAGGGATGAGCCCCTCCTCTACATACTGTTCGAAGAGCGTCCCGGAGCCGGCATACACCGGAAGAGAAACCGGGGTATAGGACTGCCAGGAGTAGGCGGCGCCGCCGATCCAGGTGAGATGATCTGCCACCCGGCCCTGGAGGTCCAGGCTCGCCCGCAACTGCCGCTGGTAATTGGCATAGAAGGCGATGCCATCCTTTTTGTCGGCCCCCTTCTGCAAGTCCAGGCCGGCATAATAAGGTGACACAGCACCGTTGAAGCCGTAGAATCCGCACAGAGGATTATCCATATAGGAGAGGTCGGCCGTCACGCGGTACCCCGGAATCAAGTACTTGGAGTCGTAGCTCATGGTAAGCTGTTTGGCACCTTTGGTGTACAGCATCGCGTTCACCATGAATTTATGCCGATAATTGGGATAGTCGGAACCGTCTCCGTAATGGAAGACCTGTGCCAGGACGCCGCCCGAGAACCCCAGGTCGATATTATAGTTGAAGGCCGGCATCAGTCCCACGTTCCAGCCGGATTTGGCAATCTCCTTCTTCACGGGAACGGCAATCACACGGTCACGCTGCTCATCGGTCTCTTTCCCTTTTTCGGCCCGGAGCGGAAGGGTTGTGAGCAGTAGGGCTGCGAGAATAGCGGAGGTACGGATAACTGTATTCATGGCGATGTGTTTTTTTCGGCACAAAAGTACGCCTTACACACGTCCATACGTAATTTAATCGATGAAACGGCCGGTTTTGTCGGTGAACTTCTATCCGGGGACATAGGCGGGAATTAGTATGCATTTTGCAAAGAAACAAAAAAATGGTACTTTTGTAAGTTAACGAAAAGGAATAGCAAATGGCCAGTTTATTCAACTTCGGTTTCTTCGGGAACCAGGAACACAGGGTGTTCAATTACAAGCCCCGGTACTACGACCCGGAAGAAGAGAAGCGCCGCCAGATGTTCGGAGACGTGGACGGCACCAACGACGCCGCCCGCGAGAAAGGGGAGTATGTGCCTGGGAGCAGCCTCCGGGGCGCCTTCCGCAATGGCCGTTACCAGAAAACCCGCTCCTCCATGGGCAAGACGCACACCATCATCACGCTGGTTTCCCTGGCGCTAATCATCGTGGTGCTCATCTACATGGCCAAATTCTTCGAACTGCTTTAAGATTCTTCGCTGCGCTCAGAATGACAAATGAACTGAAGATACTGCCGAAGAATATTGCCGACATGATCGCCGCGGGAGAAGTGGTCCAGCGGCCGGCTTCCGTGGTGAAGGAATTGATGGAGAACGCCGTCGATGCCGGCGCCACGGATATCAAGGTCATCGTCACCGACGCCGGACGCACCCTGATCCAGGTAATCGACAACGGCTGCGGCATGAGCCCGGACGACGCCGTCTTGTGCTTCGAGCGGCATGCCACCTCCAAACTGTCTTCGGCCGAAGACCTGCACCACATCCTTACCTTCGGCTTCCGCGGAGAAGCCCTCGCCTCCATCGCCGCCGTGTCGGAAATGACCCTCCGCACCCGGACGGAAGGCCAGGAACTGGGCGTGGAAGTGACCATGGCCGGGGCCGAACACACCGGAACCCGGGAAGTAAGTTGCCCCACAGGCTGCAACTTCGCCGTCCGTAATCTGTTCTACAACATCCCGGCCCGCCGGAAATTCCTGAAGTCGGACAACGTGGAGCTCCGCCACATCGTGGAAGAATTCCAGCGGGTGGCTCTCACCCGCCCGGATCTGGCCTTCTCGCTGTCCCACAACGGAAAAGACATCCACGTGGTAAAGCCGTCCAAATCCCTGAAATTCAGAATCCAGGACCTGCTTGGGCCCACCATCACCGGCGACATGGTGGATATCTCGGCCGAAACAACCCTGGTCTCGGTCCGGGGGTATGTCGGCCGCCCGGAAAGCGCCCGGAAAGTGCTGGGAAATCAGTTTTTCTTTGTGAACGGACGCTACTTCCGGAGCCCGTATCTGCACAAGGCTGTGATGAAGGCCTACGAAAACCTGATTCCGGACGGGGTCACCCCCTCTTACTTTATTTTCCTGGAGATGGACCCATCCTCCATGGACGTGAACATCCATCCCACCAAGACGGAGATCAAGTTCGAGGAAGACCAGATGCTGTTCCAGACCCTGCTGGCCGCCGTCAAGGAGGCCATGGGTCGCAGCAGCGTGGCCGGGTCCATCGAGTTCGACAACCCGGAGGCCCGGGAAATTCCCGTCATGGGGCCCCGCTTCGACGAATACCGGCCTTCCAGCATCCCCTCCGTGGGGCTGGACCCGGGATACGACCCGTTCCTGGAGATGCCGGCCCCGGACAGCGGCCGGTCGTCGGATGGCGACTACAGCTATTCCTCCCACATTGACAAAAGCCAGAACTACGGTGCGCTGTTTGAGGACCGCACCCTGCCCACGGCGCAGGTCCTGGTAGTCCAGGGAAAATATATTCTCACCCAGAGTGCTTCCGGGCTCATGATCGTGCACGTGCGGCGTGCCCGGGAGCGTGTCCTGTACGACCGCTTCCTGCAGGCGCTGGACACCGGCGAGCACCTGAGCCAGCAAACGCTGTTCCCGGTGCAGGTGAACGTGGGCGTGGAAGCCTGCCTGCTGTTCCGTGAGCATGCAGAAATGCTGGGGCAGCTGGGCTTTGACATCGCGCCCTTCGGACAAGACACCGTGGTAGTGAACGGCGTTCCCGAGGGCTTCGACGCGGCCCCGGGCAAGGTGGAAACCCTGGTGGGAGACCTTCTCCTGATCCTCCGGGACGACCACAACTCGCTGCCGGGCGTAATGGCGCAGGCATCGGCCCAGAAGTTTGCCCTGCTGGGGGCCTCCGGCAACGGCAAACTGCTTTCCCCTACAGAGGCCCAGCACCTGGTAGACACCCTTCTGCAAAGGCCCAATCCTGAATTTACGGCCACCGGGCGGCGCATCATCGCCATCGTACCGGCCGATGAACTTGAAAAACAATTCTAAATGAACGGAAGACCCTCTTTCCTTGAAAATATTCCGGTGGTAACCCGGAACCTCCTGTATGTGAACATCATCATGTTCGTGGCATCGCTGATCAACCCCACGTTCATGCAGGACACCTTCGCCATGGCTTTCCCGCTGTCCACGCAGTTCCGCTGGTGGCAGCCGGTCACCCACCTGTTCATGCATGCCAACTTCATGCACATTTTCTTTAACATGTACTCCCTGGTGATGTTCGGCATGGTGGTGGAACGGGCTCTGGGCACCAAGAAGTTCATCTGGTTCTACCTGATTACCGGATTCGGGGCGGTGCTGCTGCACACCGGCGTTGAGTTCCTGGAGGTGCACTCGCTCCTGCAAGAATATCCGGGCATGGACCCGCAGTATATCTACAACAGCATCCCCGGTGTCCTGGGTGCCTCCGGCGCCGTTTACGGCGTGCTGGTGGGCTTTGCCATGCTGTATCCCCATGCCAAGCTCACCCTGATCTTCCCGCCCATCACCCTGGACGCCAAATGGTGGGTAATCATCTTTATCGGCATCGAGCTGGTCACCGGCATCACCGGCACGCAGATGGGGGTGGCCCACTTCGCCCACCTGGGCGGCGCCCTGTTCGGCTGGCTGCTCATCCGCTACTGGCGCAAGACCGGAAAACTGTACAGATAAAATGGCCAGGGAGAAGAAAAAACGGCACTGGCTGTCCCGGCTTTCATTCGGGACGGTGTCGCTGTTTTTCGCCGGACTGCTGCTCCTAAGCTACCTTTCCATGATCATCGACCCGGCCAAGGCCTGGTTTTTCACGCTGTTCGGCCTGCTGTACTTTCCGGTGCTCGTCGTGGTAGCCCTGCTGTTTGTCTGGTCGCTATTCCGCCGTTCCCGGATGCGGGGCCTGCTGCTGCTGGCGCTGCTTCCCTCGTTCTTTTTCTTCGGCCGGTACTACCAGTTCCGGACTCCGGAGGAAAGCACGCCCGCAACGGTGCGGCTGGTCTCCTACAACGTGGGGCTATTCGCCCACGGAGACCATTTCTCCGACAGGGAGGTGCTGGCCGACAGCGTCTGCGCATATCTGAAAAAGACCGATGCAGATATCATCTTCCTGCAGGAGTTCTACCTCCCCAACAAGATGGACATCTCCTCCTGGCTCAAGCGGCATTTCCCCGGCTATTCGGCCGATTATTACGTCCTCACGGGAAAAGACGGCCAGTTCGGGAACGTGACGCTGAGCCGCCGTCCTGTGAAGGAGAAAGGGAAGATCGACTTCGAGAAATCCACCAACCTGGCGCTGTGGACAGACATCCGCCTGGACAGCACCACGCTGCGCTTTTACAACTGCCACTTCGAGAGCTACAACATCTCGCTCCCCAACCTGGTGAAAAAGGACGGGGCCGTGGAAGAGACCGAGCGGAAGATGCGCCGCTCCATCCATGAGCGCCCGGCCCAGGTGGCGGAAGTGCTCAAAGGGGTGGACTCGGCCCCGGTGCGCTCTGTGGTCCTGGGAGACTTTAACGACAATCCCCTAAGTTACACTTATTTCCGTCTCCTGAAAGGACGGCGGGATTCCTTTGTAGAGGCCGGAAAGGGCTTCGGAGCCACCTACCGGAGCCTGTGGCCGCTGCTACGCATAGACTATATCCTTTATCCGGAGGACCTTTCCGCCGTAACCTACAAGGTGGACAAGGTGCACTACTCCGACCATTATCCTATCATCGCCACTTACTATGAAAGCGGAAGAAATCCTCGCTGAGGCCCTGCGCACCCTGCGCGCGGGCGGTACTATCCTCTACCCCACCGACACCGTCTGGGGGCTGGGCTGCGACGCCACCAACCCGGAAGCCGTGGCACGCATCTTTGAAATCAAGCACCGGGCCGATTCCAAATCGCTGGTGCTGCTGGCCTCGGACCTGGACATGGTAGCCAAATACGTGAAGGAAATCCCGGCTATGGCCGTGGACCTGGTGGAGGTGAACGACGCCCCCATGACCATCATCTATCCGGATGCCGTCTCGGGAGCGCCCGGCACTCCCGGCGACCGCTGGCACCTGGCCTGGAACACCGTGGCCGAAGACGGATCGGTGGGCATCCGCATTCCGCAGATGGACTGGTGCAAGCAGCTGGTTTTCAAGCTGGGACGGCCCGTCGTGAGCACATCGGCCAATATCTCCGGCGAGCCCACACCCGGGCGTTATTCTGAAATTGACCCCGCCATCAAGGAGGCGGTGGACTTTGTGGTTCCCCCGTCCGTAGACACCCAGAGCACCGGAAAAGCCTCGCAAATCTTGAAAGTGGGCCTGCGAGGCGAAATTGAGATTATCCGGAAGTAATGGAACTGTTTTACGCATATGAGGTTTCGGGCAAATACTGTCGCCTGGACGCCGAAGAAAGCGCCCACTGTGTAAAGGTCCTCCGGCACAGGGAGGGTGATGAGATTGATGTGACGGACGGTCTTGGCACCCTGTACCATTGCCGCCTTTCACTGGACAGTCCCAAAGGGGCCGAGGCAGAGATTCTGGAGACGCAAAGCGGCTTCGGAGCGCATCCCTACCACCTCACCGTAGGTTGCTGTCCCACCAAAAACAACGAGCGCTTCGAATGGTTCGTGGAAAAAGCCACCGAACTGGGCATAGACCGGATCGTCCCCCTCATTGGAGAACACTCTGAGCGCAAAGTCTACAAGACCGACCGGGCCCGGCGGATTGCCCTTTCGGCCACCAAGCAGTCCTTGAAAGGCCGGATTCCGGAAATAGCGGAACCGCTTTCAGTAAAAGACTTCATTTTCAGTTGCCATTATGGGCAAAACGAAGACACTCTCTGCCTGATCGCCTACTGTTTCGAGGATCCTTCCGTCCCGCGCAGAAGCATCTGCGAAGTCCTGGAGAAAGCAATGGACGTGAAGGGCATTACCGTCCTGATCGGCCCGGAAGGGGATTTCTCTCCGGAAGAAGCCCAGCTTGCACTGGAGCACGGCTATATCCCTATCCATCTGGGGCCATCCCGCCTCCGCACGGAGACCGCCGCCGTCACCGCCGTTGAGGCCGTTTACTTGTGGAGCCTAACTCTCTAATCCTGAGCCTTTTACGCTATACCCCTGTGTGTCCGTAGGTACACAGGAAAAGCACCAACTCGCTAATGATGAGCTATTTAGCCTCCACCATCAGCCGCACGGCGCCCCAGGCCAGCAGGCTCTGGGCAATCAGGTAGGTGAACATGATCACGAACTCCCGCAGTTCAAAGCTGACCACGCCGAAGGTTCCCGCGGCGATGAGCGAGTCCGAGAAAGCAAACAGCAGGGCCCCACAGAGGATTATCCACCAGGTGGAACGGTTTTCCTTGCAACGGACCACGCCGCACAGGGCGCAGAAGCCGAGCATCAGCAGCACAAAGCCGTACACGGCCATCGGCACCAGTAAGGCGCCCTGTACCTTGAGCACCTTCACCAGCAGGAATACCAGCACCAGTACGCCGGCCACCCCGGAGAGCCAGCCCTTCCAGCCCATTCCTTTCCAGGACTGGATGCCGAAAAGCAGCATATAGAAAATATGGCCCACGAGGAATGCGGCAATGCCGCCGGCAAACAGGGGGAACGCGTCGCTGAGCAGGAAAGTATCCCCCGCAAAGCCGAACAATTCAGCGGCAACCAGCAGCTTCAGGCTTCTCTGGTTTAACGGATGTTCTACGGCATAGGCCAGCACGCTGGCCACCAGCAATGGAAGCAGGGCGGGTTTGACGGCCGATGCCAGAGCCGGTTCCCAGATGCGTCCTGCCCAGTTGAGCAGGCAGGCGATCCCGAAGAACACGGCCGGAATATAGTACAGATTCTTTTTCATGCCCCTAATATACGGCATTTTTCCGAAAAACGTTACGGCGGCGACAGCACTTTCGGCCGATTTTGCTTCCGTAGACGTTCGCCATGACTTCTGCGACGACGTTTTTGCCGTTTTTTGACGTCACAGAAGTTCAGCGTGACACCGGCGAAGACACTTTTGCCGTTTTTTGACGTCACGGAAGTACAGCGAGACACCGGCGAAGACACTTTTGCCGTTTTTTGACGTCCTGGCGGTCAGCGATGGGGTTTGCAACCGGGTTGCAAGAGAAGGTGTGTACCTTTGCAGCAGTAAAATACGAAATACGATGGTAAAAGAAGAACATATCCACCACCTTGACACGTGCAACCACTGCAAAGAACATGAGCACGAACACGAGCATGAACATAATCATGATCACGAACATGAACATGAGCACGAGCATGAGCATGAACATGAACACGAACATGAACATGAACATGAGCACGAGCACCACCACCATCACCACCATGGTGAGGAGGAGGGCCATGGACGCCTGGTAAAAATCATTGCGGCGGCCGTACTGCTGGCCGTGGCAGTCGTTATCGAAAAGAAAACCAACTGGGCTACCTGGCAATACCTGCTGCTGTTTCTGGTCCCGTACCTGATCGTGGGCTGGGACACGTTGAAGGAGGCGGCCGAAGGGCTGCTGCACGGCGAGGCCCTCAGCGAGGACTTCCTGATGAGCGTGGCCACCCTGGGTGCGCTGGGCATCGGCTTTATGCCGGGCGCGGAAACCCAGTTCCCGGAAGCTGTCTTTGTGATGCTCTTCTTCCAGGTGGGCGAAATGTTTGAAGAACTGGCCGAGGGCCGTTCCCGCAAGAGCATCTCGCACCTGATGGACATCCGGCCCGACAGTGCCCATGTGGAACGCGGTGGAAAGCTGGAAACAGTGCACCCGGAAGAGGTAACCCCCGGCGAGGTAATCCTTGTCCAACCCGGCGAGAAAGTGCCGATGGACGGCATTGTCCTGGAAGGAAACTCCAGCCTGGACACCGTGGCACTGACCGGAGAAAGTGTTCCACGCAGCATCCATGCAGGCGACGACATCCTTTCCGGCTGCGTGAACCTGAGCGGAGTGGTGCGGGTAAAGACCACCAAGGCCTTCGGCGAATCCACGGCCGCCAAGATCCTGGACCTGGTGGAAAACGCCGCCGCCAGCAAATCCAAAAGCGAGAGTTTCATCACCCGTTTTGCCAAGATCTATACACCTATTGTGGTAGCACTGGCCGTCCTTGTGGCCGTGGTTCCTGGCTTGATTACCGGGCAGTGGGCCACCTGGATTTACCGGGGCCTCATGTTTCTGGTGGTTTCCTGCCCCTGCGCCCTGGTTATTTCCGTCCCGCTCACCTTCTTCGGCGGCTTGGGCGGTGCCTCCCGCAAGGGTATCCTCATCAAGGGCTCCCACCTGGTGGACAAGCTCTCCCAGGTGAAAACGGTGGTCTTCGACAAAACCGGCACCCTCACGGAAGGCGTCTTCGAAGTAACTGCCGTGCATCCGGAAGTCATCGACCAGACGGAACTTCTGCACTTGGCCGCCCATGTGGAACGCCACTCCACACACCCCATCGCCCTGGCCCTGCGAAACGCCTACCCGAACGAGGCCGACACCTGCTCTGTAGAGGGCATCGAAGAAACCGCCGGGCACGGCATCATCGCCACTGTGAACGGAAAGAAAGTGGCCGTAGGCAACAGCAAGCTCATGGACAAATTGGGAGCCGCCTGGCATCCCTGCCACCACAACGGCACCATCATCCATGTGGCCATCGACGGGGAATATGCCGGCCACATCGTCATCAGCGACCGCATCAAGGCCGATGCCGCTGAAGGCATCCAGGCCCTCCGGAACGCAGGAATCGGCAAGACTGTCATGCTCACCGGTGATCAGGAAAGCGTGGCCGCCGCCGTGGCCCAGGCCCTGAAAGTGGACGAATACCACGCCCAGCTGCTGCCGGCCGACAAGGTGGCAGAAGTAGAGAAGCTCCTAAGCCAGGGCACGCTGGCCTTCGTGGGTGACGGCATCAACGACGCTCCTGTCCTTACCCGGGCCGATGTAGGCATCGCCATGGGCGCCCTGGGCTCCGACGCCGCCATCGAAGCCGCCGATGTGGTGCTGATGGACGACAAGCCCTCCAAGATTGCCCTGGCCGTGCAGATTGCCCGCCGCACGCTGCGCATCGCCCAGGAGAATATCGCTCTGGCAATCGGCATTAAAGTAGCGGTTCTGGTATTGGCCGCCCTGGGGCTGGCCACCATGTGGATGGCAGTCTTCGCCGACGTGGGCGTAACCGTACTGGCTGTGCTCAACGCCATGCGCGCCCTGAAAGCATAATCACTGGGACGACACAGCCGAGAGCGTAGCCACGGAAATGCGCGGCCCCGGGCCGAAGGCATCACGCACCGTCTCATAGCAGGCAGCCAGCGTGGCCCCGGTGGTAAAGGTGTCATCTACCAGGAGAACATGGTTACAGGGAACGGTTTTCCGCACGTGGAACACGCCGCTCACGTTTTTCAGACGCGCATCGGCATCCAGGCGGGTCTGGGTCCGGGTCTTGCGGAGGCGCACCAGCACATCCGTACGCAGGGAGGCCTCCAGCTCCCCGGCCAGCTGGGCGGCAATCACCTGGGCCTGGTTGTACCCCCGCTGCCAGAGCCGGGAAAAATGGAGCGGCACCGGAATCACCAGGTCTACAGATGCAAAATGAGGCTGACTGGCCATGTATCGGCCTAACTCGGCTGCGAAATACCTTCCGGCAGAGAGATTGCGCCCGTATTTGAGCGCCTGGGGAATTCTCTTGTAAGGATTGGCATGATGGTAGAACAGCAGCGCCGCTGCATAGGCGTAGTCCATGCGCTCTCCGCAGGAGCGCCTCCGCTCCAGCAGTGCATTCAATTCGTCGGCCATGGGATTGTGCACGCGCTCCCAATAATAGGTTAGGGGCAGGTCTTCCGCACACCAGATGCACAGGGGATTTTCGCTCACCCCCAGCCTTTGCCCGCAGACCAGACATTCCCGCGGCATCATCACGTCCAGCATTTCCCGTAACATGACCGCAAGATACCCACAGAAATGCAAAAACGGCACAATCGGTAAAAAGATTGCGCCGTTTTTTCTGTTTTTACCGATTAGCAGTACATGCCGCCGTTCACGGCAATCACCTGCCCGGTGACATAGCTGGAAAGGTCGCTGGCCAGATAGAGGGCCGTATTGGCGATATCCTCCACCGTGCCGCCCCGTTTCAGGGGAATCATCTTGAGGTATTCGTCCTTCACAGCCTGGGGCAGGGCATCTGTCATCTCCGAGATGATGAAACCCGGAGCGATGGCATTGGCCCGTACGCCGCGGGCGCCCATTTCCTTGGCCACGGACTTGGCCATGGCGATGAGCCCCGCCTTGGAGGCCGAGTAATTCACCTGTCCGGGGTTCCCGGTCTGCCCGGCGATGGAAGCCATGTTGATGATGCTGCCCCCCTTCTGGCGGGCCATTACCGGCACCACGGCATGCAGGAAGTTGAATGCACCCTTCATGTTCACGGCAATCACGGCATCCCACTGCTGCTCGCTCATGCGCATCACCAGGCCGTCCTTGGTAATGCCAGCATTGTTCACCAGCACATCAATCCGGCCGAAGTCTTTAACAATTTCCTCCACCACGGTCTGCGTTTCCTCGAAATTGGCGCAGTTGGAGGCATAGCCCTTTACCCGGTGGCCAAAGGTCTCGATTTCCCGGATGGTCTCCTGGGCCATCTCATTGATTACCAGGTCCGTGAAGGCGATATCGGCCCCTTCCGAGGCGAATTTGAGGGCGATGGCCTTGCCGATTCCGCGCGCTGCGCCGGTAATTAAAGCGGTTTTTCCGTCTAAAAGTCCCATATCTTATTTCTTGTTTTTCTGTAATTTGGCTACTATGTTGATAAGCACCGCTCCCAGTACGCCGGAAGCGATGGAGCCCATGAGCACGGCTATTTTCCCCGCATCGCGCAGATGCTGGGTAACGGCCGGGTCTATTCCCTCACCGGCGAAGGACAGCGTATCCACGAAGATGGACATGGTAAAGCCGATACCGCCCAGGCAGGCCACGGCAAAGAGCATGGGCCAGGTAGACTTGGCCGGCATTTCGCCCACTTTGAACCGGATGGCCAGCCAGGATGCCAGCGTGATGCCGATGGGCTTCCCCAGCAGCAAGCCCAGGACAATACCCAGCCCTACGCCGCCCAGGGCAGGATCGATGTGGAACACATTGAAATAGGAGAGGTCCGGAATTTCCACGCCGGCGTTGGCCAGGGCAAAGATGGGCATGATGGCGAAGTTCACGATGGGATTGAGCTTGTGCTCCAGCCGGTAGGAAGGCGGGATGGTCTTCTTGGTCAGGCTGGACAGGCGGCGCAGGTAGAAGCGCTGCGGCCCGTTGGGGAACGACTCGTTGGTGTGCACGGATTCGGACTCTACCAGCCCGTTGTACAGGATACCGGCACGGCGGTGGAACTTGGCCTTGTTGTAGCGGGCGTCCATCGGGATAAGCAGGGCGATCACCACGCCGGTCATGGTGGCGTGAATGCCGCTGTAGTAGAACAGGAACCATACGACAATGGCCGGAACCACATAATAGGCAATCCGCTTTTCTCCCAGTTTTTTCATCAGGGCCACAAACAGGATCACCATCAGGGCAATGAACAGCAGTGGCAGTTTGATGGTGCCGCCATAAAAGAACGCCACCACCAGGATGGCGATCAGGTCATCGGCAATGGCCAGGGCCGTGAGGAACACCTTCAGGGAGATGGGCACTTTGTCACCCAGGATGGACAGTATGCCCACTGCAAAGGCGATATCGGTGGCTGTGGGAATGCCCCAGCCGGAAGAAGCCAGCGTACCATGGTTTACGATGGTGTAGATAAGGGCGGGGAATACCACACCGCCGAAGGCCGCGATTACCGGAAGGATGGCTTTCTTGAAGGAGGAGAGCTCTCCGCACACCACTTCCCGCTTGATTTCCAGGCCCACGGTGAAGAAGAAGATCACCATGAGGATGTCGTTGATGAACTTCTCCACTGTCATCCCGTGGGGGAAGACCCAGTCTACGGTGCCGCCCGGCGACTTGATGTTCATGGTGAATTCCGTTTCCAGGAACGCGTGATAGACGTGCTTGGTGAAAGGCAGGTTGGCCAGCAACATGGCAAGGACCACGCAGCCCAGCAGCACCACGCCGTTGGCCCAAGGCTGCTTGGTGAATTTCTTCTGCGAAATCTGGAAGTTGTGCACTTCCTTGTTCCACCAGTATATAGGAATAAGCGCCATAATTACTTGTACAAATAGTTATACTGTTCCGCGGAAAGCGTGTCTATAGAAACGCCCCAGTCCTTGAGCTTGCGCAGGGCTACCTCCCGGTCTATCTCGGCAGGCACCTGGTTGAGGACGCTGCCGATGGTGCCGCGGTGGTCGGCCAGGTACCGGGCGCTGAGCGCCTGGATGGCGAACGACATGTCCATGATCTCTGCCGGATGCCCGTCGCCGGCGGCAAGGTTCACCAAACGGCCCTCGGCGATGATGTACACTGTGCGGCCATTTTCCAGTTTATAGGCCTCGATATTGTTCCTGGCCCTCCTGTGGCTCACAGCCATCTTCCGGAGGTCCGCCACAGCCACCTCCACGTCAAAATGCCCGGCATTGCAGCAGATGGCGCCGTCTTTCATCCGGAGGAAACACTCCGGCGTGATGACATCCTTGCAGCCTGTGACGGTCACGAAGATATCGCCCAGAGCGGCGGCCTCCAGCATCGGCATCACCTTGAAGCCGTCCATGACAGCTTCCATCGCCTTGACGGGATCCACTTCTGTTACAATGATTTCCGCGCCCAGCCCTTTGGCCCGCATGGCTACTCCCTTGCCGCACCAGCCGTAACCGGCCACCACGACGTTCTTACCAGCCACGATCAGGTTGGTGGTACGGTTGATGCCGTCCCATACGCTCTGGCCCGTGCCGTAGCGGTTGTCAAACAGGTGCTTGCAGTCGGCGTCGTTGACCAGCATCATGGGGAACTTGAGCCGGCCTGCGGCAGCCATCGCCTTTAGGCGCAGGATGCCGGTAGTGGTTTCCTCGCATCCGCCGATGACCCCGGGAACCAGCTCCGGGAATTCGTTGTGGAGGGTGGTCACGAGGTCCCCGCCGTCGTCAATGATGATGTTGGGCCCCACCCGGAGCACACTGCGGATATCATCCATGTATTCCTGCTCCGTGGCACCGTGGATGGCGAAGACATGGAGGCCTTCGTGCGACAGGGCGGCGGCGACGTCGTCCTGGGTGCTGAGGGGGTTGGAGCCGGTGATGTACATGTCGGCCCCGCCAGCGGCCATTACCTCGCACAGGTGGGCGGTTTTGGCCTCCAGGTGTACACTGAGGGCGATTTTGAGCCCCTTGAAGGGCTTACTTTCCGCGAAATCCTTTTCTATCCCTTCCAGAAGGGGCATGTGGCTGCGGACCCAGCTGAGTTTGAGTTCACCGCTTTCCCACAGGTTGATATCTCTGATATGATTTTCCATAATGCAAATCCATTGAACAGACTACCGGGCGGCGGCCATGGCAGCCTCTACCTCGTCCGGGGAAACCGGCAGGCGTTTGGGTCCCAGCCGGCGGGCGCCGTCGGCCGTTACCAGTACGTCGTCTTCCAGGCGGATGCCGCCGAAGTCGTAATAGGCCTCCAGCCTGGCGTAATTCACGAAATCGTAGCCCAGGCCTTCCTTCTTGAACTTCTCAATGAGCGCAGGGATGAAGTAGATGCCGGGTTCATCGGTGATCACATGGCCGGGGACCAGGCGGCGGGCCATCCGGAGGGAGCCCAGGCCCAGCTGCTTGGCGCGGGTTTGATCCGGGTCGTAGCCCACCAGGTTCTCTCCCAGGTCTTCCATGTCGTGCACATCCAGGCCCATGTTGTGGCCCAGGCCGTGCGGCTGGAACAGACCGGCGATTCCCTTGGCCACCATCTCGTCCAAATCGCCCTTCACAAGACCCAGGGCGCTCAGGCCTTCCAGCATTTTGCGAGCCGTGGCCAGGTGCACTTCCCGATAGGTGACGCCCGGTTTGGTGAGGCTGAAAGCAAGCTGGTTGCAATCGTATACAATCTGGTAAATATCACGCTGTTTCTGGGTGAACTTGCCGGAGGTGGGATAGGTGCGGGTGAAATCCGATGCATAGTGCTCGTTGCTTTCTACGCCGGCATCGATCACCATCAGTTTTCCGGGCTCGATCACTTTGTCGTGCAGGTGGTTGTGCAGGGTTTCTCCGTGCTGGGTGAGGATGGTGGGGAAAGAGACGCCCCAGCCTTTGGCCAGTGCCACGCCTTCCATCTTGCCCACAATATCCTGTTCCACGATGCCGGGGACGATAGAATCACGGGCCACTGAATGCATTTCGTATCCCAGGGCGCAGGCGTCGTCGATGGCCTGGATTTCAATGTCTTCCTTGATCAGGCGCATGGAGATGACAGCCTCTGTCAGGGGACGGGAAACAGCTTTATCGATGCGGGCGCGACCCATGATTTCCATCAGCCGCAGCGTGTTGAAGTATCGGGAAGGGGCCAGATAATGGACCGTGCGGCCGGCCTTGACAGCCTGTTTGGCATCGGCATCCACCTGGGCATAGGGGGCGCTGCCGGCCACGCCTGCCGAGGCGGCCCGGGAAGCGACCGAGGGTTGCGGACCCATCCAGATGATGTCGTCGATGTCTACGTCGTCGGCATAGATGGTTTCCCGGCCGGAGTCGATATCCAGGATGGCGGCGTAACGGGGCTCGTCCAGGCCGAAGAAATATAGCCAGGAGCTGTCCTGGCGCCATTTATAGCAATTGTCTTTGTACTGGGCGGGCGCCTCTGCGTTTCCGATAAACAGGATGACGCCGCTTTCCCCGGCTGCGCGCATTTTCTCCAGCAGTGTCCGGCGGCGGCTTATATAAATTTCTTTTGCAAACATGGGCGGAATATTTTTTGTTTGTCCAAAGATAATCAATATTTTTGTGCAATGGAAACTTTTATAGCCATACTGGCCCTCATTCTGGGCCTCGCAGGCATTATCGGAAGCATCGCCCCGGGGCTGCCCGGTCCGCCCCTGAGCTGGGTAGGCATGCTCATACTGTATATCTGGGGGGCGGGCACCAACGGCGCCGGAGATCCCATGTCCACCACGTTCCTCCTGGTGTGGCTGGGCATTGTCATCGTGGTCAGCATCCTGGATTACGTTGTCCCTGCGTACTTTACCAAGCTCACCGGTGGAAGTAAATACGGCGGCTGGGGAGCCATCGCCGGCCTGTTCGTGGGGCTTATCTATCCTCCCGTCGGCATGATCATGGGCTCGCTGCTGGGGGCCTTCCTGGCAGAACTGTTCCTGGCCAACAAACCGGCCATCTCCTCCTTGAAATCGGCCTTCGGGGCCTTCCTGGGCTTTCTGTTCGGAACCGGCCTCAAGCTCATCTGCTCGGCAGTGATGCTGTTTTACATCATCGTTTATGCCTTCTAACCCATGCTGTACACCCTGGCCACCGTCTTGCCGCTGACAGTCTGTCTGTTCTGGACCGTCCTCCTGCTGTTGGATCATCCCGGCAGGGACAAGGCCCGAAAAGTGTTTACGGGATTCGGCGCGCTGTCCACGGTGCTGTATACCTGCCACCTGGTGTATTTTTCCGGACAGGGGTCCTGGCCGTTCGAGTGCCTGTATTCCCTGTGTACCCTGTCGGTCTATCCGCTCTATAACTATTATGTCCGCTGCCTCATCCACAAAAGGAACCGGACCGACCGTTTCGCCCCCTGGCTCATTCCCGGAAGCATAATCTGCATCTGGGGGCTTATTACCGGAGCCACCGGCGGAAACATGGTCCCGGTACAGGAAGTGACCATGCTGTGCATCCCGGTCATCACCCTCGTTTCCAGCATCAACGCCGCCGTCGGCTTGCGCCGGTTCCGGAAAGGGGCGTTGAACTATTATGCCGACACAAAAGGGAAAACCCTGGACCCGATCTTTACCATGATCGTCCTGCTGCTGGTGATGGCCGTGTCCTCCTCCACCGCCGCCCTGGTCGGAAGGGAGAGTTTCCTGGGCAGCGACATGCTCATCCTCCCCTCGAGCCTATGCTCGGTCCTCCTCTATCTCATCTTCTACGTGGGCTATAAGACAGAGATTCCCACCGAGGCCATCCTGATGCCGGAAACAGACGAGCAGCCGGAGCCGGAATCCCCCATCGCCGCCGACCAGCAAAAGCAGCTGATGGAGCGGATCGAATCCCAGATGCAGCAGGAACAGCTGTTCCGGACCAAGGGGCTCCTGATCTCCGATGTGGCGGAGGCGGTGGGGAGCAACCGCACCTATGTGTCCAACTGCATCAACCAGCTCTCCGGCGTCACTTTCTCGGACTACATCAACAGGAAAAGGGTGGAATATGTACTGGAGCTCATGGACGGTTCCGGGAAGCTCTCGCTCACAGAAATGGCCGACAGGGCCGGCTTCAGCGACAGAAGCGCCTTCTACAGGAGCTTTAAAAAAGCTACAGGCTTGTCTCCCAGCGATTTCCTGCAAAAAAAGGGAATCTGATAAAACCCGAATTGTACCATTTGCAACACAATTTTGCTGATTCGCAACACCGGAAGTTGGAGCGGATTATCTAAAAACCTACCTTTGCTGTACCAATAAAAACTCTCTCTGTCTTTATCGGTACGGGACACTACCCTGTAATATGGGCAGTGTCCCGTTTTTTTGTCTATGAAAAAGCTTGTTTCCTATTCCCACTCGATGGTTCCGGTGGGCTTTGGAGTGAGGTCGTAGAGCACGCGGTTCACGCCCGGTACCTCGGTGATGATACGCCGGGTAATGTGATGCAGCAGCGCATACGGAATTTCCTCGATGGTGGCGGTCATGGCGTCGCGCGTGTTGACGGCACGGATAATCACGGGCCAATCCCAGCTGCGTTTGTCGTCCTTCACACCGGTAGACTTGTAATCCGGAACGATGGTGAAGTACTGCCACACCTTTCCTTCCAGTCCGTTCTTGGCGAATTCTTCGCGCAGGATGGCGTCGCTTTCGCGGAGCGCCTCCAGGCGGTCACGCGTGATGGCGCCGGTGCAGCGGACACCCAGGCCGGGGCCGGGGAACGGCTGACGGTACACCATGTTGTCGGGGAGGCCCAGCTCCTTGCCCACAACGCGGACCTCATCCTTGAAGAGCAGTTTGATGGGTTCCACGAGTTCAAACTGGAGGTCTTCGGGAAGGCCACCCACATTGTGGTGGGATTTGACGGGACCGGACTCCACGATGTCCGGATAGATGGTTCCCTGCGCCAGGAAGCTGATTCCCTCCAGTTTGCGGGCTTCTTCCTCGAACACACGGATGAATACTGCGCCGATAATCTTGCGCTTCTGCTCGGGATCGGCCACGCCGGCGAGTTTGTCAAGAAAACGGTCGGTTGCATCTACATATACCAGGTTCGATTTCAGCTCATCGCGGAAAACGCGGACCACCTGCTCGGGTTCCCCTTTCCGCAGCAAGCCGTGGTTGACATGCACCGATACCAGCTGCTTGCCGACGGCTTTGATCAGCAGGGCCGCCACAACCGATGAGTCTACGCCGCCGGAGAGGGCCAGCAGCACCTTTTTGTTCCCGATTTGGGCACGCAGTTCCTGAATTTGTTCCTCAATGAATTTCTGGGCCAATGCCGGAGTGGTGATACGCTCCATATTTGCGGGCCGGACGTTTCCTTGTGTCATATTCTTTAATATTGTTAAGTTCTTATTCTCCTCTGGAGTAGTTCGGGGTTTCTTTGGTAATGGTGATGTCGTGCGGATGGCTCTCTGTCATGCCGCTGGCGGTGACGCGGGTGAACTTGGCGTGTTTGAGCGCCTCCAGGTCGGCTGCGCCGCAGTAGCCCATGCCGGAGCGGAGGCCGCCCACCAGCTGATACACGGTCTCGGAGAGCGTGCCCTTGAAGGGGACGCGGCCTACGATCCCTTCCGGAACCAGTTTTTTCAGTTCCACTTTATCGTCCTGGAAATAGCGGTCCTTGGAGCCGGCGGCCATGGCGTCGATAGAGCCCATCCCGCGGTAGGCCTTGAACTTACGGCCACTGTAGATGATGGTCTCTCCCGGGGATTCCTCAGTGCCGGCGAACATGGAGCCACACATGACGCAATCTCCGCCGGCGGCCAGCGCCTTCACGATATCTCCGGAATAGCGGAGACCACCGTCGGCGATGAGAGTGGCTCCCGATCCCTTGATAGCCTGGCTGGCATTATAGATGGCGCTGAGCTGGGGCACACCCACACCCGCCACAATCCGCGTGGTACAGATGGAGCCCGGGCCGATACCCACCTTGACGCCGTCGGCCCCGGCCTTCACCAGATCGCGGGCGCCTTCCTCGGTGGCCACGTTGCCCACCACCACATCCAGCGTCGGGTAGGCGGCTTTGACGCGCCTCAGGAGGTCGATCACGCCCTTGCTATGTCCATGGGCCGAATCCAGCACCACGGCGTCCACCCCTTCTGCGTACAGGGCGGCCACGCGGTCCAGGGCGTCCGGAGTGATGCCGATACCGGCAGCCACCCTCAGGCGGCCTTTGGCATCTTTGCAGGCCTCCGGATGCAGGCGCTCCTTGATCAGGTCCTTATAGGTAATGAGCCCCACGATGCAGCCTTTGGCATCTACCACGGGCAGTTTTTCCACCTTGTTCTCCTGCAGGACCTTTTTCACATATTCGCGGTCCGTGCGGGTGTCCGGTATGGTGACCAGGTTCTTAGAGGTCATCACGTCCCGCACCAGGGCGCCCATGTCGTCCAGGAAACGGACATCGCGGTTGGTCACAATACCCACCAGGTGTTTGTGGTCGTCCGTTACGGGGATACCGCCGATGTGGTTCTCCCTCATCAGCGCCAGCGCCTCACCCACGGTCTGGTCCTGGTTGATGGTAACCGGGTCGGAGATCATTCCGTTCTCCGAGCGCTTTACCTTACGGACTTCGGCCGCCTGGGCGGCAATTCCCATATTCTTATGAATAACGCCGATACCTCCTTCCCTTGCAAGGGCGATGGCCATCGGCGCTTCTGTGACTGTGTCCATGGCGGCGGACACAATAGGAATGTTCAGGTGGATGTTCCGGGAAAACCGCGTTTGCAGGTTTACCTCCCGCGGAAGGACCTCCGAGTATGCCGGAATGAGCAGTACATCGTCAAAGGTCAGGCCTTCCAGTGCAATTCTTTCATCAATAAAGGACATATTGGCAGATTTTGCATGCAAAGATAAGGATTTTTGCCGGATTTGGCAACCATAGCCTTCTTATTTGTGGAAGAGTCCATGCTGTCGCAAAGGGGCGTTGAATGAACCTAATTCGTTAATCTCAATCGTGGTTTTTTGCAGTGCTTGAAAAAACAAAGAAAACATGTCACATTTGTAATTGTTAGAAATTGATTATCAGCACTATCCGGAAAAAGTAGTATTGCAAGGGAAAAAAGGCCCGGAGTTTTTAGGATTATTTCCCTATATTTGTAAATCTATGAGGCAACTTTTTTCAACAATCTGCGTTTTATGCCTGTGCATATCGGGGCTGGCCCAGACACGCTCCTATCAGGATAACGTGTCAAAGACCTTCATCATCGGACTGGACAGCTATTTCTACGGAACGGGCGGTTCGCTGGAATTCCAGGCGGGCGGCCGAGCCTGCACGGCGCAGGTAGAACGCGGCAAGGTATCTGTCGGCGGTGTTTTGCTGGAAGAGGGAAGCCCGGATACGGTCGTGGGCATCCACGACTTCACCGGCAACGGTGTCCCGGAGATTGTCGTGGGCCGGAAGTCGGGTAACGCCGTTTTCGCCACCGTCTTTACGCTGAAGGAAGGCCGATGGAAAGCCATCGGCCGCGCAGGCGCGGAGGATGCCAAAGAAATCCGGGTGTTCCGGCAGGTGCTGTCCCTCCGCCGCGGAGAGGCCCTCTATTCCTGGACCTGGCACGGCAAAGGGTTCGATTTCAAAGCCTCTGACGGCAGCGAAGACCCTACTCCGCTTCCCTGACGTGGATAAGGGACTTGACAGGGGCGATGCTTTCTAGGACGGCGCGTCCGGGAAGGTCGTCAATCTCTACCAGAAACACGAAATCCTTCACCTTGATGCCATAGGACTTCCCGTCCACCACCACTTTGTGGGACTCCAGCCCCTTGGCGATGCCTTGGGCCGTGCCGCCGGTGGCCAGGACGTCGTCGAAGAACGTTACCTCGAACACATCCCCATTGGGTTTTCCGGCCGCCACGTCTGACAGGCGGAAATAAATCTGGTCTTTTCCGTACTCCTTGGTAATTTCCAGGCCCACCAGGTCTCCCTCGGCATGGGGCAGTTTGCCCTTTTTGCGGAAGGGGATGATGTTCTCTACATGCGGGCAGAGCACCAGCATGGGGGCGGCGAACAGAAAGCCGCGGGCTTCCGGCGCCACAATGTTGGGAGAAGCGCATAAGTCTCCCAAGTCTTTCGTCAGGGCGGTAAGCAAGGCCTTGTCCTGGATGAAAGGCATGATATCTACGAAATTGACGCCTTCGATGGGAAAATTGGGATAGAATTTCAGATACTTTTTGTAATCCATATCGCTATTCAACTGTGTTCGTGTCGATGAGGTTGTTCAGCAGGGCGTACACCGTGAGGCCGGCCACGGTTTTGATGCCGGTCTTGCGAGTGATGTTCTTGCGGTGCGTGATAACCGTATAGATGGAAATGTTATACTGGTCGGCGATCTCCTTGTTGAGCATGCCCTTGGCCACGCAGACCAGGATTTCCTTCTCCCGGACGCTGAGCTCCTCCCCTTCCGGCTTAGGGCTGTCTTCCCGCCCTTCCAGAGTGGTCCGCACCTTCTTGATAATACTGGTGGGGCTGTCCATCAGGCCAATCACGCCGTCCCACTGCCGGAGGGCTTCTTCGTCGGCATAGGGGCCGGACAAAGCCAGCACGGCGGCGCCGGTGAGGTTGCTGACCCGGGATTTGGCGCTGAGGCGTGAGGCGTAATCGAAGATGACCGGATCCAGGATGACGACATCCGGCGCCATAGAGCGGATCTGGGCTTCCGGGCGCCCGGACAGGTCGGACAGGATGGCGCACACTTCAAACTCTCCCAGGTCTTTGAAAACCTGTTCCAGTCCTTTGGCCACGATGGCCGACGGAATAATCAGGAGAATACGCTTACTCATGTTCCATCCTCCCTACCATGGGCACCAGTATCTCGTCTTCGATGACCGTGTGCTTGCGGAGGTCCTGTTCCAGGGAATAGATGTAGAAGAGGGCCTTGTAGGCCTCCTGCGGGTCACACTGGGACGGCATGTACTTCATGACCAGGCTTTTGAGGTCTTCCAGCTTTTCCTCCACGTTAGAGTGGTTCTGCTCGTACTCGCCGATAGAGAACTGGCCGCCCTGCGCGTGTCCCAGGACGGAATACACATACGGGAACACCAGGTTTTCTTCGTACTCGAAATGCTTGGACAATTCCTCTTTGTATTCCCCGAAGAACTTCCGGATAATGTCCTGCCGGCGCCCGTCGCAGGGCTGTACCATCCGCTCCAGTGCATCCGAGAGTTCTTTCACGGCCACCTCCATATAATAGGCATGGGAGCGGTGCAGATAGTTCACGATTTCCTTCACGTCGGCCTGTTCCAGGACTTGCCGGGTGGGCCGGTAGCCGTCGTAGGCATAAACTTGACAAATGAGCAGGAACGTTTCCGGATTCACGCCGCCTTTGCGGCATACTTCCTCTACCGTGCCCTCCCCGAAGCCGAAGGAAAGGCCCATGCGGGTAAGCACGCCCAGGAGGCTGAAGTCGATGTCCATGAGCTCCGCCATCTTCATGGAGGGGCTCAGGAGGTATCTTTCTGAATTCTGTGTCATGGCTTACAAATTTAGTAAAAAAGGCTGGACTAAAAAAACCTTCCGGGCTTCACAGCGCGGAAGGAAACACAACAATAAAAGGATCTAAAACTAATTCTCTAACTATATGGCTCGATTTCCAAGGGCAAAGGTACGGCAAATCCACCCCGCAGGCAATCCCTAATTATGGGGATTCTCGGAAGGGCGGATACTCAATCGTTGGAGAACTGCTAGAAATTCAGTACCAGGCCCGTACCATACCGGCCCTGTCCCAGGCGGAGGGCCACCGGCCTGTTACCCTCGTTGTACTGCCCGGCAATCCATTCCAGGCGCCTCCAGCCGATAGTCTTGAAGATCAGGCCCGTGAGGAAGGCGCTTCCGCCCGCTCCGGCGATGGCGAATCCCCGGTAGAACCAACCTACGGAATCCGTGGCCGACGAGAAACTGTCCCAGATGTTGTCCGTATTGCCGAACATCTGGATATAGTCCGATATGAAAACGCCCAGGGAGACCCCCGAAACGGCCAATCCAGCGCCGGCACCGATGAGGCCCGTAGTGATGAGCACTCTTCCGGCCTTGTACTGCTTGCGGGCGCCCACGTAGGTCTCTTTGTAAATCTCGTCCCCCACCAGCCGCTGGACCATATAGTCCGGCATCACCTCGCCGCGGTCGTCCAGCAGGCGGCCTCTTTCCTGTTCAATCTGCCGGGGAACATACTGGGCATGGGCCGAAAAGCCTGCGAAGAACAGGACCAGCAGCAATAATGTTTTCGTAAGTAACTGATTCATAGTCTTTTCCTTTAAACCCCTGCTGCACGCTGACAGCAGGGTTTTTGCGTAAGTTATTGATGATGAGCAGAATACTCACAACCACAATACAACTGATTGTAAAAATTCTCCTCTTTCAGGATCTGGTTCCGGCGCTCCTGCAGGCCGCCTTTGCGCCAGTTCTGGTCCCACCAGGTGACACCCTCCACCTGGGCGCAGGCCCAGCGGCCCGCCTCATTCACCTGCTCCAGGCTTTTCCAGCGGGACGACGCCAGGGTGGTGGTAAGCACCGGGAAACCGTTGGCCGATGCATACCGGGCGGCGCGCAGCAGGCGGAACTTGAAGCACGCCAGGCAGCGGCTTCCACGCTCCGGTTCCTGTTCCAGGCCAACGGCGCAGCGGTCCCAATCGGCATGGTCGTATGCGTCTTCTACCAGCTCCAGCCCCCATTTCCGGGCATACCGGACACATTCTTCCAGCCGATGGAGGTATTCCTCCTGCGGGTAGATGTTGGAGTTGGAATAGAAGATCACGGGACGATACCCGCGCTCTGTAAGGCATTCCACGATGGCGCCGGAGCACGGGGCGCAGCAGGCGTGCAGCAGAATCCGGCTTTCCCCGCCGGGAACCTCTATATGCAGGGCGGTTTTCACCCTGCAAAGATAAGGCATTTGCAACCAAGTTGCCACTTTTCCCTATTATTTTTGCAGCCGATATCCCCATAAATAAGGATTGCATGCGGGCAAGAATACCCGTAATTTTGCGCCCAGCGCAAAAAATCAAAAAACTTACTATGATACTGGCAGACCTCGCAACCGGAGAAAAAGCGGTCATCGTGCGCGTGAACGGACACGGCAGTTTCCGCAAACGCCTCATCGAAATGGGCTTTATCCAGGGAAAAGAAGTGACGGTGGTGCTCAACGCACCGCTAAAAGACCCCATTGAATACGAAATCATCGGCTATAAAGTGTCCCTGCGGCGGGAGGAAGCCCGCAATATAGAGGTAGTGAGCGTGGAAGAGGCCCGCGAAGCCCTTTCCACGGACGAGCACCTGCAGGCCCTGCCGGGAGACCTTCAGGAAACAGAGCGTCTGGACCGGGCCCTCGCCCATGTGGCGGAAGAGCGGCACCACAACATCCGCGTCGCGCTGGTGGGAAACCCCAACTGTGGCAAAACCTCCCTGTTTAACATTGCCTCCGGCAGCCACGAGCATGTGGGCAACTATTCCGGTGTTACCGTGGATGCCAAGGAAGGCAAGTTCCAGTACAAAGGATACGATATCACCCTGGTGGATCTGCCGGGCACCTACTCCCTGAGCGCCTACTCCCCCGAAGAGCTGTATGTGCGGAAAAACCTCCTGGAGGCCATGCCGGACGTGGTCGTGAACGTGGTGGACGCCTCCAACATCGAGCGCAACCTGTACCTGACCACCCAGCTGATCGACATGAACCTCAGGACGGTCATGGCCCTGAACATGTACGATGAGCTCCTGCATAAGGGAGACAAGCTGGACATCAGGCAGTTGGGATACCTGCTGGGTATCCCCGTCTGCCCTACGGTGAGCCGCGACGGCCAGGGCATCCCGGAACTCTTCGACACCGTAATCAAGATCTACGAGCAGTCCGACCCCAAACTGGCCCGGCACATCCACATCAACCACGGGGCGGAACTGGAAAAGAGCATCGTACGCCTCAGGGACCTCATCTTCACCAACGAGCAGTTGCGCTCCCGTTATTCCACCCGGTACCTGGCCATCAAATACCTGGAAACCGACAAGGACGTGGAAGGCATCATCGACCGTCAGCCCAATGCCGGCGCCATCCGCGCAGCCCGGGAAGAGGAGAGCGGGAGAATTCAGAAACTGCTGCAAACCAGCCCGGAAAGCGCCATCGTGGACGCCAAGTACGCCTTCATCCAGGGCGCCTTGGCCGAAACTTACGAGCGCTACCAGGAAGAGCGGCCCCGGCGCACCATTACGGACAAGATCGACGCCATCGTCACCAACCAGTGGCTGGCGTTCCCCATCTTCGTGGTCCTGCTGTGGTTTATCTTCTGGGCCACCTTTACTATCGGCCAGTACCCTATGGACTGGATCGACTGGCTGATTGCCCGATTCGGCGGCTGGGTGGGCTCGCTGATGGCCGACGGCTGGGTGAAAGACCTGGTGGTGGACGGCGTGATTGCCGGCGTGGGTAGCGTCCTGGTGTTCCTCCCCAACATCATGATCCTGTACTTCTTCATCTCCATCATGGAGGACAGCGGCTACATGGCGCGCGCGGCCTTCATCGTAGACAAACTGATGCACAAAATAGGCCTGCACGGGAAAAGCTTCATCCCCATGGTGATGGGCTTCGGCTGCAACGTGCCCGCCATCATGGCCACCCGCAGCATCGAGAGCCGCAAGAGCCGGCTGGTGACCATCGCCATCATCCCGTTCATGTCCTGCGCCGGACGGCTGCCCATCTTCGTGCTTTTCGCCGGAGCCTTCTTCCCGGGCAATCCCGCTACGGCCCTGCTGGGCATCTACCTGCTGGGCATCGTGCTGGCCATCCTGAGCGCCCTGGTGCTGTCGAAGTTTGTCAAGGACGACGACCTCCCCTTCGTGATGGAGCTGCCGCCGTACCGCGTCCCCACCGGCAAGGCCATCTGGCGCCACACCTGGGAGAAAGGCAAGCAGTATCTGGAGAAAATGGCCACCACCATCCTCATCTTTTCCGTGGTCATCTGGTTCCTGGGATACTTTCCCCGCCACGAGGGGCAGAGCGCGGCCTACCAGCAGGAGCATTCCTATATCGGCATGGTCGGAAAGGCTATTGAGCCCATGAACAAGCCGCTGGGCTTCAACTGGAAGATGGACGTGGGCCTGCTGGCCGGCGTTGGCGCCAAAGAACTGGTTATCAGCACCATGGGCGTGATGTACGCCCAGGACGGCGAGGCGTACGAAGGCCTCGGAGACGAGGACGACACCGCCCTGCAGTCGGCCCTGAAAGCCACCGTGCCCACCGCCGCCGCCCTTGCCTTCATGGTGTTCGTGCTGCTATACTTCCCCTGCATCGCCACCTTTGTGGCCATCAAGAACGAGACAGGCCGATGGCGCTGGGCCATCCTGCTTGCGCTGTACACCATCCTCGTCGCCTGGGTGTGCGCCTTTGCGGCGTACCGGATCGGGCTGCTGGTCTGGCCGATTTAGGACGTCTCCCGTCAGGAAAACACACCCCACCTTTGCCGGAAATCGCTTCCGGGAGAGGTGGGACGTGGTTTTGGGAGAGGTCTCGGCAAAAAAAACGCACCTCTCCCAGAAATGGCTACCACCTCTCCCAAACCTTGCCTCGGCCCCAGGCTACTTCCGGGCATAAAAAAGAGGCTGCATTCCTTGAACAAGTCTTGGAATGCAGCCTCTTGAAAGGCGTATACGGCGCGTGGCTTACAGGTTGGCGTTTTCCTTCTTCCAGTCTGCCACGGCGGGAACGATACCCAGTTCCACAATCTCGTCGCGCATCTTTACCAGATGCTCGTAGGAAGCTTTGAGGTCTGCCATTTCCTCGGCGGTGCCTTCCGGCTGGGTGAAGTGGCAACCGGTGGCGTCGATGGTGGTGGGCATGGCCATCATCACGTTCTTGTAGGCCTCGTTGTTCACATAGGTGCCGGCGGGCCAGGTGAAGACCTCACCGCCCATGGCGGCTTCGATCATCTTCACGGCCTGGTAGGCAGGGCTCTGGAAGGAGCTGCGGCCGCGGAGCTTGATGATGTTGCTGCCACCCTGGATGGTGTTGTGCTTGATCTCGGCGAAGCGCTCTGCGCTGAGGCCCATCTCTGCGAGGGGCTTTCCGTCGATCTTCACCTTGGAGGCGAATACGGCCATGGCCTCGCCGTGACCGCCATAGGTATAGGTGCCGGTAACCTTGTACTGGGGGACACCGAATTCCTGGGCCAGGGCTTCCTGCAGACGGGTGCTGTCGAGGGCGGCCAGGGAAGTGAGCTGGGACGGCTTGAGACCGGAGTGGATGAGGGCGGTGAGGGCGGTGACATCAGCCGGGTTGAAGATAACCACCACAAACTTGGCGTCCGGGCAGTACTTCTTGATGTTGTCACCGAACTCGGCGGCAATCTGGCAGTTGCCCTTGAGCAGATCCTCGCGGGTCATGCCCTCTTTGCGGGGTGCGCCGCCGGAGGAGATGATATACTTGGCATCCTTAAAGGCTACGGCCGGGTCAATGGTAGCAGTAAGGTTGATGCCCGGGAATGCGCAGTGGTCCATCTCTGCCAGGACACCCTTGAGGCCGGGCTCAAAGATATCGTAGAGGCAAATGTTGGGGGTGAGGCCGAGCATGGCTGCGGTCTGGACCATGTTGGAACCAATCATTCCGGCTGCGCCCACGATCAGGAGCTTTTCATCTGTAAGGAATTTCATAATCTTATGTGTTAAAATTTGACTTTTCTCGAATGCATCTGCAAAGATAGCAATTTCCCGATAAAGAATTGCTTGGAATTGTCAAAAAACAATTATCTTTGCATCGTAAATTGTAACAGACAATATGGAGCCTCCCAGTCAGGTGAAATCTAACCAGTTAACGGGCGTCGGATCAGACGACCCTCTGTCACGATTATCCATGCATTGACCAGAATCCCGGTGCCGGAAGGCATCCGGGGGCGTTTCCGTATTGCCTTTTGAACCAACCATATGGGACTTTATTTAAAGAAGAAGCTGGAAAACGAAGCCACCATCGGCGTGTGGCAAATCACAGAGACCGAACAGGAACTGATAGAACTCAGCTCCACCCCCACCGACGAGATGGAGGAAATCTCGTTCATACGTAGTGAATCCATGCGCAAGCAGCGCCTCGCCGTGCGGGCCCTGCTGAATACCCTCTTCGACGAAAAGGTGTACCTGAGCCACCACGACAACGGCAAGCCGTATCTGGAGAACAATCCCATCAATATTTCCATCACCCATACAGAAAAATACGTAGCCGTAATCCTGCACGAGGAAAACGACTGCGGCATCGATGTGGAATCCCTGGACCGGGACTTTTCCGCCGTGGAGAAGAAAGCCCTGAGCGAGGACGAGATCGACGACCTGGAAGATGAGAAACGCAACGAGCAGCTGGCCATCTACTGGTGCGCCAAAGAGGCTATTTTCAAGCTTCTGAGCCGCTACAACTTGAACTTTGCCGAACAAATCGAAGTGGAGCGTTTCCGCGTGCGGGGAGAGGGCGAGCTGGAAGCCACATTCATCGACAAAAACGAGGACGAAGAAGAGTTCGACCTGGAGTACATGACCTTCGACCGCCACGTGCTGGTATGGGTCGTGGGCGACTGATTCCGCCCTGTTGAAAACTTTCCTCCAAAAGAAACAAGAGAGTTATAATTTAGATTAATTCCAAATTAAAAGTTGAGCTGAAGCGCTGTTAATCAATGAATTAACACCGCTTCTGTCTTTTTGTTGATAACTTTTTCCAGAAAAACCGTTCCAACGATGCCACATATCTGCTATCTTTGTTTCCCGAGCGGGATAAAGTCCCGCAGGCATTGAAACTTAAACCCTCCCAAGACATGGTTAAACGTGTACTCAAACGCGACGGACGCCGCGTGGATTTCAACAACCAGAAGATCGTAGCCGCCATCCTCAAGGCGATGAACGTCACCGAAAGCGGTGAAGACATTGTACTCGCCGCCCAGATTGCCCATGCCATCTCCCAGCTGGACAAAGAGGAGATGACGGTGGAAGAAATCCAGGACGTTGTGGAGAACGAACTGATGAACAGCCCCCGCCAGGAGGTTGCCAAGGAGTATATCCGCTACCGGAACAAGCGCAACATCGCCCGCAAGGCCAAGTCCAACGAGATTTTCCAGACCATCATCGACGCGCAGGCCAACGACATCACCCGCGAGAACGCCAACATGAACGCGGACACGCCCGCCGGCATGATGATGAAGTTCGCCTCCGAGGCCACCAAGAGCTATGTGGACGAGTGCCTCCTGAGCGATCCCGTCCGGGAAGCCGTGGCGGGAAACTATATCCACGTACACGACAAAGACTACTATCCCACCAAGAGCCTCACGTGCATCCAGCACCCGCTGGACCTGATCCTGGAATACGGGCTCAAGGCCGGGCACG
>CAMVMG010000009.1 GCA_947168525.1 uncultured Bacteroidales bacterium
TGCATCCAGCACCCGCTGGACCTGATCCTGGAATACGGGCTCAAGGCCGGGCACGGGGAGTCCCGTCCCGCCAAGCGCATCGAAACCGCCAGCGTCCTGGCCTGCATTTCCATGGAGACGGTGCAGAACGAGATGCACGGCGGCCAGGCCATTCCCGCCTTCGACTTTTACCTGGCCCCGTTCGTGCGCAAGACCTTCGAGGAAGAAGTGGACAAGGTGAGCGAGATGACCAACACGGACTACAGCTTCCTCAAGGAGGCCAAGATAGACGACTACCTGAAACACGACCTGGTGGGCATGCAGAACAAGGAGCGCGCCCTCCAGCACGCCATCAACCAGACCGTAGGACGCGTGCACCAGGCTATGGAGGCCTTCGTGCACAACATGAACACCATCCACAGCCGCGGCGGCAACCAGGTGGTCTTCTCCTCTATCAACTACGGCACGGATACATCGGCCGAGGGCCGCTGCATCATCCGGGAAATCCTGAACACCACCTACGAGGGCGTAGGCAACGGCTCCACCGCCATCTTCCCCATCCAGATCTGGAAGAAGAAAAGGGGCGTGAGCTACCTCCCGGAAGACCCTAATTACGACCTCTACAAATTCGCCTGCAAGGTGAGCGCCCGCCGCTTCTTCCCCAACTTCCTGAACCTGGACGCCACGTTCAACCAGGACGACGCCTGGAAGGCCGACGATCCCAAGCGCTACATCCACGAGGTTGCCACCATGGGCTGCCGCACCCGCGTGTATGAGAACCGCTTCGGGCCCAAGACCTCCATCGGCCGGGGCAACCTGAGTTTCACCACCATCAACATTGTGAAACTGGCCATCGAATGCATGGACGAGACCGACAAAGACCTCCGCCTGCAGAAGTTCTTCGAGAAACTGGACTGGGCCCTGGAAATCAGCGCCCGTCAGCTGGACGAGCGTTTCCAGTTCCAGAAGACCGCCCTCAAGAAGCAGTTCCCGCTGCTGATGAACGGCCTGTGGCTGGGCAGCGGCAAACTGGACGACAACGACACGGTAGAGAGCGTCATCAACCAGGGCACCCTGGGAATCGGCTTCATCGGCCTGGCGGAATGCCTGATCGCGCTCATCGGCAAGCACCACGGAGAAAGCGAGGAAGCCCAGGAGCTGGGCCTGCGGATCGTCCACTTCATGCGCGACAAGATCAACGGCTTCTCCGAGCGCTACCAGCACAATTATTCCGTGCTGGCCACCCCGGCGGAAGGCCTCTCCGGAAAGTTCACCAAACGGGACAAAAAAACCTTCGGCGTGCTCCCCGGTATCACGGACAAGGACTACTACACCAACTCCAACCACGTTCCCGTGTACTACAAGTGCACCCCGGAGCACAAGGCCCGGATAGAGGCTCCCTACCACGACCTCACCCGCGGCGGCCACATCTTCTATGTGGAAATTGACGGCGATGCCACCCACAACCCGGAGGCCATCATGCAGATCGTGGACCTGATGGACAAGTACAATATCGGCTACGGCTCCGTGAACCACAACCGCAACCGCTGCCTGGACTGCGGCTACGAGAACGCCGAGAAAGACCTCAAGGAATGCCCCCACTGCCACGGCCACCATATCGACACGCTGCAACGCATCACGGGCTATCTTGTGGGCACCACCAACCGATGGAACGCCGGCAAGTTGGCAGAACTCAAAGACAGGGTGGTACACGAATGAAAATCAGAGTTTTAGATATACTGGAGCAGACCATGGCCGACGGACCCGGATTCCGGACGGCCATTTACTGCGCAGGATGCAAGCACGCCTGCAAGGGCTGCCACAACCCCCAAAGCTGGGATTTCGGCGCCGGCCACTGGGTAGAAGTGGAAGACCTGCTGGACGTGATCAAGGCAGATTCCATGTCCAATGTCACGTTCTCCGGCGGAGATCCTTTCTACCAGGTAGACGCCTTCACGGAACTGGCCCGGCGCATCAAGGAAGAAACCGACAAAACCATCTGGTGCTGGACCGGCTTCACCCTGGAAGAAATCCAGAAGAGTCCGTCCATGTCGGCCATGCTCCCCTACCTGGACGTGCTGGTAGACGGTCCCTTCGTCCTGGAGCAGCGGGATACAGACCTGCTTTTCCGCGGAAGCCCCAACCAGCGCATCATCTACCTGCACGGCGCTCCGCCCGCAGATTACATCCCGGGAACGGTGAAACTGGAGCCGTTAAGGTAATTACTTCCGCAGCCACTGTTCCGGATTCTGGGGCTCGAAGCCCTTCCAGAGCTCAAAGTGGAACTGATCTTCTCCACCGATGGTGTCTACCGTGCCGATGACATCGCCGGTGGATATTTTTTGGTTGAGCTTGACAGAAACTGTTTTCAGCATACTGTAGAGCGTGTAGAAATTGCCATGGCTCACCAGTACGCACTGGTTGTAACCGGGCAGCACAAAGATGCGGGTTACCGTGCCGCCAAACACGGCCTTGGCCTGGGCTCCGCGTTTAACGGTTAATGTAACACCGTCGTTCTGAGGCATTTCCACATTCTCGTAGACCGGATGCTTATGCTTGCCGAAGCGGTCTATGATCACCCCTTCCACCGGCCAGGGCAATTTTCCCTTGTTAGCGGCAAACTCGTTGGAGAGCTTGGTATCCACCTCCGTAGAGGTGGTTTTGCCCTTGGAAGAGGAGGCGCTGCCGGAGGATTTCTTGCCGCCCTTGGCTTCCGCCGCCTTGCGGGCCGCTTCTTGTTCGGCCCGGATAATCTCGGCAATCTTCCGGTTCAAGGCTTCTTTCTGCCGGTTCTTCTCCTGCAGCTGCTGCTGGAACTTGTTGCGGTCTTTCCTCAGCTGGTTCACCATGCGGGAAGCCTCGGCTTCTTCGTCCTGCAGGCGGGCCCGCTCCTGGACCGTCTTGTCCCGGAGCTCGTCGGCCTCGTCCTTGAGGCCGGTCAGGCGCTCCCGCTCCACTTCCAGCTCTGCAGCAGCCTCCTGCACCCGCCGAGCCTGGGCCCCCATCTGCGAAGAGAAGCGACGGAGATAGCTGAACCGCCGGAGCCCCTGTCCCATAGACTCGCTGGAGAGCACGTACATGTACCACAGACGGCTGTCGCGGTTTTTGTAGGCGTTGCGTACCAGGCGGTTATAGTAGAGGGAAAGGGTGTCGTAGCGGGCCTGGAGCCGGTCGATGTCCCGCTGGCACCGGCGGATGGAATCGGACAGGATGCGAATGGTGCGATCGCATTCGCCGATGAGCTTTTCCCGGGAAGACACCTTGCTCCGCACCAGCGTAAGGCTGGACAGGGCCTGTTGGCTGCTACGGTTGTTGTCCCGGAGCTTGCCATTGAGCAGTTCGATGTCCTTCTCCAGCCTGGAGATCTGGGTTTCCAGGCTTTTGCGGGACTCCTTCTTCTGGGCCGATGCCTCCCAGGTACCGGCTGCCACCAGCACCAGGACCACCGCCATATGAAGGACTTTCCTCATTTGCCGATGGCTTCCAGCCGGGCCTTCACCCGGGTTTCCAGGTCCGGAACCTCGTTCTTGAGGTTTTTGTTCTTGGCCTGGTTCCAGTACGAGCGGGCCAGGTCATATTCCCCGAGGCTGTAGAGTACCTCTGCGTAATGGTCCAGTATCACGGCGCTGTCTTTGCCGCCGTACAGCATGGCATGCTTGAAGAAGGGCTTGGCTTCCAGGTCTTTCCCTTGCAGATGCAGGATCCAGGCGAAGGTATCCAGGTATGTGGCATTGTCCGGCTCCGCCTCCACCGTTTTCTTGGACATGGCATAAGCCTTCTTGAGGTTTTTGCCGATGATACTCAGATAGTAGGCGTAGTTGTTCAGCACCGGCGCATAGGAAGGATTGATCTTGAGCGCCTGGTCGTAGGCCTTGAAAGCAGCCTTTGTGTCTCCCTTGGCATGGTAGGCATCCCCCTTCATGGAATACGCCGCCAGGCACAGGTCTTTGTCTTTGGGATAATTGCTCAGCAAGTACTGGCAGTTGCCGATAATGGCGTCGTAGTCTTCCAGCTGGTAATTGGCCTGGTTGGCATAGTCCAGGAACGCCAGCTCATGGAAACGCCCGAAGGCTTCCAGGGACCGGTCGCGCAGCTGTTCCCACTGCTCCTGTACTCCCAGGTACTGGATATAGGTAACCGTGTGCGAGAGACTTTCCGGGTAGCGGTCGGCTGCTTCCCGGAACCATTTACCGGCACTGGCGGCACGCCCCGTGGTGTAATAATAGGCGGCCACCGTGGTGAGCAGGGTGCTGTCGGCGGGGTGCACCGCCGCCGCATCCTCTATCACGGTGTCGAACTCTTTCTGGTGCAGCTGCAGCAGTTTAGGGTCCAGCGAGCGGGTGAGATTGCGGATATACATGGACTTGGTCTCCGCGGGAACATCTTCCGAACGGAAAAACGTGCCGATGGTGTTGAAATAGGCCGGGTACTGCCGCTGGTGCCTGTATACCTCTGACATGCCCAGCACGGCCGGCACATAGCTGCCGTCCAGGGACAGCGCTTCCTGGTAGCGGACCCCGGCCAGGGAGTCCTGGTATTCGGCCAGGTAATAGTCTCCCAGCATGGAGAGCACCGACGGGGAGGAGTATTCCCGATTGAACGCTTCCAGCGCCTCCAGCGCCTCTTCCGGACGCTCCAGCTGGCGGTAAATCTCATACCGGGTTTGTACCACGGCCTCTGACGGGCCGCGTTCCGCCTCTATCTGGTCCAGCGTCTGCAGGGCTTTCTCGTAGGAGCCCTGCCGGAGGTACAGGTCCAGCAGCTCATAGCTGAGCGAACTCTTGTCCGGGAAATCCTTCACCAGTGACTCGTACATCTCTATGCCCAGCTCCTGTTCTCCCTGCCGCAGGTACAGGCGGGAGAGCGTGCGGCGGTACCAGTAGTTGTTTCCGTCCAGGGAAATGGCTCGTTCCAGGTGTTTCCGGGCCCCGTCGAAATCCTGCAGGGACAGCTCCGACAACGCAAGATAATACCATACGGCGTCGTCTTTGGGATAGACGGCCGACAAGGTTTGCAGATGGTCTTTGGCCTTTTCGTATTCACCGCTGCTGTACAGGGCCACGGCGTCTACCAGAAGGCTCTCTGCCTGCTGGGCGTAAGAAAACACAAAGATATGGAGAAGCAGCGCAATGACTGCCAAGCCTTTTTTCATAATGACTACAAAAATACACCTTTTATGAAAAACATACAACTTCGCTTCTGAGATTCTGATTTTTTTACGAAATTTGTCGTAAAAGAACAAAATCCGGACCAACCGTTGAAACGTTTTTTGCATAATTTGCATCTTATTACTTGGACAAGGGCAGATGAATCCCCTGTAGGATTGTCGTCCCCGGAACGTTTGGTCCCTGCATGCAAAGAGGGTGACAGGAAGGCGCAAAAGCAGTTATTCGATGCCCTGGCGCCCAAAATGATGGTCCTTTGCCTGCGTTACATGGGAAAGCGGGAAGACGCAGAAGATGTGCTGCAAGAAGGCTTTATCACCCTGTTCAGGAAGCTGGACACCTACAACGGAGCCGGATCCTTTGAAGGCTGGGCCAGAAAGATCTTTGTCAATACTGCGCTGATGCACCTCAGGAAAACAGACGCCCTGGGGCTGAGTGAAGACCTTGAACAGGCCCGCAGCCTTTTCACGGAAGAAGCCACTCCCATCCAAAAAATGGGGCATGCGGAATTGATGCGGATGATCGGGGCGCTGCCCCCGGATGCCCGTACCGTTTTCAATATGTATGTACTGGAAGGATATTCCCATAAAGAAATTGCTCAGGAACTGGGCTGCACGGAAGCCACTTCGCGCTCCAAATTGCAGCGGGCGCGCATCAGGCTGCAGGAAATGATAAAAGAACAACAATGAAAGAGAAAGAATTCGATATATTTGTAAGGAACCTGCTGCAGAACGCAGAGGAACCCGTTCCGTCCCACATCTGGGAGGGAGTGGAAGCCGGACTTGTCCGGCACCGCCGGGTACCGGCCTGGGTATGGAGCGTCTCCGGCATTGCCGTTGCCGCCGCCGTGGTCCTGGGCGTTTTCCTCAGCCGTCCCGCCACTGTTCAGGAAAAACATTCTAACCTCACTATATCAATTGCAGAGACTCCGCAGGCAACTGTTCCTCCCGTAACGGAAACCCCTCAGCCAGAGGCGGTCCTTCCCATCGAGGAACAAGTTGCCCGGACCGTCTCCATCCGCCTGGCCCAGGCAGTGGCATCCGTCAGCGCAGCGGAACCGGCAGAAGAACCGGCAGAGGAACCTGCAGAGGAACCGGCACCCGCTCCCCAGGAAGCACCTGAGCAGCAGGCAGCCACCACCGTAATAGAGCCCGTCCAGGCAGAGCAGGTGATAGAAAGCAGCGTAGACGACACAGAAGCTTTCAACAGGCTGGCCTACGACCAGACCAGGCGGAAAGAGCCCAAAGGCTTCTCCTTCACGGCCACGGGCAATCTCCAGGGGAACCAGCGCGGCGAAGTCCCTTCCGGCACCATCCACCGGGCACCCGGTGGGGGCGGCCTGCTTCCCGTAGCCCAAAACGGCATCTACAACGAACTGCCGGAAATCAGTTTCAGCCTTCCTTTCTCCGTGGGCGTGGGCGTCAAATACCATTTCAACTCCCGCTGGGCCATTGGAACCGGTTTCCGCTACACCTACATGAGCCGCACTTTTGTCGCGGACTACAGCGACCAGAACATCCAAATCCAGCAAACAGACATCGACAACCACCAGCACTGGGTGGGCATCCCCGTCAACATCTACTTCAACATCATCAACCAGGGCCGCTGGCGCTTCCATCCCTTTGTGGGCGGGTCGGCGGAATTCCTCCTGGACAACGACTTCCTCGTCCATGCCTCGCCCCAGGATATCCATTACCACCAGCGGGGCAAAAACATCCAGTGGTCGGTGGGCGGTGGCCTGGGCGTAGAATTCATGCTCACCCCGGGTGTAGGCCTGTTCCTGGATCCCAGCATCCGCTATTACTTTGCCACGGACAAGCAGCCGCGCTCCATCCGCACCATCCAGCCGCTCCGTGCAGAGTTCGAAGCCGGCATCCGCTTCACCTTGGGACAATAAAAAACCGTCGCCAATCGGTTGAAACAAATAATTATTCGTTTAAAACAGCACATCTTTTCAACCGATTGTGCTGTTTTTTGTTTTTCGTCGCTATCTTGCCCCCAAAGACAACGGACCATGAAAGCGACAACACTCCTTCCGCTCCTGCTCCTGGGAGCCCTTTCCTGCCAGAAACCCCTCTTTACCCAGACGCCGCGATGGATGCGGATGCAGGACCGGTATGTCCATATGCAGGCAGACAGTACACGGGGGCAAGGAGACATCGGCGGGGAAGCGGAAAAGGAGCCGGAAGAAAAGAAGCCCTCGGTCTATGTGACGGCACTCCGCTTCCCAGAAGGGGTGGACTGGCGCGCAGGCTCGCTCGAGGGCGCACGCATCGTCCTGTGGAAAGACGGAGTGGAGGTGCTGGATGTCCCGGGCGGACATTATCCGGAACCGGACCGCCACCGGGTAAGGGGCGGCCATCTGTGGCAGGACGACTCGGACGGAAGTACCACCCGCGTCCTCCGGGACGGGGAAGAATGGGTGCGGTATGACGGGGACGAAATCCTGCGGGGAATGCTGCTCGTGGGAGAAGACCTCCATACGGTGGGCCAGCGGGCGGGAAGCGGGGGGTTCTCTTACCGGATCAACGGCCGGGAAATCTACGCGCATCCCCTGGCCCGGGTGCCGGGGTCGTTCGACGAGCGGGAATGGGAGGGCGGTGCCCTGATGCTGGACGACGGAAAGGTCTATTATGCCTGCGCGCTTCCCATCCGCAAGGACGATGCCACCACCTGGGAATACCGCCTGATGCAAGGGGACCAGGTGGCCCTGACCATCGCCCAGGCAGAGGCGAAAACCGTCTTTGACATCCGCGTCCGGGAGGGGTGCGTCTACAGGACCGAACTCCGAGGTGCCAGCGCACAGTCCCTTGTACTGGTTAGGGACAACGTCGCCCATTCGTTGCAAGTGCACTCAGACGAGAGCGTCCACCTGTGCCGCCTGATTCCGCAGGGGGAACAGATGCTGGTGAAAGGGTACACCAGCAAAACCGGCCAGGACGCGCGCGCTTACTGGTTGCAGGGAGAAAGCGGGATGGTCCAGCAAATCTCCAGCCGGTTTTCCCTGGCCGACCTATACCCGGACAACCCCCTCCAGGCCGCCATTTATCTCAACAACGGAAGGGTCCGGGAAATCTTCAACGGAGAGAAGCCCGTCCTTCTTTTCCCAAACCGGTATATGCTCCGCACCAAGGCCTGTTCGGCCTTCCGGGACGGTGTGCTGTATGCCACACTCACCGACTGCTCCGGTAACGAGCACCTGATCCTGCAGGGGGGCCAGCTGGAAACAGTCCGGTTCAACGGCTGCTTCACCGGTATTTGGATTGAATGAAATCTTCTGTACCTTTGCAGGTATGATAACCCATCCCAACGTAAAGATCAACCTGGGCCTGCACGTGCTGCGTAAGCGCCCCGACGGCTTTCACGACCTGGAAACCCTCTTCGTCCCTTATCCGGGCATCCACGACGTGCTGGAGATTGTCACGGGAGATGACTATTCCCGCACCCTGGCGGGGCTGCGGAAGCGCTATGGCACCCTGACCCAAGCCATCTCCCCGGACGGGAAACTGATGATTACCCTGGCCCGGAAAGAAGGGGTGGACTGGGACCCGCTGAAAGACCTCAGCGCTAAGGCCTATTTCCTCTTGGCGGAAAACTACAAGCTGCCGCCCATGAAAATCTATCTGGAAAAGCTGTCCCCGGTGGGAGCCGGCCTGGGCGGGGGATCGGCCGATGCCGCCTTCGCCCTGAGGATGATTGCGCAGCTCGCCGGCCTGTCCCTGCAAAATGCCCTGCTGGCCGCCTACGCCGCCCGCCTGGGTAGTGACTGCGCCTTTTTCATCTACAACCGCCCCATGCTGGGCACGGGAAGGGGAGAGATCCTGGAGCCCTACAACCTGGATTTGTCCGGCTACGAGCTGGAAGTGTACGTTCCGGAAGGGATTGCCGTATCCACGGCCGACGCTTACCGGGGCATCGTTCCCAAGTTGCCGGAAAAAGCGCTCAGGGACATACTGGCCCAGCCGGTGGAAAGCTGGAAAGAAGACCTGGAAAACGATTTTGAGCAGACGGTCTTCGCCAAGTATCCCCAGCTCCGGGAGGTGAAGGAAAAACTCTACCGGGAGGGGGCCGTGTATGCGGCCATGTCCGGCAGCGGATCGGCTTTTTTCCGAATCAAAAAAAATTAACGGGAATCGGTTGAAACATTCCTGAAAGTTTTTCTGTTTCAAACTGTGTTTTTGCCGGGAATGTCGTAGCTTGCGCCCAAAGTTACGACACGCGATGCTAGTATATGTACATGGGGCCAAATGTGTGGGTATAGAGGCCGTACCCATTGTCATCGAGATAGAAATTACGCTGGGAATCGGAATCCACCTGGTGGGGCTGGCCGACGCGGCTGTGAAGGAAAGCCTGCTCAGGACCGTCACCGCCCTGCAAGCCAAGGGCTTCCACATTCCCGGAAAGAAAATTGTCATCAACCTGGCCCCGGCCGACATGCACAAGCAGGGCAGCGGGTACGACCTCCCGATTGCCCTGGGCATCATCGCCGCCTCCGGCCAGCGGGAGCTGCCGGGCCTGGGGAAGTACCTGATCATGGGCGAGCTGGGCCTGGACGGCAGCATCCGGGGCGTGAGCGGAACCCTCCCGATGGTGGAGATGGCCCTGCGCCAGGGATTCCAGGGCTGCATCCTGCCGGAAACGTCGGCCCTGGAAGCCGTAGACTACACGCAGGCGCAGGTATTCGGGGTGCGCACCCTGGATGACGTCCTCTGTATCCTGGAGGAAAAAGAAGACCCGGGCGACCTGCTCATCTGGAATACGGAACTGTACCGGAAAACCCGCTCTTCCACCGCCCTCCCCGCCACCGGCCGCTACATGGATTTTGCCGATATCATCGGCCATGATGGAGCGAAAAGGGGGCTGGAAATTGCCTCTGCAGGGCACCACAACGCCATTCTGATTGGCTCGCCCGGATCCGGGAAAAGCTCGCTGGCCAAGGCGCTCGCCGGAATTCTTCCACCCATGAGCCTGGAAGAGAGCGCCGTCACCTCCAAGTTTTATTCGGTGGCGGGGAAGTCTGCCGGCGGCATGGGCCTGATGCGGCAGCGGCCCTTCCGCGCGCCCCACATATCGGCCTCCAGGGCGGCCTTGCTGGGCGGCGGCAGCGGCGAGAACATCCTTCCCGGGGAGGTGAGCCTGGCCAGCGGAGGGATCCTCTTCCTTGACGAATTCCTGGAGGCGCCCAAAGCCACCCTGGAAAGCCTCCGGGGCCCGCTGGAAGACCGGAAAGTGACCATCTCGCGGCTCAAGTCAAAGATCGAATATCCCGCCTCCTTCATGCTCATCGCCGCGTCCAATCCCTGCCCCTGCGGCTATTACGGAGAGGGCGACCGCTGTACCTGCACTGTAGGGCAGCGGGCCGGCTACCTGGCGCGGCTCTCTGGTCCTGTGATGGATAGGATTGATATTCAATTACTTGTGCATCCAGTCGAGACCAGCGCGCTGGTGCGCGGCGGAAAGGCTGAAGCGTCAGAGGAGGTAGCACAGCGGGTACGGAAGGCCCGCGACATCCAGCTAAAGCGCTTCCAGGGTATGGGCATCTTCACCAACTCGGAGATGGGCGCCCGGGAACTGGAACGCTTCTGCCCGCTGAGCGAGGACTGCAAACAGTTGCTGGAAAATCTCATAGACCGCCTGGGCCTGAGCGCCCGGGCCTACACCCGCATCATCAAGATTGCCCGCACCATCGCCGACCTCTCCGGCACCCCCTACATCCTGCCCGTCCACCTCTCCGAAGCCGCCAGTTACCGCTTCCTGGACCGGAAGAATATCCTGGACTTGTAAAGAATGGCGTTTTTTTTAGTAACTTTGCACGTCTATGAATCATGTCATTACCATAGCCAGCCTGGAAGAACTGGATTGTGCGGCGAAAAAGTTTCTGGAAGCCATCGGAGACAACCGTCTGGTAGCATTTTACGCGCCGATGGGAGCCGGGAAAACCACCTTCACCACAGCGGTCTGCAAACAGCTGGGCGTGCAGGAAGACGCCGTCAGCTCCCCCACCTTCGCCATCGTCAACGAATACCGAACCGGCAACGGCGAGCCCCTATTCCACTTCGACTTTTACCGGATCGAGCGGCCGGAGGAAGCCCTGGATATCGGCCTGTACGATTATCTTGACAGCGGAGCGCTGTGCCTGATGGAATGGCCGGAAAACATTGAGGATCTCCTCCCGGAGGAAACCCTCAAAGTGCAGATCCGGGTGAATCCGGACCAGAGCCGTACGCTGAGCTGGGATGCCTAGTCGGTCCAGAGGACAGACTGGATGGCCATTGGCGGCACTTTCACCGTCACGGAACTCTTTCCACTGGAGAAGATAACCTTGGCGTCCACCTTGTTTTCGTTCAGGAGAATGGCACCAAAAGAGCCGTCCGGATTGCGGTACCACTGATAACTGAGGCCACGAGCCTGGTACCCCCGGGTTCCCAAACGGACCGCGCCGCTTTTGATTACCTTGGAGCAGTGCGCTACATTGTAATAGTGGGTGTTCCGGTCCAGGGACTTGTAGGAATAGGTGGCGGAAGCCACAGTGACGGCGCCATAGCAAGTAGAGCAGCCGCCAGGCCGGTACGGGCTCCGCTTGTCGTCCAGCATCAAGTTCCACAGCGTCACACCTTTCCCGTAGCGGGAAAGCGTCCCCATAAAAATATCCCGGAAATCATTGATCAGACAGTTCTCATAACTGTAGTTCCACGTGCCGATGGAAGCCTCCGTGAAATAGATTTCCTTCTCCGGGAAGCGTCCGTGAATCCGGTCCAGCGTCCCCACATTGCCACCGTAATTGTGCCAGGCCGACCCTGCCACGTACTGGGAAGCCTCCGGGTCTTCGTAGATATGGAGCGGATAATCGGCCTGTGAGGCGATGTTGTCATAGTTGTAATTGTGGTCGAACACCAGAATCTTGGCCCGGATTCCCGCCGCCCGGAAGGCCGGGCCTACCGCCTCCTTGATAAAGTCCCGCTGGTCTTCCCAGGGCATATAGAGCGACATGGAATTGCCCCGGTTCAGCGGCTCATTCTGCAGCGTCACGGCCAGCACCGAATACCCCCGCCGTTCCATTTCCTGAATCCACTTCACAAAATAAGTGGCATAGTCCTGATAACAGGCAGGATTCAGACGTCCGCCCGTCCAGCTGTCGTAAGGGGTCTTTCCGTCTTCGGTCATTTTCATCCACCGGGGACAGCTCCAGGGAGAGCCGATCACCTTCACATCGGGGTTAATCCTGTAAATCTGGTCCAGGATGGGAAACAGGTATTCCTCGTCCAGGGGGTGTACATCGAAGTTCTCCATGCCTTTTCGGTCACACCAGGTGAACTCGTCCATGGAAAAGTCCGACCCGCCGATGCACACGCGCACCAGCGAGGACCCGATGCCCTCTTCACGGCTGAACATCTCTGTCAGGAAGGCGGTCCTGTCGGCCTCCGACATGCGCAGCAGATTGAAGCAGCTTGCCTGGGTAATGGCCAGGCCGAATCCGTCCACCGTCTGGAAGGTCTCCCCGGTGAGAGTCACATTAAAGGCATCCTCCACCGGAGCGGACACCGGCACTCTCTCTTCGAAGAAGCGGAGTGTCGCGGTGTTGGTAGTATAGACGGAAGCCGTTTTTCCCGTCGGCTCCTCAGGGGAGGGGGCCGGCGTTTCCTGGCAGGACAGCGCCAGGAGAAAAGGCACCAGCAAAGGAATAAAATAGAAATGCGTCATTTACAATGATTTACGGATAACACCCAACCGTTCTTCGAAAGTTTTTTTCAGGAGCACGGAGGCCTGGTGGAATGTCATATTCTCGTCGCCATTGATAATCCGGCCGCCGTTCATGGACGCATCTTCGGCCGGATTCCACAGACGGAAATTCAGGGAGGCCGATGCCTCCAGTTCTTTCTCCAGGGTCTGGATATAGCCCGGGATGGTTTCCAGCTGCGGCAGCAACTCCTGGAAACGGGCCTTCACCTTCTCCACGAACGCGGGATCCTGGAACAGCCGTGCATACCAGATGGCGTTGCGGTTGATGAGTCCGGTCCTGGCCTGGGGCGATGTATTGTAGGACAAGATTCCCCAGTCGAAGTCCCAGCAGGGACCGGCCTTGATCTTGCCGCCCCGGTCTTTGTGGAAATACACGCTGCCGGGATTGCCCAGCTCATGGTTGCCCATCACCTCGAACACAATCCAGTAATCCACGAAGGAATCCACGTCGATGTATTGGGCGTACCCCTTTTCCGGGTCCTCGAAGCCGGGGCCGTAGAGCACCTCAGCTGCCTCGGCAATATATTCCTTGATATAAGACAGCTGGGAAGGGGTAAGGTCTTCCGGATCAGGATACTTGACCCCGAAGGGAATGCCGCTCCCGGCTCCCCACTGCACGGTGCCGCCGTGGGAATCCACCCACTGCACCTCGTTGTCGTAATGGAAATCCAGTTCCAGCAGGTAACCGCCCGTAACCGCCTCTCCAGTATTGTCTTCCGGGCCCATCTCCGTAATGGGAACGCGGTTCTTGTCCACCTTTACCTGCTCAATCAGCAGATAATTTCCCTGATGGACGCCGTTCAGGACCAGCTCTACGCTCCGACAGCGGGGCGTCCAGTCCAGCGCGGTCATGGAAGCCACCTTCATGGCCACCAGGTTGCGCATCATAGTCCGGTCCATGAAATTAGCCAGCAGCACCCAGCGTTTGTGCTTGGGCATCCCCAGCACCGAAGCCTTCTTGTCCAGCTTGACCAGATAAGGCTTCTTGGGCCAGCTCCAGGTGGTGTTGCCCCGGCCGCGCACCTGGCAGGAAAGATCGTCCAGCCAGTTGTCCTCTTCGGGGGCCCGCACCGTCAGGCTGGCTGTTACATAATCTTCCTTGGAAAGGATGGGAGCCTTGTTTTCGGTATCCAGATACAAGATGGGAAGTCCGGTTTCAAGGGTGGTTCCCTGGGAGCCATACTGCGCACCGCAAACCTCGAAAGGCTCCGAGAACGTGATCACGCCGGCATGGTTCCGGATTCCCAGCAGGACCCGGGTAAGATACTCTCCACCGTGGAGTCCCCGGTCGGCCAGGGTGGCCACGTACTTTCCGCCGCCCCCGACAGGAGCCACCTTCTCAAGGGAAAAGTCTTCCGGATGGGGGTTAATCCCATCGGCCTTGTAAAGGACCACATCCCGCTCAAGGTCAAAGACATAAGCAGGTTCATCCACCGTGAAAACCACCTCAGCGGTTCCGTTTTCCGACATTCTTACACGCTGTGTTTCCACCGTGACGGAAAGCAATTCTCCGCCCGACTGTTCCCTCCCGCAGGAGAACAGCAAGGATACAGCCAGCAAGGACACAAGTATCTTTCTAAAAACCAGCATTAACTATTTTACACAGAAGTTCATCGGCTCGCCGGAGTCGCTGTCTCCAGCCACCCAGAGCTGGAAGTCGCCGGGCTCCACTTTCTTCATGCCGTCCTGGCCATAAAAGGCAAGTTCGGAAACAGGGATCTGCATTTGCAGCGTACGGCTTTCGCCGGCCTGCAAATGTACACGCTCAAAGTGCTTGAGTTCCTTCACGGGACGGGTCAGGGAGCCCATCAGGTCGCGCACATACACCTGCACAACTTCGGTGCCATTCCGCCCGCCGGTATTGGCCAACGTGCAGGAAATGGTGATGGTGTCGTCCTTCCCATACACATCCCTATCCAAGGAAGCGTCTGAATAGGAGAAGGTTGTATAACTGAGGCCGAAGCCGAAGGGGAACAGCGGGTAAGGACCATAATCCAGGTAATAGGACGTATTGCCCAGCGAGGTCTGCCCGGCTTCCTGCGGGATGTCGTCAAGGAGGGTTTCGCCGTTGTAGGGACGCCCGGTCATGGTGTGATTGTAGTAGAGCGGCACCTGGCCCACCGTGCGGAGGAAAGTGACCGGAGTCTTTCCGGAGGGCGTCACGTCACCGAAGAGAAGGTTCGCGAGTGCCGGACCGCCCATCGTTCCGGGATGGAACGCATACAGGAGAGCGTCGCAGTTGGGGAGGTCCCGCTCGATGGTGAGGGGACGGCCGGCCATAACCGTAGCCACAACCGGTTTGCCGGTGGCCTTCAAGGCAGCCAGCAGTTCACTCTGGGAGCCCTTCAGGTTCAGGTCGGCCAGGGAATGGGCCTCACCAGAGAGGATGGCTTCCTCGCCAACGAACACCAGCACCACGTCGGCACGGCGGGCGGCGGCCACTACGTCGTCAAAGCGGGCGCGATTCTCTCGGCTGTACGTGAGGCCGGGGACATAACTCACTTTGCCCGGGAAACGCTCCTTGAGCGCCTTCAGCGGGGTAACCGTGTGCTCTTTCTCTCCGTCGAACGCCCAGGTTCCCAGCTGGTCGTGCGGGGCATCGGCCAGGGGACCCGTCACCAGGATATTCCGCAACGGGGCGGCCTCTAGCGGCAGTACGCCGTTGTTCTTGAGCAGGATGGCCGATTCCTCGACCGAGCGCTGCGCAGCGGCGAGATGCTCTGGTGCATATTGCACGGCGGCAGAGGCGTCCACGTCCACGTACGGATGCTCGAACAAGCCCAGCAGGATCTTCACGCGGAGAATGTTGCGGACAGCCTGGTCGATGGCAGCCTCTTTCACGGCGCCGCTGTGGACCAGTTCTTCCAGGTGGGAAACGTAGCCGTACGTCATCATGTCCATGTCCACGCCGGCGTCCAGCGCTTTCTTGGCCACATCCTTGCGGTCGGTCCCGTAGCCGTGGGCGATCATCTCGCCCATCGAATTCCAGTCGGTGACAACCAGGCCGTCGAAGCCCCATTCGCCCCGGAGGACATCCTTCACCATGAACGTATTGGCTGTGGAAGGAACGCCGTCATTGTCGTTGAAAGAGGTCATCAAGGTCATGGCTCCGGCCTTCACGGCAGCCTCGAACGGAGGCAGATAAACATTGCGGAGCTGCCGCTCGGTCAGGAAGGTGCTGTTGTAGTCACGGCCGCCTTCAGCGGCGCCGTAACCCACAAAATGCTTGATGCAGGCGGCCATGGAGGTAGTGTCGGCCGCGCGTCCCTGGTACCCGTACACCATGGCCTCCGCCATGCGGGCATCCAGATAGGTATCCTCCCCGCTGCCCTCGGCAATACGGCCCCAGCGCGGGTCCCGGGCAATGTCCAGCATGGGCGAAAAGGTCCAGCGGACACCCTGTGCCGTGGCTTCCAGCGCCGCCACGCGGGCTCCCTGCTCCACCAGGGCGGGGTCGAAGGTAGCGGCCAGGCCCAGCGGAATGGGGAATACGGTGTGGAAACCGTGAATTACGTCACGGCCCACCAGCAGCGGAATGCCCAGGCGGGACTCCTCCACGCTGATTCGCTGGAATTCGTTGACTTTCACCGGGTCCACCTCGTTCAGGATGGATCCAATCTGACCTTTTCGCAGGGCATCGGCATAATTAGAAACATCGCCGCCGACAGAGACCTGGTTCATCTGGCCGATTTTCTCGGAGAGGGTCATCTGCGAGAGGAACTTGTCGATGCGGGCTTCGACAGCCGCATCCGTCCCCACGGTGGAAGCGGCTTTCTGCCCCTGGCACCCGGGGAGCGCCACGAGAACAAACGCAAGGATCAGGGTTCGTACAGCTTTCATCATCCGTCTATTTTTTATATACCCGGACATAATCCACCTTCATGGTGCAGGGAAGTGCACTCTCGTCCACACCTGCGTAACCGCCCCAGTCGCCACCCCATGCCAGGTTCAGGATAATGTAGAATTTCTTGTTGAAGGGCCAGGTATTGTCGTTGCCGGCTTTGTCGTTCCGGAAATCCAGAAGCAGCTCGCCGTCCACATAAGTCTTGATATAGTCTTCTGTCCACTCCAGCGCATACACGTGGTATTCGTTCTCCGCCCCCGCAGTGGTGCGGGCGGCCGTCTTCTGCGTATTCTTCACATGATTGTAAGCGTTGCAGTGGATGGACGAAGAGGTGATGTTGGCATCTACGCCCACCTCTTCCATGATATCAATCTCGCCGCAGGCGGGCCAGCCCTTGGAAAAATCGTCCGGCATCATCCAGAAGGCAGGCCAGGTGCCCTTGCCTCTGGGCAGCCAGATAGCCGCCTCCACGTAACCGTACAGCCAGGATTCACGGCTGTTCATCCGGGCCGATATCACCTGGTTACCGTCTTTGCGGGCGACGATGTTCAGCGCACCGTCCTCCACGAAGCTGGTACGGCGATCGTCCGGGACATAGCGCTGCAGCTCATTGTTCACCCTACCGGGCGCCCAGTCCTCGAAGCGCCAGTTGTCCTTAAGCGCTGCCGAACCGCCGGAGAAGTCATCCTGCCACACCAGCTGATAGCCTTCCGGAACAAACGCTCCGTCGGCCACCGGCTCCCCTTCCTTCTGCGTCACGGTGAGCACTGCCACCTGGTCTCCGCTGCGGAACCGGACCTGCCTGGTCCGCTTTCCGGCCACATAGCTCCGGTTGAATTTCACTTTCAGTTCTCCCTCGCCCTTTCCGATGGTCTTGGGAGAGATGCTGAACCAGAAATCGATATCCCCTTCGTCCACAGTCCAGGAGGCATTGGCAACTGTACCCACGAGGGCTTCACCGCCCGCTCCTTCTCCCGTCACTTCCTGGGAGGAGAAAGAGAGCGTCGGCACAAAAAAGGCTTGTGAAAGGGCCAGCTGTGCTTTCTGGCTTCCGCTGGTGAGGGTGAGCGTCGCGGACCGGCTGCTTGCGGTGTTGTTGGGCTCGGCCGACACTTTCAGGAGGCTTTCCCCGCTATAGATCTGGGAAGACGAGCTCAGCGAATACCAGGGCTGGGCATCCGTCGCCACAGACCACGTTCCCGTCGCTTTCACCTTTACCGACGCCTCTCCCCCTTCGGGATTCAACGTCAGTTCGTTGGCAGAGAATTCAATGGTGGGAGCCGCCGGGACCGGGTCCGGGGTAACGGGCTGCTGACAGGCCAGTGCCAGCATAAAAAGGGACAAAAAGGCTATCATTCTCTTCATTTCAAACGATTCAAGATAAAAGGGGCAGGAACTCATGTCATTTCCCGCCCCTCGAATCAACTAATAAACATACTCCTGGAGCACAATGTCGGAAACTCTGATCTTGGTTCCGGCAGGGGTGCGTCCGAAGTCGAAGATGAGCATGGCAGCTTCCGCATCGGCAGAGGCGGGTCTGAAGCCCTGCAGCCGGATGGTGGTCTCGCCTTCCTTCATGTTGACGTTGCCGTCATAGAAGGAAACTTTGGCGTCGTCCTCGGGGTCGTTGGAGAGCTTCAGGGTGAAGACTGACGCAGCGGAGGACTCCATCTTGAGGGAGAACTCATACTCATGGGAGGCGAGTAGCTGAATGTCCGTATGGAGGGCGAACTGGCCCATCCACTCGCTGCCGCCGATGCCTTCGGGGAGGGTGATTTCGAAACCATTGCCTTCCAGCAGGGTGTATTCGGCCGACAGGAGGCCATCCCAGGCCGGGCCGCTGAACCACTGGGTAGCCGTGACGTGGGCGGCAGGCCACAGGTTCACCACTTCCGGCTTTTCGCTGAGCGGAATATGCTTCTGGAGGCACAGGTTGGACAGGGTGATTACGGTTCCGGCAGGGAAACGCCCGAAGTCGAATACCAGCAGGATGCTCTCGGTCGCCTTGTTCAGCATGTGATCGGCAGCTTCAAAGACGACCGTCTCGCCGGCACCGACGCCCACGCCGCCATTGTAGAAGAACTCGTCGTCACCGGGATCGTCGGCAGCCGTCATCTTCACCGTAGCCGTACCGGCCTGGGTAGCGTTGATGTTGCAGCTGAAGTCGAAGCGCTCGCGGGCGTCGGCCGGGACATGGGTGTGAATCTTGAACTGACCCATCCACTCGCCACCGCCGATGCCTTCGGGAACGGTGATCACGATGTCGTTCTTCACGGCGATACCGGGCTCAAGGCCTCCGGCCCAGTCGGCTCCGCTGAACCACTGCTCAAAATCGATGGCGGAACGCAGCAGGTTGGTGGGAGCGGTGGGACGGAACCAGGCCGGCTCGGACTCCGGTTTGGGTTCCGGTTCCGGTTCGGGCTCCACCTCGGGTTCCTTCAGTTCATCCTTGGGGACGAAAAGGAAGTACCAGGCATTTCCGGGCTCGGCGGCGCTGCCGCACCAGACATAGAGCTCGTGCTCGGTCAGGCGGATGATGTTGTACTCGCTCACGCCGGTATAGAAGCCCAGGAAGGCGTTTCCGCTGAGCGTGAGCTTATTATTAGCCTCATCCAGGGTAAAGGTGAGGTTGTCGGCCGGGGTGTAGGGCACATCGAAGTCGCCCACGGCGGCGTTCGCGGTGCCAGCGATGCCCAGGTGATTCATGCCGTTTTGGTTGGTGTAGATGCTGCCCTGGTTCTTCCAGATAAGCCTGGTTCCCTTCTGGATGAAGGTGAACTCGTTCTCATAGAGGGAGCAGCCGTCTTTGCCCAGCGGCGGGCACTGCCACCAAGCGGGTCCGTTGGTTTCGGGGGCGGCATTGACGTCACCTACGCCGAAGTGGCCGTTGGTGTATCTAGCGAACACCCAGGTCTTTCCTTCTGCGGCATTGGCCCCGCCGGTCAGGGCGTTGAAACCGGGGGTGTCCAGCAGGCCGTAGTCGTCAGAAGAGATGCTGACCACCTGGGATACGGAGGCACCGCCACCAGTGGAATACAGGGACATGGTCACCGTATAGTCCCCCTTGAAGGGATAGGAGGCCGAGACTTTGTCACCTTTAACCGTGGAGCCGTTGCCCAGGTCCCAGAGCACGACACCCTTTACGGAAGAGGTGTTCTGGAGTTCGATGATGTTCGGAGTGGATGCGGAAGGGGTGGCCGTGAAGGAAAGCTGGCTTTCCTGTAAAGCGGGTCCCAGCTGGTGGTCGTCCCTGTCCATCGGGCGGCAGGAGAACACGAGGGCTCCAGCTACGGCCACCAGGAGAATGGATTTAACTATATTCTTCATAATGTTTGCTTCTATTAGGGATTTAGACCATTAATAACCTTGGTTCTGCACGAGCTCATACTCACCGGTACCGGCGGTGCGGCTCATTTCGCTCTGAGGGATGGGCAGATACTTGTCTTTGGCAGGCGTGAAGGTACGTACGCTCTGGTATTCGGTATCGCTCTCGGTGAGCACGCTCTGGGCGTCTCCCCAACGGATCAGATCCCAGAAACGCATCCCTTCGCCCACAAACTCCTTGCGGCGTTCGGCCTTGATGTTCTCGGCGTTCACTGGAATGGAGCCCAGTCCGGCGCGGCTGCGGATCTGGTCCAGGCAATCCTGGGCAGACACACCGCCGGCTGCGCTGGCACCCTGGACACCCACCAGTTCGGCGTAGTTCAGCAGGGTCTCGGCATAGCGGAAAATAATCAGGTTGTTGGGATAGTTCAGGTCAACGGTCCCGATCGGTGAACGCAGAGCGGTACGGGCGGCGTATTTCTTCTGGAACAGGCCGGTATCCTGGAAACGGGGACCGTAAGTACCGGCCTCGAACTTGTTGATGGAGCCTTCGCGGCGCACATCTCCTTCCTCATACATGTCCCAGGTGCTCTTGCGCACAGGGCCAAAGCCCCATCCGCCGCAGAACACAGGATCGGAGAGTTCGTTCGGGGAAATGTAAGCCGGGAGGTTGGTACCGCATCCGGTCCAGGCGCTGCCCCAGTCACGCTTTCCGTCAGAGATCTGGTTGCTCTCGAAGATGGACTCCCGGGAGAAGTCGTTCTCGTCGGCACCGGTCCAGAGGGCATCGAAAGGAATGAGCTCGTAGGAGGCGCTGGAGATGATCTTGGCCATGTTGGCGGCTACTTCGTCGAATTTGGCCTTGTCGTTCTGGTACATCACCACGCGGGCCTTCAGCATGTACAGGGCGGCCAGGTTGGCACGGGCCTGCTTGGCAGTCTTGTTGGTATACATGGGGAACTCGTCGCCGGCATCGGCAGCGGCCACCTCGGCGGCAGCGATGTCGGTCATGATGTCGGCATAGATCGCATCGGCGTTCTTCTGAGGGGCCATGAAGGGATCTCCAAGGGGCTCCGTGAAGAATGGAATGTTGCCGTAGAGCTTCCACAGGTGGTGCAGGTAATAGGCGCGGAGGAACAGAGCCTCAGCCTTGTAACCGGCGAGCTTGCGCTTGGCGGCGTCGGAATCGAAACCTACCGCATTGTCAATGGCCAGCAGGGTGTTGTTGGCACGGGCGATGGCCGTGTAGTAGAGGCTCCAGATGCCGGTAGGGCTTTCAGAAGCGGGGATCTGGAACAGGGAGAGATGGTACATCCAGGACTGGTCGCCGGCGTCGCCGCCACCTTTGTAGATGTCGTCGGAACGAAGGTCGGACAACAGCAGGATATGGTTGTAGTTATAATTGGCATAGGAGTCCATCAGCAGCGGCTGATAAGTGGCTGTGAGATAGGACAGGATTGCACTTTCAGTAGCCTCGGCGCCCGCCTGCCCCTGGTGGGTGGTGTGGGAGGTGAGGAACTTCTCACCACAGCTGGTCAGAACCATACCTGCGGCGGCGGCAAGGGCAAATAACTTATAGATTTTCATAATCGTGTGCCTTTATGGGATTAGAAAGTGATGGAAGCGCCAAGGGTAATGGTGCGGGCCTGCGGATAGATACCGCGGTCTACGCCGATGGTAGTATAGCCGTCGGAAGCCATTTCCGGATCGAAGCCGTCATACTTCGTGAAAGTGAGGAGGTTCTCGCCAGCCACATAGACGCGGAGGTTCTGGATGTGGATGACCTTGAGAACGCTGGCGGGAAGGGTGTAGCCGAGCTGCGCGGTCTTCAGGCGAAGGAAGGATCCGTCCTTCACCCACAGGTCGGAAGAGCGCCAGTTCTGGTTGGGGTTGGCATTGGTAACACGGGGGATACGGTTGGAGGTACCCTCGCCGATCCACCGGTCCAGAATCCAGGCCGGACGGTTCATGGCGGGAATGTCACCACGCATGGCGTAGTCGAAGATCTGATTGCCGACAGAGCCCTGGAAGAAGAGATTGGCGTCGAAGCCCTTCCAGTCGGCCGACAGGGTGAGACCAAAAGTCCAGTCGGGCATACCCTTACCGATCTTGGTACGGTCGTTGTCGTTCACATAGCCGTCTTTGTTGTAGTCGACAAACTTCACGTCACCAGGCTGTGCATTGGGCTGCATCAGGTTGCCGTCCTTGTCCTTGTAGGCATTGATCTCGTCCCAGTTCTGGAAGATACCGTCGGTCTTCATACCGTAGAAGTAAGGCCAGACCTCGCCGTTGGAGCCCTTCACGTAGTCACCCACGCCGGAGGCGCCGTTGCTCTGGTACACGGCCTCGCCGGACTCGTTGCCCAGGTTGACCAGGCGGTTGCGGAGCAGGGAGGCGTTTCCGTTGATGGAGTAGTGGAAGTCGCCAATCTGCTGCTGCCAGCCAAGTTCGAACTCATAACCCCAGTTGCGCATGTCGCCCAGGTTGGACATCGGAGCACCCTGGCCCACATAGGACGGGATAGGCTTGTCCATGAGCATGCCGTTGGTCTTCTTGTTATAGAAGTCGAAACCGAAGGTGAGGCGGTCGTTCAGCAGGCGGGCGTCGAAACCGAGGTCGATCTGCTCGGACTCTTCCCAGCGGATGGTCGGGTTGGCCAGTGCTGCAGGAGAGGAACCGGAAGCCATGTTTCCGTAGGCCGATGCACCCACGCCAAAGTAGTACTCCTGGCCGGTGTCCATCAGGGAAGCGTAACGGAAGTTACCAATGTTCTCGTTACCGTTCTTTCCCCAGCTGGCGCGGAGCTTGAGCTGGTTGATCCAGTCCGGACGGTTTTGGAACCAAGGCTCGTTGGTCAGGTTCCAGCCCAGGGAAACGGCCGGGAAAGTGGCCCACTTGTGACCGGGGCCGAAGCGGGAGGAACCATCCCGACGGACGGTGAACTCCAGCATGTAACGCTCGTCAAAGTTGTAGTCGAAGCGGAAGAAGTAAGAAGCCAGGCGCTGGTTGTCGTAACCGCCGGTACCGCCGCTGGTGCGCTCGTCATCAGTAGAGCCGATGGCGGAATCGATATAAGCCATGGCGGGGTTGGTCTCCTTGAGCTGGTAGTCCGTGCCGGATACATAGATATAGGAATAACTCATGGCCGACTGGCCCAGCACGGCGGCAAAGTTGTGCTTGCCCACCTGCTTGTTGTAGGAGAAGTAGTTTTCCACCTGCCAGCGGAGGCCTTCGTTCATACCCATGTTCACCCAGCTGGTGAGCGTCTGGTTCATGGAGCTCTTGTACTGCTCGAAGCCATATCCGCGGTTGCGCCAGAAAGCGAGGTCGGTGCCGAAGCTGCTCTTGAATTTCAGGCCCGGGAGGATGTCCAGCTCAGCAGAGAAGTTGGCCACAATCTTGTGGGTCTTGTACAGGGTGTTGGACGGGGTGTCCAGGTTGGCCAGCGGGTTGGTCAGTTCCTGGTAACCAGTCGGAGGCAGCGAATATACGCGGCCGTCGGCAGCCACGATGGCGGTAGGATGGTCGGCCAGAATCTGAGCGGCCGTGGCCTCGTCGGCATACACCGGGATGGAAGGGTTGAACGCAACGGCCGAGCCCAGGATGGAACCGAACTCGGAGTTGGTGGTGATACCGGTGGAATTGATGTTGGAGTAGGCGATATTGGCCGACAGCGTGACTTTGTTCAGGAAATTCCGGTCCTTGGTCTCGTAAGGGACATAGGTGTTGTTGGAACGGATGGACAGACGGTCATAGTTGGACTTGCCGTAGTTACCGCCCACGATACCGTCCTGCTTGAAATAGCCGAGGGAGAGGAAATAGGTAGTCTTTTCGGTACCGCCGCTCACGGACAGCTGGTGCTGGGTGATCGGGGCGTTATAATTGAAGGTGGCATCCTGCCAGTCGGTGCCCTTTCCGGCGGCTGCAATCTCAGCGGCGGAATAAAGAGGGGCGCCGCCGTCGTTGATACGGCCTTCGTTCATGATCACCATGTATTCCTGTGCATTCAGAACCTCTTTCTTGCGCCAGGGGTTCTGCCAGCCGTAGCTGCCATTATAAGTAATGGAAGCCTGGCCCTTCTTGCCGTTCTTGGTGGTGACCAGCACCACACCGTTGGCGGCACGGGCACCGTAGATGGCGGCCGATGCGGCATCCTTGAGGATTTCAACGGATTCGATGTCGGTCGGATTCAGGTAGTCGATACCGCCGTCCACAGGCATGCCGTCCACGATATAAAGCGGGTCGGAGTTGTTCACGGTGCCGATACCACGGATCTTGATCTGGGAACCGGAACCCGGCTGGCCGGAAGCCTGGGTAATCTGTACGCCGGAGACTTTACCCTTCAGGGCGTCGTTCACCGTAGAGGCGCGGACCGTATTCAAGGCATCGCCGTCCACCTTGGAGATGGAGGCCGTGACCACGCTCTTTTTCTGGACGCCGTAACCGACGACCACCGTTTCTTCCAGCATCTGGGTATCTTCCGGAAGGATAATCTCCAGCTTCTGGTCACCAGTAACAGTAACCTGCTGGGTAACATAGCCGATACAGGAGATTTCCAGGACGGCACCGCGGGCGGCGCGGAGGGTGAAGTCACCGTCCACACCGGTCATGGTTCCGTTCTGGGTACCCTGCTCAACTACAAAGGCGCCGATAATCGGCTGGCGTGCATCGTCCAGGACCACACCGCTCACGGTGACGTTCTGGGCCATTGCCGCCAGGCTCAATCCTAATGCAAGGATTAGGGAAGCAATTTTTTTCATACGCGTTTTTGGATTAGTTGTGCGTTTGGTTATAATATAGTTGTGTTTTGCCGCCATGGGTCTGGTAGCAAAAATAGGGGGGATTTTTACACCGCCCGTGTATGGGAGAAAAATAGTAGTGGGAATAAAATAAAAACAACTGATTATCAGTTGTTTAAATAATAACATAAAGAATGATTTGGTAGCGGTTCCGGAATCAATAATCCACTACTTTCCTATCTTTTTTACCCTTTCCTCGAAGGTGTCGCGGTCTCCGAGGGCGGCGTTTTTGATGGACACCTTGTAATTGTAGATGGTGCTTACAGAGTAGTGCAGAATGGAGGCAATCTGCTTGGAGTCGTCCACGCCCAGACGGATGAGGGCGAAGATGCGGAGCTCCGTGTTCAGGCGCTCGTCCTTTTTGGGCGTGATACGGGCATCTTCCTGCAGGAGGGCGTTGAACTGCTCCACGAAATCCGGATACAGGGCCAGGAAGGTGTCGTCGAACTTGCGATAGAATGTGTCCAGTGCCTTTTCTGACCGCTCTGAAATAGCCAGTTCCCTGAACAACTGGTCCGACTTGCCCTGCTTGAGCAGGTTCCGGAAACGGTTATCCTCCGAGCGGAGCAGGCCCACCTCCTCCGAGAGCCCCTGCAGAAAGTCCAGGATGTATTCTTCCTTCACTTTGTCGGCCTTGGAGAGTTGCCGGTTGAGGACATTGAGTTCTTCATTGGCCATGGCCAGACGGGCATTGCTGCTTTCCAGCTCGTTTCTCAGGCGGGTAAGCTTCCGGGAGCGGACAACCAGGGTGTAGGAAATCAGGGACAGCGCCAGCACCAGGGCGGCCAGGAGGATGGAGGCGATTGTGGCCATCCGCTGGGCCCGGGCCTGCCGCTCGGAGTAGGCATCTTCCACGTCCATCAGGAAACGGGAAATCTGCCAGGGACGAAGCTTTGCGTTATACAGCAGGGCGTCTTCCTGGGCAATACGCAGGTAGCGGAAAGAGCGGTCCACGTCGGTTGCCAGCAGGTTCTGCGCCACCATCGTCAGAGAGGCATAGTCCCGTACGGCGTTGGTCAGGTCGCATTCGGCCGATTTTACCAGCCAGGTCATCCTTTCCGCAGAATTGCCCCGCTGCTCCTGAATCTCGGACTGGAAGAAGGCATAGATGGCGTAATCGCGGTCCTGCGGGGTGACGGAGGCCAGGAGCAGGCGGCTTACACTGTCGGCCTGGTCCAGGTTGCCTTCTGCGATGAACTGGTTCCGAAGCACGGAGCGCCATCGGTCCGAATTTTTAGGAAGCCTCTGATACAGAACGTTCTGGAAACTGGATTCCGGTGGAATGGACAGGCTTTCCACCATGCCGGAATTTCCGGACAGGTCTTTGCTGAAGTCGTACAGGCACCAATAATACTCCGTCTTGAGATCCGGCGACAGTTTCAGCGTGTCTATCTGGCCGTAGAGCACCTGATAGGCCTCCATATAGTTGCCGGCCTTGGCATACAGATGGCCCAGCCGGATGGTGGCCTGGTTATAGAGCTCCCGGTTTTTGAGGACGCCCCCCGCCAGCTCCTGGCAGTGCTTCAGGTACACCTGGGTGGAGTCGAAGCTGAAGGCAAAATACTCGCCCGCCAGGTTCCAGTCCATCTCGTAGCGGCGCAGCGGCTCCTTCGTAGCGTGTGTGAGCCGCCGCAGCGCATCCAGCTGGGCCTGTTTCCGGGCCACATACACCTCCCGGGCGCCTATGTATCCGTCCAGCTCCGTGAGCAAGCCGCGCGTTGTGCGGTCCTGACCGGCACGCCCTCCGCAGGCCGATGCCAACAAGACAACGGACAAAAGGGATGGTATGACTCCCCTTAGAGAACGCATGTCACAAATATACAAAATTTCTGTGAGAATCCATTCTCCCACCCCCGAATCTAACAGAGTATTAATAACTTAAAAGAATTGTTTTTTGTTTTTCCAAATAATATATATATTGCAACGCATTATAATTAACCATAGATGATTGCTTTATGAAAACGATTTGGAAATACTATTCCCTGTTTGCAGTGGCTTCGGTGCTGTTGCTTCCGTCCTGCACCAGTAAGGACGCACCGATTCCGGAGATCCCGGACGACCCGGCGTCACCGGAAGTTGTGATAGAATTACCGGAACTGACCAAGGCCGAACAGGCTCTTGGCGCCCAGGCTAACAAATTGGGCTTTGCCGCTTTCTCCGCCATCTCCCAGCAGGAGGAGAACAGGGGAAAAGATTTGTTTTATTCCCCACTCAGCCTGGGTATGAACTTGTCTATGGTTGCCATGGGGGCCAGAGAAAAGACGCGTAATCAGATTCAGGATGTACTGGGGTTTGCAGATGCCTCCATCTCAGAAGTAAACGAGTATTACCAGAAATTGAGTACTATCCTTTCCGGCATAGATCCGGCGGTCATTTTTGAAAATGCCAACTCCATCTGGGTACAGGAGGACTTTCCTGTGAAATCCGACTTCCAGGAAGGGCTCAGTACCTATTATTCTGCCGATTCCCGTGTAGTCAATTTCAAAACCAAAGCAGCACAGCAGGCCATTGAAAAATGGTGCAGTGAAAAGACACACGGACGCATAGACAAGATAGACGAACTGTCGCCCAACACCGTTGTCACCTTAATCAATGCGTTATATTTCAAGGGAGCATGGGGAGTAGAGTTTGGTAAGAAGTTGGAGGAGAAACCGTTCACTCATTCAGACAACAACACGACAACGGAGTCGTTCTTCAGTGGAGGAGTTATAGTCGGCTATGAGCAGACAGAGCAGCTCGCGGCGATATCCATTCCGTTCTCGAACTTTTTGGACTTTACCTTTAATTTCATCGTATTCCTGCCGAAGCAAGTTAGCAGCGGCAAGGAGATGGGGGCGCTCCTGGAACAGGATGGCCAGTTATTAATAGACGCTCTGACTACGAACGGGCCCGATTTTGTGCGCGTTTCCTTGCCCAGATTTACTATCCAGCAGAACCAGTATCTGAGGACAGTTTTAACCAGCCTCGGGGTAAAGGATGCGTTTGACAAGGATTTGAGCGACTTTACGGGCATATCCGACAAGAAACCGCTGTGGATTGACGATATCGCACAGTACACCTGGCTGGCGGTAGACGAGACGGGCTGCGAAGCCGCCGCTGCAACTCTTGAAGCTCTTGCCTGGGCCAATCTAGACGCCCCGGAACCCCCTTCTTTTGTCGCAGACCGTCCCTTCGCTTTCGCCATTCAGGAGAAAACCACCGGAACCCTGCTGTTCATGGGTATTAAGCAGTAGTAAATAAATGGTTTACTGAATGTTTGGCGTATTCCAAACATAAGTTTCGGTGCAGTGCAGCGGAACCATTTGGTCGCCCACACGGATCTCGAAGTCGCCCTCTTCCAGCCGCCACCGGGCATCGGCCCCGGCAAAGGCCAGGTCGGAAGCATTTATCGTAAGGGTAACCGTGCGGGTTTCACCGGCAGCCAGGTCTATCTTGGTGAAAGCCCGGAGCCGCCGGTTGTCCGGCATCAGCGAAGCGTACAGGTCGCTGGAATACAGCATCACCACTTCCTTGCCGGCGCGGGCGCCCGTATTGGTCACATCCACCGTAAAGCTAAGGACATCGTCCTTGGTGAAATCCGTCTTGGAAGCCTTGAGATTGGAATAAGCGAAGGTGGTATAGCTCATTCCCTCGCCGAACCACCACTGCTCGTAGGTCTTGGCATCGTAGTCGTACACGCCGCTCATCACTTCCCGGCATTCGGCCGCCTTGTAGTCGTACTTGACCAGGGCATTTACAAAGCGGGAATAGGTGAACGGAAGGCGTCCGGAGAAGTTCTCCCGGCCGGACAGCAGGGCAGCCAGGGCGTCGCCGCCGTAGTTACCCGGCAGCAGCACGTCCACCACGGCCTGTGCGCAGGGGACGATATCGCCGATCACGCGGGCGCGGCCCTCGTTGAGAACCATGACCAGCCGTTTTCCGGTAGCCGAGAGGGCCTTCACCAGCGCTTTCTGGTTGGCCGACAGGCTGATGTCCGGAATGTTTCCGGTAGTCTCCGCATATGAATTCTCACCCACGCAGACCACGATGTAGTCTACCCCGCGCGCAGCCTGCACGGCCCGCCCGATTCCGGAAGCGTCTTCCTCGTTCCAATTGCCGCCGGCCTTGTAGCTCACGCCTTCCTCCAGCACCACGTTGCGGGTGCCGAACTCATGGCACAGGGCTTCGTAGATGGTGTTGTACTTGTCTGTGTATTTCTCCGTATTGGAGCCCTGCCAGGTATAGGACCATCCGCCGTTCAGGGTGCGCATGGAGTTGGCATTGGGGCCCGTGACCAGAATCCGGGAGCCAGCCGGGATGGGAAGTGTCTGGTTGGCATTCTTTAGCAGGACTTCGCTCTCCAGGGCGGCCTGGCGGGAATAGGCGGCAAATTCCTCGCTGCCGAACTTGGGATACTGGTCCACCGTATGATAGGGCTCGTCAAACAGGCCCAGGCGGTATTTCAGCCGCAGGATGCGGCGGACGGCATCGTCAATCCGGGATTGGGGGATCCGGCCGGCCTCCACGCTCTCCTTGATCAGGGCGTTGTACTGGTATGACGACGGCACCATGATCATATCCACACCGGCATTCAGGATAAGTTCGGCGGCTTCCTGCTCGGTGGCGGCGATGTGGTCGCGGACCCTGAGGTTCTCGATATCGGCCCAGTCGGTCACGATCATGCCGTCCCAGCCCAGTTCCTCCTTGAGCCACTGGGTAAGGAAGCGGTAGTTGGCCACGCCGTTCATGCCGTTCACGATGGAAGAATTGGTCATGGTGGTCAGGGCGCCGGAGCGGAAAGCACGCAGGAACGGAGCAAACTGACGCTCACGCAGTTCCGTGTCGGAAATGGTGGCCGGCGTACGGTCCAGGCCGTTGTCGGGGATGCCGTAGGCAAAATAGTGCTTGAGTGTGGAGGCCACGTGGAAGCGGTCGATATGGTTGGGATCCGGGCCCTGCAGGCCGCGCACCATCTGCTCGCTCATCACGGAGGTCAGGTAGACGTCCTCGCCGAAGCCCTCGTACTGGCGCGACCAACCCTGCTGGCGACCCATGTCCACCACGGGAGCATATACCCAGGGAACGCCGCAGGCGCGGGTTTCATAGGCAGTGATTTCGCCCATCTTGAAGGCCAGGTCGGGATTGAACGTAGCCGCTATGTTGATGGCCGACGGGAACAGCGTACCGCCCTCGGTATAAGTGGTCCCGTGCATCTGGTCCAGGCCGTACACGTTGGGAATGCCCAGCTCCTGCATGGACTTGTCCTGGACGGTCTTTATCAGGTAGTTCCACACCTGGGGCGGCTGGGCCGTGCCCTTGGGCGTATTCAGCAGCGACCCCACCCGGTACTTGGTAATCAGCGAATCCAGCGCCACTTCGTCCACCTTGAACGGATACTTGGCGGCAATGGCATTGTACAGGGCGTACAGCTTCATGCCCTGGTTCATGTCGGGGGCTTCCGCCGTAAAGTCGATATTCAGCTCAGAGGCCTTGAACTGGTCCTGCAGGCCATATTCGTGGATGAGGGCATCTTTCTGCTCCTCGCTCATCACCGCAATGCTCTGCAGGCTCAGCGACGGGTCGTTGTAGGTGACCAAGTTGATTTCCAGTTCGATAATCTGGCCGATCTTGTCGTCCAGGCTCATCCCGGACAGGGTTTTCTCTACCTTTGCCTCGATGGCTTTGTCCGCAGAAATGGCAACGGAGCCGGAAGGATTCCCGCAGGCATACAGAGCCAGGGGCAGCAAGGCGAAAAAGTATTGTGGTTTCATAGTAAATGGTTATTACAGTGTTCTGATCCAGCTTTCTATCTCCTCTTCGCGCCCTATAGGGATTACCGGGGACAGGAAGGAGAGCATCTGCAGGGTGCGGGCCTCGCTTTCCGGGATGCCCCGGGAGCGCATGTAGAAGAGCTCGTCGGGGTTCAGCTGGCCCACTGTGGCGCCGTGGGAGCATTTTACGTCGTCGGCATAGATTTCCAGCTGGGGCTTGGTCTCTACCCGGGCCTCTTCCGTAAGGACGATATTGTGGTTCTCCTGATAGGCCTCGGTCTGCTGGGCGTCCGGGGCCACCACGATGGTGCCGTCGAAGCGGACATCGGCCCGGCCACCGGCGATGCCGTTAATGGCCTGGGTGCTCTTGCAGCCCGGAGCCCGGTGGTGCATCACAATCCGGAAACGCACCTTTTCGTCGGCCCTGCACAGGTACAGGGCCTTGATGTGCGCCTCTGCGCCGGGGCCGTTCAGGTCCACCGTCACTTCTATCTCGCGGGATTCCCCGGGAAGTACCACATACTGCAGGTCCAGGCGCTCGCCCGCAGCCACCTGGTAAAGCCCTTCGGGGGGTGCAATATATCTTCCGTGTCCCATAGGCCTAGAACTGGTCAAATCCCTTGCTCTCAATAGCTTCGATCAGCTCCCTGCCGCCGGTGGCCACAATCTTGCCGGCCTTGAGCACATGCACCACGTCCGGCTGCACATACTCCAGCAGTTTCTGGTAGTGGGTGATGATGATGGCACTTTTCTCCGGGCTCCGGAGGGCATTCACGCCGTCAGCCACAATCTTGAGGGCGTCCACATCCAGGCCGGAGTCGGTCTCGTCCAGGATGGAGAGCTCCGGATCCAGCATGGCCATCTGGAAAATCTCATTGCGCTTTTTCTCGCCGCCGCTGAAGCCCACGTTCACTTCGCGCTTGGCAAACTCCGGTTTCATCTGCACGAAAGCCATCTTCTGCTTCATCAACTTCAGGAAATCGCCGGCTTTCATCTCCTCCAGCCCCTGCGCCTTGCGCTTGGCATTCACGGCCGCCTTCATGAAAGCCGTGATGGTGACGCCCGGGATCTCTATCGGGTACTGGAAACTGAGGAACAGACCAGCCCAGGCACGCTCTTCCGGCGTTTTGGCCAGCAGGTCCTCTCCTTTGTACTGGACCGTGCCTTCGGTGACTTCATAGTCCGGTCGGCCGGTGAGCACGGCGCTCAGGGTGGACTTTCCGGCCCCATTGGGCCCCATTACCGCATGGATCTCCCCGGGCTTGATTTCCAGGTCGATTCCCTTTAGGATTTCCTTGTCGCCGATGCGGACATGCAGGTTATTGATTTTTAGCAAATAGCTCATAATCAGCTTTTTATGTAATAACCCTGCTGTCAAAATGCAGCAGGCTTTTAATATAAACAACTATCAATTAATCATTTACGCTTTTCGCCGATACAGTTTCAGCCAGGTGGCCAGCGACCAGAGGCCGTTCACCAGATACAGCGCGCAAACGATGGGCATGAACACGTTGCCCACGCTGACATGCAGGATAATCTGCGTCACATTCACAATGAGCCAGGCAATCCAGCAGTCCCACTTCTTGAGGGCGGAAAGCAGCTGGGCCAGCAGGATGAGCACCGTTACGCAGGAATCCAGGTACGGGTGCGGGTCGGCCGGGAAAAGGCGGTCCAGCGTCCAGCCCCACACAAAGGCGACCACCAGCACCGCTGCGACGGACATAATGCGCTCCGGCCAGCTTAACATGCTCACCTTCAGGTCTTTCTTGTTCTCTGACGACTGCTCTTCCGCCTTGGGATGGGTCCAGCGGTAGTGGCCCATGATGTTGATGACCAGCGAAATGGGCTGCAGCAGCAGGCTCGCGTACAGGTTCTTGTTCCAGAACAGGAAAAACAGGGCGGCGGTGTACAGGTAGCCCACCCAGAAGTTGTACTTGGAGTTGCGGCCGGCAAGGAACACGCACGTAAGGCCCAACAAGCTCGAAATCAAGTCTATGAGCAGCACGGGCCGGCCGGCCAGGGTAAATATGACGGTATCTATCATTTGTCTGGTATTATCCTACACTGCCTTCCAGCGACACCTGCAGGAGTTTCTGCGCCTCCACCGCGAATTCCATCGGCAGGCGGCTCAGGACCTCCCGGGCGTAGCCGTTGACGATAAGCCCCACGGCATCTTCCGGGCCGATTCCCCGCTGGTTGCAGTAAAAGAGCTGGTCTTCTGAAATCTTGGACGTGGTGGCCTCGTGTTCCACCGTGGCCGACGGCTGCCGGCTCTGGATGTCCGGGAAAGTATGGGCCCCGCAGCGGGAGCCGATCAGGAGGCTGTCGCACTGGGAATAGTTGCGGGCGTTCACGGCGCCTTGCCCCATCCGTACCAATCCGCGGAAGCTGTTCTGGCTTACTCCGGCCGATATGCCCTTGGACACGATGCGACTTTTGGTGCCGCGGCCCAAGTGGACCATCTTCGTGCCAGTATCGGCCTGCTGATGGTTGTTGGTGACGGCCACCGAGTAGAATTCCGAACTGGAAAAATCCCCTTTCAGGATGGTGGAAGGGTATTTCCAGGTAATGGCCGACCCGGTTTCCACCTGCGTCCAGCTCAGGTGGCTGCCGCTTCCCTTACAGATACCCCGCTTGGTCACCAGGTTCAGGATGCCGCCTTTGCCGTCGGCGTCGCCGGGGTACCAGTTCTGCACGGTGGAGTACTTGACGTCGGCATCTTTCTCCACGATAATTTCCACCACGGCTGCGTGCAGTTGCTGCTCGTCCCGCATGGGGGCAGTGCAGCCTTCCATGTAGCTTACGTACGAGCCTTCATCGGCCACGATGAGGGTGCGCTCGAACTGGCCGGTGCCGCGGGCGTTGATGCGGAAATAGCTGCTCAGTTCCATGGGGCAGCGGACTCCCTTGGGAATGTAGCAGAAAGAGCCGTCGGAGAAAACGGCGGAATTCAGCGCTGCGAAGAAATTGTCCGATGCGGGCACCACGGAGGCCAGGTACTTGCGCACCAGGTCCGGATGTTCTTTCACGGCCTCCGAGAAGGAGCAGAAGATGATTCCCTTTTCTGCCAGGGTTTTCCGGAAGGTGGTGGTCACCGACACCGAGTCAAACACGGCGTCTACGGCCACAACCCCGGCCAGCACGTCCCGCTCATGGAGCGGAATGCCTAGTTTGTCAAACGTTTCCGCCAGTTTGGGATCTATCTCCTTGGGACGGTCTTTGTCTTTCTTGGGGGCCGCATAATAGATGATATCCTGGAAGTCGATCTCCGGCATGTCCAGGTGTGCCCAGTCCGGCTGCGGCATTCCCTGCCACTTCCGGAAGGCGTCCAGGCGGAACTCCAGCAGCCACTGGGGCTCCTCTTTCCGGGCCGATATCTGCCGGATGATTTCCTCGTTCAGACCCTTCGGGATAAACTCCTGTTCCACGTCCGTGACAAAGCCTTCCTTGTACTCCGACTGGGTGAACTCCTGTATGATTTTATCACTCTCTGACATAGGAATGCAAAGATACAAAAAAAATTACAGCGCCAGGTCTGCCAGGACGATGGCAGCCACGGCTTCTACAATAACCGGCGTCCTGAGGGCAAAGCACACGTCGTGCCGCCCCGGGATGCCGGCTTTGGCGATGCTGGCCGTAGGTTTGAACGCCACACGGAAGCGCAGCGGCTCTCCATTGGTGATACCGCCGTTGATGCCGCCGGAATGGTCCTGCTCGGAGCCTTTTTTGGCCGACACGGCAAAGCCCTCCCCGAATTCGATACCCCGTACGCCCGGAATGGCAAAGACGGCATGCGCCAGAAGCGATTCCACGCTGTTCCAGAAAGGTTCTCCCAACCCGGCGGGGACACCGTCCACCCGGCATTCCACCACGGCGCCCAGGGAGTCACCGTCGGCCCTGGCGGCCTCCAGCAAGCCCGGCCAGGCGGTGGGGTCGGGGCTTCCGCCCAGCGCCACAATACGCGCCGCATAGCTGTAGGGGGCCATTTTCTTGGCTATTACCCCCGCTGCTACCAGGCCCAGCGTAATGCGCCCGGAGAAATGACCTCCGCCCCGAGGGTCGTTGAAGCCCTGGAACTTAATGGCAGCCGTGCGGTCTGCATGGCCCGGACGGGGGTGTTCCCGGAACTGCGCATAGTCCTGGCTGCGGGTGTTCCCGTTCCGGAACAGGATGGTAAGCGGTGCCCCGGTGGTGTGGCCTTCGTACACGCCCGAAACAATCTCCGGCTCGTCGGCTTCTATGCGGGGCGTGGTGCCCGGAGCGCCGGCCTTGCGGCGGGAGAGATCTGCCTGAAAATCGGCCTCCTGCAGCGGAAGACCGGGTTTGACGCCGTCCAGCACAACGCCGATGCGCTCTCCGTGGGATTCGCCGAAGATACTCAGTCTGAATTTGTTTCCGAATGTGTTCATGGTTGGGGTTGTCTTTAGGATGACTGGTTGGAACCGGTCATGACGGAAAACATTTCGTTGAAAGCAGGGAAAGATTTGGCGACGCAGGCGGTGTCGTCAATCATCACGGGCTCCGCGGCGCCGAGCGCGGCCACTTTGAGGGCCATCACCATCCGGTGGTCGCCGTAGGACGGGAAGTGCCCGCCTTTCAGGAGGTTCCCGGTAATGATCCGTTGAGTAAGGCCCATTCCCGTAATAATCATTTCGTCCTGGACGATGGTGACCGGGACACCCATCTGCTGCAACATGGCTTCGATGGCCGCAGCGCGGTCGGTCTCCTTGTGCCGCAGCCGCTCTACGCCCAGGATATGGCTTTCTCCAGGGCAGAAGGCGGCCAGGACAGCCACCATCGGAAACAGGTCCGGACAGTTGTTCAGGTCTGTGGAGAAGGCGTTCAGCGGAGCCCGTTGCACGCGGATGGGGCCGGAAGTGGGAGTGGGACCCTCTTGCTGGGACATGCTGGCGCCGGCTTCCATCAGGATGTCCATCATGGAAATGTCGGCTTGAAGGCTCTGGGTATCAAGTCCTTCCACTTCTATCTGGCCAAAGATGGCCCCGGCGGTGAGGAAGGGAGCGGCACCGGACCAGTCGGCCTCGATGGCAAAATCGGCGGCCTGGTAACGCTGGTCCCCTTTGATGCGGAAGGTGAGGCCCGTGCAGAGGCTCCAGTCCTGGGTTTGGAGGAAATCGTCGCCGCCCTCCATCTCCGATCCCATCCGGATCCCGAACTTTTTCAGGACATCCACGGTGATAAACAGGTAAGGAATGCTCTTGGGATCGTGCACATAGACGGTAGATTTGCCCGCAACCAGGGGCAGGGCGCCCAGTAGACCAGAGATGAGCTGCGAACCGCCGCGACCGGAAATATCGGCCCGGCCGGGGATAATGGGGCCGGAAACGGTCAAAGGAAGGTAACAGTCTGATTTTCGCGTATCTGAAACAGAAATGTTGTCCCCGTTTTTGGACGATTTTTGAGGCGTAACACAATTGTTACTTTCCGGATACAGACGCACGCCGAAAGCGGCCATAATGTCGTGGGCATCGGCCAAAGGCCTGTTCAGCAGGGTTTTTTCCCCACTTACCCGGACGGGGCCGTCGGAAAGGGTGGCCAGCAGCGGGATGCACAGTCGCGTGAGGAAGCCGGACTCGCCGGTGTGCAACTCCTTGAGCGCATCACAGCAGCCCGGATGTGCGTTTATCCCCTTGATTATAAGCACGTTGTCATTTTTGTCCACCGTGGCGCCCAAGGCGCGGGCCACGGCGATCGCACTCTCGTTATCGCCGCAGGGCGTGTATCCGGACAGGTGCGAAGTGCCATCGGCCAGGGCGGCGGCCACAATGGCACGCTGGGCAAAACTCTTGGAGGAAGGCATCGGCAACACGCCGCTCTTCACAAAGCGGAATTTCCCGTAAACAGCCTCCTGCATCCGGGCCGATGTCCACTGACCGGGCGCCGTGGCCTCCTCCTCCGTGAGGCAGGCATAGGTGAAGGGAGCTCCCTGTTCCAGGGCCTCCAGGCGGGAATCCCGGCCCATTTCGCCCATGCAGAAAGCGACCAGCGAGCCCGGTGTAACATCTTTGTAAAGTTCCAGGATCCGGGCGACATCGGCAGGAGACGTCGCGGTGGTGACCACCTTCACCACTTCCCCGCCGAACTGACGGCCCCGGTCCACCAGGCTCCGGAGCACCTCCAGGGGCGGCGTCCCGGAAAAGTCGTGGAAAGAGCGGATGAGCACCGTCCCATACTCGCGGCAGGCCTCCCGGATCCGTCGTCCCACCGCCGCCGGGGCTTCCATTTCCAGATCTACGTACTTGGCCCCGGAACGGATGGCCATTTCCAGGAGTTCTGGCGCCTGGGGCTCCTCGCTCAGGCGGCAGGTAGCGATCAGGGGAACGTCGGACCCGGAAAACAGGACGTCAATCTCTTCCTCGTCCAGGGCGCAGCGGTCCAGGCGGATTTCCGCCATCTCCAGCGCTCCGCAGTCCAGCAGGTCCTGAATCTCCTGCAGCTCTTTGTTCTGTATGGATGTGCAAATCATTCTGTATATGGTAATCAGTTAGTTCCACAACTCGCGGGCAGGCAATGTCTTCCAGCAACACAAAGCGGAGCGTCTTGCCGGTAGCCTTTTTGTCCTTCTGCATGGCACTGCGCAGGGTATCGGCCGGATAAGGGCTTTCCACAGGCAGGCCGATGGCAGTGAAATCTGCCCGCAGACGGTCGGCCAGGCCTTTCCGCGCTACGCCCAGCCGCTCCGACAGCTCCGCAGCCAGGATGATGCCCATAGCGACAGCCTCACCGTGGGTGATGTCGTCTCCCCGCAGCCGGGCTTCGTGCTCGATGGCGTGCGCGAAAGTGTGGCCTAGGTTCAGCTTCATCCGCTCCCCTTGCTCGTACGGGTCCCTTTCCACGATATCGGCCTTGATCCGGGCCGCCCGCCAGATGAGCTCCGCCCGAACCGGCAGCAGGTTGGCGTAGGCCTGGGCATCGGCCAGGAGGAAGGTTTTGGCCATTTCCGCCAGGCCGGAGCGGAATTCTCGCGGCGGGAGTGTGGAGAGCACCTCCGGGCAGAGGAAGGTGAACTGCGGCTGCACAATCACGCCCAGCATGTTCTTGTATCCATCCAGATTCACGCCCGTTTTTCCGCCGATAGCGGCATCTACCTGCGCCAATAGCGTCGTGGGCACATTGGCATAGCGGACACCCCGCTTGTAGATGCTGGCGGCAAATCCGACAAGGTCCGTGGTGATGCCCCCGCCCAAGGCCAGGACCAGGGCGCCGCGGGAAACGCCGGCCTCCAGCAACTGCCGTTCAAGCCCCAGCACCGTCTCCATGGTTTTCAGTTCCTCGGACGTGTCCAGGCCGATGCAAGCTTTCACGCCACCGGGAACCGCCGCTGCCAGGATACCCGATAGTGCCGCAACGTTGCGGTCATAGACGATGCATACCTCGGTCTCTCCCTGCAGCAAGGGAGCTATGTCCGAGAGCTTTTGGCCGCTCTCGATCCGGATGTGGACGGTCTTCATAATCATTTGCAAAGATAAGGAAAAATTTGGCCTTTCCCCGTTTTTGCGTATCTTTGCAGTCCCGTCCTTATCAGACGCCCCATGCCCGGATGGCGGAATTGGTAGACGCGCTGGACTCAAAATCCAGTATCCCTTAAAGATGTACGGGTTCGATTCCCGTTCTGGGCACACAAAATAGGACCGAGAAATCTCGGTCCTATTTTGGTGCCCATTGTCTTCGACTTACGGGGGAGGAATCCCCCGACACCCCCTCCCGTCGCTTCGCTCCGACCCGTCCTTTCATTTCGGTCCTATTTTGGTGCCCAATACCTTTGACTTACGATGCTTCAGGCGCCTATCCAGGTGAGCTTGCGCCAGAGGGTTTCCAGCGGGCCGCGCTGGTGTTTCTTGGACCACTGGTACAGAAGGATAATCTGTACAACAACGATGGCGATACCCACCAGCAACGACCAGGTGGTGCCCAGCACCTTGTACATTCCCAGGCCCCAGCCGTAGAAGACCGCGCAGCCGAGCACGGAAGAGAACAGGTAGTTGCTCAAGGACATCCGTCCGAAGAAGCAGATATGCGACAGGCTCTTGCGGAAGCCCGCGAACGCGTACCAGAGCAGGACCACGCCGGACACGATGAACAGCAGGATGGCCAGGTTGAACAGCGGATGCAGCAGGCTGTCCAGCTTGCCGAAGTTGACATCACCGTTTCCGGCGGCACCGAAGATAACCCCCGCAGCCACGGCAACAGTAGAGACGACACAGACAATCCGCCAGATTTTCAGGTGGTTTCCCTCTTTATAAAAGAGCCGGAGACGGCCGAACAGGAGCCCCAGGAAAAACAGGCCGATGGTCTGGGTGATGCGCCCCTTCATGACAAACCAGTACCACGAAGCAAAGAAGCCGCAGCGCAGACTGGCGGAAGCCGACTCCAGGAAAGTGCCTTCCGCATTGGCCTGGCCCATTTCCATATAATACTTCATCATGGGGGAAATATCCGGTTTCCAGCCGGATATCAGGCCGTAGATTTCCACCGGCTGAATCAGGAGGAAAATAGTCACGGCCCACAGCGCCGGCATGCTTAGATACCCTGCAGGGATAAGCAGCAGGCCCATCAGGGCGTAAAAAGTAAGGATATCGCCGTTATAGAAGACCAGATTCAGGATACCGAAGCCAAACAGGAGCACCATGCGCCAGGCAAAACGGAGAGAGAAATCTTTTCCCTTCTGCTCCTGGTTGTCCCGCATGATAAAGAAACTGAGGCCGAACAGCAGGGCGAAGATGCCGTACATCTTACCCGACAGCAACAAGGTGAGTATGTTGAACATAGCGCCGTCGATGGGCAACGATAAAGAGAGATCGCGCGGGGAACCCAGGTTGAAATGCTCGACGGCATGATAGAGGATAATGCCCACCACAGCGATGCCCCGCAGGGCGTCCGCCACTTCGATGCGGCTGTTTTTCAGTCCTTGTGTCTTATACATAAAAGCAGGTTACTTTTGAACAAAAGTACTAAACTTTTTTTCATCCAGCAACCTGCCTGTATGTTTTTTCTGCCTAAAACAGGGAAAATGGTCAGCGGACCACCACCTCCCCGCCGGTGACATCTACCGTGACGACGGAGTCTTTGCTCACGGTACCGTCCAGCAGGTTCTTCGCCAGGAGATTCACTAACTCCCGCTGCAGCAGGCGCTTCACGGGACGGGCGCCGTATGCGGGGTCGTAGCCGTGCTCCACCATGTGGTCCTCGAACGCGGGAGTGAACTGCAGCGTGATGCCGTTCTCGGAGAGTTTGTGCTGCAGGTCGGCCTCCTGGATGTGAAGGATGTCGCGGATGTCGGCCTTGGTGAGCGGGTCGAACATAATCATCTCGTCAATCCTGTTCAGGAACTCCGGACGAACCGTAAGTTTCAGGACATCAATCACTTTCTTCCGGCATTCCTCCAAGAGGGCACGTCGGGTGGCGATGGCCTGCATGTCCAGTCCGCTCACCTCCGGGAGCTTCTCCATGTAGCCCTGGATGATGTCGGCCCCGGCATTGGAGGTCATGATGAGGATGGTGTTCTTGAAGTCCACCGTCCGGCCTTTGTTGTCGGTGAGACGGCCGTCGTCCAACACCTGGAGCAGCACGTTGAACACGTCCGGATGCGCCTTCTCGATCTCGTCCAGCAGCACCACGGAATAGGGTTTGCGCCGGACAGCCTCGGTCAGCTGGCCGCCCTCATCGTAGCCCACATATCCCGGAGGCGCCCCCACCAAACGGCTCACTGTGTGGCGTTCCTGGTATTCGGACATGTCGATACGCGTCATCATATTCTCGTCGTTGAACAGGAATTCGGCCAGCGCCTTGGCCAGTTCCGTCTTGCCCACGCCGGTGGTTCCCAGGAAGAGGAAACTGCCGATGGGCCGTTTCTCGTTGGACAGGCCGGCCCGGTTGCGCCGCACGGCGTCGGAAACCGCCTTGATGGCCTCGTCCTGGCCCACCACCCGCTTGTGCAGTTCGGTTTCCATCCTCAGGAGCTTCTCCTTCTCGCTTTCCAGCATCCGCTTCACCGGAATACCCGTCCACTTGGCCACCACCTCGGCGATATCCTCGGGGGTAACCGCCTCGGTCACAAGGGGATCCTTGATGGCCGATGCCTTGGCCGACAACTCGTCGATGGTCTTCTGGGTGGCTGCCATCTTGCCGTAGCGGATTTCCGCCACCTTGCCGTAGTCGCCGCTGCGCTCGGCCGCCTGCGACTGAATCTTGTAGTCTTCCAGCTGCTGCCGGGCCGTCTGCAGGCCGCTCAGGATTTCCTTTTCCTCGTTCCAGCGCTTCATCAGTACATCCCGCCGGGCCTGGAGCTCCTTGAGCTCGTCCTCCAGTTTCTCCAGTTTCAGGGAGACGCCTTCGCGCTTGACGGCCTCCTTTTCAATCTCCTTCTGCCGGATGGCGCTGTTCAGGTCGTCGATGGGCTCCGGCACGGAATTCATCTCCAGGCGCAGTTTGGAGGCGGCCTCGTCCACCAGGTCGATGGCCTTGTCCGGCAGGAAGCGGGACGTGATGTACCGGTGGCTCAGGTTCACGGCGGCAATCAGCGCGTCGTCCTCAATCCGCACCTTGTGGTGGTTCTCGTAGCGCTCTTTCAGACCACGGAGGATGGCGATACTCTCGGCCGGGGAAGGCTCGTCCACCAGCACCATCTGGAAGCGGCGTTCCAGGGCCTTGTCGGCCTCGAAGTACTTCTGGTACTCGTCCAGGGTGGTGGAGCCGATGGTGCGGAGCTCGCCGCGGGCCAGAGCGGGCTTCAGGATGTTGGAGGCATCCATGGCCCCGCTGGTGCGGCCTGCACCCACCAGCGTATGGATTTCGTCGATGAAGAGGATAATCTCACCGGCGCTGTCCACCACTTCTTTCACCACGCCCTTCAGGCGTTCTTCGAATTCACCCTGGTATTTGGCGCCGGCGATCAGGGCGCCCATGTCCAGGGAATACACTTTTTTGCTTTTCAGATTCTCCGGCACCTGTCCGTTCACGATGTTCTGGGCGATGCCTTCGGATATGGCGGTCTTGCCCACACCCGGCTCTCCCACCAGGATGGGGTTGTTCTTGGTTCGACGGGACAGAATCTGCAGCACCCGGCGAATCTCGTCGTCCCGGCCGATCACGGGATCCAGCTTGCCCTGGGCAGCCCGCTCGTTCAGGTTAATTGCAAACCGTTGAAGGAATGTGTTGTTGTTTTCTGCCATAGTATTGTTCTCCTTTTTGTCCGGGGCGGTTATTTCCGCACGCCGGACACTTCCTTTTCTTCAATCTCCGTTCCCTTTGCAGAAAACTGACAAAATGGCAGTATCACCGTAACACTTAAGCAAATAATTTGTACCTTTGCAGAACTATGGATTTGCAAGCCTTAAAAAATAAATACGACATTATCGGCAACGACCCGGCTCTGAACGAAGCGCTGGAGACGGCGGTGAAATTCGCCCCCACCGGACTTAGCGTCCTCATCCAGGGAGAGAGCGGCGTGGGAAAGGAGAGTTTCGCCCGCATCATCCACCAGTTCAGCCCCCGCCGGCAGGGAAATTTCTTTGCCGTAAACTGCGGCGCCCTGCCCCATGAGCTGGTGAACTCGGAACTCTTCGGCCATGTGAAAGGGTCCTTCACCGGCGCAGTAGACAGCCGGAAGGGCTATTTCGAAGAGGCCGACGGCGGCACGCTTTTCCTGGACGAAATCGCAGAACTTCCGCTGGAATCCCAGGCCCTGTTGCTGCGCGTGCTGCAAAGCGGAGAATACCGGAAGGTGGGCGCCAACAAGGTGGAGCACACGGATGTGCGCATCGTCGCCGCCACCAACGTACACCTGTACGAGGCCGTGAAGCGGGGCAAGTTCCGCGAAGACCTTTACTTCCGCTTGTCGGCCGCCCAGATCCGCATTCCCCCGCTACGGGACCGTAAGTCGGATATCTACCTGCTGTTCAGAAAGTTTACCTCTGATTTCTCGGAGGTGAACGGCATGTGTAAGATTAGCCTGCGGCCGGATGCCATCCGCCTGCTGGAGCAGTACCGCTGGCCGGGCAACATCCGCCAGCTGCAGGGTTTCACCCAGTCCCTCACGGCCCAGGTTTCCGTCAAGGTCACCCCCACGCTCCAGCGGATCGAGATGGGCGCGCAGGACCTGCTCCCATTCATGCCCCGCGAGGAAGGAGAACCCATTCCCGCACTATACGAGGGAGCGCAATCCGCCGGGCAGGCCTTCAATGCCGACGAACGCCAGGCCATCTTCAAGGCCATCTTCGACTTGAAACAGGAAGTGGATGCCCTCAAGGCCCGCATCGACCGCCGGGAACTTCCCCCGCCCCCCGCGGAAGAGCCCCAGGAGGCCGAATGGCAGGGCCAGGAAGCCTTCACCCCGGAACGCCCACTGGTGAGGGTGGAGGAAACCCGGGAGCACAGCCTGTCGCTGCGCAAGTCAGAGGAAGAACTCATCCGCCAGGCCCTGGAAAAACACGACGGCAACCGCAAGAAAGCCGCCGAAGAGTTGGGCATGAGCGAACGCACCCTATACCGCAAACTGCCACCTGAGTATCGGAAGAAATGAAACGGTTATTCGTCATACTGATTACGTCCCTGCTGGTGACCTCCTGTGGTATCTACTCTTTCACAGGCACTTCCATCCAGCCGGATGTGAACACCATCACCATTCCCTTCATTGAGAACAAAGCCCAGAGGGTGAACCCCTCCCTGTCCAACGACCTCACGGAGGCCTTGCAGGAGAAATTCCGCAAGCTCACCCGCCTGGAGCAGGTAGATGTGGACGGAGACCTGGAACTGATCTGCGAAATCACCGGCTACGACGTCAGGGCCACCGCCATGACCGCCGATGAACAAGCCTCCCAGAACCGCCTCACCGTATCGGTGAAAGTGGAGTTCACCAACCGCAAATACCCGGAAGACAACGTGAGCAGTTCGTTCAACGCCTACGAGGACTTTGATGCAACCATGTCGCTGGATGCCGTAGAAAGCGGCCTCTGCGAATCTATCATAGAAAAACTGGTGGAAGACATTTTCAACGCAACCGTAGCACAATGGTAGGTTCTTCCTTCATAGACATCCACACCCTTACTCTGGACGAACTGGCCGGGGTGGTGAACCTGTACCCCTGGTACGGCGCGGCCCGCGTGGAGCTTTGCCGGAGGATGCAGGAAACCGGCGGAGACGCCTGGGGCGAGCAGCAATACGCCCTGGAGGCGCTGTATGTGGCCGACCGCCGCAAAATCGCAAACCTCTCCCGCCGCGGCCGCGAGGCAGATTACTCCGACAAGGACGTCCAGGCCATCCTGGCCTCCTTCATAACCCCTCCCCAGGCCGACACTGCCCAGGAGCATCAGGTGCGGGTAGTGGGCGGAGACTATTTCTCGCAGTCGCAGTACGACAACGTGCGGCGCGGCGAGGACAACATCTTCACCCGTTTCGCCTCCAAAGGCCGGCCGGAAGAAGATTCGGAAAGCGGTGAGGGCAGCGAAATCGCAGACCGTTTCGCCACGGAAACACTGGCCAGAATCTTTGCAGAACAGGGCCGTCCAGAGGAGGCCAGACGCATTTATTCCCGTCTGGTTTTGGATATTCCGGAAAAAAGTGCTTACTTTGCATCCCTTATTGACGAATTGAATTAAAAAGTTAACAATATGAACGCAGCTTTCACTGTACTGATTGTCCTCATTATTATTGCGGCTATCCTCCTGATTGCCGTCGTCCTCCTGCAGAACGGCAAGGACGGCGGGCTTGCTACCAACTTCACCTCCGCCAACCAGACCCTCGGCGTACGCCAGACGGCCACCATCCTGGAAAAAGCCACCTGGTACCTGGTAGCCTTCATCCTGGTCCTGTCCATCGTCACCGTATTCGTAGGCCGCGGTAACACCCAGCGTGGTTCCAACGATGCCGTGAGCACGGAAATTCTCAACCAGATCGACGCTGCTTCCACGGAGGCTCCGGCCTTCCCGCTCCCTCAGGATAACCCCGAGGCCGACCAGCAGCCCGCTCCCGAGAGTGGGGAGAAATAAGGGCAATCCACCGTTCATAAAACCATCGTAGCCGCTTGCCCACACAGCAGGCGGCTGCTTTTGGATTTGTGAAGACAACTTGTTATATTTGTGAGTCAGAATAAAAATAAACCTTAATATGAAAAAAGCCTTAAAGTTATTTGCCCTTGCCACCATAGTTATGGCCGCATCGTGCGCTTCCCCCGAAAAAATGGCCAAGATGGCCGACAGCGTAAAGGTCAGCTGCAACCCGGCCGTTCTGGAGGTTGTCAATGGCCAGATTTTCGCCACCGTCACCGCAGAATGCCCCAAGGATTACTTCAATCCCAAGGTCATCATGGAGGTGACGCCCGTGATTGTATATGAAGGCGGAGAAGCCGCCATGAAGCCTTTCAAGTACCAGGGAGACAAAGTCAAAGACAATTACCGCGTCATCTCTTCCAAGGGCCAGACCGTCACCGAACAACTCAAGTTCGACTACGTGGAAGGCATGGAAAAATGCTTCCTGGAGCTACGCAGCCGCGTCATCGCCGGCAACAAGAGCATCGCCCTCCCCACCAAGAAGGTAGCCGACGGTGCCAACACCACCTACATGCTGGTCAAGCGCCAGGGAGACCTCTCCTTCAAGAAAGACGCCTATAAAGAGATTATCACCAGCACGGCGGAAGGCCAGATCAAATACCTGGTGAACAGCTCCCAAGTCCGCGGATCGGAGCTCAAGGGCGCTTCCGTGAAAGACTTCCAGGCCGCCCTGGACGCCATCTCCCGGGACGAGCGCGCCACCATCACCGGAACGGAAATCGTAGCCTACGCCTCTCCGGAAGGCAATGAAAGCAAGAACAACAAGCTCTCCGGAGACCGTTCTGCATCGGCCAACAAAGTATGGGGCCAGGTAACCAAGGGCGTGGAAACCGCCAACCCGGACGTCAAGAGCGTCGGTGAAGACTGGGAAGGCTTCCAGCAGCTGGTGGCCGAATCCAACATCGAGGACAAAGACCTCATCCTCCGCGTCCTGTCCATGTACAGCGACCCTGCCGTCCGCGAGAACGAAATCCGCAACATGTCGCAGGTATTTACCACCCTCAAGGGAGAGGTGCTGCCGGAACTCCGCCGCGCCCGCCTCATCGCCAACGTAGAGTATAAGAACTACACCAACGAAGAACTCCTGCAGCTGCTGGAGCAGAATGCCGATATCCTGGACGAAGAAGCCCTGCTCAGGGTTGCCTCCGTGGTGAACGATTTCGACAAGAAGGAAGACATCTACAAGAAGGCCGTGGAGCGCTACGGCTCCGACCGCGCCCAGTACAACCTGGCCGTGACCTATCTGGCCCAGGGCAAGGACGCCCAGGGAGAGCAGGCTCTGGCCAAGGTGAAGGCCAACGACGGCGACGTCCTCAACGCCAAGGGGGTGATTGCCCTCCGCAATGAAGATCTGGACACCGCGGAAAACCTGTTCCGCAAAGCCGGCAACGCCGACGGAAAAGCCAACCTGGGTATCGTCCAGCTCCTGACCGGCCGCTACGAAGAAGCCGCCGAAACCCTCAAGGACAAGGAAGGCTGCTGCAACAACAAGGTGCTGGCCTACATCCTCACCAACCAGCTGGAGAAGGCCGCCGAGTCGGTCCACTGCCGCGACACCCGCGTCCAGTACCTGAAGGCCATCATCTGCGCCCGTCAGGGCGATGCACAGGGCGTCAAGGAGAATCTGGAGCGCGCATTTGTCACACCTGAGTGGAAAGACCGTGCCACTCGCGACATCGAGTTTGCCGGCTACGAGTTTTAAGATCCTGCCGTGAAGCGCAGCAACCATTTGGTAGACATCATCTTCTGCATCCTTGTGCTGCCGGGGATGATGTTCCTTTTTCCTGTCGGGGAATGGGCCCAGTGGCATTCCACCTATGTGCTGGCATACGCCGGGTGGCTGTACGGCGTCTATTTCCTGTGCCGGGAAGTACTGGGGCGTCTGCTGCTGAACAGCTTCCGCGGGCTGTGGACAGTGGCCGGCGCCCTTTTCCTCGTCGGGGCCGTCACCTTCCTGATGAGCTGGAGCCGGGTAGACTTCCCACGCGACGCAGACACCGTTTCCGGACGGATGGAACTGCACCAGCGGGCCATGTGGGTCCTGTTGGTGGCGGATGTCTTCGTGGGACTGTCCATCGGCTATTATACCGCACGGCTCAAAGCCCAGTCGGTCTCGCATGAAGCATCCGCGGCCTTGGACAACGCCCGCTCGTCGCTGTACAAGCGTAGTTTCGACGCCGTGGCCGATGAAGAAATCCTCCTCAAGAGCGACTACAAGACAGTGCACGTCCCCCTGTCGGCCATCCAGTACATCGAATCCCGCAACAACTACTCCTGCGTGCACCTGGACCACCAGGAAGACGTGGTGTCGCAGATTACCCTGAAAAAAGTGATAGACCTGCTTCCGGAAGGGAAGTTCGTACGCATCCACCGTTCCTATATCGTACCTGTGTGGCGGATTGAATCCAAGTCCGGCACGGCCGTGCAACTAATGGGCGTCAAGGATTCCCTGCCCATCGGCCGCGCCTTCAAGGACAGCCTTAAAGAACCAGAAGAAACTGAGAATGAACCAGAAAAAAGCTAAACAAGACTTTTTCGCCACCCGGTCCACCTCGTGGTGGATGGTGGCGCTGGCCATGATTGGCTCCTGTATGTCGGGAGTTACCTTCGTGTCAGTGCCGGGCATGGTGGCGGCCTCCGGATTCGGCTATCTGCAAATGTGTTTAGGCTTTTTCCTGGGGTATCTGGTCATTGCTTTCGTGCTCACACCCCTGTACTTCAAACTGGGGGTGGTTTCCATCTATCAGTACCTGGAACAGCGGTTCGGCCTGCATTCCTATAAGACTGGAGCCTGGTTCTTCTTCATTTCCAAGATGCTGGGCGCATCGGTCAGGCTGTTCCTGGTCTGCGCCACGCTGCAGCTGCTGGTGACCGGCCCGCTAGACGTCCCGTTCTGGGTCACCGTGACGCTGTCGGTATTCCTGGTCTGGCTGTACACCTTCCGGGGCGGCGTTAAGTCTGTCATCTGGGTGGACGTCATCAAGACCCTCTGCATGCTGGTCACGGTGGGCCTGTGTCTGGTACTGATCGGCCGGGAAGTGGGCACCTGGGACCATTCCCTTTCCCGGATCTTCTATTTCGACGACGTAAACCATCCGCAGTTTTTCCTGAAACAGCTGCTGGGCGGCCTGTTCACCGTCATTGCCACCACGGGGCTGGACCAGGACATGATGCAACGTACACTGGCCTGCAAGAATGTGCGGGATTCCCAGAAGAACCTGGTGGTTTCCAGTATTTTACAGATTGTCGTGATTGCCCTGTTCCTGGTGCTGGGCGTGTTCCTGTACCAGTTCGCTGCCCTGCACGGCATCCAGGAAAAAGGGGATGCCATCTTCCCCGCCGTCGCCTGCTCGTCTTTTCTGCCGCCGGTGGTGGGGGTACTTTTTGTGGTAGGCCTGGTCGCCGCCGGCTTCCCCGCCGGGGGATCGGCCCTGACGGCGCTTACCACCTCTTTCACCGTGGATATCCTCGGCGGGCTCAAACGGGCCGATTCCGACCGCCTGCGCCGCTGGGTGCATGTGGGCATGGCCGCAGGCATGGTGGTGTGTATCCTGGTTTTCAACGCCTTGAACTCCACCAGCACCATCGACGCCGTTTACCGGCTGGCCAGTTACACCTACGGGCCGCTACTGGGGCTGTTTTTCTTCGGCATCCTGAGTAAACGGGAAGTCCGCGACCGCTGGGTGCCGGTGGTCTGCATCCTGGCGCCGGTGCTGTGCCTGGTGCTGGACCTGAACAGCGAACGCTGGTTCGGCGGATACCACTTCAGCTATGAGCTTCTGCTGCTCAACGCCCTGTTCACCGCCCTTGGGCTATTCCTGATCAGAAAACGATGAAACCGCTGCTGCTCGCCCTGATTCTGCTGTGCTCCGCAGGCTGCGCCCGGGGACAGGACAAGCCGCGTCCCATCAAACTGACGCCGCTGCCGCAAACGCGCGTCGCCATTCCCCCGGGGCACTATTCCGGAATCAGTTATGTAGGTGGCCGGCAGTATGTGGTGGCACACGACAAAGCCGACGGCGGAGGCATCTGGCAGTTCACCGTGTCGCTGGACTCGCTGGGCGGAATCACTACTGTGCTGGCCGCGGAACTGCCCTCCAACGCCCGCGGAGAGAAAGGCCTGGACAACGAGGACATCGTCTTTGTACCGGAGCGGAAGTCGCTCTTCGTAGTCTCGGAAACCACGCTGAGTATCCGGGAATACGGCCTGGACGGAAAGCCTACCGGGATGCAGTTGGAAGTTCCGGAAGTATTTGACACAAAAAACATTGTGCCAGGGAAGGGATTCGAGTCCCTGGCCTACAATGCCACCACGGGCCTCTTCTGGACCACCACCGAGCAGCCCCTGCAGGCCGACTCCCTCTACCGCCTGCAAAGTTTCTCCGCCGCCACACTGAAGGCCGGGAAACAGTATCTGTACAAGGCCGAAGCCCCCGTGGTAACACCAGAAGAGGCGGCATCGGCCCGGGCCTATGTCCTGGGAGTCCCGGCCATCACCGCCCTGGATGACGGCCGGCTGCTGGGGATGGAACGGGAAGTGTTTGTACCGCAGGGGCTTACCGCCATGCTCACGGAGTCGTTCAGCACCACAACTATCTTCGAGGTGGATCCAATCCGCTCCGAAAGCGCGGTGTTAGAAAAAAAGAAACTTCTCAGCTTCAAAACCTTCTCCCTCAACCTGGCCAACTTCGAAGGCATGTGCCTCGGGCCCGTGCTACCAGACGGCAGACAGGTACTCCTCCTCCTGGCCGATTCCCAGGACGGGATGGGCGGCCTGATTGGCGAATACCTGAAAGTGGTGTTGCTGGAGTACGATTAAATGCCGATATAAGTGAGGATTACCTGTACCAGTTCCTCTTCCGTGTGGCCCTCTGCGTTTAGGACAAGATGATAGTTGCGGGCGTCGTACCGGCTGGTGCCCGTGAAACGGTGCACGTAGTTTTCCCGCGCTTTGTCCACTTGCTCTACAACGGCCTCTGCCTCTTCACGTGTGAGGTTCTGCTTTTGCATGATACGCTGTACCCGGGCGTCTCTGGGAGCGGTAATCATGATATCCAGGCGGTTGGGAAAGTTTTTCAGCGCAAAGAAACCGCTGCGGCCGGCCACCACCAGCGAGCCTTCCAAGGCCAGTTCCCGCAGAATCTCCTGCTCTGCATGATAGATATCTTCGGTGGTAACGTCATCCCTGTACTCCTTTAACGAATCCGCATTCTTGTCCAGGAACGCACTGGCACTGGGCACAGGCGACACCAGGCGGAGGAAGTCGCTGAGCCAGTTCTTTTTCTCGGCCTTGAATCTCTCGATGGCGGCTGTACTGAGCCCGAATTGGGTGCGGAGCTTCTGGATCAGGTCTTTGTCGGAATAGCGGACGTTCAATTTGGTAGCCAGCATGCGCCCCACGGTGCGGCCGCCGGAGCCCACTTCCCGGCTGATGGTGATGACAAAGGGTTCGTTAATGGTCATGGTTATCCTGTTTGTATCTATACAAAGATACCACTTTTTTCCGTATCGTTTGCGAATTGCCAAAAAAGTTGGTAACTTTGCAGTCCCGTCCTTTGTTGGCGGAATTTCAGGACAATCCCCGGAGAGGTGGGTGAGTGGCTGAAACCAGCAGTTTGCTAAACTGCCGTACGGGTTATTCTGTACCACGAGTTCGAATCTCGTCCTCTCCGCAAGAACTGATTTCAGCCGGTTGCACCAGCAACTGGCTGTTTTTGTGTGCGCTGGACGGGAGCTTACTCCCAGGACAGCGCGCGCAGAAACAGCCAAAAGGCCCGAAGGGCCGACGGCTGAAATCGCTTCTTGCCCGGACCCCTTCGGGAGGAAAGAGATAGCGCAAGCGCAGCGCAGCGGAATCTCGCCTCCCGGACACCCCTGCCCTCCCCGTCAAATCCACGGGGTACACCGCGTTACACGTTTTGCCCCGTTTTCGCGTTGCGCCATAACCATCGCCATAACCATAAAGGCACGGGAAGAGAGTGCGTGAAGGATTGGGAGAGGTCTGGCCGATATTTGGGAGAGGTGGTATTTTTGGGGGCATACCTCTCCCGTGAAATCGGCCTTACAATACGGTGAGAGGCCATTTCGATGGGAGAGGTCCAAGCAAAAACAACGCACCTCTCCCAAAAGCATTACAGCCATGTTGCAAGGCCAATCGGCCTGGCAACACGGCATTCCGGCGCTTATCGGCAGGTGCGAAAATAAGCATTTTACCCGACAATATACTTTCCGAAGGGCAGTTTCCCGATTAGGAAGGAAAGGCCGAAGCTGACGGCATAGGTGAGCACCGCCGTGCAGACAATGGCCAGCGGGATAGACAGGAAACCGCTGAGCAGCTGGTAGATGGCCGGCAACATGAGCATGTGCATCAGATACATCCCGTAACTGGCCCCGGAGATTTTCCGGACAAGTCCATAGTATCTTCCGGGTGTCTGGATGTACTTGAAAAGGAGGAATACGCAGGCGCTCATCAGCCCGGCGACGATGGTATCATTCTGCCAGTGCATCTCCAGCTCGGCCGGGGTGTCCACCAGGAAGCTCCGGTGGTAGAACTGCCAGAGCCCGAACGCATAACAGGCCACAAGCACCGGAAGACAGATCAGGAACGTTTTCCGGGCCGACCACCGGACGTGCTCCTTGATAAAGTGCCCCAGGACGATATAACCCACATAGCCGGAGACATAGTAGAAGAACGGATAGGGATTCCACCAGCACTCGCCGAACACCGGGCCGAAGACCTGCCGTAGCAGATACAGGCAGAGCGTCACGCCCCACAACCCCAGGAAAAAGCCCTCTTCCTTCTTGCTTGCCCTGGACAGCCAGGGGGAGATGACCGGCATGATCAGGTACAGTCCCAGCATCATGTACACAAACCACAGGTGCGACTCCCGCGGGATGAAGTTGATGCCGGCCTGCTTCACGTTGGTCCAGGCCTCGGCCCAGGAGAATTCTCCCCAAAGCGCCGGCAGGAACGCATAGAGGAACAAAAAGACCACGAAGGGGATAGCCACCCGCCCGAAACGTTTTTTCAGGAACTCGCCGGTGCTCTTTTTCACCGGGACAAGCAGGTAGGCCGATGCCATGAGGAACAGCGGCACGGCGACGGGGCGGACAAATCCCTGGATGAGCCCCACGCTCCAGCGGGCGAGGTCGGACGGGAAAGAAAAGGAATAATCGTCAGAATAAACACATTCACAGGCATGTACCAGCATTACCATCAGGCAGGCGGCCGCCCTGAGCCAGTCCAGAAATACAATCCGCTTTTTTTCTTCCATAGTCCAGTCTTCTTGATTTCGAGGTGCAAAAATAAGAAAAAATCCATAGTATTTTTGTACATTTGCCCGTTACGAACGGAATATGGCAAACGCAAAGCAGAGATGGAGCAGTTTTTCCGGCAGGCTCACCCGCCGGATTGTACTGATTGTCCTGGTGGTCATGCTCTTTGTGGCCACCCTCATTTCCTTCCTGATCATAGTGGGCATGGGATCGCAGATGGAAGAACATTACCAGGGAACCGTGGAGTTCACCAATGAGAAACTGGCCAGCCTGTTGTCTTCCGTAGAGATATCGGCCAACAACAACGTGGATGAGCTCCAACAGAACCTGGACAGCCCGGAGAGCGTCTTCGAAGCCATGACCCGGGAGTTGCAGTTGAACCCCCACGTAACGGGTTTCGGACTGGGCTTCATCCCCAATTTTTTCCCATCCCAGGGCACCTATTTCGAACCTTATGTAAACCATGAGGATGGCCGGATTGTCCGGAAACAGATCGGGGGACCGGACCACGATTATCTGCTGGCCGAATGGTATGTGAAAACGGTAGAGAAGGACACCGGACACTGGTCAGACCCTTACATCGACAACGAGGGCGCCCAGGACATGCTTTGTACCTATGCCCTTCCCGTGAAAGACAGAGAGGGGAACCTCGCCGGCGTCTTCGGGACCGACATCTCGCTGGGATGGCTGTCAGACCAGTTGAAAGAGAACGACCGGAAAGAAAACGCCCGTGCACGCCGCTCAAACAGTGAGGCAGACGAAAAGGTTTACAGCTTCATTATCGGCCGATACGGGGAGTATCTGGCCCATCCCGACAGGGAGAGGGTGCTGATAGATCATTTCTACCGCCATCTGGACCGCGGTGCCGACTCTACCAGGAACCGCCAGCTGGTTCAGTCAATGATTAACGGAGAACACGGCAGCGCAGACCTTGTCATCGACGGAACCCTCTCGCACATCATCTATGCCCCGCTGGAGCGTACCGGCTGGTCCATGGCCATCGTCGTGCCCTCAGCCCTGCTGTTCATGCCGGGCATCGTTGTCGGGATGGTGATCCTGTTCGTGCTCCTGGTGGGGCTGCTGGTGGTTTCGCTGATGTGCCGGCATATCATCCGCAAGGTAACCCGTCCGCTGACATATCTGGCCCAGTCGGCCGGAGAAGTAGCCAAGGGGCACTTTGATACGCCGCTGCCCTCCATCCGCTACAACGACGAAATCGGCCAGCTGCGGGACTCCTTCGCCAACATGCAACTGTCCCTGGACCAATATATCCAACAACTTACCAGCGCTACGGCCCAACGCGCGGCCATGGAAAACGAGCTGAACATCGCCCGCGATATCCAGATGTCCATGCTCCCGAAAACCTTCCCTCCCTATCCGGAAAGGCGCGATCTCGACATCTACGGACAGCTGACCCCGGCCAAAGCCGTGGGCGGAGACCTCTACGACTTCCATATCCGGGACGAAAAATTGTTCTTCTGCATTGGCGACGTATCCGGGAAGGGTGTTCCGGCCTCCCTGGTGATGGCCGTGACCAGCGCCCAGCTGCGGACCATGTCCTCCGGAGAAGCGCATCCGCAGCGGATTGTGGGCGCGCTGAACCGGTCTGAGGCCACGCACAATGAGTCCATGATGTTCGTAACCCTGTTCGTGGGCGTACTGGACCTGAAAACCGGCCGGCTACAATACTGCAACGCCGGTCACAACGCCCCGGTGTTGATATCCAAGGACAGGCAGGTCGGCTTCCTCCCTGTCGATGCCAACCTGCCCGTGGGCGTGGTGGCGGAATGGTCCTACACTGTGCAGGAAATCACCCTGGAACCAGGCAGCGCCCTGCTTCTGTATACCGACGGCCTGTCAGAGGCCGAGAATCCGGAACGGGCCCAGTTTGGCGAAGACCGCATCTTGGAAACCCTCCGGCGCATTCCCTCTACAGAGCCGCCGGTGCTTGTTTCCAGCATGACCGACGCCGTACACAAGTTCGTAAACGGCGCGGAGCAAAGCGACGACCTCACCATGCTGGCCATCCGCTACCAATAAAAACCCGATACCCGTCATGAAAAAAAACCTGCTTCTTCTGGGCCTGACCGCCCTTTTAGCTGCCTGCTCGGTCCCTGCACCCCAAAGCCCCGTCCTCACTGTGGAAGGAGGACAGATCCAGGGCGTTCCGGCCGATGTCCAGGGCGTCACCGTCTTCCGCGGAATCCCCTTTGCAGCACCGCCCATCGGCGAAAACCGCTGGCGCGCCCCGCAGCCGGTCGTACCCTGGGAAGGGGTGCGCGTCTGTGACAAATTCGGCCACCCGGCCTTCCAGGCGGCCCATTATCCCGGCGGCTACACCACCGAATGGGGCTATGGCGACGAAGCTCCCTACAGCGAGGATTGCCTGTACCTGAACGTCTGGACCAAGGCCCCGGGAGACACGCAGAAAAAGCTTCCTGTCGCCGTCTGGATCTTCGGCGGCGGGATGCGGGAAGGCTGGGGCTCCGAGCCCGAATTTGACGGGCAGGAGTGGGCCGGAAAAGATGTAGTTCTGGTATCGTTCAACTACCGCGTGGGTCCCTTCGGCTTCTTCGCCCACCCGCAACTGAGCGCCGAGGACCCGGAGCACGCCACCGGCAACTGGGGCACCCTGGATCAGATCCAGGCCCTGAAATGGGTGAAGCAGAACATCGCCCAGTTCGGTGGAGACCCGGACAATGTGATGATCTTCGGCCAGAGTGCCGGCGGACGCAGCGTCAAGTTCCTGAGCGCATCGCCCCTGGCCCGCGGGCTCTTCAACAAGGCTGTCATTATGAGCGGCAGCGGCCTCGTGGATCCCAACAAGCCCCCGCAGCCCCTCTTCCCCGGCGGCCCCGTAATGCCCGCCCAGAAGATGACCACCCTGGCCGAGGCCGAAGCTTCCGTGAAGGAAGTGGCCGACTGGGCCAACTTCAAGGACCTGGCAGCCTTGCGCAGGGCCTCCACGGAGACTATCTTTGCCCTGGGTACCCTCTACACCCAGGTCACCGGGAAGCGCAGCGTACTGTCATCCTCCCCCATATCCCCTTACATCGACGGCTATGTCCTCAACGAGTCCTTTGACGACGCCTGCATAAACGGAAACCTGGCCCCCGTGCCTTATATGATCGGCTATACCCTAAATGACGCCGGCAACATGCGGGAGCAGATCCAGGACTTCTGCCTGAACCGGGAGCAGATGGGCGGACAGGCCTGGGCCTATCAGTTCGCCCGTCCACTGCCCACCGACGGCCGTCCCAACGTGCTTCAAGGCGCCTTCCACTCCTCCGACCTGTGGTTTGTGTTCAAGTCCCTTCAGCACTGCTGGCGCCCTTGGACCCCGGGCGACTGGGACCTCTCCGAGAAGATGCTCACCGCCTGGTCCAACTTCGCCAAATACGCCAACCCCAACGGGCCGGACGGCGGCGACTGGGCCCCTTACACCACTGCCACCCCGCAGTTCATGGTGTTCCGCCTGGACGAGGCCGATGCCGAAGCTTCCTTCGTGGGAGAACCCCTGCAGGCCCCCCGCCCCGCCATGCGGCGGTAAGGCTTATGCCCAAAGGAGGTCGATTCTCGCTGTGACTCGGCCTCCTTCTATTATTGCCCTGTTGCGGCCACGTGCCCTCTTCAGCCTGTTTTCCATCCGGCGCCCGGTACGGGGCATTACGCAATAATGGCCGGAAACGTGTAACGAAGTGCACCCCCGGTACAGGGCATTACGCGAAAAAGGCCGAAAATGCGTAACCGGAGGGTCCTGCCGGTCCAGCCTGCCATGTCGCAGGCCAGAGCGTCCTGCAGGGCCGTTTTTCATGGCAACATGGCCGGGAAAACCGCGCCTGAGACTAAAACCGTGGCCATGTTGCAGGCCAGAATGCGCTGTGAGGCCGAATTCACTTGCAACACGGCCGGGAAACCCATCTTCCTAAACCATACACGCGTGAACGTAAGTGATTGATTATCATTTCTTAGCACGTTTACCTTTAGGCTACACAACCTAAAGGTTTCACACGCAAAAGCAAATACAATTCCCAAGTGGAGACCTGACCGGATTTCGGCCTATTTCATTACCCGGGCTGGACCATCAGGTTGGTACGGCAGGTCCAGGGGCTGTCGAAACGGGCCTTGTCAGCCCGGGCGTAACGGATTCCCTCCAGGAGGTTTTCCCCCAGCAGGCCTGCCTCTTCCAGTGCGCCGGCCACGGCACCGGGCACCGAAACGCAAATTCCGCCCCGCTTTGCGGCGGTAAGCCGGTAATGCTAGAAATGCCAGCCGCAGAAAACCATCACATGGTGCACGCTGATGGCCCCGGTACGGTTGTACTCAGGATACTGCCTCATGGCATTGAGTACGCCGATATGGGCCTCCACGCCCCATTGGAAATGCCGGCCGGCCCGGAAGGTTACTGACGGCCGGATGCCGAAGTCGGTCCGGTTGAAGGTCTCTTCTCCGTTCAACGAGTCTGTCGGGTCTGCGTCCACATAGTAAACATCGGGTACCAAAAGATAGGATACGACGGGGGCTATCCCGAAAACCACCTTGGAGGCCGGTTTGTGATAGCGAAGGGACAGGGACACATCGGCATAGGCCATCCCGTCAAAATCTCCTCCTTCTAGAAAGAACGCCGGGGTTGCGAAACATCCGCGAAACCCCACGCCGGGCATCAGGGACCATTTGTCGGACAGGGACACGTCTAGTCCATAGGACAGCTGAAGGGCCGCCCCCGCATTATGGAAGGTTTTGGCGTTGCTCCCTGTCTCAAAATGTACACCCGTCCCTAGTTGGATGTTATGCTCTACCTTTTTCCGGCCCCCCTGATCCTGGGCAAAGCCGGTGTGAGCGGCCAAAAGTAAGACGGTTAGTAATAGAAGATTATGTCTCATTTTTTGTAAAAATTTATCTTTTAAACACCTGCCTCCGGCATTTCTTGCATGTCCGCATTCAATAAATAGCACTGGTGCGGGGCATTACGCAAAAATAGCAAAAATCGTGTAACGAAGTGTACCCCCGGTACAGGGCATTACGCAAAAAGGGCCGGAAACGCGTAATGCGGTGCACCCGCCTGGCCTATTTCTTTTTCCTTTCCGGACGAAAGTTTGACACCAGGAATTTCCCAAGGGCTTCGCCCGTATGGGTGGCACCATCTCCAATCAGGTTCAGCGTTGTTCCAAACACGCCACCTTTGGCCCGGATGCCCTTGATTGTGGCAGCAGTGTTTCCGTCCGAATCCAATATCCGGATGTCGCAGTCCATGTCTCCTTTCTGGGATACGGTAAGGACCGTGACCCGGATAAGAGCTTCCCTGACTTCTGCTTTGTAACTGCCCACATAAAACAGCCCGTCCAACTTATCATTGCATCCTTCCGAGAATTTGGACACGATGGCGGGTTTGTCTGTCTGCCAGTCCTCTTCATAAGCGGCATATTCCTGCTCGCTCATACCCAAGATAACGGCAGAGGAAAAATCCACTTCCAGACCAACACGCTGCACTTCCTTGAGTACATCAAGCGACCCTTCTATTTTCTGCGCAAAAAGCGGAAAGCTCACGGAAGCCATTAAAACAATGGCGAGAACTGTTTTCAGACGGTTCTTTTTCATAGATTTTATTCTGTATTAAACCTCAAAGACGCCGTTTCAAGCATCTTTGAAGGTGATTGATTATTGCCATGCTGCAGTTCAAAGTGCCCTGTAAGGCCGAATTCACTTGCAACATGGCAAGTGGCACTTATTCGGTTCGGACAAAGAAAGTCACATTGTTCAGTTCTGAGCCATAGGTCAGTCCATAGAACGAGCCGTCCTTCGTATCAGAATACGATAATGCATAAAAAGAATCTTCGGGGTGCTTTTCTTCATAGGCTTGCTTCTCGGCAAGGACTTGCGCAGGGAGGTTGGTATTGATATCAAGAGGATATGTCGTCTTTGACCAGTCAAAACCATACTCGGTATTTTCCAAGATAACCGTCTTGATAATACCATTATCACGGATGAAGAGCTCATTATGTCCAAAATCATTGACTGCACCAAGAATGGGGGCTTTCTTGTACTTATTGCGCACAATTTCGATGGAAGAACTCATATCATACCACCACACAGAACGGTTAAACGGATGGTGCGAGCAGGTCAACAGAGTCCCGTCATCAGCAATGACTATGTCAAATTCAAGATGTTCACTAAACTCCTTTCCGTCTGAATATGGGGCAACGCAACAGAACTCATACTGTTTATTGTCAAGCCCGCTCCTGGAGAGTTCGATTACATAATGATTATTGGGCCCCCAAAACTCTTCGTCCTCAATGCCAGTTCTAAGGTACGCCCTTATAACACTCCTCGGCAACCTGCTGAGGAAATCATTAACATCAAACTTCTTTTCGGTAAGCGCCCACTCGCCATTACTGTATATGGCCGTATTGGTCAGCCCTTCCTTGTCGGTAAAAACAATACCCGTGACCTCATTATAATCATAATTTTTCCATTGATAAGCGTCAGTCACAATTACGTCGGGATATCGATTGCTGAAATCCAAGGCGATTTCCTGGGGTATAGTTTGGAGGGGATCTTTAGTATAGGTGGTTTCTTTCTCGCAAGAGATAAACAGCAGTGCCGCAAAAGCACAAATAAGAAAATTGATCTTTTTCATAGTCGTTTCCATAAAATTGAAATGGCAATACAGTGTTTGCCAAAGGATCCGTAAAGGTACTTCTTTAAAACGGAGAAAACAAGTAAAACTGCTAATTACAATTACATTTTGCCCCTAATACCTGAACGGAGTTTACGAATGCTTACTTACGTTTATATCCCGCCCCGCTTTGCGGCGGTAAGCCGGTAATGCTAGAAATGCCAGCCGCAGAAAACCATCACATGGTGCACGCTGATGGCCCCGGTACGGTTGTACTCAGGATACTGCCTCATGGCATTGAGTACGCCGATATGCGCCTCCACGCCCCACTGGAAATGCCGGCCGTGGCGGAAGGTCATTGATGGCCGGATCCCAAAGTCGGCCCGGTTGAAGGTCTCTTTTTCGTTCAGCGGGTCTGACGGATCCGCATCTACATAATAAGTGTCGGGAACAACCATATAAGACACAACCGGGGCCAGTCCGAATATCACATTGGACGCGGGCTTGTGATACCGAAGGGACAGGGACAGGTCGGCATAGGCCATCCCGTCAAAATCTCCTCCTACATAATAGAAAGGAAGGATAGGGAAACAGCCGCGAAACCCCACGCCGGGCATCAGGGACCATTTGTCGGACAGGGATACGTCCATTCCATAGGATAGCTGAAAGCCCGACCCTACATTATGGAAAGATTTGGCGTTACTCCCGGTCTCAAAATGTACGCCCATCCCCAGTTGGATGTTGTGCTCCAGTTTTTTCCGGGTCCCCTGCTCCTGGGCGAAACCGGTGTGCGCAGCAAAAAGCAGGGCACTACAAAGGATTAGAAATACTCTTTTTTTCATCATTACCTTCTTTATTGATCCTCGAGAGATACGAGTGTTACTTAATAAATACCTGTCTCCGGCATTTCTTGCATGGCAACGCTATTATCGGAACCTGTAGGTTATTCCCACCACGGCGCTTTGGGGATTAAAGCCCAGCAGCGGATACCAGCCATAAGCATCGGCGTAACGGGCACCGAAAAAGCCGATGTCCGTAAATGCTTCCCAGCGCGGGGCGAAACGGAAACGCAGGGAGGGAGATATCCCGATAACCATGTTCTTCCCATCTGTCGAAAAATACTGTCCCCGGGCCAATGCCTTCAGGTCCAGATACAGGACATCGTTGTGCGTAGGCGTGTAACGGACAAAGCCACCGCCACCCAGCCCGGCAACTAGGGCATCCTGAATATGGGCAGACAGACTGGCCTGCACCCCGATGGCCCAATGCTCGTTGAATTCATAACCCGCTTCAAGGACTGTGGAGCCAAACCACTCTTTGTCGGCATATTGAAGCTGCATGCCGTTGCTGATAAAGGCGGTCTGGGCATCGGCCCTGTTGGAAAAAGCCAGTGCGGCCACCACAAATGAAGTGAACAATAACAATTTTTTCATTACTCTTTCTTTTTGGGGGCACAAAGATAGCCTGCCTCGTCCGATTATCCAAGTATCTTTGAGCCCAATTTAACTAGTATGTGACTAATTCCGGAAGGAACGAAAAAAATAATCTTGACCTCATAACTTATACTGAATTAAAAACGCTGCAAAGTTATGAAGTCTAAAGCATATCCTCTTCTTACACGATATTACATTTTAAAAAATAATCAACTGATTATCAGTATCTTGAATTTTTGCATTGTTACAGCGAAGAGATTATGGATACCAAGGCGCATTAAGAGAGCCACTGAGCGAACATTTTACTGTCGGGATCGTCCCTTTTTTGAAACCACTGCTTGTACCGGGTCTTTCTTGTCCGGACAGAAGATTCAGTCATGTTCATAAGGAAGCTGATACTTTTGATCGGGAATCCTGCGAATAGCAGCGTGAGCAGATTGTAGTCAATCTCTTTCAAGGCATGGTCCCCTAAAGTAGTATTACTCCTAAGCTTTTTCATGATGCCGTTGTTGGAATCGTCCAGCGCTTTTTCTATATCCGCGATAAAGTGTGCATCGGCCCTTAACTGCTGAATCTGATGACGGAACTGTGATATAGCTTCTTCTTTCAGTATTTTTCCTTCCTTTTTCTCCCTGCTTGCAACGCCGTCATCCGACCATTGGAAATAGGTGTCGGACAACTGCTGCATGACATTGATCTTGTCTTGCATCAATGAGTGAATAACTGTGCTTAGCCCCTTATTATGGTCCTGAAGTGTAATCAAGTCTGTTTTGATATCATCTATTATGGACATATCTCTCATCAATTGCTTATTTTTCTTTCGGATAAGATGAACAGCTACAATTGTAAGAGAAACAAGAAGTGAAACTATCAGCATAATAATAAAAAGCCTGGTATTTGCTTTTTCTTTCGCCAACTGAAACTTATCTTCATAGTATGATTGGAAGGAATGAGTTACAGATTGGCTTAATAAAGATATGACAGCTTGATCTTGTAGTTTAGTAGCAGTAATCATATTGTCATATGCGTTTTTATAATCACCCCTAAGAAAAGAAATATTATGCCGTGTGTTCAAGAGCGTAATACTGTCAATCTGTGAAAGTGTTTTTGTACAAAGTACATCTAATAGACTATCTGCAACAGCATGATTTCCAATCATTTCTTCCGTAACAGCCAAATCTCCAAGGAAAGCCTTAGGAAGCGAATAATCGTCGCTTATCGCCAGGTTAAAGTATTCATGTGCTTTATCAAACTGCTTTGTTTGAAAAAACAGTTCCCCTTTTTGAGAATATAAGTAGCAGAGCTGCTCTTTTGATGGAGAATTAAGAGATTGAAGGGAATCTAAGATAGTGTCGGCCTGTGTTATTTTACCTAATAATCTATATTGTTTAGCTACATCAATACCCGAATACCATGCAGATATCATTTCTTGTCCCTTAAAAAAGCTATTTCTGCTCTTTGCGCATACTTCAGCGCTTCGTTATGGTCATAATTCCGGGCAAAAATCCCACTCAAATGCTGGCAGGCAAGCCCCAGGAAGTGATTGTCCTGCAATTGTTCCGCCAGCGTTTCGGCTTCTTTGAAATGGATGGCGGCATCTATCAGGTTCTCTCCATTCTCCTCCACTACGCCAAGATAGTATGTAGATTTCATCCTGCCGGCCTTGCTCCCGTGTTTTTGATAATAATCATAGGCCGCCCGGGCCAGGGAATCGTCTGCCACATCTATGTAGTTCTTGTCCAGCGCTATGGTTTTCAACAGCGCATACCGCGCCTTCGTGCGGGCAGTGCGCAGTTGCTCTGACTGAATCTGTTCCAGCAGGTGAAGGGAACTGTCCGGATGCTCTGTCATCAACGTTTCTGCCCGGTTCATGATAATGGTACTGCGGTGATCGCAACCCGTTGAAAGCAGGAAGGCTGAAACAAGATATAAGAGGAAAATCGGCTTATTTTTCTTAGCATCATTCATGGTTCGCAAAGATAGAAATATTCTGTAAGAATTTGGGTCTGGAAACACGTCAGCGTCAACAGAAATAATAAACGAAATGAAAAACCGCCACCAAGTGCCTTCGGCCTGTTTTGCACCAGGGGGCCCCAGTACAAGGCATTACGCGAAAACGGCCGAAAACGCGTAACCGGAGGGTCCTGCCGGTCCAGCCTGCCATGTCGCAGGCCAGAGCGTCCTGCAGGGCCGTTTTTCATGGCAACATGGCCGGGAAAACCGCGCCTGAGACTAAAACCGTGGCCATGTTGCAGGCCAGAATGCGCTGTGAGGCCGAATTCACTTGCAACACGGCCGGGAAACCCATCTTCCTAAACCATACACGCGTGAACGCAAGTGATTGATTATCATTTCTTAGCACGTTTACCTTTAGGCTACACGACCTAAAGGTTTTAAACCAACTACTAACTACTAACTACTAAAGCAAATACAATTCCCAAGTGGAGGCCTGACCGGATTTCGGCCTATTTCATTACCCGGGCTGGACCATCAGGTTGGTACGGCAGGTCCAGGGGCTGTCGAAACGGGCCTTGTCAGCCCGGGCGTAACGGATTCCCTCCAGGAGGTTCTCCCCCAGCAGCCCGGCCTCCTCCAGTGCACCGGCAACAGTACCGGGCACCGAAACCGTGAGGGATTCATTGCCGCCGTCATGGTTTAAAACCCAAGGTGTTGCCAGTTCAAAGCTCTGGCCGCACTCCATCCGGTATCCCTGCCGGCAGCCGCAAACCGCCGCCACCGCAAGCAGAATAACAAAGGTCTTTCTCATACAACAAAAATAGGCAATTTTGCACCGAAATGCAATTTCCGCCCCGCCCCCGGCGCCGCATTCTACTTCCCCGTCCACAAAAACGCCCATATTCGTGGACGAACCGCCCAAAAACCACCTTCCGTCCACGAAAACGCCCGAAAACGTGGCCGAAAGGCGGAGATACAGCAGTTGGGCCATGAAAATACCCTGTTTCCATGGCCCAATTAAACTCTGGTGGTAAAGTTGAAGTGTTTACTCTGCAACCTGCTTTTTCCAATCGGCCGGATTCAGGCCGGTGACGTCCTTGAAGTTGCGGTAGAAGGCGCTGCGGGAGGAGAATCCGCTTTCGGTGGCAATCTCCGAAATACTCATCTCCGGGTGCTCTTTCATCAGCTGTTGCGCGTAGCGGACGCGGTAACCGTTGATCAGGTTGGAGAAGTTTTCCCCGGAAAGGCTTTTGATGATGGCGCTGATGTAAGTGCGGTTGGTGGCCAGCCGGGCGGCGATGTCGGTGACGCGAAGGTCTGGCTGCTTGAAAAGCTCTTCCTGCTCGATGATTTGCGAGAGTTGCTCGGTCAGTTGTTGCGTGACAGGCGTGTCTTCCGCCTCTTCCGGCGGAGTGGGATGCTTGTGGCTGATGAAATAGGCGCCCGCTGCGAGGATCAGCAGGCCGCCGACCAGGACCCAGAGCCAGGGGAAATCGGCCTTGGACGGCGCTCCGGTGGGGAAAGCCCAGACTTCCCGGACGGTTTTGAAATTGTCTCCCGAGGGGAATCCCCCGACAGAAGAAAAGCGGGTGCCGCCAGCGCGGACAAGTGTCTCGTCGGGGAGCAGGGCAAAGGCGTCTGCCAGCGGGAAAGGGCCGTGGAATTCCGTCAGGGTTACTTCGGCCGGGCCGCCGTCGAAGATGGGGTCGTAGCAGATGCGGGCCACGCAGGCATTCCCTTCGGTGTCAATCCCTAGCGTATAGGCGCTCCGGCGGCTGCGGTCCACGGCCAGCTGGCTCCAGATGTAAGCGCCGGCTTCGGAACTGACGGGAAGGGGCCGGTTCATTTCCAGCAGGGAGAACTGCTCGCCCGTGATGCGCAGGATGCTCCATTCCCCGCTTTCCCGGTGCCGGGCCAGCACAAGGTAGGCGTACTCGCCGATGGAAAGGCCGGCCCGCTGGGCAGCCCACGGCTCCCACTCGTCCAGCAGGGGTTCATGGAAAGGGTCTCCTTGCAGCCGGTCCACCGTGCCGTCGGAGGGTTTGCCGTAATTGTCCAGCCCGGAGAAGACGACGGCATTGTCCGGGGCCGATGCCAGGATGAACGGGAGGTTGCGCTCTGCAGTCACTCCTTTCAGGAGGGAGAACCCTTTCCCCGGCTCGTAGATTTCCATCGCGTCGGGCGCGTACCAGTTGCCGCTCACCAGCACCTTGCCGTCCGGCAAGCCCAGGGCCGATGCCCCGGCGCGCTTGCGGTCCAGGATGCCCTCGGCCGAGAAAGTGTGCGTAGCCGGGTCATAGATTTCCACGCCCCAGCTCTGGCCGATGCCGAAGGCTTCCGCGCTGCCGCCGCCCAGCATCACCCGTCCGTCCGGCAGGAGCGTGCATGCTGCAAAGTCGTGGGGGTATTTCATGGGCACCTCATGCCAGGCTCCGCCCTTGAGGTACCAGGCCGAGGGCGACAGCAGGAAGCCGTCCGTATGCCCGCCGAAAAGCGTCACTTCCCCATTGAGGACCATCACATACGGGGTGGACAGCGGCTCCGGCAGGTCCGGCCACCGCTCCGCCCCGCCGCTGGTGCTCCGGGAGCAATCGGCGGTAAGGATGGCGAGTAAAATGAGAGTTAAACGCTTCACTACTGCAAAGATAAGGTTTTATGCGGTCATTCTGAAAAGACTGGACGGACAGAATATCCGTAGTAACGATAATCGAAATCCAAGATATGTGTTTCACCCGAACTGTGTTCGAGATGCCATGCGTGTTCCTTGTAAGTATTATGGCGGGAAGAAGACCAGTAGTTGGTGAGGGAACCGGTAGCGTAGAGTTTACTCGACCGGTAGCCAGCGGCGGGAAGGAAGAGTGTATTCCCGTTGCCAGTAAACTTGTACCCATTGATGCCGCTTTCTTTGTAGTTGGTCACCCATGATGCTGACAGGGAACGAAGTGCATCGATTTCGGCTTGCGTGGGCATTCGGAACTTGCCGCCGAGGGCGGCATAAGCAGCATCGTCCTCCTTCTCGAGAGTCACATCATCGCCTCCTGTGTACTTGGTGAATGGACTGGCGCCAAAGTAATAGTTGCTCCAGTTATCAGCAAAGTCCGTTTTGCCCTCATTGTAGCCGGTGACTTCTCCCCATGCGAAATAGTCGCCATAGGCGGTCTCGGTAGTAGCTCCAAGGTTGTATTTCGCCCAGTAGATTTTCTTGCCACCAACGGTAATGCCCAGGTCCACGTAAAGGTCGGAAGCCGCCGTGACGGTCCAGTTGGTGCCGTCGGTCAGCGCCGGAAAATTGTACATCTTGCCGGCCGTGAGGGTTTTTCCGCTGCGGTTCAGGGTGTAGATATAGTCGTCGCTGGCCACTGTGAACTTGTAGTCTTTCTCCTCTCCGGGATAAACGAGCCGCCCGGCGAAGATGCCGCCGTCGGCATCGGCAATGCCGCTCAGGCGGGCGCCGGCCTGCAGGACGCTTTCGGTGATGGCACCATCGGTGCCCACGCTGGCACAGGCCACCGGCTTTATCTTCGTGCAGCCGAAGGTGTAGTCGGACACGTTAGCCTGGATGCCTGCCACGTGGATCTGCACCATGTCGGCGGGCTTGCCCATCGATAACGTGGCGGTTACAGTGGTACCGTCCACAGTATAGTCCTTGCCGGTTTCGAACAGGTAGTAGTTATACACCGGCTTGCCGCCGCTGGTAAAGGAGAACTTGCTGTCAGCATAGGCCACGGCCACATCCACGGGGAAATGCACGGCGGTGAGCGTCTTGGTGCCAAGGCCGCTGAAGTCGGTGTCCAGCAGCGTGCCGCCGCCGGAGGTGTTTGTCCATGCACCGCTGCTGCGTTCCAGCATCAGGTATTTGGTCTCCAAGCCGTTGAAGAAGACGTATATCTTGTCTCCGTCGGCCCAGTCGGTCTTGGCGGCCTTGGTCTCCAGTACGGTCACGTTGAAGGTCATCGGGACGCCGGCCTGCGGCATGTTTTCCTGCTCGGAAGCTTCCTTGGCGCAGGACACCAGCCCCGCGACCATGCATAAAAGTATAAATGCTTTTTTCATCGCTTAGTCCTCCGTTAAATGACTTCCTGGTCCCACCCGGGATACTCTCCGCCGCTGAGGCAGACCACGCCTTCCGTGACCAGGTCAAGAACCTGGGTCAGAGGTGCTTCATAAAGTGTTTTGCAGATTGTCTCCATTTCTTCGTGCAGTTATAGTGAACACGAAGATAAGCGACAAGGCTCTTCCTCTTGTCCCACCCTCACAAAACCCATGTCCCGAATTGTTAAATGATTTGCGACCCCCCATACCGAGCACGAAAACGGCCTCAAACGTGGACGAGTTTTCTCATACAGCAAGCGGCCTTTTTGTTTTTTTGCCAAAAACGATATATTTGCATCATATGAGGCTAATAAAAAGGAATATGGCTCAAATTATCGCTTTGTGTGAGAAGCACAAAGTGATGCAGTTGTATGTATTCGGATCAGTACTCACAAAAAGGTTCAATAAAAACAGCGATATAGATTTTACCGTAGTATTTGACAGGGACGCGCTTCCTCTTCAAGTTTATAGAGATAATTACTTCGAATTCAAATTCGCCTTGGAAGACCTCTTGAAGCGAGATGTAGACTTGGTGGAAGATTGTCATAAATGATCTTCAAAAACTGAAAGAAGAGGTTGAGGTTCTAATGTCAGAGGATTCTCAGGACCAATAGAAGCCTGATTGATGCATTTGATCGTCAACTTCTTTCCCCACAGTCCGGTGGGAGACCGGTTCTATGACGGAGCCGTCGTCTATACTGTCCGGCAGGTCCGGCCACCGCTCCGCCCCGCCGCCGCTGCTCCCGGAGCACGCGATGGCGAGAAGGGTGAGCAGTATGAGGAGTAAGCGCTTCACGCTTACAAAGATAAGGTTTTCTGCGGTTATTCTACGAAGACGGGACGGACGGAGAAACCGTAGTGACGTTGGTAATAGAGCGAGCTCGGATTGTTGGATTGCAAGAGGATGCTCCACGCATCGGCCGGGTAGTTTGTCAAATAGAGGGAGGAAGACCAGTAAAAACCCTCGATTCCTGTCTGTTTGGAAGCCGTACCTTCTCTGTAGCCTGCGACGGGAAGGAAGAGGGTGGCTCCGCTTACTTTCTTGACGATTTTCCAGCCTTTCACTGTTGTGTCATTATATTTTTCGGTAGAGCCATTACACCAGGTCCAAGTATATTCGGCTGTATTGGATTTCGTGGCAATCAGTTCTGCACACTCGTCTTTGGTTGGCATCCGGAATTTCCCGCCAAAGGCCGCATAAGCGGCATCGTCTTCCTTCTCAAGGATAGTAAGTTCGTCCGTGAATCCGTCCTTTCCACGGCTCGACAGGTTGCAGTATTTTGTAAGTGTAGTAGCACCGCCGTAATAGTAGGCATCCCAGGCAAACTTCGTTTTCCCTTCAGTATAGCCGGTGACCTCTCCCCATGAGAAATAACTGCCGTAGTCGGTTTCGGTAGTGGCGCCAAGGTTGCATTTCCCCCAGTAAATTTTCTTGCCACCCACTTCAATCCCCAGGTCCACATAGAGGTCGGGGGCCGCGGTGACGGTCCAGTTGGTGCCGTCGGTCAGCGCCGGAAAATTGTACATCTTACCGGCCGTGAGGGCCTTGCCGGTACGGGTGAGGGTGTAAAGATATTCGTCGCTGGCCACCGTGAATTTGTAGTCCTTCTCCTCCCCGGGATAAACGAGCCCCCCGGCGAAGATGCCGCCGTCGGCATCGGCAATGCCGCTCAGGCGGGCGCCGGCCTGCAGGACGCTTTCGGTGATGGCACCATCGGTGCCCACGCTGGCACAGGCCACCGGCTTTATCTTCGTGCAGCCGAAGGTGTAGTCGGACACGTTAGCCTGGATGCCTGCCACGTGGATCTGCACCATGTCGGCGGGCTTGCCCATCGATAACGTGGCGGTTACAGTGGTACCGTCCACAGTATAGTCCTTGCCGGTTTCGAACAGGTAGTAGTTATACACCGGCTTGCCGCCGCTGGTAAAGGAGAACTTGCTGTCAGCATAGGCCACGGCCACATCCACGGGGAAATGCACGGCGGTGAGCGTCTTGGTGCCAAGGCCGCTGAAGTCGGTGTCCAGCAGCGTGCCGCCGCCGGAGGTGTTTGTCCATGCACCGCTGCTGCGTTCCAGCATCAGGTATTTGGTCTCCAAGCCGTTGAAGAAGACGTATATCTTGTCTCCGTCGGCCCAGTCGGTCTTGGCGGCCTTGGTCTCCAGTACGGTCACGTTGAAGGTCATCGGGACGCCGGCCTGCGGCATGTTTTCCTGCTCGGAAGCTTCCTTGGCGCAGGACACCAGCCCCGCGACCATGCATAAAAGTATAAATGCTTTTTTCATCGCTTAGTCCTCCGTTAAATGACTTCCTGGTCCCACCCGGGATACTCTCCGCCGCTGAGGCAGACCACGCCTTCCGTGACCAGGTCAAGGACCTGGGTCATAGGCGCTTCATAAAGTGCTTTGCTGATAGTCTCCATTTCTACGTGCAGTTAATGAATACGAAGATAAGCGACAAGGCTCTTCCTCTTGTCCCACCCTCACAAAACCCGTGTCCCGATTTGTTAAATCATTCGGGAAGCGCTTCCGGCCATGCATAAGGCTACGGAATCGCTTTGTTTCAGGAGGGGAGTGAAGGGTTTTCCCCGGAGTATCAATATGATTGCATCAAAAGCTGCCTTCTCAAAAATGTTACAAATATGAGAACAGGATTCCGGTCCATGAGACAAATGGTCCGGAGGGTTTTGGTTACTTTTGGCGGCTAAGAATAATCAAACAACCAAATACTTATATGGAAACAAAACACAAAGAACAGTATGTGAGCCCCACGGCGGATGCCGTGGAGGTGAGAAATGAAGGTGTAATTTGTCAGAGCCCGCGCCCCGATTTTACGGGTTTCGGCGATGAGGAAACATTGTAATGGAGGGTATGAAGATGAAAAAAATGATTTTTGCGGCCCTCGCCGCCCTGGCACTTGTCGCCTGCACCAAACATGTTTTGGACATAAGTTCTCCCGAGGACACCACGCCCGGCCAGATAACCTTCAACCTCAGCGCGACCCATCCTGACGGCACGTCGACCAAAGCAGTAAAGACCGGATGGGAAAACGAAGATGTGATCTTTGTGTTCTTCGACAATGTGCCTGCACCCAAATATCTCAAGATGAGTTATGACGGGACGAAGTGGACCACGGTTGAAATGAACGGGGCCTCCGCCGGTTCCCTGGGCCTGGCGGAAAACGCCACCGGCACTATGCGGGCTGTCTTTCTTCCCTTCGGCAAAGATGCGACGGTATCAGCTGCCGGCGATGCGTTTGCTTTCAGCGCTACATTCTATAGTTATTATCTGACAGCCACCCTTGACTATACCGTCACAGACGGCACCGTCTCCGGAAACTTCGACATGCGGATTCCGGAAGGGTATGTGCAGTTCTTCATCGATAAAGCAGATGCGGCTCCCGGAGACGTAATCGAACTGAGAAATAAGAATCTTACTCCCCAAGGCATTGCATCCATTGCAGCCGACGGGACCATCTCACACACCACCAGCGCCACAGGCGCCCCTCTGCCAGGCTATGTGTACGGAGGGGGATACCTGTTCAGCGGCATTCTGGCGGAGGGTGCACGGAATGTCAGCAAAGACTATCACTTCACACTGGTGGCAGGCGGCTGGGATGGCAGTTATTACAAGAAATCCTATACAGGAAAGACTTTCTACAGAGGCGTTTCCGAGGGCCGTGCCTTGAAACTTCCAGTCATCGGCGACTGGGATCCCGTTACGGATTATATTCCCCTTGATCTGGGTATCGATGTCCGCGGCAAACGGGTTTATTGGGCACAGAAAAACCTTGGTGCGGCCTCCGAGAAAGAAGCGGGAGATTATTATGCCTGGGGAGATATAGAGCCATATTATACAGGCGACCCCCAGGCCGAAACGCCAGCCTGGAAGACCGGAAAAGAGAGCGGCTACAGCTGGGCTTCCTATACCAGATACACAGACGACAACGGCAACACCTTCAAAAAGTATCTTGGCTATATAGACTCTTATACAGATGCCATTACGCTTGAACTCATGGACGATGCCGCCAACGTACTATTGGGCGGAGACTGGCGGATCCCCAATATGTATGAAGCTATGGAAGGCTTGAAATCCCAAGGAAACTGGGTCACGGAAGGAGAGAATAATGTCGATCTCGGTCATCGTATCTCCAGCAGGCATGCCGGATATGCCGCAAGCATCTTTCTCCCCTGGCAAGGCTATAGGACGGGAACGACCCTCAATTATCCCTTTGTGCATCAAGGAGGATCCTTCTGGTGCTCTACCCGGAGCAATCAAGTATTTATGGCCCACAGCTTTGGTTTCAGCCTGGGTGGCGTGGACTGGTCGTCCTATTCCTACCGCAACACCGGGTTACCCATCCGCCCTGTTACGGATTAATAAGCAAAATTCCTTATCTTTATGGGGATGAAGCTGCTTCCTCTCATATCCCTGGCCATACTCCTCGCCGCCTGCACGCGAGGTGCCGGACCGGCAGCGGGTCCCGGTCAGGCAGGAAATGAAGGAAAGTGCATCCCGATGTCCGTGGAGCGGCTGCCGGACCTGAATGTTCCCCGGAATGCGCACACGGCGGCGCTTGTGAACGGGGAACTTACGGTGATTGGCGGGCATACCACCGGATTCATCCCCACCAACACGGCCGAGTATTACAGCGACGGAGAGTGGCACCTGATTGACAGCTACTTCCCTCACGATTACGGCTTTGGCGTAGTGCTCTCCCCGGAAGAAATCCTGGTGGGCGGTGGCTGCGCCGAGGCCTTCGGCGAAGGCCAGACCCAGGGCGTGGAACTGTATAGCGCCCTCACCCACAGCTTCACCCCGCTTCCCATCATGGATCAGCGGCGTACCCGTCCCACGGCAGCCCGCCTGACCGACGGAACCGTGCTCATCAGCGGAAACTGGTATTATGCCGACTATACCTCCAGCTATTCCGTCCCGGAAGGTCCCGCCACCGTGAGGAGATCGGCCCTGCAACGGGTTTCACCCTTTATTTTCCAGACGTCTCCGGACAATGCCATTATCTTCAGCGGCGCCGGCACGCAGGATGAAAAGCTGGAGCCCATGGCAGAGCGCCTGCAGGGAGAACCCTTCGAGGTTCCGCTGCTGCGGGAATGGGAAAACTGGAACACAGGCGACGGCATACAGATGAGCCAGTTCTTCATTGGCGACGAAGCCGTTGGCGGCTACGCATGGCTCTTCCCCGCCATCCGCAAGGCCGATGGACAGCCGGGGCTCATCAAGGTGATTGGGGAGGATTTCTCCGTTCTGGAAACGGAGCGTCCTCTGTCATTAGAAGGACCTGAGGGAGAGGAACTTACCAACCACCTGGTCCTTTTGGCCGATAGGGAGAACTCCTGCGCCTGGATAGTCCAGAGCATCCTGGGAATGAACCGGATCTACGTTACCAAGGTGGAATACGGGAAGGCTCTCCGCGGCGGAAAAGCCCCCGTTGCGCTGTACCGGGCCGATTTGCCGGAAGACCTCCCGGGGCCCTACACCATGAATCCGGTGCTCCTTCCGGGTGGCCGTATAGCCTTTATGGGCGGCCGGCCGGGGCTGGACGAGTACTATCCCATTGCATCGGCCTTTATCCTTCACACGGAGCCCCTGCCGGAAAAGAGCCGCCTGCCCTGGCTGCTTGGCCTGTTGTGCGGAATCCTGTTCGCCTCCGCCCTTGTGCTCATTGCCCTGCGCTTAAACCGCAAATCGGCCCGCAAAGAGCCGGAATCGGCCCGTGAGACGGTATTTACGGACATGATGACGCGCATCCAAACCCTCATGGAGGAGAAGGAGCTGTTCAAGCGTCCGGACCTCAAGGTGGAAGACCTGGCGGCCGAACTGGGTACCAACGTGGCCTATGTCCGCGGCTGCATCAGCGGCACTTACGGCGGCTCCTTCAAGAGGTTTGTGAACGAATACCGCATCCGTTACGTCCAGCGCCTCCTGAAGGAAAATCCCAACGCCAAGATCACCGCCCTGGCCGAGGACGCCGGCTTCCCCAGCAACGCCACCTTCTATCGCAACTTCACCGCTTTCACCGGCCTCTCCCCCGCAGCCTGGCTCAAGCAGCAGCAATAATCCCTCCCCCTCCATCCACGAAAACGCCCCGAAAACGTGGATGGGACACCGTAAAAAAGCATTCCGTCCACGAAATCGGCCAGATTTGTGGACGGAATGTCGTAGAAAGCCGTTACGGCTGTTACTTCTCTTCCTTCTTCTTGGCGGCAGCCATAGTGGCGTCGTACATAATGGGAGTACCGATCATAATGGAAGCGTAGGTTCCGATAATCACACCCAGGCACAGGGCCACAGCCAGACCGCGGATGCTTTCACCGCCGAAGATGGCGATGGCGAGCATCGGGAGGAGGGTGGATACGGAGGTGTTCACCGTACGCGTAAGGGTGGCGTTGAGAGCGGTGTTCACCGTGCTCTTGAAGTCGTCCTTCGGGTGCAGGCCCCTCTGCTCACGGATACGGTCGAAGATAACCACGTTATCGTTGATGGCGTAACCGATGATGGTCAGGATAGCCGCGATGAACGTCTGGTCCACATCCAGGTTGAACGGCAGGATACCGTTGAACAGGGAGAAGAAGCCAATCACGATGAGGGCGGTATGGGCCAGCGAGACAACGCCGCCGAGACCCCAGGTCCAGCCCTTGAACCGCAGGGCGATGTAGCTGAAGATTACGATCAGGGCCAGGAAGACGGCGATGAAGGCGCTGCGGGTGATATCGCGGGCGATGGTAGGACCCACCTTGTCGGAGGAGATGATACCGTTGGGGTTCTCCAGCGTGGAGGTGAAGTCTTCCAGGGCGATGTTCTCTGCATAGAACGGTTTCAGGGCCTGGAAGAGGATGCCTTCGATCTCTGCATCCACTGCGGTGTCTTCGGTGTCGTTCTTATACTGGGTGGTGATCTTCATCTGGGAGTCTCCGCCGAACTGCTTTACCTCTACGGAGTACTGGTCTTCGCCGGCAGCGGCGGCAGCCTGCTCAAAGGCGGCCTCCACGGCGGAACGGACCTGCTCGGCGGTGACAGCCTGGTCGAAGCGGACCACAAAAGTACGGCCGCCAGTGAAGTCTACACCGTAGCTGAAGCCCTTGAAGGCGATGCTGGCGATGGAGATAACAATGAGGGCACCGGAGATGATGTAGGACCACTTCTTGAGGGAGATGAAGTCTATATGGGTGTTCTTGAGGAAGTTCTGGCTCCACTTGCTGGACAGGGAAACGGTCTTGCCCTTGGCGATGCGGTCATCGAAGATGATGCGCGTGATGAAGATGGAGGTGAGAACGGAAGTGATGATACCGATGATGAGGGTGGTGGCGAAGCCCTGGACCGGACCGGAACCGAAGATATAGAGGATGATACCGGTGAGGAGGGTGGTCACCTGACCGTCGATGATAGCGGAGTAGGCGTTCTTGTAACCGTCGGCCACGGCCTTGGAGAAGCCCTTGCCGGCGGCCAGTTCTTCCTTGATGCGCTCGTAGATGATCACGTTGGCATCCACGGCCATACCCAGCGTCAGGACCAGACCGGCGATACCCGGCAGGGTGAGGACGGCGCCGAAGCTCACGAGCACGCCGAACAGCAGCAGCACGTTGCACAGCAGAGCGATGTCTGCGATGACACCTGCGCCGCGGTAGAACAGCAGCATGTAGATGAGCACCAGGCAGAAGGCGATGAGGAAGGAGATGAGACCGGCGCGGATAGAAGCGCTACCCAGGGAAGGACCCACGACCTGCTCCTGGATGATGGAGGCAGGGGCGGGGAGCTTACCAGACTTGAGCACGTTCGCGAGGTCTTCGGCTTCCTTGATGTCGAAGTTACCGGTAATCTCGGAGGAACCGCCGGTGATTTCGGTGTTCACGGTAGGATAGGAATATACCAGACCGTCCAGGACGATGGCAACCTGCTTACCGATATTGTCCTTGGTGAGGCGGGCCCAGATGGAGGCGCCCTCTGCGTTCATGGTCATGGACACGGAAGGAGCACCGCTTCCGCCCTGCTGGGCAGCGTTGAAGTTCACGCGGGCGTCTGTAACCACGCCACCGTCCAGCGGAGCCTTGCCGTCACGGGAGGTGGCCTTGATGGCAACCAGTTCGTAGAGGTTGCTGCCCTTCACCAGATCCGTGGGTTTGACGGACCACATGCCGCGGAAGCCCTGCGGGAGGACATCCTCGGCCATGGCCAGGTAGCGGTTTACGGTAGCGGTATCCACACCGGCGGCAAAGCCGATGCAGGCGTTATCCCAACCGGAAGGGGAGAGCACCTGGAACAGCGGATTGGCCACTGCGGTGCTGTCACCGAGATTGCCCAGGATTTCCGCCACGCGGGCGTCTACGGAATAGAGGTCTACCTCGTTGCCCTGATAAGTGGGCCAGAATTCCAGGGAGGCGGTACCCTGCAGGAGCTTGCGCACACGCTCAGGATCCTTGACGCCCGGAAGCTCGATGAGAATCTTGCCGGAGCTTCCTACCTGCTGGATGTTGGGCTGGGTGACGCCGAAGCGGTCGATACGGTTGCGGAGCACGTTGAAGGAGTTGTCAACGGCGCTCTTGGCCTCTGCGCGGATCACGTCCACAACCTCGCGGTTGGTGGATTCGGGTTTGATCTTGTCGCGAAGCTCGTAGGTGCCGAACACCTCTGCCAGACGGCGGGTGGGAGCCACCTGCATCCAGGCTTCCTCGAACAGGCCGATGAAATCCTGGCTGGAGTTCACGTTATTGGCCTTGGCCTGGGCGAGGGCTGCCACGAAGTCCGGATCCGTGCTGTTTCCGGAAAGGGCCTTCACCAGGTCTTCCAGCTGCACCTGCAGCATCACGTTCATACCGCCCTTGAGGTCCAGACCCAGGTTGATTTCCTTTTCCTTTACACTCTGATAGGTGTATCCCAGGAAAACCTTCTCTGCGCTGATGGAGTCAATGTAGGCCCTGTTTCTGATGTTGGCCACGGAATCCAGTGCAAATTCACGGATTTCCGGGGCAATGTTGTTTGATTCTACAAACTGCTGCGCCTGCTGTTCTGCATACTTTGCAGCTTTACTCTCCTGAATACGGGAAACGGCCGTAAAGGAGAGCTGCCAGATGCTGGCGATACCGAGCAGGATGGCAACAAATCTGATCCAACCTTTGCTTTGCATGTTAATTTATCTTTAAAATTTTATATGTTTTCACTATACAGCACGTAGCATCATTAGACACTACGGCAAAATAGGGTGCAAATTTACGATTTTTTTCTGATATACCGAACTTTCTCGCAACTATTTCGTATTTTTGCAGACTAAAACTCGTATGCAAAAGCCGTTTTTCTCCGTAATCCTGGCACTTTTGGTGGCATCCTTCCCCTTATTGGGGCAGGAAAGACATTCATCGGCCCGGATACTGGAACAGGCAGACAGCCTTTTCCGCGCCTACCGATTCGATGAGGCGCTCCAGGCCTACCTGTCGGCTGGAGAGGCGGTTCCCAAAAATAAACTGAACCAGGTCCGCCGCGCCATCGGTCTCAGCGGCAACTGCGCCAAGCCGCGGGTGGTGGCCCGGCAGAAGTTCTCCCGCGAAGACTTTTTCCTCTACTATCCCCTGCCCGAGAGGGCATGGCATCCCTCCCCCAGTCCCCTGGACCGGGAAGAAAAGTTTCCGGTGTATCTGAAGGACGGAGAGGACGTGGTGTATTTCTCGGCCCGGGACGCTTCCGGTGCTCGGAGCCTCTTCCTTTCCGAAGACCTGGACTCGGCCTGGCGCGCTCCCCGACACCTTTCTGAATCCCTGTTGTCTCCTGGCACTGAGGTGTTTCCCATGTTGTCGGCCAACGGACACACCCTCTATTTCGCCTCCGACGGACTGGACGGGATGGGCGGGCTGGACCTGTACGCCGCTACCTGGGACGAGGCCAACGCCACCTGGGGAGAACCGGTAAACCTGGGCTTCCCCTTCAATTCCCCCTGGGACGACTTCCTGATGGCCGATTCCGAAGACGGGAAATATACCCTTTTCGCCTCCAACCGGGACTGCGGGGCCGACAGCATCTATGTCTATGCCGTCGAATACGAGGAGTCCCCGTTCCGCGCTCCTCTCAAAGACCCGGAAGCGCTGAAAGAACTCTCCTTGCTGGAGCCTTCGGAAGCATCTGCCGTCCGCGAACGCAGCTTCGGCACGACTGACACGCGCCTGTACATGCGCAAGATGGCCGAGCTGCGCACCCTCCGGGACTCCCTGTACCGGCGAGAGACAGACCTGGATGCCCTGAAGACTCGTCTGGTGCAGGCGGCAGAGACGGAAACAGCCGCCCTCAAAAGCCAGATCCAGGAGCGGGAAACGGCCTTGAGCCCCCTGCGGCGCAGGATTGCCTCGGTGCAGGAAGAGATCCGCAGGGTTGAGTCGGCCTTTCTCAGAAGGGGCGTTCCGTCCTCTGGGGAAGACACGGGATCCGTATCTGCAGATTCGTCCTTCCATTTCCGGAAACGGCCGATGGGCGGGCCCCTGGACATCTCCCTGGCCCCCGAGCAGGACAGCATCCGCTTTTCCATAGGGGCCGACGGCAGCTTTGCAGCAGATGCCGTACTGCCGGAAGGGGTTGTGTATCAGATCTATCTGTGTACATCGGCCGCCCGGCTGAGGATAGAGGACTTAAACGGAATCTCCCCGGTTTACGAGCGGCTCAACGCCAACCTGCGCTATGCTTATTATGCAGGCCTTTTTCCCACATACCGGGCCGCCCTGCGGCAGCTGAACCGGGTCCGGAAGGCCGGCTTTCCTCAGGCGCGGATCGCGGCCTACAGTGACGGCCGCTCCATCCCTGTGAACCAGGCGCGTCAGGAAGAATAAGACAGATATTTCCTTTTTTAAAATATTTTATTTAACTTCACAGCCATAAAACACTTACTACTATGGACAAGAAGATTCTTACCGTATTGTCTGCCCTGGCGATTATTTGCTTTTCGGCACAAGCGCAGGGAAGGGGTCCGCGCGCGGGAGCACCCGCCAAAGACGCCAAAGAAGCCCCTGCCGAGAAGAAAGAGGACGCTCCTGAGCTCAACTTCAAACCCGGACTCTTCGGCGTCGCCCAACACGAAAAAGACTGGTACTTCGAGATTCCGGACAGCCTGTTGGGCCGCCGGATCCTGGCGGTGACCCGCTATGTGAGCAACACCCCCGGCGCCGGCACCTACGGCGGTGAAGAGGTGAACGAGAGCATGCTCTACTGGGAGAAGGGAACCAACGGCAACCTCCTTTTAAGGGCCGACGTGCTCACCATCCAGGCCGACAAGGACCAGATTATCTATAAGGCCGTGCAGGTCAGCTCCGAGAATCCCATCGTGGCATCCTTCAAGCCGGAGAAGACCAGCACCCCCGGTACCACCCGCATCAAGGTGAATTCCCTTTTCGAGAGCGACGTGCAGGTGGTTTCCCTGGACGCCGGCACCAAAAGGGCCGGGAACCTGGGCGGCCTGAAGAACGACGCCTCCTTCATCAACAGCATCCGCAGCTATCCTATCAATACGGAAATCACTGTAACAAAGACTTATTCCTATAACCAGCCGCAAGGCGGCATGGGTCAGGGCGGTCCTCAACGTGCCCAGCCCCTTCCCGCCGGGCGCCAGGCAGGCGCGGTTACCTTGGTGCTGAACACCTCCATGCTCCTGCTCCCGGAAACGCCCATGCAGCCGCGCTGGTTCGACTCCCGCGTGGGTTATTTCGCCGGCGGTTACAGCCATTTCTCCGACGAGCAGCAGGGTGTGGAGACCATCCGGTACATCACCCGCTGGCGTCTGGAAGCCCGTCCCGAAGACCGTGAACGGCAGCAGCGCGGAGAGCTGGTGGAGCCCATCAAGCCCATTGTCTATTACATTGACCCCGCTACCCCCAAACAGTGGCGCAAGTACCTGATCGCCGGTGTAAACGACTGGGCCAAAGCCTTTGAGCAGGCCGGCTGGAAGAACGCCATCCACGCCGAGGAATGGCCGGAGAATGCCGAGGAACTGGGCATGAGCCTGGAAGACGCCCGTTTCTCCGTGATCCGTTACCTGGCCTCTCCCATTGCCAACGCCTACGGCCCCAACGTGCACGACCCCCGCTCCGGAGAGATTCTCGAGAGCCATATCGGCTGGTACCACAATGTGATGACCCTGGTACACGACTGGTATCAGGTGCAGGCCGGCATGATCGACCCCCGCGCCCGCAAAATCAAGTATGACGAAGAGCTGATGGGAGACCTCATCCGCTTTGTGTCCTCCCACGAGGTGGGCCATACCCTGGGCCTGCGCCACAACATGGGCGCCAGCAGCAGGACTCCTGTCGAGAACCTCCGCAACAAGGAATGGGTGGAGAAGAACGGCCACACCGCCTCCATCATGGACTACGCCCGCTTCAACTACGTGGCCCAGCCGGAGGACAATATCTCCAAGGAGGGCATTTACCCGCGCATCAACGACTACGACAAGTGGGCCATCGAGTTCGGCTATACCCCCACTTACTTCAAGACCTCCAAGGAAGACCACCTGTACTGGAACAAGGTCATCGTCGCCCGCCTTGCCGACAATCCCCGCCTGTGGTTCGGCGGCGAGGGCCGTGACGGGGATCCCCGCGCCCTGACCGAGGACCTCTCCGACGACGCTGTGGCTGCCAGCAATTATGGTATCCAGAATCTGAAGCGGATGATCGGCCAGATTCCCGAATGGAACAAGGAAGAGGGCGACCAGTACGAGAACGTGAGCCGGATGTACAGCGCCGTCACCGGCCAGTTCAACCGCTATATGGGCCATGTGGCCGCCAACATCGGCGGACGCTTCATCACCAACAAGAGTATCGAGGAAGCCGGTCCCAAGTACGAGCCCGTCCCCAAAGCACGCCAGAAAAGGGCCCTCAACTTCCTGAACGAGCAGGTCTTCAACAAGCCCGCCTGGCTGGTGGACGTGCCTTACATCTTCAACATCACCGACCGTCCGGACAACAACTTGTATCCCATCGTAAACAGCGTCGTGAGCGCTCTGGTGAGCACCGCCAAGCTGGACCGCATGGAGCAGTTCGCCCAGTACGGCCCCGGCAACTACACCCCGGAAGAGTATCTGGAAGACCTCTACGGTATGGTTTTCACCGAGCTGGACAAGGGAGGCAAGGCCGACAGCTACCGCCGCTACCTGCAGCAGCGCTACGTGACCACCGCCCTCAACGTGGTGAAGAGTGATGCATCGGCCAATTCCGGCAGCCGCGCCCTCCTGCTGGGGCAGCTCCTGGAGATCCAGAAGAAGGCCGCCAAGGGCAAGGGCAGAGACGCCGCCACCAAGGCCCACTGGCTCTCCATTGCCAATCAGATTGAGAAAGGGCTGAAATAATTGACCCTTAGTCACTTAATAGAATACCCTGCTGCATATTGACAGCAGGGTATTTTTTTAATGCGCTGAACCACAAGCAGAAAGCCTCCACGGGTTTTCTTACTTCCTGACTTTATCAATGCGTCACCCATTTTTGTTTAGCCAGTCGTTGGTCTCGA
>CAMVMG010000010.1 GCA_947168525.1 uncultured Bacteroidales bacterium
AGGGTGCACCGTGAAGTGCACCCTAGCCGGGCAGCACCCCCTGTAGGGTGCACCGCGAAGTGCACCCTAGCCGGGCAGCACCCCCGTAGGGTGCACCGCGAAGTGCACCCTAGCCGGGCAGCACCCCCTGTAGGGTGCACCGTGAAGTGCACCCTAGCCCGGCAGCACCCCCTGTAGGGTGCACCGTGAAGTGCACCCTAACTAAGTCAGGCTTTACAGGAAGTCAGGGTTTACAGGAACTGACCCGTGGCGCTAGCAGAGCATGCGGCGATGAGCGTTCGGAACACTTCCAGCGCCATTACGGAACTTGGGCGCCGCGTACCTCGATGGCGCGGGGTGTTTCCTCTCTCAGCAGGGCGCCTTCCAGTTCCTGGACGGATGTTACCAGCGAGTAGTCGGCCGATGCTTCCAGGGTTCGATAGCCCCAGCTGACGGCGATGCCGCGGATGCCGCCGCCTGCTGCCGTTCGCATGTCGGTGAGGGAGTCGCCGACCATGGCGGCCCCGGAAGGGGAGACGCCGGTCTGGCGGAGCACTTCGCGTACGATTTCCGGGTTCGGCTTTAGTGGGTAGCCCTCGCGGTTGCCCAGGATGGCTACGAAGGGGATGCCGGGGAAGAATTCGGCCACCAGGCGCTCGGTGCCCGCCTGGAATTTGTTGGAGGCGATGGCCAGCTGAACCCCGCGCGCATGCAGCCGGGACAGAAGGGCCTGCATGCCGGGATAGGGTCGGGTGCGGTCGCTGATATGGGCGGTGTAATAGGCTTTGAAGTCGGCCAGGGCGGCATCCACAAGGGTTTCCGAGGGCGTTCCGGAGACCAGCCTTCCGGCGGAGACCAGCTTTCCGGCGGGTGCGGCGGACAGCGCTTTTTCGAGGGCCTGGCGCACCAGGTTGCGGACGCCGTGGCCCACCATGCCGCGGTATTCCTCCAGGCTGTGGAGGGGGAGGCTGCGTTGTGCTAAAGCGTGGTTTACGGCGGCAGAAAGATCTTCCAGGGTATCCAGGAGCGTGCCGTCCAGGTCGAATATGACAACTTTGGTTTCCATTTGTGCGATTGATTTCCGGGATGTTCTGGCCGCCAGTCTGCTTTTCCCTGGCTTTTCCGGGTGCAAAGATACGCAAAAACGGCTATATTTGCAGCGTGGAAAACCAAGTACAGCACAAGATGAAATCGATCGAAGTGGTGGCGGCCGTCATCCGCCGGGATAACAAAGTGTTTGCGACCCAACGCGGCTACGGCCCCTGGAAAGACTACTGGGAGTGGCCCGGCGGCAAGGTGGAGGCGGGGGAGACGCCGGAGCAGGCCCTGGTCCGCGAGATCCGGGAAGAGCTGGACACGGAGGTCGGTGTGGGCCCGCTCCTGCACACGATTGACTGGGATTACCCGGACTTCCACCTGCACATGCACTGCTTTCTGTGCACCCTCGAGGGCGCGTCCCTCCACCTGATGGAGCACGAAGCCGCCCGCTGGCTCTCCTACGACACCCTCCATTCGGTGGACTGGCTTCCGGCCGATGTGCAGCTGCTTCCCAGGGTCGCCGCCGCCCTGCTGGACACAGACCCTGCCCTGACGGCTTTCCTGGAGGAGCAGATCATCCCGCGCTATGCCGCCTTCGACAAGGCGCATCGGGAAGACCACGCCCGGAGCGTGGTGCTGCGGGCCCTGCAGATGTCGGCCTATTATCCCGTAGACCGCAATCTGCTTTACACCGCGGCCGCCTGTCACGACCTGGGCCTTGCCGCAGACCGCGCCAGGCATCATCTGGAGAGCGGCCGGATTATCCGCAGCCTCCCGGAACTGGGCCGATGGTTTTCTCCGGAGCAGGTGGAACTGATCGCCCAGGCGGCGGAGGACCACCGGGCCAGCTCCGACCACGAACCCCGCAGCCTCTACGGTTCTCTGGTGGCCGAGGCCGACCGCCTTATCGAGCCGGAGCAGATCATCCGCCGCACGATCCAGTTCGGCCTGGAGCACTATCCTGTGCTGGAGAAGGAAGGCTACTGGGAGCGTACGCTGGCGCATCTGCACGAGAAATACTACTATGGCGGCTATCTCAAGCTCTGGATTCCGGAGTCGCCCAACGCCGCCGCCCTGGAGAAGCTGCGGCACCTGATCGGCGACGAGCCCGCCCTCCGGCAGGTCTTCGAACGTTTATGGCGGGAGGAAACCCTGCCTGCGATTTGATTTTTATCCGTATCTTTGCCGCATGAACAAGAACAGTGTCATTGGTCCGGAGCTGCGGGGCCACCTTTCCATTGCAGCCGCGTATACCATCTTTGGACTTAACCTTGTATTCTGCAAGGATATCGCCAATTCCGGCACGGTGTCGCCCTATGTGCTGTTCACCCTGCGGGCCATCGGCGCCACGGCGCTGTTCTGGGCCATTTCGCTGTTCGTGCCCCGGGAGCGGGTGGAGCGGAAAGATTTCGGGAAAATCGCCGCAGCGTCGCTCTTCGGCCTTTTCCTGCCGCAGATGACCTTCCTGATGGCCATTACCATGTCGTCGGCCATCGATACGGCGGTGATTGGCACGCTGGGCCCCATTTTCACCATGCTTTTTGCCTTCCTGTTCCTGCGGGAGCCCATCACCGGCATGAAGGCCGGGGGCGTGTCGCTGAGCTTCGCGGGCATTCTGTTCCTGATTTTCAATTCGGTACACCAGGGCGGGGCGGCGGCCACCCAGCCTATGGGCGTGGTGCTGCTGCTGGTGAACAGCCTCAGTTTCTCTTTCTACCTGGGCCTTTTCCGGCCGCTGATCTCCAAGTATAGCGTGGTCACGTTCATGAAGTGGAGCTTCCTGTTTTCGCTGCTGCTGTCTTTGCCTATCTCGGCCCGGGGCCTGCTGACCACGGATTTCGGTGCCATTCCGGTGCTGGTGCGCTGGGAGATTGGTTATCTGGTGTTCTTCGCGACGTTTGTGGCGTATTTCCTGATTCCGTACGGGCAGCGCTTCATCCGGCCTACGCTGGTGAGCATGTATTCCTACCTGCAGCCTATCATTGCGGCGGTGGTGAGCATCTGGACGGGCCTGGACACGCTGACCTGGCAGAAGGTGCTGTCGGCCCTGCTGGTGGTGGGCGGCGTGGTGATGGTGAGCCGGAGCCGGGCCGCCGGGCAGCACGCACCTGATGCAAAACTCCGGTAAAATGATTATATTTGCGAAAAAGAGCGGATATGTACTACGTTTGCAAGAGACTGGAAATATCGTCGGCCCATGCCCTCAATCTTTCTTATGAGAGCAAGTGCGAAGAACTGCACGGGCACAACTGGATTGTGAAGATATACTGCAAGAGCGAAACCCTGAATGCCGACGGCATGGTGACGGACTTCACGCACATCAAGCGGCAGATCACGGGCGCGCTGGACCATAAGAACCTGAACGATGTGTTCGACTTCAACCCCACGGCGGAAAATATCGCCCGCTGGATCTGCGACCACGTGGAGAATGCCTACAAGGTAGAGGTGTGGGAGTCGGAGATGAACATGGCGGCTTACGAGCGCTAGATGTACAAGGTCAACGAGATATTCTGCAGCCTGCAGGGGGAGGGCTTCTGGACCGGCACGCCGATGGTGTTTGTCCGGCTGAGCGGATGCAACCTGCGCTGCCCGTTCTGCGACACCGCCCACGAGGCGGGGGAGCAGCTGGAAGCGGAGGAGATTCTGGCCAGGGTCCGCGCTGCCGGGGCCAATAGCTCCCTGCCGGGCGCACAGGGCGTCTGCCGGGTCTGCCTCACCGGCGGGGAACCGCTTTTGCAGGTGGATGGGCGGCTGACCGGCCTGCTGCATGAGGCGGGGTATTCGCTGCACCTGGAAACCAATGGAACCCGGGAGGTCCCGTCGGGGATTGACTGGGTTACCTGCAGCCCCAAGGAGGACGTTCATGGCCTGAGCGGCAACGGCACGGTGGTATTGGAAAAGGCCGACGAACTCAAGCTGGTCCTTGCTCCGGGCGTGGATCCGGAGCGATGGGCCGCTTTCCCTGCCACCTGGCATTTCTTGCAGCCTTGCGCCGGGGCCGACGGTTCCTCCAATGTGCCGGAGGTGGTCTCCTATGTGCTGGCACATCCGCTCTGGCGCCTTTCGCTCCAAACGCATAAACTCCTGAACATCCGATAGTCATGCCGCTTTTACTGGTCATACTGGCTGCTGTTGCTCCTGCGCTGGGCCTGCTGTATTTCATCTACAACAAGGACAGCCTGCAGCGGGAACCGGTTCCGGAACTTCTGAAGGCGTTCGGGTACGGGATGCTGTCGGTCTTTGCTTCGCTGCTGGTGTCGGCCCCGCTGATGGGGCTGGGCGTTGTTCCTGCCATGCCGGAAACGGTGGGGGAGCACCTTCGGGTGGCTTTCTTTGGGGCCGGGCTGCCGGAAGAGCTGGCCAAGTTTGTGCTGCTGATGCTTTTCCTCCGCCGCTGCCGCTACTTTGACGAGTACACGGACGGGATTGTGTATGCCGCCTGCGTAGGCCTGGGCTTCGCCGCACTGGAAAATATCATGTACCTGATTCAGAACTTCCAGGACTGGGCGGCCGTGGGGGCCATGCGGGCGCTGTTTTCGGTGCCCGGCCACTTCTGCTTCGCCGTGGTGATGGGGTATTATTACGCCAAGGCCTGCTTCGACCATCCGTCGGCACGGACACGGAACCTGTGCCTGGCCATCCTGCTTCCCATGCTGCTGCACGGCTGCTTCGACGCCCTGCTCATGGTGTCGTCCGTTTCGGCCGCCGCTGCCGCGCTCATCGCCCTGTTCGGCGGGCTGTATTTTTTCATGCTCAAGACGTCGCGGAAGATGATTGGCACGCTGCTGGCCAAGGACAAGGAGGTGCAGGATGCGGCGGAACAGGCTGCCATCGACGCCTGCCGGGAGGCTGTCAACGAACTGGATGGTGAGTCTTCGGGGGGTGAGGGCGATTTCCCTTCGGCCCCGGAAGATATTGAGAATTAACCTTATAATTCCATACATACTATGAAACGTTTTATAGGACTGGTAACTATGTGTGCGTTATTATTCAACTCCCTGCCGGGAATGGCCCAGCTGTTTGGCTCGGGCAACAGGAGTAAAACTTTCACCTTCGAGAAGCTCCCTACCACCGTGGAGGAACTTCAGGCTATGCCGGAAGCCTCCCTGCAGGACAACTACGCCACCGTGGCGCTCACCCTGGCGGTGTTGTGCAACTATGAGGCCGATGTAGACGGGACCATCGCCATGCTGGACGTGCTCCGGGGCCCGGATCCCACCAGCACCTACGGCAAGCAGTTCCTCCGCGACCGCCTGCAGGGCAAGGGCTACAAGCCCCGCTCCTTCTTCAAGGGCGCTACGCCCGACAACAACTACACCCCTTCCCGGCCCTTCACCATTACGGTGAGTTCCAACAAGTACTCCTTCGACAACGAGAACTGGGCCACCCTGTACGTAACCTCCTCCGGGGCCGACAACCCCCGCCCCGTGAAGCTTCGCAAAAAACCCAGCACCGGTCAGTGGTTCCTCAACGACATCCAGTGCCTCTCCGACATCCGCATCCCCGCCGAGGACGACCCCTGGCGGTAGGTAGCGGCTGCCCTTCCTCCCTGCCTTCCCGCCGCCGGGGACGATTCCCGGCGCCTTGGTACATGTCGTTACGCAAAATCGGCCCGAAACGTGTTGTAATGTGTCCTCCGTGACGTGTCGGGTGCACAAAATTAAGTGCTTGATTTGTAATGTTTTACACAAAAGCCTTTAGGCGGTTCGGGCGGAAGATAAAGGTGTAAAACAATGGAAATCAGATACTTGCGTTCACGCGCGTGTTTGGTTGGGGGCGAGAGATTACCTCACGAATACGAAAAAATCCAGCGAAAACCGCTGGATTTTTTGGTGAGCCACTCATGAGGCTCGAACTCACGACCTGCGCGTTACGAATGCGCTGCTCTACCGACTGAGCTAAAGTGGCCTGACCGGTTGTGACGGACCGGGACTGCAAATATAAGACTTTTTTCCAAAACTTTCCAACTTTATTTGCAGACCATCTTTGAAAACCGTATTTTTGCAAACAGAAATCCCGCTATGAGCGGGAAGGTTTGTTGTGGCTTGTCTACAAAGACATAAACAGTTAGAACGTATGCGAGCAGATGTCATTGTGATTGGCGGGGGAGCAGCAGGGCTTATGGCTGCCATCGGGGCGGCGGAGGAGTTTTCCAAGACTCCGGACGGCGGCACGGTTGTGGTGCTGGAGAAGATGCCCAAGGTGGGGCGCAAGTTGATGATTACCGGTAAAGGCCGGTGCAACTTCACCAATGTGAAGGACTGGGGAGATTTCCAGTCCCATGTTCGCACGGATGTGAATTTTGTGAGTCCGGCGTGGCACAACCTTACTCCGGAGGCGGTGGTGGAGAAGTTCCGGCAAAACGGGATGCGCTCCGTGGTGGAGCGGGGAGACCGCGCTTTCCCGGAGTCGCACAGTGCGGCCGATGTAGTGGATACGCTCCTGCGGGCCTGTACCCTGGCCGGGGTGCGGGTTGTGACGGACTGCGAGGTGAAGACCATTGACCCTGTCGCCCGGGGATACAGCCTGGATTGTGTCCAGACCACCCGGAAGAAGGTGAAGATTCCTGTGGACGATCCCCGCAAGCTCAGAAGCGGAAAGCCTGCTCCCACGCGGGAGGAAATCACCATCGAACCAGTGGAATACAGCTGCCGGAAGCTAATCGTGGCTACGGGCGGCCTCTCGTATCCCGGAACCGGCTCTACCGGAGACGGTTACCTCTGGGCCGAGGAACTGGGCCACGGGATAGACCGGTGCTTCCCTTCGCTGACGGCCCTGGTGCCGGCCGGTTATAAGGAAGAGGGAACGCTGCAGGGAGAAATCAAGGCGGCGTTTCGCGGCCGTACGGTCTATGGCAAGAGCAAGGAACGCAAGATTGCGCCGCTGCCGTCATGGTATCCCAAGTTCGACAAGCATATCGAGCGGATTGTCCCTATGTCGGAACTGGGAGAGTTCTTCAACGGAAACAAACTGGACAATGTGCAGCTCACGCTTCTGGTGGGCGGTGACCCCGTGCAGCAGGAGTTCGGCGACATCGAATTCACCGACGGCGGCCTGGAGGGGCCCCTGGGCTTCCAGGTAAGCCGACGGGCGGTGAAAGCCCTCATCGACGGGCAGAAAGTAGCCGTCTCCATTGACCTGAAACCCGCGGTGGAGCTGGAGAAATTATCGGCCGATGTGCACCAGAAATGGGAAGAGGTGATTGCCGATGACCGCTCCAAGGGCCAGAGTTTCCAGCGGCTGTTCCGCATCATGCTGGGAAAACTCATTCCCTGGAACCTGACGCTGGCTTTCCTCAAAACCAACCCTAAGGTGAGTGTGGACACGCTCGCCGCTACGCTCAAAGACTGGTGCCTGGACATCGTCGGTTTCGTGGGATTCGAGCGCAGCGTGATCACGGCGGGCGGCGTGAGCCTCTCCGATGTGGTGGCCAAGACCCTGGAATCCCGCCAGCACGCTGGCCTGTACTTCGCCGGTGAGGTCCTGGACATGGATGCCGACACCGGCGGCTACAACCTGCAACTGGCCTTCTGCACCGGCTACCTGGCCGGCGGGTCTGCCGCGAAAGCCCTGCTGGAAGCGTCTCTGGACAAAAGTGAAAGAAACAAAACAAGATAATTAAGATATGGACAAGAAGAGTTATGCATTTGGAATGAGTGTGGCATCCAGCTTTTATCAGCAGGGCATCCACATTCCCAACCTGGAGGATTTCCTCGCAGGGCTCAAGGATATGCTCTCCGGCAAAAACATCGCCATCTCCATGGACGAAGCCGGCGAGGCCCTGGAAGCCTTCTACAAAGACCTGGAGAAAGAGACCTCCGAGCGTGCCGCCGCAGCCGGCGCCGCCGCCAGGGCGGAAGGGGAGAAGTTCCTGGCCCAGGCTGCCAAGGACATGAATGTGAAGGCTACCGGCAGCGGCCTGCTGTACAAGGTAATCAAGGAAGGTACCGGCCGTAAGCCCAAGGCTACGGACACCGTGGTGTGCCATTATGAGGGCACCTTCCCGGACGGCAGCGTGTTTGACAGCTCCTACAAGCGCGGAGAACCTGCGGAGTTCGGCCTCAACCAGGTAATCAAAGGCTGGACCGAGGGTCTTCAGCTGATGTCCGAAGGCGCCAAATACGAACTCTACCTGCCGTATCACCTGGCCTACGGTGAGTCCGGCACCCGCGGCATCCCGCCGTGCAGCGCCCTCAAGTTCGTGGTGGAACTGATTGAAGTAAAGTAAACTGCGGCAAGTGGACTGGATACAAGCCATAGAGGTGTTTGCGCTGGTTACCGGCGTAATTTACCTGGTACTGGAGATTCTCCAGAAAAACGCCATGTGGGTGGTGGGGCTCCTCACCAGCCTGGCTTGTGCCATTAGTTTCGCCTATCAGCAGGTGTGGGCCTCCATGGCCCTGAACATCTACTATGTTGTCATGTCGATGGTGGGCTTTATCCAGTGGCGGAAAGCCGGCACCCAAGTGGAGCAGGGCGCCATTCACCTGAGCCGCCTGAGCGGGAAAACCGTGCTGGTGAGCGCGGTCCTGTTCGTGGTGGGGTCGGTGGTGGTTATCCAGCTGCTGCGTGCGGCTGGGGACAGCGTTCCCCAGCTGGACGGAATCGCCACCGTGCTCAGTGTCATCGCCACCTGGTGGCTGGTCAAGAGCTATCTGCAGCAGTGGCTGCTGTGGATTGTGGCCGATGTGTTCACCACCACCCTGTGCATCCTCACGGGCCAGTATTGGATGGCACTTCTGTATGTGGCCTATATCCTGTCGGCCATCTATGGTTATTTCCATTGGAAGAAAAACGGAGAGCTTGTCGTATGAACCTTATCGTAGACAGCGGTGCCACCAAATCTATCTGGTGCATCTCGGAAGGCGGCTGGCACCGGGAGATTACGCTTTCGGGCATCAATTTCTCGCAGGCAGACCCGCAGAAAGTGGGGGAGGTGGTCTATGAGGCCATCCGTTCCATCCGCAAAATCCAGAAGCAGTGGGACAATAGCGCCAGCGTGACCCAGGTCTTTGTATATGGCGCCGGCATCGTGTCGGAAGCGTCGGCCCTTCCCTTGCACCTTTGCCTGGAGCGGATGCTGCCCGGGGTCCCCAAGCACTATGCGTCAGACCTGCTGGGCGCGGCCCGCGCCGTCTGCGGTCACGAAAAAGGCATCGCAGCCATCCTGGGAACGGGTTCCAATACCTGCCAGTGGGATGGTGAATCCATCGTGAGCCACATCGACAGCGGCGGCTTCATCCTGGGGGATGAGGGCGGCGCCGCGGTGCTGGGAAAGCTATTTCTGTCGGACTATATCAAAGGCCTGGTGCCGGAAGAACTGGCTGCGGAATTCCGCGAGCAGTTCCAGGCCGACTATCCCACCCTCGTCCGCCGGGTTTACCGGGAAGAGTCGCCGGCCCGTTTCCTGGGTAGCATCGCTCCTTTCGTGCACACCCGCTATGAGCAGTCGGCCTATGTGCGGGAACTGATGACCCGCCACTTCGAAAACTTCTTCCGCCGGACCATCCTTCGCTACGAGCCGCTCCCCGTGGGGGTCATCGGCGGTTTCGGCTATGCCTGCCGGAATCTGCTGGTCCCGATGGGCGAGCGTTTCGGCATCCACTTCACCAAGTTTTATCCTACACCCATGGAGGGGCTGATCGCATATCATGCCGTATAAGGAAACGTACCCTTCGAAACTCTTGCAGGAGGCGGTCGACTCCATCAGCTCGCTCCCCGGAGTGGGCCGGCGCAGTGCGCTCCGGCTGGCCCTTCACCTGCTCCGGCAACCGCAGGAGAATGTGCACCATTTCACCGCCGCCATCAATGCGCTCCGGGACGACGTGTGCTACTGCCGTCGCTGCCGGATGATCTCCGACGAGGACATCTGCTCCATCTGCGCCGACCACACCCGGGACCACCGCACCATCTGCGTGGTGGAGAGTGTCCGGGACGTGATGAGCATCGAGGCCACGGGGCAATACCACGGGGTATATCACGTGCTGGGCGGCATCATTTCGCCCATCGCCGGCGTGGGGCCGTCAGACCTCACCATCCGGGAACTCTCGGAGCGGGTGAAGGCGCTGGAGAACCCTGCATCGGCCGAGGTCATCCTGGCCCTGAGCGGCGATGTGGAAGGGGAGACCACCGCTTTCTATATTTACCGGCAGGTGGAGGCCACGGGCGTAAAGGTGACCTCCCTGGCCCGCGGACTGGGCTTCGGGGATGACCTTGAATATGCCGATTCCCTCACGCTGGGCCGCTCCATCCAGAATCGGCAAGTTTTCAAAATAGACACTTAACCACATAAATATGAATAACGAAGCATTGCGTTGTCTGCTGTGTAAAAAGCCCAAATGCTCCATGCAGGGCTGTCCGGTGCACACTCCCATCCCGGAGTGCATGCTACTGTACCGCCAGGGCAAGCTGGACCAGGCCGGGGAACTGCTTCTGAGAAACAACCCCCTTTCCGCCGTCACCTCGCAGGTCTGCGACTGGAAGCAGTTCTGCTACGGCCACTGCGTACTGAATGTGAAAAAGGTGCCGGTCCGCTGGTACGAGATTGAGCAGGAGATATCGGAAGAATACCTTTTCAAGCACCACCTGGAGCGCCGCTCCCGGGAGCTGGAAGGCAAGCGGGTGGCCCTGGTGGGGGCCGGTCCCGTGGGCATCGCCGCCGCTTTCTGGCTGTACGAGGCCGGAGCCGATGTCACCCTTCTGGACGCCAATCCCCGCATAGGCGGCGTGCTGCGCTATGGTATTCCCGCCTTCCGTCTGGACAAGAAATATGTAGACGCGTATGAGAAGATGTTCGCCGATGCCGGCATCGTTTTCAAGGGCGGGGTAGAGATTGGCAAGGATCTCAGTATCAGTGAACTGGCCTCCCGCTACGACGCCGTACTCGTGGGTGCCGGGGCGGAGAAGCCCGCCACCCTGCATATTCCCGGTGAGGAGAAGGCCGTCCAGGCCCTGTCTTTCCTCAAGGATCCCGATGCCTATGAACTGGGGAAGAAGGCGATTGTGATTGGCGGCGGAAATGTGGCCATGGACGCCTGCCGCACCGCACAGCGCCTGGGGGCAGAAACCTGGGTCTATTACCGCAAGACCTTCGAAAACATGCCCGCCAATCCGGTCGAGGTGGAAGAGGCCCGGGCCGACGGGGTCCGCTTCGAGGTGTTCGAGGCCCCCGTGGAGGTGAAGGACAGCGGTGTGGTGTTCCGCAAGTGCGAGAACGTGGTGCCGGAGGACGGTGGCCGCGTGGTTACCCGCATCATCGACGGAACCGACCACTTTGTGGAATGTGACACCCTCCTGACCGCCATCAGCGAGAAGCCGGACTTCGACTTGTTCCAGGGAACGTCGGCTGTCATGAACGAGTGGGGCTGGCCCGTCACCTCCGAAAGCGGCCAGGTGGAAGGTCTCGGCAATGTTTGGGTGGCCGGAGACTTTATCCTGGGTCCTAAGACTGTGGTGGAAGCTGTCGCATCGGCCCGTACGGCCGTTTCTTCTATCCTCGCTACTTTTGCGGTTGGATTTCAACCTGTTGATACTGAGTAGTTTACGTATAGTCCCTGTGCGTAAAAAAGCACACAGGAATGTTAGGAAGTGATTGATTTATAAAGAGTTATTCTCCATCATGAAGGCACTGTTGATTTATTCCGGAGGGTTGGACAGCACCACATTGCTGTATGAGTATAAGGACAGCATTGCGCTGGCCGTCTCCTTCGACTATGGTTCCAAGCATAATGCCCGGGAAATCTCCTATGCCAGGGAGAACTGCAAGCGGTTGGGAATCAAGCACATGGTAATTCCATTGGGCTTTATCGGCCAGTATTTTAAGAGCGACCTGCTCCTGGGCGGCGGGGATATCCCGGAGGGCTCCTATACCAACGAAAACATGCACAGCACGGTGGTTCCGTTCCGCAATGGCATCATGCTTTCCGTGGCGGCCGGCCTGGCGGAGAGTTACAGTCTGGATACGGTGCTCCTGGCCAATCACAGCGGAGACCACGCCATCTACCCGGACTGCCGGCCGGCGTTCGTGGCGGCGATGGACCAGGCCGTGCAGGCGGGTACCTATGAGGGCATCCGCGTGGTGTCGCCCTACTGCGACATCACCAAGCGGGACATCGCCCTCCGGGGCCAGGCGCTGGGCGTGGACTATTCCCTCACATATTCCTGCTATAAAGGCGGGGAGAAGCACTGCGGAAAGTGCGGCACCTGCGTGGAGCGCAAAGAGGCCCTGGCGGGGTTCGACCCCACCGAGTACGAAGTTACAGAAGCTTCTTGCGACGGAAGAGGTACCAGACCAGCAGGCAGCTGAGGCCCATGATGCCCAGGATGATGATCCAGTTCCAGAAGTTGGCGTTGGGGTTGTCGGCATTGATCATGGGCAGGCGGACGTTCATGCCGTAGAAGCCGGCGATGAGGGTGGGCGGCATCAGGAATACGCTCACGACGGCAAGGATCTTCATGATCTTGTTCTGCTCCAGGTTGATCAGGCCCAGCACGGTGTCTTGCAGGTACTCCAGACGCTCGAAGCAGAAGTTGGTGTGGCTCAGGAGGGAAGAGATATCCTGCAGGAGTACGTTGAGGCGGTTTTCCAGCGTGCGCGGAACCTTGGTGGAGCGCATGAGGTTGGAGATGAGGCGCTGCTTATCCACCACGTTCTCCCGCACCACCATGGTGTTCTCCTGCATCTGGGAAATATCCAGCAGGAGTTCCTGGTCGATGTCTTCCTCTTCGTTGATGCGTTTGGCGTACTGGGAGATCTCCTTTGAAAGGAGCTCGATCATATCGGCATCCAGATCTACGCGTTGGTCCAGGATGCTGGCGAAGACGCTGAAGCCCGAGGGATACTGTCTGGGATTCACCTGCAGGCGGCGTTGGAGCTCCGTGAACGAGCGCAGGGGCACTTCGCGGAGCGTGGTGAGGGTATCGTCCACGATGGTGAACGACACGGCCTGCATCATGTATTCGTCGGGTCCCGGGGTGAGGAAGTTGGTGTTGGCGAAGATGGCATCGTCGCTCTCGAAGTAACGGGACGATGATTCGATTTCTTCTGCCTGTGCGCGGCTCTGGATTTCCGTGCCCAGGAATGACTCTACGGCACGTTTCTCGTCACCGCTGGGGTCTACCAGGTCTATCCAGACCACGGCGTCCAATTTGAGCTCCGGGAAGTCTTTCTCCGACTGGGAGAGGAGAATTTTTCCGTTTTCCTTGTAGAAGATACTCAGCATATCTCTGTCTCTTTTTTAGCTCCGGGCCAGTCGCACCGGATGGGATTTTACTTATAGGGCGGGGGCGCCCATGGACAACCAGCTGACATTACGGAAAAGTCAGCCTGCAAAAGTACGGAAAAATCACGAAAAAGCAAACGACCGGGAAAGAAATTTTAGTTGCAGAATCAAATAATAATCACTATATTTGCGCGCTTTTTTCCCCGCGGGCGTGTATAAGCGTCCCGGCAAAAGCTCAAGAAATAATGTTAAACTACTAGTTTTTTCAAATTAAACAATTATGTCTGAAGAAATTAAGAACGTAGCAGAAGAAACTCCCATCGTGGAGGAAACTCCTGCCCAGAAAGAAACCAAGAAGGCTGTCCTGAACGCTTCCGTGGCTCCCGAAGATTTTGACTGGGATGCTTTCGAGAACGAGGGCGTGGATTCCTCTTCCAAGGAAGACACCCTGGCCAAGTACGAGCAAACCCTCTCCAAGGTCACCGAGAACGAGGTGGTGGAGGGTGTCGTCACTGCCATCAACAAACGTGAGGTGGTGGTGAACATCGGCGCCAAGAGCGAAGGCGTCATTTCCGCTCCCGAATTCCGCTACAACCCGGACCTGAAGGTGGGTGACAAGGTGGAAGTGCTGGTAGAGAGCGCAGAAGACCGTAAGGGCCAGCTTGTGATCTCCCACAAGAAAGCCCGTCAGCTGAAATCTTGGGATATGGTCAACGCCGCCTACGAGAACAACGAGGTGGTCAAAGGTTATGTCAAGACCCGCACCAAGGGTGGCATGATCGTGGATGTGTTCGGCATCGAGGCCTTCCTTCCCGGCTCCCAGATTGACATCAAGCCCATCCGTGACTACGACGTGTTCGTAGATACCACCATGGACTTCAAGATTGTAAAGATCAACCAGGAATTCCGCAATGTGGTCGTTTCCCACAAGGCTCTCCTGGAGGCCGAGCAGGAACTCAAGCGCGCAGAGCTCATCTCCAAGCTGGAGAAGGGCCAGGTGCTCGAGGGCGTGGTGAAGAACATTACCAACTATGGCGTGTTCGTGGATCTGGGCGGCGTGGACGGTCTCATCCACATCACCGACCTCAGCTGGGGCCGTATCTCCCATCCGGAAGAGGTGGTTGCCCTGGACCAGAAGATCAACGTCGTCGTCCTGGACTTCAACGAGCAGCAGAAGCGCATCGCCCTGGGTCTGAAGCAGCTTACCCCGCACCCGTGGGAGGCTCTTTCCGCCGACCTTAAGGTGGGTGACACCGTGAAGGGTAAAGTGGTGGCCGTGGCCGATTACGGCGCTTTCGTAGAGGTAGAGCCCGGTGTGGAAGGTCTGGTACACGTGAGCGAAATGAGCTGGAGCCCCCGTCTGCACAGCGCTCAGGAATTCCTGAAGATGGGCGACGAGGTAGAGGCCGTCATCCTCACCCTGGACCGCGAAGCCCGCAAGATGAGCCTGGGTCTGAAGCAGCTCACCGCCAATCCCTGGGAGAGCATCCGCGAAAAATACCCCGTGGGTTCCCAGCACAAGGCTACCGTACGCAATATCACCAACTTCGGCGTGTTCGCTGAGCTGGAAGACGGCGTAGAGGGCCTCATCCACATCTCCGACCTCAGCTGGAACAAAATCAAGCATCCCGCCGAGATGGTTCAGAGCGGTGACGTGATCGACGTCGTGATCCTGGACTTCGACGAGAACAGCCACAAGCTGTCCCTGGGTCACAAGCAACTCACTCCCAACCCTTGGGACGAGCTCGAGGCCAAGTATCCGCTGGGCACCGTGGTAGACGCCACCGTATCCTCCGTGGGTGACAAGAACACCACCCTCACCCTGGCCGACGGCACCGAGGTAAGCGCCTTCAACCGCGAGCTGGTGAAGGAAGACGGCAAGACCCCTCTCGTGGGCGAAACCCTGCCCGTGAAGGTGGTGGATCTGCGCCGCAGCACCCGCACCGTGCGTGTCTCCCATGTCCGTACCTATCAGGAAGCCAAGGCCGCTCGCGAAACCGCAGAGGCCGAGGGTACCAAGAAGGCTATCAAGAAGGTGAACAGCAACGTGGAGAAGACCACCCTCGGTGACATCTCCGCCCTTGCCGCCCTGAAGGACAAGATGGAGAAGGGTGAATAAAAACCCCAATATTTTTAAGCTCACCATGCTGGGCACGGCTTCGGCCATGCCTGTAGCGGAGCGGAATCCTAGCGCCCAGGCACTCAGCGTGCATGGGCGCTATTTCCTTATCGACTGCGGCGAGGGTGCCCAGCGCGCCATGGTGCGCTTCGGCGTGCCCCTGCAGCGGATCGACTCCGTATTCATCTCCCACGTCCACGGGGACCATGTGTATGGACTGGATGGCTTTCTGTCCACCCTGGCCATGGGCGGCCGCCTGGCGCCGCTGGATGTTTACGGGCCCCGGAACCTGGGGCCGATGCTGAAGTTCTTCCTCTCCTACAACGAGTGGATCGGCTTCGAGTTGCGGTTCCACCCGCTGGAGAAAAAGGTACCGGAAGTGATTTTGGAGACCAAGTCGCTGGAAGTGCTGGCCCTGCCGCTCAGGCACGGGGTAGATACCTACGGCTATCTTTTCCGGGAAAAAGAACCGCCATGGAATGTGGAGAAGGACGCCATCGAAAAGTATGGCCTCAGCCTCACCGAGATTGGCACGCTGAAAAGGGGAGAGGATGTGCTCCGCCCCGACGGAAGCGTTATCGCTAATGCCGATGTGGCCTACAAGCCTTTTGTCCCCAGAAGCTATGCCTATGTCTCCGACACGGCTCCCTTCCCGGAAGAGGCAGCCTGGTTCAAGGGGGTGGATGTCCTCTATCACGAGGCCACGTTCCTCTCCGAATACGAGGCCGAGGCGCAGAAAAGGCTCCATACCACCACCCTGCAAGCGGCCCGGCTGGCACAGGAGGCCGGCGTGGGCAAGCTGGTCATCGCCCATTATTCCTCCCGGAATACCGATCCGTCGTGCTACGAGGCCGAATGCCGGAGCATTTTCCCGGAAACCTATGCGGCGCAGGATGGGGACGTTTTTGATATTTAATTATTTTTGTGCATATTTACCAAATAACCATTAACTATTACACAGCTAACCTTATGAAACTGTCTTCCATCGTTTCGCTGGCCGTGGCCGGCATCTGGGCTCTGGCAGCCTGTTCTTCCCCGAAGGAGGTTTCTTATCAAGACAAAACGCTTCCCGCAGAGGTCCGCGCCCAGGATCTGCTCTCCAAGCTTACCCTTGAAGAAAAGACCAAGCTTGTCCTGTACAATTCTCCGGCTATCGAACGCCTGGGCATCAAGCAGTATAATTGGTGGAGCGAAGCTCTGCACGGCATCGCCCGCAACGGCTCCGCCACCGTGTTCCCCCAGCCCATCGGCATGGCTTCTTCCTTCGACCGTGAAAAGATTGAGGAGGTGTTTACCGCCGCCTCGGACGAGGCCCGCGTAAAGAACCGCCTGGCCGCAGAGAGCGGTAGCGTGAAACAGTATCAGGGCCTTACCTTCTGGACCCCGAACATTAATATCTTCCGCGACCCGCGCTGGGGCCGTGGCATGGAAACCTACGGCGAAGATCCTTATCTCACCGGTGAACTGGGCATGGCCGTGGTCCGCGGCCTGCAGGGCGATCCCAATGCCGATGTGCTCAAGACCCACGCCTGTGCCAAGCACTATGCCGTGCATTCCGGTCTGGAGAGCAACCGCCACCGTTTCGACGCCCAGGTCTCCGAGCGTGACCTGCGGGAAACCTACCTGCCCGCCTTCAAAGACCTGGTCACCAAGGCCGGCGTGAAGGAAGTGATGACCGCCTACAACCGTTTCCGCGGCGTTCCCTGCGCCGCCTCCGAGTACCTGGTGCAGGACATCCTGCGCAAGGAATGGGGCTACAAAGGCATGGTGGTCTCTGACTGCTGGGCCATTGCCGACTTCTATGAGCCGGGCCGCCACGATTACAGTTCCACCCAGGCAGAGGCCGCTGCTGCGGCCGTGAAGAACGGCCTGGATGTAGAATGCGGCAACAGCTTCTCCGCCCTCCAGGAGGCCGTGGAAAGCGGTCTGCTCAAGGAAGAGGAGCTGGACAAGACCCTCCTCCGTGTCCTTACCGAACGTTTCCGTCTGGGTGAGATGGACGGCGAGTCTCCCTGGGACAATCTGGATCCTTCCATCGTAGAAGGTCCCGCCCACCGCGCCCTTTCCCTGGACATGGCCCACGAGTCCATGGTCCTGCTGCAGAATAACGGCGTCCTGCCCCTCAAGGCCGGTCAGAAGATTGCGCTCGTAGGCCCCAACGCCGACGATGCAGAAATGCTCTGGGGTAACTACAACCCCGTTCCCAAGAACACTGTGACCTTGCTGCAGGCCATGCAGCAGCGCGTCCCCGGCCTGCCTTACCTCAAGGGCTGCGGCATCCTGGATGCACAGTACAAACCGGCTCCCAGCGGCCGCTTCGCTGCCTTTGCCGAGATGACCGAGGACCAGATAAAGGCCATCGCCGAGCAGTATGGACTGGGTGTGGAGGATATCAAGGGCTTTGTCCGTCGTGAGCAGGAAATGCAGCAGAGTTTCCTTCCCGCCCTGGACGAGGCCGCAGTGCTCAAGCAGCTGGAAGGCATCGACATCGTGGTGTTTGCCGGCGGTATCTCCCCGCGTTTCGAGGGTGAGGAAATGCCCGTTCAGCTGCCCGGATTCTCCGGCGGCGACCGTACCGACATCGAACTGCCCGACGTGCAGCGCCGTCTGCTGAAAGCTCTCCACGACGCCGGTAAGAAGGTGGTTCTTGTGAACTTCTCCGGCTGCGCCATGGGCCTGGTTCCGGAAACCGAGACCTGTGACGCCATCCTTCAGGCCTGGTATCCCGGCCAGGAAGGCGGCACCGCCGTGGCCGATGTCCTGTTCGGCGACGTGAACCCGTCCGGCAAACTGCCCGTTACCTTCTACAAGAGCGTGGCCCAGCTGCCCGAGGTGGAAGACTACAACATGGAAGGTCACACCTACCGTTATTTCCGCGGCGAGCCGCTCTATCCGTTCGGATTCGGCCTCAGTTATTCCAGCTTCTCCTACGGCGACGCCAAGGTGAAGGGCAAGAAACTCATCGTCCCTGTCACTAACACTTCCTCCGTAGAGGGCACTGAGATAGTTCAGCTCTATGTTCGCCGCCCGGACGACGCCGAAGGCCCTGTGAAAACCCTCCGCGGTTTCCAGCGGGTCACCATCCCCGCCGGCGCCACGGTAGAGGTCACCTTCCCGCTGGACAAGGAAACCTTCCTGTGGTGGGATGCCAAGGCACAGGACATGAAGCCCGTGAAGGGCAATTACGAGCTCCTGTACGGCGGTTCTTCCCAGGATGTGAAAACGCTTTCGTACAAGTTCTAGGCAACATTGTCTCCGTTTTATGCGCCCCGCGGCTTGTCCGTGCGGGCGCATTTTTTGTATATATTTGAAAAAAACTTATTAACTTAGCATGTCAGTAGTGTCTTTTGCAAGATGAAAAGATTGTTATTTTCCGTGGTCTGTCTCCTCTGCTGCGTCCTGGGACGCGCCCAGAGCGTACAGGAGCAATATATAGAGAAATATGCCCCCATCGCCGTGGCGGAAATGCACCGGAGCGGGGTACCGGCCAGCATCACCCTGGCCCAGGGACTGCTGGAGAGCGGCTCCGGACGTTCCACCCTGGCCACCAAGGGTAACAATCACTTTGGAATCAAGTGCCACCGCAACTGGAAAGGCGCCACCATCCATGCCGACGACGACCGCCGCAACGAATGCTTCCGCTCGTACAAATCGGCCGATGAGAGCTTCCGCGACCATTCGGACTTCCTCCGCTACAGCGACCGCTACAAGTTTCTCTTCGACCTGGACCGGACCGACTACAAAGGCTGGGCATACGGGCTCAAGCAGGCCGGCTATGCCACCGACCCCACCTATGCCTCCAAGGTGATCAAGTACGTGGAAGACTACAACCTGTCCCGTTTCGACAACCTGACTCCGGAGGCCGAGGCAGAGATCCCGGCATCGCCCCTGAAGATCGAGGAGGCGGTGGCGGTGACGCCCGGCACCCCTTCGGCCGCGGGCATCCAGGCCGACGAACTGTTCCGCTTCTCGCTCACGCGCCAGATGTATGCCAAGAACGGCGTTCCGTTCGTGTATGCTGCCCAGGGAGAAACCTACAGCTCCATCGCCAAGAGCTATCATCTGTTCCGCTCGGAGATTCTCCGCTTCAACGACCTGAAGAAGGAGCAGCCGCTCTCCCCGGGAGAGATTGTGTATATCCAGCCCAAGAAAAAGGCGGCGCCGGAGGGCCTGGACCTTTATATCGTGGACCACGACGGGGAAGTGCTGCGGGATATCTGCCAGCGCTTTGCCCTGCGGGAGAGCGCCGTGCGCAAGCTCAACGGATTCTCCGGCACGGTAAGCCTCCGGGAAGGGGACGAGATTAAACTGCGGTAGCGTATGGGAAAGAAGAAAGGTTTTGTCCTGGCCGCGCTGGCCGTGCTGCTGCTTGCCCTTTGCGTGGCAGGCGTGTATGCGTACCGGATGTATTACGACAGGAAGCTGCCCAATTTCAGCGGTTCGCAGGATTTGTATATCTATCCGGAAACCGACCCGGAAGGCATCGTGGAGCTATTGTCGGCCTCCGGGAAGGTGCGCAGCGAGTCCAGCCTCCGCCGGGTTTTCCAGGGCGTGACGGTACTCCGGACGGGCCATTACCGGATTGATTCCACCTGTTCCAGCATGTATGTGGCCCGGATGCTCCAGAAAGGCTGGCAGGCGCCGGTGAACCTTACGCTCTCCGGCTCTATCCGTACGCCGGATGCGCTGGTGCGGAAGATATCGGCCCAGATGCTGGCAGATTCCGTGACGGTGGCGGCTTTTGTGCATTCCGACGACTCCCTGGCCCGGTATGGGATTGACACGCGCCAGCTTTTTACGCGGGTGATTCCGGACACCTACCAGATGCTATGGACTGCGTCTGTGCGGGAAATCTTCGACCGCCTGGACCGGGAGGCCGATGCCTGGTGGACGCCGGAGCGGAAGAAGGCGGCTGAGGCCCAGGGTCTTACGCCCCAGGAGGCGGTGGTGCTGGCTTCCATCGTGGACGGGGAGACCAAGTATGTGCCGGAGCAGCCCACTGTGGCCGGTGTGTACCTGAACCGGCTCCGCACCGGCATGAAACTCCAGGCCGACCCTACCGTGGCTTTCTGCTTCGATTACGAACCCAGCCGGATCCTGCTCTCGCACTTGGAGGTGGATTCGCCCTACAATACCTACAAGAACTTCGGCCTGCCGCCGGGCCCCATCTCCTGTCCGCCCAAGAGCTGCCTGGAGGCGGTGCTGCACCCGGCCTCGCACAATTACCTGTACTTCTGTGCCGATCCGTCCTTCAACGGGTCCCATCGGTTTGCAGCCTCCTATGCCGAGCATCTGCACAACGCCCGGGCGTTCCAGCGCGCTTTGAGCGAGCGTTCGCGTGGGAAGGAAAGTATATAAAACAATGATAGACAAATGAATGGTAGCACGATAGATTTTCCCCAATACAGCCCGGAAGGACAGCAGCTCATCCAGCGGGCCAGGGATGCCGCCCGGGTGGCATTGCTGGAGCAGACCCGCTACGACGGAACGCCATTTATCGGCCATCCGGATGCTGTCGCGCTTATCGTGGCGGAAGAGATTGGCCTGTCGGCCGACTGTGTAGCGGCGGTGTACCTGCATGAGGCCAGCCGCATGGGGGGCTGCGCGGTGGACGCGGCCACCTGGGGAGAGTCCATCTGCACCCTGGTGGACGGGCTCAACAAAATCTCCACCATCAAGCCCAAAGATACGCGGCTGGAGGCCGAGAACTACAAGAAACTGATTATCCAGTACTCCCGGGACCCGCGCGTGACGGTGATCAAGCTGGCCGACCGGCTGGAGGTGATGCGCAGCCTGAAGATGTTTCCCAAGACGGCGGGGGAGCGCAAGATTCTGGAAACGCTGATGCTGTATATCCCCATCGCCCATCAGCTTGGCCTGTACAACATGAAGCGGGAGATGGAGGATGTGTACCTGAATTACGCCGAGCCGGAGCAGTATCGGCTCATCACCAACAAGCTTAAGGCCGGGGAACGGGACCGGGAAAAGTTGATGGCGGAGTTCATCGAACCGCTCAAATCCAAGCTGGACGGCGCCGGCATCAAGTATAAGCTGAAGATCCGCACCAAGGCAGCCTACTCCATCTGGCAGAAGATGCAGAAGCAGAAGGTGCCGTTCGAAGGGGTCTATGACGTTTTTGCCATCCGTTTCATCATCGACTGCGACGGGGAAGACCACAAGCTGGAGAAGGACCTCTGCTGGCGGGTGTATTCGTTCGTGACCGAGGAGTACGAGCCAGATACGCGCCGCCTGCGCGACTGGGTCACCAATCCCAAGCCAAACGGCTACGAGAGCCTGCACATTACGGTCAAAAACCGGGACGGGGCCTATGTGGAGGTGCAGATCCGCACCCGCCGCATGGACGACATGGCCGAGAACGGCTTCGCCAGCCACTGGGCCTATAAAGGCATCCGGCGGGAGGAGTCGCTGGACAAGTGGCTGTCGTCGGTGCGCTTTGCCCTGGAGCATCCGGATTCCGGTAACCCGGAAGACCTGCCGCAGCCACCTTCAAGGGATATTTTCGTGTTCACGCCCACCGGGGAACTGCGGATCCTGCCTGCAGGGGCCACGGTGCTGGATTTTGCCTTCGGCATCCATACCAACATCGGCTCGCACTGCATGGGGGCCAGGGTGAACGGGAAGGCGGTGAGCATCCGGGAGAAGCTCTCCACCGGCGACACGGTGGAAATCCTTACCTCCAAGAACCAGCGGCCCAACCAGGACTGGCTGGGCTGGGTGGTGAGCTCCAAGGCCCGCTCCAAGGTGAAGCAGGCGCTGCTCCAGCAGGAGCAGACCCGGGCGGCCGACGGCAAGGAGCTGCTGGACCGACGTCTGAAGAACTGGAAGTTGGAACTGCCCGACGAGATGCTCACCGAATTCCGGAAAAAGCAAGGCTATTCCTCGCTCACCAGTTTCTATGCGGCCATCGGCGGCGGTTCGCTGGATGTGAACGTGGTGAAGGACTTCATCCTGAGCGAGGACCAGCGCCACCGGGAGGCCGTGGAGGCGGCCGAGGCCACCCAGGCGGCCAGGGAGTATCGGCAAGGCGATTCCAAGGACGATATCCTGGTGCTCAATGCCAAGGATGTGAAGGGTATCGACTACAAGATGGCCAAGTGCTGCAACCCGGTGTTCGGGGACGACGTCTTCGGCTTTGTCACGCGGGAGGCGGGCATTAAAATCCACCGCATCACGTGTCCCAACGCCTCACGCCTGCTGAAGATGTATCCGTACCGCATCCAGAAGGTCCGCTGGGCCGATACGCCCTCCAGCGGCACGTTCCAGGTGAGCCTGCGGGTAATCACGGACCTGGAGAGCCCGGTTCTAAACAAAGTGATGGAAGTGGCCGGCTCCTTCAAGGCCTCCATCCGCAGTTTCAACGTCTCCGAAAACCAGCGCAACGGTACCTACGAGATTGCCATGAAACTCTCCGTCCCCTCCAACCTGGAACTGGACAAGATTGCCTCCCAGCTGCGCCTGCTCAAGCATGTGATTAAGGTGACCCGGGTCTAGCAGGATACTTTTTAGTCCTTCCACACCTTGAGGTATTCCTGAAGGGCCCACATCTCGTCGCGATACTTGGCGGCGGCGGTGAAGTCCAGGTCGGCGGCGGTTTTCTGCATCTTGCGTTTGGCTTCGTCGGCGGCTTTTTCCACCTGGTCGCGGGACATGGAGCGGATCACAGGGTCTTGCAGGACGGCGGCGAGGTCGGCCGTGATGTAGCCGTCCACGTAGGCCGATGTACGCTCGCGTACAGCGTCGTGGCCCAGGCCCACGCTCACATCGCCCTTGCCCAGTTCCGAGGCACTGGGGACGTAGGTAGGGTCGGAGACGGAGTCCCGGGCGCTCACGTGGCCGGTGACGCTGTTGCGGAGGTTCGGGTTCAGGAAACCGCTCAGGTGGCCGGTGTCCTCGCCGGACTTGACCAGCTCGCTCATCAGGATGTTGGGGCGGATCTGTACCTGCTGCGGGGTAATGCCGTGCTTCTTGTTGTATTCCTGCTGCCTGGCGCGGCGGCGGGCCGTTTCCCGGATGGTCTCGTCCATGGACTGGGTCACAGTGTCGGCATACATGATTACCAGACCGTGGATGTTGCGGGCGGCGCGGCCGGCGGTCTGGGTGAGGGCGCGGCCGCTCCGCAGGAACCCTTCCTTGTCGGCATCCAGGATGGCTACCAGCGACACGGTGGGAATGTCGAGGCCTTCCCGGAGGAGGTTGACGCCGATCAGGACGTCGAACAGACCGTTCTTGAAATCTTCGATGATTTCCACCCTTTCGGCGGTGTCCACGTCGGAGTGGATGTAGCGGCAGCGTACGCCCATCTTGGTGAAGTAGCTGTCCAGTTCTTCCGCCATGCGCTTGGTGAGGGTGGTCACCAGCACGCGCTCGTCGGCATCGGCCCGTTTGCGGATTTCCTCCATCAGGTCGTCCACCTGGTTCTTGGTGGGGCGCACCTCGATGGGCGGGTCCAGCAATCCGGTGGGACGTACAATCTGCTCTACTACAAGTCCTTCCGATTTCTGTAGTTCGTAGTCGGCCGGGGTGGCGCTCACGTAGACCGTCTGCCCGGTGACGCCTTCGAACTCGTCGAAGGTGAGGGGGCGGTTGTCGGAGGCGGCGGGGAGGCGGAAGCCGTATTCCACCAGGGTTTCCTTACGGGAGTGGTCGCCGCCGTACATGGCCCGGATCTGGGGGAGGGTGACGTGGCTTTCGTCGATGAACACCAGGAAGTCTTCGGGGAAGTAGTCGATCAGGGTGAAGGGCCGCTGGCCGGGCTTGCGGCCGTCGAAGTAGCGGGAATAGTTCTCTACGCCGGGGCAGTAACCCATTTCCTTGATCATCTCGATGTCGTATTCCACCCGCTGTTTCAGCCGCTTGGCTTCCAGGAATTTGCCCACTGACTCGAAGTATTCCACCTGTTTCACCAGGTCGTCCTGGATCTGGCTCACTGCTTTGGCGCCTTTCTCTTTGGACGTGACGAAGTTCTTGGCGGGGTAGAGGTCGATCTTGTCCATCTCCTCGAAGACGGCGCCGGTGACAGGGTCGATCAGGGCGATGCGGTCTACCTCGTCCCCGAAGAATTCGATGCGGGCGGCGTAGTCGGCCCCGCCCAGGAAGATATCCACGGTGTCTCCCCGCACGCGGAAGCTGCCGCGCTTGAAGTCCGTCTCTGTGCGGTAATACAGGGCGTCCACGATTTTGTACAGGAGCCGGGTCATGGCCATCTGCTCGCCTTTGCGCACGGTGACGGTCTGGTCGTGGAAGTCGTCCGGGTTGCCGATGCCGTAGAGGCAGGAGACCGAGGAGATGACGATGACGTCCCTCCGGCCGCTCATCAGGGCCGATGCGGCACTGACCCGGAGCTCGTCAATTTTGTCGTTGATACTGAGGTCTTTCTCTATATAGGTGTCGGTGGTGGGGATGTAGGCTTCCGGCTGATAGTAGTCGTAATAGGAGACGAAGTACTCCACGGCGTTGTCCGGGAAGAAGGCCTTGAACTCTCCGTACAGTTGTGCGGCCAGGGTCTTGTTGTGGCTCAGGATGAGGGCCGGGCGCTGCAGGCGCTGGATCACATTGGCCATGGTGAAGGTTTTGCCCGAACCGGTCACGCCCAGCAGGGTCACATCCTGCACGCCTTGCTGCAGGGCCTGGCACAACTGATCTATCGCCTGGGGCTGATCGCCGGAGGGCTCGTAGCTTGATTGGAGGTTGAATTTCACGGTTTTTCCATTTGGTTTACAAAGATACGCTTCTTTCAAAAATTTTAAAAATTTGTTGAAAAGTTTGTTAACTCGGGAAATTATGCTTAAATTTGCAACTGATTAGGCTCCATATTGGAGCGCGCAATGAGTTTTTAGACAAACTTTAAAATCTAATACTTATGAAAGGTATCAAAATTCTTATGGGAGCTCTTGCAGCCGCAAGCCTCCTTTCCTCCGTGAACGTATTCGCTCAGGAGGATGCCAACCGCGACGAAAACGGTAAAGTGGTTCGCGGTGCCTATGAAACCAACAAGGCCTTTGACAACATCTGGATCGGCGTTGGCGCCGGTATCAACTCTGTAGCTCCCGGTATCCGTTCTCCCAAGGCTTGGGGCAACATCGGTCTCGCTACTGACATCAACGTGGGTAAGTGGTTCACTCCCGCCGTGGGTCTCCGCGCCGGCTGGCACGGCTTCTGGAACAACACCAAGCAGGGCCTGAACGTCCAGGGCGTCCCCGCTGGTTCCATCTTCGGCTTCAACTATGTGCACGGTGATGTGATGTGGAATGCCACCAACAGCCTGTTCGGCTACAAGGAAACCCGCCTGTGGAACCTGGTTCCCTACGCCACCATGGGTGTCCTGGATGTCAGCAACCGCCGCAACGTCTTTGCTAAGAATGCCAACAACAACCTGGAGTATGCCGCCGGTGCCGGTCTGTACAACACTTTCCGTCTGAGCAACCGCGTGAACATCACCCTGGACCTGATGGCCCTCGTGGGTAAGGCTGCCGCCTACACCAACAACGCCGGCCGTCTGATCGTCTTCCCGAGCGCCACCGCAGGCCTCGCCTTCAACCTCGGTAAGACCAACTTCGACCGTCACACCTCCATCACTCCTGTCGTGATCCCTGTTCCTTTCACCACCGAGCAGTACAACGCCCTCGCCGAGAAGGTGGCCGCCCTGGAGAAAGAGAATGCCCAGCTCAAGGACAAGATCGCTGCCCTGGAGAAGGAACTCGCTCCTTACAAGAACCTCGTGAATGGCCAGACCTACCTCTTCGAGAACGGCAAGTTCACCGCTGTTGAGGTTACCAACGCCACTCCGCTCAGCGTTTACTTCGACCTTGGCTCTTCCAAGCTCTCCGCTCGTGAAAAGGCTCACCTCGAGTACTTCTGCGAGAACGCCGTGGATGCCGACACCAAACTCGCCATCAACGCCTACGCCGACAAGCAGACCGGTTCTGCCCGTGGCAACCAGAAGCTCTCCGAGCAGCGTGCCAAGACCGTTGTTGACTTCCTCACCAAGGCTGGTGCCAAGGAAAGCAACATCGAGTGCAGCGCTCACGGTGACACCATCAACCCGTTCAACACCGCAGCCAAGAACCGCGTTGTTACCATCGAGGTTAAGTAATTCACTGCTTGCAGTTTAAAAGGGCACTTTCCGGAGTGCCCTTTTTTTTATATCTTTGCGTGAAAATAGTAAGCTGAGTTATGAGAAGAAAACCCATCATTGGCCTCATCTACGACTTTGACGGCACTCTTTCTCCGGGCAACATGCAGGAGTTTGGGTTCATTCAGGCCATCGGGCAAACCCCGGAAGAGTTCTGGGCCAAGAGCGACGGCATCGCTATCGGCCAGGACGCCTCCAATATCCTGGCTTACATGAAGCTGATGTACGACGAAGCCCGCAAGAACGGAATCCGGCTCACCCGGGAAGGGTTCCGCCGCTACGGGGAGGATATCAAACTGTACGAGGGCGTGCGGGAGTGGTTCCGCAATGTGAACGCCTATGGCAAGGAGCACGGGGTAATCATCGAGCATTATATCAATTCCTCCGGCCTGGAGGAGATCATCGAGGGATCGCCTATTGCCCGGGAATTCAAGCATGTCTTTGCCGGCAGCTACATCTACGACAGCAACGGAGAAGCCGAATGGCCCGGTATCGCCGTGGATTTCACGGCCAAGACGCAGTACCTGTTCAAGATTCAGAAGGGGATCTTTTCTTCGCGGGATGCCAAACGGGTTAATGAGAGCTGGGCCGACGACCAGAAGCGCATTCCCTTCACCAACATGATCTACTTCGGCGACGGAGACACGGATGTGCCCTCCATGAAGCTGGTGAACATGTTCGGGGGCAATGCCATCGCTGTGTTCGATCCGGCCCGTCCCGGAAAGAAGGAAACGGCCCGGAAGCTCCTGAAACAGGGCCGCGTGAACTTTATCACCCCGGCCTCCTACACCCGGGATAGCCGCACCTTCCGCCTGGTGTGCGCCATCATCGACAAAATCAAGGCCGACAACGAACTGCGGCAGTTTTCAAGGTATAAGTAATACAGGACATCTGTTCAGAAAAAAGAAAAAGAAGTATGCGGACATTGAAAGTGGGTATGGTGCAGCAGCGCTGCACGGCCGATATCGAAGACAATATCCTGCGCCTGGAGGCGGGAATCCGCTCCTGCGCCGCTGAAGGGGCGCAGCTGGTGGTTCTGCAGGAACTGCACAACAGCCTGTATTTCTGCCAGCAGGAGAATGCGTCGCTGTGCGACCTGGCAGAGCCTGTCCCGGGGCCTTCTACGGAACGTTTCGGCGCTTTGGCCAGGGAACTGGGCCTGGTGATTGTGCTGTCGCTTTTTGAGCGGCGTGCGCCCGGGCTGTACCACAATACGGCCGTTGTACTGGAAAAGGACGGGAGCATTGCCGGGAAGTACCGCAAGATGCACATCCCGGACGATCCTCTTTTCTACGAGAAGTTTTATTTCACCCCTGGCGACCTGGGGTTCCAGCCCATCCGCACCTCGGTGGGTGTGCTGGGCGTGCTGGTGTGCTGGGACCAGTGGTATCCGGAAGCCGCCCGTGCCATGGCGCTTGCAGGAGCAGAGATGCTGATCTATCCCACGGCCATCGGCGGGGTGCCCACAGACCCTGCCTGGGAACAGGCGCAGCAGCGTCAGGCCTGGCAGTTGGTTCAGCGCGGGCACAGCGTGGCCAACGGCCTGCCCGTCGTCACGGTGAACCGCACGGGTGTGGAGCCGGATCCCTCTGGACAAAGCAGCGGCATCGATTTCTGGGGCCATTCCTTTGCTACCGGTGCCCAGGGAGAACTGCTTACGGAGTTTGGGAAAGAAGAGGAAGGTGTGCGCGTTGTATCCATCGACATGGACCAGTGCGAATATGTCCGGCGCGGCTGGCCCTTCCTGAGGGACCGTCGTATAGACGCGTACGATGTCCTTCTAAAGCGTTTCGGAAAGTAAGTAAACAGGAAAGGCCGGTCCCAAACGGAAGCCGGCCTTTCTTGCGTTTTCTGCCTTTGGATTACTTGTACAGGAAGCGGCGGATGCTCATCTTGGGCGTTTTCTCGAAGGGCTTGTCCATCAGCTCCACCTTGGCGATCTGGCTGTAGGCGGGGAACTGGCGGTTGGCGCCCAGCTTGATGTTCTCCGGGATCTCGGCCTTGGCCTCGGGATCCAGGAGGGCTTTGGCAATGGCTTGCTCGTCCAGGAACACCATGGCGACCAGCTTGCCGCCGCGGTCTACCACCACGCTTTCCATCACATAAGGCTGGTTGTTCACCACAGCCTCCAGCTCTTCCGGATAGATGTTCTGGCCGGAAGGGCCCAGAATCATGTTCTTGGAGCGGCCCCGGATGAAGATGTTGCCTTCTGAATCGATGATGCCCAAGTCTCCGGTGCGCAGCCAGCCGTCTTCGGTAAAGGCATTGGCCGTGGCCTCGGGGTTCTTGTAATAGCCGATGGTGATGTTCTCACCACGGGCCTGGATTTCTCCCACTACGTGCTGAGGATCGTCCGAATCGATGCGGACTTCCGCCACGTCCACGGCCTTGCCGCAGGAACCGGCCACGTATTTGGTCCAGTGCTCATAGGCCAGCAGCGGGCAGGCTTCTGTCATGCCGTAGCCCACCAGGTAGGGGAACTTGATGCGCTTGAACAGACGCTCCACCTCCGGGTTGAGGGCGGCGCCGCCCATGATGAACTCCTGCACATTGCCGCCAAAAGCCTGCACCAGGCCGTCTTTCACCTTGTTGTAGATGATATTGTTGAGGCCGGGCACTTTGAGCAGGAACTTGATCAGGGGCTTGTCCAGGGTGGGTTTCACCTTGCTCTTGTAGATCTTCTCCATCACCAGCGGAACGGTGATCAGGAGGTAGGGTTTTACATCGGCAAAGGCTTTTAGGAGGGCTGCAGGCGTGGGCGCTTTGCTCATCCAGTAGATGGAGGTGCCGTTGCACAGCGGATACAGGAATTCGATCACCAGGCCGTACATGTGGGCCATGGGCAGCATGGAGACCATCTTGTCGCCGGCCGGCACGTTGCGCTGGCTGTAGTCTACATTGGCAGAGAAGTTCCGGTAGGTGAGCATTACCCCCTTAGGGTCTCCGGTGGAGCCGGAGGTGTAGTTGATGGTGGAGAGGTCGTCCCAGTTGTCGGTGGGGAAGGCGACGTCATCCGGGCCGAAGCCCTTGGGGTATTTCTCTGCGAAGAGCTTGTCCAGGTTGTCTACCGTTTCCTGAATCTTGGGATCCCGGCAGAACAGCACCTTCCAGTTATCTACGTCGAAGACCACCTTGAGGGCAGGCATTTTCTCGGGGTCAAGCTTGGCCCAGCGCGCGGCGTTGGTGAACAGGGCAATGCTGTCCGAGTGGTTCACCAGGCCCATCACGCTTTCCGGCGTGAAGTCTGCCAGGATGGGTACAATCACGGTCTCGAAGGTGTTCACGGCCAGATAGGCAAAGCCCCACTTGGCACCGTTGTTGGCGCAGAGGGCAATCTTGTCTCCTTTCTTGAAGCCGGCTTTTTCAAAGACGATATGGAACCGGGCGATATCGGTTGCCATCTGGGCATAGGTGAAAGAGTCTCCACCGATGGTGTTCAAGGCAGGTTTGTCCCAGTATTTACGGGTGGCGGCCTGAAGCCGCTCGAGGTAATGAGGATACTTCTTATTGTACATAAAACTAGTTTTGGTTCATAGTAAGGCAGACAAAGATAGTGAATTTTTTAAATAAATGCTATCTTTGCGCTTAGTCACCAAAAGGAAGGATCATGAGATTACCTGCAGAATGGGAGCCCCAGGGCTTTGTACAGCTCACCTGGCCGCACAAGGATTCGCTCTGGTACGAGGTAGAAAAAGTACAGGCCTGCTACACGCAGATTGCGGACGCCATCCTTTCCCGGGAGCCGCTCCTGGTCGTATGCCGGGACCAGGAAGAAACCCTGGCCGACCTGGCCCGGAACGGGCTGACGGACGTTGAAGGCATTCGCTTTGTGGAAGCGCCCCTGAACGACACCTGGGCCCGGGACCACGGCGGCATTTCCGTGTACGGAGACGCCGGGGAAAAGCTGGTGCTGGACTTTGTCTTCAACGGCTGGGGTCTCAAGTTCGCGGCCGACCTGGACAACCAGATTACCCGCAGAGCCTTCGAGGCCGGCGCTTTCCGCAAAGAGGTCATCCGCAAGGACATGCGCCCTTATGTGCTGGAAGGGGGAAGTATCGACACAGACGGCGCCGGAACGCTTCTCACCACCTCGGAATGCCTGCTGTCCCTGAACCGGAACGAGTACCTGGGCCGGGAACAGGTGGAACGGCGGTTAAAGGATGCCTTCGGCCTGCAGCGCATCCTGTGGCTGGACCACGGCGGCATTGCCGGAGACGATACAGACAGCCACGTGGATATCCTGGCCCGCTTCTGCAGCCCGGACACCATCGCCTACACCGCCTGCGAAGACCCTTTGGATGAGAATTATGCCTCCCTGAAGGAGATGGAAGCGCAGCTTAAGACCTTCCGCACGCTGGACGGCCGCCCGTACCGACTGATTCCGCTGCCGCTTCCGGAGCCCCTGTACCTGGACGGTTACAGGCTGCCGGGCTCCTATGCCAATTTCCTGATTATCAACGGCGCCGTACTGGTTCCGGGAGCCTGCTCTCCGCTGGATCGGGCGGCGGCGGAACGCCTGCAACAGGCCTTCCCGGACCGCCAGGTAGAAGTCATCGACTGCCGGCCCCTGCTTTCCGGCCACGGCGGCCTGCACTGCGTCACCATGAACTATCCCGCCGGATGGTGATCTCACGAGCTCCGGAAACAGAACTGGCGCCGAGTCAAAGGACTTGGCGCCAGTTTTTTTATCGGGCAGGGGAGGGCTTTACATCACCTGGAAGTCCAAAGCCTTCAGGTCTTCGTCGCGGGAGGAGCTGCCGTAGAGGATGCGGTACTTGCCGGACTTGACGGACAGGCCGTCAACGGCTGCATCGTAGTACTCGAAGGCGCTTCCGTCCAGCGTTACGGACACCTTGGCCGTGGCACCGGGAGCCACCTGCACCTTCTTGAAGCCCTTGAGGGCCTTGATGGGGGCATCGGGGTTGTCGATGGCCTGTACGTACACCTGTACGGTCTCGGCGCCTTCCACCTTGCCCGTATTGGTGACGGGAACGGTGAGGGTTACCTTGCCGTCCTTCTTCATGGTGCTCTTGTTCAGCTTGCCCTCACCGTAGCCGAAGCTGGTATAGCTGAGGCCGTAACCAAAGGCGTACAGGGGCGTGCCGTGGAAGTAACGGTAGGTACGGTTCTCCATGCTGTAGTCCAGGAAGTCGGGGAGGTCGGCCGTGGAGGCGTAGAAGGTGACGGGGAGCTTGCCGGAGGGGTTGTAGTCGCCGAAGATGACGTCGGCAAGGGCCTTGGAACCACCCTGACCGGCGTACCAGGCCTGCAGAAGGGCGTCGTACTGGTCTTCCACGCTGGCAAAAGCGATGGCGGAACCGGAGCAGTTCACAAACACTACGGGCTTGCCGGTCTCGTGCATGGCACGCACCAGGCGCTGCTGTACGGCGGGAAGTTCGATGTCGGCCTTGTCACCGCCTTCGCCTTCCATCTGGGCGGAGATACCACCGATCACCAGGATGACGTCGGCCTGGGCGGCCAGCTGTTTCTCTGCGGAGAAGTCGGCGTATTTGCGCTCGCAGAAGTCGGCACGGAGCATGGCGAAGGGACCTGCGCCGCGACGGTACTCGATTTCCACGTTCACGGGTTGGCCGGCCTTCACGTCAAAGGCCTTGTACTGGACACCGCGACGGCCAAAGCCGAATCCGCGCATGCCGCCGGTGGCAGGCTTGGCGTTCTCTACCACGCGGCCGTTCACCTTGAGGATGTAGCCGTTGTCGGAGGTTACGGTGTAGCTCATGGGACCGGTGAATTTCGGGACAAACTTGCCGGTGATGCGGACAGAGATCTTGTCGGTGGGAACGCCCTCGGCAAAGCCGTAAGCTCCAAAGGTGCTGAAGTTGAGGGTGTTGTAGTAGCCGCTGGAGGCGGGCTCTCCCTTGAGCTCGTTGTTGGCGAAGAACTCTACGAACACGCCCTTGCCCTCGTTGAATTCCGGGAGGTGATAGATGGTGTTGTAGTCGTCGGCCAGCTCGCAGGCCTTGGAATACAGGACGGTGGATCCGGGGACGGCGGCCTTGATGCCTTCCAGGAGGGTGTGGGTGTGGGCCTCTGTGGGGGTTCCGCCGTAGTTGCCGTTCAGGAGAGCGGCGTCATCGGCGTTGGGACCTACTACGAGGATGGTTTTGGTGCTCTTGGAAAGGGGCAGGATGCCGTTGTTCTTCAGGAGCACCATGGACTCGCGGGCGGCCTGGGTGGCCAGAGCGTCATGCTCTTCGCTGCTGATTACGTCTTCCCCCAAGTTGGCCCAGGGGAGCATGTCGGCCGGGTCGAACATGCCCAGCTCGAAGCGGCCGCGGAGGGTCTTGCGGAGGTGTTCGTCCAGGTCGGCCTCGCTGATCATGCCCTTTTCAAGGGCTTCGGTGAGGGCCATCATGGTTTTGCCGCATTCCAGGTCGGTGCCGTGCAGGGCGGCGTCTACCGTGGCGTGCAGGGCATCGGGTTGGGTCTCGTGCTGGCCGGGGGTGAAGTAGTTGTTGATGGCGTCGCAGTCGGTGAGGACGATGGCTTCGTATCCCCACTTGTTGCGGAGGATATCGGTCAGGAGGCGGTCGTTGGAGCAGCAGGGAACGCCTTCGTAGCGGTTGTAGGCGCACATGACCTCGCGGACGTTACCGTCCACCACCAGGGTCTTGAAGGCGGGCAGATAGGTTTCAAAGAGGTCCCGCTGCGAAACGCGTGCGTCATAGGTGTGGCGGAGCGGTTCGGGACCGCTGTGCACGGCATAGTGCTTGGCGCAGGCGTGGGTCTTGTAGTAGCGGGGATCGTTTCCCTGCATACCCAGAACGGTCTGGAGGCCCAGGACACTGGTCAGATACGGGTCTTCCCCGCAGGTTTCCTGGCCGCGACCCCAGCGCGGGTCACGGAAGATGTTCACGTTGGGGCACCAGAAGGAGAGTTCCGGATTGCCGGGGTAGTAGGTCACGCCCATCGGCACGTTGAAGATGTCGTGGTCGGAGCGGTTCCAGTTGGCGCGGGCCTCGTCGGAAACCTGGGAGAATACCTGGTACATCTGCTCGGGGTTGAAGGCGGCGGCCATGCCGATAGGTTGCGGATACACCGTGTAGCCGTCGGCCCGTACGCCGTGGCAGGCCTCGCTCCACCAGTTGTAGGAGGGGATGCCCAGCCGGTCGATGGAGATGGATTTGTTCATCATCAGACCCACTTTCTCTTCGGGTGTGAGCAGGGAAATCAGATTCTCTACCCGGTCTTCGATTTTGAGACGGGGGTTCTGGAAGGGGTACTCGTAGGTCTGCTTGGGACCGCAGGCGGCCAGCAGAACCAGTGTGGATGTTAGTAAAATAAACTTTTTCATATAGTTTGGATAAGAATTTCTTTGGCAGGACGGAGCGGGTCGTTGCTGAACAGGGTGATGCGGGCGCCTTTGGGAGCAGTTCCCGAGATGCGCAGCTTCAGGCATTCTCCCGGGCCGATGCGCGTGCCTTTCCGGAAGCTGCACCGGAGGCCTTCCGGGAGCTCCAGCGCGTGCAGGACCAGCGCGGAGGGGCCGTCGTTGCTGATCTCCAGGGTGCCGTGGGGCGTGGGTGACAGCAGGGAGCGGGAGAGCTTGAGGCTGCCGGTGCGGAGCCGCGGCGCCTGGTCTGATTCGGGGGCCAGGGTAAGGCAGAGGCCGCTGAGCGGAATCTCCCGTAAGGTCTTTCTGCCCTCGGGGAAGATGCGCAGGGAGGCGCGCAGCGTGGCAAATAGGGATGGGTCGGAGGGGGTCTGGCACCAGACTTCCACCCGGGCTTCTTCGCCGCTTTGCAGCGTTGTCGGGCACACTACGCGGAAGCGGGAGCCGTCCACGCCGCTGACCTTCAGCTGCATCGGGGCGGGGGAAGCGTTGGCCACGAAGAAGGCTTTCCCCGTTTCCCGTCCGCGTTCCAGGTAGCCGAAGTTGAGGTCGGCCCGGCTGGCATACAGCCCGTCTGCGAGCACCACGGGATAGCGTTCCTGGATGCTCCGGTCGGCGGGGAGAACGTCGGCCCTGATGTGCAGCGTGCCCAGGCTCCGGTTGCCGGATGCGTAGATCTCTACCGAGCGCTGCACGTTGCCGGCGGCTCCGGCGGGGGTGAAGACCACCTCTACCATGGCGCCTTCTCCCGGGCCGATCTCTCCTTTGGGCAGGGCGGCCGACACACAGGTGCAACCGGGAATGGCACGCTCTACGCGGAAGGGCCTGTCGCTGTGGTTAAACAACTGGAAGGCGTGGCGGACGGGGCCGTCGGCCTCCCGGATGGCGCCGAAGTCCCATTCACGGCTGTCGAAGGCGCCCGGCCCTTCCTGAGCAGAAAGGACCGGAGCCGTAACGGCCAGCAGCAGGACCAGCACCACGTGTCTCATGTGCTTATTTGAAAAGAAGTTGGACAATCCGGGCCAGATAGTCCCGGCAGTTCATCCAGGTATGGCCGCCGTCCGGGGTATAGAAGGTGTGCTTTACCCCATTTTCCGTGAGGAAGCCGTCCAGCGAGCGGGAAGCCTCGATAAGGAAGTCGGACGTGCCGGTTCCCAGCCACAGGAGCTTCAGGTTCTTGTTCAGGCTGTTCACTGGGGCATAGACTCCGTTCTGGAAGTTGGCCTTGTATTCCTCGCCGAAGATGGCGGGGGCCATGGCGCAGACCCATTTGAAGTCCTTCGGGTTGCCCAGGCCGCAGGCGAGCGCCTGACGGCCACCCAGCGAGAAGCCGGCGACGGCCCGGCTGGCGGCATCGGTCTTTACCTTGTAATTGGCTTCGATGAAGGGTTTTACGTCGTTCAGGATTTCCTTGCTTACCAGGTCGGTATCCATGGCATTGTACATCTGGGCCTTTCCCTGGCGGATCATTTCCGGGTAGGGGTTGGCGTAGGGCATCACCACAATCATGCGCTTGGCGGCGCCCTTGGCGATCAGGTTGTCCAGGATGTTGTTCATGTGACCCACCTTGAACCAGGTCTCGTAGGTGTCGGTCATGCCGTGGATGAGGTAGAGCACAGGGAGTTTCTCACTGCCGGCGGGATCGTATCCGGCTGGCGTGTAAACCGTTAGTACGCGGTCGATTCCGCAGGTATTGGAATGGTAGAAACGGTACGACACCTTGCCGTGGGGGACATCCTGGATGTCCTGCACCGAGGGTTCGGCGCCCCGGACATCGGCCAGGGAATACTTGAAGCCCTCGTTGGGGAAGATGAGTGCATTGTTGGGGTCGGCAATCTTGGTCCCGTCCACCACGAATGCGTAGGGGTAGATGTCCGGCTTGCCGGGGGTGACGGTGATGCTCCATACGCCGTTTTCGCCCGGGGTCATGGGCGTCTCGGCGGGCAGCATCTGGCAGTCCAGGCTTACTTTTTTGGCCTGGGGGGCCTGGCAGCGGAAGGTGACGGAGCCGTCGGCATTGTACTCGGGAGAGACCACACCGGCCGGGAAGAGCCGGGCCATTACCTGCGGGGTAAGACGCTGGTTGTCGCCCGCCTGGGGCTGGGCATACAGGGAGAGGCCGGAAAGGAGCAGCGCCGCTGCAAGAAGGGTTCTAACTATGTTTTTCATAAGGTACAGGCGCTTTTAGTCTTGGAAAAGAAGTCTCAGGGATTTGTCCAGGAAGTACTTGGCGTTCATCCAGGTGTGGCCGAACTTGTCGGTGGTGAATTCCTTCACGTTCCGGATGCCTTTCTGGTCCAGGAAATCCATATAGTCCTTGGCATTGCCGTAGAGGAAGTCGTCGGTGCCCACGCCCAGCCAGAAGAGGTGGATTTTGTCGTTGATGGCAGGGTCGTCGTAGACGCCGGGCAGGGTGGTGCTGGTGAAGGAGCTGTAGGAGCACAGCCAGGAGAACTTGTCCAGGTGTGTCAGGCCGATGGAGAGGCCCTGGTTGCCGCCGCGGGAGAAGCCGCCGATGGCGCGGTGGTCGCGGTCGTTGAGGGTGCGGTAGTTCTTCTCCACGAAAGGCATGAGGCCGTCAATCACGTCTTCTGTGAATAAGTCACGACGCGGAGCCTGCCCGGCGGGGAAGTACTTGGACGGATTTCCGTAGGGGAGGACGATGATCATCTCCCTGGCCGCTCCCTGGGCGATGAGGTTGTCCAGGATCAGGTTCATCCGGCCCACCTTGAAGTATACTTCCTCTGTATCGGTGGTGCCGCTGATGAGGTAGAACACGGGGTATTTCTTCTTCTTGTCCAGGTTGTATCTGGGCGGCGTGTATACGATGGCATTGGCCCAGACGCCCATGCCCGGCGACCAGTAGTTTACATAGTCCACACTGCCGTGGGGCACGTCTTTCAGGGCATGGATGAGGGGTTCACCGTTTCCGCGGACATCCAGGATGCTGTTCTTGAAGGTTTCGTTGGGGAACCAGTCCGGGTTCAGCGGGTCCATGACCTGGACACCGTCCACGTCGAAGCTGTAGGGATACATGTCGGGTGCCACGGGGCCCAGGGTGACGCTCCACACGCCGTTTGCGCCTTTGGTCATCTCTCTGGTGCCGGCGAACTGGGTGTTCACTTTCACCAGCTTGGCATCCGGGGCTGAGTAATTGAAGGTAACAGTGTTGTCCGGGTTCACCACCGGGGAGGAAACCTGGGCGGGCATGCCACCGCCGGCACCGAAGCCAGGCCAGCCGCCCGTGCGGCCCTGACGACGGATCTGCAGCACTACCTTACCGGTTTCAGGGCCGCGGACCACCTTCATCCACATCTCTGCGGTGACCTTGGTGCCCGTACCCATCTCGGTCAGTTTAGCCTCGATGCCCGGTTCGCCTTCTCCTACAAGGTCGGCAGCGGTGAGCTCACCGGCCCACAGGACGGGACCGTAGCTGTGGTTGATGACCCAGTAGCCCGGATCGATCCCCTCGAACACGTATTCATCCACGCCTTCCTTGATCATCACGCGTTTGGTGTCGGCATTGCCGCCGTAACCGCCGCCGCGTTGGCCGGGCGTGCGTTTGTTGATCTCCACCTCACCGCCGGTGCCGTTCACCGCCTCGCTGCGCTCGCGGTAGAAGTCCAGGCCGGAGTCGAAGGATTCCACCTCGAAGAAGTACTCCGGAGCAGTATTCAGGCTGTGGAGGCTGAGCTGGTTGGCATCATAGACGATGTAGCTGTTGTAGAGTTTGCCGGGCTCGATCCCGTAGCGGACAATGTAGCCGTCGGCCCCGGGGACGGGATCCCAGAGGAGACTGGCTTCACGCCGGTCTTCGGGGTTACGGACCACTTTCACGCCACCCACTTTTACAGAACCGGCCGAGTAGGGATTGCCGAACACGCGGAGGTCCTTGACGCTGAATTTGGCGCCGTCGTGGCATTCGCGGGCGTTGGTCACCTTCACGTAGCGGGCCTGAACGGGCGCTTTGAGCTCTGTGTAGTCGTGGTGGAAGTCCAGCTTGTTGTTGCTCTTGTCGATGATCCTGGTCCAGTTGGCGCCGTCCGTGGACACCTCAACGGTGAAGCACTGGTAGTACTCAGGCAGGGCGGGCGCCGGTGCTCCGGGGGCTGCGAAGCCGCCGCGGGCCGGCATGTTGGCGCCGATATGGTCGAAGTTACACTGGATGGCGTAGATGTCGGCCACCTTGCCCAGGTCTACCTGGAAGAATTCTCCGGGGTTGCCGGTCTGGGCCACCCAGTTGGTGAGGAAGTTTTCGTCCAGGGCATTGGCGGGTACATTGTTTTCAAAGGTGGAGGATACGATTGCTTTCTTCTTGAGGGAGAGGAGTTTCCATCCGGTCCAGTTGTGCTCTGCGGCGTCGGTGCGGGTGCCCGGCCAGTACTGGGGATAGTCGCTGAACTCCTCGTTGGCATGCATCACGCCTTCCCCGTCCACGGCAGTGGGGAAGATGGCCAGTTCCGACCCGCGTCCGGCATCGCCGTAGCTGGCGGGAATCATGCAGATGGTCCAGAGCTGCCCGTTCTTGTCATGGAAAGTGCTGCCGTGTCCGGCGCCCACGGCAAAGCCGGTGGTCTTGAAGGTGAGCGGGTTGTGCTCCGAGTAGGTAAAGGGACCCATCGGGCTGTCAGATACATATACGCCATGCGAATAGGAAAGGAGTTCCAGGCCGATGGCGGCATACTGGAGGTAGTACTTGCCATTGTGTTTGGTCATCCAGGGGCCCTCAATCCAGGGGTATTCCTCTTCGAAATAGCCGCGGCGGCCGTTGAAGATGGACCAGATGACGTCGCTGGTGGTACGCTTCTCAAAGCCGTGGTTGCGGTAATCGCTGAAGAACAGGATTTCCGGTCCGGCGATTTCCTTGAAGGTCTTTTTGTCCAGTTCCACCACCTTGAAGGGCATCAGTTGTGACCAGCCGTAGTAGAGGTACAGCCGGCCGTCATCATCCACGAACATGTTGGCGTCTCCGTAGCGGTCCGAGTCGAAGGTGCCAACCTGCTCCCAGATGCCCGCCTTGGGGTCTGTGGCTTTGTAGACATTTTTGTTGTTCATCGAGCAGCCATACAGGCTGCCGTCCATTTCCACGACGGACACCACGCCGCCCGGATAATTGGGGGCGTCCACGTAGGTCCAGTCCTTGAAGTCGGGGGAGTACCAGTACCCCTTCCGGTGCGAGACGAACAGATAATAGTCGTCCTGGTAGATCAACACTACCGGTTCTCCTCCCCGGTAGCTCCGCTCTCCGGGAACCACCAGGTCCAGCGGATTGCAGAAGGTGTTCTTTTCCTGGCTCATGGCCGGCAGGGCCAGGAACAGGGTCAAAGCCGCCAAGGCGGCGCGTTTCAAGCCTTTCATATGCATAAGGATAGAGTAATTTCAGTGTTTCAGGACAAAAATACAAAAATCCCTCTCCTTGTCCTTTCGCAGGCAGACCAAAAGTTTTTATTTTTGGTTCATGCCGTAAAAAGTCCCTTGAAGGGCGTCTTGCCGCGCCCGGCTCTCCCTTCTCACGGAAAATTTGTATATTTGAGCCGGAATAAACAAAACTTGTTCTGATTACGTGAAACTCGGGAGATGCTGACAAGTAAGCCCATAATCCGCGATGCCCGTCCGGAAGAAGCCCCGTTCCTTGCCAAGTGCGTCATGGCAGGGATGCACTTCTATGACTTCGAGACGGATATCCCCGGCGACAACGAAATCTTTGAACGGCTGGTAGCCTGTGAGCGGCGGACGGACACGCTGTACACTTATGTCCATACGCGGGTGGCCGAAATGGACGGCATTGCCGTAGGCTCCCTGCTTTCGTATCCCGGAGACATCTACCGGGAACTTCGGCACAAAGCCTTCACGGAACTATGGCCGGAACTCTCGGAAATGGATGCCACATCGGACCAGGAAACGGATCCCGGGGAATATTACCTGGATTCCCTGGCCGTTCTTCCACAGTACCGGGGAAAGGGCATCGGCCGGGGACTTCTGAGGGATGGTATCGAGAAAGGCAGATCCCTTGGCTATACGAAGGTTGCGCTTGTGGCAGATTCGGAAATGCCGCATTTGATCAGCCTGTATTCCTCTCTTGGATTCATTCCGGAGGGTCATCGTCATGTCTTCGGCGTGGATTTCCAGCGCATGGTTTACTCCATGATGGATTAAAGATTTTTTTTTCCAACCTTTTGCCCTGGTCTTCCGTCTAACAGATGGAACATAAAAATTGATACAAGTTATGGAAGAGATTTTAGTACCTATTTTCGTCTGTGTGGTTCTGCCCGTCGCAGTTGTCTGGCTGGTAGCCCGTACACGTCAGAACGAGGCCAACAAGAAGGCCGACATCATGCTCAAAGCCATCGAGGCCGGTGTTCCGGTTGATTTGGAACAGTTCAACACGGCTGGGAAGAAGTCCCCTCAGACCATTATGCAGGGGCTTATGGACAAGTTCACCGGCGCCTGCATCACCAGTCTCATCGGTATCGGCCTCCTGGTATATTCCCTAATCGGCTACAATAATCCGGAGTGGATCCGGGGCCGTCTCTTATCCACCAATTCTCCTGTTTTCGGTTGTATCCTCCTTGCCATCGGTATCGGCCTTTTCATCTCCTACTTTGTAGGTAAGAAGATGCTGGCCAAGGAAATCGAGGCTGAGGAAAAAGAAATGGAAAAGTAGGGAATGACCGCGGAGCGGTTCATAGCAGAAGTGCGGCAGCAGCAGGAGCCCTTGAGGCGGTTCCTGCTTGCGCTGTGTGCGGGAAATGGGGCTCTGGCCGATGATATTGCCCAGGACGCCCTTGTCCGCGCCTACGTTGCTTCCGGCTCCTTCCTGGGCCTCTCCAAGTTCAGCACCTGGCTCTTCCGTATCGCATATAATTGTTACATAGATCATTGCCGAAAGGCCCGGCCTGAGAACGCCCCGCTTCAGGAGGCAGCGGCGGTTCCATCGGCCGATTCCTCAGACCGCAGTTTCCGCTACCAGCAGCTCTATCAGGCGCTGGACAAGCTCTCGGAGAAGGAGAAAGCCGCCATTGCGCTTTTCTACTTCGAGGACCGGAGCATCAAAGAGATATCGGCCATCCTGCATATTCCTCAGGGCACCGTAAAATACCAGCTCTCAATGGGCCGACAACACCTTAAGCAGCACATTCAGTTATGAAAGAGATAGAAGATTTCCTGCGGGAAAACAGGCCCGCCCCAAAGGATGACCCCACGTTTATCCTTGAGACTCAGCGCCGTATGCAGCAGGTGGAGGGGATTAAGGCGGAGGTAGACCGTCAGCGCCGTCACGGCCGCGTTGCGCTCATTCTGGCGCTTGCAGCCGGTCTTGCACTGGGTATGTTTGCATCTGTGATTGCCTTCCTGTATCCGGTAGACGTGGAGAGCGCCTCGGAGGGTATAGTTCAGAGTCTCAGGATATTCCTGCAGGAATACAGGCAGTATCTGCTTTTGCCCGTGGCGCTTCTGGCAATTACCCTTGGCATTGTGCTTTCCAGGAAGCCTGTAAGGCTATAGGCTGCTGAAATATTTCCACAGCGGAGCGGCCATAAGGGCTTGGAGAATCTGGTTCTCTTCCAGGATCTGCCGCACAAATTCTGGCCTTTTCAGATAGACGTCAATGTCTTCCGTTGCGTCCAGATGCTGGCCGGATACTTTTTTCACTCCAACTGCCAGAAAGCTGTGGGCCAGATTGTTTGATGTGGCGGGATTGGGGGAGAGTGTCATCCACTCTTTCCAGGTGCCTCCGGCGTATCCGGTTTCTTCCAGAAGTTCCCTCTGGGCTGCCTGGAGGGGCGTTTCGCCTTTCTCAATAACCCCGCAGGGGAGTTCGTAGCAAGTGTTTCCAAGGCCGTGCCTGTACTGCCTCTCCATCACAAAATCTCCGTCCTCCGTGATGGCAATTATGTTCACCCAGTCCGGGTATTCCAGCACGTAATATTCGTTGTTGATGCGACCGTCCGGGAGCTGCGCCACATCACGCCGGGCCGTGAGCCAGGGACGCCTGATAAGGTATTCTGAGGATAGTATAGTCCACTTTTTTTCGTCGGTAATGGTGGATTTCATAGGAGGCTCATTTTATAGATGCTGGTGTTGTTCTGCCGGAATCCAAGCGTCTGATACAGCAGATTGGAACAGCGTATTGAGTTAAAAAAGCCCGTTTCCTTAAAAACGGGCCATAAAATAGATAACTATTTGATTATCAAATCAATATTCTTCTTCATTCCACATAAAGTCATCCTTGGTGGGGTAGTCTGGCCAGATGTCTTCGATGGACTCGTAGATTTCGGTGTCGTCATCCAGTTCTTCCAGATTCTCGATGACCTCCTCCGGGGCGCAGGTGCGCGTAGCGTAGTCGATGAGTTCTTCTTTGGTTGCGGGCCATGGAGCATCGTCCAGGCTGCTGGCGAGTTCGAGTGTCCAATACATAATAGGTTTACACGCTTTAAATGTTAGCAATCAATGTCTTGGATGGAATCTCCATCATTTGGGGCTGCAAAGTTATATAAAAAAATGATATAATGAATTTTTTTCGTTAATTTTGCACACTTTTTTATCGACCCGTTTGCTACAAAGAACAGACCATGGCATATCAAAAAATAGAACAGTACGACGAAAACACCACCCGGGAACTGTCGGCCCACGTGAAAGCTATCCTCAAACTGCTGGGGGAGGACCCGGAGCGGGAAGGCCTTGTAAAAACGCCGGAACGGGTGGCTAAAGCCATGCAGTTCCTTACCCAGGGTTATTTCCAGGACGGAGAAGCTCTCGTCAATAGCGCCGTTTTCCAGGAACCGTACGACCATATGGTGATTGTCAAGGACATCGAGCTGTTCTCCCTGTGCGAGCACCACATGCTTCCTTTTATCGGTAAAGCCCATGTGGCCTATATTCCTAACGGGCAGATTACCGGCCTTTCCAAGATTGCGCGGGTGGTGGAAACCTATGCCCGCCGCCTCCAGGTGCAGGAACGTCTCACGGAGCAGATCCGGGACTGCATCCAGGAGTCGCTCAAGCCGATGGGCGTCGCCGTGGTTATCGAGGCCCTGCACACCTGCATGTCGATGCGCGGGGTGCAGAAGTCCAACGCCATCACCACAACGTCGGCCTTCTCGGGGGTCTTTCTCAAGGACGCCCGTACGCGGAATGAATTCTTACAGCTGATTGGCCGTCACCAGGCCTAAATCAGGCTTACCAGCAAATACAGGAAGTGGGCGATGATACCGGCGCAGAGCCCGGCAACCGTATGTGCGCCCAGTGCCTTGGAGATACCTTTGCGGAAACCCAGGGAGTCGAACATGGCGGTATGGGTGGAGAGGAAGCCGCTCCAGCACATGCCGATGGCAGTGCAAACGGCCACGGCGTTTCCGTCCAGGATGCCGGCGGCGTTGAAGGTGGGCAGCAGCCCCAGGGCGGCGCCCACGGCTCCAAGGGCCGTCATAGGGAAGGCGATGAGTTCCATGCTGTTAAAGCCGAACAGCCATTCGAACAGCCAGTGTATCTTCCCGGCGAGCCAGGGGAGTACGGGCACGCCCTGTGAAGACGCTCCGGTATAGCCTTCCGGACCCGGGCCGAAGGTGAGGAGGATTACCAGCGTTGTGATGATCAGGACACCCGGAATAATCTGCAGACCCAGTTCCACACCGTTTTTGCCGCCGTCCAGGATGGCGTTCAGAAAGCGCATGAAGATGCCGTCCTTGTGCGTTTCTTCCCCGGCGGGCACTTCCAGGTCCTGGGGGGCATCCGCAACCATGGGGCTGTTCAGCTCCGGCCAGCTTTTCAGCAGCGAGCGCTGCATGAGGCGGGTGGAGATGATGGATCCGCACACGGCGCCCACAAAGCCCACCAGCGCGCCGGACGTGTGCCCGTAGCTCATCATGGTGATGATAACCACGAATCCCATGCCGAAGGCCGTGCCGAAATTGGTAAGCGAATAAAGCTGATATTTTTTGAAGTAAGCGGAAAAAGTCTTGTCTTTACTGAGGGCGATGATGGCCGGATTATCCGACAGGAAAGTCATCACGCCGCCCAGGGCGGCCACGCCCGGCAGGTTGTAGAGCGGTTTCATCAGCGGACGCAGGATGCGTTCCAGGAGGCTCACGACCCCGAATTCCACAAAGAGTTTGGAGAGAGCTCCCGTGATCACGGTGATACCCATCAGGAAGAACACCGTGTTCAACAGCAGGTCGTGCGCGGTGTTCATGATGGTCTTGATCAGGTTCTCGCTACCCATCCGGCTAGCCAGCGCCCAGCCGAACAGCACTAGAAGAAGCAGGAACACAACGGCCTCGATCAGGCTCCGGTTTAATTTTTTTGTTTTATTTCCCATAATCCGCTTACAATTCGCTACGAATTTACGCCAAATTAGTGGAAAATAAAAATAAAACGGCTCCCTCGTTTCCAAGAGAGCCGTTCTGTCAGGAAACTGTCCTTACTTGAGGTAGGCGTCGGATACCACTTTTTGACTGCGGGCGATGAAATCCGACAGGGCTTTTCCTTTGAGCATCCCATTCCCCAGCAGGGCCAGGTCCACGATCTGGTGCAGGATTTCGTTGCCTTGGGCAAACGCTTCCACGTCGGAGCGATGGGCTTTGCGCACGGCCTCCCGGGCCTCGCGGGCCTTGGTCTTTTCCTCTTCGGGGGCATCGGCCGGAGCTTCGGCGGGCAGATCGGCCTGGGGCGCCACGTCGGTGAGTTTGGCGGCCCAGATTTTTTCTACCAGCGGGTTCTCCATGTTCACCGTTATGTTGTAGCTCTCCGGCATGGAGCCGTAGAAATTCATTCCGCCGCCCAGTGCGCTCATCTCGCGGTAACGACGCATGAATTCGTTCTGGGTAATCAGGATCGGAGCGGCGTCGGCCCCCAGGTTGTCGCCGACTACGTAATAGTCGTTTCCGCCGGGCAGCACGGCCTTGAACAGGTTCTCCAGGTCGTAGCGCTCGTCTTCCTTCATCTCGGGTTTTACCTTGTCTTCCTTGGGAATGAGGTTTTCCACGGCGTCGGAGTCCACCCGGGCGAAGCGGACGTTCTCCAGCTTCTGTTCCAGCAGGTTCACATAGTGTGCGTCCAGTTCGCAGTCCATCAGGAGCACGTCATACCCCTTGTCCCTGGCCGCCTGGATGTAGGCATACTGGTCGTCGGCTTTTGTGGCGTACAAGTACACCAGCTTCTTGTCTTTGTCGGCCTGCAAACCTTCCACGGCGGCCTTGTACTCGTCAAAGCTGAAATACTTGCCGTCCACGTTCTTGAGCAGGGCGAATTTGAGGGCGCGCTCGCAGAATTTCTCGTCCGAGAGCATGCCGTATTCGATGAAAAGCTTCAGGTTGTCCCACTTCTGTTCCAGCTGGGCGCGTTCCTCCTTGAAGATGTTCTCCAGACGGTCGGCCACTTTCTTGGTGATGTAGGTGGAGATCTTCTTCACGGCGGCGTCGCTCTGCAGGTAGGATCGGGACACGTTGAGCGGGATGTCCGGGGAGTCGATTACGCCATGGAGCAGCGTCATGAAATCCGGTACGATGTTGTCTACATGGTCGGTCACGAACATCTGGTTGCAGTACAAGGAAATCTTGTTGCGCTCAATGGCCACGCGGTCTTTGAGTTTGGGGAAGTAGAGGATGCCGGTGAGGTTGAAGGGGTAGTCCACGTTCAAGTGGATCCAGAACAGAGGCTCCTCGTTCATCGGGAACAACGTGCGGTAGAAGCTCAGGTAATCCTCGTCCTTGAGTTCCGACGGCGCCTTGGTCCAGAGGGGTTCTACGGCGTTGATCACTTTATCCTGGTCCGTATCTACGTACTTGCCGTCTTTCCACTCCTGCTGCTTGCCGAAGACGATGGGAACCGGCATGAACTTGCAGTATTTGTTCAGCAGGCCCTCGATGCGGGCCTTCTCGCTGTATTCTTTGGAGTCGTCGTCCAGGTAAAGGGTGATGACGGTGCCACGGTCGGCCTTGTCGATGTCTTCCATCTCGAAGGAAGGGGAGCCGTCGCAGCTCCAGCGCACTGCCTGGGACCCTTCTTTCCAGGATTTGGTCTCGATGGTTACCTTCTTGGACACCATGAATGCACTGTAGAAGCCCAGGCCGAAATGGCCGATGATGTTCCCGATCTGGTCCTTGTATTTTTCCAGGAATTCACCGGCGCTGGAGAACGCAATCTGGTTGATATATTTGTCTACCTCTTCGGCCGTCATGCCGATACCGTTATCGATCACTTTCAGGGTCTGGGCCTTCTCGTCCAGCTCCAGCCGCACTTGCAGGTCTCCCAGCTCTTCCTTGCAGTCGCCGGAGGCGGCCAGGGCCTTGACCTTCTGGGTGGCGTCCACCGCATTGGCCACCAGTTCCCGGAGGAAGATTTCGTGGTCGGAATAGAGGAATTGCTTGATGACGGGGAATATGTTCTCGGTTGTCACCCCGATCTGTCCTTTCGTAGATTGTGCCATATTATTCTGCATTTTGTTTCTTGTTCGAACTGCGGGAAAGCAGTCAAATTGCAAGCCAGGCGGTCATTCTCTGACAAATTGGCAGTGTAGGCTGCCCCTCCTGTCCGTCGCCGTGCCATCAGAGCGGGTCTTCTACAAAAAAACAGAAAAACTTGACAGGAATCCGGATTTTTGCTAACTTGCACAAAATAAAAGGAATAACCCATATGAAACGAATTTTGTCCATCCTTGCGACCTTGCTCCTCATCCTCCCCGGTGCATGGGCGCAGACCGATTCTGTCCGCCTGGGCTACACGGTGCGGGGTACCGTGGTGGACGCCCTCAGCGGAAAAGCCCTGGCATCGGTACATGTGGCCGTACCGGACCGCCATTATGCCACCGTCACCAATTCCGACGGCGCGTTCGTGATCAAATCCAATGCGCCCATCGGCACTCTTGTTTTCTCCTTCCTGGGCTATAAAACCCTCTATCAGCGCACCGGCGACAAGGAAATGAAGGTCCGGCTCACGCCGGAGGCCCTCAATCTCAAAGAAGCTCTAGTGATATCGGCAGACCCGGAAGAGCTGGTCAGGTCGGCCATCTACCGCATCCAGGAAAATTACAGTATCCAGCCGCAGCTGCTGGAGTGCTTCTACCGGGAAACCATCCAGAAGGGATCCCGCTACACCTCCATCTCCGAGGCCGTAGCCAGGTTGTACAAGAACACCTACCGGGAAGGCTTCCGTCCAGACCGGGCCGCCCTGGAGAAAAGCCGGATCCTGATGAGCCAGCGCCGGCGCGACACCCTGAGCGTGAACGTGCAGGGGGGCCCCACCGTGGCCCTTTCCTTCGATATCGTGAAAAACCGGGACCTGCTGCTCAATGAGGAAGAACTGAAGCTGTACTCCTTCACCATGGAAACTCCGGCCTATATAGACGACCGCCTGCAGTTTGTTATCAGCTTCCACCCGTACAATCCCAACGCAAAGGAGTATGCGCTGTATCACGGAACCTTCTTTATCGATGCAGAAAACCTGGCTTTCACCCGAATCGAGATGTCCCTGGATATGAGTGATAAAGCCAAGGCTACCCGGGTAATGCTGGTCAAGAAGCCCTTCACCCTCCGTTTCAACCCGCGGGAACTTTCGTTCCTGATGACCTACCGTCCGCAGGAGGATGGAAGATACCGGATGTCATATTTCCGCTCCTCCATCCGGTTCGGCTGCGACTGGCGCCGGCGTCTGTTCCAGACCAATTATACCACGGTGAACGAGCTGGTCGTCACCGACGTACGAGCCACGGCCGAGCCCATTTCCCGGCAGGACATGTTCCGCTCCACGGATTATCTGGTAGAGAAAGCGGCGGAATTCCAGGACCCTGATTTCTGGGAAGACTACAACATCATCGAGCCTTCAGAGAGCCTGGAGCACGCGATAGACCGCCTGAGAAAACGGCGTTAGTCAGCGCTCCAGATACTTCTGCCGGAGGAATGCTTTGTCGCGGCTGTCGATTCCCAGCTGGGAGGTGATGTATGCGTCCAGGGACCCCCATTCCCGGTCGATCAGGTCCAGCGTGTTGCAGAAATTGCGGGTGCTCACACCCATGAAGGCCCGGACGGTCTCTGTCTCGGCCTCTCCGCCACCAGCCTCCTTTACCCGCTGAATCAACTTGTCTACCAGGGGCCTGTATGTGACATTGGACTGGTCAAAATCCCGGACGATGGTTTCCCGGCTGGCACCCAGTGAGCCCAGCAGGAACGCGGCGCCGATCCCCGTTCGGTCTTTCCCTTGTGAACAGTGCCAGAGAACCGCTCCGTCCGGCGCTTCCAGGATTAGGTTGAGGAAGGCGGCGTATTGCAGCTGGGAAAAGTCGCTCTGTACCAGAGAGGGGTACAGCGTGCGGCCTTTTTCTTGGAAAATACTGTTGAAGCTGAGACGGACGATATACTCCTGCAGGTTCAGGAAAACCTGCGCCGGCACGGCATCTCCGCTCTTTTTTTCCATCTCCGGGTCCAGGGTGGGAAGAAAGATGTGCTCTGCTCCGGGAATCTGACGGTCTGGCTGGAAGGAAGCCTCTGCCTCTGTGCGGAAGTCGAAGATGCGGCACAGGCGGTACTTCTCCGTGAGCAGGCGGACATCGGCGTCGGAGGCCTCATGGAGCGATCCGCTCCGGATCAGAAGCCCCTTCCGGATGGTCTTGTCCCCGGCTTTCAGTCCGCCCAGGTCGCGGGCATTCACGATTTTCTCGAATTCCATGCCGTTGGCCGGTTACTGGTACAGATGTCTCTTGATCGAGCCCTTGGCAGTGCGTTCCAGCGGCATGTCCCGGACCTCAACGCGGGCAATCTGGCTGTAGGGGGGCAGTTTGGCATTGACCTGGGCGCGGATGATTTCCGGAATTTCCTGGTGGTCTCTCTCATCCATGGAGGCAATGCCCTCCAGGTCCGGGAACACCAGCGCCACAACTTTTCCGCCTTTGTCCACCACCACGGATTCTTTCACATAGGGATGTGTATCCAGCAGGCTTTCAATTTCTTCTGGGTAGATATTCTGCCCGGTGGAGCTTAGGATCAGGGCTTTGATACGGCCCCGGATGAACAGATTGCCGCTGGCGTCCAGTGTTCCCAGGTCTCCGGTCCGGAACCAGCCGTCCGTCGTCCAGGCGGCGGCATCGGCCTCCGGATTTTTGTAATAGCCGATGGTGAGGTTGGGGCCCTGTACCTGGATTTCGCCGGGAATGTTTTCGGAGTCCGATGAGTCGATGCGCACCGTGTGGATGGGCCTTCCGCAGGATCCGGGGACATACTGGTCCAGGCCGGCATAAGCCAGCAGGGGACAGGCTTCCGTCATGCCGTAGCCCACCACGTAGGGCAGGCCGATCTGCCGGAAACTGGATTCAATCTCCCAGCTGAGCGGCGCCCCACCGATAATCACCTCTTTCACCCGGCCGCCCAGGGCCTTGATGGTTTTTTTGCCCACGGATTTGTAAAACAGGGTGTTGATGCCCGGCATTTTCACCGGCTTGGAGGCGAGCATGGGGAGCACCAGTGCGCGGTAGAGTTTTTCCACGACCAGCGGTACGGTGATAATCAGTTCCGGGCGCACCTCCTGCAGGGCCTTGGCCAGCAGGGAAGGCGAGGGTACCTTGCCCAGGAAATGGATGGTGAATCCCGTGCAGCACGGATAGACGAATTCAATGATGAGTCCGTACATGTGTGCGAGCGGCAGCATGGACACCAGGGTATCCGGCTTGTCGGAGATATGCCGCTGGCAGTATTCCACGACGTCGGACACGGCGCCGAAGGGAAGCATTACGCCCTTGGGGTCTCCGGAAGTTCCTGACGTATAATTGATAATGGCCAGTTCTGCTTCCTGATGGTCCGGGTAAGAGACCTTCTGCGGGTCCAGCCCGTCCGGGAACAGGCCGGTGAACTGGTTTTTCCGGTGGCTCCAGGCCGATTCGTATTTTTTCCCGGCGGCCCACAGCAGTTTGTCTCCCTTGCAGTTGATGGCGGCCCTCAGGCGGGGCATCAAGGCGATATCCAGCCTTTTCCAGATGTCCTGGTCGGTAAACAGAAGCACGCTTTCCGAGTGGTCTGTAAGCCGGGAGATGTTGTCCGGGGTGAAGTCCGAGAGCAGGGGAACGATGACGGCGCCATAGGTGTTCACCGCCAGGAAAGCCAGGGCCCAGCGGGCGGAATTCCGGGCACACAGGGCCACTTTATCCCCTTTCCGGAGGCCGACGGAGCGGAAGTAGATATGATAAATCTCTATCTGCTTGGCGACATCCCGGTAGGTGAAAACAGCACCGCCGTAGTCGCAAAGGGCGGGGTGGTCCGGGTGCTGACGGACTTGTTCTTCCAGTTTTTTCAGATACGCTTTCATCGGCCTAAAAGGTTGGACTGCAAAGATACTGTTTTTTGGCCGATATTTTTTCTCTCGAGATTAATTCCTATCTTTGTTTCGGTATTTTGCCTCATGTCTGTCATTTCTGTCATACTGGGCCTCGTTGTGGTGATGCTCTATGTGGGCATTGTCCTTTTTATCATCCTGGACGACGGAGACTCCGGCTGGAAGGTGACCTGGCTGCTGGCCATCTCCCTTTTCCCCGTGGTTGGCCTGCTCTTCTATCTGGTCATGGGGGTCAACTACCGCAGGTTGGGCGTGCGCGAAAGGCTGCACGCAAAAGTAGAAAAGCGTTTCCGGGAAGAGATTCCACCGGAATTGTTCAACCGGCTCTTCCACTCAGACTTGTCTTCCCGGGTGGAGGAAAAATACCGCCCGCTGGTGCGTCTGCTCAAAAACACCTACGCCGGAAACCTCCTCTCGGAGGGAAATTCCCTGGAAATCATCACCACCGGTGAAAAGAAGTGGGAACTGCTGAAAAAGGATATCGCCGCAGCCCGGGAGTATATCCACATGGAGTATTTCCGTTTCGGCAACGACGTAGCCGGCAGTGAGATCCGTGATCTCCTGATGGCAAAGGCCCGGGAGGGCGTGAAAGTGCGCTTTGTCTATGAGTGGTTCGGCAACCGCCTGGTTCCCTGGCGCTACTACCAGGAAATGCGGGAGGCCGGCATCGAGGTATGCCGGTTCACCCGGCTCCGGAACGGCCTGCTCAACTGGTGGATGCGCCTGGACAGCCGCAATCACCGAAAAATCGTAATCATCGACGGCCGGGTGGCCTATACCGGCGGCATGAACCTGAACAACAATTACCGCTATAAGTGGAGAGACACCCACGTGCGTCTGGAAGGTCCCGCCATCCATGCCCTGCAGGCCTCCTTCCTGGATACCTGGCTTACTTCCGGCGGGCAGGTCGCGGAGCCGCTCGGTGTGTTTTTCTCCCGTGAAATCCAGGGGGGGGACGCCCCCCTGACCAACGTCCCCGTCCAGATTGTCACCGACGAGCCGGACTTCACCTATCCCAATGTCCAGCTCAGCTACGAGTGGATCCTGCAGAACGCGCAGCGCTATGTCTATATCCAGACCCCTTACTTCGGCCCGCCGGAATCGGTGCTGAACGCCTTGAAGGCGGCCGCCCTCCGGGGTGTGGACGTGCGGCTGCTCCTGCCTTCCAAGGTGGATACGCCGTTCATCGGCCCGGTGAACCGCTCCTTCTATACGGAATGCATGGAGGCCGGCATTCGCATCTACCTCTGGAAGGGTACGTTTATCCACTGCAAAACCCTTATCTCAGACGATTCCCTCTGCCTCGTCGGCGCCACCAACATGGATTTCCGGAGTTTCCAGATTAACCATGAGGTAAATGCGTATTTTTACGACCGGAATGTGACTCTGGCCCAGAAGGAAATTTTCTTCCGGGATGTGGAAAACTGCTCGGAGCTGGATTTCAAGGCTTGGAAAGCTTCCCGGAAGTGGTACAGGGTGTTCATCGGCAAGGTGTTCCGCCTGGCCGACGGCGTCCTGTAATTACTTCAGTGCAAAGTCTTTGGTCCCTTTTAGGCCCGTGGTGCCAAAGTAAGATTCCACCAGGTTCCCCTTCACATACACCCTTTTCCCGATCAGGTCCGGATGGTCCACCAGGTTCAGCGCCTTGCGGACATCCCCGGAAGGCAGTTCCACGGCTATGCAGGACGCTTTGTCCGTGATGGTGGAGCGCGCTGCGATGGCCAGGTGGGTGTTCTTGGTGATGCCGCCGGTCTTCACGTTTTTCCCGGCCGACGAGAGGTCGCCTCCCACGATGTACCCGTACACCCAGACATCCTCCTCGCCGATATGGGGGGCCGCTTCCGCCACGCCATAGGCATGGTTTTCATCCACGCCGCCGCCGTTTTCGCCGTTGTTCCCGCCAATCACAAACTTGTCTTCCCGCCAAGTCTTGGCGGTGTCCACGCTCACGCGGATGGAACTGGTCCCGTGCGAGGAGCCCGGCGCCGACAGGTTCACGGTCAGGATTTCCCGCTGCGCCAGGGTGCGGGTAAACAACAGCTCGTCCTTCCCTTCATTGTACAGGATGGTCTGGACTTCGCCCGGTTTAAAATAGGCGGTCCGGTTTTCCTTATAGCTGTACATCAGCCGGGTGTTTCCGCCCTTTACATACAGGACGCCTCCCGGAAACGTGGTCAGGAAGTCGGGGGCTATCCTCAGGCGGATGCCGGCATTGAGAAGGGTGCACTCCAGTTTCACCTCCACGCTCTGCCCGCCGGGGACAACCACAACCTGCTCGTCGCCATATTGTGGCCTGTCGAAGGCCGGAGACGTGAACGGGACCGACACGATGCGAATCGTATAACTGCCCGGATCCACTTGCAGGGATGCCGGAGAGTCCCCGTACGTGCCTTCGTACAGGACCTTTCCCTTGGAATCACAGATTGTCAGGAGAAAGTCGTTGGTGTCCGGGATTTCGGTCGATGCCTTGGTGAAGGCCTCCCTGTCCAAGGTCCACTTCAATTCTCCCTGCTCGGCCGTGATGCCGAAGTCTTCACATGCAGTAAGTGCTGCAACCAGCGGTAAGGCCGCCATCCATCTTCCCAGTTTCATACGTTTCTTTTTTCCGCAAAAATAGCGGCGCTTTTCCAAAAGGACACTTCGGAATGGAAAAACTTTCCGGAATGTTTCCACCGATTCGTTTGAAACAGAAAAAAAAGCCCGGATTTTTCTTACGATACGCCGGGAGGAAGGGAATCCGCCAAAAAATGATTACATTTGCAAGTTAAATCTGTTATTATGTTCGAGAACCTGAGCGAGAGACTGGAGCGGTCTTTCAAGATACTGAAAGGTGAAGGTAAAATCACCGAAATCAATGTGGCGGAAACCGTCAAGGACATCCGCAAGGCCCTGCTGGACGCCGACGTCAGCTACAAGGTGGCCAAGGATTTCTGCAACCGCGTGAAAGACAAGGCCATGGGCGCCAATGTGCTCACAGCCGTGAAGCCGCAGCAGATGATGGTGAAGATCATGCACGACGAGCTGGCGGAATTCATGGGTAGCAGCGCGCAGGATATCAACATCAAGGGCTCTCCCGCGGTGGTGCTGGTGGCCGGCCTCAACGGTTCCGGTAAAACCACCTTCTCCGGCAAGCTGGCGCTGCACATCAAGTCCAAGCGGGGCATGAAGGTGATGCTCGCCGCCTGCGACACCTTCCGTCCGGCCGCCATCGAGCAGCTCAAGGTGCTGGGGGACAGCATCTCCGTTCCCGTTTACACGGAAGAGGGAGAGAAAGACCCCATCAAGATTGCCAAAGCCGCCATCGCCAAAGGCAAGGCCGAGGGTTATAACGTGGTGATTGTGGATACCGCCGGCCGCCTGGCTGTGGACCAGCAGCTGATGGACGAGATATCGGCCCTGCACCAGGCCGTGCAGCCCACGGAAACCCTTTTCGTGGTAGATGCCATGACCGGCCAGGATGCGGTGGAAACAGCCAGGACTTTCAACGACCGCCTGGATTTCGACGGCGTAGTCCTGACCAAGATGGACGGTGACACCCGTGGCGGCGCCGCCCTGTCCATCAAGGCGGTGGTGGGGAAACCTATCAAGTTTGTCAGCTCCGGAGAAAAGCTGGAAGCGCTGGATGTGTTCCACCCCAATCGCATCGCAGACCGTATCCTGGGCATGGGAGACGTAGTTTCCCTGGTAGAGAAGGCCCAGGAGCAGTTTGACGAGAAACAGGCGCGGGAACTTAAGAAAAAGCTGGCCAAGGACCAGTTCACCCTCTGGGATTTCTACAACCAGATCCAGCAGGTGAAGAAGATGGGCAACATCAAGGACCTGGCCTCCATGATTCCCGGCGTGGGAAAAGCCCTCAAGGATGTGGATGTCCCGGACGACGCCTTTAAAGGCATCGAGGCCATCATTCTGTCCATGACCCCCTATGAGCGGGAGCATCCGGAGGTGATCAACGGTTCCCGGCGCAAACGCATAGCGGACGGTTCCGGTACCTCCCTTCCGGAAGTGAACCGCCTGCTCAAACAGTTTGACGGAACCCGCAAGGTCATGAAAGGTGCCATGACGGGCAACCTAATGCAGCAGATGCGTGGCATGCATCGATAAATAGTTCTATATGAAACGAATCCTTGTTGTATTCCTGCTTCTGGCACTCTTTCTGCCCGTCAGCGCACAGCGGGTGTCCCTGGATGCGGATGTCCGTTTCCATACGGCCTTGGTAAACAACGAGTTCGACGTATCAGGCAATGCCCTGATGCCCTCGCTGACCATCGCCGTAGCCCGTCTGACCCCTTATGTGGGGCTCCGGTTCGGGGAGGGGCGCCATCGGCTGACAGCGGGGCTGGATGTGGTGCGGGATTTCGGCACGCCGGGATTGCCGCTCACCACGGAGCCGGCATTCTGGTATCAGTTCAACGGGAATAGTTTCATGCTGGCCGCCGGCATTTTTCCCCGGGCACTGCTGAAAGGAGAGTACTCGTCGGCCATCCTGTCAGACCCGGTCCGTTTCTACGACGCCCATCTGGAGGGCTTCCTCCTCAGCTGGACCAAGGGCCGTTCCCATTACGAGATTGCCCTGGACTGGAACGGTAAGTATGGCCCCGGCCGACGGGAGCAGTTCAATGTGATATCGGCCGGTAAAGGCTGGGTTGCTCCCTGGCTGGCGCTTGGCTGGGAGGGGATGTTCCACCACTATGCCTGCAGCCAGGAGGTGAACGGGGTTGTGGACGACCACCTGCTGCATCCCTACGTTCTCGCAGATTTCTCCGCCTTCACAGGAATGGAAGCACTTTCCCTGCAGGCCGGTGCCATGGTGGGTTATCAGGCCGACCGGATTACCTCCCGCCGCAGCATACCCGTGGGCGCCACCGTGGTGGCCGATGTCCGCAAATGGGGCTTCGGCATCCGGAACGAGGCCTATTACGGAGACAGCCAGGCCCCGTATTTCCACGACAAGGATGAGGCTGGAAACATGTATGGCTCAAACCTTTATATCAGAAGTTCCGTCTGGGAGATCCGCCCGGGCGGCGGCAGCGGATTCTATGACCGGCTGGACCTTTACTGGGGCAAGCGCCTGTGTCCGGAGGTCAGCGTGAGCGTACGTCTGGTAGCCCATTTCGCGGGCGGGTTCCTGGGTACACAGCAGATTGGCCAGGTGCTGGTGAACCTGGACCGTCTTTCCTTCAAGGGAAAAGGCAGGCGCTAGGGAATTACCTTCTTTTGAACAGCAGGTCTTTGTCGGCCTTCAGAGCGGGGCCGGCCAGATTTTCCGGCACAAACTTCCAAGCTCCGATCACCCGGGGATTGCCAATCACTTCCGGGTCGATGGAGCCGTTTTTCATGAGGTAGTCGTACAGCAGGTTCCGGATTTCCGGATAGCGGGCCACTACGCGCTCGTCGATTTTGTCGGTATCAACACCTACCTCGTCCAGCAGGCCGCCACCGCCGCTGGCCCGGTAGGAGGTCATGGCTACGTTGTAGTCCCGGGAAGGGTCGAAGGCGCTTCCGTCGGCCATGGAGGAGATGGCGATTCGGCTGCCCCTGGGACGGGTTACGTCCACCGTGTAGTTGATGCCGGCTGCAGAGTCGAAATTATAGCTGCGGTTTACGAACGACCAGCCTTTCTGCAGGGTTCTGGGGTCGTCCCGGTCCTGAATCTTGAGCACGTGGTCTCCGGGCTTGGAGATGGTGTTGATCCACTTATCGTAAGAGGCCTCCAGGAAGTCCTTGACTTCCGCGCCGCTCATCCTTACCACATACAGCTGGTTCTCAAAGGGATAGATGGTGAACAGGTCGTTGAAGACCAGCACGCCGGAGTGGATCCTTCCGTTGTAGGTGAGGGGAGCGGCGATGGAGATTTCCGCGGGCTTCTGCTCCAGGCACAGGGTGTGGAGCAGGTTCATGTAGTCGCTCATGCCCGTGTAGGAATCGCGGGTGTACATGTCGGTGTTCAGGATGCCCACTTCCTGCAGGGTGAAGGCACGCACCGCCTCGAATTCTTTCCGGAACTTTTCGCGCATCACAGGATCGGCCTTTTCGGCCTTGACGGGAATGAGGTCTGTCTCGAAGCGTTTCTCCGTAATCTTGCCCTTTTCCACCTTCAGGTGCATTTTCCCGTGGGCGACGTAGCGGCTGTGACTGCCGGAGTTCAGGAGGGCGCAGGTGTCGCGGGTTTCAACATAGGGCCGATGGTCGTGACCACAGATGACCCAGTCTACCCCTTTCACGTTGTTGAACACGTCCAGGGCTTCGGCCTCCCGGATGGTGCCGTCTCCCTGCCCGCAAGCGGAGTGCATGGCGGTGATCACTACGTCCGGGCGCTCTTTCTCCCGCACGTAGTCCACATCCTTCTGGACCTGGTTGATGATGGGCTCGAAGTGCATCCCACTCCATATTTCTTCCGACAGCCAGGCCTTGATATTGGCGTTGTTGTAGCCGATGATGGCTATCTTAAGCCCGGCCTTTTTCACCACTTTATAGAGCGGGAAGTAGGGCTTGCCGTTGTCGTTGCGGATGGCGTTTCCGGCCATGAACGGGGCGCCGGCCTTGACCAGGTCCTTCTGTACGCGGTCGTAAACCGGGTGTCCGGTCTCGATGTCGTGGTTGCCCATGGCGATGGCGTCGTACTTCATGTACGCCATTAGGCGCGGAAACAGGTGCGGGGTTACTGTATCAATATAATTATAGTAATAAGCGGCGTTGTCTCCCTGCAGGCAGTCGCCGGCATCCACTAGCAGCACGTTCCCGAAGCCGTCCGCCGTACGCACGCTGTCTATGTAGTAGTTCATGGCGAAGAGCGAGTTCCGGATGCCCCCTCCCACATAGGTGGAGTCGAACCAGGTGCTGTGGACATCGTTGGTGGACAGGATGGTAAGGGTGTAATCGCCGTCCCGGAGGCCGCGGCTGCAGGAAGCGAGAACGGACAGGATGGAAAGGAGTGCGATGTGGCGGAGTTTCATGGATGTAACGAAAAAATCGTACAAAGATAATCAAAAAAGTTTTTGTTCGGAAACAGGTTTTTTACTAACTCGCAAGAGGGTATGGTTCCCATAAAGTACTAACAGGCTTTCCGAGCCGCGTTTACAAGTTTGTTGGATGAAACGTTTTATTCTGCTGATAACCTTTTTCGTGTCCCTTTCCCTCAGCGCCCAGCCCGTGCGCCTGGAGGGCGGGCGGCTGTTCCTGAAGGGAGAACCCTTCCTGATCCTGGAACTGGGACCTGCCGAGTTCCTGTTCCAGGGAACCGGCTGCGTCGCCACCCTGAAGCCCGCGGACGGCAAGGGCCGTGCGGGCATTCAGTCTATCGATGAATATGACGGCCTGCAGCCCCTTCGCCGCCTCAACGGCGACGAAGACCACCAGGGCCGCCACCTTCGCATCCCCTTCGGCGAAACCGGCGTACAGCGGCTGAAGGTGTACAGGTACTAATTATTGTAGCTGATACTAAAGCACGTTTTGTGGCCTGCGCGTGCGAAAGTGTGCTTTAGTACTCTGTCTCTAGGTTTGTTATAAAGAATAGGGTAGTTGTCGTAGTTGTGTGGCCCAAGTGCGCCGATGATTGGTCCATGTATGCAAACAAATGGGCCAGGTATGGTTTTAGGTTACACACCTGGCCTATGTAGTTCCTTAGAAGGCCGATTTGCGGACCAGGTATTCGGGCTGGAATCACACCTGGCTCAATCAGTGACATACCCGTCCCAGACAGCAACACACCTGGCCCAGACAGCGACACACCTGGCTCAGATAACGACAGCCCTGCACGTGCGAAAATGCGCTTTAGCCATGCCGGGGTTGTTGAATGAATTTGCCCTACACCCCCATCAGGGCCTCAACATCCTGTTTTTCGCCCACAATCCACACTTTGTCGCCGTCCTGGAAGGGGAGGGTGACATTCGGGATGTGCAGGGCGCCGTCCTGGCTCTCCACGCCCACCACAAGGCAGCGGTAGCGGTTGCGGATGCTACTCTCTTTCAGGCTCTTGCCCAGGAAGGGAGAGCCCTCGGAGATGGGCAGGCGGCGCAGGATCACCTCCTGGTCCGTGAAGTCTTCCGGCAAGGTGGCGGTGCTCTTGCCCAGCTGCTCGCCGAACGCTACCAGTCCGGCGTCGGCCCCCACCACCTGCAGGTGGTCGTAGGGGAACACGCGGGTATCCGCTACGGGGATGTTCAGCCGCTTGTTGCCGCGGACGATGGCCACCACCTGGATGCCGAAGCGCTGGCTCAGTTTCATGTCGCGGAGCGTGCTGCCGGCGCAGGCGGCGTCGGAGGGGATGTCGAAATCGGCCAGGTGCATGTCCTTGTCCAGGAGGCGGGAGGCGTATTCCGGCTTTTTCTCGCCCAGGTATTCCGCCCGCTTTTCCCGGGAGTTGAGGTTGGTCAGGAAAGTCTCTTCAATCTTGTGGGCCGAGTTTTTTGCCCATCGGCCGAACATGAGGTAAGTGACGACCGCCAGGGCCAGCACCAGGATCAGGAGCACGGAGATGTGGAAGAGCCGGGCCAGGACATAGAAGATGAAGCCCATGACGATGACCAGGCGCAGGGCGATGCCCGCTACCAACGGGGCCCTGTTGGCCGGATTCTGGGCCCAGAGGGTTTTGAATTCGTCCGAACGGTTCTTTTTTACCAGGATGGCCCTGAGGAAAGGCGCCATGCTCAGGAGGATGGCAACAGAGAGCACCACGTGCGCCCAGATGCCGGGAATGTATTGTTCCGCCAGCGGCTGCAGCAGGCCGAATCCAATCATGCAGATGGCCACGCACAGGATGCCGTAGATAAGAAGGGTTTTGCCCAGCGAGCCCAGGTAGGTTTTCCAGGGACTGTCCTTGGCCGCGGCCGGTTCCAGGGCCGATGCGGCATAGCCGTCCAGGAACGTGCGCACTCGGGAGGGCAGGTGCTTGTCCAGGAAGTTATACGCGGGCTCCGCCAGCCGGATTACGTACGGGGTAAGGAAGATGGTAATCACCGAAACCGCCACTACGATGGGGTACAGGAAGTCGCTGGTAACCCCCAGCGCCACGCCCAGCGAGGCGATGATGAAGGAGAACTCGCCAATCTGGGTGAGCGAAAAGCCGCTCTGGACGGCAGTCTTGAGGCTCTGTCCCGACAGCAGTACTCCTACCGTGGCGAAGAAAGACTGCCCCACCACAACGGTGAGGGTAATCAGGAGGATGGGCAGCCAGTACTTGCCGATCATGGCCGGATCTACCATCATACCCACCGACACAAAGAAGATGGCGCCGAAGAGGTCTTTCACGGGCTTGACCAGCCGCTCGATGTGCTCGGCCTCCAGCGTCTCTGCCAGGATGGAACCCATGATAAAGGCACCGAAGGCGGCCGAGAAGCCGGTCTTGGCGGCGATGACCACCATCATGAAGCACAGGCCCAGCGAGACCACCAGCAGGGTTTCGTCGTTCATCAGGGAGCGGGTCTTGCGGAGGAAGAGCGGAATCAGATAGATGCCCACCAGCAGCCACAGGGTGAGGAAGAACACCAGCTTGAGGATGCTCATCACCAGTTCTCCGCCCTCGAAGTTGGACGACACGGCCACGGTGGACAGCACCACCATCAGCACCACGGCCAGGATGTCTTCCAGGATGAGGATGGACATCACCAGGCCGGCGAATTTCTTTTTGGAGAGCCCATGTCGTCGAAGGCCTTGTAGATGATGGTGGTGGAGCTCATGCAGATCATGCCGCCCAGAAACAGGGCGTCCATCTTGCTCCAGCCGAACGAAGATCCCACCATGAAGCCCAGAAGGATCATGCCGAAGATGATGGTGAGGGTGGCGATGACTGCCGGTCCGCCCACCTTGACGATTTTCTTGAAGCTGAACTCCAGTCCCAGAGCGAACAGCAGGAAAATCACGCCGATATCAGACCACACGTGGATGCTGGCGGTGTCGATCACCGAGGGGGTGAGGGCAAAGTGCGGGCTGGCGATGAAGCCGGCCACGATATAGCCCAGCACCAGGGGCTGTTTCAGTTTTTTGAAGACGAGTGTCATGATACCGGCGCAGATCAGGATCAGCGCCAGGTCGGCAATCAGCGGGGCAAGTTCACTCATAGTACAGAATCCAGGAAGTGGATGTATCCGGGAATAGACAGGTTATAGGCGCGCGGCCCGGCCAGGATTTCTCCGTCGGGGGAGAGGATGAAATAGTTGGGCTGCGCATTTACGTTAAAGCGAGTGCGCACGATGTAGGAGTTCACGCTGCCCACCGTCTTGAGGGTTTTCCCGGCGGGAGTGGTGAACCATTCGCTTTCCGGCAGCCGGGATTTGTCGTCTGTGTAGAGGGCTACCAGCACAAAGCTATCCCGGAGGCGCCGGAGCACTTCAGGGTCGCTCCAGACGCGGGCTTCCATTTCCCGGCAGTTGACGCAGCCGTGCCCGGTGATGTCCAGGAAAACGGGTTTCCCTGCTTTCTTGGCGGCTGCCAGGCCTTCTTCCAGGGTGAAGTAGCCCTGCAGCCCGTGCGCCATCGTGAGCCCATAGGGGTTGGACGGCACCTCCGAGGCCGATACCGTAGCGCTCTTTCCGGCGGTTTCACTGCCCAGGACAAAGTCTTGCGTCGTCAGCGGCGGCAGATAGCCGGAGAGGCCCTTGAGCGGGGCACCCCACATGCCGGGCACCAGATACACGACGAAGGAGAATACGCCGATGGCGAGCAGGAGCCGCAGAATGCTCACATGTTCTGTGGGGCTGTCGTACTTGAAACGGATTTTCCCGAGCAGGTACAGGCCCAGCAGGGAGAAGATGACAATCCACAGGGCCAGGTACACTTCCCGGTCCAGGATGCCCCAGTGGTAGGTTTGGTCGGCCGTGGACAGGAACTTGAGGCCCAGGGCCAGTTCCACGAAGCCCAGCACCACCTTCACCGAATTGAGCCAGCTGCCGCTCTTGAGCTTTTTTAGGAGCTGCGGGAACAGGGCGAAAATGGTGAAGGGGAGTGCGAAGGCCACCGAGAAGGCCAGCATGGTAATCATCGGCGTCCAGAATTCTCCCTGGGACGATTTGAGCAGCACCGAACCCACAATGGGGCCCGTGCAGGAGAAGGAAACCAGCACCAGGGTAAGGGCCATGAAGAAGACCCCGGCCAGGCCGCCCTTGTTGGACTTGGCATCCGTCTTGGTGGTCCAGGAAGAGGGGAGAGTGATCTCGAACGCGCCGAAGAAAGACAGGGCGAAGACGAAGAATACCAGGAAGAACAGGATGTTAGGCAGCCAGTGGGTGGCCAGCCAGTTGAAGATGTCGGCCGTAACGGCTTCTCCGCCGATGATGCGGGTAAGGCCGAACAGGAGCACCACCGGAACGGTGTACAGCAGCACGATGAACACTCCGTACATGAAGGCCTTAAAGCGGCCCTGGTGCACATTGTCCGATGCCTTGAGGAAGAAGGAGACCGTCATGGGCACCATCGGGAACACGCAGGGGGTGAGCAGCATGGCCAGGCCCCACAGGATGGCTTCCAGGATCAGGGCCCAGAGGTTGCCGGCACCGCCGTCCCGGCCTTGTTCCGGGTCTGCGATGGCGGTGGCATGCTCTGCCGCGGCCGCAGCCACTCTCACTTCAAATTCTTCCTCTTCCGGAAATCCGCAGAGTTCGTCTTCGCAGGCCTGCCAGTTGATGGCTCCGCTGACAAGCGCAGCTTCCGTACGGACGTCCTGTGTGAAGACGGCTTTGTTGAAATACACCGGTTCCCCTTTGAACTGGGTGGGCTCCAGGGCGGAGGCTACTTCTCCTTCCGGGGTGATTCCCGCGGCGTAGCTGACGGAGAAGGGGTTGTTGGGGTTGTCGGGACCGTAGATGTGCTTGCCGGAGGCTACGCTTCCAGAGAAAGTGAGCCGGTACAGACCTTCTTCCAGCTGCCGGGAACTCACTTTCCAGCTCACGGACGGGTCTTGTGCCAAAGCGGCAACACCCATCCAGAGTGCTGCCACCGTTAAAGTTATGGTCTTAAGAAGCTTACTTGGCATAGGCGACGGAGCGGGTTTCGCGGATAACGGTGATTTTCACCTGGCCGGGATAGGTCATCTCGTCCTGGATCTTCTTGGCGATTTCTCCGGAGAGCTGTTCTGCGTCCTGGTCGCTGACCTGCTCTGCGCCCACGATGACGCGGAGCTCACGGCCGGCCTGGATAGCATACGACTTGGTGACGCCAGGATAAGCGGCAGCCAGGTTTTCCATGCCGCGGAGGCGTTTGATGTAGCTCTCGATTACCTCCCGGCGGGCACCCGGACGGGCGCCGGAGATGGCGTCTCCCACCAGCACCAGAGGTGCGTAGAGGGAGGTCATTTCGGTCTCTTCGTGGTGGGCGCCGATGGCGTTGCAGATTTCCGGTTTTTCCTTGTATTGCTCGGCCAGTTTCATGCCCAGCAAGGCGTGCGGCAGCTCAGGGTCTTCCTCCGAAACCTTGCCGATATCGTGCAGCAGGCCGGCGCGTTTGGCAATCTTGGGGTTCAGGCCCAGCTCACTGGCCAGGATGGCGCAGATGTTGGCCACCTCGCGGGAGTGCTGCAGCAGGTTCTGGCCATAGGAGGAGCGGTATTTCATGCGGCCGATCATCCTCACCAGCTCCATGCTCAGGCCATGGATGCCCATGTCGATGCAGGTGCGCTTTCCGGTTTCCAGGATTTCCTCTTCCAGCTGCTTCTGCACCTTGGTCACCACTTCCTCGATGCGGGCGGGGTGGATGCGGCCGTCCACCACCAGCTGGTGGAGGGCCAGGCGGGCCACCTCCCTGCGGACAGGGTCGAAGGCGCTCAGGAGGATGGCGTCCGGGGTGTCATCCACGACGATTTCCACACCAGTAGCCGCCTCCAGGGCGCGGATGTTGCGGCCTTCCCGGCCGATGATGCGGCCTTTGATGTCGTCGTTCTCGATGGGGAAGGTGGTAACGGCGTTCTCGATGGCCGTTTCCGTGGCGGTGCGCTGGATGGTGTTGATGACGATGCGCTTGGCCTCTTTGGTGGCATTGAGGCGGGCCTCGTCGATGCAGTCGTTGATATAGGCCTGTGCCTGGGTGCGGGCTTCTGCCTTCATGCTTTCCATCAGCTGGTTCTTGGCCTCCTGGGCACTCATGCCGGCGATGGCCTCAATCTGGTGAATGGCCTGCGAGCGCAACTGCTCGTATTCTTCTTCCTTCACTTTGAGGGCGTCCTGCTGCCCCTTCAGGAGGTTCTTCTGGTTCTCCAGCTCCTTCCCCTTACGGTCGGTCTCCAACATTTTCTGGTTCAGGCTGTTCTCCTTCTGCTTGATGCGGTTTTCCGCTTCCCGGATACGGGCGTTGCTCTCGTTCACTGCCTTCTCGTGTTCGCTCTTGAGGGAGAGGTATTTCTCCTTGGCCTGGAGAATGCGCTCGTTCTTGATTTTCTCGCCTTCGATCTCTGCCTTTTCTAGGATCTCTTCCTTCTTGCCTTTGAGGATGGAGCGGCGGGTTAGTATGTATGCGGCCAGGGCTACGGCTGCCCCGACAACAAATCCGATAATGATACTTAAAATATCCATATCTAAACTATAGTACGTTAGGTTTTATAAAAAACATGTCTGCTCCAGTTGGAAACAGACATGTTTTGAAAAAAGCCGTCAGCATCTAGTCAGAAAATCTTATTGGATAAGATTTGGGTCCCGGCCGTTTGCTGATATCCCCCGTCCTGTGCAGGCACAGAATCCCCGTCTATGGGTAAAATGGGCCCGTCATCCACGGCCTGAGTCAACCCGGCGCGTTGAAACGTGTTGATTTCAGCTTTCGATGGTTGACGGCTTTATTTTGTCCGGATGTCCTGCAGATAGCGGTCCAGGTCTCTTTCCAGAGTTTGCCTTTCCTGTTCTCCCTTTTCCAGTTCCTTCTGCACGCCGATGCGGTACACGGTCTCGTTCAGCGCCACCAGGGACATCAGGTCCATGATGGTCTTGTCCGGGTTTTTGCGGGTATAGGCAGCCAGCCTTTTGTTAATGGCTTCTGCCGCCAGGCGGTATACTTCTTCCTGCTCCGGCGACGAGGCCATGAGATTGTATGTGCGGCCTGCAATCTTTATGCTGATTTTCTGGTCCATATCAATCCTCCAGGCAGGAGATGCATTTGCCTATTTCCCTTATCAGTGTATCCACCTTTTCCTTGGCAGCGGCCCTGTCACCCCCTCCGGTAAAGGCTTCGGTGAGTTTCCGGGTCTCTATCTCGGACTCCAGTTCCATAATCTGTTCCCTAAGGCTTTCACCGGTTTCCTTGCACGCATGTAACTCTTCGCGGAGTTTCTGGTTCTCTGCTTTCTCAGCCTCATAGAGCGCAATCAACTGTTCGATTTTTTGTCTTAAATCTTCCAGCATAGCCGGTTTTGGCACTTATTCGCGCAAATTTAATAAAAATCCTTCAATAAAACATCGACAAACGATGTATTTTTTGCGAAGAAAACGAGCAGCGGCCTAACTAAAGCGTTGCAATCAGTTTCTTGAACAGGAGAGTCATCCGGTCTGCGGCGGCGTCGGCTGCTTTCACGATGGCCTCGCCGTCGGTGACGTAGTCTTCGTCATCCGTGGCGTGGGCCACGTCCGTGATTACGGACATGCCGAACACCGGAATGCCGCTATGACGGGCCACGATGACTTCCGGCGTGGTACTCATGCCCACGGCGTCTGCCCCGATGGCGCGGAAGTAGCGGTATTCTGCCGGCGTTTCATAGCTGGGGCCGGTGCAGGCCACGTAAACGCCTTTGAGAAGGGCGATTCCCAGGTTGTCGGCAATTTCTTCCGCCTTCCGGATAAGACCGGGATCGTAGGGGCGGGTCATGTCCGGGAACCGGGGCCCGAACTCGTCGATATTGGGGCCGATCAGGGGGTTGGGAAGCAGGTTGATGTGGTCTCTGATGATCATGAGGTCTCCCACGTGGAAGGACAGGTTGGTACCGCCCGCCGCGTTGGATACAAAGAGGTAGCGGATGCCCAGCACCTTCATCACCTGGATGGGCAGGGTAACCTCGAACATGTCGTAGCCCTCATAATAATGGATGCGTCCCTGCATGGCGATCACCTGCTTGCCGCCGAGTTCTCCGACGATGTAGTTTCCCTTATGGCCGATGGCGGTGGAGGCCGGGAAGCCGGGGATGTCCCGGTAGGGGATTGCCAGGGGATGGACAATCTCGTCGGCCAGTTTTCCCAGTCCGCTGCCCAGGACGATGCCCACCACAGGCTGCAGATCTCCGATGATGCCGCGGACATAGTCCGCCGCTGCGTGAATGGTTTCCAGTTTATTCATAAATCTCAAATATGCTCGATAATCTTCTTAAACAGTCGGGTCATTTTGTCCGCGGCGGCGTTAGCGGCCCTTACCACGTCTTCGCCGTCATTTTCATAGTCTTCCGAGTAGTCGTCGTGGGCCTCGTTGGTGATGACGGACATGCCGAACACCGGGATGCCGGCGTGGCGGGCCACGATGACCTCCGGAACGGTGGACATGCCCACGGCATCCGCTCCGATGGCGCGGTAGAATTTATATTCGGCCGGGGTTTCATAGCTGGGGCCGGTGTCGCCGATATACACGCCTTTCTTGACTTCGATGCCCATTTGGGCGGCCAGTCCTTCCGCCAGTTTGATCAGGGAAGGGTCGTAGGGGCGGGTCATGTCCGGGAACCGGGGCCCTTCGCTGTCCAGGTTGGGGCCGATCAGGGGATTGGGGAGCAGGTTGATGTGGTCCCGGATGATCATGAGGTCTCCCAGGTGCAGGTTGAAGCTGACTCCGCCGGCGGCATTGGAGACAAACAGGTTCCGGATGCCCATGCCGATCATCACCCGGATGGGTAGCACCACGCTTTCCATGCCGTAGCCCTCGTAATAATGGATGCGGCCCTGCATGGCCATGACGGTTTTCCCGCCCAGTTTTCCCACGATGAAATTGCCCTTATGGCCCGTGGCCGTGGACACCGGAAATCCGGGAATGTCCCGGTAGGGTATGACGAGGGGACTCTCGATGGAATCTGCCAGGCGTCCCAGGCCGCTGCCCAGGACGATGCCTGTTTCCGGAGACAGGCCCTGAAGCCGCTCCCTGACGCTGCGGATGGCTCCTTCTATTCTTTCTATTCTGGGGTCCATAGTTGAAGTGTTAAGTGGTTGCGGTAAAAAAAGCCGGCATTGCGAGGATGTCGGCAGTTTGTTAGAATTCTTCGTTTTCCTGTTCCTCCCGCGGGGTGTACTGGCGGATGGGCTGGTCGTGCAGGAGGTCGTGCAGGATGTAGCGGACGGCGTCCTCCAGACCTTCCTTGAATTTTTCGAAGTCTTCTTTATAGAGGAAAATCTTGTGCTTGTCAAAAACGAACGACCCGTCGCGGTCCTGGCGGCGTTTGCTCTCCGTGATGGTGAGATAGAAGTCGTTGTTGCCTTTGGTGGCTTTTACATCAAAGAAATACGTACGCTTACCGGCACGGACCGGTTTGGAATATACGTCCTCCGAATTGCGGTCCTGGGAGTGACCCCTTTCATAATCTTCACTGTACATTGCGTAATATCATTTGGTTTACAAACACAAATTTAATGAAATAATTGAAAAAAACACTAACTTTGTAGAAATTTATTTCAATTGACAGTATGCTTAACCGACGTATCCTCAGAATCAAGGCGTTCAAGGTTCTGTACAGCTATGCAGAAAACCCGGACCTCACACTGAAAGAGGCGATTACGAGTCTGGATACATCCACCGAAGCCACCCGGGACCTGTCTCTCTATATGCTGGCCCTCATCCCCGCCCTCACGGCGGAGGCTGCCCGGCGTACAGAGGCTGCCCGGGCCAAATTCAACCCCAGCGAAGAAGAGCTTCACCCCAATCTCAAGTTCGTTGAGAACAAAGTCGCGGCCCTCCTGGCGGCAGACCCTGATTTTTGCAAGCTTCTGGAAAAGAAAAAGCTCAGCTGGGAGCAGAACGATGCCTTCCTGTACAACCTGTACGAGAGCGTGAAATCGCGTCCCTGGTACAGCGCTTATATGGATGCCCCGGAGCACACCCTGTCCAAGGATGCGGGCCTGTGGAAACACATCTTCGAGGAGGAACTGGAAGACAACGAGGCCCTTTGGGCCATCCTGGAAGACCACTCCATCTACTGGAACGACGACCTCCCGTATGCGCTTATCTGCTGCGTGCGGTCTCTGGACGATCTCTCCGTGCACGCCCGCTGGAGTTATCCGCCCCTTTACCAGAGCGACCAGCTTGCCGCCCAGGGGCAGAAGGTAGAGAGTGACAGCGCCTTCGTCCATTCGCTCCTCACGGTATGCTACGGGCATTTTCAGGAGTATTTCAACCTGGTGGCGGAGTCCGTTTCCAAGTGGGACCGGGACCGCCTGTACACCACGGACATGGTCCTGATTGCCATGGGGCTCTCGGAGGCGGAGACCTTCCCGGACATCCCCGTGAAGGTCACCATCAACGAATACGTAGAAATCTCCAAGTATTACTCCACTCCCAAGAGCCGCGGTTTTGTGAACGGCCTGCTGGACCGTCTCATCAGAGAGCGCGAAGCCCAGGGAAAGATTGTCAAAAACGCCAAAGGATTAAAATAATTATATCGATATGAACGCATTGTTTGTTTACACCCTCCAGGCCGCCGGTGCACAGGCCCAGCAGCCCAGTGCCCTTCCCACCATCATCATGTTCGCCCTCATCATCCTGGTGATGTGGCTGTTCATGATCCGTCCCCAGCGCAAGCAGCAGAAGCAGCTGCAGGAGTTCCGCAACGGCCTCCGCAAAGGTGACAAGGTGGTCACCGTGGGCGGCATCTACGGGGAAATCGTGGAGGTGAACGAAAAAACCGCCCTCATCCGCGTAGATGGCGATGTGAAGCTCCGCGTAGACAAGCAGGGGCTTGTCAAGGATTACTCCGAGGCCGAGGCCCAGAAATAACAGGCCATGGCCCGTGACGCATCCAAAAAAGAGCCGGAGTGGGGGAGAAGCTGGGTGGTACTCACCGTTTCCCTGCTCCTGGCCTGTCTTGTTTGGCTGCTGAGCAATCTGTCGCAGACCTACTCCGGAACCGTCAGCGTTTCGGTGCAGGCTCGCTGTAACCTGGAGGGCTACCAGAACCTGTCGTCCAACTCGGTGCTGGTCAGCGCCCGCTGCCGTACGCAGGGATTCTCCCTGGTCCGGGAGCAGAGCCGCCGGGAAAGGAAAACCCTCCTGGTAGACATAAACCCCTCGGACCTGCACCGCACCGGCCCCGAGACGTTCTGCATGATCGGCGGGGCCAAGAATTCCTATGTGAGGCAGTTTTTCGGGGACGGAACCACTGTGGAGGCCTTCATCACGGATACCCTCCGCTTCGTCTTCCCCAAGGAAAACCACAAGCGGGTGCCGGTAGAGGTGCCCATGCAGGTCCATTGCCGCACCCAGTACATGCAGAGCGGCCCTTTCCGCACCTCGCCGGATTCGGTGACAGTGTACGGAGAGGACGTGCACCTGGCCAATATCGACAAAGTCACCACGTCCCGCCTGGTGCTCAGCGACGTGCACGATTCCCGCCACGGGATGCTCTCCATCAATAGTATCCCCGGCGTGCGGATGTCCGTGGACGAGGTGGGCTATGAACTTCCCGTCTCCCGCTATGTAGAGCTCCGCAGCACGTATAACGTAGAGGTCTGGAATGTCCCTGCAGGGCATCAGCTACAGGTTTTCCCGGCCACTGCCCAGGTCGTGCTGCTGTGTGCCTTCCCCCTGGCCAAAGACCCGCTTCCGGAATTCCGGGTCTATGTGGATTACAAAGACTTCGCAGCCTCCCTTACCGGGCGCTGCGTCCCACATACGCTCCGGCTTCCCGCCGGCGTGTTACAGTGCCGGATCGAGCCGGAAGTGTTCGACTGTGTAGAATCCTCCCTATGAGAACGGTCATTGTCAGCGGGGGCATCGGCAGCGGCAAGTCCGAGGTATGTCGTTTCCTTCAGGAACGCGGTGTTCCCGTGTATTACTGCGACTCGCGGGTGAAGGAACTCTACGATGCACTGCCGGACCTGCTGCCCCGCATAGAGGCCGCCCTGGGCGCACCTTTGCGGGATCAGGACGGCCGCCTGGACCGGAAAGCCCTTGCAGGCATCATCTTCGGGGACTCGTCGGCCCGGGAAAAACTGGAGTCGCTGGTGTATCCCGCCCTTCTGGCCGATTTCAACGCATGGCGGAAGGCGCAAGAACCTGCCCCCCTGGTATGCCTGGAGTCGGCCATGATCCTATCCAAACCCCTTTTTGACGGCATTGCCGACGCTGTGGTGTGGGTGGACGCCTCCATGGAGGTCCGTCTGAGGCGCGCCATGCAGCGGGACGGCGCCAGCCGTGCGCAAATCCTCTCCCGGATGGCCGCCCAGGCGGATCTTTCCTCCCGGGCCGATGTCATCTTGCACAACGATGGAACGCTGGAAGCACTCCGAAAGGAGGCAGAACGCGTTTTTTTCGGCAAAAATGACTATATTTGCAGGTTATTGAACAACGATTGTAAACATATGAAAACCGATCTCGCAAAAACCCTTTCCATCCGTGGTCAGCACGGACTTTTTACCTATATCGCCCAGTCCCGTTCGGGAGCCATCGCCGAGTCCCTGGAAGACGGGAAGCGCAGCAATTTCAGCGCCAATGCCGGTATCACCACCCTGGCGGACATCTCCATCTATACGGCCGACGGCGAGGTAAAGCTGCAGGAAGTCTTCGGCAAGATGCATGAGGTGCTGGGAGACCAGGACGCCCCCACGGCCAAGGCGGCTCCCGCAGAGCTCACGGCCCTGTTCGGGAAGGCCCTTCCCAATTACGACGCCGACCGTTTCTATCTCTCGCACATGAAGAAGGTGGTGGAGTGGTACAATGCCCTCAAGCATTACGCCTCCCTTGATTTTGTAACCGACGAGGAAAGAGAGGATTAATACCATGCCCACCCTTCAGGTCATCACGCTTGGCTGTTCCAAGAACACGGTAGATACCGAGCACCTGCTGTGTCAGGTGGCTGGCAGCTATGAGCTGGTGCCGGAAGGGGAAGACCGTTCGGTAGATGTGCTTCTGGTCAATACCTGCGGGTTCATCGGAGATGCCAAGGAACAGTCTGTCCAGACCATCCTGGCCGCTGCTGCACGCAAAAAGGCCGGACAGGTGGGCCGGCTTCTGGTGTTTGGCTGCCTGTCCCAGCGCTACGGGGAAGAACTTCCCGGCCTGATTCCGGAAGTGGACGGCTGGTTTGGCGCCCGTACGCTGGACCCGCTTGTGGAGGCCCTGGGCTGCTCCCCGGACAAGTCCCGCCGGAACAGCCGGGTGCTTACCAGTCCCGGCACGCCCTACGCTTTCCTGAAAATCTCTGAAGGCTGCGACCGCCGCTGCTCCTATTGCGCCATTCCCTTCATTCGCGGGGCGCACCGGTCTGTGCCCATGGAGGATCTGGTGGAAGAGGCCCGGGAACTCGCTTCCAAAGGCGTCCGGGAGCTGATCGTGATTGCCCAGGACACCACCTATTACGGGCTGGACCTGTATAAGAAACGGATGCTGGCGCCGCTCCTGCGCAAACTCTCGGAAGTAGAGGGCATCGAATGGATCCGCATCCACTATTCCTATCCGGCCGATTTCCCGGAGGATGTCCTGGAAGAGATGGCCGCCAATCCCAAGGTGTGCCGCTACATGGACATCCCGCTCCAGCACATATCGGACCGGGTACTTTCCAACATGCACCGCGGAGTGGACGGCGCCTGGACCCGGGAGCTCATCCGGAAAATGCGGGAACACGTTCCGGGCGTGGTGCTGCGCACTACGTTCATCGTCGGCCACCCCGGCGAGCAGCACCGGGACTTCATGGAACTGCTGGATTTTGTGCGCGAGGCCCGTTTCCAGCGGATGGGCGCCTTCACCTATTCGGAAGAGGAGGGGACATTCGGGGCGGAGCATTTCCCGGATACCATCGCCCCCCGCACCAAAAAGAACCGCCTGCAAACCCTGATGGAGTTGCAGCGTGGCATATCCCTTGCATACAACGAATCCCGGATCGGCACCGAGGTCCGCGTCCTGGTAGACGCTTTCACAGACGGCTTCCTGGTATGCCGGAGTGAATTCGAAAGCCCGGAGGTGGACGGTGAGATCCTGGTAAGATATACGGAAGCGGCTTTCGACGGCGTGGAGCCCTATTCCCTTGTGGGAGAGTTCCTCCAGGTCCGCATCACCGCTGCCGACGAGTATGACCTAACAGCAGAAGTGATATGAAACATACAGTATTGCTCGCGGCCGCCCTCTGCCTGGCGGTCTCCTGCTCTCCGCAGATTTACACCAACTACCTGGACGTGAGAAAACCCTCGGATTCCGGGCTGGACCTTTCCCGCAAGTCCATGGCACTGGTGTACATGGACGGGGACATCCCGGCAGATTCCGCCTTCAACCGCAGTGTGGCATCGGCCATGGCCCGTGCCCTGGAAGAGGATTACTTCGACTCAGAGGAAGTGATCGGCCTGTACCGGATTCCCAAGGCCGACAGCCTTTCGCTGGATATGATGCGTTCCCTGGTGATGGATACCGGAGACGATGTCATCTTCCTGCTCTCCTCGTCGCTGGGAGAGGCCGTGATGGAGTCCAACGCAGAGCTCAAGAACGCCCGCTCGGTGGATTCGGCCTATGTGTGCCCGGCGCAGGTTCCCCTGAGCACATACCTGTACCTGTACGACAGCATGGGAGAGGATGTAGTGCGCCGTTTCACCGGCAGCACAGTTCTTAGGCCTGCCGTCTATAACAACGGCATCACCCCGCTGGAGAACCTCAAGGACAAAGCCCGCATGGTGGCCTCCGGCTCAGAAGCCGAGCGGGTGGGGAACCGCCTGGCCAGCCGTTTCGTATCCAACTGGCAGACAGAGAGTTTCAGCTTCTATTATTTCGACAATTTCAATGAGAGAGCCTGGATTGACGCCCTGCAGAAAGCCCTGGACGGGAAGTTTGCCGCGGCCATCGACGCCTGGGCGCCTTTCGTCTCCTCCGGCCATTACCAGGAGCAGGCCTGCGCCTGCTATAACATCGCCCTGGCTTTCTTCCTGCTGGACGATCTGGACCTGGCTGCCCGCTGGCTGGACCAGGCCGACGCCCTGGACGAATCCCTCGTGCTTTCCTCCGGGCTCCGGAAAAGAATCGACGCAAGAAAGGCGGAAATGAAGCGGTAGGGTATTGGAAATAATACGGTTTTTCAGTAAATTTGTAAAATTTTTAAAACCCGCGAAAATTTATTCAAAAACATATCCAAAATCATGGCAAATATCGATCTTAAAAAGTACGGTATCAAGGGCGTAAAGGAAATCCTTTACAATCCCACCTACGAGGTCCTTTACAACGAAGAGACCAAACCCGGCCTGGAAGGCTTTGACAAAGGACAGGTGACCGAACTGGGCGCCATCAATGTGATGACAGGCGTTTACACCGGCCGTTCCCCCAAAGACAAGTACATTGTCTACGACAACACCACCAAGGAAGGCAAACCCGGTGAGATCTGGTGGACCACCGAAGGTTATCCCAACGACAACCACAAGATGTCCGTCAAAGTCTGGAAAGAGGTCAAGAAACTGGCCCAGCAGCAGCTCAGCGGCAAGCGCCTGTTTGTCGTGGACGGTTTCTGCGGCACCCATGCAGACACCCGCATGAAGGTCCGTTTCATCATGGAGGTCGCCTGGCAGGCCCATTTCGTGACCAACATGTTCATCCGTCCCAAGAACCAGAAAGAGTTCGACCAGGAGCCTGATTTCGTGGTTTACTGCGCATCCAAGGCCAAGGTGGAGAATTTCCAGGAGCTGGGTCTCCGCTCGGATACCTGCGTCGCTTTCAACGTCACCTCCCGTGAGCAGGTTATCCTGAACACCTGGTACGGTGGTGAGATGAAGAAGGGTATGTTCTCTATGATGAACTACTACCTCCCGCTCAAGGGCATTGCCGCCATGCACTGCTCCGCCAACACGGACATGAACGGAGAGAACACCGCTATCTTCTTCGGCCTCTCCGGTACCGGCAAAACCACCCTCTCCACCGACCCCAAGCGCCTTCTTATCGGCGATGACGAGCACGGCTGGGACAACAAGGGCGTGTTCAACTTCGAAGGCGGCTGCTACG
>CAMVMG010000011.1 GCA_947168525.1 uncultured Bacteroidales bacterium
AGCTATGTCAGTGGCCGTTTTTCAGGAACGGGTCGAAAAAGTGATAAAGTCAGGACAGCGGCCTCGACGGCATCCGCTGGGTGGTCGAGGACGCCATGAAATTCGCGCAGCGGGAGGCCCGGCGCGGCAACCGCTACGACGGCATCATCCTCGATCCGCCCGCCTACGGGCACGGCCCGGACGGCGAGAAATGGAAGCTGGACGAGTGCCTCTTCGGGATGCTCCGCACCGTGGGGGAGCTCCTCGCCCCGCAGGACGCCTTCCTGGTGCTCAATCTCTACTCCAACGGTACTCCGCCCTCCTGGGCGAGACCGTGGTCCGGCAGGCCATGCACACCGTCTCGCTGGAGAGCGGTGAGCTGGCGCTCCGCGATAAGTTCGACAAAGCCCTGCCGCTGTCCATCTTGGTACGGATGACCCGGTAAAAATCAGCATTTTTCCGCTATAACCCCCGTAATTACGGGGTTTTTTCGTGTGTTAAAACTCCCGAACTTTGCCCTTGACTTTTCACGAAAAGATGGTTGAGGACAAACAGGCAGGAACAATCCACGTGGCGAAGCGGGAACTGGAGGTGCTCCAGCTCCTCTCCCGGGGTTACAATACGCCCCGGATTGCGGCCGAAATGAACGTCCGGCCCGAGACCATCGTCTGGTACCGCAAGCAGCTCCACCTGAAGTTCGACGTCCCCAGCACGGCGGAGCTCCTTGTCAAGGCCATCGAGCAGAAAATAATCTAACGCGCAATTGATATGGAAAAGATCTTGACTTTATCGGCGCTCCTGATCTGCGCCGCGGGGTTCGCCCAGAACCCCAGGGAAATCGAGGAACCGGCCCTGACCATCGGCCTGGGAGAGCGTTTCGCCTGGACGACCAAGTTCGCCGCTGGAGCGGAGGTGGTTTTCGACACGCTGGATGACAACGACGATGACGTGCTGGAGCTCGAAGAGGATGGCAATACGTGCGTGTTGAAAGGTGTCGCGCTTGGGACTACCAAGGCGCTGGCCGTTCTCGGCAACACCTTGTATTACAGGACGGTGACCGTGGTCGCAAAGGCGGGCGGCAAGCCCAATGGCGGCGGCGAGGAAACAGGCCCGGCGTTTACCGGAAAATATGAGTACAATCCTCCGAAGGACCATTACTATATCCACACCGGCTCGATCATCTATGCCAAGATCGGCTCTGAACAGATAGAAAAGTGCCTCGACAAAAGAGGCGACATTGAATACTGGATGTATTACAATCTGGCCTCCCGCGAGTGCAAGCAGTATTTGGAAAAAGATGGCTTCGACCACGGGAAGGTGGACAATGAGCAGTTGGATCCGGATGAGTGGGAAGCGAGGGAGAACCTGGCGCTGCTGGACACCTTTGCCGATAGCGAGTTCTGGAACAGCCTCAAGACCGACCCGGCAAGCAGCCTAAGCGAGTTCTATGTCGGCAACGAGACGGTGTGCGGCGTGAATTGCTGGGTCTTCGACACTGACGGGTATGGCGGTATCACCATGAAGTACTGGGTTGACCCGTCCACCGGCTGCTGCCTCAAGTATGAGGGCCGCGGCAACGGCGGCGCCGTAAAGAACACCATGCAGGTCAAGACGTTCAATCTGAACTACCGCGTATGGTCCAATGATATGAAGGATTCCACACTGAAACTTTAAATAAGAACAGCCATGAAACGGATGATACTCGGCCTTGCCGCCCTGATTGCGGCGATTGGCGCCCGTGCGCAGGATCCCTGGTATGCGCAGGATTTCTCGGTCAGCTACGTCAAATATGCCTACAGCGGCAACAATGCCCGCAATGAGAGCCTGGACAAGACCATCACCGTGTCCCGCAAGGGCAACGAACTCTATATCCACATGGAGTCCTTGATGGGGCCTACCGACGCCACCTATATCTTTGAGAACGGCCAGGTGTTCTACTACAAAGTGAACGCCCGCAAGAAGGAGGCCTCCAAGTCCGTCAAGGGCGGCACATATGCCGATGCCACCAGCGCCCTAAAGGCACAAATGAAAAGGGATGAAGTGCTGGGTTCCCTGTTTCAGGAGTATCCCAAGCCCGACCCGAAGCAGGCCACAGTCAAGTTCCTTGGCCGTGACGCCTACGAGGTGACCCGCTCCAAGACGATTTCGGCCGGCAACGTCACCAGCACCAGTTCCAGTCATTTCGTGGTGGACAAGGAGACGGGCGCGGTCCTGAAATCCCGTACCGCCATGTCGGGCAGCTCCAGCAACTTCGACAAGGTGTTGTTTGAGTGCCAGACATTCAACCCCACGACCCCTGATTATTCCAAGAATGTGACCTCGCTGGCGGGATATACCATCAAATAATCGTATCTTTGCATTGATGCGAAAGATAATCATTATATTGTGCCTCCTGCTTCCCGTTGCGGCCTTCGGCTACACGGACCACAGGGGGCGCAATTTGGATTCGCTGGAGCGGGTGGCAGCCAGATACACGCCGGACAAACTGGCCTCGGCATCCAAGGAAGAATTGGTCGATTATGCGATGCTGTGCCGTGAGTTGACCTGGGGGTATCTCCAAATTGATGCGACAAAGTGTGTCTATTACGGCAGGCAGGCTATCCGACTTGGTGAGCAATTGGGTGGAGACATGACGGTCTTCGATGCCTCCATCCTGGTTGGCCAGACGTTCTGGGCAAGGGAACAGTACGACAGCGCCAGGGTCTATTACAACAAAGCCGCTGCTGCCCTGGCCAGTATGGAATCGGATAATCCGCCACGCAAGGAGAATGATTTGGATGCCAATCGTTCCCGGCTCTGGGGCACGATGGGCAACTTCTATGCGGTGCAGGATTCCATCGAGCTGGCTTCTTTCTACTACAACAAGGCAGCGGAAATCTTTGACAAATACGGAGATTACCAGCAGAACGCCATCCTGTACTACAACCTGGGAGACATTCGGATGGATGCCGGTGACAAAAAGCAGGCGAAAGCCGACTACGACCGCTCCCTAACCGCAGCAAGACAGTCCGGGGATTCCCTGATGGTGGCAATAGCCATGAAGGGCCAGGGACGCTGGTACAAAGAGAACGGCCAGATGCGGAAAGCCCTGCAGTGCCTCAAAGAAGCCGAAGCCTATTACGCCAATCACCCTCAAGAAGAGGCTCAAAGTCGTTCCGAGACCTTGGACTATATGACTGCGAGCTATGACGCCTTGAATAAGAATATGCGTACGCTTGCCGTGTTGCTGGCCCTGCTGCTGGCGTCTGCCGCCGCCGCTTTCTGGATCGTCTTCCGCCTGAAACGGACCCGCAAGGAACTCACCGAGACCGCCGCCGTGCTGGACGAGACCATCGAGGAGCTGCGTCCCGAATCGGGGACGGCGCCGACGGGGCTCAAACTGACACCCCGCGAGAAGGATGTCGTCCGGCTGCTGATGCAGGACAAGAGCACCAAGATGATCGCCGACGAGCTCGGGGTAAGCTACGAGACGGTGGTCTGGTACCGCAAGCGCCTGCTGGCCAAGCTTGACGTCCACACTTCCCCCGCATTGATCGCGGAGGTGACTCGCCGGGGGTTGCTGTAACCAACACTCCTGATCCGACAGCGTGCTGTCAATGTCCGTCAAACGGGGACATTGACAGCATTTTCGGCCTTTTTTCCTGACTTTATCAATGCGTCACCCATTTTTGTTTAGCCAGTCGTTGGTCTCGATAAGGTAGGCGATGTCGCGCTCTTCTTTGGAAGTGTAGATGGTCTTCGTCAAGGTCTTGCCGTTCTCTGGGAGGTCAATATCAAGGGTTACGATGACCTCAGCGATTCTCAGGACATTGTCAATGGAGTACGGGCAACCGGAGACCTTGAGTAGCCGCTCGAGTTCTTTGTACACCTTAAGGGCCACGAAGCAGATGCAGACGTGCGCCTCTATCCTTTTCTCGCTGAAGTGGAACATCGGCCGGACTTCTAGCGTTCCTTTCGTGAGCAATATGCCCTACAGCTATGTCAGTGGCCGTTTTTCAGGAACGGGTCGAAAAAGTGATAAAGTCAGGAAGCAGAAAGCCTCCACGGGTTTTCTTACTTGCGCAGCACCTCGTACCGGTCTATCCCGATGCGCTGGAGGTCCTGGATGAATTCAGAGGTTACGGCAACCTGGAATTTCTTGGAAATGAATTGAATGCGGTACCGGGTCTGGGGGTCAAAGAGGTACAGGGTAAGGGGAATGTTGCCCTTGTGATGCTTGATTACCTTCACCAGATCTTCGCGGAAGGCCTGCGTTAACATCGGTGTGGTGATATCCATGCTGAATCCGGAAAGGATATCGTCCGAAATATTGCCCAGCAGCGTCACTTTCCGCACCTTGAAGGCATACGGGGCCGTTTTTCCCTGCGCACGTTCTTCCTGCTTCAGGAAGAATTTCTCCTCCACCACGCCCTCCAGGAACAGGGCCGACTTGGGGGTCATGTACTGCATGAAGTTCTCGTGGTCTTTGCCGAAGAGGGGCAGCTCATAGGAGCCGCTGTAGTCTTCCAGCACGGTGCGGGAATAGGGTTTGCCCGTTTTGGTGGTGAGTTGCTTGAAATCCGTCACGATGCCCGCCACATAGACCTTGGCCGTCTGTTTCTTGCTCTCGCACTCGCTGACGTAATTGTTCAGGTTGGCCAGCTGGCAGTTGGTGAAGTTCTTGATTTCGAAGCTGTAACGGTCCAGCGGGTGGGAACTCAGATACATGCCCACCAACTCCTTTTCCCGCTGCAGCACTTCCATGATGTCCATGTATCCGTCCGACTCCGGCATGGCGGGACGTTCCGGTTTCATCTCTTCCATGTCGCCGAACAGCGACGCGGCACCGGAAAGGGTGTCGTTCTTGTACAGATCCCCGTAGCGGGTGATCTGGTCGATGAACAGTTCCCCGCCCCGTCCGCTCTGGAAGAAAACACTGCGTTTGTGGCCGAAGCTGTCGAAGGCGCCAGAGTTTACCAGGCTCTCGAAGCTCTTGCGGTTCACGCTGCCTGCCATGCGTTCTACAAAATCGTAAATATCTGTGAACAAGCCGTTTTCTTCCCGCTCTGCCAGGATGGCCTCCACCACGTTGGCGCCAAATCCCTTGATGCTGCCCAGGGCAAAACGGACATCCCCGTTTTTGTTCACGGTGAAATGGGCCTCGCTCTCGTTCACATCCGGGCTGAGCACCTTGATCCCGTGGCCTTTGCAGTCGTCCATGATCTTCACAATCTCTTCCATGCTCTTGGCGCAGTCCAGGCAGGAGGCGAAGAATTCCGACGGATAATGGCACTTGAGCCAGCCAGTCTGATAGCTTACCCAGGCGTAGCAGGTGGCGTGAGACTTGTTGAAGGCGTACTGGGCGAACTTTTCCCAGTCTTTCCAGATCTTGTCCAGCACCTTTTCCGGATGACCGTTGGCGATACCCCCGCTCATGAACTTGTCTTTGAGCGAGTTCAGGATGTCGATCTGCTTCTTGCCCATGGCCTTGCGGAGCTTGTCGGCCTCGCCTTTGGTGAAGCCGGCCAGCTTTTGGGACAGCAGCATCACCTGCTCCTGGTACACGGTGACGCCGTAGGTATCCTGCAGGTACTCCTCCATCTCTGGAAGGTCGTACTCGATGGCTTGCTCTCCCAGTTTGCGGGCCACAAAGTCCGGGATATAATCCATCGGCCCGGGCCGATAGAGGGCGTTCATGGCTATCAAGTCCTCGAATCGGGAGGGGCGCAGCTTCTGCAGCCAGGTTTTCATGCCTTCCGATTCGAACTGGAACACAGAGGTGGTGTCTCCGCGTCCGTACAGTTCGTAGGTGGGCTTGTCGTCGATGGGAATGGCTTCAATGTCGATATCCTCTCCATGGTGGGCCTTGATCAAGTCCAGGCAGTTGTGGATAATCTGGAGGGTGATCAGGCCCAGGAAGTCCATCTTGAGCATGCCCACGTCCTCTATATAATGGCCGTCGTACTGGGACGTGCGCACGTCCAGCCCCGTTTCCTTATCCTTGGACAGACAGATGGGAAGGTAATCCGTAAGGTCTCCCCGGCCGATGATGGTGGCGCAGGCGTGCATGCCCACCTGACGCACGCAGCCCTCCAGGGCCTGGGCGTATTTGAGTACCTCTTTGTTGAGCTCCGGACCGTTTTTCAGTTCCTCGATGAATTCCGGTACCAGGCGGTAGCAGTTTTTAAGGGTAATCTTGACATCCACGTCTTCCAACCCCTTCTGGAACATTTTTCCATCGTGTTCCACAACCTTAAAACCGGGCTTGAGCTCGTCCAGCTTGGGGTTGAACGGGTACTCCTTCTCCTTTTTCTCGCTCAGGCGGTCCGGGACCATCTTGGTAAGGCGGTTGCTCTCGTCGATGGACACGTGGCTGATGCGGGCCACGTCCTTGATGGCGCTCTTGGCGGCCATCGTCCCGAAAGTGATTACCCGGGAGACATGGCTGGCCCCATACTTTTTCTCCACATAATCGTGGGCCTTGGTCAGGTCTTCGAAATCCACGTCGATATCCGGCATGGAAATGCGGTCCGGATTCAGGAAACGCTCAAACAGGAGTTGGTACTTGATGGGGTCCAGATTGGTAATCTTGAGGCAGTAGGCCACCACCGATCCGGCAGCACTGCCACGGCCAGGCCCCACCATGCTGCCCATGGCGCGGGAGGCGGCGATATAGTCCTGGACAATCAGGAAATAGTCCGGATAGCCCATGCGGCAGATGGTCTTGAGCTCGAAGTCGATGCGCTCCTGCTGCTCCTGGGTGAGGGTTTCCCCGTACCGCTGGTGCGCGCCCTGGAAGGTGAGGTGGCACAGGTAGGCCACCGAGTGGCAGAAACCATCTCCGCGGTAAGTGCCGTGCTTGTCGCACCGGCCCGCATCGATGATATCCTTGTATTGCTCCAGGTATTTGTCGATCTGGGCCATGAAGGCCGGGTCTATCTCGTACACCGGCAGCACCGGATCCCGGTCGATGGAATAGCTTTCTATCTTGCCGGCCACCTCCAGGGTGTTCTCGATGGCCTCCGGATGGTCCGGGAACAGGGCCCGCATCTCCTCTTCTGTCTTGATGTATTCCTGCTGGGTATAGCGCAAGCGGGAAGGATCGTCCACGAAAGCATTGGTGGTGAGGCAGATAAGACGGTCGTGCACGGGGCCGTCTTCCTTGCGCACGAAATGTGCGTCATTGGTGGCGATTACTTTGACGCCGTACTTCTGGGCCAGCTTGAAAATCTCGTCCGTGTAGTAGCACTGCTGCTCGTACAGTTCGTTGGATAGGCCGGGAACCTCTGTCTTGTGCTTCATCACCTCCAGGTAATAGTCTTCCCCGAACACCCGCTTGTGCCACAGAATGGCCTTCTCTACTGCATCCGGGTCTTTGGCCATGATGGCGCGGGGCACTTCCCCGGCCAGGCAGGCGCTACTGCAGATGAGCCCCTCGTGATACTTCTCCACAATCTCGTGGCTCACCCGTGGCCGATAGTACATGCCGTTCACGTGCCCTTCCGACACAATCTTGACCAGGTTCAGATAGCCGGTATAATTCTTGGCCAGCAAGATCAAGTGATAATACCCTTTTTCCTTTATCCGGTGGTCCCCTTTGGACACGTAAATCTCACAGCCGATGATGGGCTTCACGCCGGGGTGTTTCTTGGCGTACTTGAAGAATTCCTTGACGCCGTACATGTTGCCGTGGTCCGTGATGGCCAGCGCCGGCATCCCTAGCTCTTCGGCCCGGTTGAAAAGGTTCTCTATGGAGGATTGTCCGTCCAGGATGGAGTACTGGGTGTGGACGTGGAGGTGTACAAAACTCATAGGAACAAAGATACTTCTTTCTTCCCGGATTCACAACAGCGTCCGCCGGTTTAGTCTTCACTCCAGCCCTGGGCCTTGACGGGAAATTCCACGCCTTCCGGTGTGACGAGCACGGTGCCGGCATCCGGCTGGGCAAGATGGCCGATGATGTCGAAGGTCTGGAAATCCCGCCGGAATTTCTCCAGGTACAGGATGGGCACCACGAAGAGCAGGCGGTTGTCATCCCCGCCGTTCATGGCCGCGGAAACCGGGTCGATATCCAACTCTTTTCCCAACTGGAAGCTGTTGCCCTCGAAGGGAATCTTGTCGGCATAGACCTTGGCGCCCAGGCCGCTGTCCCGCGTGAGGCGCTTGAGGGCGTCTGACAGGCCGCGGGAGACAAAGTATCCGTAGGGCGGATAGATTTCCGCGTCTTCCAGCCTGGAAACCACCGAGGCATCCAGTTCCGGACGCAGATAGTCCCCCACCAGCATCTTGTATCTGGCCATGTCTGGCTGAGAACCCTTTTCCGTGAACTCGCGCGCACCGCGCTCCAGCAGCTGCAGGCCCAGATAGGCCGCTCCCAGGCTGCCGGAAACGCAGATGAGGTCTTTGCTCTTGGCCCCCATGCGGCGCTTGTCCGTGAGAAGGGCGGTTTCTCCGGTGGCCGACAAACAGATGTACAGGCCGTTGCCCGAAGGCTGCAGCTCCAGGTTCACGGCCTCGTAGCCATGTTCCTTGGCCGCCACGGTGATACCCATCCAGATGTCCTTCACCTGGGGATAATCCAGTTTGGCCGATACGCCCAGCGTCACGTTCAGGAGCTTGGGGTGTGCCAGGGCCGCATAGAGCTCTCCGGTAACGCCCACTACCCCTTTGTAACCCAGGTGCTTCAACGGAAAATACACCAGGTTGAAGTCGATGCCTTCCAGCAGCATCCGGGTGGCCGTGATTACCTTCCCGCCCTTTTCCGAGCGGTAGCTGAGACCGGAAACCGGATTGTATGCAGAGAGGCGATAGAGCTGGTCTATCGCCTCTACCCTGCCTATTTCAGAGAATGATTCTGCCATTGCGTTATTCTTTGCTCTTTGCAAAGATAGCAATTATTTTGCGAGTGTCGGAGTAGCGTCGCGGGTAAAGTCGTTGGTGGAGTTGTTGGTGTCGGCCAGTTTGCCGCCATTTCTCTTGCGGAGCGCCGATTTTCCGTAACGGTCGGGGTCGCTGTCAATCTTGCCGCAGCCGGTATAGCCGCTGTCGACGGAAGCATTGAACCACAGCCGGCCCAAATCCTGCTCCACTCCCAGGTTCACGCCGTCCACGACCCACTCATTCTTGATAAGGTAGTTTCCGGAAGGGATATCGCGGGTCATGTACGGCTCGCCAAACAGATAGAAGGTCTGTTCTCCCTCCCAGGCGAATTCCTCCATGAACGATTCGGCATTGTACGTGTCGGGGACCTTGGCCAGGGCCACGCTGAAGTAGCCGCGGGCATGGAGCATCGTCACGGTGAAGGACGATTTTACCCAAATGTTCAAATCGGCCACGTCGGGGTTGTTCGAATCCGGGAAGAACTCGTTCTCTCCGTCGTAGAACTCGAAATCGGCCTTGCTCAGGTCCAGGCCCACACCGTTTTCCTCGGCGAAATTCTGGGCGTTAAGGGCGATGACGAGGGATTTTCCGGGCAATACCGGGTAATCTGTGCCATTGCCGGGAATCTGATAGATGTCGTTTACGCCGATGGCTTGGGGGGTTTCCGGCCAGCCCCAGTAGGAACCGGTGGAAGAAACCTGGGAACTCTCGCAGCCCAGGGTCAGCAGCAGGCCGTCGGCATAGAGGAGATTGTCGGTATTGTTGGTGATTTTGATGTACTGGTCGCCATCGGTACCATCGGCCGATTTTCCGTCTTCCAGCAGATAACCGGCGAAGAAGACTTCTTCAATGACAAAAGAGCCGGACTGCACGTTGGCCACGTCCGGAAGGCCCTGGACGATGCTCAGGCGGGTGGTGGCGCTTTCGGCAGTGAGAACCAGTTCCGCCGCGCGGGTGGCAACGGTTTCCAGCGGATCCACCGTAATGTAAATGGTCGCGTCTCCATTGCCGGAAAGGGGTTCTACGGTGTACCAGGTGGCTCCGTCGGTGGTGATGGTCCAGTCGCGGTTGGCGGTGATGTCCACTGCCACGCGCTCTGCTCCGTCAAAATTCACATTGACGGTTTCCGTGGAAAGGGAGATGGAAGGCTCGGGTGTTTTGGTGCAGGAAAAAGCTGCTGCAAGTACCAGGATGGCTAATAATACTTTTTTCATGTCTTTGTATTGTTTAGTTGCTAAAAATCTATTCCCAGCGAGGCCAGGACTTCCAGCCTGTAATGGTTTGTACAGTAATAAGTGTATCCGGCGCGGGGCTGCAGGTATAGCCGGAGGTCTTTCCGTACCCACCATCCCACGGTGCAAAGGAGCGCTCCGGAGAAGGCGGTATCCGAGAATCGACCATATAAATGCGTATAATAATTCCTAAATTTGGCATCCAGGGCCTCTAGAGGCATGTCCAGGGCCGATGAAAAAGTAACGTGCGCCCCCAGCGAGGCTTCTGCAGCGAAGTCCCAGGGGCCTTTACGGCGCTCGAAAGTTCCCTTGACGGCCGCGGTTCCATAATCCAGGGAAAGGCTGCGGGAAGGGAACAGCCGTTCGCCTTTGATATGGACAAAACCTATGGCCGGGGAAAGGCTCCATATGCCCGAAACGTCCTCTTTAAGGAAACAGGCCTGCAGTTTTGCTTCGACCGCTGGTTCCCGGTACAAGGTGAGTTCGGCCAGGGAAAGGAAAGCGCCTGTCTGGTCCAGCACATTTTCCGTTCCTTGGTTCAACTTGTACGCAACCTGCGCCTGCAGCGTCGCTTTCGGCCACAGATAGCCGCCATAGGCCTTCAATTCCTGCCGGAGCAGGCTGGTTATCGGGGCTTCGTTCTGTCCTTTGATCTGGCGGACAATGTCCAGATAAGAATAAGACAGACCCGCCGTCCACCCTTGTCGCCCTGCCGGTTCCAGGCGCAAAAGAGCGGAAAAACCGTTACCGCGGAAGCGCACGCCGTTCGATGCCGAAGATCCGGTAAACCGTGCATAATCGCTTCCCAGTCCCAGGTAATGGATGATGGCTGTATTGTACCCCCTGGCTCCAAGGAAACTGACATCATCATTCTGGTGGTATTTCCTGTAAGCGGCCTCAAGGGTAAGTGCGCTCCTGCCCAGCATCAGTCCCGCCTGGGCCGATGCTTCCAAATCGGCCGTAACGTTGCGCGGACGGGGGTCAACGGCCCTGAATTCATGGAGCGCCCTATAGTTAATGGCCCCTCCATAAAGGAAGGAGTCTTTTCTGCCTGCATAACGGGCGTAAAACTTGTACTGCTCTTTCTGCAAATCCCCGCCCACCGTGTCAATGGTGACATAAGGGGAGAGCAACTCCCAGTCGGACGATGTGTTCCAATTGACAGCCCGCTTCACGCCCCGTTCATAAGAGACGGCCCCCTCTGCACGATGCAGCGAGTCCAGCCAATGGCGCGCCCTGGCCTGGAATTCTCCCTGGCCCAGGCCCTTTCCTTCGGCGGGAAGGAAGGCGTCGTCCTCCGTGACAAGCCGGTAGCCCGCCTGAGCCCTGGTATAGTTGCCGCCCGGGGAGAAGAGCAGTGAGCGGGTATCCTCCTGCGCTCCCGCCAGCACGGGAAAGAGCAGAAAAAGAAGCGCCGCTATGACCATTCGGTTTCTCATCACAGTTCCAACAGGTTCAAAGTCACAGTTTCAGTATCTTCCACCAGGCTGACGGCATACAGCATAGTGGTATGTTCAGCCGACCGGACGCGGAGGCCGGTTCCGTCGGCGAGGCCTGCAAGGGCGTCAAATCCAAGCACATAAACCCCTTTAAGCACCCTCATCCGGCATTTTCCGTTCACGAAAACCGGGAAATCGTATTCCTCGCCGGTATTCAGGTTCCGGAAATAGTTGCCTGCTCCTGCATTATCCACGGTAAGGGCCGCTATCTGAGCACCGGAAGGGAGGGAAACCTCCAGCGTCAAGTCGCAATAAATATTCTGGCCGGCATTTTTGGTGCAGGCCATACAGGCAAAAAGCAACAGGATATTCAATATCCGTTTCATAACTTAAAATCCAGTTCCATTCCGAAATAGGGCGTGCTGGATCGCCGGACAAAGCTTCCGTTCATGTAATAATCCGGCGTTATGGCCAGCAGGCGGTTGACGAACAGCGAGAAGGACATCTTGTCGTGATACATCTTGCGGGTGACCTTCAGGTTGATATAAGTGGCAAAAGGAGTCAGGTAATTGTATTCGCTGGTTTCATAGTTCTGGACCAGGTAGCGGAGCACGGAATCGGAGGCATCGGCCTCTGTGAAAGGATGTTCCACCAAGTCCTTGTCCAGATAGGACAGGGGATAGCGGGAGCGGAGCATCGGATAATGGTTGCTGAACCAGGCCGTCTGGACAGACGTCGTGACGATAAGGCCCAGAGAAGGGATCTGGGTGTCTAGCATCATGTTAGTATTGAGGCTGACATAGTCGCTGCCTTCGTTGGTCTGGTAGTACCCCACATAGGGATAACGCTCTCCTCCTACGATGACGCTGGGCGTGTAATATAGCGGGGCGCTGTTGGTGTTCTTGGTAAGGAACCAGGCTCCGTTTGCCGTAATGCGCGTGTTGATCCCGGGAATGCGAGGGGAAGAGAAGGTGAATTCCACACCCTGTTTGCGCGTCTGGGAGCCATTGGTAGTGATGCCATAGGCCCGAAGGATCGTATCTTGCTGAAAGGGAAGTCCTTCCAGGGACGGAGGTCCGGTCAGGGTGCTTTTGTCGATGCCGCTTCCGTCGTAGCGCTTTACCACATAGCGGTTGTAGCGGGAACTGCTGCGGAAACCGGAATCCATGTTCTCGAAGAAATAATCGGCCGAGAAGGTGAAGCCGTTCCAGGAAAGGTCGGCTCCCACTTCCACTTTCCAGTTCCGGGCCGGTTCCAGATCGTAATTGACAGGCTCTACCTTATACACGAAGTTGTACGAACGCCGGAGGGACGGTTCCACGGGCCAGTAGTTGAATTCCTGGATGTCTCCGTATATCGGGTCCGGATAAAGCATGTCCATAGTAGGGAACTTGGAGTGCAAGCCGGCACCCGCATATACGCCAACGTCCAGTTTATGGCCTCCCAGCACGGTGGCCGGGAAATTTACCCGGAGATTGGCCCGGGGATCCAGATAAGGCTTCAGGTTGATTTTGTATTCCTTTCCGGCACCTGCCAGGGCACTTGCGCGCAGGCCAGCCGCCCACTCCAGCGCCCATCGGCCCAAGGGAAGGGTGCCGCTTTCTTCCAGGAAGGCCGACAGCTGATGATTGGCGGGAATGGCATAATAAGGGCGGGGACGGGAGCTTAGCAGCGTGGAAAGGGGGCGCGTGACGTCAAATACCGACCCTTCCCCGAAGTTCTTGTCCACGGTCCACTGGAGGCCGCCTTTGATGGTATGCACCCCTGCTTTGAGTTTCACGACGGAACTCAGGAAACCGTACAGGGGCCGGCCGATGACCTGCATGGCGGATTCGTACCGGACCGGCAGGATGATGGCGTCCCATTCTCCAGGCTCGGTAGCCACGGAAAAAGGCTGCTCAGAGCCGTTGATGTTGTATTTCCACCGGTCGATGAGGTCTTTTTCCAGCGAAAGGGAGGCGGTGGTCACCCAACTTCGGAGCACGGATTCATTGTCCCGGGCCTGCAGGGTGAAATCCAGGCCGGCTTCCAGCTTGTGGTAGGTGGATTTGTAGGTTTCTACCGGCCCCATGTCTCCGAAATCCAGATTCTGGTCCGATTTTTCATCATCGAAGGAGCCTGTGTAGTCCAGGGAAAAGTTCAACAGGTACTTCCGCTCGCCCAGCCAGGTTTTTCCTCCGCGAAGGCTTCCCGTAAGCCGTTTGTAGTTCTGGCGGGGATTCCGCGGATCGGCCTGGGAGTCCAGGTAATTGACCCCGGCATTCAGCGTAAAAGGATCTGTCCCGCCCCATTCGAAGTCTTTTCCGGCATAGAACAGCTTGGAGTTCATGTCCGACTTAAAACGCGCCCTAAGGTTTTTTCCTCCTCTTTTCCGGGTAATTTTGAGGAGGCCACTGGTGAGGTCGCCGTATTCTACGGAGGCAATGCCGCGCACGACTTCCATCGACGCTATATCTTCGGTGGCGAGGGTACGGAGGTCTGTGCCGTAATTCACAAAGTCGGAGCCCAGGCTGCTGTAGCCTGGGGTATATTGCAGGTTGGCATTGTTCCCCACCGGTTTCCCGTCCACCACGATGCTGGTACCAAGGGCCGATGTAGCGTAGTTGGAACTGACGGAGGCGGCACTGCGGAGGTTTACCGCCTGTGGGGAGGACAGTACCGGATCCGTGGCCAGGCCGCCCGGCAGCAGTTCCAGCAGATCTTTTACGCTGGAAGGCTGGATGTGGGCGATCGCCTCCTCACCGATGGTGGACGCAGCGGTGACGCCCCGCTGCTCGGTGGCCGTCACCACTACCTCCTGCAGCACGCGGATATCGGCCTGAAGAAGGTACTCTCCGCTGTGAACCAGCGCCACTTTTGCCGTTTTGTAGCCCATAGACGAGATGGTGATTGTTCCGGGGGCGGGGACTCTGAGGCCAAAACGGCCCAGGGAGTCAGTGAGGGCCCAGCGGTCGCCCTGGGTAACGGCTGCTCCTATTACCGGCTCACGAGTGGAGGCATCCAGCACTCGGCCAAAAAAAGTCTCCTGAGCGGCTGCCGGAAGACAGACGGACAGGAGAAGAAGCAGGGTAATATGAATCTTTATTGCAGTCACTTTCCTAAAACAGGACTGCAAAAATAGAGGTTCTCTGCGCGTGGGACAATCCCTAAAAATGGGGATTGCGGTCCCTCCTGCGCCACATAATTATGAGAACGGCAAGAACGATATCCACGATGAGGCCTGTCCAGGAGAAGTCCTGCAGGCGGGGTTTCACCCAGCCGTCATTGGAAGAGGTGAAGGTGAAGCGGCAGGGGAAAATGTATTCGCAAAGATTGAATTCATCCTCGAATTCATACGGACGGTCCATCTTGTCGGCCAGGGAGAAATCGCCGCTTCTCAGCGCATAGAAATGCTCGCCCTTCTCATCGGAAACCTTGATGGTGTAATAGAACATGTCGCCTACCACCAGCAGGTCTTCTTTCTGCGGGTCGAATCTCACTTCGGTGGGTATCACCGCACCGTCTGGCTTCAACATGTAAAGGATATTATCTGTCGATATGAGATAGCCGAGGGTGGCTCGATTTTCGAATTCCGTGATAATCAAGTGTTTCAGATTAATTCTATCGGCCTCCGTGAAGTGTTCTGCCTCCATGGTGCCGTCGACCTGCTTGAAATGGAAGAGTTTTCCTTCCGCATCAGTGACCAGGTAGCCTTCGTCGTAGGCCTTGCGGTCCGATGGATTGCCGGCAAAAAGGCGGGCGGGGAAAGCGAAACCTTTGTCCCGGAGGGCCGCGTTGAAGGCGTCCGATTTCTCCTTCAGAAGCGTATTGGCAGCCATGTCATAGATATACAGGCCGTCTTTGCGGGAAACGACGGCTTCTTCCGGGTCTTTCAGCTCCAGCCGTTCGGGAACGGATTCCATCAGCAGGTGCACTTTGGATTGCTTCCTGTTGATATCCTTGGGGTCGGAGGTGACGATGATGGAGTTCCTGTCGATTTCTTCCATCGTCACGGGGCGGCCTTCGATGGTGTCCGGGAGGGCACCGCGGGAGGCCAGGATAGAGGCATAGAACATGGGTTGCACCTCGTCTCCGTGGATATTACCATTACGGTCAATGAACTGGAAGGCCTTTCCGTCGGAGCGGTCCAGCGAAGTGAAATCATGGATGATGCAGCTGTACAGGGTGAACGGGGTTGAATAAGGCTTCAAGGTCATGAGGTTGTAGAGCCAGGGAATGACCCAAAGCACCAGCGCCACCAGCGAAACGGTAATGAATATTTGTCCGATTCTTTTCATAATCGCTTAATCTTGAAGTCCTTCTTTGAAACGGGCCACTCCGTGGTACAGAAGCACGGCGCCGCAAAGCACATATAGAACGAGCCAGGGAAGGAAGCCGTTATATGCCTCGGGAATGCCGGAAAGGAAGAGCAGCCAGACAAGGCCTGCGAGAATCAGGAGCAGCACGATGCGCATGCGCCAGGTGGGTTCCAGGCAGATGGCAGCCATCCAAAGGTAAGTTGCCCAGCCGGCCAGGTACCAGACGGCGGCTGTCACCAGCACGCGGACGACCAGTTCGGATACGATCCATCGGCCCAGGACGATGCCTATGACAAGCGCCTGCAGCAAGGAAAGCAGGGTAACTGCCGCCATCCCGTACAGGGCCATGAGGGCAATCATCTTTCCCTGGGGATAAGGCAGGTGGAGGGTAAGTTTGAGACGTTTGCGGGTCATCTCCGGCAGGAATTGGGCCACGGAGAGCACGGCGCCGGCAAGGGCGGGCAGATACTTGAGCTGTTCGATAAGCACGGTTTCTTTGAACACCAGGGTACTCCAGAGGATATCGGCCCCGCGGAATTCCACCACTTTGGCCAGGTTGAGCAGGCTGTAGAAGGTGAAGGCCACCATCACCGCCGCCATCCCCAGCAGGGGCCAACGGGTTTTCAGCCACTCTTTGTATAGAATCATCTTATTCATAATCAATACTTTCCCGTGAGTTCAATGAAAATATCCTCCAAGGTAAGTCCCGGATACCGGGCCATGAGAGAGGCTGCGTCTTCCTGGACCAGGATGCTGCCGTAATCCATCACGATCACCTCGTCTACCAGTTTTTCCAGGTCCTGAATGATATGGGAGGTGAGAAAAACGGTCTTTCCTTCTGCCTTGGCATAATCTCTCAGGTATTCGCAGAAGAGACGGCGGTAGCCGGGATCCAGGCCAAGGGAGAAATCATCCAGCACCAGCAGATCGGCATTTTGCGCCAGAATGAGGCCCAGGGCCACCTGGGAGCGCTGTCCGTTGGACATCCTGGATATTTTCTGTCCCGGAGCCACCTTCAGTTTCTCCATCAGCCCGTAATAAGCATCGCGGTTCCATTTGGGATAGAAGGCAGAATAGAATTTCTCTATCTGGTCGATGCTCATATAGGAATATTGTACGTGACCTTCCAGCAGGAGAGCTATCCGCTCGCGCGTAGAGGGAGAAATGCGCTGGACCTCCTCGCCGAAAATGCGGCACGAGCCGGAAGTGGGCTTCAGGTAGCCCATCAGGATGTTGATGGTGGTGGTTTTTCCGGTTCCATTCTTGCCCAGCAGACCAACTATATGTCCGGACTGTACCTGGAAATTCAGGTCCTCATAGATTTTACGCGCCCCGAACCAGTGGGTCAAATGTTCACATGTGATGACAGGTTCCATATTCTTAACAAAGGTCTGCAAAGATACGGCTATTTTTCATTCCCCGCCATCCCAATAAATAATGAAAAAAGCCGCAGCGGATTTCCGCTACGGCTTTTAAAGACTGTTTCCGATGGCTTATCGGAGCTGGAAGATCACAGGGAAGGTGTAGGTTACCTTTACAGCGCGGTCGCGCTGACGGCCCGGCTTCCACTTCGGGGAGCTGGAGACAACGCGGACGGCCTCCTTGTCCAGGGACTCGTCCACGCCACGGACAACGCGCACATTGGTGACGCGGCCGTCGGCCTCCACGGTGAACATCAGGGTAACACGACCCTGCACACCGTTCTCCTTGGCGATTTCCGGATACTGCAGGCGGGAGTTCACCCACTTGGAGAATTCGTTGGCGTCTCCGCCGTTGAAGGAAGGCTTCTGCTCCACGAGCTGGAACGGAATAGCCTCTTCTTCCACTTCCTCTTCTTCCACTTCTGCCTCACGGTAGTCCTGGATGTCAACGGCCAGGTTAGCGTCGTCTTCCAGGTTCATGAACATGTCGTCGTCCAGTTTGATATCATCGTCCACGATATCGATCTGGTCGGACAGCTGGGGGATGGACGGGGCCTCGGGCGGGGGCGGCGGAAGTTCGTTCTGGATAGCGATCATCTCGTCCTCCACGACCACCTGGGTGGTGTCTTCCAGCACGGCAACCTGTGCCTCGCGGGAAGAATAGTTGAAGGCTCCGTAAACCACGAGGAGGGCAATCACAAGACCCGCCTCGGTGAGCAGCAACCTTTTGTTTTCAAGGCTGGCTTTGGGACTCTTCTTTACTTCCATGGCTTTTTATCTTTAATTTTGGTTTCTCTGATGCAAAGGTCGCAACTTTTTTTCAAGCAAAAAAACTTTCCGTCCTTAAAAATCTCGCAAAGCTTTTTCGGAACAATTTGAAAATCAATGCGTTAAATTGAATCAAAAATTAAAAAATCTCTCACCAGCACTTTTTAATGTCGAAAACCCTCAAATTTCCAACGTTTACCACTTTTTAAAATAATTATTTTTCCAGGCATCCTAAGAAGAGATTCCGGTGGGGAGTACCGCTGCTTTTGATGCGTTCTTTGAGCCTGTAAAGGCGGTTATAGACGTAGGGTTTGTCCTTTTCCAGCAGCGTGGATATGGTGGTGGAAGAAAAGCCGGATGCAGAAAACAGGTACAGCAGGAAGTCTTCTTCCTTCCATTTCGGAAAAGCTTCGCGGAGTTTTGACATTACCTTGTCCGATGAGTCGTCCAGCGACTGCTCCAGCATTTTCTGCGCCGCCGGATCTTTGCGGAGCCCCTCTACAATGGAGCGGACTTCTTTCAGGATCCGGGGCTGCAAGTTCTCCGTACCTTCATAAATATAGTACTGCTCACACAGGCGGTCCAGGGTCCCGATTCCGTCCAGGCTATTCTTGGAACGGTCCTGCCTGCGCTCCAGCGAGCGCAGGCGGGACCGGAGGTCTTCGGCTGCGGAAAGGATGCGCTCGTTTTCCTCACGCTCCTCCAGGAGCTGCTTTTCCAGTTGCGCTTTGCGCGCCCAGAAATACAGCACCAGCGTAGCCAGAATGGCTGTTACAAGCAGTGCCAAAGGGCCCATAAGGCTCCGGGATTAGAGGTTTCTGAGCAAATTGGTCAGGGAAACACGCTTCTCGATCATGTCGCGGAGATCTTCAATCTTCACGCGCTCCTGAGTCATGGTGTCGCGGTCGCGGACGGTCACACAGCCGTCGTTCACAGTATCATGATCCACCGTTACGCAGAAAGGCGTACCGATGGCGTCCTGGCGGCGGTAGCGCTTGCCGATGGAGTCTTTCTCGTCGTACTGGTAGGAGAAATCGTACTTGAGCTCATCCACCACTTTCTGGGCAATCTCCGGGAGGCCGTCTTTCTTCACCAGCGGCATCACGGCCACCTTGATGGGGGCGAGCGGGGCAGGAATCTTCATTACAACGCGCTCCTCGCCGTTTTCCAGCTTCTCTACCGTGTAAGAATGGGCAAGGACTGCCAGGCACATGCGGTCTACGCCAATAGACGTCTCGATGACATAAGGCGTATAGGAGGTGTTCTCTTCCGGATCGAAGTACTCGATTTTCTTGCCAGAGAACTTCTGGTGGTTACCCAGGTCGAAGTTGGTGCGGCTGTGGATGCCTTCCAGCTCCTTGAAGCCGAAGGGGAAGTTGAACTCGATATCGGTGGCGGCGTTGGCGTAATGCGCCAGCTTCTCATGGTCGTGGAAACGGTAATTCTCGGCCCCCATTCCCAGGTTTACATGCCATTTCATGCGGGTTTCCTTCCATTTTTTGAACCAGTCGAGCTCGGTTCCGGGCTTGATGAAGAACTGCATTTCCATCTGCTCGAACTCCCGCATGCGGAAAATGAACTGGCGCGCGACAATCTCGTTGCGGAAGGCTTTTCCAATCTGGGCGATACCGAAAGGAATCTTCATACGGCCGGTTTTCTGGACGTTGAGATAGTTCACAAAAATGCCCTGGGCGGTCTCCGGACGCAGATAAATGGTGCTGGCGCCGTCGGCCGTGGAGCCCATGGAGGTCTGGAACATCAGGTTGAACTGACGGACTTCGGTCCAGTTGCAGGTACCGCTGATGGGGCAGACAATGTTACAGTCGATGATGATCTGCCGGTATTCGGCAAAGTCGTTGGCCTTTTCTGCCGCCACATAGCGGTTGTGGATCTCGTCCCATTTGGCTTTTTCGCGCAGGACGTTGGGATTGGTGGCGCGGAACTGCTCTTCGTTGAAAGATTCGCCGAACTTTTTACGTCCCTTAGCGACTTCTTTCTCGATCTTTTCCTCAATCTTGCCCAGATAATCCTCGATGAGGACATCGGCACGATACCGTTTCTTGGAGTCTTTATTGTCGATGAGGGGATCGTTAAAGGCGCCCACGTGGCCGGAAGCCTCCCAGATGCGCGGGTGCATGAATATGGCGGAATCGATCCCCACAATATTCTCGTTCAGGCGGGTCATGGCTTCCCACCAGTAATTCTTGATGTTGTTCTTGAGTTGAACGCCCATCTGGCCGTAATCGTAAACGGCTGCCAGGCCGTCATAGATTTCGCTGGAGGGAAAAATGAACCCGTACTCCTTGCAATGGGCCACAAGTACCTTAAATAATTCGTCCTGAGTCATATATAAGTAATTTTTAACAAATTTACGCAAAAATATCGGGAAACGCCGAGCGTATATTGGGTTTGGAAATCTCCAGGAGCGGCTTTTTAACGAAATCCCGTTGTCCAATGAGCGGATGCGGAATAGTAAGTTCTTCTGTCTTAATTATTTCCACCCCATAACAAAGGAGATCGATATCTATCAGGCGATTGTGATAGACCCGGTTTCCGTTCTGGTTGTACAGCGCGGTTTCTTCCCGTCCCATCGCTTTTTCTACGGCTTTTACCTTATGCAATATATCGGTGGCGTGTTCTTGCGGAGTGCCTTGCCGGGGTAGCCGGTACAAGACGCAGAGATTCAAGAAATTGGGGCCTTCAAAGCCCCAGGCAGGCGTTTCCACTATCCGGGAAATGCGCTCCGGATGAGTGCCGAAGGCCTCATCCAGGGCATTCATGGCCTTCAGCAGGTTCACTTCACGCGATCCCAGATTGGACCCCAGGCCCAGATATACTTCCACCCTTTCCATCAATTGTTGTCCAGTTTGCTGTAATCGTCCTCTTCATAGTCCAGACCCAACTCAACACGGGCTTCTTCCGAGAGCATGCTGCGGTCCCAGACAGGCTCGAACGTGAGTTCTATGCTACATTTGGTAACGCCTGGGACATCCTGCACCACCTGCTGGATTTCCGCGATTACCTGGTCGGCCATCGGACAATTGGGGGCGGTAAAAGTCATCAGGATGGAAACCTCCCGCGCCTTGTTGATGGTGAGTTCATAAATGAGGCCCAAATCGTATACGTTGACCGGAATTTCAGGGTCGTACACCTCTTTAATGGCAGCGATAACAGCCGTATAAAGCGGCTGCAAGGCCTTTACGTCTTCTGCGCTGAGTACTTCTTTATCTGGCATTTTCGGCAACTGTCCTAATAGTTTCTATCATGGAAACAAGTCCGTTGGCACGGGTGGGGGAGAGGTTGTCCCGCAGGCCGATATCAGCCACAAATCCGAAGTCATCCGCGGCAATTTCTTCGGGTGTACGTCCCGAATAGACGCCAATCAGCAGCGAAATAATCCCCTTTGTAATGATTGCGTCACTGTCGGCCCTGAAATAAAGCCGGTTATCCTGAAGCCAATAGTCCAACCAAACCCTTGACTGGCAACCTTTTATCAGGTGATCGTCAGTTTTCAGCTCCTCCGGATAAGGATCCAGGTTTTTGCCCAGTTCTATCAGATATTCGTATTTATCCAGCCACTCATCATAGAGCGAAAAATCCTCTATGACAGCCTGTTTCTTTTCTTCCAAAGTGCAACTCATCTTTTCTATGAAAGCATTTCTATGGCCCTGTAAAGGCTGTTTATCAGATATTCTGCTTCTTCCAGCGTATTATACCAGGTAAAGGAAACCCGCAGCAGACCGGTAACGCCCAGCCGGTCCATCAATGGTTCTGCACACATCTGTCCGGACCTGGTGGCGATTCCCATCTTATCCAAGATAAGTGCCAGATCTTCATGATGGACACCCTCTACCGAAAACGAAAAGAGCGGTATTTTATCCTGCAAACTCTCCGGCTGACCAAACAGCGTTATACGCTTGTCTTCCAAGAGTCTATCATAGACGTACTCTCTGATATTTTTTTGATAGTCAAGTATTTCCATATTTTCCAGACATGCTCGGTGAAAGGACAGGGCTGGAATGAGGGTGGGGATGACATTGAAATTCTGCGTACCGGCCTCAAACTTGGCGGGAAGGGGAGCATAGGTGGTACCGGAAAACCGGACCGTCTCAATCATTTCTCCGCCGCCCATATAGGGAGGCATGGCATTCAGCCATTTCTTTTTTCCATACAAGACACCCGTTCCCGTAGCAGCGAAAACTTTGTGCCCGGAAAAAGCGTAAAAGTCGCAGTCCAGACTTTGAACATCTACGTGCGAATGCACGATGCCCTGAGCCCCGTCTACAAGTACAGGAACGCCGTGATTATGGCAAATCCTGATGATTTCCTGCACCGGATTAACAATGCCTAACACATTGGAAATGTGCGTTATAGCTACTATTTTAGTGCGCTGAGAAATCAATTTTTCCAAATTCTCTACCTGCAGGCAGCCATTTTCTTGAATGTCAAGCACTTTCAAGTGCGCTTTTTTCCGTTGGCAAAGCATCTGCCAGGGGACTATATTGGAATGGTGTTCTGCACAAGAGACAATGATTTCATCACCCTCGCCAACAAAAGCCTCGCCAAAAGAGAAAGCGACCAGATTGATGGATGCCGTGGTTCCGGAAGTGAAAACAATCTCTTCCCGAGACGCGGCATTCAGATATTCTTTCACATAGTCCCGCGCACTTTCGAAGGCATCTGTGGCTTTGTCAGCCAGATAATGAACGGCACGGTGAATATTAGCATTGGCCGTTTTGGCCAGGCGCGCCTGCTCTTCTATCACCGGAAGCGGACGCTGGGAAGTGGCAGCGTTATCCAGGTAAACCAGTGGTTTACCATAGGCTTTGCTGCCAAGTACGGGAAACTGTATGCGAATATCGTTGACGTTCATTCCTGCTTGTTTAAGTCTGCAAATTTACATAATTTTGCAATATGATAGACTATATAAAAGGACAAATCATTGAATTAACCCCCACGGAGTTAATCTTGGAAAATGCAGGAATAGGGTATTCTATCCTCATATCGCTGCAAACTTACGAAGCTTTCCAAACCCAGACGCAAGCGGTTGCCTACATCCATCACTATATCCGGGAAGACGAAGAACTCTACTTCGGATTCGCTACCAAAGACGAACGTGAACTGTTCCGCCTGCTCATCAGCGTTTCCGGAATCGGTGTTGCCTCCGCCAGAATGATGCTCTCTACTTTAACATCGGAGGAAATCCGCCAGGCCATACTTTCAGAGAATATTAACCGGATCAAAAGTGTCAAAGGAATCGGTCTCAAGAGCGCTCAAAGGCTCATTTTAGAGCTTAAAGACAAAGTGGTCAAGGGCGCCGGGTCAGATTCTACCGCGCTGTTCAAAGCCGACAATTCCGCACTGGTAGAGGAAGCTACAACCGCGCTGGTCATGCTCGGCTTTACCAAATCCAATATCGCCAAAGTGATGCCGGTTATCCTGAAAGACAAGCCCAACGCTAAAGTAGAAGAATTGATAAAAGAAGCCCTTAAACGCTTATAGCGTTCCACGTGGAACCTCATCTTCCAAAATAAACCAGCAGAACAGAAATATCAGAAGGGGATACACCTGAAATTCTGGAAGCCTGAGCAATTGTCTCAGGCTTATATTTTGCCAATTTTTGCCTACACTCGATGGTTAACCCTTGGATTTTATCAAAGTCAAAATCGGCAGGAATCTTGATATATTCCAAGCGATTGTTCTTCTCAGCCTGCAGCTTTTCCCGCTCAATATAACCTGCATATTTGCGAGAAATCTCAACGGAAGTGGTAACTTCTTCTGAAAAAGTTCCACGTGGAACAAACTGTAATAAATCAGAAAGGGAAACCTCAGGACGAGAAATCAACTCAAATAGATGTTTAGACTCAGATAAAGGAGTAGAACCAATTGATTCAAGGAAAGCATTTACAATGCTAGGTTTGAGTTTAACAGAATCAACCAATTTATCAAGTTCATGTACCTGGGAAGTCTTTTCGTGAAGCAGGCGGTAACGGTGTTCAGAAGCAAGTCCTAGCCGATATGACAATTCAGTAAGTCGGAAATCGGCATTGTCTTGACGTAGCAAAATCCTGAATTCTGCCCGTGAGGTAAACATCCGATAGGGTTCATCGACACCCTTTGTAATAAGATCATCGATTAGAACCCCAATATAAGCCTGATCGCGATGAAGGATAAAAGGCTCCTTATCCTGTAGCTTGATATGTGCATTGATTCCAGCAATGATCCCTTGCGCAGCAGCCTCTTCATAACCGGTTGTACCATTAACTTGGCCAGCAAGGAAAAGGTTTTCTACCAACTTGGATTCAAGGGAATAATGGAGATACTGAGGGTCGAAATAGTCGTACTCAACAGCATAGGCCGGCTTGAAAATAACGGCGTTTTCCAAACCATCGATAGCATGTAAAGCATCTAGCTGAACATCCAGCGGCAAAGAAGAAGAAAAACCCTGCAGATAATATTCGGGAGAATCGGCCCCTTCAGGCTCTAGGAACAACTGATGGGAATCCTTGTCAGAAAAAGTGCGAAGTTTGTCCTCAATACTGGGACAATAGCGCGGACCACGACCGTGAATCTTCCCTGTAAACAAAGGGGAGCGATCAAAACCACTTTTCAAAATCTCATGAACCCGCAGATTGGTATGAAGGATATAACAGTCGCTTTGGGAAGCAGATCCCTGAACAGCAGAAGGAATATCCAAAAAGGAAAAACGGGAAGGGCGGGGGTCACCAGCCTGACGTTCGAGAGAAGACAAATCTAAAGAACGGACATCAATACGAGGTGGCGTTCCCGTCTTCATCCGGGCAGTTGGGATACCGAAAGCGACCAACTGTTCAGTAATACCATAAGAAGCCTGTTCGCCGATACGGCCGCCTTCGAACATCTGTTCGCCAATAAACATCCGGCCGTTTAAAAAAGTTCCGGCAGTCAAAACAAACGCACGAGCATGAAAAATTGCGCCTGTAACTGTCCGAACACCGCAAATTTTTTCATTCTCAAAGAGAAAATTCGCGGCAAAATCTGCGTAAATACTTAAATTTAAATTACTTAAAAGAAAACTTAACCAAGTAAGTGAAAACTTTCTTTTATCACACTGAGCGCGTGGACTCCACATAGCGGGACCCTTGGAACGGTTGAGCATCCGAAACTGAAGTGTAGAAGCATCAGTCACAAGACCAGAATATCCGCCAAGGGCATCAATCTCACGAACAATCTGTCCCTTTGCAATTCCGCCAACAGCAGGATTACAGGACATCTTGGCAAGACCATACAAATCCGGAGAAAGAAGCAATACACGCGATCCGAGATTAGCTGCAGCCATCGCAGCTTCACAACCGGCATGGCCTCCGCCGATCACAATAATATCAAAACGCCCTGTCATACAAGTTCGCGCAGAGAGAGATAATAATTCTCCTTGGAACGCATCGTAGTAATATCTTCTTCCGTATGGTCATCATAACCAATCAGATGAAGCACACCATGGACAATGACGCGGTTCAGCTCATCCTCAAAATCGGTATGATAGAAAGCAGCGTTTTCCCGAACAGAATCGATGCTGATGAAAAGATCGCCAGACAACTTATCCCCTTCACAATAGTCGAACGTAATGATATCCGTAAAATAATCGTGTTGGAGATATTTCATATTCACATCCAGGATATAATTATCAGAACAGAAAATGATAGATATATCGCCAAGACGACGGATTTCACTCTCAGCAACAAGTTTAAGCCAGCGGGAAGTAAGGCGTTTCTCCTTAAAGTTAAACTTAATATCCTCTGTAAAAAAAGAAACCATAAACTAAAAATTTATGCAAAATTAGTAAATTTGCGTAATATGAGTGAATATAAAACCAACAAAGCCGTCTTCGTGGGGGTCATCCTGGAAAAGGGCGGCGAAAGAAAAGTAAAGGAATATCTGGACGAACTTCAATTCCTGGCAGAAACAGCCGGCGCCATCGGTGATAAAATGTTTACTCAGCGCCTGGACCGTCCGGACAAGGCAACCTATATCGGCCCGGGAAAATTGGAGGAAATAAAAGAATACTGCCAGAATAACGAGATAGAGTACGTCATTTTTGATGATGAACTCACAGGCATGCAGCAGCGCAATATAGAAAAAGTGATTGCATGCAGCGACGTAATAGACCGCACCAGCCTTATCCTGGAAATCTTTGCCCAGCGGGCCAAGACTTCCTATGCGAAAATGCAGGTGGAACTGGCTCATTACAACTACATGCTTCCACGCCTGGCAGGCATGTGGACCCACTTGGAACGGCAGCGCGGCGGCATGGGAACCCGCGGCGGCATGGGTGAAACCCAGATCGAGATAGACAGGCGTATCGTCAAGCAAAGAATCAGCAAACTGAAGGAAGACCTGAAAAAAGTAGACAAGCAGATGGCCACACAAAGGGGCAACAGAGGCTCCCTGGTGCGTCTGGCCTTGGTTGGATATACCAACGTAGGTAAAAGCACATTGATGAATCTGCTGGCCAAATCCGATGTCTTTGCCGAGAACAAACTCTTCGCCACCCTGGACACAACCGTGAGAAAGATGGTTATCGAGAATGTACCGTTCCTGCTAAGCGATACTGTTGGTTTTATCCGGAAACTTCCCACACAACTTGTAGAGGCCTTTAAAAGCACCCTGGACGAAACCCGGGAGGCCGATGTACTGCTGCATGTAGTGGATATCTCGCATCCGGAGTTTGAGGAACAGATGCATGTGGTGGAACAGACGCTGAAAGACATCGGCGCAAACAACAAACCGGTCTACGTAATCTTCAACAAAGTGGACGCCTACAACTACGTGCCCTACGACGAGTTTTCACTGGAGCCCAAACAGCCCATAAACCGCACCCTTGAAGAACTCAAAAATAGTTGGATTGCAGAGGAAAAGACCCCCTGTATCTTCATATCGGCAAAAGAAAAGATAGGCATAGAGAAACTCCGCAACGACCTGTATAAAATCGTTGCGGAGATACATGCAGGAAGATATCCTTTCAATAACTTCCTTTGGTAATTACTCGCTGAAACGTGCTTTCAGATACTCTCTGTTAAGACGTGCGATGTGATCGATGGTGACGTGCTTGGGACATTCCATCTCGCAGGCGCGAGTATTGGTGCAGTTACCAAAGCCCAGTTCGTCCATCTTGGCCACCATGGCGCGGGCGCGGCGGGCAGCCTCCGGTTTACCCTGAGGAAGCAGGGCCAGTGAACTCACACGGGCAGCTACGAACAACATGGCAGAACCATTCTTACAGGTAGCCACGCAGGCGCCGCAACCAACGCAGGCAGCAGCATCCATGGATAGTTCTGCATCATCGTGCGGAATCAGAATATTATTAGCATCCTGGGCTGCACCGGTACGGACAGTCACGAAACCGCCGGCCTGCAGAATCTTATCGAAAGCACCACGATCCACTACCAAGTCCTTGATAATAGGGAAAGCACCGCTGCGCCAGGGCTCTACAGTAATGGTTGCACCGGGTTTGAAATGGCGCATAAACAGCTGGCATGTAGTTACCTGATCGTCCGGGCCGTGCGCGCGACCATCGATATAGAGGGAACAGGCACCGCATATACCCTCACGGCAGTCGTGGTCGAAGGCAATGGGTTCCATACCCTTGCGGATCAGCTGATCGTTAAGGATATCAAGCATTTCCAGGAAGGAAGCATCCTCCTCCACATCCGTAACATGATAGGTCTCGAAATGACCTTTCGCTTTGGCGTTCTTCTGCCGCCACACTTTCACATTATATTCCATAATCCTTTAGTCTTTATAGTTACGGGTGGCAATCTTGATGTTCTCGTACTTAAGCGGTTCCTTATGGAGTTCCGGTTCTACGCCTTCACCCTTGTATTCCCAGGCTCCGACATACATGAAGTTCTCGTCGTCACGTTTGGTCTCACCCTCTTCCGTCTGCATTTCTTCGCGGAAATGACCACCGCAGGATTCGCGACGGTTCAGTGCATCGCGGGCCATCAGTTCTCCGATATCGAAGAAATCCACCAGACGGAGCGCTTTCTCCAACTCTTGATTGAATTCCTCGTTGGTACCCGGAACACGCACAGTCTTCCAGAATTCCTCGCGGAGTTTCTTGATTTCCTCGATACCCTTCTTCAGGCCGGCTTCGTTGCGGGCCATGCCCACATATTCCCACATGATGTGGCCCAACTTCTTGTGGATGCTGTCCACTGTCTCGGTTCCCTTGACGGCAAAAATCTTGTCGATACGCTCCTTGACGGCCTTTTCAGCGGCCTCGAATTCCGGAGCGTTGGTATCCGTCTTAGGCTCGGCGAACTTATGGGAGAGATAATCGCCGATGGTATAAGGAAGGATAAAGTATCCGTCGGCCAGACCCTGCATCAGGGCCGAAGCACCCAGGCGGTTTCCGCCATGGTCGGAGAAGTTGGCCTCACCAATGGCATACAATCCGGGAATGGTGGTCTGAAGGTCGTAGTCTACCCACAGGCCACCCATGGTATAGTGGATGGCGGGATAAATCATCATCGGTTCTTCCCAGGGAGAAGAAGAGGTAATTTTCTCGTACATCTGGAATAAGTTTCCATAGCGTTCCTCAACACGCTGGTGACCCAGGCGCTTGATGGCGTCGGCAAAATCCAGGAACACGGCCAGGCCGGTCTCGTTGACACCATAACCGGCGTCGCAGCGCTCTTTGGCAGCGCGGGAAGCAACGTCACGGGGAACCAGGTTACCGAACGCGGGATAACGGCGCTCCAGATAGTAGTCGCGGTCTTCCTCGGGAATCTGGGAAGGTTTGATTTCATGCTTGCGCAGTTTCATCACATCTTCCATCTTCTTGGGAACCCAGATGCGACCGTCGTTACGCAGAGACTCCGACATCAGCGTAAGTTTGCACTGCTGGTCTCCGTGTACGGGAATACAGGTGGGATGAATCTGTGCAAAGCAGGGATTTGCAAAGAAAGCGCCTTTGCGGTATGCCTGCATGGCAGCGGAACCGTTGGAATTCATGGCGTTGGTGGATAGGAAATAAGCATTTCCATAACCGCCCGTGGCAAGGACAACGGCATGCGCGCCGAAGCGCTCTATTTTTCCGGTAACCAGATTACGCGCGATGATACCCTTGGCCTGGCCGTTGATAATGACCAGATCCAGCATCTCGTGACGGGGATAACTCTTTACGGTACCTGCCGCAATTTCTTTGTTAAGGGAAGCATAGGCACCCAGCAGGAGTTGCTGTCCGGTTTGTCCGCGGGCATAGAAGGTACGGCTTACCTGCACACCGCCGAAAGAACGGTTGGCCAGGTATCCGCCATATTCACGGGCAAAAGGAACGCCTTGGGCAACGCACTGGTCGATGATGGATGCACTTACCTCTGCAAGCCGATACACATTGGCTTCGCGGGAACGGTAGTCGCCTCCCTTGATGGTATCGTAGAAGAGGCGGTACACGGAATCATTGTCATTCTGGTAGTTCTTGGCAGCGTTGATACCACCCTGGGCGGCGATGGAGTGCGCACGACGGGGAGAATCACTGATACAGAAAATCTTGACATTGTATCCCAGCTCACCCAAAGAGGCAGCTGCGGATGCTCCGCCAAGGCCTGTTCCTACCACGATGATCTCAAGTTTCCGTTTGTTGTTGGGAGATACAATCCGGATTTCGGCTTTCCGCTTAGACCATTTTTCGGCCAACGGTCCATCCGGAATCTTGGAAATAAGTTTAGAATCGGCCATATATTTAAAAAAATAATGAATTTAGTTAGATTCAGTCTGCAATTTTAATCATTTTTACGCAAAACCACAATACAAATTAGGATAAATCCTATTTTAATTATGATTTTTTATTCTTTTCCTAAAAAAGGGAGCCGTTTTCGTCCTGGGTGTATTTCCGCTGTGCGAGATACTCCGTCATACCCAGATGTTCATAGGCCAGTTCGGTGGCCACCCTTCCCCGCTGCGTGCGGATGATAAAACCTTCCTTAATCAGGAAAGGCTCATACACCTCTTCCAGGGTACCGGCGTCCTCACTGATGGATGTAGCCAGCGTTCCAACCCCCACGGGACCACCCTTGAACAGCAGAATAAGCGTACGCAGTATCTTATTGTCGATGGCATCCAGACCGCGCTTGTCTATCTTAAGTTTATTGAGGGCAAAACGGGTTATTTCCAGATTGATGCGACCGTCACCCAGCACTTGCGCAAAATCCCGCACCCTTTTCAGGAGGGCGTTGGCTATACGGGCCGTCCCCCGACTCCTGAGTGCAATCTCATAGGCGGCATCTTCATTGATGGCCAGGTTCAGAATTCTGGCGCTGCGCAACACGATTTTCTTCAAATCCTCCACATCGTAATACTCCAGAGCGCAGTTAATCCCAAAGCGGTCCCGGAGCGGAGCGGTGAGAAGTCCGCTTCTGGTAGTGGCACCCACCAGCGTGAAGGGATTGAGCGATATTCTTACAGACCGGGCGCCGGGCCCTTTGTCTATCATGATATCGATTACATAATCCTCCATGGCAGAATACAGGTATTCCTCCACTTCAGGAGAAAGCCGGTGGATTTCGTCGATAAACAGCACATCCCCGGTTTCCAGGGAAGTGAGCAGCCCCGCCAGGTCTCCCGGCTTGTCCAGCACCGGTCCGGAAGTGATTTTCATGTTCACCCCCATCTCGTTGGCGATAATATGGGCAAGCGTAGTTTTACCCAGGCCAGGAGGGCCATGGAAAAGAACGTGATCCAAGGCGTCGCCCCGCATTTTAGCCGCTTTTATATAAATATTGAGATTGGAGACTATTTCTTTCTGACCGGTAAAATCGTCCAGCCCCTGCGGCCTTATAATTCCGTCAAATTCGCTATCTTTGCGGTCGATTGAGCTATGTGGGTCGAATTCGTTCATGCAGGCATCGGTTCAATTTAGATACAAATATAGTTTTTTATTTTTATAAATGTTGTTTTTAATAGATCGGTTAAAAAGTTGAAAACTATCATAAATAATTAATTATAAAGTATTTGAAATTATTATGATATGTTGATAACCTTTTGGAAAGAGGTAAAAAGATTGTTTAAAAGAAAAACAAATCTGTAGAAATACTTTATCAACAGGTTTTTTAACAGGGTTATCAACAGCTTTTCAACCAGAAAAACAAGGTTTATGTTAATAAGTAAAAAAGCAACGGAACAGCTGCGGAGGAGTATTCAAGTTTCGCGTGAATCCTTCTGCAGCGGGCTTTTCCTGTCTTCCCGCTGGTTCGTTCTTTCACAAATCGTCAATAAAGATTCCCACTTCGTAATCCTTCCCACCAGGGAATCGGCCGAATACTGTACAGCCGACCTGTACAATCTGTTGGAAGGTGATTGCATATTCTATCTTCCCGAGTCGGGAAAAAGCGTGGAACGAAGCAATTACAAGTCTTCCCTGGGTGTCCAGCGTACGGCGGCCGTGGGAAAACTCCTTCAGCATATCCAGGACGAATCCCTCGTGATAGTAACTTATCCCGAAGCCTTGGAAGAGCGGATACCGGAGCCGGAACGCCTGCAGAAAGCACTGTTCAGTATCCACGCAGGAGACAGGCTGCCCTATGAAGAACTGATACAAAAACTTTCGGGTGAGGGTTTTGAGCGGGTAGATTTTGTTTCCATTCCCGGCCAGTTTGCGGTAAGAGGCTCTGTCATAGATATTTTTTCCTATTCGATGGAAAAACCCTATCGCCTTACCTATTTTGGAAACGAAGTAGAGAAAATCCATTTGTTTGATTGCAATACGCAGCTGTCTGTGGCTTCGGCCAACAGCGCCGAGATCTATCCGGACATTGTTTCTCGCGGTAGTGAAGAGGGAGAAGGCGTGAGCATCACCTCCTTGATTCCCGACGACATGCTGCTGTGGCTGGATTCCTCGGATATGTACAGGCAGCAGCCTTTCTTCGGGGAACTGGATGGAAAGAAAAAGGTCTATCTGGATATTCCGTTAAGCAGGGAAGGTGCAGAGGCCGTCAAATTCAATATTGCTCCCCAGCCCGTATTCAACAAGAACTTTGAACTGCTGATTTCCGACATCCGCGAAAAGATGGAAGGAAACTATCAGGTCTATATATACGGGGAGAAAGAAAGTCAGCTGGAGCGTCTGCGTTCCATCATGCTGCAGGACCAGCACGCTGTTATCCCGGTCTTCGTCAAGGGAAAGAACATCCATGCCGGCTTCATCGACAAGGACGACAAGATCTGCTGCTACACCGACCACGAAATCTTTGACCGGTTCCACCGGGTGCGGATGAGGAGGACGGTGGAAAAGTCGGAGCAACTTACCCTGAACGAACTCAGTGCGTTCAATCTGGGAGACTATATTGTCCACATAGACCACGGTGTGGGTATATTCGGGGGTCTGGTAAAGATGAAGGACGATTATGGAAAGGTGCATGAAGTGGTGAAACTGATGTACAACGGCGGAGATGTAGTTTTTGTGTCGGTCCATTCCCTTCACAAGATATCCCGTTTCCGCTCCAAGGAAGGGGAGGCGCCCCGCATCAATAAGCTGGGTTCCAAGACCTGGGGCGCCATGAAGACGGCCGCCAAGTCCAGGATGAAGGATATCGCCAAAGACCTGATTCAACTGTACGCGAAGAGAAGGGCCTCCCTGGGATTCGCTTTCTCTCCGGATAGTTATCTGCAGGAGGAGCTGGAATCCTCTTTCATGTATGAGGATACACCCGACCAGGAAAAAGCCACCAAGGCCGTGAAGACGGATATGGAAGACAATTGTCCCATGGATAGGCTCATCTGCGGAGATGTGGGCTTCGGAAAAACGGAAGTGGCCATCCGGGCCGCTTTCAAGGCTGTTTCAGACTCAAAGCAAGTAGCTGTACTGGTTCCTACCACCATCCTTTCGCTACAACATTATGAAACCTTCAAATCCCGTCTGCAGAATTTCCCTTGTACGGTGGAATATGTGAGCCGGCTCAAGTCGGCCAAACAAATTTCCGATATCAAGAAACGACTGAAGGAAGGCAGTATAGATATTCTGATTGGCACGCACAAAATCCTGGGAGGAGGTTTCGAATTCAAGGATCTGGGCCTGCTTATCATCGACGAAGAACAGAAATTCGGTGTGAGTGCCAAGGAAAAACTCCGCCAGATCAAGGCCTCGGTCGATACCCTCACCCTGACGGCCACCCCGATACCCAGGACCCTCCAGTTCTCGCTGCTGGGAGCCAGGGATCTTTCCATCATCAATACTCCACCGCCCAACCGCATTCCCATCCAGACAGAGATTATTCTGTTCAACGAGGACGAGATAAAGAGTATCATCAGTTACGAACTCAATCGGGGAGGACAGATCTTCTTTCTGCACAACAAAGTGGAGGAACTGCCTGCAATCGAAGATATTCTGCACCGGCTTGTACCGGATATGAAAATCTGTGTGGCGCACGGGCAGATGGAGTCACGGGACCTGGAAGACCGGATGCTTGCCTTCATGCGCGGCGATTACGACCTGTTGCTGTGCACGACCATTATCGAGAACGGCCTGGATATTCCCAATGCCAATACCATCTTGATCAATCAGGCACAGAATATCGGCCTGAGCGATCTCCACCAGCTTCGCGGAAGGGTGGGAAGGTCCAACAAAAAGGCATTCTGCTATCTGATTGTCCCGCCGCTGGCCAGCATTACCGACGATGCCCGCAGAAGGCTTCGCGCCATAGAGGAGTTCTCTGACCTGGGAAGCGGCTTCAACATCGCCATGCAGGACCTGGACATCCGTGGGGCCGGTAACCTGCTGGGAGCCGAACAAAGCGGGTTCATCACCGACATGGGGTACGAAACCTACCAGAAAATCCTTTCGGAAGCCATGGAAGAGCTGGGTATGGAAACCGGTATGAATATCCGGAGAACCCAGGAAACCTACGTGGAAGACTGCACGATCGAAACCGACCAGCCGGCCTTAATTCCGGACGATTACATTGACATCACCGCAGAAAAAATCCGCATCTACAAGCAGCTGGACGCCCTTCGCGACGATCGGGAAATAGACAGGCTGGCCCAGCAGATTGCCGACCGTTTCGGCCCGCTGCCCAAGGAGGTGGACAACCTGCTGTATGTAGTGAAGATCAGGAACCTGGGCATGGTTTCCGGATTCGAGAAAATAATAGTCAAGAACGGCATGCAGATCATGTTCTTTGTATCCAATCCCATGTCTTCTTACTATCGGTCCAACCAGTTCGAGAAGATCCTCAAGAAGGTGAATGAGTATCCTGCCATCTACAAATTCAATCAGGACGGAGGAAAACTCAGGACGGTTTCCAGGGGGGTCAGCAGCCTGGAAGCAGCTTTCCATATTTTGAAAAAACTGCAATAATGGTTAAATTTGCAGACTATGTCCAATTTAGTGATAGAAATAGGAAATACAGCCCTGAAGGCAGCCTGGTGCGAGCGGATGACACTCGGAAAAACTTTCCGGTACCAGGGGGAAAAAGTGAAAGACTTCATTCTTTCCCTTACCGCGCGGGAAAAACCTGTCGTCATGGTTGTTTCCTCCGTCTATCCGCTCCTGGAGCAGGATATGGCATCCCTGCGGGAAGAATGCGGAAAACTTATAGTCCTTGACAAGAACAACAAGGAATTTCTGCTGTCCCAGGGCCTTCCCGCCTATCTTTCCTACGACAGGGCCGCCTCCGTCCTGGCTGCCCGCTACCTATTTAGGGGAAAAGGGTGTACGCTGGTAGATTTCGGAACCACACTGTCTATAGATTTTATATCGGAAGAAGGTCTGTATCAAGGAGGTAACATATCGCTGGGCTGCCGTACCCGGTTCAAGGCACTCAGCCGATATTCACGTGCCCTGCCCCTGGTGGAAACCCCCGAAAATCCGGATACGGTGGGCCTGTCGGAAACCGCATCCATCGAAAGCGGCGTCGTTTCGGGCATCATATTTGAAATTGAGGGATATCTGGGAATGCATCCTCAAAATATCGCTGTCTTCACGGGTGGAGACGCGAATTATTTTGCAAAACGGATGAAAAGTTCCATATTTGTAATTTGTAACCTCGTGCTGATGGGGTTGGCACTAATTGCTGACGAGTATGTTCAGAAGATGGCATAAAAGCTTCTACACCCTGCTTATAACGCTGCTGGTTCCCCTTGCGGCCGTTGCCCAGACCGACGGAACCTACAGTGGTTACTCGCCTTATTCCGTTTACGGGATCGGCCAGCTTCACCAGGCCGGCACCTCCTGGAACCGGGGAATGGGCGGAGTGGGAATCGCTGCCCGCAACCGCCGTTTCATCAATATCAACAACCCCGCATCGGTCACTGCCAGGGACACTTTGTCGTTCATGACGGACTTCGGCCTCACGCCCAGACTGGGCTGGGTTTCCGCCGACGGCAAAAACGCATACAACACCACGTTTAACATAGAAGATTTTGTCATCTCCTTCCCCATGTGGAACCATACCGCCATGATGGTGGGAGTAACGCCGTACAGTGATGTGGGGTACAACATTTCTTCTTCTTATACAGATATTTACACTGGAAAGAACAGCTTTACCTCGTCCGGGAACGGAGGCATCTATCAGGTGTTCGCCGCAGCGGGAATAACGCTGTGGAACCGCCTCTCGCTGGGTGTACAGGGCAGCTACATCTTCGGCAACATAGACAAGTCGGCCACGCAGAAATACGCCGACGAAACCTATCTGGCCTTTCACACCGGTGATTCCCTGCAGGTGAACAGTTTCGGCGTCAAGGCGGGCATCCAGTACGAGCACCCTCTGACCACCACGTCTTTCCTTACCGTGGGTGCCACGTACCGCATTTCCACCGGTCTGCGCGGACATCATCTCAACTACCTGGAGGAGGGTGCTTATTATAAAGATGTATTCGAGCACAACCTGGCCGATTATGACCTGCGTTTCGGTGACGAGCTGGGTGTGGGCGTCTCCTACCGGAAGTCGGATGTTTTCATGGTAGAAGCGGATTACACCCGCACAGACTGGAGAAAATCCGGATTCGACACCACGCCGGGATTCTCCAACAAAGGAGACCGCACTTTCGCATCCTCGGCAGGCCAGGCGGTCCGGCTGGGCGTGGAATGGACCCCGAACAGGAGTGACATCCGCTATTTCCTCAAAAGGTGCACGTACAGGTTAGGCGCCTATTTCGACCAATCCTATTATACAGTAGACGGAAAACATGTAGACTCAGTAGGTATCACCCTGGGCATGACAGTTCCCGTATTCCGCTATTACAACGGTATTTCCGTGGGTCTGGACATCGGCCAGCGCGGCCTGGCTCCCGGGCAGCTGAAAGAGCGCTACATAGGGATTAACCTTGGATTCAACCTGTTCGACTACTGGTTCCAGAAGCCCATGTACGATTAATTTAGCACGATAGTTGCAAACAGTAGCTCCAAACTTGACAACAAAACAACAATAAACGATATGAAAAAATTACTTCTTTCCTTCTTTGCCGCATCGGCCGTTCTCTTTGGAATGAGCCAGTTGGCATCCGCTCAGGGCAAGTACGGTGCCGACAGCGCCGAGTGCATCAAGTATCTGTCCTATTATCAGGAATACTACAAGCAGAAGAATTACGACTCTGCACTTCCCAATTGGAGAAGGGCTTATGCACTCTGCCCTCCTCAGGCATCCCAGAATATGTTCGTACACGGCACCACCTTGATGACCCGCTTGTATAATTCTACCAAGGACGCCGCCCACAAATCGGCCGTGGTAGATACCATCCTCGCCCTTCAGGACCAGCGTATGGCAGCTTATCCCAAGAACCGTAACAGTATCCTGAATAACAAGGGACAGTACATGATCAATTACCGTAGCAATGACGCCGCCTATCTGTACAAGAACCTCTCTGAGATCATGAAAGAGCTGGGTGCAGAAACTAAGGGAGGCATCATGGTCAACCTCCTGCAGGCGGCTATCGCCATGTACCGTGAGAACCAGCTCAGCGCCGACGAGGTTATCGCCATGTACGACAACATCTCCGAGCTGCTGGACAATGCTCCCGCCAAGAGCGACGCCGACGAGGAAGAGAACGTCAAGACCAAGGCTACCGTAGAGTCCTTGTTTGCAGACAGTAAGGTAGCCTCCTGCGAGAACCTGATTGCCATCTTCGGCCCCCGCTACGAGGCAGATCCGGATAACCTGGCCCTGGTTTCCAATATCGTAAAGCTCATGAACACCGCCGAGGACTGCGCCTCCAACGACCTGTACCTGAAGGCCGTCACCTCCATGTACAAGTTGGATCCTTCCTACCGCAGCGCCTACGCCCTGTTCCGCCTGAACTCCGCCCGCGGCAATGTGGCCGATGCCGGGAAGTATCTGGAAGAGGCCATCTCCTCCGAGGATTCCGATGCCGCCACCGACGCCCAGTATTATTATGAGCTGGCCCTGTTCGCTTACAAGAACGGCATGCGTTCCAAGGCTTACGAGGCTGCCCGCAAGGCTATTGATATGGATTACGGCTATGCCGGCAAGTCCTATATCATCCTCGGAAACCTCTGGGCTTCCGTAAGTTGCGACGGTGATGTGAACAAGTATGCCCGCTATTGGGCCGCCACCGACTGCTACCAGAAGGCCCGCAGCGCAGATCCCACCGTTGCCGACGAAGCTTCCGCTTCCATCTCCAACGTCAGCCGCTACTATCCGGAAGCCAGCGAGATCTTCATGTACGATCTCAGCGCTGGGCAGAGCTACACCGTCTCCTGCGGCGGCATGTCCGCTTCCACCACGGTGCGCGTGAACAACCGATAGTGAAAGGAACCTTCATATTGAAGACGATGGCAACCGCTGCGGCGGTTGCTTTCGTCGTTTATTCCTGCAAAGGAAACCTGGAAGAGGCGGAAAAGCTGGACCTGGACAAGATTCCCCTGCAGACAGTGGACGATATGTTCTTTGTACAAACGGAGAACGGCCGCCTGAAAATGCGCGTGGAGTCGCCCCGGATGGAGGTTTACGAGCACGACACCATCGCATACGACCTGTTTCCCAAGGGGCTCCGGGTATATGGTTACAGGGAAGACGGTTCCCTGGAAACCACTATCACCTCAGAGCAGGCCCGCCACGACAAGAAAAAAGGAAAGACCCAGTCCGAACTGTGGTCGGCCTTCGGCCATGTCGTAATCCGGAACATCGTGGAGCAGGAAACCATGGAGACAGACACTTTGTACTGGGACCGCGAAGCCAAGGAACTGTGGACGGACTGCTACATAAAAATGACTTCTCCCAGCGGAATCATGCAAGGTTACGGGATGCGTTCCGACGAAATGGCGCGCAACGCCATCCTCCTTCTTCCCTTCGACAATGAGTTCATCGTAGAGAAGGATTCAACCGTCGTAGTCATTGATTCTGTCAATTTTATAGGTCCGATGCTAAAAAAATAGTGCTTGTTTGTAATAATTTTTGTATTTTTGCAGCCCTTATCGAGTAAAATTAAAAAATAGATAAAAATGGCAGCTCTTGAGACCATCAGAACAAAGTTTGGCATTGGTGCATCCATCATTATTGCCATCGGTCTTTTACTCTTCCTTGTAAACCCGTCCGACATCATCCAGACCATCCAGTCCACTTCTTCCAAGTACGATGTCGGCAAAATCAATGGAAAATCCGTCTCCTATACAGATTTCGACCAGCTGGTCAAGCAGTATTCAGACGTAAACAGCATGCTCACCGGGGTGTCTACATCCAGTGAGGACGCCCAGCGCCAGATGCGCGATCAGGCCTGGCAGAACCTGGTGCACGAATATCTCGTGATCCCCACCATCCAGAAGGCCGGCCTCAACGTGGGCCAGCAGGAACAGATAGACCTGTTCATGGGTGAAAATCCTTCCCCTGTCATCGCTTCCACTGGGCTTTTCCGTGATGAGAACGGCAACGTGTCTCCTTCCCTGGTACGTGATTTCCTGGAGGCGGCTTCCAGCGAGCAGAACCCGCAGGTGCTGCAGGTCCGCAATTATCTGCAGAACCTGGTTCGTATCAACCGCTACACCGCCAAATACGGCAACCTGTTTACGGCTTCCTCTTTCGAGAACGCCCTCCAGCTCCAGAAATCCATCGAGGAGAACAACACCATGGCCAACGTAGATTTCGTGGTGGCTCCCAACGTCTATTTCCCGCTGGATACCAACATCACCATTTCTTCCTCGGAAATCCAGAACTACTACAACAAACATAAGGAGAATTTCCGTCAGCAGGCCTCCCGTGATATCGAATACGCTGTATATGAGGTTGTTCCTTCCGCTGCAGACATCACTGCCCAGAGCCAGGAATTCACCACCCTGTACGACGAGTTCGCCACCACAGACAACCTCCGTGCCTTCCTGCAGCGCAACTCCGACCACCAGTGGAGCGAGTACTGGTTCAAGAGCGGAGAACTCCGTTCCGTCAACGCGGACATCGACGCTTTCGTGTCCGAGAACAACGCGGGCGTGTCTCCTATCGTTAACTCCGGCAGCACCTTCTATGCCGCCCGTATCGTGGACCAGGCCAACATCCCGGATTCCGTATACGTGCGTCACATCCTGCTTCAGGGTACGGATGCCCGCCATCTGGCCGACAGCCTTCTCGGCGAACTCAAGGGCAACAACTTCTCCACCCTTGCCACTCTGTACTCCGTAGACCAGAACAATGCCGATGAAGGTGAGATGGGCAACCTGGGCTGGATGACCCAGAACGCCATGATCCCCGGTTTCGAGTCCATCTTCACGGCTCCCAAGGGCAAGCCGTTCGTGCTCAACACCCAGTATGGTTCCCATATCGTGGAGGTAGTGAAAACCACGGCTCCCGTGGCCAAGAAGCAGGTAGCCATCTTCGAGAAAGCCACCCTGCCCAGCAAGGAAACCTATGCCAGCATCTACAACCAGGCCAACATCCTGGCCACCCGTGCCGCCGGCAAGTACAGCAACTACAAGGCCGCCTGCGACTCCACCGGTATCTATTCCCGCAGCCTGACCATCAACGAGGGGACCGACACCTATGGCTCTATCGGCCACGCCAAGGAAGTTACCCGCTGGTGCTTCGACAACAAACCGGGCAAGGCTTCCAACATTATCACCGTAGATAACAACTACTTCTTTGTGGTGGCTGTGAAAGACGCCCACAAGGAAGGTTACGCCAAGGTGGAGGAAGTGGCAGAAAACATCCGCACCGCCCTCTATTACGACCGTTATTCCCAGGCACGTAAAGACGAGATTGCGGAGAAAGTCAAGGGCGTGAGCACCCTGGAAGAAGCCGCCGAGAAACTCGGCCTGCAGGTAACCTCCCTTTCCGACGTTACCTTCTCCACCAACACAGCAGCCTCTACCGAGCCCGCTTTTGTCGGCGCCGTGGCAGCCGCTCCGCTCAGCACCCTCTGTGGCCCTGTGGCCGGTACCGTGGGTACCTACCTGTTCCGTGTGAACGGTCGTGAGACCGGTTCCTTCTACACCGAAGACGATGCCAAGCAGGCCCAGGACAATCTCAACAATTACGACGTACAGATCCTTCTTCCGGTGATGATGGACAAGACCGTGAAGGACAACCGTGCCCGTTTCTATTAGTAGAAAGTTATGTCACTTAAATGTGGAATAGTAGGCTTGCCCAATGTGGGCAAGTCTACTCTTTTTAACTGCATCAGCTCCGGGAAGGCCCAGAGCGCCAATTTCCCCTTTTGCACCATCGAACCCAACGTGGGTTCCACCAATGTCCCCGACAAGCGCCTGGAGGTGCTTTCGGAGATCTGTCAGCCTAAGCGCACCATTCCCGCCACGGTGGAAATCGTGGATATCGCTGGCCTGGTAAAAGGGGCTTCCAAGGGTGAAGGGCTGGGAAACCAGTTCCTGGCCAATATCCGTGAAACGGATGCCATCCTGCATGTCCTTCGCTGCTTCGATGACGGAAACATCGTCCATGTAGACGGCTCCGTAGATCCGGTGCGGGACAAGGAAGTGGTGGATACGGAACTGCAGATCAAAGACCTGGAAGCGGTGGAAAACCGGATCAAGAAGGTGGAGAAGATGGCTACCACCGGCGGGGACAAAGAAGCTAAGAAGCTACTGAACCTGCTGGTACGGTACCGGGATGTGCTCCTGCAGGGCAAATCCTGCCGCACGGTGGTCCCGGAAAATGCAGAAGAGGAGCAGATGGCCCACGACCTGTTCCTGCTTACCAACAAGCCTGTAATGTATGTCTGCAACGTGGACGAGGCTTCCGCTGCCACGGGAAACGCCTATGTGGAGGCCGTACGCAAGGCCGTCGTTGACGAACAGGCCGAGATCCTCGTCATCGCCGCCAAGACCGAGGCGGAAATAGCCGAAATCGAGGAGTATGAAGACCGCCAGATGTTCCTGGAAGAAATGGGGCTGGAAGAGTCCGGCGTGGTGCGCCTGATCCAGGGCGCCTACCGCCTGCTGGGTCTTAGGACCTTCTTCACGGCCGGTGCCGACGAATGCCGTGCCTGGACCATCGTGGCCGGGGACAAGGCGCCGCGCGCCGCCGGTGTCATACACACGGACTTTGAGCGTGGCTTCATCCGGGCCGAGGTCATCAAGTACGACGACTTCGTGCAGTACAGGACCGAAGCCGCCGTCCGTGCCGCTGGAAAGATGGGCATCGAAGGCAAGGATTACGTGGTGCAGGACGGCGATATCATGCATTTCCTCTTTAACGTTTAAGGGGTAAAATAAAGTAAAAGTAAGTTAAATAAAACTAACTGATTTAGCGGCTTTTAGGCCGCTTTTTCTTTTTCCTTAACTTGACTTTACTAAACCTATTTTTTGTTACTTTTCGCAAATTTTGTTACTCGTTTGTTACCCGTTTCGGATTTTTTGCCTATCTTTGTACCCGTAACAAGTTAAGTATTTCTATTATGGCAAGACCGAAAAAGCAGCAGCGGGCCAAAGAACCCGTAACAATCCGTTTCAAAGAATTAGCTAAAGGCAGCAAATCCGTTTACCTGGATATTTACCGGGACGGAGTACGCAGCTATGAATTTCTAAAGCTTTACTTAATCCCAGAGCGCCCCGGCCACCCGGAGGATAAAACGGCCAACCTTGTAACAATGGACGCCGCCAACGCGATAAAGGCCCAGCGGATCAAGGAAATAGTAAACGGGGAGGCAGGGATAAAAAACCAGGCCGGAAAGGCTTTGTTACTCCTGGACTGGATGCAGCAACGGCAAGACCGGGCCGATAAGGCCGCCCAGGATGCAGGACGCAAGGCCAGCAACACCGCGGAGGGGATAAAGACCGCGCGCACCCACTTACAGCGCTATATAGATGCAGCCTACAAGGGCCGCGCCGTTACCCTGGCCCAGGTGGATAAGGATTTTTGCACGGGCTTTGCTGCCTATCTAAAGGACGCCCCGCAGCGCTGGGGCGCTGGCACCCTTTCCCCAAACACAGCCGCGCTTTATTACTCCAACTTTGAGGCGGCTATGAATGAGGCCTACAAAAAGGCCCTTATTTCCGTAAACCCTTGCGCGCTTGTGGATATGAGCGAAAAACCGCAGGGCCAGCCCAGCGAAAGGGACTACCTAACCGCAGACGAACTTAAAACCCTGGCGGCGGCCCCGGCACCCAATGAGCAAGTAAAAGCAGCTTTCCTTTTCTCTTGCTTTTGTGGGTTGAGGCTTTCCGATATTGAGGGCCTAACCTGGGGCGCGATCCGGCAGAACGGGAACGCCTGGCAGGTTGAAACCAGGATGCAGAAAACCCGCCAAATCCTTTATTTGCCGTTATCGGATGCCGCCCGTAGCTTTTTGCCGGATAGAGGGGACAAAGGGCCGGAGGATTTAGTATTTACCTTGCCGAAAAGAGTTACAACCCAATGGGGCGTAACTACCTGGGTAAAACGTGCCGGGATCGCTAAAAACATTTCGTTTCATTGTGCGCGGCATACCTTTGCCACCCTGGCGCTAACCCAGGGCGCAGACCTTTACAGCATTTCCAAGCTATTAGGGCATACAAACGTAGCTACAACGCAGATTTACGCCACGATCATAGACCAGCGCAAGCAAGACGCGGCAAACCTCCTTAACGGCATTTTGTAGCCTATGAAACGCAGTATTAAAGCCCAGGCCGCCGCCTTTGTCGAATATGCCTATTACACGGCCCCGGACACCCGCGCCGCGATTCTGGCAAAGCTTTCCGAAATAGTGAAAGAGCGCCAAGACCTGGCGGCGGTGCTGGCCGGAACTGATAGCCCGGCCCAGGATTTCGCAGGGATCGGCCCGGCACCCAGCCCGGACACCCTGGCAGAACTGGACGCGGCCACACAGCGGCGGCGGGATGCGCTGGCCGCCGATCTTGCCGCCAAAGATACCCTATTTTGCGAGATTTGCCGCGCTATGGATGCAGCGGGCCTTACCTTTTCCGGCGGCGAGATTTCGGCCCTTAAACGCCTGGGCTTGCCGGATGCCCTGGCCGCCGATCTTGACGCGGTAAAAGCTGGCAAGATTGCAGAACTACCAGCAGCGGAACGCCTGGACGCAGACACGGCAAAAAGCCTTTACAGCGCGCTAACCAGTACGGGCCTAATTTCCGGCCCCTGGGACACTTTCGCGTATTACCTGGGCCAGCAGACCAACCCCAAGCCGAAACGCCCGGAAACGCCCCTTTCCTGGCGCCGCAGCGGTGCTTTGTTTGCCTACTTTGCCCGCCGGATTTCGGAACGGATGCAGCCGGGCGGGTATGGCTATACAATCAGGGAAAAGCCGCTTTGCCTGGCCTTTGGCTGGACTGACCGCCAGCGGGTAAACGATATACGGCCGGAAATTCAGAAAGTGAGAAACGGCCACCGCCCAAAGGATTACGCGCAAATAGATATTATCTTTAACACCCTATAAACGTAACAAGTTATGCAAGACAAAGAATTTTACCAGGACGCGCAGAACGTTTGCGCAAATGCTATCGACCTACTATTAAAAAGCTGGACGGATGCCACGCCAGCGGCCACAATGCGCGAAACCCTGCAAGGGCTTAACCGCCTAAAAGACTACTTTACAACGGCCCAGTAACCGCCAGCGGACACCCGCCCGCGCCTTTTGCCCCTACGATAGTATAAAGCATACTTTTGTAGGGGCTATCTTTTTGACTTTCTTTTACTTACGCGTTAATTTTGTCGCCGGTATTGCTGAAAAGACCGCCCGCGCCTTTGCGTCTAATAATAACAACCCGGCGCGGGCTTTTTGAAAGCGCCAAATGTAAAACCAAAATAATAGCAATATGCAGCACGAACACCCACACGGCGGCGAAACCTTGCGCCAGGCCGTTATTACCCAGCCGGGGGAACTGGCGGCAAATGATCTTATAGACCTGGAGGCGGCGGCCCGTTTCCTGGGCTTAAAGAAAAGCTACCTTTACAAGCTTACCAGCACCCGGCAGATACCCTTTTACAAGTACGGCGGGCGGCTGATTATGTTTGACCGCGCGGCACTGGAAAGCTGGCGCGCCGCCAGGCTGCAAGCCGTACCCAGCAAGGCAGAGGCAGCGGCCAGCGCCGCCGCGTATTGCGCCGCTAATCCTTTGAGATAATGAGCCAGGGCAGAAAGATAGATTTTAGCCGCTGGCCCAGGCAGGACGCAGCCCAGGAAACCAGGCGCGCCGTGCCGTATCTTGACGTTGCCGGGGATGACGTGCCGATAGATTTTCTTTTTACCCTGGGCGGCGAATACGGCCTAATTGCACGGGCCAACCTCCACACCCTGCAAGGCACCAAGAAAGCCGGAAAGAGCGCGGCGGGCCTGGCGCTGATCGTAGCAGCACTAAAGGGCCAGTTTATCGGAATAACCGCCAGCCGGGAAGATTTGGCCGTTTTGTGGATAGACACCGAACAAGATAAAAACACCTTGCGCAAGAAAGCGCGCGCCGTGCTGTCTATGGCAGGACTTAACGCCCAGCCGGAACGCCTTAAAATAGTAACCTTACGCGGCTATGGAGGCCCGGCGGACGCCCTGGCCGCCACCCTGCAAGCGATAGAGGAAAACGCCGCAGATTTCGTTTTCCTTGACGGGGTAGTAGATTTGTGCCAGGCGTTTAACGATGAGGAAAAAAGCCGGGACGTTGTGCGGCAGCTGGAGGCCCACGCGGAAAAGTACGGCGCCGCTATCCTGGGACTGATCCACACCAATAAAAAAGACAATGAGGCCCGCGGCCACCTGGGCGCTATAATGGTGCAAAAGAGCGCCGAAATTTACCAGGTAGATAAAGAGGGGGACACCGCCAAAGTAACCCAGCCTTTTAGCCGCTTTGCGCCCGTGCCGCCTTTCTCTTTCTCGTTTGCGGATGATTTCAAGATAGCGCCGGCCGCAGAGGCGGAGGGCCGCGCCCTGGAGGAAACGCGCAGCCGCTTTGCCCCGCTTTTCCAGGATGCAGACCGCAAGACAAAGGGCGAACTAATAGACGCCTACTGCCAGGCCCAGGGATGCGAAGAAAGCAAGGCCGAAAAGGATATAAGAGCCGCCGCCCTGGCGGGCGTACTCTTTAAATCCAAAGAGGGCCGCAAGGTATTTTATAGTTACCTTTTCCCGCGTACGGATATGCCCGAAGATGATATATAAAATACCCGTACCCGTAACGCCTTTTATATACATAGGCGTTTACGGATATACGGATATTGTTATAACGGGCGTACGTACGGATATTTTACGGATATTTTACGGATATACGGATATTATGACAGCTAACCTTTTCAAAGCCAAAATTTCCCTACTGCCTTGCGTGAACGCAGACGATAGCGAAATAGAAAATACAAGCCTGGGCCGGGTGCTGATTGCGGACACCTGGCGCGCCCAGGTTGAGGCAGTAAGGGCAGAGAAAGACCCGGCCAAACGGAAAGCCCTAAAAGCCGCGCTGCCTTGCTTTACGCCCAGCGGGGTATTTAGCCACGTTTCCCGCGCTGGCCTTGTGCGGCATAGTGGTTTTATTTCCCTGGATATAGACTACAAGCCCGAAAAGGGGATAAATACCAACCTGGCCGGATATGATCTAAAGGCAGCTATTAGCGCCGTGCCAAACGTAGCCTATTGCGGCCACTCTTGCGGCGGCTCCGGGTACGTTGTTATTGTGCCGATAGCAGACCCGGCCAAACACCGCGAATATTTCCGCGCCCTGGCCTATTACTTTGAGCGCGCCGGGCTGGAACTTGACCCGGCCTGCAAGGACGTAACCCGCAAACGTTTTGTTTCCTGGGATGCCGCGCCGTATGTGAACACCGCCGCCCAGCCCTGGGCGCTGACCTTGCCCCAGCGGGAACACGCCACCCGCGAAACCATGGGCCGCGATCTGGACGCAGACGAAACCGCCGCCCAGGTTGAGGCCGTTATAAAAGCTTGTGAGGCTAACCGCTGGGATATAACAGCCGATTACGCCGACTGGATGCGAATACTTGCCGCCCTGGCCTCAACGTTTGGGGAGGCTGGCCGGGATTACGCCCACCGAATTAGCGCGCTTTACAGCGGCTACCAGGCAGCGGAAACGGACGCGAAATTTACCAGCCTATTACGGCACCCGGCAGAAACACCCGCCCAAATAGGGACTTTCTTTTATATCGCCCGCCAGGAAATAGGAAAGCACGATTTCGATAATTTGAGCCTATGAGAAAGCAGCGGCAGCGGGTTAATATAAGCCTGGCGGCAGAGGATTACGCCCAGGTTGAACGGCTGGCCCAGGCTGGCGGCTTTAAGAACGTTTGCGCGTTTGTGCGGGCGCTACTTATACAAGTGAGCCAGTACGCCGCCCTGCGCCGAATGAGCGCCCAGCAGAGGGCGCGCCAGCCCACGCCGATAAACGAGGATATAGCCGCTATGTTTGCGGAATTGATAGACTGGGACGCGGCCACCCCAGCAGAGCAGCGGGCCGCACTTATGGCAAACGAAAAACACACTGAACAATGACACGCAGTAAGAAAGAAACCGAAATTTTGCGCGAGATCGTAGGCGCAGACGGCACAAAGGTACACTATACCGGGGGCGCGCCGGAGCAGCGCCGCGAACTGGCCCGGAAATACCGCAGCGTAACGCCGGAGTTTCGCAGCAAGACAACCAGCGGCAAGGCCGCGCAGCAGATCGCCGAAATGAGGGCGGCAGCCGGAGGCCGGAAAGCTACCAGCGCCAGGGACAAAGCCCGCGCCGCTAAACAAGTGGCAGAGATGAGGGCAGCAGCCGGACACACCAAAGGCCCGGCCAAATGAAACGCGACTACTACAAGCGCGCCAGCCAGCCCCGGCAGGATTACCAGTATAAGGCAGACCGGGAACGCCGCGCCCTGGAACGAAAACGCAAGGCAGCAGCAAAGCGCCAGGCCCGGCGGGATAAGTAAGTAACAAGGCCGGGGGGGTGTTTTTTAATGGGGGTACCCCATCGCTAAACCTCGCCCCCAGTCTTGAACGACTGAAAGCAAATTTTCGGATTTGCGGAACTTTGGCCTTTTTTGGCCCAAAATGAACGAAAAAACCAGTAAAAACGTAAGAATATGAAAAAGCAAGTTATCTACAAGGAAGAAAACCTTTCCCGTTCCCTACTGGCCGGCTTACTCCACGCGGCCGCCAGTATCAACGCACTGGGGGAACTTGTGCGGGCCGATTTCCCGGCCTTGCAGTGGGGTGCTAAATTCGTTTGGGCTCTCTCTGGCCCTTATGAGGCAGCAAAGCAAGCCTTTTCCGGGGCAGTGCTCTTGAAAACCGCCAGTAAAATGGGGATAGCCTACCCCAGAGGACTGGAAAGCACCCTTGACGAAACGCAGCGGCTTGAAAAAAAGTTGGTAGAACTGCAAGCAAGTAAGGCTATCGGGATAGTCTGGAACGTGTGCGGGGTTGAGGCGTTGAGAACTGGCGCGATTACCTTTGACAAGAACGGCACGGCAGTAGTGGCAGAGAACGCGGCCGAACTGATTTCCGATTTCTGCACTATCTACGCAGAGAACGAACAAGAGGCACGATTTTACGCAGCTTTGCAGGACTTGCAGGATGCAGCCAAAGGACTGGCCGGAAAGTTTGCCAAACTGGAAGAACTTGCACCGAACAAGGCAGCGAAAGCGGATATTTCCCGGGGCTCTTGGGGCTATAATGCAAATAGTTTCATTATCGGCAACCCTATCGGCAGCAATATCCGTATAACTGACCCAGAGGCCGGAAAACGTGCTTTCTTTGCTTTCGTGCTGCCCGGCCAGAGGCAGACGCAACCAAAGTATTACAATGACGTAGGCACGTGCAAAATGGATTCGGAAGAACGTTCCAAAGTTTTAGGCGTGCCCGTGGGAATTGCAGTGCATAAACGTAAATTTGTTATTGAGATAGAGCGATGACCCTGCAACAAGTACAAAATTTTATGCTTGCCCTTGTATATTCGGGCTATACCCCGCAGCAGGCCGCCGCAAACCCTTACGTTTGCCTGGCGTCTAACTGGTTGAGGGATACGGACGGCGCGCCCGCGGGCTGGTTTACCCCTGGCACGCCTGGGCCGTGGGTGGAATATTGGCGGATAGCTTTCTATTTGCGGCGGGCTTACCCCAACGGGAAAGACGCCTACGGCATAAACTATTACGCCCGAAAAATTGCGCTTGACGTTTCCGACCTTTTCCCGGCAAACGATCCAATGAAACCCTATATTTTGCCAGGTAGTAACCGGGTGGAATGTATAGAGGGCCAGGCGGCGGGCTGGTTTACTCCTGGAACGGGCGGGGTACGGGTAACAACCCCAACGGGCGAAGTTATCGAAGTGAGCGACCAGGAAATAAAAAACGTAACGGAACCCGATCTCCCAAGATGGAGCGGCGGCCCCTGGATTAACGGGGCAATTCGGGCGGATATGAAATCGGAATCGTTTAGCTGGCTTACCCTTGGGATATTCGACAACCGCCTAACACCCCAGGCGCCGCCAACATGTAACGTATTAAGCTGGTAGCATTATGACAAGTTTTTCTTTTGGGATCACCTTTGACACCCTGGCCGATAAGCTAAAAAACACCCTGGCCAGCCAGCCGGAGAAAGGCGGAGTTATCGAAATCCAGGTGCGCGGCTTTCGCTGGGTGCAAGTGGCACACCGGGCACCGGGCCAGCAGCTGGCCAGCAGCTACGAAGAAACGCCAGCCGGGCTAATTGTCACCCGCCGGGAGTATAGCGAATTTATAGCCTATGCGGATATATTCAAAGTGCGTGCGCACACCTATACGCCGTATAAGTAATACAATGCCTATTGCCAATTAAAAATAATTTCCTACCTTTGCAGAAAGCCGCGCGGAATTGGAGTTTTTGGCCTTGCCGAACTTGTTACACCCTCCAAGATTTCCGGGCGGTTTTTTGGTACTTTTGTTACCAGTTTGTTACTTACAAACATTTGTTACTTTATAACGGATTGATATAGAAACGGATAAGTTACGTTTTATTCATTTTCTGTTTAATGTGTAGAATCGGTTGAAACCTTTCGTCACATTTTTCTGTTTCTTACGATGATTCTGCGTCCCATGCCTTACCTTTAGGGCATGGGAACGTTTTTATTGGCCTGCCTGCTGGCCCTGTCCAGCCATGTCCGGGAGGACACGCTCCGGGTGATGTTCTGGAACCTGGAGAATTTTTTCGACAACCGGAATGACTCCACCAGTGTGTCCGACGCGGAATTCTCTTCCTGCGGAGAGCGCCACTGGTCGCGGAAACGCTTCCGGGCCAAGTGTCATTCCGTGGCCAAGGGAATCCTCTGGGCTGCCGGAGACGAGGGCGGACTTCCGGATATCGTGGGCCTGGCCGAGGTGGAAAACAGCCATGTCCTGCGCCAGCTTCTCCAGGAAACCGCGCTGCGGAAACTGGACTACAAGGTGGTGCACGTGGATTCCCCGGACCCCCGCGGAATCGATGTGGCGCTGCTCTACCGCACCTCCCGACTCCGTCTGCTGGACCACAAGGCCTGCCATCTCTTCCAGGCCGATACTATCCTGGCCACCCGGGATATCCTTCTTTGCCGTTTTTCGGGCCTTTTCGGCCCCTTTTCCGTTCTGGTGAACCATCACCCTTCCAAGTATGGCGGAGCCGCCGTTTCAGAGCCCCGCAGGCGCCTTGCCGTGGAACGGCTCCGGGAGCTGGCCGACTCCCTGCAAGCCCAGGGGGAAGAGCGGATCATCGCCATGGGCGATTTCAACGACACGCCGGCCAACCCTGTGTACAAACGGCTGGAACCCCTGTTCCTCTCCCTGGGAGAGCCGCTTCACAGGAAAGGGCTGGGCAGCATCAAATACAAGGGGAAGTGGGACCTGATCGACCTGTTCTTTGTCTGTCCCCGGACCCTTCCGGCCCGGATGGACATCCTCACCATCCCCTTCCTGCAGGTCCCGGACCCGGCCTACGGCGGCACCAAACCCTTCCGCACGTATTCCGGTCCGCGGTATATCGGCGGCGTCTCTGACCACTGTCCTATCTGGCTGGAGATCCCCATCGGTAAAAACTGAGATTATCCGCGTTTTTTATTATCTTTGTATGAATACAGTATTGATTCTATGAACAGAAAACTTGTCTTTAGCCTGGTGCTGGCGGTGTTTTGTGCAGCCTGTGAAATGATTCCGGCAGAACCGCCTCAGGGACTGGAGATTCCGGGAAACGCCCCACAAGACAACATGGTAGTCTACCAGGGGTATGTTACCTCTTACAATACCCAGACCCTGATCCCCGACTGGGTGGCCTACGAACTCACGGCAGAAGAAACCCGCGGCAATGCCAACCGGAACGGGAAAGAGTTTTCCATGGATTTCAATTTCAAGGGAAGGCAGGCCAGCCGGGAAGACTATTTCCGCAGCGGCTGGACCAGGGGACACATGGCCCCGGCCGGCGACTTCTTCTGGAGCGACGAAGCCATGGCGGAGACGTTCTATTTCCTGAACATCTGCCCGCAGCGGGAAGAACTGAACAACAAGGACTGGCAGTACCTGGAGAAACAGGTGCGCCGCTGGGCCAACCAGTACGGGCGTGTCTGGGTGGTCTCCGGCCCCATCATCGGGGAGAACAAGTACGGCACCATCGGCCCGGACAAGGTGGTGGTCCCGGACGCCTTCTTCAAGGTGGTGCTGGTGCATGACGGCTCCCGCTACCAGAGCGTGGCCTTTATCATGCAGAACGACGCCAACCGCTATTTCCTGGAGAAGTGCGCCCTGTCGGTGGACGACCTGGAACTGCTCACCGGCCTGGATTTCTATCCGGCCCTTCCGGACGACGTGGAAGATTTCGTGGAAGCCGCGTACGACCCTTCCGTCTGGGGTCTCAGACATTGAAAAAAAGCGTATATTTGCATGATAGAACCCAAACGACACTGAATATGAAAACCAAGATTCAAGACAAATTCAAGGCTCTTTTCAAAGAGGAAGGAGATTTTTACATGTCATCCGGCCGGATTAACCTGATCGGCGAACATACGGACTATAACGGCGGTTATGTGTTCCCGGGCGCCATCAATTTCGGCATCATGGCAGAGATCAAGCCCAACGGCACCGACAAAGTGAAGGTCTTCTCCATCGACCGGGACGAATATGTAGAGTTCTACCTGACAGAAGAAAGCCTGCCGGAACAGCACTGGCCCAAATACATTTACGGCGTGTGCCGGGAAATCCTCAAGCGCGGCGGCAAGGTAGAGGGCTTCAACGCCGTCTTTGCCGGAGATGTCCCCCTGGGGGCGGGCCTCAGCTCCTCCGCGGCGCTGGAAAGCACCTTCGCCTATGCGCTCAACGAGATTTTCAACGGCGGCAGCATCGACAAATTCGAACTGGCCCGCATCGGCCAGAGCACGGAGCATAATTACTGCGGCGTCAAGTGCGGCATCATGGACCAGTTCGCCTCCCTGTTCGGCAAGGAGGGCTCCCTGATCCGGCTGGACTGCAAGACGGGCGAGTACAAATACTTCCCCTTCCATCCCAAGGGATACCGCCTGGTGCTCATCGACACATGCGTGAAGCACCTGCTGGCCGACAGCGCCTACAACAAGCGCCGCGAGTCCTGCGAAAGGGCGGCCGAAGCCATCCGCAAGAACCATCCGGAGGTGGAATTCCTCTCCGACGCCAAGCGTGTATGGCTGGACGAGGTCCGGGGTGAGATCACCGAAGAAGACTTCATCCGGGCCGAATATGTGATCGGCGAGGTGCAGCGCGTGCTGGACGTGTGCGACGCCCTGGAGCGCGACGATTACGAGACCGTGGGTGAGATGATGTACCAGACCCACTTCGGCCTCAGCCACCTGTACGAGGTCTCCTGCGAGGAACTGGACTTCCTGAACAAACTGGCCCGCAAGTGCGAGGTAACAGGCTCCCGCGTCATGGGCGGCGGCTTCGGCGGCTGCACCATCAACCTGGTGAAGGATGAGCTGTACGACCGCTTCATCGAGACGGCCGTGGAGAAGTTCAAGGAGCAGTTCGGCCACGAGCCCAAGATCTACAACGTCGTCATCAGCGATGGTGCCCGCAAACTGTAGCCATTGCCACCGTTCCACCCAGGTGGAACCGGTCCAGCGTATCAATACCGCCCTTGATCCGGAGCTGAAAGCCCGGGTCAGGGACGGTTCCCTCTTTGTCTGGGAATGTCCCTATTGCGGCACGCGGAACCTCCTGAAATACCAGACTTTATACCACGACCCGGAAGCCCGCCTGATGGTGTGGCTGCTCCCGGAGGGGATGAATCCTCCGGCCGGGGTGGAGGAGGCCGTCAGGGACCTGGAGGGGTACACCCTCCGCCGCGTACTGGAAGTCGGAGACCTCATCGAAAAGGTGAATATCCATGAGGCCGGCCTGGAAGACACCGTGATGGAAATGTGCAAATGGGTCACCCGGCGGGAGCTGTCGGCCAAGAATCCGGACATGCTGTCGGCCCGGATGCGCTTCCTGCGGACGGAAGGGTCTGACAATGAGATTGTCCTCGCCTTCCCCCTCAACGGCCAGATGCAGGTGGTGAATATCGGCTTCAATGTCTATGAAGACGCCCGCGGCATCCTGGGCCGCAACCCCTCCATCCGGCCCGCCCCGGGATTTGCACTGGTGGACGGCGCCTGGCTGGACCGCTTTTTCCGCTAAAGGTCAAAGCTGAAGATCATGCCGATGTGATAAGGTTTCTGCACGGCCGTCTGGCCCAGCAGGGATCCGCCCAGCCAGGAGAAGGAAACCCCCACAGAACAGTCGAAGTTGATGAACAGCAGGTGCGCTAGTTCGGCCGTAAGGTCTGCCCCGGCGCTCCAGAGGTTCCCTTTGCCCAGCCCCGAGTAATCGAAATGGGGCGTGAGCAGAAAGTTTTTGATGTAGGCGAAACGTCCCAGGGCAAGGTCCCCCACGTAAATGGGAACAGCATAGTCGGCCGTCATCCGCCACTGGTTGACGCTGCTTTGTGTCAGTGCCGTTGCCGCCGCGGAAGAAAACCCCCTTGGAAGCACATGGGCGACCGGGTCTCCGAACATCTGGTTTCCATTTCTCAAGAGGTGTTGGTAGAGGCCCGTCAGGCGCAAGCCCTGCGGGAGCCAAAGACCAGGAAGGTATCCGTAGGCATAGACATAGAGACTGGGCGTGAAAAGCGAGGAGAGGAACGGCCGGAGACTGGCGCCCACTTCTGCACCCACGCCCAGGCGGGGATAGACGGCACTTTCCGCCACGGGAAGCATCCAGTAGGAGCGTAGTGACGCCGACAACCGCTGCATCGGCCGGTTCTCCCCGGACTCCACGTCTTGAAAGCTGTAGGTGGCTGGCAGACCTTCGAAAATGGGCCCCGGAATGTTCCAGACCCGGGTACTGGTGCTGAATCCGTTGTTGGACAGGGCATACTGGATCTTGGGAACGATGCCTGAGAGATGACCGCCCTTGTTGAACCGCAGCGGGACATAGGTGCTCAGCTGGACCGAATACAGGGGCCGGTTCCAAAGCGTTCCTTCCGCCCTGAGCTGATGGCCTCCCGCCTTGTCGTCGAAACGGGACAGGGTATATTGCCGGGCCCAGGAACCGCCCAGGTCGAAGCTGGCCTCAAAGACCGGATACAGGCCACTGTAGGTGAGTTTTCCGTGGACCGAATGCATCCAGGGACCTCTTGTTTCCTCGTCCGGATGGGCGCTGTAGCCGATGTATCCCTGCAGGGACCCCAGTGTATTCTGGAAAAACGCCGTGGCGCCCAGCGAGGCGGTTTCGTACGAAAAATCAAGGCTCTGCGATTCGATATTGTCGTAGTTTACGTAGAAGGGCAGCCAGGTATGGAAGCGTAGCAGGTGGGGGAGTTTGAGGTAGGGTTTGGGCGCGGTCAAGGAAACGTCCGCCGCCTCTTCCACCGGCCCCAGGGCCCTTTCCTGGGCCGTCAGGGCATCTTCCATGGGATAGTGGTGTACATCGGCATAGGAGATCTCCCGGGGGCTCAGGTCCGTTACGGCAGTGCGGAACAGCATGGTTCCGTCCAACGTATAGCTTACGTGGTAGAAGTACCCGTCCAACTCATAGACGTCTGTGAGACCGTAGCGGGAAGAGGTCATCTGCACCAGTTTCCCCTGGTCCGGATAGTAGCGGTAATACTCGTTGGCGCCTGTGCGGTCCGACACCCATTCCAGATACTCCGGGTCGAAGCCCATGTTCGCCACTTTCTGGATGGAGGGCGCAAAAACCGTCTCCCAGCGGCCGTCAGGGCTTATTTTGTAAATGCCGTATCCCTCCTCCGAGATGCCGGCGGTATAGATATCCCCTTTCCACCAGGCCGTCTCCGTGGCCTGGATTTCGTCCGGAACGGGGTAGCTCCGCAGAACCCGCCCGTCCTGGGCGCTGATGATGGTGATCCGGTTCCCGCCCGTATACGGATATTCCACCGTGCACACCTCCAGGCCGTCCGGGGAAGGACTGGGGCAGTACAGCCGTCCTTCCCGGGTGAGGTCGGTTATCTGGCCGGTATGGGTGTCGTAATAGCGGATAACCGAGCGGTGGGACAGCTCCCAGCGGGCATCTCCGACAGTTTCACACCAGTAAAGCCGGCCGAAGGTGTCGTCGTTCCATAGCGACTTGGCCGATGCACTCATGGGCGCCACCACTTCTTCCTTCCCGTCCACGAAGCGCACCAGCTCCCGTCCGCGCACATAACTGTCGCGCAGCATGTAGATGGCTCCGTTCAGGTAAATGGTAGCGGCGTAGGATGTAGGAAAACCGTCGACGGGATGAGAAATCTGTTCCTGGGGGATGAAGGGCCCCCGCTGCCGGGCTTCTTCCCGCCACTGGGTGTTCAGGCTTTCCAGAATACCGTTAAAAGTCTCTTTGAAGGGCTTCCCGGAGCGTTCTGCGGCCGTTTTCATCATGTTGCGCGGAGTAAAACTGAACGGTTTTCGGAGCGACCGGTTCAAGAAATCGGCCGTGAACAGGGGATAGTCGTAGAAATAACGCATGCCGCCCACAGTCAGGTACCCCAGCGTGTAATAATCCGGCGTTTCGTGCTTGAAAGAGCCATAGCGCCACCGGTCCCAGCTGCGGAAATCTCCCTGGTCCAGGGCGACCCGGTAATAGTTCAGGAAATCGGCTGTGCGCGCACGTGTGCCGAAACCGTATCCCGTCTCGGTTGCCACGGCGTCTCCTTCGGCCAGGGCCAGGTCCAGGTACAGCAGGAAGCCCAGCGGGCTGGCGGCCTCTCCAGTTATATAATTCAGCGGTTTCAGGAAACCGCGGTACCCCAGTTGGAGCTGAGCCTGGTGCCGGGGTTCGTGGGTGAGGAGCTGGAGGTCCCAGGGGGCGGGGTCGCTCTCCAGGGGCTGCATCACCGTGTACAGGTCCATCCGTGAGGGGGCCCAGGAGACCGATCCGTTAGAGTAGCCGTTCCAGGTGTGCAGAACCACCGGCATCTTCCGCCACTGCAGGCTTCCTGGCGTCTGGCCGATACTGTAGCCGGCGCTGACGCGGTACTTTTCCAGCCGGGTGGCATAACTACGGGCCAGAGAATCCGTTCCGGCAGGATAAATTACTTGATAATGAGGCGTTTCTATTGAATACCAGCGAAGGTGCCCCGGATCTGTCCCATTGCCGTAGAACTGTGCATGGACGACAGTGGTTCCCAGAAGGAGGGCACTTATGAGCAGGAAGCTTCTTTTTACTGAGGGTAATTTCATGCTGAAAACACGTATCGTTACGCAAAGGTAGTGAAATCTTGAAATAATTCCGTAAATTTGCCTTATGCAACAGTATTTAGACCTTCTCCGGCACATCCGCGCAAACGGTGTCATGAAACAGGACCGTACGGGAACGGGCACCCAAAGCGTGTTCGGCTACCAGATGCGCTTCAACCTGCAGGAGGGCTTTCCTCTGCTTACCACCAAGAAAGTGCACCTCAAGTCCATCATCTACGAACTACTCTGGTTTCTTGCCGGGGACACCAACATCCAATACCTCAAAGACCACGGTGTCTCCATCTGGGACGAGTGGGCCGACGAAAACGGCAATCTGGGTCCCGTATACGGCTATCAGTGGCGCAGCTGGCCTACACCGGAGGGAGGGGTCATCGACCAGATTTCGATGGTTATCGACACTATTAAGCGAAATCCAGACTCCAGAAGGCTGCTTGTAACGGCCTGGAACCCCGCCGACGTAGAAAAAATGGCCTTGCCCCCCTGCCACTGCCTGTTCCAGTTTTATGTGGCCGGAGGAAAACTGTCCTGCCAGCTGTACCAGCGCAGCGCAGACGTTTTTCTGGGCGTTCCCTTCAATATCGCCTCCTATGCCCTTCTCACCATGATGATTGCCCAGGTAACCGGCCTGGAACCTGGCGAGTTCGTGCATACAACAGGAGATACTCATATTTATCAGAACCATTTCGACCAGGTGGCCCTCCAACTCTCCCGGGAACCGCGCCCCCTGCCCGTGATGAAACTGAACCCGGACGTCAAGTCCATCTTTGATTTCAAGTACGAAGATTTCACCCTGGAAGGCTATGATCCCTGGCCTGCCATCAAAGCACCCGTCGCCGTTTAAAATGGAAAAGTGTCTAATAGTAGCCGTGGCCGACAACTGGGGCATCGGCGTAAAGAACGACCTCCCCTGGCATATTTCGGAGGATTTGCAGTATTTCAAGCGCACTACCCGCGGCTATCCCGTGATCATGGGTCGCACCACCTATTTCTCCCTGCCCCTGCATCCGCTTCCCGGGCGCAAGAACATCGTCCTGAACCTGGGCGGCGAAGACATCCCGGAAGCCACCTGCGTGTACTCCTTCGAGGAAGCCTTCAAGGAAGCCGAAGCCACCGGGGCGGAGAAATGCTTCGTGATGGGCGGCGCTTCCGTGTACCGCGCGGCCCTGCCGCAGATGGACCGGCTGTACATTACCCACGTGCACACGGATGTGAAAGATGCCGATGTCTTTTTCCCGGAGATAGATCCCGCCGTGTGGGAACGCGTGAGCACGTCTGAAACCCATACGGACCCGGAAACGGGCTACAGCTTTGAATTTGTCATTTATGAACGCAAGCATATGAACATCAAGAAAGAAATCTGGGGGAAGACTCCGGAGGGCAAGGAAATCTGCTTCTACACCCTCAAAAACGCCTCGGGCGCGTATGTAAAACTGTGCAACATCGGCGCCGCCATCACTTCCATCGTGGTACCGGACAAGGACGGCAAGCTGGGAGACGTGGTGCTGGGCTATGCCAATCCCCTGGATTACTTCGGGGATGGCCCCTGCATGGGCAAGGTGCCCGGCCGCTTTGCCAACCGTATTGCCAAAGGCAAGTTCACCCTGGACGGCAAGGAATACACCCTTCCCATCAACAACGGCCCCAACCACCTGCACGGCGGCCCCAAGGGCTTCATGAACCAGGTCTGGGAAAGCCGTATCGATGGTAACTCGGTGGAATTCATGTATTTCTCGGAAGATGGCGAGGAAGGCTATCCCGGCAACCTGAAGGCCGTGGCACACTACACCTGGGGCGAGGACAACTCCCTCAAGCTCATCCTCACGGCAGAGTCGGACGCCCGCACGGTGGTGAACCTCACCAACCACGTCTATGTGAACCTGAACGGGGAGGGCTCCGGCACCGCGCTCAACCACAAGCTGGAACTTAACTGCTCCCAGTGGCTGCCCACGGACAGCACCCTCATCCCGGAAGGGGAGCCCGCCGACGTGGCAGGAACCCCTATGGACTTTGTGGAGGCCAAGCCGCTGGGCCAGGATATCAAGGCCGATTTCCCCGCGCTAAAATACGGCAAGGGCTATGATAACTGCTGGCTGGTTGATGGCGCCATGCCCGGCCAGCTTTCCCCCGTTGCAGACCTCTGGGGAGATGTTTCCGGACGCCATATGGAGGTGCTTTCCACCCAGCCCGCCGTACAGGTTTACACCGGAAACTGGCTCAAGGGCAGTCCCAAGGGCAAGAGCGGCGAATATGAAGACTACGACGGCGTGGCCATCGAGTGCCAGCGATGCCCGGACTCCCCCAACCGGCCGGACTTCCCCACCACGGTGCTCAGGCCCGGCGAAGTTTACAAAGAGGCCATCATCTGGGTGTTCGACTAAAGACCGGCCAGATAATCGAGGATTTTCTCCTGGGGGGCATCCTTCAGGAGAATTTTTTTATCGGCATCCAGCAGATACAGGGACGGGATGCCGCGGACATGGTACAGGCGCTCCTCGGTAACGGCCATCCGGTGGTCGTACCCGCAGATCCAGTTTTTCGGGAACGTGTGCACCTGCGCCTTCCACTGGTCGACTTCCGGGTCGATGAACACGTCCACCACCTTGAGGCGGCCGTCAGAGATGGCCTTGCCCACCTGCGGCATCTGCTCCATCTGCTCCATTAGTTCCCGGCAGGCCGTACAGCCCGGATTGCCGAAGATTAGAAGGAGATGGCCGGCCTGGATGCCGTGGAGGGTCCGCACCCGGCCCTTGGTATCTGTAAAGGAGAAATCCGTGGCCACGGAACCCACGGGATTGCGGGCGCACATGGCGGCGTCGTAGCGGTATTTGGGCTTGTATTCATCTCCCACCAGGGGGGATTCGGCCAGGTGGGCGGCGAACACACCCCAGAGGTCTTCGTTGCGCACGGGGGAGTTGGGGTCGTACAGGTATTTGCCGGCCAGTTCCGACAGCTTGGGGAATACACGGGAATCCGGATAACGGAGCCCAAAAGCCTCCAGGAGGTTATAAAAGTTTGAGATGCTGGCCTTTCCGTTTTTGGAAGGGAGATTCTCCAGCAGGGTGGAGAACAGTCCCATCTGCTGTTCCACGTCCTCCTCCGTCACCCCGTTGAAATGCAGCGAGTCGCACAGATAGAGGCGGGAGGTGTCCAGGTAGCGGTCCCACAGGTGGGTGGCCATATAGTCCAGGCGCTCGGTGCCGTCGGTGAGCATGGCGGGAATTTCTACGGAGGGGAAGTTCCGCGCAGAGGGGGCGGGCGTCTTGGGGCCGCCGCAAGAGAGTGGAATAACGGCGGCGACGAGCGAAATAAGCAGTACAATCCGTTTCATGGCAGGGCAAATGTAAGGATTTATTTCAAGAATTCATTATATTTGCCAAAACGGACTTCATGAAAAAGAGAGAGAACTTTGGCAGCCGGGCGGCCGTAATCATGGCCATGGCCGGGTCGGCGATTGGCTTGGGGAATATCTGGCGCTTTCCCTATCTAACCGGACAAAATGGGGGTGCGGCCTTTATCCTGATCTATATCGCATTCACGCTGCTACTCTCCCTGCCCATTTTCCTGGCAGAATCCGCCATCGGCCGGCAGAGCGGAACCAACAGCCGCAGCGCCATCGCCGCCCTCATCCCCGGGCAGGCGGGCCGGGGGCTGGGCCTTCTCACCGTCATCACTCCTCTCTGGATTGTCTCCTACTATTCCGTGGTCGGGGGCTGGTCGCTGGATTACCTGGTCCAGGCTTGCCGGTTCACCTTCATCCACACCCCGCCGGAGCAACTCACCGGGTCGTTCGAAGCCTTCATCGGCCGCACCTGGGTGCCCATGATCTGTCACCTGTGCTTCTTGCTGGTCACCGTGGTCATCGTCGCGTTCGGGGTGAAGGGCGGGATTGAAAAATTCAGTAAGTTCTGCATTCCGGTGCTGTTCCTGCTGGTGGTGCTTATTACAGTGTATTCTCTCTCATTGCCAGGTGCTTCCAAAGGCGTGGAATACCTGGTAAAGCCAGATTTTTCCAAGGTGACGGGCCATACCTTCATCGACGCTCTGGGACAGTCGTTCTATTCCCTGTCGCTGGGCATGGGCATCATCATAACCTATTCTTCGTATGTGAGCAAGGAGGAGAATCTGATGGTGGCCGGGGTGGGCACGTCGGTATGCGACCTGCTTTTCGCCTATCTGGCCGGGTTTGCCATCATGCCAGCGGTATTTGCGGCCGGAATCGCCCCCGGAAGCGGTCCGGGGCTCATTTTCGACACCCTCCCGTTCATTTTTTCCGAGATGGGACAGCAGTTGCCGGTGGTTAGTTCCATCGCTGCCATCCTGTTCTTCCTCACCATCCTCTTTGCAGCCCTTACCTCGTCGGTCTCGCTGATCGAGGTGGGGGTTGCCTTCCTCACGGAAACCCGGAAAATCAGCCGCAGGAAAGCCTGTTTCTGGCTTTTTCTCCTGTGCGGCGCCCTGGGAACCCTGGCATCCTTGTCCTTCGGCCCGCTTTCCGAGGTGCAGCTTTTCGGCGGTAACCTCTTTGACTTTGCCGACAGTTTCGCCTCCAATGTGCTCCTGGTGGCCGGCGGCTTCCTGGTAGTCATCCTGGCGGGCTGGATCATGCCCCGGGAAACGCTCTTTGCAGAACTCACTAACAACGGTACCAAACAACTGAATGTCAAGTTATTCCCGTTTGTTTATTTCCTAATCCGCTTCGTGGCGCCCCTGGGCATCGCAGCCATGATTATCTCCCTTGTGCTATGAGTAAAGGAAGGGAGAACTTCGGCAGCAGGGCTGCGGTAATCATGGCCATGGCAGGGTCGGCCATCGGTTTGGGAAACATCTGGCGTTTCCCCTATATCCTGGGGCAGTATGGCGGGGCGGCCTTCATCCTGCTGTATATTGTAGCGTCGCTGCTGGTGGCGCTACCCATTTTCTTTGCCGAGTCCGTCATTGGCCGCCGGAGCCGCTCCAATGCCTATGGTGCCCTCCGAAAACTGGCTCCCGGCACTCGCTGGCACTGGGCGGGCATCCTCACCATCGTGTCGCCCCTCCTGATCCTCAGCTATTATTCGGTGGTGGGCGGCTGGTCGGTCCAGTACCTGTTCAAGTCGCTCTCGTTCGACTTTACATCGGCCCCGGCAGAGGTGGTTTCCGGCTATTTCGGCACGTTCATCTCCTCCACCTGGCAGCCCATCCTCTCCCATACAGCTTTCATGGCCATGGTGGCGGGCATCGTGCTGGGCGGCGTAAAGAAGGGAATCGAGAAATTCTCCAACATTGCCATGCCGGTGCTGTTCGTACTCATCGTGGCCATCATCGTGTATTCCCTCACCCTGCCTGGGTCGGCTAAAGGCGTGGCGTACCTGCTCAAGCCGGATTTCTCCAAGCTCAATGCCGACGCTGGCGCGGCGGCCCTGGGCCAGGCCTTCTTCTCGCTTTCCCTGGGGGTGGGCACCATCCTCACCTATGCTTCCTACGTGAAAAAGGAAGAGAACCTGATCGTGTCCGGCCTGGGAACGGCGGTCTCGGACCTGCTGTTTGCCGTGATGGCGGGCTTTGCTATCATGCCGGCGGTGTTCTCGGCCGGCATCGAGCCCGGGACAGGACCGGGGCTGGTGTTCGAGACCCTGCCCTTTATTTTCAACCGGATGGCAGGTTCCCTGCCGCTTGTGAGCGCCCTCATTGCTATCGTGTTCTTCGTGGCCATCCTGGCTGCGGCCCTCACGTCGGCCATATCCATGCTGGAGGTGGGCGTCGCCTTCCTCACGGAAGAAAAGGGAATGAAACGGGTTCCCGCCACGTTGCTGCTGGCCTTTTTCACCTGGCTCATCGGCATCCTGTGCAGCCTGTCGTTCGGCCCCTTGAGCGGGGTCCATATCCTGGGAGATGCGTTTTTTGATTTCCTGGACCACCTGTGCTCCAACTGGCTCATGCCGCTGGGCGGCCTGGTTTTCACCCTTTTCGTGGGCTGGAAGCTGCCCAAGGCCGATGTCCGGGACGAACTCACCAACGGCGGCACCTGCAACCGCGTCCTGTACCGGGTGTTCTATTATCTGATCCGATTCGTGGCGCCGGTGGGTATTGTGGTGGTATTCCTGACGAACCTTCTCTTGTAAATGTACACCATCCATCAATCGATCATATGAAAAACTTGATTCTCGTTTTGAGCGCCCTTGCGGTCGCCCTTTGTTTGGTCTCCTGTGGCAAGAAAGAGCCGAAAATCTCAGTTTTCAGCGACCACATCATGACTATTTCGCAGCAGGAGGGCATATCTTTTGCCGATGCCGCCGCGCGTGTGAAAGCTATGGGTTACGATGCTGCCGACGTATGGGTGTTTTCTACGGACGAAATGATCAAGACCCTGGATAGCCTGGGCTTCGGACACAGCTGTGCAATCGGCCTTGTGAATTTCTTCGAAGATGACTGGAAACTGCCGTTCCCCGGTCATGAGTGGAATGCCCAGGATTTATGCCTTGAGTTCGTTGCAAAGCACGGTTACAAGAAACTGATGCTTGTGCCTATGGGCCGTGGCGAGAGTACCCTTCCCGAAGAGGAAATGATGCGACGGATGGCCGACTTCATCGCCCGGGCCAACGCCCAGGGTGTGGACGTGCTCTTCGAGGACAACGACAACCTGACCTCTGACGTACACTGCACAGCCGACCTGGAAAGGGTATTCAACGCTATTCCTGCTGCCGGGCACGCTTTTGACACCGGCAATTATCTGGCTAACGGCGAGGACGCTCTGGAGGCATATGCCAAGTTCCGCGACCGGATCCGTCACGTACACCTGAAAGACCGTTATTCCCCGGACAATATGGCCAGCTGCGCCTCCTTCACCGGCTGCATCCCCATGGAAAAGCTGGTGCGGGATCTGCAGAAGAGCGGCTATGACGGCTACTATACCATTGAAATCTTCGATTCCCGTCACATGCTCTCAGATGTAGAGACCTCCATCCGGAACCTGCGGACGGTGCTTTCCGGAAAGAGCGTGTCTGTTGAGAAGAAGGATATCGGCCTGCAGCTGTATTCCGTGCAGGAGCTGGGCAGCGATTTCGAAGGAGCCCTGGACCGGATTGCCGGGATGGGCTACACTTCGGTGGAAATCAGTAACTACGCACCCGGGCAGAAGATGTTTGGGTACTCGCCCGCAGAACTCCGGAAAGTAATAGAAAATCATGGGCTTAAGTTAAAGAGTTCCAACACGATGGGTGCCGGCATTGACATCGCTCACCCTCAGGAGTGCCTGGAGGCCTGGAAGCAGGTCTTTGCCGACCATCAGGCCATGGGCTGCCAGTATCTGGCCCTTGTGGGCATCTTTGTCTGGGGTGACGAAGCCCAGGCCGCCAAGACCTGCGATCTGATGAACCAGGTGGGGACCCTGGCCCGCGACTACGGCATCCGTTTCCTGTACCATAACCACAATATGGAGTTCCATCCATTGCAGGGATCGGAGCTGGCGCCGATCGATTATATGCTACAGCATACAGACCCGGAGGCCGTGAACTTTGAGCTGGATGTATACTGGACCATGCAGGGCAAGCGTGACCCGGTACAGATGATCCGCCAGAACCCCGGGCGCATCCTTGTGCTGCATATCAAGGACTACTATGTGCTGGGAGAGAGCGGCAAACTGGACTACAAGGCCATCTTTGATGCCTTTTATGAGACAGGCCACAGCGACTACTTCGTAGAGATGGAACCCGAGAGCACCATGGAGCAGGCCGACCAGACCGCCGCCTTCATGTACAACCTCTCCGAGTATCTGGCCCATCGGCAGGCCGGTGGGCAGAGGGCTGGCGCCGGGCTGGCATCCGGCCAGGCTGAACCGGTGGATCCCGCCCCCATCCTGGCCAAGTCGCTGGAGGACATTGCCAAATCCTGCTGCTTTATCCTGTCTGCTCCGTTTGTGAAGTAGGCGTATTGCCAGCGGGTCTCAGATTCCCAGTTCTTCCTTCATGGTGCGTAGCAGGTCAAAGGCCTGCAGGGGAGTCATATTGTTCAGGTCGGCGGCCTTGAGGCGGTCCCGCAGGCTTTCCAGCAGCGGGTCGTCCAGCTGGAACATGGAAAGCTGGATACTGCCGTCCTTTTCCACTCTTCCGGCCTTGGTGGTGTGGGGTTTCACCGGGGTAAGTGCGCCCGCCCTCTCCAGCGCCTGGCTGTTTTCCAGCGCCTTCAGGGTGCGTTCGGCGCTTTCCAGCACGGCCGACGGCATACCGGCCATCCGGGCCACGTGGATGCCGAAGCTGTGGGCCGATCCGCCCTCCTTGATCTTGCGCAGGAAAATGACCTCCCGGCCCACTTCCTTAACCGTTACGTGGAAGTTCTTCACGCGCGGGAACAGGTCTTCCAGGTCGTTCAGTTCGTGATAATGGGTGGCAAAAAGGGTCTTGGCGCCTTTGCCGTATTCGTGGATGTACTCCACTATTCCGCGGGCGATGGACATACCGTCATAGGTGGAAGTGCCCCGGCCGATTTCGTCCAGCAGTACCAGAGAGCGGGCGCTCAGGTTGTGCAGGATCATGGCCGTTTCCAGCATTTCCACCATAAAGGTGGATTCCCCCCGGGAGATGTTGTCCGTGGCGCCAACGCGGGTGAACAGTTTGTCAAACCAGCCGATGCGGGCGGCCTCGGCCGGGACGAAGGAGCCAATCTGCGCCATCAGCACGATGAGGGCCGTCTGCCGCAGCAGGGCGCTCTTACCCGCCATATTGGGGCCGGTGAGGATGATGATCTGCTGTTTTTCGGAGTCCAGGTACACGTCGTTGGGCACGTACTGCTCGCCCGGCGCCATCAGCGTCTCAATCACCGGATGCCGGCCCGCCTTGATATCCAGCTGCAGGGAATCGTCCATCACGGGGCGGCAGTAGCGGCGCTCTTCGGCCTGCTGGGCAAAGCCCGCAAGCACGTCCAACTTGGCCAGGATGCGGCTGTTGCACTGGATGTGGGGGATCTGCTGCTGGATGCGGCCAATGAGTTCCCCGTAAAGCTGTGTTTCCAGCGCATAGATGCGGTCTTCGGCCGTAAGGATTTTCTCCTCGTACTGCTTCAGTTCCTCCGTGATGTACCGTTCGGCATTTACCAGCGTCTGCTTCCGGATCCACTCCGGCGGCACCTGGTCCCGGTAAGTATTCCGAACCTCTATGTAATAGCCGAAAACGTTGTTGTAAGCTATTTTCAGCGAGGAGATTCCGGTGCGTTCGGCCTCCCGTTGCTGCATTTTGAGCAGGTACTCTTTCCCACTGCCGGAGAGGCTGCGTAGTTCGTCCAGCTCGGCGCTTACGCCCGTGCCGATGACGGGGCCCTTGCCAATCTGGATGGCGGGTTCCGCAGCCATTACGCGCTGGATTTCCCCAAGCAGTTTCTCGCAGTTGCGAAGCCCTTTCATCAGCTTTTCCAGGGCTTCCACGCCGCCCAGCCGGGCTTTGATGGGGCCGGTAAGGGCCAGACCCCGGCCCAGCTGCATCACCTCCCGGGGATTGGCCTTGCCGGTGGCAATGCGGCCCAGGATGCGGTCCATATCTCCCAGCCTGCCCAGGTCGGCCTGCGTTTCCTGCAGGATTTCCGGGTTCCGGACAAAGTACTGGACTACGTCGTAGCGGGCGTCCAGTTCCTTCCGGTCCATGATGGGCATGGCCAGCCACTGGCGTAGCATACGGGCGCCCATAGGGCTGGAGCATTTGTCCAGTGTCTGCACCAGGGATACGCCGTCGGTCCCGGAAGCGCTTTGGAACACCTCCAGGTTGCGCAGGGTGAACTTGTCCATCCACACAAACTTGGCCTCATCTATCCGGCCGATGGTGCAAATGTTCTTAAGTCCCGTATGCTGAGTTTGTTCCAGATATACCAGCAGGGCACCGGCGCTGCAGATACCCAAGGGATAGGAGTCTATGGCAAAGCCCTTGAGGCTGTCTACCTGCAGCTGGCGCTTGAGGCGCTCCACGGCTGCATCGTACACAAAGGCCCATTCGTCTATGGAGGTGGTGAAAATGTCTCCCAGGCGCTCCCGGAGGCCTTTTTCATAGCCGCGCTGGGTTACCAGTTCCTTCGGCTTCAGGGAACCCACCAGGGCGCCGATATAGTCCAGCGAACCCTGGGTAACCTGGAACTGTCCGGTGGAAACGTCCAGGAAGGCTGCGCCGCAGCGGTCCTTTTCCACCGTGAGGCCGCACAGGTAATTGTTCTCCTTGGTTTCCAGCATGTTCTCCCCGAAGGAGATGCCGGGGGTCACAATCTCCGTCACCCCTCGCTTGACCAGTTTCTTGGCAAACTTGGGGTCTTCCAGCTGGTCGCACACGGCCACCTTGAAACCGGCCCTCACCAGCTTGGTAAGGTAATTCTCCAGGGCGTGGTGCGGGAAACCCGCCATAGCCACCGGCCCCTTGTCTCCGTTGGATTTCTTGGTCTGTACCAGCCCCAGCACCCGGGACGCCGTCACGGCATCGTCCGAGTAGCACTCGTAAAAGTCTCCCACCCGGTACAGCAGCATGGCCTCGGGGTGTTGTGCCTTCACCTCGAAGTAATGCCGCAGCATAGGGGTATCTTCTGCAATCTTGGCCATGGGCTGTTCTTGATCTGAACTACAAAGATAATAAAATAACCGTTTGTTCTGCCGGAAAATCGGCCGAAATCCCGTCCGCGAGTGCCCGGAACGCTTGTCCCGCCGGAAAACCGGTCGTTTTCCCGTCCGCGAGTGCCCGGAACGCTTGTCCCGCCGGAAAACCGGTCGTTTTCCCGTCCGCGAGTGCCCGGAACGCTTGTCCCGCCGGAAAACCGG
>CAMVMG010000012.1 GCA_947168525.1 uncultured Bacteroidales bacterium
TCAACTTCGGCGTATTCAAAAACGATGGGGAGATTGTCACAACGGATGCCGACACGTTCTGGGCGGCACCAGTGAAGGCGGTCTTATAAATTCCTCGTTTATCGAAATGAATAGGCCCCTGCAGCCCTTATGGGTTACAGGGGTCTTGCTGTGATGGGGGAACGTCCCGCGAACGCGGCCGGAACGCGCCAGCGCATACCGTTGCGCTTGTCAGGAATTTGCTTTGGCTTTGTCTCAGTCCTGGTTGAGGCTGTCCACGTAGGCCTTGATTCCTTCAACGTGCAGCTGGACAATGGCCGCCTTTCCTTCGTCGCTCAGGAGGAAGTCGCAGGAGCGGTGGCAGTCCATAAATCCGTTTTCCGTCAGGCAGCTTGCACAGGCAGTATGGCGGAGGATGTAGAAGGCCTCTTCCTGATCCGCATCGCCGTCGGTGTAATCGAAGCGCATCCGATGACCGGCCAAGTTCTGCAGGGCGGCCTGGCAAAGAAAGTTGGCAAGAACGTCTCCGGCAGTCTGGCCCGGGGTAGTGTAGCAGCACCAGCCCTCAGCATTATACCATTTGTCACCGTGGCCGGCCGCGTTCACGTGGATGGAAACCAGACAGACGTTGCGCTTGCCCAGCTGCAAGCAAAGCCGGTTCACTCTCCGGCAGCGTTCATAAAGAGAAATGTCTTCGTCTTCAGGAACCAGGAGTTCCGCATCGAGACCAAGGGAGGTGAGGGCGTCCACAACGCGGCTGGCAATTTCGCGGTTGTAGGACCATTCAAGGAGACGGCCGTCAGGGGAGCGCTTTCCTGCAGTTTCCCGGCCGTGTCCGTTGTCGATAAGGATTTTCATAGTCTGTAACGTTGTTAAGGTTACAGGTCGGCTCTACGAAGATACAAAGAATGAGGGAGAGCGGGAAAATTTTCGTACATTTGCAGACGAAGTATCGGCCAAAAACCGTACTTTAAATTGCTTTGGCCCGGGAAAACGCTGTGACAGTGTTTCCGGGCCTTTTAGCAGCCACATTCAAAATGTAGCCACAATGTAGCCACATCGGATATAGCAAACCGCCTCCTACGTGTGTAGAAGGCGGTTTTCCGTGGAGCATAGGAGAATCGAACTCCTGACCTTTTGAATGCCATTCAAACGCTCTACCAACTGAGCTAATACCCCATTTCCCGTTTGGGATTACAAAGGTACAACCTTTTTTTGAATTAGCAAATATTTTCGGGCACTTTTTTCTTATTTCCGCAGATTGTCCACCCGGGGGGCGGTCGGAAGGGCGTTGCGTTTCAGGAAAAGATTTGTTGAAAGAAACCAAAATCGTATCTTTGTAAACCCCGAACCATATTGTTATGAGAATCCGGTTATTTTCCCTTTTTGCAGCCCTGACAGTGGCGGCGATGTCTTGTGCCCCGGACCACCATCGCCAGCCCCGGATGGCGGACGGCGTCATTTGCGCGGCGGACACCCTTTCGCTGGGGCTTGCGCGGTACGCCGATATACAGCGGAACACGGTTTACCGGGGGGACGGATATGTGAACAATGCCGTTCTGACCCACTTCCGGGGCAAGTATTACTGTATGTGGCAGCAGTCGGAGAAGGATGAGGATACGCCCGATACCGGCATTCTGTACTCGGTGAGTTCCGACGGGAAGGATTGGGGAACCCCTTCCGTCCTGGTGCCGCCCGCGGAGGAGTATTTTGCCTCTCCCGGCGGATGGCTCCCTTGCGGGGACACGCTCACGGCCCTGGTGAATTACATCTATGCCCCGGACCGTTCGCAGGGCGGGAAGGCCTTCTATGTTTCATCGGCCGATGGCTGTTCCTGGAGCGAACCCCAGCCTGTGAGGATGGCGGACGGGACCCCTGTGGAAGGCATTTTTGAGCAAGACCCGCTGGCGCTTTCCGGCGGAAGGATGGTGGGCGCCGTGCACTTCCGGCCCGGAAACACGCTCTGTCCCGTCTATACGGAGGACCCCTCCGGCGTAAGGGGATGGCGGAAAGCCGATTTCCCGGAAGGGGAGGGCCATCCCATCGAACCCAGCCAGTATGTGGCCCGGGACGGAAAACTGGTCATGTTTATGCGGGACCAGCAGTCCTCCTTCGTCAAGCTTTTTTCCGTATCGGCCGACAGGGGAGAGACCTGGAGTGCGCCGCAGAAGACCAACATCCCCGATTCCCGTTCCAAACAGTGCGCGGGAAACCTCCCGGACGGCACCGCCTTCTGGGTGGGCAATCCCACCGGCAGCAAGTCCCGCCGGGCGCTGGCCATCTCCTTCTCTAAAGACGGCTACCTGTTTGACCGGGCGTATCTGCTGGCAGGCCCCGCGGATTTATCGGCCCGGAGAAAGGATGGGCGATACAAGACCCTGGGCTATAACTATCCCAAGGCCTGCGTTGTGGGAGACACGCTGTGGATAGCGCTTTCCGTGAACAAGGAAGATGTGGCCGTCTATTCCGTTTTTCACATAAAAAGAGTATATTAGCGGAAACAAAACGCAATGAGGATGACCAAACGTTTTCTTTCCCTTTTGGCCTGCCTGGTGCTCTGCGTGTGTGCATCGGCCCAGGAAGATGAACAATTGCTGCGGAACTGGATCCAGACCCTGGCGTCGGACGAGTTCGGTGGCCGCAAGCCCATGACTGGATACGAAACCCTTACCATCAACTATCTGGCCGGTGAATTGAATCAGATGGGACTGGAGCCCGCTTTTGACGGCAGCTGGTTCCAGCCCTTCCAAATGATTGCCGTAACGGCTAAGCCGGATGGGAACGAACTCGCCGTGAAAGGAAAGAAGAAGGCCGTTCTGAAGTATCCCGAAGACCTGGTGGTCTGGACCGCCCGGGCAACAGACCGGGTGGAACTGTCCAAGGCCGAATACGTGTTCTGCGGCTTTGGCATCCACGCGCCGGAGTATGGATGGGACGACTATGCAAATGTAGATGTGAAGGGCAAGATTGTGATTGCCTTGGTGAACGACCCCGGCTACTACGACGCCTCGCTTTTCCGGGGCCGCAATATGACCTATTATGGCCGATGGCTGTACAAGTTTGAAGAAGCCAGGCGGCAGGGTGCCGCCGGCTGCCTGGTGCTTCACAACACGGAAGCCGCCAGTTACGGCTGGCACGTGTGCGTGAACGGCCACCTGGCGGACAACTTGGCCCTGTACGATCCCGATACCCGCAATGCCGGAGAACTGGCCGTCAAGGGCTGGCTTCACGAAGACGGCGCCCGAAAGATCTTTGCCGCTGCCGGTATGGATATGGACGAAGCCCTCTCCGCCGCCAAAAAGCCCGGTTTCCGGAGCTTTCCGCTCAATGTGAGGGGAGACGTAAAGATGGCCGTCTCTTACGATATCCAGCAGACCAGCAACGTGGGATCCCTCCTTCGCGGCACCGACCGGGCCGACGAAGTGGTGGTGCTCTGCGCCCACTGGGACCATTTGGGAACAGGTACTCCGGACGCAAGCGGGGACACCATCTACAATGGCGCCGCAGACAATGCCAGCGGCATGGCCGGCGCGCTGCTGTCGGCCCGAAAATTCACCGGACTGCCCTACAGGCCGCGCCGCAGCATCCTTTTCCTCTTCCCTTCGTCGGAGGAGAGCGGCCTGTTCGGCTCCGAATACTACTGCTCCCATCCGGCCTTCCCGATGGCCCGGACGGTGGCCTGCCTGAACTTCGAAAGCATCGGCCCGGCCGAGCTTACCCGGGATCTGGTGATTCTGGGGGGAGGGGAAAGCCGCCTGGACCGTTACTACGAAGCCGCCGCTGCCGCCCAGGGACGATCCATTTTCTTTGACGACGATAATTCCGACGGATGGTTCTTCCGGAGCGACCATTACAATTTTGTGAAGAAAGGCGTCCCGGCTGTGGTCTGGGAGAACGGTAAGGACCTGGTGGACCCTTCCCGTCCCAACAAGTACCCCATGCCCGTGTGGTACCATAAACCCTCCGATGAGTACCGCCCCGACTGGGACCTCTCCGGCACCGTGGCCAACGTCCGTCTCCTGTTCAGCGTCGCCCTCTCCCTCTCCAACACGGCCGATTCCCTGTAATCCCGGAAATTTTCTATTATCAGAGCAGTTTTTGTGCTCCAATGGCTGTCCTCATTCTATGACCATTTTCGTGAGGTTACGAAAATGGTCTATACATACATGAGAGATCGCTTTAGTACATTTTGATTTGAATAGGCGTGGACGCCTACGACTACTGGAAAGAGAAGTTCAAGGTCCGGCCCCACCCCCGGCAAACGCTCTCCCGACGGACGCTTCCGCGAGTACAAGTACGACCTTCGCCTCGATACCAAACAGTGTCGGGGCTTTTTGTATTTTGGAGTCAGTATTTATGACAACAGTCCGTCAATTCTATTTTGCGGTTTCATCTTGTTGCGCTTCTTTATACGACTTTACATAAAAATTTGTTAATTTTGTAATCTACAGCAAGAAAACAATAACACATACTTTTATGGCCAAGAAAAACACGGCCGACGTAGGATTTGAAAAACAAATCTGGAACGCGGCAGACGTTTTAAGGGGAAGCATGGATGCATCAGAGTACAAACATGTAGTGCTCGGACTCATCTTCCTCAAGTACATTTCCGACCGTTTTGAACAGCGCCACGCTGAACTCGTTGCCGAAGGCTACGGCATGGAAGAGGACAAGGACGAATATACCAGCGTCAATATCTTCTGGGTTCCTGCCAAAGCCCGCTGGGAAGAAATCGCAGCTGCGGCCCACACTCCAGAAATTGGACTTGTCATTGATGAGGCGATGCGTATGATTGAGAGCGAAAACCTCAAACTCAAAGGCATTCTCCCGAAAAATTTCGCCCGTCCTGAGCTGGACAAACAACGTCTGGGCGACGTCGTGGACCTCTTCACAAACATAAACATGAAGGAACACGGCGACAGCAAAGACATCTTGGGTCGCACCTATGAGTATTGCCTTTCGATGTTCGCATCTCAGGAAGGTAAGAACGCCGGCGAATTCTATACGCCCGCCTGTATTGTGCGCACGCTCGTTGAGGTTCTGAAACCTTACCACGGTCGCGTATTTGACCCGGCCTGCGGTTCGGGAGGTATGTTTGTGCAGTCTGCCAAATTCATTGAGCGCCACCAGGGTAGAATAGCCGATATCTCCGTCTATGGTCAGGAGAGCAACCCCACCACGTGGAAGATGGCACAGATGAACCTGGCTATTCGTGGAATTGATGCAGATCTGGGCAAGGCTAATGCAGACTCTTTCCTTAACGACCAGCACTCAACGCTGAAGGCCGACTTCGTGATGGCCAATCCTCCGTTCAATATGAGCGACTGGGGCGCCGACAAACTCCAGGATGATGTTCGCTGGAAATACGGCATCCCTCCGGCAGGAAACGCCAACTTCGCCTGGCTGCAGCACATGATTCACCACCTGTCACCTGTTGGCAAGATTGGTATGGTATTGGCCAATGGATCACTCTCTTCACAAAGTGGAGGTGAAGGAACCATCCGTGAAAACATCCTGAAAGCAGACCTCGTGGAATGCATCGTGGCGTTGCCTAGCCAGCTCTTCTATTCCACCGGCATTCCTGTTTCTCTTTGGTTCCTCAACCGCAACAAAAAGCAGCCCGGCAAGACCCTTTTTATTGATGCCCGCAACCTGGGCACCATGGTGACCCGCCGCCTGCGCGAACTGATGGAAGAGGACATCATGAAGATTGCCGAAACCTACGACAAATACGTAGCCGGTGAATTGGAAGACGAAAAAGGCTTCTGTGCCGTGGCTACCCTTGAGGATATCGCCAAGCAGGATTACATCCTCACGCCCGGCCGCTACGTGGGAATCGCTGAAACAGAAGACGATGGCGAACCCTTCGAGGAGAAGATGACTCGTCTCACCGGCGAGCTCTCTGAGATGTTCAAGAAGTCCCACGAACTGGAAGAGGAAATCCGCAAACAGCTCGCTTCAATAGGTTTTGAACTGAAATAGTGTATTTTATCCTCTTTGTTCATTTAAACATAGAGGATATGAAAGAAACATTTATCACCCAGATTACGGAAGCGATGTCCGGAACATTGACAGTAGACCAGATGACTCAGCTTAGCAGCGTTCTTCTTCAGACTTTGTCCAGCTACACGCTCATCGATGAGGGCGGCAAGGTCCAGGAGGACATTGTCACCAACACCCGTCTATTGGAGATTTTCTTGTCTGCCAAGCTGGTGGAAGGCTGCTCGGTCAAGACCATCAAATACTACGAGACCACCATCAAGCAACTGTTCAAGTATATGCCCAAGGCTGTCAAGGACTACACTACCGACGACCTCCGGGCCTATCTTGCCGTCTTCCAGAAGAAGCACAAATCCAGCAAAGTCACCATTGACAACATCCGCAGGATCTTCTCTTCTTTCTTCTCCTGGCTGGAGGATGAGGATTTCATCCTGAAAAGCCCGGTTCGCCGTATTCACAAAGTCAAAACAGGAGAACAAGTAAAGGAGACCATCTCGGATGAAAACATGGAAATCCTGCGGGACAACTGCAAGAATATCCGGGACCTGGCTATCATTGACTTGCTGTCCTCAACCGGAATGCGTGTCGGTGAATTGGTCAAGCTCAACCGGGCTGATGTCAATTTCAACGAGCGTGAGTGCATTGTCTTTGGCAAGGGCAACAAAGAAAGGGTAGTTTATTTCAATGCCCGTGCGAAGATTCACCTGCAGCAGTATCTAAAGAGCCGCAAGGATAAGAATCCAGCTTTGTTCGTGACGCTTGACAAACCACATGAAAGGCTCCAGATTTCCGGCGTTGAAGTTCGCCTTCGCCAGCTCGGTCGTAGCCTTAAAGTGCCTCGCATCCATCCCCACAAGTTCCGTCGCACCCTGGCCACTATGGCTATTGACAAGGGTATGCCCGTGGAGCAGGTACAGAAGCTTCTGGGTCATGTCAAGATTGACACCACCATGCGCTACGCGATGGTGAACCAGACCAACGTCAAACTCTCACACCGTAAATTTATCGCCTAGAATAGAATGAAAAAAGAAGTAAAGGCATTATTAAAAAAGGCTACTGAGTCGCTAGTCTTGAGTGTGGAGTTGTTTAATAGGCCAAGCGAACAATGTCGTCAAACGGCATCTTTAATCTTTCTGGATCATAGTTTTGAAATGATCCTCAAAGCAGCGATTCTACATAAAAATGGGAAAATACGGAATAAAAAGAACGACAAAAACACAATTGGATTTGACCATTGCTTACGCATTGCCGTTTCTAACGGCCAGTCCAAGTTTTTAACTGAAGAACAAGCAATTGTTGCTCAGGCAATTAATGGCCTTCGGGATGCTGCTCAACATTACATTTTAAACATCTCAGAACAGCAATTGTATGTTCATATGCAATCTGGTGTCACCCTGTTTTCAGACATCCTTTCTTCCGTTTTTAGTTTAAAATTAACTGATTTTATGCCGCAACGAGTACTCCCGATTGCGACGTTGGCCCCACTTGAAATTGATACCTTATTTAGATTTGAGGTTTTAGAAATTAAAAAACTTCTTTTACCTAAGTCAAGAAAAGGACAGGAAGCTTTTTCGAAATTAAGGCCATTATGTATATTAGATGCCGTCCTTAAAGGAGAAAAGAATACGCAGCCATCAGAAAAAGAGATTAGTGTTGTTGCTGATAGAATAAAAAAAGGGGAGAGTTGGACTGACATCTTTAAAGGTGTTTCCGCTATTTCACTCGATAAGGTTGGGGACGGCCCTTCGATTTCATTGAAAATATCTAAAAAAGCTGATGTTGAGATTCAACTGGTAAAGGATGATCCAAGCGCAGCTGTTGTTGCTGTGAAAAGAGTAAACGAATTAGATTATTATAATTTAGGTGTCAAACAATTAGTTATTAACATCAAAAGCATTTACCCATTTGTCACCGTGCCTAAATTACTTAAACTAATTAATCATTTAAACCTTCAAAAGAACTCCGACTTATATAAAGAGATAATCATTAACAGTCAGTGTCATAAAAGGTACTCTAAAAAAGCGCAGGATATACTAGTTTCTCAAATACCTGAAGTGGATTTAGAGAATAATTGGAGATCATTATAATAAGTGATGCTAAATTCTCATTTATGGAAGAGTGGAAGAAATACAAAATGAGTGATTTCATTGATTTCAATCCTACGGTATCCTTAAAAAAGGGCACCGTAGCAAGAAAAATTACTATGGATAAACTCATCCCTCACTCCCGTGATATATATGACTGGGAATACGAACCGTATTCTGGAGGAACCAAGTTCCAAAACGGGGATACTATTATGGCTCGTATTACTCCTTGTCTTGAAAATGGTAAGCATGCTTTTATTTCCCTCCTGAATGATGGTGAAACAGCTTATGGCTCTACTGAGTATATTGTTATGCGTGGCATTCCAGGAATAAGCGATAACCGTTTTGTATACTATTTATCGCATTTTCCTGATTTCAAGAATGCGGCTGTTAAATCAATGGTTGGTTCATCTGGGCGACAGCGTGCCCAGGTGGATGTCATTAAGAATCTAGAATTCTATCTTCCTGGACTTGTAGAGCAAAGAAAGATAGCTGACACACTCTCCGCACTAGACGACAAAATCGCACTCAACAATCGTATAAATCATAATTTGGAGGAGCAAGCACGTATTCAATTTGAGGCTTGGTGCGCTAAATGTGTTGAATCTAAGTTAATTAGAGAACTATCATCAAATATTCTTGATTATACACCAAACAATCACAAAAAGGTCATTTTACTCAACAGCAGCGATGTAACTGAAGGCCGTTTTGAATCTCTACCGTTTGTTGATAATCAAAACCTCAAGGGGCAATTCAAAAAGCGTTTTATGAAGGGCGATATTCTATATTCGGAGATTCGCCCGCGTAACCATCACTTTGCTATTTGTTATTTCGATGCAGACGAATACATCGCCTCTACAAGGCTTATGGTTATTAGAAAAAACGAAAAAGAGATTTCTTCTGATGCGCTCCTCTATCAATATCTATTAATGCCATCAGTACTAGAAGAATTTACTTCTAAAACGGAATCTCGTTCAGGAACTTTTCCTCAAGGGAATTATGATGATTTATCCTCGTCCGAGGTTCCCTACAGTTCGGATAACTTGCAGATTGGAAAGGCTCTGGATGCAATATACGGCGTTATATGGGCTAATATGGAGGAAAATAAGCGACTTGCATCCATCAGAGATTCCTTACTTCCTCAGTTGATGTCTGGTCTTATAACCTGCTAAATTCTCATTTATGGAAGAATGGGGAACATATAAATTATCTGAGATATCAAGTTTCAAAACAGGGAAGCTGGATTCAAACGCCTCTTGTGAGGGCGGCAAGTATCCGTTCTTTACCTGCTCGCCTGAGACGTTAAGTATTAATCAATATGCCTTCGATCAAAAGGCTATTCTTCTTGCCGGGAATAATGCGGAAGGAAATTTTAACGTGAAGTATTATGAAGGAAAGTTTAATGCATATCAAAGAACATATGTATTTACCGCTAATGAAAAGAAGGTTATTCCGTATTTTCTATTTTATGCACTCAAAATTTGCTTGAATGATTTTAAGCAAATGTCTCAAGGCACTTCCACAAAGTTTCTAACAGCTAAGATCCTTAATTCTTTTGAGGTAAAGTTACCCCCTATAAGCATTCAAGCAAAGATTGTCAATTTGTTACGAAGCATTGACGAGAAGGTAGCACTCAACAATCGCATAAATCATAATTTGGAGGAGCAAGCAGATAGCCTTATTTTATCTGCAATTGAAACTCAGTCTATTGGAAGTGCCCACCTAAGGGATATCTGTTCATATGTTACCGAGAGAGTGAATAGTGACACTCTAAACAATGAGAACTATATCTCCACAGATAACATGTTTGCAAATAGAGGAGGCGTAGGTATAGCAGCAAAAATCCCCGGTGGGAAATGTACGTCGTTTAAGGCTCAAGACGTTCTTGTTTCCAATATTAGGCCGTATTTCAAGAAGGTCTGGAGGGCTTCTTTTTCTGGTGGCTGTTCAAATGATGTCCTTTGCTTCCGTACAACAACAGGAACCAGTTCGTTCCTTTATCATTTGCTTAGATCTGATGTCTTCTTTGAATATGTCATGAGTGGCGCTAAGGGTAGTAAAATGCCCCGCGGCGATAAGCTGCATATTTTGAACTGGGTAATTCCAGTATTTGAAACAGATTGTATTGCTTCCCTAGAAGGCGCACTTGAAGAAATCGATGATAGGGTGGCTATTACACAAGAGGAGAATCGAAGATTGAGCGCCATACGAGATTCACTATTACCAATGCTTATGTCGAATAGCATTAGTATAAATGACTTAACCTGCTAAATTCTCATTTATGGAAGAGTGGAAAACATATAAGATAAAGGATATATGCCTGGTGAATACCGACCAATACTCCGCAAAAGAAGGTTGGCAAACTATACTGTATCTTGATACAGGGAACATTACTGAGAACCACATTGGCGATATTCAGTTTTTTTCTCTCCCTTCCGATGAATTGCCTAGTAGAGCAAGGAGAAAGGTAAAGCATAATGATATTATTTTCTCGACTGTAAGGCCAAATCAAAGGCACTACGGTATTCTAAATCATCCAGCGGATAATCTTTTAGTGTCGACTGGTTTTACGGTTCTTACTGCAAAGCCAGGAATAGCAGATCCTTTTTTTGTCTATTACTATTTGACACAGCCCGAATTGATAGATTATCTTCAGGGCGTCGCAGAACAGAGTGTATCTGCATATCCTTCTTTAAAGTCATCAGACATCGAGGAAATAGAAATTGCTCTGCCGCCCATAGCTGAGCAAAAACGTTTATCTTCAGTTCTACGCTCTTTGGATTCAAAAATAGAGCTCAACATTCGCATAAATCATAATTTGGCGGCATAGAAGAAAACGGCAGGACCACTATAAAATTGATAAACAGGACTTTAGTATATGAGTGTCTTTACGGAATCAAATTACGAGAACGCACTTCTTGAGTTACTCGACAATCTGGGTTACGAGCACCTGTATGGCCCGGAAATAGAGCGTGACTACCGGGTCCCGTTCTACGGTGCGCAACTCTCACATAGTCTGATGCTGGTGAACCCCACCAAACCGGCGGCGGCTATCGATGAGGCTATTCGTAAGGTACGCGATATCGACTCCGGCACCCTGGTCCAGAAGAACCAGCAGTTCATGGAATATCTCCAGAACGGCGTAGAGGTGAGCTATATGCACAAGGGAGAGGCGGTTAATGATATTGTGTACCTCATTGACTTCGCCCATCCGGACCGGAACACCTTCCAGGCCATTAACCAGTGGACCTACGTGGAGAAATCCGAGAAGCGGGCAGACATCATGATCTTCGTGAACGGTTTGCCGCTGGTACTTGTGGAGCTAAAGTCGCCGTCGCGGGAAGAAACCGATGCATCTGCAGCATACCGTCAAATCCGTAATTACATTCAGGAAATCCCGTCCCTGTTCATCTACAATGTCTTCTGCGTAATGAGTGATATGGCGCTCTCTAAGGCCGGCACTATTACCAGCAAGGAAGACCGCTTCATGGAATGGAAGACCAAGGACGGTATGGAGGAGACCAAGGATTTCATCGACTACGACACCTTCTTCGTAGGAATGTTCAAGCGAGACCGCTTCCTGGATCTCATCAAGAATTTTACCTGCTTCAGCGTGGACGAGGCAGGCTCCGCAAAGATACTCGCCGGATATCATCAGTATTTCGCCGTCAAGAAGGCCGTGGATCGCACCGTCAAGGCCACCAACGGCGACGGTAAGATTGGCGTATTCTGGCACACCCAGGGCAGTGGAAAGTCGCTCTCTATGGTTTTCTACGCTCATCTGATTCAAACGGTCCTCAACAAGCCTACTATCGTGGTTATCACAGACCGCAATGACCTGGATGACCAGCTTTACACCCAGTTCTCCAAGTGCCAGCAATTCCTCCGCCAGAAACCTGTCCAGGCCTCCAGTCGGGATAATCTCCGTGAACTGCTTGTTGGCCGTGAGGCAAACGGCATCATCTTCACCACGATGCAGAAATTTGAGGAATCCAGCGAACCGCTTTCCGAGCGCCGGAACATCGTGGTAATGGCAGATGAAGCTCACCGTGGCCACTACGGTTTTGAGGAGAAGATTGATGCCCAAGGCCGCATCAGTGTCGGTACCGCACGCGTCATTCACGACTCGTTACCTAACGCATCTTTCATCGGCTTCACCGGCACACCCATCTCCCAGAAAGACCGCGATACACAGGAAGTCTTCGGTGACTACATCGACATCTACGACATGACGCAGGCCGTCAAGGACGGCGCCACCTGTCCGGTCTTCTATGAGTCCCGCGTGGTTAATCTCAAACTGGATGAAGAAACCATCCGGAAGATTGATGCTGAGTACGAGAAACTCTACGACGAAGGCGCCACGCCTCAACAGATTGAAGAGAGTATGCACGAGATGTCCCATCTGGAAGAGATTCTCGGTGCTCCGGAAACAATCGACTCTTTGGTAAAGGATATCCTGAAGCATTACGAAGAAAACCGCCAGTTTGAGCTCACCGGCAAGGCTATGATTGTGGCCTTCTCCCGTCCTATTGCCATCCGCATCTACAAGCGCATCCTAGAACTCCGGCCCGGCTGGACCGAGAAGGTAAAGGTTGTGATGACCGGTTCCAACAACGATCCGGAGGAATGGCACGACATAGTTGGCAACAAGCAGTATAAGAAGGAACTGGCCAAGAAGTTCAAGGATGACACCGACCCGATGAAGATTGCCATCGTTGTGGACATGTGGCTCACCGGTTTCGATGTGCCTTCGTTGGCCACCATGTACGTTTACAAACCCATGTCCGGCCACAATCTGATGCAGGCAATCGCTCGTGTGAACCGCGTGTTCTCCGGCAAGGCCGGCGGTCTGGTCGTGGACTACATCGGTATCGCCAAGGCCCTGAAGGAGGCCATGCGCGACTACACCAAGCAGGACCAGGAGAACTATGGCGACCCGAACATCAAGGAAACAGCCTTGGTCAAGTTCAAGGAGAAACTGGAAGTTTGCCGCGACTTTTTCCACGGCTTCAACTACGCCAAATTCCACGACGGCACCGATGCTGACCGCGCAGAAATCATCAAGGGCGCTGTCAACTTCATGCTGGCTCCCTCTATGGAAGAGCAGTGCACCAAGTTCCTGAAGGAAGCCCTGCTGCTGAAGAATGCCGTCAGCCTGTGCCGGAGCCTCCTGAACGAAGAACAACGTTTTGAAGCCGCCTTCTTTGAAACCGTCCGTACTGCCATTAACCGTATCAAGAACATCAAGACGAAGGTTTCCAAGCGGGAAATCAATGAGCGTATCGGTGAGTTGCTCAAGCAGAGCATTAAGAGTGAGGGTGTAATCAATTTGTTCTCAGATGTTAAGGCGGAGTTCTCGCTCTTTGACCCTGCCTTCCTGGAGGAAATCTCCAAAATGAAGGAGAAACACATTGCCATCGAGCTCTTGAAGAAACTGCTCAAAGAGCGCATCCACCTCTACCAACGCACCAATCTGGTCCAGGCGCAGAAATTCTCCGACCTTATCAATATGGCCCTCTCTAACTACCTTAAAGGCCTCCTTACCAACGAGGAAGTCATCAAGGAGCTGCTGGATCTGGCCAAGGAGATTGCTCAGAGCGAGGAAGTTGCCGACAGCTTGGGGCTCAACGCAGAGGAAAAGGCCTTCTACGACGCCCTTACGCGCCCGCAGGCCGTCAAGGACTTCTATACCAACGAAGAGCTGGTCAATCTCACCAAGGAACTGACCGAGGAACTCCGGAAAAACCGCACCATCGACTGGCAGAAGAAGGAATCTGCCCGTGCCGGTATGCGCTCCAAGGTCAAGCGCCTCCTGAAGAAATACCACTACCCGCCGGAAGAAGAGCAGTCCGCTGTGGAAACCGTCATCCACCAGTGCGAACAATGGGCAGACGTGGATTCTAGCGAATATGACTATGGCACTGCTTCATATGTGGAGGGATATAGCCCTAATACATACGAACTGTACCCTGAATATCACATGGTAGCTGAGCCTAAAGGTCCGAAATATGGTAGTAATTGATTAATATATAGCACAATGGCAGAAACGAGAAAATACATCAGGGTTATGCTCGGCCGGGGAAGCATGTATGCAAAAAAATGTCGCGAGGAAGGGTTTATTGGCGCCGGCTTTGAAGTGAATGTCGACCTTTCCGATTCTCTCTATGAGAATTGGAGAGACTTTAACAAAAAGTTTATCCCCTTGTGGATGAACAATGTGCCTGGGAAGTCTACGACATCCGCCGGGTTGGCGTGTGGTTTCCTTTGGACTATTGTGAAAGGTTTGAGAATAGGGGATGTCGTTATCTGTCCGTCTGGAGAGGGATATTATTATGTCGGAATCATTGATAGTGGTTATTATTACTGGCCTGGTGAAATATTGCCGCACCGACGAAAAGTAGTATGGATGGATAAAGTCATTGATCGTAAGAGCATGTCCAAGGAGCTAAGGAATTCTTCCGGCTCTATTGGCACATGTTGCGATGTGACAAAATATGCTTCAGAGATTGAGGGTTTATTAAATGGGAGGACATTTGTTGCTCCTGTAACCTCTAAGAACAACGAAAGAACTGAAACAGTAAAATCTTTTGATGAGCGTTCCTTGCATAAATTGTTTTGTAGCTTCCTCCGCAATAGAGGTGTCTACGCAAAAACTATCTATCATGAGAAATCGTCAAACAAAGCAGACAGCGCACAGAAATGGATTCATCCTGACATCGTCGGAGCTCAGTTTGAGGAGTTTAAGAATGATGCCACATTGGCCCTGTTAAAAGCGACGGAACCAAAACAGTCAATACACATATACTCATACGAGCTTAAACGAAGAATAGAGACTGATTCCCAACTGAAACAATATTATTTTCAGGCGCTATCCAATAGCAGTTGGGCCAATTTTGGATTTCTTGTTGCCTTTGAGGTTAACGAAGATTTGGAAGAAGAAATGGCCCGTCTGAACAACGCTTTTGGAATAGGAATCATTTTAATGCAGGCCAACGACTCTAAGATTCTATATCCCGCAAGAGAGAAGGCTCTTGACTACAACACTATTGAGAAACTGAATAATCTGAACCCTGACTTTTGTGAGTTCATCAAAAAACTTTCAAAGGTTATGAATGCCTCCAAGGACTATACGGCAGATGCGAAAAATTCTTTTGAGAAGATTTGCGATAAGATTTTCGAGTCTGATGATGATTTGGAATCCTATTGCAAAGAGCACAATATTCCGTTCTAAATTATGGTGACATTCCCTAGTTTAATAGCCGACGTTTGTAAAACAGAGAAGACCATTGACCTCGTCTCTAAGGCCATCCCTGTTCTCATCCGATGGGCTCAAAGCGGTATTACGACCAATACGTATGGAGACCTTAGTCAAGAAATCGGTCGTCCACGTACCTTCATGTATATTGGTGAGGTATTAGGAAAGGTCGAGACAGTACTCAAAAAACTGAGAAAAAATCTTAGCCAAGACAAGATACCTTCACTTAATGCTCTTGTAAAGAAAACTGGGAAATCCGATTTGCCAAGTGATGGATTTGATTTTGTTTCAAAGGGTTATGAAAATCTTCCTATAGATTTAAAAAAAGTTGTGGCGGAAGCCTACAACCAGAAAGCAATAGAGTATAAACACTGGGATCTTGTTCTACAAACTCTTTGCTTACAGCCGTCAATTGTTAATTCAGAAGTAGACGAGAAGTTAATTCGTTCTGGCAAACATTATGGTAGCGGAGGTGAAGGACCTCAACATAAAGCCCTAAAGGAGTATCTTTGCTCCCATCCTGAATCGATTGGCATTCGGAATGTCGTGAAGAGGGATATGGAGTTTATTCTCCTCTCCGGCGACCGACTGGATGTGTATTTTGAGCAGAAAAATGGCACCCGGATTGCTGTTGAAGTAAAGTCTAAAACATCCGCTGATGATGATATTTTGCGTGGTATCTATCAGTGCGTAAAATACAAAGCTATCCTTGATGCAGAGAACAAGACTCATGGCGTATTTAGCAATACCCGTAGCGTTCTGGTTGTTGAAGGGTCTTTGTCTGAATCTAATCAACAGGTGAAAGATTCGCTGGGAATTAAGGTGATAGAAAACTTCATCAAAGGTTAAACGTCCATGAACCCGTACACTACCTCCTTCTCTTCCCTCCACACCGCGAAGATTGCCGGCAAGCAGGCTCCGCACAAGGCCGTATTGCTGCTTTCCATCATGGACCTGGTGGAAGCCGGCATCATCACCAGCCCACGAATCGAAATGACTGAGGCCCTGGAGGGAACCTTCGCCAAGGTGTGGAAACGCTACATCGGCACGTCAATCATCTTCACCCCGAAGGTGGCCACCCCATTCTGGCACCTGCAGAACGAGCCCTTCTATCGGCTGTATATGAACAACGGCCGGCTGATCAATGGCGGCACCGGCCGGTACTCTATCCCCTGGCTCCGAGAGAACACCTATGCGATGCTGGATGACAAACTGTTTCACCTGATGCAGGACGAGAACGCTCGCGCCGAGTTGCGAGTTACCCTCGTAAGCACCTACCTGAAAGACCTGCATTCCAGGACCGATTCGGTACTATCGGCCCTGACACTACTTGGACTGTTTTTACATTTAGCAGCATAACCCATGATCGGCAAATACCCCGTCATAACCCTCTGTGGCAGCACCCGTTTCAAGGAGCAGTTCCTGGAAGCGCAGAAGCGGCTGACTCTCGCGGGCAACATCGTCATCAGCGTCGGCCTGTTCGGCCACAGCGGCGACGACGAAGTCTGGACCGAAGGCACCAAGGAAATGCTGGACGACATGCACAAACGCAAAATCGACATGGCCGACGGCATCTACGTGATTAACGTTGGCGGATATATCGGCCAGAGTACCCGCAGCGAAATCGAATACGCCCGCAGCCAGGGCAAGAGAGTTGAATACTTAGAGGAAGCATAGCCTATGGACACCCCAAAAATCTCCAAACTCCTCCGCCTGATGAAGCTCCTCACCGGGAACGTGAGCCGCACCATCGACCAGCTGGCTAAGGAACTGGGCATCACGCCCAGGACGGTGTACCGCTACATCGACACCATCCGCGAGGCGGGCTTCGTGGTGAACAAGCTCTACGGCAATGTGTACGCTATGGGCAAAGTGGCTCGGGGCCTCACCGACTTCAAGAAGCTCATCTACTTCACCGATGAGGAGGCCTACCTGGCAGCGAAGATGATCGAGGGCATCGACAACAACAATGCCCTGAAACGGGATCTGCAGCGGAAACTGGCCAGCGTCTATGACTGCACCAGCATCGCCAATTACATCTACAATCCGGCGAATGCGGCCAACATCGAGGCACTGAACGAGGCCATCAAGTACAAGAAGCAGGTGGTGCTGAAGGGGTATGCATCGGCCCATAGCGACGAGACGCGCGACCGCGTGGTGGAGCCGTTCTCCTTTACGGCGAATATGATTGATGTGTGGGCGTACGATGTGGAGAAGGCGGATTGCCGGGTGTTCAAGGTTTCTCGCGTGGGCGCCGTGGAGGTGCTTGAGGAGGGCTGGGCGTTTGAGGGTTTGCACGAGGTGCTTCGGCCGGATGTGTTCCGGATGACGGGGCCGCTCTCGATGCGGGTTGTGCTGGAGCTGAATACGCGGGCGAAGGGGCTGCTGGTGGAGGAATATCCGCTGGCGGAGAGAGATTTGCATCGCGAGGATGGGAAGTGGATTCTGCGGACGACGGTGCAGGCGCTGGAGGGGGTTGGACGGTTTGTGATTGGCCTGGCCGCGGATGTGAAGGTGGTGGAGGGGAAGAAGCTACAGGAGTATGTGAGGAAGTACGATAAAAAGTGGATGCAGAAGATATAGAAATCCCCGGACGGGCCGGGGATGAGGAACTAACTACGCCACCCAGGGGTTTTGCTATTCGGTCTCTTTCCTGTCCTGCAGCTCCCGGGCAATGGCGATGGAACGGTTCATCTTGTCTATGAACCACTGTTTCTCCGGCAGGACGGTGAGGTACTGGGCCACTTTAATGTTCTGCTCGTCCAGCATCAGAAGTTCGATGTGTTCAGTGTTTCCTTCGCTGCATAGCAGAAGGCCGATGGGCTCTTCTTCTCCAGGCTGCATCTCGTACTTCTTGAGGTACTTGAGGTAGAGTTCCATTTGACCTTTATACTCTGGCTTGAATTTGCCCAGCTTAAGGTCGATGGCCAGTAGCCGGCGAAGGCGGCGATGGTAGAAGAGCAGATCCAGCTTGTAGTCAATGGAATCTACCGGAATCTTCTTCTGTCGCTCCAGGAAGGCGAAGTCCTGACCAAGTTCCATAATGAATTATTCCAGTTGCTCCACTACGGCGTCTTCGAGCTCTTCTTCTGAGAATCCGCGATTAAGGCCCAGGAAATCAACCACATAGCTGCTCTTTAGGATAACATCGGGGGTGATGTCTCCATCGGCAACAGTGGTGAGCACTTTTACCTGCTCGTCTTCCGGCTTGGCGGCTATGAGCGAGCGCTCGTAGACCATTTTGTCTTCCTGGTCACGCAGCTGCCGGACGCTCCAGTGATAGAGGATAGACATCTGCTGATAGAAAAGGCGTTTGGTGGGATCGGAGATAGTTATCAATTTGACAAAGTGACTCCACGTCAATTGATGCGACAGTGTCGCAGCAATCTGCTCGTCCGGATATTCACGAGCCACCTTAACCATGCGGATAATGGCTGTGCGTGTATAGCCTTTCCCATACCTCTCTGTTAATTGATGCGACAGTGTCGCAACTATCTTGGCACCATACTTTTCCTCACCGATGGCATCAAGCTCTCCAGCGATATATTTGCCTATTTTCCAATAGGTCATGGAGACTTCGCTGTTGAGGTAAACGGCAATGGTGCGCTTGGATTGCTCAATGATGCTGCCCACGCCATCGGTTATGCGGGTGCTTATCTGCTGCAGTTCACTGGGAGTGATATCTTTGATGAGGTCGTTCATGACTGTTCTGTATTAGGTTTCAAATTTACGGATTTATCGGCAGATTCTAAAAATCTTTGCAAGGTTATCGGCCTACTTCTTCTCTTCTTCCCAAGACGCAGCGATTATTGCCATGGCGTCGGACTTGGTGCGGGTGGCGATGTCAAACCTCAAATCCTTGCTTCTGAGTTTTTTATTTCTTACCTTTAACAAATCTCTCTGGACTGTAAAAATGGCCTGTGAAAATAGCAAACGAAATGGCGTTTGGTTAAGTTCGCCTCTCATCAGATTCTTTGACCCGCATTATCTTTCATATCGACGTTAATAGCGCCTTCGTCAGTTGGCTGGGGGCCAGGCTGGTGCGCGAGGGTAAGCCGGACATCCGGCTTGTTCCGTCCGTAGTGTCCGGTGACCCTAATGACCGGCGAAGCATTGTAACGGCCGCCTCCATCCCTGCCAAGAAGCTGGGCATCCGCGTTCCGGAGCCGGTCTCTATGGCGCTTCGGAAGTGCCCAGACCTTGTTATTATGCGAGGGGACTGGGAGTGGTACAAGCAGTGCTCGGAGGGTTTCATCGCCATTTGCAGGAGTTATTCACCTGTCCTTCAGCAGTTCTCCATCGATGAGTGTTTCATCGACATGAGTTTTCGCTGTACGCCGGAGAATGCCGTGACGGTGGCTACTCGGCTGAAGGACCAGATTAAACATACGCTGGGCTTTACGGTGAATGTGGGCATCGGCTCCAATAAACTCCTGGCCAAGATGGCTTCGGACTTTGAGAAGCCGGACAAGGTGCATACGCTGTGGGCCGATGAAGTGCCTGCCAAGATGTGGCCGCTGCCCGTGCGTGACCTTCTGTGGGTGGGTAAGAAGACGGAGGAGCGCTTGACGGCCTATGGCATCAAGACCATCGGCCAGCTGGCGGCTATCGGAATGGGCTCACTCACGCGGCTCGTCGGCCAAAAATTCGCCGCGCAGCTGCACGAGAATGCCAATGGGCGGGACGATTCACCGGTGGAGACGGAGGTTCCCGAGGCCAAGAGCTACAGCGCCGAACGGACGTTCCCGAAGGATTTGGTAGACCCGAAGGATATTGACCGGGCCCTGTTCAATGTGGCCTGCATTGTAGCGCATCGTATCCGTAGAGATGACTTCCGGGCATCTTGTGTATCCATATTTGTCAAGTATAAAGACTTCACGGTGGCGCAGAAACAGACTACTTTGGAGCAGCCTTCTGCCGTTACGGCCGTTATCCTGCATGCGGCCCGAAAGATGCTTCCGGAGATTTGGGACGGCGTTACGCCCATCCGGCAGGTAGGCATGGGAGTTTCGCGTCTGACGCACGAATCGGCCGTGCAGATGTCCCTGTTCGAGGACCCTAAGATGGAATACTACCGGGAATGGGACCGGCAGTTTGACGAGGACCGTGCGCGGTATGAGGATGCCAGGATGCCGTCGAATTCGAATTCTGATGGTTGAGTTACCGGGCAATAACCGTGGCGGCTGCATGCTGCCCGGCGATTCTGCCGTTTACTGTAATATCGGCGACACCGTTACCGCCCAGGCGATTGGCCCCGTGAATACCGCCGGTGACTTCTCCGGCGGCAAAGAGGCCGGGAACCGGCGTGTTGTCGGATCGAAGCACGTGCATATCGGTATCGACCCGGATACCGCCCATGGTATGATGAATGGCGGGTTTTACACGGACCGCATAGTACGGCGGCGTATCCAGTGCGAAGGGCATCTCTGCGCGGGAGAAATCCTCGTCGGCGCCGGCTTTTTGGAAGGCGGCATAGCGGGACAGGGTGGCCGCGAAAGGGACTGGCGGCAGGCCGATGCTGGCAGCGAGTGAAGCGGCATCGGCCCCCTCTGTCAGCAAATGCTGGTTGGCATAGGTTTCAATGGAAGTGAGCGAACGCCGTACCGCATTGTCAAACACCAGGAATGCCTCTCCCTTCTCCTGCGAAAGGATGGCGGCCGATACCACATCGCGTGTGTCCATCTCGTTCACAAAGCGCTTTCCGGCGTGGTTTACCAGAATGGCGCCGTTTCCGCGGACGGCTTCGGTAATCAGGATGTGATTCTCTGCCTCGGCCGTTGGGTGGATCTGGATATACTCCATTTGAATGGTGCTGCCGTCAATGTCGGCCAGCCAGGAAAAGGCATCTCCAGTGGCTCCGGGATGATTCAGGGAGGCAAAGCTGGCAAGAGACGGCTGATAATGCGTGACCATCTCCAGATTGGCACCAAAACCGCCTGTCGCAATCACTACCGCTTTCGCATGCAGGTTGTACGTGCTGCCATCGGCGTTCTCCACTTTCACGCCCGTCACCGTTCCTTTGTCACTCAGGAGTCCCACTACCTTATTGGAGGTCCGGATGTCGACAGAGGACTTATTGGCTGCATCCCAGAGCACTTTCATCAGGTGTGGGCCTATAGCGGCTCCCCCTTTGGGCCGATGCGTCCGTTTTACGCTGCTGCCACCCATCAGCCCCACATCGCTGAGGTCTGCGCCTAGCGAGGACAGCCAGGAAATGGTAGCCGCCGCATGATCCACGAGGCTTCGAACCAGCGAGGGAATATTCTTCTGTTTCCCGCCACGCATGGTGTCTTCGTAATAGAGGTCCGGGGTGTCCTGGATGCCAGCCTTCTTCTGAGCGTCGGTGCCGGCCGCATTGATGCCGCCTGTAGAATAATTGGTGTTACCGCCCAAAATCCCCTGCTTTTCAAGAACCACGATGCGAAGGTTCCCGTGAGAGGCGGCTTCCACGGCAGCCGACAACCCGGCTCCGCCAGCGCCTACCACTGCAATGTCACAGGTTCCGTCCTTGTAGATGAGTTTCCCGGTATCGGCCTCTCCCATGGCCGCACGGATAGCCATATTCACCGCATCAATTACGCCGTTACTGGTGAGAGTGGCACCTGAAATGGCATCCACATCACGATGGAGGAGTGCCTGCTTCTGCAGGGCCCGTGCTACCATCTTGTTGATGGCCTCCTGCGCAAAGGACGACTCCGACTGGCTCACCACCACGATATCGGTAATCTTTTGCTGCTTAACGCTTATCCTTACCAGGATGGTGCCGCTCCGGCCTTCACCGTTACCCATCCATATGCCGTCTTGCATCACAGGAGCGTCCGGCAGCATCCCTTCTCTGGAGCATGCACAGAGGAGGCAAAGCAAAAATGCAAATAGAAAACGTTTCATCTTTACTATTGTCTAGTTAAAGATTCACTCAATTTGTATGCAAATGTAAGCATAATCGGGCTCCGGTCAAAATCAGGGCCGGCGTTTCTGCCGAAAACTCTTAAATGTCAAATCGCCGTTGTATCTTTGCAGTGAAATGCCTTCAAATATCGACCAAATTCTCGCGTTCAACCGCGGGTATGTAGCCTTGAAGGGCCGTGGCCCACACTACCTGCGGCGCCTGTCACATGAGCTTCGGCCCTTTACAGATTCAGATATTTTTTCATATCTTTGAAGGCAAACCAATATCCCCATCGTTATGAGAAAATATCTGATCATTCTTTTTGCCGCCGCAGCCGTCCTGTCCTGCCAGGATACCACGCAGCGGCCTGCGGCCGTTTCGTTCGACGACGTCGTCGCTTCGCGTCGGAGTATCCGTGACTATGACGCGTCCAAAACCACCATCAGCGAGGCGGATGTCCGCGCCATCATCGCCGCCGCCCAGGAGGCCCCTTCCTGGGCCAACTCCCAGCCCAGCCGCTACTATGTGGCCCTTTCCAGGGAAAAGGCCGATGCCGTCCGTGAGGTAATCGGCGAGTGGAACAAGAAAAACACGGAAGGCGCACCGGTCTTCATCGTCTCTACGTTTGTCAGGGGGAAGTCCGGTTTCGGCCGCGACGGCGAACCCGCCAACGAGGTGGGCGACGGCTGGGGCGCCTATGACAACGGCCTCAGCGATGCACACCTGATCCTGAAAGCCCGCGCCATGGGTTTCGACACCCTGATCATGGGTGGACGGGATGCCGATGCGCTTCGTTCCATCTTTGACATCCCGGAAGAAGAAGCCATCATGGCCGTCATCTCTCTGGGCTACCGCGCCAGCAACCCGCAGCGCCCTGCCCGGAAGCCGCAGGAAGAGATCCTGAAGTTCTTCTGATTTCCTTGACGCTGTAGGGTTAGGGTGCACATTTCGGTGCACCCTACGGGGGTGTATGCTGGTTAGGGTGCACATTTCGGTGCACCCTACGGGGATGTATGCTGGCTAGGGTGCACATTCAGGTGCACCCTACGGGCTTGGGCTGGATTTATCAGGTGTGGGCTGGAATCCTCAGGCCGGGGACGCCTCAGGCCTGCACTTTGCGCGTGGCTTTTCTCGCCCGGTAGGTCTGGATAAGGACGGAAATGACAATCAGGGAGATACCCAGCCAGAAGGAGAGGTTGACTTCCCGGTGTTCATGAAAAAGAATCGCTGCGAAGACAATGCTGTAAACGGGCTTCAGGTTGTAGGCCAGATTCACGGTAGAGGCCGACTGGCGTGTAAGTGCCTTTAACTGGAACAGGAAGGGGAGTACTGTAAAAACCGACCCCAGCAGGAACAGCCACAGGTAGTCTGATTGAACCGGAACGAGAGGCTCCGAAGGAAGGAGCTGTGCGAGTAGCGGCATGCAGATGGTGAGAAAAACCACCCCGCCGAGGAGTTCATAGAGTAGAATGGTGTCGCTTTCCTCGCCCGTATCCTTGGCCACTTTGGTGTTCATGAGGGAGAAAACGGAATAGAGGGTAGCGCTGAGAATGCCTAATGAGATGCCCAGCCGGAACCGGGCTTCCAGGATAAAGATGAGCAGGACACCGGCGATGGAGATGAAACTGATGAGGACTTCTATCCAGGAAAGGCGTTTCTGGTTGAAGAGCGGGTCGAACAGCGTGGTAAAGAAGCAGGAAGTGACGACACAAGCCACGCCGATAGAGACGTTGGACTCTTGGATGCTGGCAAAGAAGGCTGCCCAGTGAAGGGCGAGGATGCCCCCGCATCCAACGAGGGCCAGGAAGTTTTCCTGGCTGATTTTGTGCAGCCGGTGCATCAGTGCCATGACCAGCAAGAGAACGACCACGCTCACGATCATCCTGTACCAGACCAGCGGCAGTCCGCCAAGGGAGATTAGCCGACCAAATATCCCTGTCCAGCCGGACAGGAAAACAGCCAGATGAAGTAGGATGAGGGTGCTGGTATTCTTTTTCGGATTGCCCATACACAGCAGCTTTTTCAGTTCGTTATGGGACAAATATAATCATTTTCTTTAAAAATGCGAAAAAACTGAAAAATAGAATGCAGGATGGCCATTTAACCTAGAAGTTCCTTCACGATGCCGGAAATGGTACGGCCGTCGGAAAGGCCGGCCAGGGACTTGTTGGCGATACCCATGACCTTTCCCATGTCCTTGATGGAAGTGGCGCCCACCTGGGCGATGATTTCCTGGACCTTAGCCCTGACCTCTTCGGGGGAGAGTTGCCTGGGCAGATATTTCTCCATGACGGCGGCCTCTGCCAGCTCATTGTCTGCCAGCTCCTGGCGCCCTGCGGCCACGAACTGCTCCGCCGCTTCCTTGCGCTGTTTGACAAGCTTTTGGATCATCTTCAGGATGTCTCCGTCCGTGACTTCCCTGGAACCGCCCTCGCTGGTCTTGAACAGGAGGATTTCTCCCTTGATGGCGCGGGTGGCGTTCATGGCCACGGTATCTTTTGCTTTCATAGCTTCCTTGATGGAAAGCTGGATCTGTTCTTCCAGTGTCATAGTATTAAATTTCAAATCTCAGATGCGAATATACGGAAAATTCTTGTAATCGAAAAAAGCAGGCAGCCTGTTTGAGATTCCCTCAATATGCTTATTTTTGTAATCTGAAATACAGAAATAACGTATGAAAAAGCACATTTTCTTTCTGCTGTGCGGCGCAGTGGTCCTGACCGCTTGCCAGAATAAAGCGCTGCCGGATCCCCGGAAAGACAGTTCCCACTTTGTCACGCTCTCCACGGCCGTGCCGGACGTCATCCTGGAAATCCGCTATTTCAGCACCTACAACTTCGTCGGGGAGCGCATCGACGGCTATGTCCAGCCTACGGCCCTGATTACCAAAGAGGCTGGTGCTGCTCTCAAGGCTGTCAGCGACGACGTAAAAGCCCAGGGCTACCGGCTCAAGGTGTATGATGCCTACAGGCCCCAGAAGGCCGTGGACCACTTTGTCCGCTGGGCGGCCGACCTGCAGGCTACCCAAATGAAGCCCTGTTTCTACCCGGACCTGGACAAAAGCGTCCTCTTTGAGCAGGAATATATCATGGAGTATAGCGGCCACACGCGCGGGTCCACCGTAGACCTGACGCTTTTTGACATGCGCACGGAGAAGGAAGTGGACATGGGCGGCACCTTTGACTGGTTCGGTCCGGAGAGCCATCCCGATTTCTGCGGTAATCCGGAAACCGGCGAGTATACGGGGGACAACAGTGCCAGCCCTGCCGGGCGCAGCATCACCCCGGAGCAGTTCTCCAACCGGATGATCCTCCGCCAGGCCATGCTCCGCCACGGCTTCAAACCCCTGAGCAGCGAGTGGTGGCACTTCACCCTCCGCGAAGAGCCCTATCCGGACACCTATTTCACCTTCCCGGTAAAGCAGCTGGACTGAGTCTTGTTTTTCAGGCAAAGTATTTCGATTATCATTCATTCAGCAATCGGCCGTGCACAACATTTGGCCGATTGCTTTTTTTTGCCTAACTTTGATACTGACACAGACTATAACCATTATGAACTGTTTCCGTAAAGTATTCCTGGCTGCGGCCCTGTTCTCACTGGCCGCGTCTGCGCTGGCCCAGGAAGACCAGCTTCCCATTTACCTTAATACGTCTTATTCCTTCGAGGAACGGGCCACGGACCTGGTGTCCCGCCTCACCCTGGAGGAAAAACAGGCCCTGCTGGGCAACAACATGGCCGCCGTGCCCCGTCTGGGCGTGAAAGGCTATAATGTCTGGAGCGAGGCCCTGCACGGGGTGCTCTCCGGCGCCAACCCTTCCGTCGGCCTGCTGGGACCCACTTCCTTCCCCAACAGCGTGGCCCTGGGCTCCACCTGGGACCCCGCCCTGACCGAACGTATGGCGTCGGCCATTGCCGACGAAGCCCGTGCCATTTACCAGACCGGCACCAAGGGCCTTACCTTCTGGTCGCCGGTGGTGGAACCGGTCCGCGACCCCCGCTGGGGCCGCACCGGTGAGTCCTACGGCGAGGATCCTTTCCTGGCGACGGAGATGGCCCGCGGCTTTGTCCGCGGCCTCATGGGCTCCGACCCCAAATACCTCAAGGCGGTCCCCACGGCCAAGCATTACTTTGCCAACAACTCCGAGTTCGACCGCCATGTGAGCAGCTCCAACATGGATAGCCGGGACATGCGGGAATTCTACCTGTACCCGTACAAGCGCCTGATCGAGGACGAGAAACTGCCCTCCATCATGTCTTCCTACAACGCCGTCAACCACGTGCCCACGTCGGCCAGCACCTTCTATCTGGACACCCTGGCCCGTCGTACCTACGGCATGAAAGGCTATGTCACCGGAGACTGCGCCGCCATCGAGGACATCTGGAACGGGCATTATTACGCAGAAACCCGTGAACTGGCCACGGCGCTGGGCCTGAGGGCCGGCGTAGACTCCGACTGCGGCAGCATCTACCAGCGCTTCGCCATCAGCGCCTATGAGCAGGGGCTCCTTCCCATGGCCGATATTGACCGCGCCCTCATCAACATGTTCACCGTGCGGATGCGCACCGGCGAGTTCGACCCGGACCAGATGGTCCCGTACACCCTCACGGAGCCTTCCCGGGTGAGTTCCGCCGCCAACCGCGCCCTGGCCGCAGAGCTGGCCGTCCGCACTCCGGTGCTGCTGAAAAACGAGGGCAAGGTCCTGCCGCTGGATCCCGGCAGCCTGAAGCGGATTGCCCTGATTGGCCCGCAGGCGGACGACGTGGAACTGGGGCCGTACTCCGGCCGGCCGGAGGCATCGGCCATGATTTCTCCCTATGCCGGCATCAAGGCCTATCTGGCGCAGAAAGGCTATGATGTGGACGTGACCCTCTCTACCGGCGGAGACATCAAGAGCAAGAGCAACCTGCTGTATATCGCCTACTTCGAAGTGGAGAAGACCGACGGCACGGTAACCCGCTACGACGCCACCAAGTTCACCGCCTCCGCCGAGGGCATCACCGTGGGCTCCGGCATGGGCGAGGAGGAGCAGGTCCGCTCCATTGACGACGGCACCTGGACCGCCTACGACAACGTGGACATCACCAACATCGAGAACATCACCGTGGGCCTGAACATCCCCACCGAAGGCGGTATCGTGGAAATCCGCGTAGGCGGCCCGGACGGTAACCTGATCGGCCGCATCGAGGCCACCAAGGCTTCCGGTGCCCGTGTGGGCGGCGTATACGGCGCCAGCATGCCCATGAAGACCAACGCCCTCAAACTGGGCTTCAATGGCCCGCAGACGGTCTATCTGGTGTACAAGGCCCCGCAGGACGCCCCCATCGACGAGGCCACGCTCAAGGCCGCCCGTGAGGCCGACGTCGCCGTGGTCTTCGTGGGCACCGACGAGAATACCGCCACCGAAGAGGCCGACCGCCTCACCCTCCTGCTCCCCGGCAACCAGCTTTCCCTGATCAAGGCCGTGGCCGCTGAGAATCCCCGCACCATCGTGGTGATGCAGACCCTGGGCTGCGTGGAGGTGGAAGAATTCTGCCACCTCGCCTCCATCCCTTCCATCCTCTGGACCGGATACAACGGCCAGGCGCAGGGAGAGGCCATTCCGCGCATCCTCTTCGGCGAGGTCTCCCCGGGCGGCAAGCTCAACGCCACCTGGTTCAAGAGCGTGAAAGACCTTCCCGCCATCACCGACTACAACCTGCGCAAGAGCGCCGGAGCCCAGGGACGCACCCTCTGGTATTTCGACCGGGAAGTCTCTTATCCCTTCGGCTACGGACTCAGTTATACCACCTTCGAGTACAGCAACTTCCGCATCAGCAAAACCGCCATTACGCCCAACGACGCAGTCACCGTGAGCGTGGATGTCACCAACACCGGTGATTTCAGCGCCGACGAGGTGGTGCAGGTGTATGTGTCCACCCCGGACAGCCCGGCCGCACTGGAGCGCCCCCTGAAGCGCCTGAAAGGCTTCCAGCGGGTAAGCATTCCCCGCGGACAGACCCGCACCGTCTCCATCGGCATCAAGTGCGCAGACCTCTGGTTCTGGGATATGGACAAAGACCGCATGACCTTTGATCCCGGCCGCTATGTCTTCGAAATCGGCGCTTCGTCGGCCGATATCCGTGGCACCGTGAGCGCCAACATGTCCGGCAGCCTGGACCGCAAACTCAAGACCGTCTGGGCGTCGGCCGATGCCAACGTGCTCCGCATCGGGGATGTCACCCGCGCCAGCTTCTCCGCCTGCATGAACGATGACAGTTTCGAAAACGGCCTCAAGGGCATCTGGAAGAGTAATAATCCTGCTGTCGCCACGGTGTCGGCCGACGGTACCGTAACTGCCCGCCGCATGGGTGTGGCCACCATCACCTGCCAGGTTACCGCCGGCGGCGTCACGCGGGAAGATTCCTTCGCCGTGAAGGTGATGCCGCAGATGGGCATCGCCTCCCTGAAAGTGGGCGGAAAGGCCGTGCGGATAGGGGAGAGCAGCCAGGTGAGCTATGTGATGAAGCCTGGTAAGGCCCCGCTCGTGGAGGCCGTGGCCGCCGATCCCGCCATCGAAGTTTCCGTGAAGCAGGCCGGTGCCGTGCCCGGTACGGCCGCTGTAACCCTCTCCGACAAAGTCACCGGAGACAGCCGTGTCCTTACCGTGATCTTTGGCACCAAGGGCGTGTCCGACAGCTTCCAGAAGCCCACGCTGGGCAATCAGTGGCAGCCCGTACGGGAAGATCCTGCCCTGTGGTCGCTCACTGAGCGTCCCGGCTCGCTGGTGCTCACCTCCGGGAAGGGCGATATCGCCCAGGAAGAGAACGACGCCCCCAACATCTTGGTTCAGGAGGCCAACGCTGACTGGACAGTGGATACCAGGCTTACTTGCTTCACCACGCCCGCCGCTCCCGCCCAGAATGCCGGCCTGGTAGCTTACCAATGCGACGACAACTTTGTGAAGTTCGTCTATAGCGCCACATTCAACTTCCGCCGTCTGGATGTCCCCGCCGCCGGGCAGCTCCAGCTGCTGGTAGAGGAGAACGGCTCCCAGAAATCGCTGGTTTCCCTGCCGATGGACGGCATCATCGGCGCAGACAACGTGCTGTACCTGCGCCTGGTCAAGGAAGGAGACCTTTACACGGCCTGGTACTCCGTAGACGGCCGCAAATACGAGAAAATGGGCACGGCACGCGCCCAACTCCGGGATGTGAAGGCCGGTGTGCTCTGCTGCGGCGGCGCCATGCCCGCCATGATGCGGGCCTTCGGCGGTGGCCGGGGAGGCTTTACCATGCCGGAAGCCGCTCCGCTCAAGGTGGCCTTCGACGAGTTCAAGATTGTCAGCCGCTCCAGCAAATAATGCTGCGTAAAGGCTTGTGGGTTTTCCTGCTCCTGTGCTGCTTCACGGCGGCATGGGGGCAGGATACTTTCCGGGCGGCCGTGGCCTTCCGGGACGGTTTCGTGGCCGCCGGGGACCGCATCGCCCGCCTGGATGCGGAAGCAAAACCGACAGATACATTTCCGTTACAGGCCCCGCTGGTGTCGCTGGCACTCGTGGAAGACACGCTTTTCGCCCTGGACACGGCGGGAACAGCGTTGCTCCACATTACGCCTTCCGGGGAAATCCTCTCCCGGAAGGCTGCTCCTTCCCGGGGGCGTCTCCGTGCAATCGCCGCGGACGGACGCACGCTGTGGGCCGTGACCGATGCCGGAGAAATCCTCCGCACCCGGGACGGGGAACAGTGGACCATCCTGGATTTCAATGCCCATTATCAGGGCTTTTACCCGGAGATGGCCTTCTGCGCCGTGGCTGCCGGAGGCGGAAGCGTGATGGTGGCCGGCGTGGGGACAGACAAAACCCCCGCAGCATTTACCTCTGCGGGGGGAAGTGTCTGGAGCCAGCGGAGCCTGGACTATGCGGAAGGAGGTGTTCCCCGGATGCTGGAGGCGGAACCGCTCTCGCTCTCCTACGATGCGCTCCGGGACCGTTTTTACCTTTTGTGCAAGGGCGGCTTTCAACTTACGCTGCCTTCCTGCTCCCACTGCAACAGTCTCTCGCGGTATCCTGTGGAGGCGCTCTATGCCCGGGTGCCGCTTGCTTTTGACTCGCTTCTTTTGGGAAGCGGGGGCTTTGTGCGGCTGGAGAAGCCTTAAGCGGCTTCCCGGGCGGCGCGGGCCCAGGGCTCGGAGGCTTTCTCAATGAGCCGGTAGAAGTGGGCTTTGAGTTCCGGATAGCTGTAGTAGGGACCGGACACGGGCTGGATGCCGGGCAAGGTGATTTCTTGCTCGTTGTACAGAATCTTGACAAGGACTTCCCCCTTCTTGTTGCGGTAGAACACCATCTGGATATTGGTGGCCATGGGAACCTGGAAGAAGGCATACCAGCCCATCTTGTGGGCCTCCCTGTACGGCATAATGCGGCCCTGGGGATCGTCTGCGCCCAGCAGGGCAAACAGCGGAAGGATGGACGTGTCGTGGCCGAACCGCAGGTCTGCAGCGCGGTGCGAGCCGCTTTCCAGGGCGGCATCGGCCTTTTCGATGAAGTCCCTCAGCAGGGGGCAGATGGCATAGCGGACCACGTCGCCGTTCTCGGCCGATCCGCCCCACATCCGGTAGATGGAGTCGTTGCCTTCGGCCCAGAGATAGGCCAGTTCTTCGGGGGTGAAGTACTTGCGGTAGATATCTACGCCCAGGAAGTCGATCAGCTGGCACAGGCCGCCGGCGCTGAAGATGGCCCGGACGAACGGCTCGGGATTGCCCAGGGCCTTGAGGGCGGTGTCGTAGTCGGTCAGCAGAGGGGTGAGGAAGCGGGTGAAGTCATAGCCGCTCTGCCCGGGGAAAGGCTGGAAGGCCTGGGGACGCTGCTGTTGCGGGCGCGGGAAGCCGCCGGCAGGAAAGGGGGGACGGGGCGGGTCTCCGGGACGCGGAACAAACAGGCTGGGGTTGATGTAGGCCATGAACCGCTCTGCGCTGGTGAAGGTGAACTGCAGCCTGGGGCGTTTCTCCTTCAGGGAATAGGTGAAGTTGTTCATGCTCACGATGCAGCGGAAGTTGGTGCTGGAGATGCAGTCTACCTCTTCCCGGTCCTTGTCCTTGAAAATGTCCGGAAAACGTTCCGACATACGGGCAGCCAGCAGGCGGTGCTCCATGGCACCCCGGGGGGTAAGGGATCCTTCCATGCCCTTGTGGGCATCTACCACCTTTTCTACGTCGGCCCAGAGGTCTTTTCCGGTCTGGGTGAGAAGGTGCAGGGAATCCAGATAGGCGAAGGCCTGCTGGGCTCTGCGTGCAAAGGTGGAGTTTTGCTCGTAACGGGAACCGTGGCGGCCGTAATGCGAGATATAGAAGGCTTTGTAACCCTTGGGCGCGGGCGTATCCCGGATGGGATTGAACTCGTAAGAGTGCATGTTGTTGGAGGCGCGGTCCGGGTTTTCCCTGAGCAGGCGGATGGCCTCTTCCTGGGCGCCCAGGCTGCAGCAGACAGCCGTCAGAAGAGCGGTTAAGAGGATTTTTTTCATATACAAATATAGGGAAACTCCCGGTATCGTGCAAGCGCAGGTGCCGCGTATGCGTGTTTTTGAAAGATTTTGGTCTAATCTTAAAACCGGGAATGGGCTCTATCTATTAAATTTGTAATGCTATGCACGGATAGATAACATTTAATCTGATAATCGTATGAAACTGTTCAAAACTGCCTTTCTGCTCACGTTGACCGCAGCTGCGGCCTTCTCCTGCAAAGAAAACAACGCTCCCGCTCCAGTTCCCGAAAAAAAGGTCATCCAGCCCGTGGAGCAAGCCCCTCCGGCAGACCCTGGCCAGCGGAACTTCGGCGGATCGGCTACGGCTAACCGGGACACCACCGGCATGGCCGAACGCATGCGCCGCATGCGGGAAGAGATGAACCGTATCCGTACGGTCCATTTCAACGACCTCTCCATGAGCGACCCTTTTATCCTGGCCGATGAAGCCACCCAGACCTACTATCTCACCTCCTCCGGAGGCCGCCAGTACCGCAGTAAGGACCTCGTGATGTGGGAAGGCCCCTACAATGTGATCGACCTCAGCGGCACCTGGTGCGAGAAAGCCGGTTTCGCCGCCGCCGCAGAAATCCACAAGATTGGCAATTATTACTATTATGCAGGTACCTGGAGCGACCACAGCGAGATTATCCAGGCCATTCCCCGGCGGTACAATGTGCCCCACAACCAGACCTACCTGCTCCGCTCGGAGAGCCCGGAAGGCCCCTTCGTGCCTTTCTCCGTCACGCCCGGCTATGACTATCAGCCCTACGAGTGGGACTGCATCGACGGCACTCTCTATGAGGAAAACGGCCACATTTACATGATTTTCGTACACGAGTGGACCCAGCTCATCGACGGCACCATGGATTACATCGAGCTGTCCCCGGACCTCACCCATACCATCTCCGAATGGCCTGTGACGATGTTCCGCGCCTCCGAGTGCCCTCCCAGCGGAGAGATGAACGGCCTGGGCGAGGCCACCTTCGGCCTCAAGATGCCCGGCTGGGTCACGGACGGACCGCAGATGTTCCGCACCCAGACCGGTAAGCTGGGCATGCTCTGGAGCACCTGGGGCAAGGAGCGCTACCTGCAGGTGGTGTGCTACTCTGAGTCCGGTACCATCGCCGGACCCTGGATCCAGGAGAAAGAACCCTTCCTGGGCAACAACTCCGGCCACGGCATGCTGTTCCGCACCTTCGACGGCGAGCTCCGTTATGTGGTGCATCACTCCGAGGGCGACGGCCCCCGCAAGCCGCAGTACTGGACGGTGGACGACTCCGGCGACAAGCTGGTGCTGGGCAAGCAGATTGTCCTGAAGAAGTAACTCATTACCTGTCAATTACTTGTCGAAAAACCCTGCTGCATGAAGACAGCAGGGCTTTTGCGTAAATCAATGAAAATGAAACATTTATATATTCTCCTACCGCTTCTGCTCTTGGGTTGTGCCAAGGTACCCGTGAAGGTTTCCACTCCGGACGGTACCCTGGTGCTGCAGCCCCTTACCGAGCGTTCTATCCGCGTGCAGATGATTCCGGAGGGTGCCGTGCTCCCGGAGGAACTGGTGTACACGGAAAAGGTTTCCACGCCCGATTACAGGATTACCAAGACGGAGACGGAGGTGGAACTTAGCACCGCTGCCCTCACCGCCCGCTACAACAAGGCCGACGGAACCCTCACCTTCCTGGACGCCGCGGGAAATACGCTGCTCTCGGAGATTCCCGGGGGCAGGGAGGTAAAGCGTGCCGACATCGGCGACACGCCGGCCTGGACGGTTTCCCAGCGTTTCCGTTCGCCGGAGGACGAAGCCCTCTTTGGAACCGGGCAGTTCCAGGACGGCTATCTGAACGTGCGCGGACTTACCCGCCGCCTTACACAGGTGAACACCCAGATTGCCATCCCGTTTGTCCTTTCCAGCAAGGGATACGGTCTTTTGTGGAACAATTACGGTCTCACAGACTTCAACCCGGCCGACAACGCGATAGCCCTGGAGCCAGAACAGGAGCAGGGAAGGGGAGAGACGGTGAATGCCACCGGTACGGCCGGCAACCGCCGCGAGCAGCGCTGGTACCGCAGCTTCTCCGGAGAATGGGACGTTCCGGCCGATGGAGACTATGCCATTATGCTGGACTGCGGCCAGGCCATGTCCCGCCGGCAGTTCCTGTGCATTGACGACGAGCCCATTGTGGATGTCACCAACACATGGCTCCCTCCCACTACTTCCACCATCGTCACCCTCACTGCCGGAAAGCACACCCTGCAGTCGGAGGGCGTCCGGGGCGACAAGCCTGTCCTCTACTGGCGTGCCGTGGACGATGCCACCACATTCCGTTCCCCCGTGGCCCGGGCGCTGGACTACACCGTCTTCGCCGGCGGGGCCGACGAGGTGATATCGGCCTACCGCACGCTCACCGGGCCGGTTCCGGAAATGCCAGAGTGGATGTTCGGCTACATCCACTGCCGTGAGCGCTACCATTCCCAGGACGAAATCCTGGAGAATGCGCGGGAATTCCGCGCCCGCAACCAGCCCCTGGACGTGATTGTCCAGGACTGGCAGTGGTGGGGGAATACCGGCTGGAACTCCATGGAGTTTGACAAAGAACACTATCCGGATCCGGCTGCCCTTACCAGTGCGCTCCACGGGCAGGATACCCGTTTCATGATTTCGGTGTGGTCCAAAGTGGACCGCAACTGTCACCTGGGAGCGCAGCTGCAGGAAAAAGGCTATTATATCGACGGCACTGACTGGGTGGATTTCTTCAACCCGGAGGCCGCCGCTTTCTATGTACAGAGTTTCCGAGACAGCCTGGCCGTCCCGTACGGGATCGACGCCTGGTGGTTCGACGCCACCGAGCCCGAGAATGACGACCTGGCCGGCCGGCGGATTGCCGGAAACGCTCTTCCCGGCGAGCTGTACCGCAATGTGTATCCGCTTATCGTGAACCGCACCATGTACAATGGTCTCAAGGACATCACGGACCACGAGCCTGTCATCCTCACCCGTAGCGCCTTTTCCGGCATCCAGCGCTATGGCGTGGTCACCTGGTCCGGCGACGTAGGCAACGACCTGGAAACGCTCCGCAGGCAGGTGGCCGGCGGCCTGGGGCAGATGGCCACCGGACTTCCCTGGTGGACCTTCGACGCCGGCGGCTTCTTCCGCCCGGCAGACCAATATACATCGGCCGACTACCAGGAGCGCCTGCTCCGCTGGGTACAGGTGGCCACCTTCCTGCCCTTCATGCGCGTACACGGCTACATGAGCCAGACCGAACCCTGGCGCTATGGGGAAGAGACCTATGCCATCGTCTCTTCGTACATGAACCTGCGCGAGCAGATGCGTCCCTACATCCTTGCCTGTGCCCGGAAGGTTTCTCGCGAAGGTTATACGCTCATGCGTCCGCTGGTCTTTGATTTTCCGGACGATCCCGATGCGCTGCAACAGGACAACGAGTACATGTTCGGCCCGGCGCTGCTGGTGAATCCCGTCACGCTGGCGGGAACGCAGCTCTGGACCACCTATCTTCCCGTCACCGAGGGCGGCTGGACCGATTTCTGGACCGGAGAGCACTACGACGGCGGAGAGTGGATCCAGACCGACGTGGATCTGCGCACCATCCCGGTGTTCGTTCGCGAAAGTGAATTGACGAACTTACTGAAAGACTGCAATTTAGCTAAATAGCCTGCTGCGTACATACAGCAGGGTTTTGGCGGAAATAATTAATAATCTGCATAATATGAAAAAGCTTCTTCCACTCCTGGCAGCTCTGTGTCTGGCGGTTCCGTCTCCGGCACAGGAAAAGGCGGCCATCGACATCCGCTCCGCACAGCCGGAGGGCCTGATAGACCCGATGCTGTACGGCCAGCTGTTCGAACATATCTATTTTTCGGCCAATAACGGCGTGTGGCAAGAACTGATCTATGAGCGTTCTTTCGAGCCCGAGCATTATCCGGGCATCCCGCCGCGGGACGGCTATTTCGACGGCTGGTTCATGGACGACGACGCCGTGCTGCATTCGCCCACCCGCTATGAACAGCCACTGCCGCTGGTTTCGCTGGACACTGACGACTACGAGATTTCGATGGACGTGAACTGGCGCTCATACCGGCTGGCCCGGCGCGCCTGGAGCGGCGGCCTGATGGACATTCGTTTCGCCTTCCGCAACCTCTCCGACGGCGAGCCCTACTACGTCCGCCTGCACAATCCTTATTACGAGGTAAGGACCTTCACCCCCGCCCAGACCCAGTCCCAGATCCAGGCGGCCGATGAGGCGCGTGCCCGGCAGGCGGTGTCGGCCCAGCCCACGGAGCCCTACTTTGCCATTGCCACGATGGTGGAGAAGGAGATGCCCTTCTTCGGCGGAAGGACGCGCCTGGTGAAGACGCTGGACCCGCTGGTGTCCAAGGCTGCCAATGACGACCAGATCAACGAGCGGCAAGACTGGCACAAGCTGCGCATCCGCTGCAAGGGGACATCGGCCCAGGTATTCTGGGACAGGAAGAAAGTGCTTACGTACAATAAGCTGGAGCGCACGGGCCATAACGACCTGGTGCTCTGGGTGAATTACACCGAGGCCCTGTACCGGAACATCCGCGTGAGCTCCCTGGACGGTAAAAAGGTCTATTTCCAAGGCACGCCGGATGCGGTGAAGATTCCCGCGGTGGCCCCGCAGTGGAATGCTTTCGGGCAAGGGGAGTACCGCCTGGTCAAGGGCGATGCGGTGAATATGGACTACAGCCAGGAAATCAAGGCCGGAGCATCGCCTGCAGGCGTTTCCCAGGGGCCGCAGCATATCGTGAAGGGGGAAACCTATGTGGGCTCCTTCTACGCCAAAGGCGACGGAAAAGTCTCGGTGGCTATTGTCCGTGACGGGAAAGTGCTGCGCGAACAGCACTACGGCGTGCCCGGCCCTGAATGGAAATGCATGGACGTGAGCCTGCAGGCCGATTTCTCGGACGACCAGGCCCAATTCGCCATCCTGGTGCAGGACGGAACCGTGCAGATTGACCAGTTCAGCCTGTCCACGGCTACCGGACAGGCCCTGGGCGGCTTCCGGCCGGATATCCTGCAGACGGTGAAGGACTTGCATCCCACCTGCCTGCGCTGGCCGGGCGGCGGCTATGTAGCCCAGTATTACTGGCAGTGGGGCGTAGGCCCGCAGAAAGACCGCTACCGCTGGCCGCACTGGATGTGGATGGATTACGACCAAAACTGTTTCGGCACCGACGAATTCATCCGCTTCTGCCGGGAAGTGAATACCGAGCCTGTCATCGTGGTGTCGGTCCATTTTGAGCGCCCGGCAGAGGAGCATGACCAGATCCTGGCCGATGCCGTGAACTGGGTGCGCTATTGCAACGCTCCCGCCACGGACGAATGGGGAGCCAAACGGGCCGCCAACGGCCATCCGGAACCCTACAACGTGAAATACTGGGAGATTGACAACGAGATGTGGGAGATGGGCATCGACCGTTACGAAGCCTGTGTCCGGGAGTTCTCCGAGGCCATGCGTGCAGTGGACCCGTCCATCAAGATTATCGCCTGCGGCGGTTTCCAGGAAGATGAACAGTTCCTGAACCGTTCCGGTGCGTATTTCGACTATCTGAGCTTGCACCATTACGAGCAGCAGGGCGGATACGCCACCGGGCCTGCCCGGCTGGGTGAGCAGTACGACTGCTATGCCAGGATGATTGCCGCCTGCCCCAACCCCAACATCAAGCTCTTCATCTCCGAATGGAATCTCCAGAGCATCGACTGGCGTACCGGCCTCTTTGCGGGCGGGTTCCTGAACATGTGTGAACAGCGGGATGTGGTGGCCATGGGCGCCGCTGCGCTCTTTATCCGCCGCACCGATTCCCCCGACTGGAACAATGCTTTCATCAACTTCGACTACAAGGATGTGTTCGTAGCGCCCAACTACCAGGTGACCAAGCTCTGGTACGACCATTTCTCCCGTTACCGCCTGGCTTACAGCGGCGACACCGGTGAGCTGAGCGTGGTCACTACGCTGTCTGAGAATGGCCGCGAAGTCATAGTGAAGGTGGTGAATCCTACGGAAAAGGCTTATGCGCTGTCGGTGGGCGGTGACTGGAAAGGCATCTCCTCCTCCGCCTACGAGTACTATGCCCCCGGATCGCTGGAAGCGGCCAACAGCATGGAAAACAAGCAGGCCGTCGCACTCCGGAAGGCTTCTCCCGCCACAGACGGGCAAAAGCTGACCCTCCAGGTGGAGCCTTTCTCCGCCGGCGTTCTCACCCTTGAAAAGACATTCTGAGTATGAAATCCCTCTTGCTAGCCCTGGTCGTCATGGCATCGGCCCCTGCCCCGCAGGTAAAAGTTACTTTTTTCACCCCTTCTGTGGTCCGGATCCAGAAAGCACCGGACGCGTCCCTCTTCCATGACGGCAGCGTATCGGTGACGGCCGCCCCCGGCACAGTCCGGGTAGGGGAACGCGTGAACAAGGGGACGCATGTTTACACCTCTTCCGCCTTGCGGGTGAGCGTTTCGCCCGATGGCACCGTGCGCTTTGCGACGGCCTCCGGGAAAACCCTTCTGCAAGAGGGAGAAACGTCGTTTACCGCGCGCACCGAAGGCCTTGACAAGGGCGCCTATGTCACCCGGCAGGCCTTCCGTCTGGAGGAGGGCGAGCCCCTGTACGGGCTGGGCATCCTCCAGGACGGACAGCTGAGCCTCACGGGCAAAACCCGTTACCTGCGGCAGGACAATACCGAGGATTTTGTTCCCATCGTCCAGTCTGTCAAGGGCTATGGCATCTTCTGGGACAACCCCTCCACCGGTACCTTCACGGACAAGGACAACCTGGCCAGCTTCGAGTCTGAAGTGGGTACCCAGATAGACTATTACTTTATTTTTGGCGGGAATGCCGACGGGGTCATTGCGGGCATCCGCGGCCTCACCGGCCATGTGCCCATGCTGCCGCTCTGGGCCTACGGGTTCATGCAGAGCCGGGAGCGCTACAAGAGTTCGGCCGAATACCTGGGCGTGCTGCGGGGCTACCGCGAGCGGGGCATTCCGCTGGATTGCGTCATCCAGGACTGGCAGTACTGGGGCAACAATTACCAGTGGAATGCCATGGAGTTCCTGAGCGAGGATTTCCGCAACGCGCAGGAAATGATCGATGAAACCCACCGGAACCACGCCCACATGCTCATTTCCATCTGGGCGTCGTTCGGGCCGATGACCAAACCCTACCGGGAACTGGATGCCAAGGGGCACCTGCTGCACTTCAGCACCTGGCCCCAGAGCGGCCTCACCGACTGGCCGCCGCGCAGGGACTACCCATCCGGCGTACTACCTTACGATGCCTTCAGTGCCGAGGCGCGTGACATTTACTGGAACCACCTGCTTCGGCTGGAGAAGATGGGGATTGACGGCTGGTGGATGGATTCCACCGAGCCCGACCACCTGGACTACAAAGACAGCGACCTGGAGCAGATGACCGGTCTGGGCTCTTACAGGAGTGTCCTGAATGCCTTCCCGCTGCTGTCCGTAGAGGGCGTGACCCGCAAGCAGCTGGGTGTGTCCGACCGCCGGCCTGTGGTGCTCACTCGGTCGGCTTATGCCGGGCAGCAACGCACCGGCGCCAATACCTGGAGCGGGGATGTCCAGTCTACCTGGGACGACTTCCGCCACCAGATAGCCGCAGGGCTGGGATTCAACCTCACCGGCATCCCGCACTTTAATTCCGACATCGGCGGCTTCTTCCCCGGCGGCTACAACAAGCGGGGAGAGCCGGCCACCTGTTCCCGGAACCCGCTGTTCCAGGAACTGTATGTCCGCTGGTTGCAGTTCGGCCTGTTCAATCCCATGATGCGCAGCCATGGGGAGTCTTCCCGGCGTGAGATCTGGGAGTTCGGGCAGCCGGGCGACCCTGTCTATGACGCCATAGAAAAAGCCATCCGCATGCGCTATGCGCTCCTTCCTTATATCTACAGCACATCCTGGCAGGTGAGTAGCGCCGATGACAGCTTCCTGCGGGCACTGGTAATGGATTTCCCGGAAGACCGCCGGGTATGGGAACTGGGCGGCGAATTCCTGTTCGGCCGGTCCCTCCTGGTTGCGCCGGTGAGCAAGGCCCTTTTCACGGAAGAGACCAGGCGTTATTCCGACGAACCCGTTGACTGGAAGGCTCCCAAAACCTATGACGTCTATCTCCCCGCAGGCACCACCTGGTACGACTGGTGGACCGGCAAGCCGCTTGGGGGCGGTCGCACGGTAAAGGCCGACGCTCCCCTGGACCGCTGTCCGCTGTATGCCCGTGCCGGCGCCATCATCCCCCTGGGCCCCGATGTGCAGTACTGTGACGAGAAGCCGTGGGACCAGCTGGAACTGCGTGTTTATCTGGGCGCCGACGGCTCTTTCACGCTCTATGAGGACGAATTCGACGGCCAGGGATATACCCGGGGCGCGTACAGCACCATAGGCATCCGTCTCCAGGGCCGGACGCTCACCTTGGGAGATCGGGAGGGAAGCTATCCCGGCATGCTGGAGACCCGGCGTTTCCGCATTGTCTACTTTGGCCAGGGCATGCAGGGTGAAAAAACGGTCGATTACAATGGAAAACAGCTGAAAATCAATCTTTAAGACTATATGAAACGAATCGTTCTGGCTTTGTCGGCCTTTCTGGCTGCATCCCTTTGCCTTCGGGCTCAGGATAAACTCTGGTATGACGCCCCGGCTGAAATATGGCTGCAGGCGCTGCCCCTGGGCAATTCCCACATGGGAGCCATGGTGTTCGGCGGGCCGTCACACGACGAAATCCAGCTCAACGACGAAACCTTCTGGAGCGGGAGCCCGCACCATAACAACAGCCCTCGTGCACGGCAGCATCTGCAGGAGGTCCGCGACCTGATCTTCTCCGGCAAGGAGGAAGAAGCGGCCAAGATTGTGGGGGATGAGTTCATCGTGGGTCCCCACGGTATGAAATACCTCACGCTGGGAAGTCTGCTGCTGGATTTTGAAGGAATCGGAACGCCCGAGAACTATTATCGGGACCTGGACCTGGAGACGGCCGTAGCGTCAGTCTCCTTCCGCTCGGGCGGTGTAAACTACAGCCGCCGGTATTTCTCGTCCTTGTCCGACGATGTGGTGGCCATCCAACTGGAGGCCAGCCGGCGCGGCGCCCTGAACTTTACCCTGACCCATGCCTGTAAGCTTCCGTCATCGACCGTCTATTCAGGCGCTTCCGTGGTGGCCCGCATCCATCCCGTAGATCATGAGGGCATCCGGGGAGCGGTGTATGCCGAGCTCCGGGCCGATGTGGTCACGGACGGAAAGGTGCATTCCGACGCAGCCGGCGTCCATGTGAGCGGCGCCACCTATGCTACCGTCTATACGGCCAGCGGCACCAATTACGTGAACTACCACGACGTTTCCGGGAATCCCCGTGTGCGGATTGACAAGGCCCTTGCCCAGGCAAGGAAGCAGGCTTTCCAGACGCTTCTGCAGCGTCATGCGGCCGTTTATGCCGCCCAGTACGGCCGGGTGCGGCTGAACCTTCCCTCCGGAGCAAACGCCCAGCTTCCCACCGACAGGCGGCTGGACGCCTTCTACGGCAGCGACGACATGGGAATGGTCGCCCTCCTGTTCAACTACGGGCGCTACCTCCTGATCTCCTCGTCCCAGCCCGGCGGCCAGCCTGCCAACCTGCAGGGCATCTGGAACGACAAAGTGGACGCTCCCTGGGACAGCAAATACACCATCAACATCAACGCCGAGATGAACTATTGGCCAGCGGAGGTGACGGGCTTGCCCGAAACCGCCGCCCCGCTGTTCCAATTGATCCGGGAACTGAGCGAGACGGGTGCCGTTACCGCCCGCGAGATGTACGGCTGCGGCGGCTGGATGGCCCATCACAATACCGACCTCTGGCGGGTTGCCGGCCCGGTGGACGGTCCGGAATGGGGCATGTTTCCCAACGGCGGCGCCTGGCTGACCACCCACCTGTGGCAGCATTACCTGTTCACCGGCGACAAAGACTTCCTCCGGCAGTGGTATCCGGTCATCAAGGGTGCGGCCGACTTTTACTTGGACTATATGCAGCCGCATCCCCAGTACGGTTATCTGGTGGTGGTACCTTCCGTGAGCCCGGAACACGGCCCGGTAGGGAAGAACACAGCCATGACGGCCGGCTGCACCATGGACAACCAGATTGTGTTCGACGCCCTGACCCAGGCCCGTGACGCTGCCCTGGCGCTAGGCGTGGACCCGGATTACGTCAGGCGGCTGGGCGAAGTCATCGGACGCATCCCGCCCATGCAGGTAGGGCAGTACGGGCAGCTGCAGGAGTGGCTCTGGGACGGTGACGACCCCAAAGACGAGCATCGGCACATCTCCCACCTCTATGGGCTCTATCCCTCCAACCAGATCAGTCCTTTCTCCCATCCGGAACTGTTCCGGGCGGCACGTACTACGCTGGAACAGCGCGGCGACATGGCCACGGGCTGGAGCCTGGGCTGGAAGACCAATTTCTGGGCCCGCATGCTGGACGGCGACCATGCCTTCACCATCATCTCCAACATGCTGCGGCTGCTGCCCGACGAGCGGGCGAGTTTCCGCACCCATCCCAATGGGCGTACGTTCCCGAACCTGTTCGACGCCCATCCGCCGTTCCAGATTGACGGTAATTTCGGGGTAACCGCCGGAATCGCCGAGATGCTCCTGCAGAGCCATGACGGTGCCGTGCACCTGCTGCCGGCCCTTCCGTCGGCCTGGAAAGAGGGCAGCGTTTCCGGGCTCCGGGCCCGCGGCGGCTTTACCGTGGACATGTCCTGGAGTGGCGGAAAACTGCGTCAGGCAAAGGTAAGCTCCGCTATCGGCGGCGTCCTCCGGATTCGCAGCGTCGTCCCGCTCAAGGGGCTCAAAAAGGCATCCGGGCCCTGCCCCAATGCACTCTATGCGCCCGCCGAGGTGAAATCCCTGGCATCGGCCGACGGACTTGTGGCCCCACAGCTGTACGAGTACGATATGGTCACCAGCCCAGGGAAAACCTATACCTTATATCCTGAAAACTGAACTCAGTTGTGGAGCTTTAGCACCACATATTCCGAGCGGGTGCCGATGCGGAATTTTCCGCCCCAGATCCCTAGTCCGGAACTGACATAATAGCGGGTGTCGCCCCGCCGGTAAGATCCATACGCCTTCTCGAAGAGGGCATCGGTTATCCAGTTCCCCGGCCATATCTGCCCATGGTGGGTATGGCCGCTGAACTGGAAATCTATTTTTGCCTCTTCGGCCTCTTCCAAGTGGGCGGGCTGATGGTCCAGCAGGAGGGTGAAGCGGGTGGAATCGGCCTGGGGCGTCAGTTCCCAGAGGGCGGCGCGGCTGGGATTGCTGCGGTCGTCCCGGCCAATGATGTTGATGCCGCATGCGTGCGCTACGGCATCTTTCAGCAGGTGGATGCCGGCACGCGCGTAAAAAGCCTCGGAGCCGTCCTCTCCGGAGATGTATTCGTGGTTGCCCAGGCAGGCGTAGACAGGAGCCTGGATGCTGCGGAACTGTTCTTCGTATCGGCCTTCCGCCACCGGCCGCAGGGAACGGTCAATGATGTCTCCGCCCATTAGGACCAGGTCCGGGTGTTCGGCGTTGATCAAGTCCACCCAGCGCTGTAGCTCTGCCTTGCGGTTGTGGTAGCCCACATGGAGGTCGCTGGCCAGAACCAGGGTCAAGGGCCGCTCCAGCGGTTTTTCTGTCCGGATGTCAAGCTCGATGCGGTATTTGTGGTGGTAGTGAATGTTCCCGTACACCAGGAGCACGGTGACGATGCCCAGGACCATGCAGGAACCCTCGAGAGAGTCTTTCAGCAGCGACGCAGGCACCAGGTGCACGAGCCTGCCCAGCCCCAGCACGGCAAAGATGAGTAGCGTGTACAGGAAAAAGATGATCCAGGACGTACTGATCTCATAGGTGGCGGTAGCCAGCCACAGGGGCATACGGTCGCCGTACATGTTGTGGGGAAACAGGCAGAGAAATGACGCCAGGTACAGGAATACGACCAGGGCTTTCCCTGCCGTGGGAAGAGGCAGGATTTGCCAGAGGCGCCAGGTTGTCCAGGCGATGCTGACCAGGAGGACCAGCAGCAGAAGGATAAACGGGGCTCGCATGCGGAGGCACTACAGTTGGAATTCCAGCATTACAAAGCTGTAGGGCTCCATTTCTACGGTCATCTTCCTGGCTGCGGGAATGTTCTCCTTCACGGGAACGACGGGCTGCGCATCGTAGTTGTTCTCGTCTTCCGGCTGGCCGCTCAGGGTGGTCTTGGTGGCCGTTCCCTTGAATTTGCCGAACCGGCCCAGGTTCAGGGTGGCCACCTTGGCGTCTTCACCGGCGTTGCACAGTTTCACGAACAGCCGGCGGGTCTTGGTGTTCAGGATGACGGACTGGCCCTGGAGCTCGGTGGCGTCGGCAATGCTTACGCAGTTGCCATAGTAATACTGCCCGGCGCTCTGTCCAAAGAGCTGCTGGATGTAATAGCTGCAGGTGAGGAACGGGCGCTCGTTGTCGAAGTAGATCAGGTCCGGATTCCAGTTGGTGGCGCCTTTGCGAGCGAACAGGGGCGCATAGGAAGTCATGGCTACCACATCGCCGTTGCGCTCTACATGCAGCAGGTACAGGCCTTCTGCCAGGGCGTCGATGAGTTTTTTGTCCTTGGCGGCGTATTCGCCCAGATACACCTTGGTCTTGCGGTCGCGGGGATAGTTGTCGTACTGACGGTTGGACAGGAAATAGGTGCGGGGCTCGTAATAGTGCTCGTCCAGGATGGGAAGGCCGATTTCCCCGGCCAGTCTCCAGCCGTTCTGGTAGTCCGGGTTGTCGGGATGGGAGCCGGGACCGGCCGTGCCCACGATGACAATCTCCGGATGGGCCTTGGTCACCCGCTCGTAGATGTACTTGAAGCGCTCCTCGAATTCCGGGGTGATCTTTTCCTCATTGCCCAGTCCCAGATACTTCAGGTTGAAGGGAGCCGGATGGCCGGCGTCGGCCCGCATCTTGGCCCATTTGTTGGTGGCCGGGTCTCCGTTGGCCCATTCGATGAGGTCGATGGCCTCTGCTACCCACTCGTCCATTTCCTCCATGGGCACCACATCCTGCGCCTGGGTTTTCATGCCCCAACCGCCGTTGGTACCCTGGCAGCTGACGCCGCAGGGGAGGATGGGAAGGGGTTCCATGCCCAGGTCTTCGCAGAACTGGAAGTACTCGAAGTAGCCCAGGCCCATGGACTGGTGGTAACCCCAGGTGTTCTTGATGCCACGGCGCTGTTCTTTGGGGCCGATAGTGGTTTTCCAGCGGTAGGTGTCCCAGAAGCCGTCACCGCCGCCGTGCACCACGCAGCCGCCCGGGAAGCGCATGAAAGCGGGATGGAGGTCTGCCAGGGCCTGTGCAAGGTCTTTCCTGAGGCCGTGGCCCTTGAAGGTATCTTCCGGCATCAGGGATACCATGTCTATATCCAGGTCTCCTTCCGTGAGCACCAGCACCTGCAGGAAGGCGTTGGGGCAGTCTTCAGCGGCGGTGAGGACGGTCTCGTACTTGGTCCACACGGGGCTGCTTACCTGCAGGATGGCATCGGAGAGGACTTTGGGATCCCGGCCCCAGGCGCGGCCCTGGACGGGCTCTGCTAGCACGACGCGCACCTCCTTGGCACTGCCGATATTGCGCAGGAATACGGAGAAATTGTATTTCTGGCCTTTCTTCACGCTGATTCCGTCAAAGCCGTCGTTCTGCAGTCCGAAGCCTTTCCAGCCGCGGTAGTCGTAGAACTCCCGGGCGCGCTCCGTATGCAGGCGCATGAATGTGGGGTTGTTGGGATGGATGCCCCCGTCCATGCGGATTTCCAGTTTGCCCAGCGAATGGCCGGGACGGACTACCTTCCAGGCGGTTCCGGGGCCCCAGCCGTCCCGCTCCGCGGGGCTGTACTCGAACGAGCCGTTCTGGATGAGTTCTGCGTACAGGCCGCCGTCGGCGCTGCTGCTGATGTCCTCAAAGAAGATGCCGATCAGCTGGTCGCTGATGGCCTTGCCCCCGGCAGGGGCTTTCATGGGTTTCTGTGCATGGAGACCCAGGGAAAGGGTCAGGAGGACGAAAGAAAGGAATGCGATTTTTCTCATATATGTACAAGTTATAATATCCGTGTATTCTTGCTTACTAAGATACGCATAATTCTCAGGATTCCCAAGTACTTTCGTCCCGCGGGGCTTATTTGAACGTAAAATGGAAAAATATGAACGCCAATCGAATATGGAAAAGTGTCCCGGTGAGAACGCCGGGACACTTTTTGATAAGCACTTGGAAGTGCTGTATTTCCATTTTACGGGACTTAGCTCATGTCGGCACGGGCCAGGGCGTCCTTGTAGTACTTTTGGGTGACGAAGACGTCTTCCTTGTACGGGTTGATGTGGCGCTTCTTGGCCTGCACGAAGATGTAGCCCAGGGCCACGGCGTTGGTGACCAGGGCCAGGGCGCTGATCACGACCATCATGGTGGGGTTGGCGGCCACCACGGAAGGATCTACGGTGGTACCTACGGCTGCGGCTTCACCGCCGGCAGCTGCATACAGCTGGGCGATAGTATCCACGCCATTGGGATAGAGCACGGGCAGGGTGGCCCAGCTGAACCACTGCTGGCCGTTCTTGAAGGTTTCCTGGAACAGCGGGAATACCTGTGCGAACATGCACCAGATGGCCAGGGTGTTGGCACGGTTCTGGATCCAGCCGCCGCGGTTCCACAGGAGGGCTGCGATGGTGGGAGCCAGGAGCAGGGCGATACCGCAGTACCAGCTGTGCGTAGGCAGGCAGTTGTACGTGTAGGCAAAGTTCCAGATGTCATAGACCAGGATGTACACCCAGGTCATGTCGGCCCAGATCATGTCTTTCTTGTCCTTGGAAGGATATACGTTCCACCAGGCGGTCATGCAGAAGATGTTCAGCAGGCCGGCCACGCCGTTCATCACATTGTGCCAGCCGCCGTACTGCCATACGCCCTCGGAGGTGAGCCACCACTTGTTCCAACCCATGACGGCGGATTCGAAGTCGGAGACGCACGCAATGAGGATGTTGATGCCCACGATGATGAAGGGGAAAGGCTTGAACCAGTGCTTGGCGCCGATGCCCCATTTGTACTTGATCATCATGAAGCCGATACACCCGGCCGTGGCCGCATACAGCTTGGCATAGTGGAACCAGCCGGCCATATACACGTGTGTAGGGTTTTTCAGGGCCCACTCGGCACCGGTTTTTGCACCGATCCAGATGGCCACGAAGTACGCGGTAAGGGCCAGCGGAACGACCAGGAAGGTGATGATGCCGCCCAGTTTGGTACGGCGGGCGAACTCGTTGAGGAGAATCAGACCCAGCAGGACCACGATGAGCATGCCCCATTGAGCCAGGGCATTCGCCCCATAAACTTGGAAGAACATAGTAAAAAGGTTTAAGTTAATAATATGGATTTAAACAGTATGCATGTTGCCTGCCCGGCGGTCCTTGAGTACGGCCCATACTGCCCACACGGCCGTGAGTGACAGCGCCATGGGAACGCCGACTGTCAGAATCTCGCGGAGCATGATGCCTGCGCCGCCGGTCTGCCCCAGCGCCGTGAAGAAGGGGAAGCGCCAGGTGAGTTCTCCGTTAATGAAATGGTCTACGATGAGCATGAGCGACCCGCCCCAGAGCATTTTCTCCAGGTCTGGGAGGTGATGCAGGAAGGGGGATGCGGCGGAAGACCCCGCTTTCCGGGCGCGGGTTTTCCGGATGACGGTGACGGCTACGGCCTCCACCAGGGGAGCAATGAAACAAGCCATGATGTTAATCGTTAGGTACTTCTATTTCTTTGATTTCTACTTCGTTGCCTCTTCTGAGAAAGGTGTGTTCACTTGCGCAGAACGGGCAGGTTTTGCCGTACTGCACGGTGGGATATTCCTGGTGGCAGTCTTCGCACCAGCTTACGGCCGGGGTTACGTTCACTTTGAGCTCGCTTCCCCGGAGCAGGTCTTCTTTGTCGGCCGCCCAGCGCCAGCAGTCCGTAAGGTATTCCGGGACCACGGTAGACACCTCGCCGATGTTCATCACCACGGCGTTCACCTTTGTCACGCCGTTTTCCCCGGCGGCCTGTTTTACGTCGCGGATGATGTAGAAGACAATTCCCAGCTCGTGCATGGACGGAACTACTTTTTGCTGAACATAATTTTGCCTGCGCGCCGGAGCATGTACGGGAGGATGCCCCCGAACTTGTCTTCCGAGGTGCGCATGACGCTGGCCTCGGGATGCTCGCGGTGCAGGTGGATGGCGTCGAAGCCGCATTTGGTGGTGCACACGCCGCAGCCGATACACTTGTTCTGGTCTACCACGGAAGCGCCGCAGGAGAGGCAGCGCGCGGTTTCGATCCGGACCTGGTCTTCCGTGAGGGTCTTGTGGTATTCCTGGAAAGCGTTTTTGCGGGGTTCCACGCCGGGATCCTGGCGGGATGAGGTGTCGTAGGATTCCACCCGGATGTTTTCCTTGTCCAGTTCGATGAAGTCCCTGCGGTTGCGGCCGATGGTCATATGGCCGTGCTGCACGAAACGGTGCAGGCTTTCGGCGGCCTCCTTGCCGGCGGCAATGGCGTCAATGGCGAACTTGGGACCGGTGAAGACGTCGCCGCCCACAAAGATGTCCGGTTCCGCCGTCTGGTAGGTGAGTTTGTCGGCCACGGGATACACCCCGCGGAAGAATTCCACCCTGGTGTCTTTGAGCAGGTTCTTCAGGATAACCGTCTGGCCGATGGCGAAGATGACGGTGTCGGCCTCCAGGGAGATGGTCTGGGACTCGTCATACTCCGGGGCGAACTTATGCTCCGTGTTGAAAACGGAGGTGCACTTCTTGAAGACGATGCCGGTAACCTTATCTGTGCCAAGCACTTCCTTCGGGCCCCAGCCGGGGTTGAGCACCACGCCGTCTTCGCGTGCCTCGGTGCGCTCTTCCAGTGAGGCGGGCATGATGTCCTCGGTTTCCAGTGAGAGCATGGTCACCTGCGAAGCGCCGCTTCTGAGGGCTACTCGTGCTGCATCGATGGCCACGTTGCCACCGCCCACGACCACCACCTTGCCGGAGACTTTCTCCTTGCCGGTGTTGGCCTTGTGCAGGAAGTCGATGGCGGTCACCGTGCCGGGAAGGGTTTCCCCAGGGATGCCGGGCAGGCGTCCGCCCTGGCAGCCGATGGCCACGTAGAAGCCCTTGAAGCCTTCCTGGCGCAGCTGCTGGATGGTTACGTCTGTTCCTACCTCCACGCCGGTGCGGATATCCACGCCAATCTCTTCCATGATGTCGATTTCGGCCTTGATCACGTCCTTCTCCAGTTTGTAGGAGGGGATGCCGTAGCGGAGCATGCCGCCGGGTTCCTCGTTCTTCTCAAAGACGGTGGGGCAGTAGCCCATGGTGGCCAGGTAATAGGCGCAGCTGAGGCCGGCGGGACCGCCGCCGATGATGGCGATTTTCTCGTCCCAGCGCTTTTGCACGCTGGAGGCGATGTTAATCTCCGGCACAAAGCGGGTCTCTGCGTTCAGGTCCTGCTCCGCGATGAATTTCTTCACGGCGTCGATGGCGATGGGCGCGTCGATGGTGCCCCGCGTGCAGGCGTCTTCGCAGCGACGGTTGCAGATACGGCCGCAGACGGCGGGGAAGGGATTCTCCCGTTTTATCAGCTCCAGCGCCTCTTTGTATTTGCCCTCGGCCGCTTTCTTCAGGTAGCCCTGGACAGCGATGTGGGCGGGACAGGCCGTCTTACAGGGGGACGTGCCGGTTTCGTAGCAGTTGATGCGGTTTTTGTCTCTGTAGTCTTCCGTCCATTTCCCCGGACCCCATGCCGTGGCGTCCGGCAGTTCATGCTTGGGATACTGGACGGGGCCATCCTTGGTGCAGAGTTTCTGACCCAGCTTTACGGCGCCGGCGGGGCAGTATTCCACGCAGCGGCCGCAGGCGACGCACTTTTTAGGGTCCACCTCCGCCACATAGGCACTGCGGGACATGTTGGGCGTGTTGAACAGCTGGGAGGTACGGAGGGCGTTGCAGATCTTGACGTTGCAGTTGCAGATGGCGAAGATCTTGCCTTCGCCGTCGATATTGGTGATCTGGTGGACGAAGCCGTTGTCCTCGGCCTTTTTGAGGATGGCCATGCACTCGTCGTAGGTGATGTAGTGGCCGCGGCCGGTCTCTGCCAGATAATCAGCCATGTCTCCCACGCCGATGCACCAGTCGCGGTAGTCGTCGGCACAGCCCTCGTCCAGTTTCTTGCGGCCGTAGCGACAGGAGCAGATGCCTACACCCAGGTGGCCTTCGTAGCGCTTGAGCCAGTAGGAGATATGCTCGATGTCGATGGACTGGTTCTCCATGGAGATGGCCTTTTCTACCGGAATCACGTGCATGCCGATGCCCGAGCCGCCCATGGGCACCATGGGGGTGATCTTTTCCAGCGGGAGGAAGGTCATGCGCTCGAAGAACATGGCCAGCTCCGGATGCTTGTCCATCAGCTCCACGTTCATGTTGGTGTATTCGGCGCTGCCCGGAACGAACATCGGCACCCAGTAAACGCGGTCTTTGCGCTCATACGTGGTGCCGGGAACCGGACCGTCCTTGGTGTATTTGTCGCCGTAGTCGTATTCCAGCATGCCGAAGTAGGCCAGTTTATCCAGCAGCTCGTCGAAGGCCTGTTCCGAGGAGGCATAGTGCTTCTGGGTGTTCATCTGGTGCAGCTGTTCCCGCGTCCAGTGCTTGCGCACCTTGAACGGGCTGCCCGGAAGCATGTCCAGCAGCAGGTCCAGGGAGGCTTCGCGGGTGATGGGATCCATCTCGTCCTCGAAGATGCAGGCCAGGCCCCAGTATTCGGGGGCCTTGGTAGTCATCTTGATTTTGCCGGGAATGCGGTCCGTGATGTGGCGGACCAGTTTAATCAGTTTGGGATTCGGATTTTCGTCGCCAAAGTGCTTGGGAACGAATTTCTTTGACATCTCAGGCATAAAATTATGTGGTCTTTTATTGTTGTTTCCAGCTTTTTACCTGCTCCAGCAGCCAGGCCGCGAACACGTCCACGCCTTCGCCGGTCTTGGCGCAGACGGGAATCACCTGTGCCTTGGGATTGCGAAGGCGGATGTACTTCTTGCACTTGTCCAGGTCGAAGTCGAAGTAGGGGAGCACGTCCATCTTGTTGATCACCACCATGTCGCAGACCGAGAACATCAGCGGGTATTTGAGTGGTTTGTCGTCCCCCTCCGGGACCGAGAGGATCATGGCGTTGCACACGGCGCCGGTGTCGAACTCTGCCGGGCACACCAGGTTTCCCACATTCTCCAGGATGACCAGGTCCAGGTTCTCCATGTCCACGTTGTCCAGCCCCTGACGCGTCATCTCCGCATCCAGGTGGCACATGCCGCCCGTATGCAACTGGATAGACCGGATGCCGGTGGCTTCCCGGATTTTGACGGCATCTACGTCGGAGTCTATGTCGGCCTCCATCACGGCGATGCGGAGGGAGTCTTTGAGAAGGCCGATGGTTTTGATGAGTGTGGTGGTTTTTCCGCTTCCGGGCGACGACATCAGGTTGAGAAGATATACACCTTTCCCTTTCAGCTCTTTCCGGAGCAAGGCAGCGTCCTGGTCATTGTCGGCGAAGACGCTTTTCTTGATTTCAATGACTTTGATAGGATCCACAGGCAGCGGATGGTTTAAGTTTCGTGTTATTATGCCGCAATTTACACATTCTGTTTCAGATTGCCAAATTTCTGACGTCCTTTTTTCCTTCCGGGACGCTTCTGCTCCGGCTTTTTCCCTGTTTGCAGATTGAGCAAAAAGCAGTATCTTTGAAACGGATTTGGCAGGTTTATGCGCAAACGGCTTTTCATATTCGCGGTCCTTTTGCTGGGGCTCACTTCCTGCGGGGCCAGCCGATTTCTTTCCAGCGCTCCCCGGAGCGGCGGAGCAGATTTGTCAGCCTCCGTGTTCGACAGCATCCGGGAGGCCTATCGTCCGCTGGCCCGATATTTCGCCGAGCAGGACGGCTTCCTGCCCGCTCCCGGCAGCCAGGCGGATATCTTTACTACCGGGCAGGAGAAGTTCGACGCCCTTGTCAGGGACCTGGAGGGAGCACATTCTTCCATCGACCTCATGGTGTATCGCTTTGCCGACGACACCATCGCCACCGCCATCAGGGATATCCTGATCCGGAAGGCCCGGGAAGGCGTTACCGTGAGGATTATCCTGGAAAACCGGTCCAATCCCTATAATCCGGCCTTTTACAGTGCGTTCGAGGGTGTTCCGGGGTTGTATCTGATCAAAGCTCAGCCTTCGCACAACCCTTTCAGGATGCTTGACGACCTCCTCTGGCGGGACCACCGCAAGCTGATTGTGATCGACGGCAAGATCGGCTATCTGGGCGGCATGAACATCCAGGACAAGTACCATACGGAGTGGCGGGACACCCACTCGCGCGTGACCGGCGGCGTGGTCGCTTCCTATTCCGCCCTGTTCCAGCGCGCCTGGGAACAGTTCTCCGGCCCCGCCGTCACCCCGCCGGAAATGTCTTCAGTCCCTGTCCGGGAGGGTGCCGTGATGCAGCTCGTGGGGGACGGGCCGGACTCTGCCGAGCCTATTATCCAGAACGGGCTGGAAATGGCCCTGGCGCAGGCGAAGGAGTATTTCTACATCCAGAATCCCTACTTCTGCCCGCCGGAGTCCACGGTCCGCGCCTTGCTGGATGCCGCAGAGCGGGGCGTGGATGTGCGAATTATGTTCCCCGAGGGGCAGGACGTCCTGATCATGCTCTGGGTTAACCATTCCTTCTACCGTCGGCTGCTCCGGGGCAAAGTGCGCATCTTCGAGCGCGGCGGGGATTTCATCCACAGCAAAACCTTCGTCTCGGACGACTACCTGTCCTGTATCGGATCGGCCAATCTGGATTTCCGGAGTTTCGCCATCAATTTCGAGGACAATCTGTACGTGTACGACGGCCCCTTCGCCCTCCGCTGCCGGGAAGTCTTCGAGAAAGACATGCAGTTGTGCCGGGAAATCACCCTGGACGATATCGGCTGGTCGGTTCCGGAGCGGTACCTGCAAAGCTTTTTCCGGATGGCAGAAAGGCAGCTGTAGGCCTTTGGAACGAATTTTGAAGCTATTTGAATAATGAATTTGAATAATGAATTAGCTTCAAACGATATGAAAAGAATCCTTTTTGCTGCAGCCATTGCCTGCATGGCCCTTTTTACTTCCTGTGAAAAACAGGGTGTCGACAATACCGGAGACACCACCGGCAATCTTTACGGTGTATGGACGCTGGATTCTGTGACCGAGGCCTCCAGTTCCAGCGACAAGGGTACCGTTACCGACTATTCCGGAGTCCATTTTTACCTGTCCATCGGAGAGTTCCCTTTCCCGCACGCCATCGCCAAGAAGGGCAGCTTCACCGATTTCGACCTGGACGATGTGGATGTGGATGCCGTGTCCATCAGCTACAACGCAGATCAAAAGAAGATTTCTTTCAAGAAAATGATCTGGCTGTCGGAAGGTATCAAGTACAACATGATCCTTAACGGCACCTTCGACGTGCTGGAACTCACGGACAAAAAGTTCGTCATCCGGCAGTCTGCCATCCTTTCGGAAACCACCACCACCTACAGCTATTCCAAGTATAAATAGCGTTGTGTTTAGCTGTTTTCCTTGAAGAACTCTTTCAGTTTCTTGTTCTCAAGGATGACGTCACGATAGCGCGGACGGCTATCGGCGAATTCCTCCAGCGTCCATCCTTTTGGGAAATCCTCTGGCAGGGGACGCTCGTAAGTGCCTCCCATCGAATTCCCCGCAGAGATTCCCGGGCAATAATCATCGTATTCCAGATAGGGCTCGCCGGTGGATCGGAACCGAAGAGTCAGCTTGGTATTCGACAGCGGCTTCGGGAGAATGGTGCTTCAGCTTCTCATAAATCGGCCAAGCAGCCTCGTGCCCTGTAAAAAAGATTTCTTCTGTCATAGAATACCGTCCGCATCGGGATAAACGGGGAGAATCTGCCCAATGAGAGAACCGATATTACAACATTCACCGGATAAAATGCATCGGCTCCCACGGCTCTTCTCGGGGAGGTAGTGGCTTCCCTCCGGTTGCTTTCAATAACGCCGCCATGTTGTTTGCCAACGTTCGCATGGTCTGAAGACCTTCCTTGTCCAAAGCGGCCTGGCCGGGCTCGCGGCCATAGACGATGTTCCAGTACTGGGATGTTACCAAGGGCATATTCATCATCTGGAAAGGCATGTTCAGCGACTGGAAAGCAGCCGTTGCGCCGCCTCTCCTGCACACTGCCACGGCCGCGGCCGGTTTCCCGCTAAAAGCGGCTCCGTTGGAATACAGCATCCGCTGGACGATGGAGAGTACCGCCCCGTTCGGCTGTCCCCAATACACGGGAGAGCCGACGATAAACGCATCGGCCCCGTTCATCCTGGCCGATATCTCATTGCAGACATCGTCATTGAAAACGCAGGCTCCGGGCTTGTCCATGCACCTGTTGCAGGCCATGCAGCCGCGGATTGGTTTATTGCCGATCCAAACGATTTCGCTCTCAATGCCGTTCTTCTCCAGTTGCCCGGCAATCTCGGCCAGTGCGATGGATGTGTTGCCCTTGGGACGGGGGCTTCCGTTTAGAATCAATACTTTCATTATGTGATAATCGAATTTACTTTTCTCAGTTATTGTGCGTTTTTGAGGAAATCCGCAACGACCAGCGGCTTGGTGTCAATGAGTTTGAGGGAACGGACCATATCGGCGGTGCCGTCCTTGTATTTCCGGAAATGCGCCGTCTGGATATGGTCTTCGTAGGCCTGAGAGTCGGCATACACTTCCAGGATGTAAACCTTGAAGGGATCTGCCTTGTCCTGCATGGAAAACAGGGCGATGACGCCCGGCTCCGTTGCCATGGACACGCGGCCTACTTCCGCGGCATATTCCAGATACGCGGCGAGTTTCTCCGGAACAATTTCGATCTCGGCAAGGCGGACTACCCTTTCTCCGTACACCCGTACGGGGATATCGGCTCCGAAGAGCCTCCGCGCATTATCCGACAGGACAGCCTGCGGGTCCAGGCCCAAAGCAGGGAGACGCTGCTGCAGGGACGCTTTCGCCCCCACCAGCGCTGGTGCGGCCACATAAGGATAGTCGGAACCATAAAGCAGATGGTCGGCCGTGGTGACGGTGAGCAGCGCGCGGATGGCATCGTCAGTAGCGGCGCCGGCCAGGTCGAAATAGAGACGGGAAACATTGGCATCCACGTCCACCGGCTGCATATATCCCTGCCCCACCATGACGGGCAGAAGGCCCTTGAAACGCGGGAGTGCGTTTGGCAGGAAGGAGCCGCAGTGCGGGACGACTACCTTGAGATCCGGGTAGCGGAGCAGGACGTTGTGGGCTACCATATTGAAAATGGCTCTTGTGGTCTCGGCCAGGTACTCGTACGATGCCAGCGGGACACTGGCAATAAGCTGGTCATTCACGGCCGAAGGCTTGTGCGGATGGGTAATGATGACGGCCTTGCGCTCATTCAGTACTTCCATCAGCGGCTCCAGAGCCGGATCACCCAGATACTGACCGTAGCTGTTGGTGGCCAGTTTTACTCCATCGGCGCCCAGTACGTCCAGCGCATAGACCGCTTCCTGGATGGCGCGTTCCACATCCGGCAACGGCAGGGAGGCGCAGAAAAGGAATCGCCCGGGATACTGCACCTTCAGCGCAGCGCACGCTTCGTTATATTTGCGGCAGAACGCGGCCGATTCCGCCCCGTCTCCAAACCACGGCTGGGGTGCCGGCATGGTCAGGACCGAAGTCTCGATTCCCGCCTGGTCCATAAAGGCGAGATGCTCTTCCACTTTCCAGGACGGAATGGGAAAACCTTCGTCCATTTCGGCCCCGTGCGCCTGGATAAACTCCATATAGGAGGTGGTAATGGCATGGCTGTGGACATCGACCTGTGCCCACAGCCCGCTTGCTGTCATTGACATAGCCATCAAAGTGACAAATACTTTCAGTTTCATTTACAGTTTGTTGTAATCGTTGTCCGAAACGCGTTCCAGCCACTCGTTGGAGGCGCCTTCCTGTACATCCTTGTGATAGGTTAAGTGTTGGAACCAGGAGTCTCTGGCGGCGCCATGCCAGTGCTTGACGCCTTCCGGAATTTCAATGATGACGCCGGGACGAAGCTCCACGGCAGGCTTTCCCCATTCCTGGTACCAGCCACGGCCTGCCACACAGACAAGCACCTGCACCTGCTTGTGATGGATGTGCCAGTTGTTGCGGCAGCCGGGCTCAAAGGTTACGTTGGCCATGCCGCCGGAGAGGGGAGCGAGGTAACTGTTGCCCACGAAATACTGCGCATAGGCGGTATTGGGTTCCCCTTTGGGCCAAACGCTGAAATCGACCGTATGCACCGGTTGATGGTTTTCGCCGAAAACGGATGCCAGCGCTCCACGGAGCCGCTCCGCCGCTTCCATACCCACAGTTGCTTCCAGAACGGAAGGGATGGATCTGAGTTCCGTTTCCTTGACGCCCAGGTTGAGCGCTCCGGCCACGTGGGCCTTGAGCTGGGGCTCACAGCCGGGCAGACAGGCGATTGCACTTACCGTCACGATCTCCCGGTCGGCATGGCTCAGGTTGTTCCGGGCAAAGATGTCGCCGAACAGGTGGGCTTTCAGGTAGTAGTCTGTCTGGGGCGCAAAGGCGTAATTGAAGGGCTGCCCGGAGAGCTTGGTCTGGATTTCGGTACCCTGCTTCAGGGCTTCATAGTCTGCCGGGAGCGGATCGGCTTCGCGGCCGGGTTCTGTGTTCAGGCCTTTGGATTCACGGTCTGCCAGTACAGCCTGGAGGGTGCCCAGGGCGTTGAGCGAACGCGGGAATCCTGTATAGGCATAGAGTTGCGACAGGGCTTCCTTGGCCTCACTGACGGTAAGTCCGTTGTTGAAGCCTTCGTTCAGGCATGCAGTCAGTGCCGTCTGGTCGCCTTTGGCCTCGCAGGCTGCGATAGCCGAAAGGGCCTGTTGTCTGGGTGTTAGGGTAAGGGCCATAATTGCCATGATTAACAGATTCATATTATCAGGATTGAATTTAATTCCACCACGCTTTTACGAGATCAACGCTTTTGCTTCGATTGCTATCGTTTATCCACAACGCTTCACCCATCCATTGGGCATCCGGGACCAGGCGCTTGGCATCAGAGACAACAGAGGAGATGCTACTGGAAGAGCTGGAGACGATGAGGCCGACTTTCTTGTCCTTCATCTTCGAGCCTTCCTTGAACAAGTAACTTTGCATAATGGCAGCCATGTTGCTCCACCAAAGCGGCGTAACGATGACAATGGTCTCATAATCAGCCACATCGCGGCCAGTGCCAGTGAAACTGTAATAGACGACGAGCGTTTTGCTGGTGGGCTCTTCGGTGCCGGGATTCTCATTCTGCCCCTCCTGAGGAGCCTCTGGAGTTTCCGGCATGGGTACTGTCGTGCAGGAGAGTAGTGCCGTGAGCGCTAAGGCGGAAAAGATGGTACGGAACATCACAGACTGGCTTTAAGGACGGAAACAACTTCGTTGCGGGAAAGAACGTAATAACCCCCCTGACAGATCGGACAGGCATCGGCCATCCCTTCGATGAGTTCAGGTGTAGCACCGCATTCGGTAATGGTCTTGGCAAGGCCCAGTTCATCCATCCATGCTTCCATCTTGAGCAGGCCCTCCATGGCAATCTCGCTGCCTGTCTTTCCTTCCGGTTTCACTTCCCAAACCACGACGGCCAGCCGGCGGAATTTTGCCACTGCATCGGCCGATTTCTCCAGCAGCAGGCGGTAATACGGGCGACTGACGGCCGACAGGGTATGTCCGTGCGTGGCATCCGTAAAGGCGGCCACGGCCTGTCCCAGCATGTGCACCATCCAGTCAGTGGCTTTGCCGCGGTCAATGAGCGTATTCAGCGCCCAGGTCGCTGTCCACATAATGTTGGAACGCGCCTCGTAATCCTCCGGATTCTTGAGAGCCGCACGGGAACTCACAATCAGTGAACGCATCAGGCCTTCGGCAATATAGTCGGAGGTGTTGTCATCCGTTCCGGAGAGATATTGCTCCAGGATGTGGCTCATAATGTCATAGATGCCGGCCACCATCTGATACTTGGGCACGGTATAGGTAAACTTGGGGTTCAGGATGGCAAAATCCGGATTACGGAAATTGTAAAACATTTTCCGGTGCTCGCCGTGGCTGGAGATGACGGCGCAGCTGTCCATCTCCGATCCCGTCCCGGCCATCGTGAGCACGCAGCCTACGGGAATCCATCGGCAAGTCATTGGCTGCCAGTCCTTGAAGTAGTACTGCCAGGGATCACCATCGTACCAGGCGCATCCGGCCACGGCCTTGATATAATCCACCGTAGAGCCGCCCCCTACGCCCAGAATGAAGTCAACCTCTTCCCGCCTGGCCAGGCGGGCTCCCTCCAGCACTTTTTCGATGGTGGGATTGGGCATAACGCCGGAGAGCTCGATCACCTGCTTGCCGGCCTTTTTCAGCTCGGCCATGACTTGGTCGTAAATGCCGAAACGCTTGATGGATCCACCGCCATAGACCAGCAGAATCTTGGGGCCATAGGACTTGAGTTCCTTGCTGAGGAAGCTTAGGGATTCGTCACCGAAATGGAGCGTGGTAGGGTTGTGGAATGTGAATGTGCCTAACATAGGGTTTGATTGTATTATTTCAATATACAAAGGTAGGTATTATTTCCTGCTCGAAGGTAGATATTTCGACTGAATTCCTACCATTTTTGCAGGAAATCACTATATTTGCTAAAATTAGATACCGGAAATGAGGAAGATTCTCAAGGTCGACAATCCTAACGTCTATGTCCGCTATGAGGGAGCCGAGCAGCTGCATCCGCTCCTCGGGATTATCCATTACGATGAGCTGACAACGTTCAGGAGCAGTCTGAACAACTATGGGGTCTGGGGACTTTTCATCCAGCGAGAATTCCCAAGGTCGCTCTCGTATGGAATGAAGACGTTGGAGGTGAGCGATTCGTCCATCATCGCCGTCGCTCCCGGTCAGTTCGGAGGCCGGGAGGATGACGGGACTGTGCTGTCCCTTTCCGGCTGGGCCTTCCTGTGGGCGCCTGAGCTTCTGCATGGAACGGACCTGGAGAAACGGATGGCCGATTACCCTTTCTTTTCCTATTATGCCACGGAGGCCATGCAGATGAATCTGGCGGAATGGCTCGAGATTACGCAACTCCTCACGCAACTCCGGCTGGAGGTGCGAGAAAATGAAGACGGAATCGACCTCCGCCGTATCATGGTCTCCTACATCCGTCTCATCCTAGACTACTGTAAGCGCATTTACAACAGGCAGCAAGAGCGCGAAAATCAGGATACATCGGATCTTTTGAAGCGGTTCCATGCGCTGCTGGCCGAATATTACGACAAAGACCTGCAACACGAATTGGGCCTTCCCACCGTCTCCTGGTTCGCTTCCCGGCTAGCCTATTCGCCACACTATTTCGGAGATCTGGTTCATAAAGCCACCGGTGGAACGGCCATCGGCTCTATCCACGCATTCATCATTGACAAGGCCAAGAGCCTGCTGATGCACGGCTACAATATCAACGAAACGGCCCACATGATGGGCTTCGAATATCCCAACCACTTTACACGGCTCTTCAAGAAGGTGACCGGGATTACGCCGAAGGAGTTTCTGGGGAAATAGTCCGCTGGAATCGTGGCTTTGATGAACGTTGTCAAGTAATCACGGTCATCCACATTCGTGATATAGAAATGAGCCCTGGCACTTGGATATGGCGGTCTGAGCTCAATCTCATCCAAGACAGCCTCACCGGCATCCGTCTGCTTGATATAGAGGTTGTTGTCACAGATCAGACCGAACAGGACGCTATCGCAGTAGATGCAATAGTCTCCCATCATTTTCTTCACGGCAATCTCGCCGGCGCCAGAGCACTGGCCTCCAACATGGAGATATGCATATTGGGCGACTGATAATCCTTATACAGGCTTTGCAGGACTTCTATGCCTACGGGCACGTTGCCTAAAGCCTTCAACTCCTTATAGGGTACTTGTTGCAACATAACAAGTGTATATATAAGAATTATCGTACAGAAAACCTAATTATTCTTTGTTTTCTATACGAAAAACTCCGATAAAGGGCGACAAGTAAACAAAAGAAGAGGACTTCCTTTCGGAAATCCTCTATAGTAGACCAAACACTTCGAATCTCGAACCTCGCATTCATCGAAGGGCTGATGGGAATCCAGCGATTCATTGATGCTTTACACCGATAAATTCGAATTTACTTGGCAATCATTCTAATCAGAGAAAGATCTCCACTGGACAGGGCCTCGAAGTTGGCTTCAATCTTCTCGATATCCCAATCCCACCACTTCAAGTCCAGGAGATAAGCGATGAAATCCTCATCGAAACGCTTCTTGATAACCCTGCAAGGGTTGCCTGCGGCAACTGCATACGGAGGAATGTCGGAAGCCACGACAGAGTTTGCCCCAATGATGGCCCCATCGCCGATATGCACACCAGGCATTACGGTCACATTCTGACCGATCCAGACATCGTTGCCGACCACGGTATCGCCCTTCAGAGGCAATTCATCTTTTACAGGAGCAAAGGCGCTGCCCCAGTCTCCACCCATTATGTAGAATGGATAGGTCGTCACACCGTCCATTCTGTGGTTGGCCCCGTTCATCACGAACTCAATGCCTTTGGCGATGGCGCAGAACTTCCCGATAATCAGTTTGTCGCCGATGAAATCGTAGAAGTGTGTTACGTGTTTCTCAAACTGGTCCGCACCATCCACGTCATCATAGTATGTGTAGTTCCCGATGATTATACGGGGATTCTTTACCACATTCTTGATAAAGCAAAGACTAGGGATCTTCGGATTTGGAAAAGCCGAGTCCGAATCAGGCCTTGTTGATATAACTCTACTCATTGATTATCAGTGCTTTATTTTAAAATAGTCCAGAAGTGCCTTGTAGTTGTCCTGGGCCGTGAGGCAA
>CAMVMG010000013.1 GCA_947168525.1 uncultured Bacteroidales bacterium
CGCACCTTCCGCCGATTCCCGAAGGTCACCATCATCGACATCAACCGAGGGACGTTTAAGGATGTTCGTCTCAACCGCAACAACCGTTTCTACCGTCTCATCATCAGCGTCTGCGAAATGCTGCACGCCAATATGCTGCCGGACAAACAGCGCCCGGGCGAATACCGCTTCATCGACTTCACCCGCGACGAAGACGTGATGAACAGCATCTTCGAAGCCTTCCTGCGCAACTTCTATCACCAAGAATGCAGCGAAGAATATCCGATTGTACGTCGCACCAGAATCGCCTTCCACTTCGACGCCATCAACGCAGAAGATGTGGAGTTGCTGCCGATAATGGAGACTGACGTTACCCTTGACAACCCGAAAGAAGGCAAGCGCATCATCCTCGACGCCAAGTACTACCAAGAGATGTTTGTCTCCCACTTTGGTGTCAACAAGAACCTCCGCACTGACCACATCCGCCAGATCGAGAGTTATGTCAAGAATCAGGAAGACCCTGCCGTCCCTTACACCCTGCAGACAAAAGGCATCATGGTCTATCCCAAGACCGATATCGATGTCACCAACAAGGACTACGCCTTCGGCGACCACATCCTCCGCTTCTGCACCGTCGACCTCGGCCAAGACTGGCGTCAAATCGACCAGCGCCTCCGCCAAATAATCAGGTTTTGAGACGCCCATGTAAGAGAACGAATCAGCAGCCGTACTCCTAGAAATCGAATTCCTACAGGCCATAAAATGAGAAAGACTATCTGTTAGTTCCGCCCTTTAATCCGGTGAGCCTCGATAAGACGTTGAACGAGATTCAGGCCGAGATAATGTCCCCAAAAGTGTGTCCAGATAGGTAAAAGAAAAAAGCCTGTAACTTTAAAGAAACAGACTTATGATCGCTTTTACAAAGGAACAACTTTCTGAGGTAATGTGCTAGCATGCCGAGAAAGAAAACGGACTTCATGACTTAATGGAGATGATGTTGGAAAGCCTGATGGTGGCGGAACGGAGCGAGTTCTTGCAATCGTAGGATGTCAAAAATGTAATTAATTCCTATATTTGCATAATAGCACATTAGTCAAAGCCACATACGATCTAGCTACTATGAAAAAGGTTATCTTTGCTATCCTCATCACCTTTATTGGTTTTCTTTCGTTCACTTCATGTGAGAAAGCTCCGGAGATTACGCTTTCTAGCCCGGGCAGTATCGAAGTGAGCGCACAAGGAGGGACTTCGACAATCACTTTCACGACCAATACCGACTGGGCGGTGCGTTCTTCCGACTCCTGGGTGTCCGTCTCTCCCTCTTCCGGGACGGTTACGGAAGACGGCATAGTAACCATCAAGGTCAGTTGTACAGCCAATACCACCTATGAGGACCGCAGTGCAGTGGTGACGATATCTGCCGAGGATATCACGCAGACGGTCACGGTTCACCAGCCGGCCAATCTCGGGATAATAGTTCCGAAGAAGCTGTATGAAATAACCGGCAAGGCGACTATCGAGGTGGAAGTCCAGTCAAACGTGCAATACGAAGTGTCCATCTCGGATGATTGGATAACGCAGACCGGGACAAAGGGTCTGGTGAGCGACAAACTCATGTTCGACGTAAAGGATAACGATACTTATGACGCCCGCAGTGCATCCATTGTAATCAAAGCCCTTAAAGGAGAGGTCCCGGAGGAAGTGGTTGCCGTGAAGCAGACGCAGAAGGATGCCATACTCATAGACAAGGCGAGTTATGAGATGCCATACGGTGGCGGTGAAATACAGGTAAATGTGAAGGCTAATGTGGGGTTTGATGTCAAGCCGGACGTTGACTGGATACATTATATGGAGACCAAAGCCTTGAGCACATCTACGGTCCGTCTGGTTATTGACGAGAACAAGACTTTCAGTTCGCGTGAAGGGAGAGTACTCATTTCTCAGCAGAACGGCTCCCTCTCTTACGAGATTAGTGTTAAACAGGCTGGCCGCATAGCCGTAACCTCAGTTTCCCTTAACAGGACGGAGCTGACCTTGGAGATGGGGGCTACAGAGACGCTTGTCGCCACGGTCAAGCCGGACAATGCTTCAGACAAGTCCGTGAGCTGGTCCTCTTCAAACGCATCCATTGCCGTTGTCGAGAATGGGAGAGTGACAGGCATATCTATCGGTACTGCGACGATAACGGCACGGGCCGGCGACAAACAGGCCACCTGTACCGTGACCTGTGTCCTTCCACGTGAAGGATCCAGTTCCCCGGGCTTGTATCTGGGGATACAGGGATTCAATAAGGATTTGTATACTTTCCGGATACAGAAGCTGGATGAGGGAACAATAAGTGTATTCAATGCCTTCATTGACGGACTGTCATCCGATATCGGAACTCTTCTGTACTATTCCGCAGACAATGCAATTGACCGGCTCAAAAACACTGTCACTCCATCAGATTTGGTAAATGTCGCCATGCTGACTTTCACAGATGGCCTTGATGAGGGTTCGGTAAGTAAGAAGTATCGTACGGATAATTACCTTTATCCTTCAAATAAAGCATATAGTTCAGATATACATACGCGAATTACTACCGAAAAAGTGTCCGGTCTGCCGATTGTTGCCTATACTATCGGCCTCCGAGGCTCTGACGTTACTGATCTTAATGAGTTCAGTTCCAATCTTAAGGGACTTGCCTCTAGTGATGCGAAAGCTTTCGAAGTATCGAGCATGGCGGAAGTCAATGATCGGTTCCATGAAATCGCCTCACAATTGAATGAAAGGAATTATATCCAGAGTCTCCGTATTCACATCCCGGAACCGGCTCCGAATACGCGTGTGCGTTTTACTTTTGATAATGCGACATCAGCGACTAATTCCAAGCTCTATATTGAAGGCATATATGATATGACGAAGTCATCTCTTACCAATGTCGTCTATAAAGGAATGACATGTTCGTCAGGAAAGACGGTACAAGGAAAGGTGGACGGTATTTTCGTTGATTTCAGATTCGACGATGTATATACTTACAATAACACGTTAATTACGAAAGACTATGTCAAAGAATGGAAGTACAACTCATCAAGCGGGGTATGGGGGGTAAATTCCGAGTTCAACAAGGACACGGGGTTCGCTACTGAGTATACCCGGCGCTCGGCCTTGATAATGCTCAACCTCGACTGCTCGTCATCGCTTGGGAGCGATTTCTCCAAACTTAAGTCTCAGGCGAAGTCCTTCATTAAGAAACTCGTCGATGGACTCAAAATAGTGGACGGAGGGAGCGGTAATAGCTCTATGGAGACTGTCGATATGGGACTGTCGGTTGAATGGGCATCCTGCAATTTGGGAGCATCATCACCGGAGGAATACGGCGATTATTATGCGTGGGGAGAAATTTCGACGAAGTCCGATTACAGTTGGGACACGTATAAGTGGTGCAATGGTTCAAAAAATACACTGACAAAGTATAATCTTTCTAGTTCTTATGGGACAGTTGACAATAAGATTGTTCTTGAACCAGAAGATGATGTGGCCCATGTCAAACTCAAGGGTAACTGGAGAATGCCCTCGTATGAAGAGGTGACAGAACTGCAAGAGAATTGTACATTTCAATTCACTACAAAAAATGGTGTCTCTGGATGGACAGTGACAAGTAAGAAAAATGGTAATTCTCTGTTTTTTCCGGCAGCCGGTTACAAAAAAGGGACTTCCTTATTGTATCGAGGAAGCATGATGTTCATATTATCTTCTGGGTTGTATAATAATTACAATCGATGCGGCTGGCGCTGGAAAAATGGGAATGGAGTCTGGTTAGATGAGCAATGGGAAAGATGCCTTGGGCATATTGTCCGCCCTGTATATAGTGACTCTCCTATTGAGGTAACTGTTGCGAGTGTCAGTTTGAATAAGACAAGCGTGACCTTGACGGTGGGTAGGACGGAAGCCCTTATCGCTACAGTCTCTCCGACCAATGCCACGGACAAAACCGTGACCTGGTCTTCGAGCAATACGGCCGTGGCCACTGTTTCCAGCAGCGGTGTGGTAACCGCAAAGGCCTTGGGAACGGCAACAATCACGGCTTTTGCCAGCGGCAAGACTGCGAGCTGCACGGTGACGGTAACTCAGCCTAGCAGTGGACCTGCGGCGGTTGATTTGGGATTGAGTGTGAAATGGGCGTCGTATAATCTGGGGGCATCGAGTCCTGAGGAGTATGGAGATTATTATGCCTGGGGTGAAACCAGTCCGAAGAATGATTATAGTTGGAGTACTTATAAATGGTGTAATGGCTCGAAAAATACTCTGACCAAATATAATACAGATTCGGGTTATGGCACAGTCGATAATAAGACGACCCTCGAATTATCCGATGATGCTGCTCATGTGAACTGGGGTGGCAGTTGGCGGATGCCTACTAATGCGGAATGGAGTGAACTAATAACGGGGTGCACTTGGACTTGGACCACTCAGAACGGGAAGAATGGTTATAAGGTAACAAGCAAGAAAAACGGGAACAGCATATTCCTTCCCGCCGCCGGTTACCGGTACGACACGTATCTCATCTATGTGGGGTCCTACGGCATCTTCTGGTCTTCGTCTCTCGATTCGGACAGCCCGGGCGGCGCGCGGTACGTCGACTTTGATTCCGGCTATGTCCATGAGGGCTACGACGGCCGCCGTTGCTACGGGCGATCTGTCCGTCCTGTCTCAGAATAAAGGACGGCCAGGGCCGTCAGGCCCAGCCGTCCGGCTGATGGCGAATGCAATCAGCTTTAAATAATCAATCCTGAGCGAAGCCCACGACACGGCCGTAGGCCGTCGATAATTTTAAGTGATGGCTGCATTAGCAGTTCAGTCGGCGTGACTACTCGCAGATTATAGGGCGTGAATCCATTTCTGTTTCTTTCTGTATTCGCTGATCAGATTGTCTATTTCTTCATTAGTCCACTCTTTCCCATTTTGGGCTGATGCATTTTGTAATTCCTGTAATGCCAGTTGGGCTTTAGCCAATCTATTCTCGCTTCCAATTTTATTGAGTGTAACAGGAAATGGAAAACCTTTCTCCCGCACAACAGCGCGGGCGAAGATATTGATAGCCGAGTTAACGCTTACGCCGATTTGTTTGCAGATTGCGTCGAACTGAGGTTTGATTTCTGAATCCAGGTGAATGGACGTTGTCTTTTGTCCATGGGGAGTCTAATGATTGCTTAATAGTCCATCGAAATAGTCCGTATACATCCTGTCGTGGGTGTCGGTCCCCAGGAAGAGGAATAGAAGCCCCCGCAGGAGAGTTGAACTTCCCCTGATACCCATGCTCCTTCATCCATGTAACGGTGGCCTTCGATAGGGCGAACCCACCGAACTCGTCGTTGTATACAACCTTTATCGTGTCCTTTCTCATCATGACTAACAGTTATCGAGCTATCTTATATTAGCTTTGAATCTTCTTGACTTCCCCGGTCTCACAAAAAAAGGTCCTGCATCGGGAATACTCCCTGTCACCGGGGTCCCGCTCACGGAATTCCTCCGGGACGAATGCTTCCAGAAGACGCCACTTCTGGTCTTTGTATTTTTGAACTCTATGTAAAAAGACGTTGCATAGTTTCAAGATGATAAAGAATTGGGTACCACACACGGTTCGCGTCTCATCCGAAGTGAACTGCCTCATCGGCATATTCTATTTTTCAATAGATTTTGGGCTATCCGAAATTTTAGGTTGAATAAATTGTATATGTAGGAATCCTTTGAAGGTGGGGTAAGGTTGGATTTCCTTGTCCCACCTTCACCGTGTGGTTGCAATCTATGGTTGAAAGTACGACGGTCGAAACAGGGGCAAAGCCGCCATGGATAATCTCACTCTGTCCACAAAACTCCTAAGCGGAAGCCTGCAAAAACAGACAGTTGAAAAGGATATAAAGAAAGGGTTAAAACAGGCTGAAATCACGGTATAATTGACAAAAACGGTTGGTAACCTTGACAAAAGTGGTTGGTGACGGCCGCCGCGAGGAGGGCCATTTTCCGGAGCCCACCGCAGCGGCGAGCCGTAGCCACGGAGCCTCGTAATGCGAGGTGGCATCACCTTTGCCACGTTGACGTCAAAACACCATTGTACGGCCTTCTATACGTCAACACGGCAGTAATTTATGCCACATAAAGCGATTTCGTTGCCGTGTTGACAAACAATCGGCCATATGTGCATTCTATTCGTCAACGTGGCAAATAAAGGTGATCTTTGGCGCCTCCTTTTTTTGCCTTATCACTCATTAGAAGAAACTGTTTTCTTCTAATTTGCATAAAAGTCAATGAGTCAGCAAATTATAAGGGTTTTGCCAACCGAAAATGTCAATTATATCAAAACAGGCTGAAATCACACCCTTTTCACACCCCTTAACAAAAAGAAAAGCACCTACGTTTCCGCAAGTGCTTGATTTTTAGGTGTGGGCGGTACTGGATTCGAACCAGTGACCCCCTGCTTGTAAGGCAGGTGCTCTGAACCAGCTGAGCTAACCGCCCTTGGAAAGGACTGCAAATGTAGCAACTTTCCTCGGAACTTCCAAATTTTTTACGCCCTATTGCCCCAGGGACTCCAGCACGCCACGGGAGGCGCTGTTGGCCCGGTAGTGCGGGGCGTAGAGGGATTCGATAGTGACAACGGGAGCCACAAAGGCGCCGGCCTGCGTCACGAAGAATTCCTCGGAGAGGGTGCTCTTCTCTTCCGGATAGCTGTCGAAGAAGAACTCGGTACGGTCGGACTTCACGTTGCGGTAGCCCTGCGGGACGTAGCTGAAACTGCCGCGGCTGGGCCGGATGTAGCCCCAGCCCAGATGGCCGGAGAGCTGCTGGACGGGCCTCAGGGCGGCTTCCCGCCCGGCTTCCAGCTTCACGAAGCTGCGGTTCTCGGCGTTCCAGATCTCGTAACGCACCAGGATCTTCTCCCCTACCTTCACCGGGTCTCCGGGCTTTATCTCCTGCATCGTAGCCACGATCTTGTTCACGTCAGAGGTGGTGTCGTCGTAGAGCAGCTCCTGAGAGCCCATGCGGTAGAACTTCCGGCCGATGGTGAATCCGTTCCCCGCCGCCTTGATGCGGCTGAAAGGTGCCTTGTACGTGGCCGACAAAGCCAGCACGCGCGTGTCCAGCACAGAGGCGGGACCATCCAGGATGGAAGTAACGGCGTCGATATAGGCCGGGTCGGTCTCCCACTTCTGCGTCTCTTTCTGCAGCATCAACCAGATGCGGATGCCGTTGGAGACGGTGCGGGCCTGCTCAATCTCCGAATAGGCCGCAGTCTGTCCGGACTCTACCACGCGGGACATCAAGTCGCACAGGAGCGCGTGGGTATAGGCCTCGCTCTCCAGCAGACCGCGCCAGGGCATCACAGCGTTGGGATAGTACCAGCCACCGTCACGATGCGCCACGGCATACTGCAGGAGCGAGGAAATGTCGGCCTGCATGGAGCGGCGGAGGGTTCCCTTGCTGTCTTCCAGGGTGATGCCCCAGGCCTGCGAGAGCACCACGCCGGCGTCGGTTCCGCCCAGGTTCTCCAGCGTCAGCAGCCGGCGTGCCTTGGCCAGGATCTGGCCCTGCAGGCCCCTGCCATCCTTCTTGGACGGGGTGAGGTAGTCCTTGGCCCACTCCTGGAAGTCGGCCAGGCGTTTCTTGTCGGCCTTGGTCACGGGCTTGATGTCGAAGGAGACCTCCGGATAGAAGGAGCGCACATACACGTACTGGGAATCCGTCACCCAGCCCCTCCACACAGGGAAGGACGTGCCGAAGACCGTCTTGTCCAGGAAACGCACGGCTTTGCCGGCCCCCTCAGGCACCTCGAAGCCGCGGTCGCGGAGCTTGGCGAAACGCTCCAGCATCACCGCCGTGATAATGGCCGACGAGCTCATGCCCTCGAACCAGCCGAATCCGCCGTCGGCATTCTGGCAGGCCATCATCTTCTTCACCAGTTCTTCAGTGGACATTTCCGGTGATACACTCCCGGAAAGTTTCCCGGCCAGAAGGCGCACATACCAGGCCTCGGACAGCGACAGGACGTCCTTTCCGGCAGGCTCCACCTTGCCGGGGATGGCATCCTTGACCATGTCCAGGACGGTGATTTCGCGCAGCTGCGCATCGGCCCCCGGCACATTCACAAAGCGGCCGCGAAGCTCCTGCAGCAGGGCCTCCCGGGACATGCCGGAAAGCAGCACGGCCGAATGGGCCTCCGTGAGCACCTGAGCGGCAGGATAGACCGGGACCTTTACCTGGACGGCGTCGGAGAACGCATCGGCCAGGAAGGAGGCCGTGAGGGTAATCTCTTCCGACTCCGGGTCCCCTTCCGGCACCACCACCAGGAACCGCTGGCTCACTACGCCCCGGGCAGGGACGGTGACGGGCACCTCCTGCATGGAGTCGCCGTAGCGCAGCTGCAGTCGGCCGGATACCGGAGAGTCAGAAATGCTGGACACGCTGAGGGCGGCCTCGTAGCGGTCGCCGGCATACAGGAACTGCGGCTGCACCAGGGCCACCTTTACCGGCAGCGACACCACCATCTCCTCCTGTACCAGGGCGTTCCGCATGTCCTTGCCATGGGCGTAAACAGCTACATAGTAAGTGGAAAGCTTATCTGACGTACGGATGCTGAACTCCAGGGTTCCGTCGTCGGAGGCATGCAGATGCGGCTGGAACGTGAGAACGCTGGCAAAGTCGGTCCGCACCACGGGGGCGGGCCCGGCTGCACCGGCATCATCGGCCGATTCCTCTTGTGTCGCACTCTTGAAGGCAATATTGCTCCGGGCCATCGCTGGCTCGGCCAGCGCCATCTCGTCGTAGAGCATGTCCGATTCTGCAACGCCGGCGGCACCCAGCCTGCGACTCATTTTCACATGCGGAATGGGCTCCCGGCCTTTTTCACCGGTGATATGGCCCGGGGTAGCACTGATGCCCACCGCTTCCACGGAGTAATCCAGCATGTTCACCACCGGCCAGGGATTGGCGGCAATGGCGTCCAGGCTCTTGTCCCAGGCAGCGGCCAGGGCCTCCACGCCCGGATGGGTCTTGAGGGTGAACAGGTATTCCGTATGCGGATAGGCGTCGGAGTGGAAACGGCTGAATTTCAGCGGCAGGAACAGCTTGGAGCGCTCCCGGCGGTACTGCCGCTCCACGCTCACGGACTCGCCGTCCATGAAGTAGAACAGCTGCAGGCGCACGGCATCGGGATAAGAATCGGCATAGTCGAAGGCCACCTCTGAGGGGACGCCTTTGGCAAAGACATAGCGCCGGGTGGCCAGCTCTTTCTTGTCCTCACCGAAAAGGGTTGCCACCACATAGGCGGGGCCGTACGTTGCGCCCATCCGGACGGCAATCTTTCCGTCCTTCACCGTAGAAGGGCCGCTCACATGCATCCGCTTTACCAGCGGAGTAAGCTCGCTGTCTCCGGGACGGGTCACCAGCAGCAGGGCATCCCGGCTGTCTTGCAGCATTTCGTCGCTGCGGTGGTCTTTGGTTTTGGCCGATGCCCTGAGCCGGTAAAGCCCGGAAGCCAGACCAGTCAGGTCCACCTCCACCAAGTCGCCGGATTCGGCCTTTCCTTCCCGCTGAACCTTGCCCTGGCTGTCCAGAAGCACATAATCCAGGGAAAGCGGCACCCGGTTTCCATCCGCATCGCACACGCTCAGGCACACCTCCAGCTTGTCTTGATCCAGCACATACTGCCCGGCAGTGCGATGGTAAGGACCGCCCACCGTCCGGTACGGCACATACTCGGACTCATCGGAGGGGAGCACAAAACTGCCGTCGGCCCCGTTCTGCACATCCAGATTCACCTGGATGCGGTTGCCGATATAGCAATAATCACGGAAGGAGCGCATTTCGCCGGTGGCGTCCGTCACGATGGCCTCCACCTGGTAATAGCCAGGCTCCCGCGCCTGGAACGTGAAGGCGAAGGTGTTATCCGCTTTCACGGGCTCTTCCTGGTCCAGCACCAGCACGTTGTCGCGCATCACTTTCAGGTTCACGCGGGCGCCTGTGAGGCTGTGGCCGGAATAGCTTTCCAGTTTGCCGCTCACGGGCACCTGGTCGCCCACCAGATACAGCTCTTTCCGGGTGTCGAAGCTGAGGTCGAAGGTGGGCAGCACGAACTCGTCCACCCGGAAGTAGACGGTGCCCAGGTGCCGGCCGTCCTGCTCCCGCACCCCCAGGGTGAACGTGCCGTTCCGCAGGCCGTTTGGCAGCACGAATTCTCCGGATATAGAGCCGAATTCATTGGTTACCAGATCTTTGCTGTCAACCTCCTTGTGCTCCGAATCCCGGAGCACCACCTGCAGTTTCTTCTTGGGAACAACCGTAAAGGACTGCCGGGGATTGCCTTTGTACACCACGGCCTTGAAACGGAGGGTATCGCCGGGGTTGTAGGCACCGCGGTCGCGGTAGATATGGCAGTTCACGCCGGAGAAATCTCCGCCGTAATAGTAGCGGCCGCTCAGGCCTACCTCGGTGGAGCTGCGTTTTCCGCTCTCCGCCACCAGGTCGTAATAGGCGTTGGACTTGGCGTTTATCTTCTTGACGATGGCCTTGGGAAGGGGTGTGAAACCGTCCAGCTTCACGCTGGCGCTGGCGAGCTGCCGACCGCCCCGGAACAGGCGCAGGGTCACTTTGTCCAGCGGCTCGCCGGTTTTATGGTCGGCCACATACACCTGCCAGCCGGAGCCGGTGTTGCGCACAGCGATGGAAAGGGTGTACTGGTTGTAGTCGGCCTGGGCGCTTATATTCTCACCGTAACTGGCCTGCACCAGGTAATGGCCGTCGGACAGGACCGGAAGCGCGATGGTGGCAGTATCGCGGACGTAGAAGCTTCCAATGGGGTTTTTGAGCTTCCAGCTCTTCATCCGCTTCTGCTTGTCACTGCGGCCGTCGAAGAGCTCTACCTTGGCTTTTTTCAGGTTTTGGAACACAATGCTGATCTGCTGCTGGTTCACGCTCACCTCCAGGCTCTGGGCCGTGAGACGCTCTCCGAGTGCTTTTACGCCGACATAGCCACGCACGATCCGGGCCTCGTCACCCGTGAAGGCGGCGCGCTCCTGCTCAAATGCCTCGCAGTCTTTATACAAGGTCTCAAAATCGGCGCTGGAAGCTTTGTCTTTCTCCAACTGGTCCATCCGGATCTTCAGGAGGTCTCCCCGGGCGAACATGCTCACGGACTTGCCCGCATAGGCCGACTCAAACGCTTTCAGGGCAGCGATCCGCTGGGGAAGCTGGTCGGAATCGCGGTTCTTGGTGCCCAGGACATAGTACTCCAGGGCCGGCTGGGCGGGATACTGCCCGGCCACTTCCTTCTTCAGGGTCTGGTAAATTTCGTCATTTTCGATGGAGTAGTAGGAGCGGCGCTGCAGCAGGCGCCAGAGCACGTACTCCTTGTCGCTGCGGATGAACGGCGCCAGGCTGCCGCCCAGATACGCGCCAATGTTCCGGTAGAACGGGGTGTTCCGGCCCTGGAAGCGGTCCAGGTTGTCCCGCACATAGGCCCACTGGTAATCCGTCGCGGCGTTCTGGTATTCGGACATCCACAGGACGGTGACGATGGGCTCGTCGAAGCTCTTCACTTCTTCGGCCAGGGTTTTCAGTGCGCCTTCCCGCTGCTTCCAGTCCCGCCGCTGCACCACGTTCACGTACTCCGTGGCCGCGTCGTAAAAATCTACGGCCATCCGCCTAGCGGCGGCTTCCTGCTTGATCTGGGAAAGGATTTCTGCCTCTTTCTGCGGCAGGTCTGCTTTGTGGGCATCGTCGTACAGGCCCCAAAGCGCGGTTAGTTGATGTCCGTCCGTATCCATAGTCTGTCCGATAGCTGCGGCCCCGCCCGTCAGGACGAGTGCCAGCATGGTGAATAAGCGTTTCATACGCGGCTATTTTAGTGTTCCTGCATCCAGTCTATCAAACTCTGTGCCTTCCAGGGCGCTCTGCCCTAGGAGCGTTCGGGCCCGGTAGGGTGCACATTTCGGTGCACCCTAGGAGGCGTGGGACCCGGTAGGGGTCAGCGACCGAAGATGGGCAGGGCATCGGCCACCACGAAGGTGCTGCCGCCGATGAAGATCAGTGGAGGCGCCAGGGGCTGGGCCGATGCGCTCCGACTCTCCGGCCCTGTCAGGTTCTGGGCCAGGCGGATGGCCATTTGCACGGCTTCCCGCACGGTTCCGCAGGCAAAGGCCCGCACCGGAGCTGTTTCCGCTCCCCCGGCCGGGGCGCCGCTGCGGAAGGCGGTGAAGCGCCGGAGGATCTCCTCTGCGGGAAGCGCCCGCGGTGTATCAGCTGTAGCAAAAATGTAAGTAGCATCGCGAGGCATCAGGGGCAGGATGGCGTCCAGGTCTTTGTCGGCCATGACGCCGTAGACGATGATGAGCGAGGAGAAGCGGCCGCTTTGCACCAGCTCCTCCAGCTGGGCGAAGTTGTATCCCAGCGCCTGTGGGTTGTGGCCGATGTCCGAGAGCACGTAAGGTTGGTCCGAAAGCCGCTCCCATCGGCCGTGAAAGCGCATGTAACGGGCAGTATGAACGATGCCGTCCAGCACCGCGGCGCTGTTGCCGAGGACCGGAAAGGTGTTTTTCAGCAGGTCCGTCGCCGTGAGAACAGTGCGGAGGTTCTTCCGCTGCACGGCCGCCCGCAGGTCCATCTTCTCCAGCACTTCCTGGTGCCGGTACCAGAGCGACGGTTCTTTATCCGTGGCAAAAATCAAAGGACAGAACATCCAGGCTTTTTCCTCGAAGACATCGGCCACCTCTTCCTGACGCTCCCCCACCAGGGCGGGCACGCCGTTTTTGAAAATGCCGGCCTTCTCCGCAGCAATCTCCGCCAGGGTGTTCCCCAGCAGGGCGCAGTGATCCAGGCCGATGGTGGTTACGACACTCAGCTCCGGCAGCAGGATATTGGTGGAATCCAGCCGGCCGCCGAGGCCCGTCTCCACCACGGCAACGTCCACTTCCGAATCGGCAAACCACTTGAATGCCAGGCCGGTAGTGATTTCAAAGAAGGAAAGGTTATGCTCCTGAATGTAGGGCATCCACCGCGTGAGGAAGTCCAGGACGTACTCCCGGGGAACCAGCCCGGCCTCCGGTTGCGAAGAGGCAGACACGGCAGTTGTTCCGGAAGGGGCGGCAACCGTTCCGGCGGGCACGGCAGTTGTTCCGGCGGGGATTGCGATGAGCATCCGCTCGCGGAAATCGGTCAGGTGCGGTGAGGTATAGAGCCCCGTCTTTAACCCGCACGCGGCCAGGGCCGATGCCAGCATATTGGCCACCGACCCCTTTCCGTTGGTGCCGGCCACATGGACCGAACGGAAAGCACGAGAGGGGCTTCCCAGGGCCTGGTCGAAGGCAAGCATCGGCCCCAGCCCGGGTTTGTAGGCCCCGCTGGAGAACCCCGCCTGCTGCACGGAAGGAAAACGCCGGAATATATCCTGTAGAAGGGCCTCGTATGCGCCCTCTGAAAAGACAGCACCATTCATAACACAAAAATACAAATAATTCCCGACATTCACATGCCCCGGTCGCCCGTCCTTCCATCCTCCCTCCGCAGCCCGGCACAACATGCCCGACGGCGGCGGAAGCGAAAAACGGCAAAAACGTCGCCGCGGGATGCACGGCCGACGGCGGCGGAAGCGAAAAACGGCAAAAACGTCGCCGCGGGATGCACGGCCGACGGCGGCGGAAGCGAAAAACGGCAAAAACGTCGCCGCAGAGTGCACAAGGCACGACAAGGAGCATTTTGCGGCCGGCAGTATTTGAACTTACGGAGAAAAATCACTACATTTGAAGTCCAATGACCTGCTATGACTGATCTCGACAAAATCCTTTACAGCCATTATATAATAGATGGAGCGCAAATGCCCCTGTCGCCCGCAAGAATGCTCAGGGAATGCACGTTGGAACCTCCGCTGGAACCGGACGGCACAAGCGGAACCCTGGCCGACGAGCACCTGGACCCTTCGCCCGGCAACTTCGACTTCGTAGAAAGCGAGGCAGACCATTATGCCGCCCTGCTGGACGGCTTCAAGCGCAGCCTTCCCCTTCCCTTCGCAGGCCCCTACACAGCCGGCAAAGTGGCGCAGGCCCTGATTGACGCCATCTGGATGTCGGGGCACTTCCGCCTGGGAGACCTCACCCTCAAGGCAGACTGGAAGTGGAACGACAAACTCATCGGCAACCTGGCCGCTTTCTACAATTCGGTAGAGAGCGCCTGCAGCTATATAGATGCCCTGGGCATCAAGATTTCCCGCTACTCGCTGGTAAAAGGCACACCGTGGGTAAGCTTTAAGGCCTCTACCATCGCAGAAGAAGACGAGGTAGATGAGGAAGAAAGCCTGTTCCGGGAACTCCCCTACCGCACGGCCAATCCCCGGATTTCCAGGCGGCGCAAATGCGCATCGGCCCTGGTCCCGGACAGCTCGGACTGGCTCATCTTCATCCCCTTCGACACCTGCGACTTCCGCCTGGGCGGCAGCGCCCTCGCAGAGGCTGTGAACTCCAACCGCTCGTCGGCCTCGGACGTGGGTGACGCAGACTATTTCATCGACTGCTACGAGGTGGTGCGGGAACTGGTGGAAGACGGTGTGGTCAAAGCCGGCGCCACGGTGGGTGACGGCGGGCTGATGCAGGCCCTCGGCAACCTGGCCTCCCACGGAACCGGCTGCCTCGTGAGCATAGAAGACGTGTGCAAGTCCTACGGAGAAAGCCTCCCCGTACGGGTGCTCTTCGCCGAGGTTCCCGGGGTGGTGATCCAGATTGCCGACATAGACTACGACTATGTAGATGCAGAACTGCTGCTGCAGGACGTGGCCTATTTCCCGCTGGGACATCCGGAGCCGGGTGCCACAGGGGTGCGGATCTCGCCCAAGACCGGTATCCCCGGCATCCTGGAATCGCTGCTGAACACTTTGGAAGGAGAAGACTGATATGCCAAAAATCTTTGTTCTAGACACCAACATCATCCTTCACGACCACAACGCCGTGAAGCAGTTCCAAGACAACGACATCGTCATTCCCATCGCCGTGATCGAAGAACTGGACAAGTTCAAGAAAGGAAACGACGCCCTGTCCTTCAACGCCCGCGCCTTCATGCGGGAAATCAACCGCCTCACAGAGAAAAGGGAATTCGGAATCCGCGGGGTCCCGCTGGGGAAGCGCCTGGGTTACCTCAAGATAGAGCCCAACCATCCCTTCTCGCCGGAGTTCCGGGACATGTTCCGGGACGACATCCAGGACCACCGGATCCTGGCCACTGCCATGTGGGTGCGGGACAATAATCCCGGCCGTTTCGTGGCCCTGGTCACCAAAGACATCAACCTGCGGCTCAAGGCCAAGGCCGCCGGCATGGCGGCCCAGGATTACCTGACAGACCGCGTGGACGACGAAGTGATGGACAACTTCGAGCGCCAGGTGATTACCGTGGACGCCGGATCGGAGGCCGTGCAGCGGCTCTCCTACGGGCAGGACAACTGCCTCCCCTGGAAAGAAGTGCAGGCCAGGGAGCCGCGTCCCAACCAGCTGTACAAGTTCAGCTTCGGCCCGGAAGTGGTGTGTGGCCGATACGACGCTTCCCGGGGCGTGATTGCCCTTGTGCGCACCCGCGAGGCCTACGGCATCCGTCCCCGCAACCCGGAACAGCGCTTTGCCATGGACGCCTGCCTGAACCCGGACATCCGGCTGGTCTCGCTCACCGGCGGGGCGGGCACGGGCAAAACCCTTATCGCCCTGGCGTCGGCCCTGGAACAGGAAGCGGACTACGACCAGATTATCCTCTCCCGGCCGGCGGTGGTGCTGGGCGGCCAGGACATTGGCTTCCTGCCCGGCGACCAGAAATCCAAGATGGGACCGTACCTGCTGCCACTCATGGACAACCTGGATGTGATCCGTCACTGTTTCAAGCCCTCTTCCCGCCAGGCCCAGAAGATCGACGCCATGCTCCGGGAAGAGAAACTGCTCATCTCTCCCCTCGCCTACATCCGCGGACGCTCGCTGGGTAAGGTGTACTTCATCGTGGACGAGGCCCAGAACCTCACCCCGCATGAGGTGAAAACCATCATCACCCGCGCCGGAGAAGGCACCAAGATGGTCTTTACGGGCGATATTTTCCAGATCGACCAGCCCTATCTGGACCAATGGTCCAACGGCCTCACCCACCTGGGAGAGAAAATGACCGGGCAGCCGCTGTTCCAACATGTGTTCCTCCAGAAGGGAGAACGCTCCCAACTGTCGGACATCGCCGCTAAGCTCTTGTAACAGTATTTTTCATTATTACGGATTTTTATTGTAAATTTGCATGTTTAAGGCTGACTATTATTAATTATTATCATTATATGGACGAAATCAAGAAAAGAGTCTATCGCTTTGGCGGCAAGAAGGCCGAAGGCGACGGAAAGATGCGCGAACTGCTGGGTGGCAAGGGTGCCAACCTGGCCGAGATGAACCTTCTCGGAATGCCTGTACCTGCAGGATTCACCATCACAACTGAATGCTGCACAGAGTATTACAGGCTGGGCGGTGGATACACTCCGGAGCTCCGGGCAGAGGTTGCATCGGCCCTGGAAGCCACGGAAAAGATCATGGGCAAGAAGTTCGGAGACCCAGCGGACCCGCTCCTGGTGAGCTGCCGCTCCGGCGCCCGCAGCTCCATGCCGGGCATGATGGACACCATCCTGAACATCGGCCTTTGCTCCGCGACCATTCCCGGCCTTATCAAGAAGACCAACAACCCCCGTTTCGTCTATGACGCCTACCGCCGTCTGATCATGATGTACTCGGACGTGGTGATGGAAAAGGCCGAGGGCATCGAGCCGGAAGACGGCCAGGGCATCCGCCAGCAGCTGGACCGCATGATGGAAGACGTGAAGAAAGCCAAGGGCTATAAGAGCGACACCGAGCTCACGGCCGATGAACTCAAAGACCTGGCCGAGGCCTTCAAGGTACGCATCAAAGAGGTCCTGGGCGTAGAATTCCCGGACGACGCCAAAGCGCAGCTCTGGGGCTCCATCGGCGGCGTATTCAAGAGCTGGAACGGCAAACGCGCCATCCGCTACCGCCAGATCGAGCATATTCCGGACGACTGGGGCACTGCCGTGAACGTGCAGTCCATGGTGTTCGGCAACATGGGTGACACCTCCGCCACCGGCGTGGCCTTCTCCCGCAACCCGGCCAACGGTGACAACAAGTTCTACGGCGAATGGCTCATCAACGCCCAGGGCGAAGACGTGGTTGCCGGTATCCGCACCCCGAACCCCCTGAACGAGGCCACCAAGAGCGAAAAGAACAAGAACCTGGCTTCCCTGGAAAAGGCCATGCCGGAAGTTTATAAGGAACTGGACGATATCCGCAAGCGTCTGGAAGAGCACTTCCAGGATATGCAGGACATCGAATTCACCATCCAGGAAGGCAAGTTGTGGATGCTGCAGTGCCGCATTGGCAAGCGCACCGGCCTGGCCGCCCTGCAGATGGCCGTGGATATGGTGGAAGAAGGCCTGATCGACGAGAAGACCGCCGTGATGCGCGTGGCTCCCACCCAGCTGGACGAGGTCTTGCACCCGATCCTGGACCCCGCCTCCGAAAAGAAGGCTCCCGTGCTGGCACAGGGTCTCCCGGCTTCCCCGGGCGGCGCCGTAGGACAGATTGTCTTCACCTCCGAAGACGCCATCAAGTACGCCCTCGCCGGCAAGAAGTGCATCCTGGTCCGTGAAGAGACTTCTCCGGAAGATATCGACGGTATGCACGCTGCAGTGGGTATCCTCACCGAGCGCGGCGGCATGACTTCCCACGCAGCCCTCGTGGCCCGCGGCTGGGGCAAGTGCTGCATCGTGGGCTGCGACGCTCTCAAGATCAACTTCAAGGATAAGTCCGTCAGCTTCGATGGTATCAAGAAAACCTTCAAGGAAGGCGATTTCCTGAGCCTGAACGGTGCCAAGGGCCTGGTCTATGAAGGTGCCATCGAAACCATGGACGCCTCCGAGAACCCGCTCTTCTCCAAGTTCATGTCCATGTGCGACAAATTCCGCAAACTGGGTGTCCGCACCAATGCCGACACACCGGAAGACGCCGCCCGCGCCCTCAAGTTCGGCGCCCAGGGCATCGGCCTGTTCCGTATCGAGCACATGTTCTATGGCCGCAACAGCGAAATTCCGCTGTCCAAGCTCCGCAAGATGATCCTCTGCGACACCGACGAGGAGCGCAAGTCCGCCCTGGCAGAACTGGAGCCCTTCATGAAGGCTGCCGTCAAGGAAACCCTTAAGGTGATGGACGGCAAGCCGGTGGTGTTCCGTCTGCTGGATCCGCCCCTGCACGAGTTCGTACCGCAGGGTGAGGACAAGAAGAAGGAACTGGCCAAGGATCTGGGCATTTCCGTGAAGGAAGTGGAGAAGAGAGGTGCTGCCCTGCACGAGGTGAACCCGATGATGGGCCACCGCGGTGTACGTCTGCACGTGAGCTTCCCGCTCATCGCCGAAACCCAGTATCGCGCCATCTTCACCGCCACGGCGGAACTCCTGAAGGAAGGACTGGATCCCAAGCCGGAGATTATGATCCCGGTCACCATCTCCGCCCGCGAGCTCAGCTTCCAGCGCGCCATCTGCGACAAGATCAAGGCTGAGGTAGAAGCCGCCACCCAGCAGTTCATCGAGTACCAGTTCGGTACCATGATCGAAATCCCGCGTGCAGCCCTTACGGCAGACCGTATGGCCCGCTCCGCCATGTTCTTCAGCTTCGGCACCAACGACCTCACCCAGATGACGTTCGGCTTCAGCCGTGACGATATCGGCACCTTCATGGGCGACTACCTGGGCAACAAGATCCTGGATGCAGACCCGTTCCAGCACATCGACACCAAGGCCGTGGGCCAGCTGGTGAAGATTGGTGTGGACAAGGGCCGCAGCCGCCGCGAAAACCTCATGTGCGGTATCTGCGGTGAGCATGGTGGAGACCCTCAGTCCATCGACTTCTTCAACACCATCGGTATCGACTACGTGTCCTGCTCGCCTTTCCGTGTGCCTATCGCCCGCCTCGCCGCCGCCCAGGCCCAGATCAAACAGAGCAAATAAAGCACTTCATCCCACAAAAGAGGAGCTTGCCGTCTGGCAAGCTCCTCTTTTTTAATATGTATACCTGCTTAGAGCTCCCAGGCCAGGGCCGAGGCGCCCAGGATAGCGGCGTCGGACTCCTTGAGGGAGGAGAACACCAGCTGCACCTTGTTGCGCCAAAGCGGAATGACGTTCTCGTTCATGGCGTCCAGGATGGGTTTCTCCAGGAATTCCCGGGCACGGGCCAGACCGCCGAACAGGACGATGGCTTCCGGAGAGGAGAACTCGATGAAATCGGCAAATTTCTCGCCCAGGATGCGACCGGTATACTCGAACACGCGGAGGGAGAGTTTGTCACCTTCCTTGGCGGCCTCGTACACGTTCTTGGACTTGATCTTGTCCAGGCTGCGGAGCAGGGAAGGCTCGTCGCTCATCTCCAGCCATTCGCGGGCGGTGCGGGCGACGCCGGTAGCGGAAGCGTAGGTTTCCAGGCAGCCGTTCTTACCGCAGTTGCAGGCGCGTCCGTTGTGGCGCACGGCGCAGGTGTGGCCCAGTTCGCCGGCGAAACCGTCGTGACCGTAGACCACCTCACCGTTGATGACGATACCGGAACCCACACCGGTTCCCAGGGTAATCATGATGAAGTTCTTCATACCGCGGGCGGCGCCGTAGGTCATTTCGCCCATGGCAGCGGCGTTGGCATCGTTGGTCAGCGAAACCGGAATGCCGTTCATCTGCTCCTGGAGCATCTTGGCAAAGGGAATGTTGCCGCTCTTGGCCCAAAGCAGATTGACGGCGTTTTCTACGACGCCGGTGTAGAAGTTGCCGTTGGGGATGCCCACGCCGATGCCGCGGATGCGGCCTTCGGCCTGACTTTCCGCGATGATGCGGGTAAGGGCTTCTGCCAGGGCGGCGACGAATTCGTCTGCATTGGTGGTGTTCTCAGAGCTGATGACGGTTTGGGCGACGATATTGCCGCGGGCGTCTACCACGCCGCATTTGGCGGTTTGTCCGCCGACATCGATACCGATTACTAAGTCTTGTGCCATAATCTATGTTGTTAATTGCGTTTAGCGACTTTGGAGCCGATAACGGCGAAGAACAGGATATAGGCCAGACCCAGGGCAACTACCCAGTAGCTGGTCATGTAGGTGGTCTTGTCGGCCACGAAGTTCTGCAGGAGCGGGAGGATACCGCCGCCCACGACCATGGTCATGAACAGGCCGGAAGCCTTGTTGGTGGCGCTGCCCAGGCCTTCCACGGCCAGATTGAAGATGGCGCCCCACATCACCGAGGTGCACAGGCCGCAGAGGACCAGCAGCAGGGCCGACAGGGGAACGTTCACCATTTGGAAGGCGGTGCCGGTGAAAGCAGGCATGTTCACCTTGTTGGCGGCCGGTACGAAGATGGCAACCAGCACCAGGATCAGAGCCAGGGCGGAGCAGAAGCTGAGCTGGGTCTTGGAAGAGATTTTACCGGAGATGAGGCTGGAAACGAAGCGGCCCACCAGCATCAGCAGCCAGTAGGTACCGGCCACGAAACCGGCAATGGCGGCGGCGGTGGAGGTGTCCAGCATGCCGGCGGGATTGGCAGGGTCTGCCAGGTAGAAGTTGAGGGTGCCGGGGATACCGACCTCTACACCAACATACACGAAGATAGCGATGATGCCGAAGATGAAGTGGCGGTAGTTCCAGGGGCTTTCCGCATGGGCGGCGTCGGCCACCTGGTCAGGGTCTTCGATCTTGATGAAACAAAGGATGATGAATGCCGCGGCGAAGATGCCCATGGCGATGAACAGGACGGGGTTCACATCGGAGATAACCGTCTTGCCAGCTACCAGGGCGCCGATCATGGCACCCACGAGCATCGGGGTGAGGGTACCCATCAGGGAGTTGAAGGTACCGCCGATCTGGACATACTGGTTGCCTTTCTTGCCGCCGCCGCCCAGCAGGGTGAGCATCGGGTTGACCACGGTGTTGAGCATGCACACGGAGAAGCCGGAGATGAAGGCGCCGAGCAGGTAGGTGATGAAGTTCATCGGGAAGCCCGTGACAACGCCGGAGAGGAACTGCACGAACACGCCGATGAAGCCCACTGCGATGGCGATGAGGGCGGTCTTCTTGTAGCCGTACTTGGTGAGCATGTTTCCGGCGGGAATACCCATGAACAGGTATGCCAGGAAGTTCATCATGTTACCCATCATCCCCAGGGCGTTGGAGCCGGCGATTTCCGGCTGCATCTTCCAGATGTTGCCCACTGGGGCGGCGAGGTTGGTCACGAAGGAGATCATACCAAACAGGAAGATCATCGTGATAATGGCAATCACATTGCCGTTTCCTTTGTTTTTAGACATGATTTGGTTCGGGTTTATTTGTTAAAATTATCGGCTAAATTCGTTATAACTTTCAAATTTAAGCATAATTTTTCAAAAACCATAACCTTATCAGTGCCAACCTGCGATGTCTTCGGGAGAAAAGTCGTAGGTGAGGGGCTTCCCGTAAACCCGCTCATAGGCAGCCTTCCTGGCCTCGTAGTCGGCCCTGCACAGGTCCAGGCTGTTCTGCCGATGGGTCTTCGCCGGGTCCGGATACAGGGGATCCAGCACGTGGAGCACCTGCCGCACGTCGCGGAAGCCGGGAGCCAATTCCTGCGGGAGCTCCTGCAGCTCGGCGAAGAGCGGGACCACCGGCACGCCGTATTCGGAGGCGAGCAGGAAGGCGCCTCGCTTGCCGGGACGGGGCTTGCGGTAATTGAACCACATTTCCTGTTCGGGATAGATGAGGATGAATCGGCCACGGTCCAGGTGACCCTGCAGGAGGCGGCGGAAGTCCCCGTTCATGTAGGAGGGCTCCGGAATCAGGGGAATCACGTCCAGGTAGCGGAGGATGAAGCCATTGATCCCCGGCATCACGAAGTTGGTGCCCTGGCTCACGGTACGCAGGCGACCCCGGCCAGCCTCCCGGGTGAGGGTGCGGATAATCCCGCTGTCAAAGGGGTTGAAATGGTTGCTGGTGAGAAAAGCCGGCCCCTGGATGGCGTCAATCTTCTCCAGGCCTTCAATCCGGTCCACGCCTTTACTCCATCGGCCGATCCAGGAGTCCACGACGGCACGTGCCACAAGAGTCTTGAGCCGGGAAAGGGGGGTGTTCATCCGGGCTACGTATGAGAGGATATTCTCTTTCAGAGCCGCGGCTTCCCACACGGGGTCGCCGGGCTCGGTCTTATCGTTGAAACGGCCTTCCTGGGCAGCGCGCCGGATATTCCGGATAGCATCGGCCCGGCCGGGAGTAACTAGGAGCATAGCCGCAGTTCCTGCCGGTTGGAGATGATGCTGCGGAACGACACCGGGGACGATGTCAGTTCCACGGCCATCTTCACCAGACCCTCGATTCCGCTGTGGTAGCGCTGTACGGCTTTGGTGTCCTTGAGGAAGGCGGCCTGCTGCCGGCGGATCTGGGCATAATAGCCGCTCCGGCGGGCGTATTTCCAGAACACATCGTCATAGGGCACGCTCTCGTTGAGCCAGGGCTTCGAGTCCAGGTTGAAGTGGATGATCTGCGGGTCTTCCAGGAACGAGATACGCTCGGAAGGCATGGCGTCCCACATCGGGTCCAGGTAATGGATGGCATCCCAGCAGAGGGCGTTCAGATAATCCTGATCCGGGGCAACACAGTCGAACCCGTAGGTCTCCAGCCAGTGGAGGAAATGGCCCGCCATGTCCACCTGGCGCAGACGACGCATGTTCATCAGTAGCACGCCGGAATTCACGTAGTTGCGGTGGTCCACCCCTACATATTCATCGATATAGTGCATGAAGGGGGCGATATGCTGGATGGAATAGTCGGCACAGGCGCCGATGAGATTGTTCCCGAGCGGCTCTTCCCAGAGGCGGGAGATGTCTCCGGGCACCACGATGTCGGCATCCAGGTAGATCCCTTTGTCGTACTGGGGAAAGAGAACGGGGATGAACAGGCGGAAGTAGATTGTGAGAGAGGCGAAGGCACCAAAGCGGTGCTGCTCCAGTCTGGACGCACCGGGCAGTGCCCTCAGGTGCTCGGTGAGCGGGTAGAATTCCACGCGGAAGTCCGGGTCCGAAAAACGGGACAGCTTTTCCCGGTTGGCCGCCGAGATGTCGTCGGTGAGGACATGGATACAATAATTATAGCGCCTGGAGGCGTTTTCCTTGATGGAATGGATGGCAACGGAAAGGAACGGTGCATAGGCATCGTTCACGGAAAAGAAAACGGGGATGACTGGTTTCATAACTGAATTCTTTTAGGTATTTCACTGTTGCAAAGGTACGTTCCCGCCCTTTTTCGGGAAAAGAAATGTCATAGGGACGACCATAAAGTGACGAAAAGCCCCTATTTCGGGACAACAATGCGTTTTTTGGGACGAATAAAGAATAATTTGTATATTTGTCCCAACAAAAATATCGCTTGTCCCATTAGAATAGTGACCGATGAAGACCATTTCCAGGATTTTCTACAGCATGCCGGCCAACTGCCTCTTCTTTGTGGTGCTGCCCATTTTCTATTTCCTGTTCGTGCTGGCCTACGATCCCTTCCACATATCAGACTTCCTGGCGGTGGGACGGGAGCGCTTTACCCTCAACCTCATCATCACCACCCTGATCCTGCTGGGAGTCCTGAGCCTTTCCCGGATGCTGCTCTTTATCCTCCGGCACATTATCGACCTCAACTGGACGCTCTACACTATCTGGTGCGTGGGTGAAGTGGCGTTCGCCGCCGCCATGTTCTCCATCCTGCTGGGCATCGGCTGGGCGGGAACGCACCTTTATCTGGCCGTGCTCACCGGTTGTTTCCTTTACCTGGCCGGCATCCTGGTGTTCCCCTATGCCATCATTTCCATGGCCATCCAGCTGTATATCTATTCCAAGCGGTCCACCGCCCCTGCGGTGGACGAGAAATCCCTCATCCGCTTCTACGACGACCAGAAACGCCTGAAGCTGATTGTCTCCTCGGAGGCCGTCCTCTACATCCAGGCAGAGGAAAACTACGTGCACATCGTCCACATGGACAACGGCCGCGTGAAGAACTTCACGCTCAGGTCCTCTATGCGCGCCCTGGAAGAGATGCTTTCCCGCCACGGACTCATCCGCTGCCACCGTTCCTACTTCGTGAACTCCTCCCACGTGGAGCTGGTGAAGAAGGACGTAAACGGATTCGCCCTGGCCCAGCTGGACCAGGGCGGAATCTCCCCGATACCCGTCTCCAAGCGCTACTACGACGCCGTGACGGAACTGTTGTAGCTTATTTCTTGAACTGCACGGCGGCTTCCTCCACCGGGAGGGCGGCCTTGTAGTTCTCGATCCAGGCGTCGAACCCTGCGATATCGTCCGGAGTGGGGGCGATTTCTTCGCCGGTAGCACCATTGAAGACCACCTCTTCCAGGAAGTCCGGGAGCGAGCGTCCCTGGGCGTTGTTCACCACGAACGAAGCCAGCAACGCAATACCCCAGGCACCGCCTTCGCCGGCGGTTTCCATCACGGAGATGGGCGATCCCAGGGCAGCAGCCAGCACCCGCTGACCCACAACCGGGGTCTTGAACAGACCGCCATGGCCGGTGATGCGGTCTACCTGCACGTTTTCTTCCTTGAACAGCACGTCGTTGCCAATCTTGAGTACGCCCACAGAGGCATACAGATGAGCCCGCATGAAGTTTGCCAGGCTGAACTTATCCAGGGCATTGCGCACAAACAGGGGACGTCCCTCCGACAGCCCCGTAACGGGCTCGCCGGAGAAATAGTTGTACGCCACCAGGCCGCCGCAGTCCGGGTCACCGGTGAGGGCGTTGTTGTAGAGCTTGCCAAAGACCTCGTTCATATCCACCGGAATACCCACCAACTGCTGGTACTCCTTGAACAGGTTCACCCAGGCATTGAGGTCGCTCGTGCAGTTGTTGCAGTGGACCATGGCCACGGGTGCGCCGTCCGGCGTGGTGACGATGTCGATCATCTCGTGCGGCTTCCGGAGGTCTTTCTCCAGGACGATCATAGAGAAGGAAGAGGTTCCGGCCGACACATTGCCGGTGCGGGGCTTCACCGCATTGGTTGCCACCATGCCCGTTCCGGCGTCGCCTTCCGGCGGGCAGAAGGGCACACCCGGCTTCAGATGGCCGGAGATATCCAGGTAGCGGGCGCCGTCCTCCGTGAGCACGCCGGCGTTCTCCCCTGCCACAAGCACCTTGGGCAGGATATCCCGCAGCTTCCAGGGATATCCCTTGGGAGCGACCAGCTTCTCGAAGGCCTCCACACGCGCTTTGTCGAAATCACGGGTGGCGGCGTCGATGGGCATCATACCGGAGGCGTCGCCCACGCCCAGCACCTTGCGGCCGGTGAGTTTCCAGTGAATGTAACCCGCCAGCGTGGTGAAGAATACGACCTCTTTTACATGCGGTTCGTCGTCCAGGATGCACTGGTACAGGTGCGACAGGCTCCAGCGGAGCGGCATGTTGAAGTTGAACAGGGCACTGAGCTCCTTTGCAGCCGCTCCGGTGTTGGTGTTACGCCAGGTACGGAACGGGACCAGAAGCTGGTCGGCACTGTTGAAAGCCATGTATCCGTGCATCATGGCACTGATGCCGATGGCGGCAAGGGAGGTGATGTCCGTGTTATAATGCACACGGACATCTTCCCGCAGGGAGGAATAGCAAGACTGCAGCCCGGTCCAGATGGCATCCAGGCTGTACGTCCAGAGACCGTTCTCGAACTGGTTCTCCCACTCGTGGGAACCCTGAGCGATGGGATTGTGGCTCTCGTCCACCAGCACCGCCTTGATGCGCGTACTGCCGAACTCGATTCCCAGGATGGCCTTACCGGCCTCGATAATCTGTTTGGGAGCCATACTACTTCAGGGCTTTGTTCAACAGATAGTACACCTCGTTCATACGCAGTTCGCGCTTGAACTGATGGATGGTGGTATCCTTTCCGATATGGATGAACTCGATGCCGGTGAACTCGGCGAAATCGCCCCAGTATTCGGCCGTGATATCATAGCTGAAGGCCGAATGGTGCGTACCGCCGGCCAGGATCCACGCGCAGGCGCCGATTTCGAAGGTGGGACGGGGTACCCAGAGGGCCGATGCCACGGGAAGCTTGGGCATGGGCTTGGGCTCGATGCAGTCCACATCCTGTACGATGACACGGAAACGGTTGCCCAAATCTACGATGGTCGCCTTGGCGCCGGGGCCGGTCTTGGACGTGAACACCAGACGGGCGGTAGGCTGCTTGCGGATGCCGATACCCAGGAAGTGGACCTCCAGTTTGGGACGGTCGCTGGCAATCATCGGGCATACCTCCAACATGTGGCTCTGCAGGCAGGAAGACTTTTCGCCGGCGAAGTTGAGGGTGTAGTCCTCCAGGAAGGAGCAGCCGCCGGGAAGTCCCTGGGACATGACCCACAGGGTGCGCTGCAGGCAGGCCGTCTTCCAGTCGCCCTCTGCGCCGAAGCCGTAGCCCTCGGCCATCAGGCGCTGGCAGGCAAGACCGGGAATCTGGTCGAAGCCGACGAAGTTGGGGCTGTCCACATCGGCATCGCCCAGGTCGTCGAAGTTGGTGGTGAAGGCGGTAGCGCCTTTGGCAGCCAGGATGCGGCGGAGGGCAATCTCTGCGCGGGCCGCGTTACGGACCTTCTCCCAGTACACCTTCTCACCGGTCTCGTCGATCTTGATGGTATAGAGCTTTTTGTACTCTTCTACCAGAGCCTCGGTCTCTTCCGGGGTAACCTTTTTCCAGTAATCCATCAGGGACGATACCGGGCAGTAGTCCACATGGTAGCCCAGGCGCTGCTCGAACTCTACGCGGTCGCCGTCGGTCACGGCCACATTGTTCATGTTCATGCCGAACATCAGACAGCGGACATTACGGGCATCGGCCAGGGCGGCGCTCACGCGGGCCCAGATGGCAATGCGGCGCTGGGCCTCGGGATCTTTCCAGTAGCCCACCACTACCTTGCGGGGCACTCTCATGCGGGCGCAGATGTGGCCGAACTCGATGTCACCGTGGGCGCTCTGGTTCAAGTTCATGAAGTCCATGTCAATATCGTTCCAGGGAATCTCGGCATTGTACTGGGTATGGAAGTGCAGCAGGGGTTTCTGCAGGGTCTGGAGCCCCTTGATCCACATCTTGGCCGGAGAGAACGTGTGCATCCAGGTGATGACACCCACGCACTTAGGCTCGTCGTTGGCCGCCCGCATCACGTCTTCCACTTCCTTGCTGGAATTGGCCGTTCCTTTATAGACAATCTTCACGGGAATGCTGCCGGAAGCGTTGAGACCCGCCACCATTTCCTTGGAGTGGCCGTCTACCTGTACCACGGCGTCTCCGCCATAGAGCAACTGGGCACCAGTGACCCACCAGAGTTCGCAATTTTCAAAAGCTTTCATATTTCAGTGTTATTAGTTTGTTATTTTTGTCCGTAATAGGCATTGGGGCCGTGCTTGCGGCTGTAATGCTTTTCAATGAGGTACTTGTTCATGGAAGGCGTATTGGGCTCCAGCGGGCCCATGAAAATGGAACCGGCCAGATGGACCGTGCTTGCGATGAACGCCATCTTGGCCACTTCTTCCAGCACCACTGCGTTGTGCACGGCGTTGTCGGCATCGGTTCCCCAGGTGAAGGGACCGTGGTTTTTCACCAGCACGGCCGGCGTATCCATGGGTGCCATATCCTTGAAGCGCTCTACGATCACGTTGCCCGTCTCTTTCTCATACTCGCCGAAGACCTCGTCCTTTTTCATGTCGCGGGTACAGGGGATGTCTTCATGGAAATAGTCGGCATGGGTGGTGCCGATATTGGGGATATCCCGGCCGGACTGCGCCCAGGCGGTGGCGTAGGTGCTATGGGTATGCACCACGCCGCCAATCTCCGGGAAAGCCTTGTAAAGGACTACATGGGTGGGCGTGTCGGAAGAGGGCTTGTAATGGCCCTCCACCACTTTCCCTTCCAGGTCTACCACCACCATGTCTTCCGGTTTCATGTTATCGTACGACACGCCGCTGGGCTTGATTACCACCAGCCCGCTCTCGCGGTCGATTGCACTCACATTGCCCCAGGTGAAGATCACCAGGCCATGCTTTACAAGGTCCAGATTGGCCTTGCACACTTTTGCTTTGAGTTCTTCTAACATATTACCAAAGAATTACATAAAGAACGGCGACGATAAGGCAGATGGCCAGGGCGCCCCAGTTATACCCCTTGCTGGTATGGAAGAGGCTGAGGTCGATCGGGAGCGCCTTGGAGTCTTTCTTCTTGTCAAAGACATTGCTGTACAGCCAGACGGCCTGCACACCCACCAGGACCCCGAAGAAGAAGAAGGCCTGGAAGCCGATGTCGTTGAGATAGGCGATGAAATGGTTGTCCGGCGTTGCGCTTGCCGGGAGGCAGGCACCCCAGATGACCACGATGGCGGCCATCACGATAAAGCCAAGACCGGTGCAGCCCAGAATGCGGGCCCACTTGACCATGCTCTTCTTATCCTCGGGCTTGAGCTCCTCTGCATCCACCACCTTCTTGTCAATCAGGGACATGATGATGTGGAAGGTGACCAGGATGATGAAGATGTAACCGGCACGCAGCTGGAACGGAACGCCGCCCAGGAAAATCTTGAACAGGATACCCAGCGGGATTACGATGATGGCGCTCCACACGGCGGCGCGGGCGGAAGAACGCTTCCACAGCAGCCCCAGGCCAAACACCACGATGATACCGGGATAGATGAAGCCGGAGTATTCCTGGATGTACTGGAAGGCCTGGTCCAGGCTGCCCAGCAGCGGTTTCACGGCGATAAGGGCGATCACCAGGGCGCAGAGCGAAGTGATCCGGCCCACGTTCACCAGCTTCTTGTCGGAGGCGTCCTTATTGATGTACTTCTTGTAGATGTCCATGGTGAACAGCGTGGAAGTAGAGTTGAGCATGGAAGCCAGCGAGGAGATGATGGCGGCGGCCAGGGCGGCGAAGGTGAGACCCTTCACGCCAACCGGAGTGAAGTTGCGCACCAGCCAGGGATAGGCGTCGTCGGAGACGTTGATCGCGCCCTGGAGATGGGTAAAGGCCTCCGGGTGCAGGGAAATATAATAGGCGCAGATGCCGGGGAGGCAGACGATGAAGGGGATGAGGATCTTGAGGAAGCCGGCGAACACCAGGCCCTTCTGGGCTTCCTCGATGCTCTTGGCGGCCAGACCTTTCTGGATGATATATTGGTTGAAGCCCCAGTAACCCAGGTTGGTGAGCCACACGCCGCCCACGACGGCCGCGATACCGGGCACATTGGCGAAACCGGCCGGATTGTGGCTTTCCTGGATCACCAGATGCAGGTGCGTGTCGTGGAGATGCTCACCGGTGGTGAGGTCATGGAAGATATTGCCCAGACCGGCCAGGGCACCTTCGCCGCCGCCCACGGCCTTCAGGGCGAACCAGGCGGTGATAAGGCCGCCGCCCACCAGGAAGGTTACCTGCAGCACGTCGGTCCAGGCCACGGAGGCCAGACCGCCGTAGATGGAGTAGATACCCGCAATCAGGAACAGGCACACTACGATGACCATACGCATGGAGATGGTGATGCTGCCAATCTCCAGCATGGCACCCTGCAGGCCCAGGATTTGCTCGATGGCCAGGGCACCCAGCCATGCCACGGAAGTGAGGTTCACGAACACATACAGGAACAGCCACAGGATGGAGAAGGCCAGGCCCACGCCGTCATTGTAGCGCTCACGCAGGAACTGCGGAATGGTGAAGATCTTCCGCTTGAGCATGATGGGCAGGAGGAACTTGCCAATTACCACCAGCGTAACGGCGGCCATCAGTTCGTAGGCTGCGGTGGCGATACCGTCGGCATAGGAGGTGCCGGACATGCCGATAAACTGTTCCGCCGAGATGTTGGCAGCAATCAGAGAGGCACCCACCGCCCACCAGGTGAGGGTGTTGCCCGCCAGGAAGTAATCGTTGGCGCTCTTTTCCTTTCCCTTCTTGTTGCGTCCAAGGAAGAGCCCCAGGAAAATGAGCACGGCCAGGTAGATCAGGACAATCACCAGGTCGATGGTCCGGAAACCGGATGCCGAGATTTGGTCTAGGATACTCATATACTAAATTTTGAAGATTGATTGTTCGTGGTACTTGTCCGGGTTGAAGCGATACAGGGCGGCGCCCCTGCGGGACATGGTCTTGTCTACCCGGCCGGTTTTCTCGATGTAGTCCATGGAGGCGATGCGCTTGCGGAAATTGCGTTTGTCCATGGACTGGCCGAAGATGGCCTCGTAGAGGGTTTGCAGCTGGGTAAGGGTGAATTCTTCCGGCAGCAGGTTGATGCCCACCGGCTTTACAGACGCCTGGTAGCGCATGAAACGAAGGGCGTCCTCCACCATGGTGCCGTGGTCGAAGATCAGGGGCGGGACTTCCGGGAGATTTACCCAGAAGGCGTTGTGCGCATCTACCAGTTCCCTGTTGTACTTCTTGATATCTACCAGCGCGTAATAGGCCACGGAAACCACCCGCTCCCCGGGGTCACGGTCCGGCGCCCCGTAAGTGTGTACCTGACTCATGTACAGATCGTTGAGGCCGGTGAGCTCCGCCACCACCCGGCGGGCGGCGGCATCTGTGCTTTCCCCCTCCTCCACAAAGCCGCCCATCAGGGACCACTGCCCCCGGGCGGGCTCGAAATTGCGCTTGAGCAGCAGCAGGCTCAGCTCCCCGTCTTCGAAGCCAAAGATGATGCAGTCCACGGAAACGTGGAATTTGGGATGGATGCTGTAATAGGCTTTCGGGGCCATCAGTTCTGGTGTTATGTTACAACATTGACATGTGGTGATGCAAATATATGTATTTTAAAGTGTAAAAACAACACTTTAAACGATTTTTATAAGAATTAATTTCCGACCAAAAACCACGAAAAAAAGGTCAATCTGTAAAAGGGCTTTAGGAAAAACCGTTCCGGCTGTCTATCTTTGAGAAAAAGAAACCACATCAAGCATGAAAAGAATCCTTCTTGCCATTTCCCTCTTTGCCGCCACCCTCTCCCTGAACGCCCGCTCGGAGCGTGTCAGCGGTCCCGACGGCCACCTCTCGTTCGTACTGCACTGCAAAGACGGCGGAAAGCCCGTCTACGAGGTGAGCCTGGACGGAGTCCCGTTCCTGAAACCCTCCCCCCTGGGCCTGAAAACCAACGTGGGCGACTACACGGAGGGGCTGGTGCTCACCGGCTTCACCGTGGAAAACGTGGAAGACAATTACAGCGTTCCCAACATCAAAACCTCCGCGGTACACTACCGGGCCAACAAAGCCGTTTACAGCTTTCAGAAAGATGGAAAACCCGCGCTGGACGTGATTGTGCAGGTGAGCGCGAACGATATCGCCTTCCGTTACCGGGTCTATGCCCCCCGCAGGGACACGCGCGTGTGCCGCGTGTGGGAAGAGGCTACGGGGTATGTTTTCCCGGAAGGCACCACGGGTTTTCTGAGCAAGCAGATGCCACCGATGGCCGGCTTCGCCCGCACCACCCCCAGCTACGAGACCACCTACGATGGGGACCTGCCCCTGGGACAGAACGGCGACGGCTTCGGCTACGTGTTCCCCGCCCTCTTCCGCCAAGGGGACAAAGGCTGGGTGCTGGTCAGTGAAACCGGCGTGAACGGCCGCTACTGCGGGTCCCGCCTGGTGGGCCATCCCGACGGCTCTTACCAGATTGCCTACCCCCTGGAAGAAGAAGCCAACGGCAATGGAACTGTGGCGCCGGGCATCACCACCCCGGGATTCACCCCCTGGCGTACCATCACCGTAGGGGAAACGCTCAAGCCCATCACCGAGACAACCGTAGCCTGGGACGTGGTGGAGCCCCTCTATGAGCCCTCCATCGCCTACGAAGGCTCCCGCGGCAGCTGGAGCTGGATCCTGAAAATGGACGGCAATACCACCTACCCCGTCCAGCGTCAGTACATCGAGCTCAGCGCCGCCATGGGCTGGGAGACCATTCTGGTGGACGCCCTCTGGGACACCCAGATCGGCCGGGAGAACATGGAGAAACTGGGCACCTACGCCAGAGAAAAGGGCGTACGGCTCTTTGTCTGGTACAACTCCAACGGCTATTGGAACGACGCCCCCCAGGGCCCCCATGGCTGCATGGACAACATCATCGCCCGCCGCAAGGAGATGGCCTGGCTGCGCTCCATCGGGGCCAAGGGCATCAAGGTAGATTTCTTCGGCTCCGACAAACAGCAGACCCTCCAGCTGTACGAGGACATCCTCTCCGATGCCAATGACTTCGGCCTGCAGTGCGTCTTCCACGGCTGCACCCTGCCCCGCGGCTGGGAACGGATGTACCCCAATTTCGCATCGGCCGAGGCCGTCCTGGCCAGCGAGAACCTCTACTTCTCCCAGGTGCGCTGCGACACCGAGGCCCAGCAGGCCGCCATGCACCCTTTCATCCGCAACACCGTGGCCGCCATGGACTTCGGCGGCAGCACCCTGAACAAGGTCTATAACCCGGAGAACGACCCTTCCAAGCGCGGGTCCGTGCGCCGCACATCGGACGTGTTCGCCCTGGCCACCGCCGTGCTGTTCCAGAGCCCGGTGCAACATTTCGCCATCACCCCGGAGAACCTCACGGACGCCCCCGGATGGGCGCTGGATTTCATGAAACAGGTCCCCACCCGCTGGGACGAGGTCCGCTTCCTGGACGGGTATCCCGGAGAGTATGCCATCCTGGCCCGTCGCAGCGGCTCCCGCTGGTATGTGTGCGGCATCAACGCCCGCAAAGAGAGCGTGAAGGTGAAACTGGAACTGCCCATGCTCTCCAAGGGCCCGGTCACCGTCTATGCCGACGACGCCTCCCTCCGGGGAAGCTGCCGCACGGAGCGATTCAAGGGCGGTTCCTTCACCGTGGAAATCCCCTGCAACGGAGGCGTGGTGCTGGTACAGTAGCAAAATAACAATCCGACTAACGATACGACGCATGATGAAAAAAAACTTATTCTTTCTGCTGGGCGCCCTCCTCGCGGCGGGAGCCTGCTCCTCCCTCGGGGGTACCTCGTCGGAAGAGCTGAAACTCAACGACCTGGAATACTTCGAGCGACAAGGGGTGAACGTGCTGGTGTACAGCAACCCTTTCAGCGGAGGTTTCAACGATGAGAAAAACTCCGGCATCGAGGTGGTGCACCACGGCGTGCGCACCATCCAGGGCGGCGCCGTGCGCCTGAGCGTAACCCCGGAGCAGTGGGACCTGGTGCCCCAGATGGTGTCCCGGAACGTGGACAAGGAAAACGGCACCATCGAGGTAGCCCTCCGCTACCCGGACTATGACTTCGACTCCCGTATTACGGTGCAGGCCAAGGGCAAGGCCGTGGAAATTTCCGTGTACCTGGACAAGCCCGTCCCGGAGGTGCTGGAGGGCGAAGCCGGCTTCAACCTGGAGTTTCTGCCTTCGCAGTACTGGAACAAGGCGTACCTGATGGACGGACGGCCCAACCGCATCCCCCGCTATGCCGTGAGCGACACCAAAACCCGCCCCAACGCAGAGAAGGTGCGCCAGTACAGAGGGTACAGGACCTATGACGACCGCGGAACGGGTGCCTTCGTGGAGCCGCTGCCGCTCGAGAGCGGCCACGAGCTGCTCCTGGCCCCCGACGCGCCCGAGCGCATGGTGAAGGTTACCTCCGAATCCCTGCTGCAGCTGTACGACGGCCGCATGCTGGCCCAGAACGGCTGGATGGTGCTGCGGAGCCTGCTCCCCGCCGGCAAGACGGGCAAGGTGCTCAGCTGGACCGTGGAACCCAATGCGGTAGAGGGATGGATCCGTCAGCCCAACGTGGGCTTCTCGCAGATGGGTTACATCCCGGAACAGCCCAAGATGGCCGTGATCGAGCTGGACAGGAAAGACAAGCCCAGGGCCACCGCATCGGTCTGGAAGATAGAGGCCGACGGCAGTGTCCGGGAAGCCTTCTCCGGTCCCGTGAAGGTCTGGGGAGAGTTCTACAAGTACAACTACGCCCGCTTCGATTTCTCCTCCGTCAAGGAGCCGGGCGTGTACTTCATCCGCTACGCAGACGTGGAGACAGACAACTTCATCATCGACCCGTCTGTGTACGACCGCATCACCGTGGCCACCAGTGATGTCTGGATCCCGGTGCACATGAACCACATGGCCGTGAACGAGGCCTACCGCCTGTGGCACGGGGAGCCCTTCAAGGAAGGCTACCTGCAGGCCCCGCCCAACACCAACCACTTCGACCTGCACGGGCAGGGTCCCACCACCGACACCAAGTACAAGGCCCTGGAACTGATTCCCGGGCTTAACGTGGGCGGCTACTTCGACGCCGGCGACTTCGACATCGAGACCGGCTCCAACATCTCTGTGGTGCAGAACCTGATCGACCTGTGGGAGCGCTTCCGCCCCGACCGCGACGTGACCTTCGTGAGCGAGGAGCAGCGTTACGTAGACCTGCACCGCCCGGACGGCGTTCCGGACGTGCTGCAGTATATCGAGCACGGCGTGCTGAACCTGGTGGCCCAGGCCGAGCAGATCGGCCACATGGCCCAGACCCTGTCCAATTCCGTGCTGGACAACTATCACCATCTGGGAGACGCTGCCGGCATCACGGACGGTCTCCACTACGACCCGCGCCTGAAACCGTACCAGAAGAGCGCCGACGGCAAGTCCAGCGGCACCCCGGACGACATGTGGGCCTTCACCAGCCGGAACCCCGGCCTGGACCTGCAGGCCTCCACGGTGCTGGCCGCCGCCAGCCGCGTGCTGGCCGACTATGACCCTGCCCTGGCCCGCCGCGCCCTGGTCCAGTCCAAGCGGCTGCAGACCGAGGCCATGGCCATCATGGAGCGTGACACCACCACCCGCCGTTACTTCGGCGGACGGGGAGGAAACGGCAACATCTCCTCCGCCCTGCAGCTGTATGTCTCCACCAAGGAACCGCAGTACCTGGAGCAGTTCAACGCCGGCATCTGGACCGCGCTGGACCGCGCCCCGCTCTACGCCATCGACATGGCCCTGTCGGCCGTTCCGTTCATGGACCAGGCCTATAAGGAGAAGCTCCGCCCCTATGTAGAGCAGTACCGCGACTATATCGTATCACTGGAGGACGAGAACCCCTACGGCGTTCCCATCGGCCTGGGCAACTGGGCCGGAGGCGGACAGATCGTGAGCTTCGGCACCACTGTGTGCAACGCCGCCCGCCACTTCCCGGACATCATCGACAAGGATTACATCTACCGGGCTCCCGCCTGGCTGTTCGGCTGCCACCCGTACCACAACTATTCCCTCGTGGCCGCCGTGGGCGCCACCCGCCCCAAGCAAGTGTTCTACGGAAACAACCGGGCCGACTTCTCCTTCATCCCCGGCAACGTGGCGCCCGGCCTGCTCTTCCGGCAGCCCGACCACTTCGAGAACTATGACGACTGGCCCTTCCTGTGGGGACAGAACGAGGGTACCATCGCCGGCAACACCTCGTACCTGATTTTCGGTGAAACCTTCCGGAGCCTGCTTTAGGCTCCGGGGTTCTCCCCGTTTCTTCCGCCTCCCTGGAGGCTTTTCATGAAGGCCGACGGAGAGATGTTGAACTGCTTCTGGAAGCAGGTGGCAAAGTAGGAGGGCGACGAGAAGCCTGTCTGGTAGGCCACTTCGCTGATCCGGTATTTTCGGGTAGAGAGCAGCTCCGCCGCCTTCTTGAGGCGGCACACGCGGATGTACTCGTTGATGTTCAGGCCCGTATTGGCCGTCACCTTCCTGTACAGCGTAGATTTGCTGGTTCCCATCTCCGTAGTGAGGGTTTCAATATTCAGATCGGTATCGGAGAGGTACGACATGATGGTTTCGTGAAGCTTGTCCATGAATTCACGGTCGGCCTCTCCGGTTACTACTGAGCTGAAGTGCGACAGCGGCGAGCTCACGAACTGCCGGTTGGCAATTTCCCGGTTCTTGAACAGGTTGGCGATATTGGCGTGCAGGAGTTCGATGGAGAAAGGTTTCTCGATGTAGCCGTCAGCCCCGGCTTCCAGCGTCTCGATCCGGGTTTCCATGCCCACGGCTGCCGTGAGCAGGATCACGGGAATATGGCTGTAGGCCGAAGTGGACTTGATGCGGTTGCACAGTTCGCAGCCATCCATCTCCGGCATCATGATGTCGCTCACCACCAGGTCTATCCGGTGGGCTTCCAGCTGCTTGAGCGCGTCGGCCCCGTTGGCGGCCAACACCACGTTGTACTGCTCCGAGAGCTCCCGGGCGATATAACCGCGCATCTCCTGGTCGTCTTCTACCACCAGGATTACATAGCGGTGGTTGTCAAAGCCTTCCACAGCATCCTCCACGGGCTCTGAAACGTTTTCTGCAACCTGGACGGCGGAAATCGGTTTATCCTGATGTACCGGCAGTTCCAGTACAAAGGAATTCGCATCCTTCACTGCCTTGTCAAGATACAGGTTGCCCTTGTGGAGCCGGGCCAGTTCCAGGGCGAACGGCAGGCCCAGACCGGTGCCCTTCCCGCCTCCGCGGACCGGCCCTTTCTGGGTAACCTGGTAAAACTTCTCAAAAATCTTGTCCTCGTCGGCCTTCGGAATACGGGGGCCATCGCTGTTTACCCGGATACGCACCATCTCCCGCTCCGGAACCTCTTCCAGCCACACTTCCACATGGCCGCCGCCATACTTGATGGCATTGGAGAGCAGGTTGCTCAGGATCTTCCCTATCATGTCGGGATCGTAGTCCGCCATCAGGGGCAAATCGCTCACGTGCTGATCCAGGGTAATGTGCTGGTCTTCCGAGACGCCGCGGAACCACTTGCAGGAGTTTTTTACCAGCTGGCCAATGTCCTGGTGCTGGAAAGTAGGCGCCACCTCGTTCTTCTCCATCTTGCGGATATCCAGCAGCTGGTTGGTCAAGTTGAGCAGGCGTTCTGCGTTGCTCTGCATGGTCAGGAGCTCTTCGCGGCTCTTCTCAGGGATGTCGCCCCGGGCGATTATCTTGTCCAGCGGCATCTTGATCAGGGTGAGCGGCGTGCGGATCTCGTGGGTGATGTTGGTGAAGAAGTTGATCTTGGCGTCGTAAATCTCTTTCTGTATCTCAGCCTCCCGTTTCTCGGACTGGTGCTGCATTTTCACTTCCCGGTAACGCCGCCACAGGAACCACAGCAGGACAATCAGGCCCCAGCCCAGAAGCACATACAGGCCGATGGCCCAGACCGACCGCCAGAACGGCGGGACGATGTATATTTCCAGCTCCCGGGTGGGCGAATTGCCCGCACCCATGAGCCTTACCTGGAAGTTGTACTTGCCCGGTTGCAGGGCGGCATAGGAAATCTCTCCGCGCGTGGTGTAATTGACTACCTGGTTGTGGCGGCTACGAAGTTTGGTCTCGTACAGCCTGGTGCGGGAAGAGCCGAAGTCCGTAGCCGAGAAGTAAAGGTTGAGGGAAGACAGGCCCGCGAATGGAATCCGGATTTTCTCGCTGCGGAACACGGATTTACCCTCTTCCTTCACGGTGACGGTACCGTCCCCGCGGGTGGTCTGGATATCCGTGATATGCACCCGTTCGTTGATCTGGTGGGGGTTTCCGGAAGGCGAGAAGGAGAGCAGGCCGTCGTTGGTGCCGAAGAAAATCCGGCCGCTGGGAGAGAGCAGGGCCGACCCATAGGCAAACTGGTTGGCCACACCGCCGTTCTGAATCATGAATACTTCCCGGATGCCCAGCAGTTCCGAGTCCAGTTTCACGATACCTTGCCCCGAAGAGAACCACAGCACGCGGGCGGGGTCTTCCAGCATGGCGCTCACCACGTTGGAGGTGAAGCCGTTCTTGCGGGTGAGGTTCCGGAAATGGAAGGTGTTGGCATGAAGTTCGTCCAGGCCCACGAAGAACACACCGCCACCTTCCGAGCATACCCAGATGCGGCCGGTGCTGTCTTCGGAGATATTCGTGATGTAGTCGGACGTAAGCCCGAACTGGGTGTCCTTGGTGGTTACCCGCTGCACCTTGTCGTCCTTGATCAGCCACAGGCCGTTTCCGTAGGTACCCACCCACAGCCAATGGTCGCTGTCTTCGCAGAGGGTCTGGACGAATCCGTGGGTGCACACGGTATCCGGCACAAAGGTGTCTGCGACCGAATCATAATGGAACAGGCCGTCCGTGGTGCCCAGCAGCATTTCGCCCTGCGAAGTCCGGTACAGTAGCACGGCCTGCACGTCTGGAAGATAATGCTTCTTCACTTTACCTGTGGCCTCGTCCAGCAGGAATACACCGTCGCCGAAAGTGGCCACCCAGAGGTTATCCCCTTCCGGGAGCACGCTGTGCACGTTCACCCGGCCTCCGGCGGGGGTACGGAACGAGAGGTCCCGCACGCTACCGTCCGACAGATTCAGGCAGTTGAGCCCGCCGTCCTCGGTTCCCACCAGCAGGCTATGGTCATCGGCCATGGCCAGCGCCTTTACCATGTTCCCGCTCAGGGACCCGCCGCTACTCTTGCTGGTGAAACGCTCTACAAGGCCTCCGCTCTGGTGGATGCACAGGCCGTTATAGAAAAGGCCCACCCACACATTCTCCTGCTTGTCCTGGAACATCACCCACACGTCTTCTCCGGGAAGGCTGTAGGCATCTTCCTCCGAAGGGACCAGGTAACGGCGCTCATCCCCGTCGAACACGACGATGCCGTTATCGGTCCCCACCCATATACTCCCGTCCGGACGCAGGATGATGGAACGCACCTCCATCCTGCCCGTTTCAAGATATGGTTCCACCGCTCCGGTAAGGATATTTGCGCGGTACACCCATCCGTTGGGCCCGGTGAAGAGCATGTGGCCATGGAAGTCCGGACGGATGTCCCAGATGGAGCTGACAGGCGCGGCCGGAGATTTCCAGATCCTCTCAAAGCGGTCTTCCTGGGGAAAAAAGCGGTAGAGGTCTCCCTCACGGGAGAGGAACCACATCTGGCCGTTCTCGTCGGCCTCCAGGGTCATACTGTGGAAAGGGATCTTCCCTTCATAAGAGGTAAGTTCCTGGCTACGAGGGTCCCAGCAGTAGATTTCCTCGGCGGCGAACCACACCCGGCCGGCGCGGTCCAGGGCCATGCGGGCACCCCGCATGGAGCCATCTTTGATCTGATGGACGGTGCAGGTTTCTCCGGTTTCCAGATTGTGGTAACCGAAGCCTTTGTTGGTGACAAACCACAGCCGGCGGTCATTGTCTTCCAGCAGGGAGAAGGAAAGGCCTCCGAGAATGTCGCAGGATTCATCTTCCAGGGCCTTGAAACGCTGGCCGTCGTACATGCTGATCCCCTCACGCGTAGAGAGCCAGAGAAAGCCGTAACTATCTTGGATACAAGCTCGTATAGAGTTGTCCTGCAGGCCGAAATCGGAATTCAGGCGAATAAAACGAGTCTCTTCCCCGGCCGCCTTCCCAAGGCAGCCCAATACTGCGACCAACAGGACAGAAATGAGTTTTTTCATATGATCATTGATTTCAGCCGCAAGTTAGCAAAAAGAAGTATTAAAAAACAGTCAATCCCTTTCAAAATTTAATCATTTTAAAAATAAAGCCGGACAAAGGTCAAAACTTATCACAATTCGACCGAGAAATTAAAGATTTTCCCTTTATATAGGAGTAAATTCGCCGACAGACCGGAAACAGCCCACCACAAACAAGGAATACCAATACTTAATTACTAACCAATATTTTAAGCGTATGACAAAACGTTATCTGACAAAGGTGATGGCTGCCGCAATGGTATTTGTGGCAACCCTCCTGGGCGCAGGTGTATCCTATGCCCAGAACCGCGCCATCCGGGGTACGGTTGTCGACGAAGCCGGCCAGCCCGTGATCGGTGCGGCCGTGACGGTTGTCGGCAATACCCGCATCGGTACCGCCACCGACATCAATGGTGCATTCAGTCTGAATGTCCCGCAGGGAGCTACCTGCTCGGTAGAAAGCATTGGGTATGTGACCCAGACTTTCGCCGTGGGCAACCAGACTACCTTCAACATTGTCCTGGCAGAGGACAACGAAATGATTGAAGAGACCGTGGTGATCGGTTACGGTGTGCAGCGCAAGAGCGACCTCACCGGTGCCGTAGCTTCCGTCCGTTCGGAAGACCTTAAGAACCAATCCACGTCCGATGCAGCAGCTGCCCTCCAGGGCAAGGTATCCGGCGTGCACATCATCACTTCCGGTTCCCCTGGCGATGGCGCTGACATCCGTGTCCGTGGTTATTCCTCCAACGGCGGAAATATCAGCCCTCTATACATCGTCGACGGCCTGCAGGTCAGCAGCATCCAGTACCTGGATCCTTCCATGATTGAGTCCATCGAAGTCTTGAAGGATGCCGCCTCCGCCGCCATTTATGGTGCACAGGCCGGTAACGGTGTGGTGCTTGTAACCACCAAGAGTGGTCAGGATGGCCACTCCTCGGTGAGCTACACCGGCCGCGCCACCCTGCAGAACTTTACCCGCCGTCCGATGATGGACCGTGCCGGGATGCTCAAATATCTTGCCCTCGAATACCCGGATCCCGAGGGACCGTCGGCAAGCGGCCTGTCCTCGTATGTCGACAACAACCTCAAGGACTTTGACTACAAGCACCCGCTCTACCCGAACGGCGTGATCGACCAGGACTGGATCTCGGCCTACATCGAGCCCACCTGGAGCCAGCAGCACAGCATCAGCTTCTCCGGCGGCAACAAGAACGGCCACTTCTTCACCTCCCTCAACTACGTGCACAACAACGGTGTCGTGCGCGGCGACAAGGATGTCTATAACCGTCTGACCGCCCAGGTCAACGCGGACTACATGCTCTTCAAGTGGCTGCAGGTAGGGACCAACACCTCCTTTGAGAAATGGAGCACCAAGAGCGTCTCGCAGCGTGGCTACTCCTCCTCCTTCGAGTCGATGTTGCTGATGGACCCGACAACCCCGGTCTATTGGACCACGATCGACGAGATGTCCAAGGATGTCCGCAATGCCTATGACAACGTCCAGGCCGGTGTCGGCCGTCCGTACCGCTTCTTCCGTGACGAGAACGGCTGGTTTGCCAACACGAAGTATTCCGACGCTGAGGGAAGTCCGCTCGCCAAGCGTGATGCAACCGACGGTTCCAACGGCGGTATCAACATCAATGGTACTCTCTTTGCGAACCTGATGCCGGTCAAGGGCCTGACTATCACCTCCCGCTTCGGCTTCCGCATCAACCAGAGTGTTCAGCACAGCTATACCGCTCCCTACTACATCGGCCCCCGTGGTTCCCAGGACAATTACTCCATCTCCGCTAATTCAAGAACCGGTTTCTACTATCAGTGGGAAAACTTCGCCAACTACCAAGTGACGTTTGCCCAGAAGCATGACATCACCGCCATGGTCGGTATGTCCTACCGCGAGAGCAACAACGACAATGTTTCCGCCAGTGCCTCCGGCGCTGACATCCTGTCCGCTTACGAGCCGCAGTTCCAATATCTGGACTATGTGAAGGGCGACGCTTCCAAGTCCATCGGCAACGCTCCTTCCAGAAGCGCTTCCCTCGCTTACTTCGGCCGCTTGATCTACAGCTATGACAACCGTTACAGCATCCAGGCCAACTTCCGCGCCGATGCGTTCGACTCCTCCAAACTGCCGGCGAGCAACCGCTGGGGTTACTTCCCGTCTTTCTCCGCAGGCTGGACCATCAGCAATGAACCGTTCTTCAAGGACAACGTCAGCCGTGATATTGTTTCCTTCCTGAAACTTCGTGCATCCTGGGGCCGTAATGGTAACATCTCCGTTTTGAGCGGCTATCCGTACGCCACCACCATTTCGCTGGGTAACAACTGGTATCAGTACAGTGTGGATAATATAGGCTCTACCTTTGCATCCTCCCCGGGTGGTCTTCCTAACCCGAATCTCCGCTGGGAGACCTCCGAGCAGTTAGACTTCGGTCTGGACGCCCGCTTCCTGAATAACCGCCTCACCCTGGGTGTGGACTACTTCAACAAGCAGACCAAAGACTTGCTCTTCCGCGTAACTGTACCGCCTGAACTGGGCGTAAGTTCCACTACTATCAACGGTGGTAATGTGCTCAACAGCGGTTGGGAATTTGAACTTACCTGGAGAGACCATGTGGGGGACTTCAACTACAGCATCAATGCAAACTTCTCAACCCTTCACAACGAGGTTCTCTCACTGCCGGAAGGTACTCCACGCGTAACAAGTACCGATGCCAGCTCCACCAACTACCAGATTCAGACCGCCTTCGAGCCCGGTTACCCGGTGTGGTACCTCCGCGGCTATGAGTATCTGGGCGTCGCAAAACAGGACGTCATGTACACCGATCCGGAAACGGGTGCATCGAAAGTGATGTTCGCAGCAGGACAGCCCATGTACACGGATGTCAACAACGATGGTGACATCACCTCCGGTGACCTCATGTACATCGGCCAGGGCACCCCGAAGTTCACTTACGGTCTGAACATCAACCTGTCCTGGAAGGGCTTTGATTTCGCCATGTACGGTGCCGGCCTGGGCGGCAATTCCATCCTCCCGGTCATCCACCGCACCGGCTTCAAGAACCACATGAAGGTCTATATGGACAAGTACCAGAACGGAACCTACCCGGATCCTAAGCAGACCGTCGGCAATTACGTTTTCTGGTCCTCTTCTGCCAATATCTTCAAGGGTGACTTCTTCCGCATTAAGCAGTTGCAACTGGGTTATACCCTGCCGGCCAAGCTCACCCAGAAAGCAGCCATCAGCAACCTTCGCTTCTATGTGTCACTTGACGACTTCTTCACTTTCACCAGCTATCCTGGCCTGGATCCGGAGACGGCTTCCACGAACAACACCTCCGGCGCAGGACTCGACTGGGGTTCCTACCCGACCATGCAGAAACTCATCCTGGGTGTTAACTTGACATTCTAATTAAGGCTTTACGAATATGAAAAAGATTATCATCCCCATACTTTTAGGGCTTGCTCTCACGGCAGTTTCCTGCCAGCAGATGCTTGAGATCCCCCAGAAGGGTGTCGTCGCTTACAGCGATTTCTACGCATCGGACGAAGACGCCGAGGCCGCTCTGGCCGATATGTATGCCAACTACCTTCAGAATGTAGCTGCTACGGAAGGTATCGACAATCCGGAGCAGGTGTTGCTCAACTATTCCTCCGATGACATCCTTGCGGCTGGCGGCCATGCTGACGACCACGACGGCTTCCGTGTCTTCTGCGAGTTCCGTTATGACGACTCCAACGGTACGCTCAAGAATTGCTATCAGCGTTACTACTATTCCATCTATCACGCCAACCTGGTCATCTCCAACTTCACCAACGAGAACCGCAATGGCGATGAGCCGAAGTGGACAAGCAACTTCACCAAACAGGCGGTAGCCGAGGCCCGCGTTATGCGCGCCTACCTCCACATGATGACCGCCCTGATCTGGAACTGCCCTCCCCTGATGGATCGGCTTTATGACGCAGATGAGCTCCCGACCAATGCCGAAAGCCAGAGCCAGATTCTCGAATGGGTCATCTCCGAGTGCGAGAAGGCCATCTCTTCCGGTGCACTGCCCGACCGGAACGGCCCCTCCGACAAAGACAACACCGCCCGTATGAATGTGGGCTTCGCCCGCTTCATCGCCGGCAAGGCCGCCATGTTCAACAATGACCCGGCCACGGCACGAAAGTACCTCGGCGACCTGATCAACTCCGGTGACTATGCCCTGATTCCTTCCGAGGAGTACTGGACCAACTTCCACGTCTCCGGCGACGGTAATTCCGAGAAGATCTTCGAGCCGAACTTCCTGGAGGATCCTGCCTTCACCAACAACGCCTGGGGCCCCGGACAGCCGATTATGCGCGGCCGCTGGATGGTCGCCAATGTCTTCTGCTGGCGTACCGACCACCTCGCTTCCCAGCCGAAGGTCCACGACGGATTCCAGGGCTGGAACGGCGGTGCCATCGAGACCTCCTTCGCCAAGAAGTTCCTGGAACATGACGGAGATTCCCCCCGTCGTCGTGCCTGCTTCCTCACCGGGGATGAATGGCTCTATGAGACAGATTGGACCTCCGATCTTAACGACGCTTCGCTCGCCGAAAAGAAGAAAGATAAGAATCGTGGTATCTCTTCTTCCGATGGCGTCTTCAGCCATGGCCCTTACTTCGAGTGGAAGCATATGGTCTTCATCAACCCTCCGAAGATCCTCACCGGCGGCAAGGCGTATCCTTCCGACAACGTGAGCGGTCTTGGCCCGGCCTCCAACCAGAAGAACTTCAACGTCGCCCGCTATGCGGAGGCCCTCCTCCTCTATGCAGAGGCCTGCATCGGTTCTTCCGACGAAGCCAAGGGTCTCGCCGCCCTTCAGGAAGTCCAGAAGCGCTCCGGATCCGGCAAGATCAGCACCAGCCTTACTTTCGAGAATGTAATGGAAGAGAAGCAGTATGAGATGTGGTTCGAAAGCTGCCGCTTCCTCGACCTCGTTCGCTGGAGCAAGCAGGGCAAAGTGGATCTCAACAAGGTTTTCGCCGGAATCCATGAGAATGCGGTCAGCGTTTACGATGCCTTCTTCACCGATGGCGAAGCTGAACACCGTCTCTACACGAAGCCTTGCGCCCTGAAGTTCAACGCCTTCAAGGTCGGCAAAAACGAGTACTTCCCGTTCCCGCGTGACTTCAAGACCGCCAACCCGAACCTGCACGATGTGCTGGGCTGGGCTTCTGAATAATTGATTACCTGTTTAATAATCCGGGCCGGGGTGATGCCCGACCCGGGTTCCAAAATAGTTTTTGGATTGGTTTGGTTTGATTACGATCCTGCCCGGGGTGATACCCGGACAGGGTCCCAAGAAAAAAGTTCTGACTATGAAAAAGATGCTGCTCTCCCTCGCAGCCGCCCTTCTGGTAGTTGAGGCCGCTGCACAAGATCCCAAGTTTCACATTTTCCTCTGCTTCGGTCAGTCCAACATGGAGGGGAACGCGCGCATCGAATCCATCGACTCCGTGGGCGTGAGCGACCGCTTCCTGAACCTGTCGGCCGTCAACTTCCCGGACAAGAGCCGGAAGATGGGCAAGTGGTACAAAGCCCTCCCGCCCCTGTGCCGGGAAACCACCGGCCTCACCCCCGTAGATTACTTCGGCCGCACCCTGCTGGAATACCTGCCCCAGGACCATAAGGTGGGCGTGGTGCACGTGGCCATCGGCGGAATCAGCATCGACGGCTACATGGAAGAGCGCATCGACGACTATGCCGCCACGGCGGCCGAATGGATGAAGCCCATGCTGGCGGCCTACGGCGGCCATCCCTACAGACGCCTGGTGGAAATGGGAAAGATTGCCAAGCGCAAGGGCGTGATTTCCGGCATCCTGCTGCACCAGGGAGAGACCAACAACAGCGACCCCGAGTGGACAAAGAATGTGAAAACCGTCTATGAGCGCTTGCTTAAAGACCTCAACCTGAAGGCCGGGGACGTCCCGCTGCTGGCCGGTGAGGTGGTGGCGGCCGACCGCGGCGGCATCTGCGCCGCGCACAACGTTTCCATCGACACCCTGAACCGGGTCATCCCCACCGCCTACGCCATCCCCGCCGACGGCTGCCCGCAGAACTTCGACTTCCTGCACTTTACCGCCGCCGGCTACCGGGAACTGGGCCGTCGCTACGCCTACAAGATGCTGGACATCTGGGGCATCGGCCATCCGGAGATCCAGGTGCCCAAGACCGAATCCCCGCTGGTGAGCATGATGAGCGGCGCCATCACCTTCAACTACTTCGCACCCGATGCACAGAGCGTGCTGGTGTGCAGCCCGTTCCTTTCCGCCCCCGTTCCCATGACCAAGGGTCGCTACGGCAACTGGACCGTCACCGTGACCCCCGAAAAACGGGAGGCCTATCCCTATTACTTCATCGTGGACGGCGTTCCCACCCCGGACCCTGCCAACGCAGAGCACTTCGACGCATCCCTGGTGAAGGTGCCTGAGATGCCTGCCTTCGGCCGTAGACGCCCTTGAGAAACTGAATCTCCCCTTATTTAGCTATATGAGTAAAGCATTTCTAGCAACGTCAGCGGCGGCATTGCTGTTTGCCGCCAGTCTCTCTGCCCAGAATCCCATTATCAAGGGGCAGTACACGGCCGACCCTACCGCCCGTGTGTTTGACGGAAAAGTCTGGCTCTTTCCCTCGCACGACATCATCAGCCCGGTAGAGCCGGAGCGCAGGTGGTTCTGCATGGAAGACTACCACGTCTTCTCCTCCGAAGACCTCATGAACTGGACGGACCACGGCGTCATCGTCACCCAGAACAAAGTGCCCTGGGTAAGGCCGGACTCCTATTCGATGTGGGCGCCCGACTGCGTCGAGAAGGACGGCAAGTACTATTTCTATTTCCCGTCCGCTCCCAAGGCAGGTGGCGGCTTTGCGGTGGGCGTAGCCATCGCAGACCGTCCCGAGGGACCGTACATTCCCGAGCCGGAGCCCATCAAGGGCATCAACGGCATCGACCCCTGCGTGTTGCAGGCCTCGGACGGCAATGCCTACATCTTCTGGGGCAACGGCCGCTGCGCCAAGCTCAAGCCCAACATGAAGGAACTCGCCGACGACAACCCCAGGACCACCGTCAAGTGGGGCGAGCGCGAGTTCGAGATGGTGGGCGTCAACTGCCTCGAAGGCCTGCCCAACCGCCAGGCCGAGGGCCCCTTCGCCTTCGAATACAACGGCAACTACTACCTCACCTATCCGTATGTGCGGGAGAACACCGAAGTGCTCGCCTATGCCATGAGCAAGAACCCGATGGGCCCGTACGAATACAAGGGAACCGTCATGGAGAGGTCCGTGAACGAGTGCTGGACCAACCATCACTCCATCGTCCAGTACAAGGGGGAATGGTACCTGTTCTACCACCACAACGACTACTCGCCGGATTTTGACAAGAACCGCTCCGTACGCATCGACAAAGTACGTTTCAACCCGGACGGATCCATCGAGCAGGTCATTCCCACCTTCCGTGGCGTGGGCGTTACGCCGGCCTCGGAAAAAGTGCAGCTGGACCGTTACAGCGCCATCTACCACGTGGCCACCGGCATCGACTTCCTGGATCCCGAAAAACCGTTCGACGGATGGTTCGTGACCCTGGGACGCAAGGGCGGCTGGGTACGCTACGACAGCATTGACTTCGGTGAAGCAGCCCCCGGCACCTTCACCATCCGCTACCGCGCAGCTAAGGGTGCCAAGGTGTCGCTCTGGCTCTCTGACGAGCAAACTCTGGGCTCCTACGAGCTTCCTGCAGCCCAGGACTGGAAAGAAATATCGCTGCCCATGGCCGAGGGAACCACCGGTATCAAGAATTTAAAAGCTAAAGTGGAAGAGGGCGGTCTGGACATTGACTGGGTATCGTTCAAATAAGCCTGATTCCCATGAGAGCCTTCATTTTCCTATGCGTATCCATCACGGCCGGCTTGTTCTCCGGCTGCGGGCCATCGCCCGAGTACACGTTTGTGAACGAGGGCAATCCGCTGCTCCGGGACAGGTACACCAGCCAGCCCGCGCCTCTGGTGGCAAGGGACGGAAAGCTGTACGTGTACTGCGGACATGACGAGCAGTACGACGACAAGCCTGGATACGAGGGAAAATACGGCTACAACATTACCGAGTGGCTGTGCTACTCGACCGAGGACATGCAGAACTGGACCTCGCACGGCCCTGTCCTAAAGCCCGGCGACTTCGCGTGGGCCGTGGGAGAGGCCTGGGGTTCGCAGTGTGTGGAGGTGGATGGAAAGTACTACTTCTACGCCTCTGCGCAAAGCGGAGACCCGGAATACAAGGCCATCGGCGTAGCCGTAGGCGACTCTCCTCTGGGTCCCTTCAAAGACGCGCTGGGACATCCCCTGATTACGGACGACATGACCCCCAACGGCCCCCGCGGCTGGTGGAACGACTTCGACCCCACCGTGATGGTGGACGAGGACGGAACCCCTTGGATTTGCTGGGGCAATGGTACCTGCTTCCTGGCCCGGCTCAAGCCTAACATGATTGAGCTGGACGGTCCCATCGTCACGCTCCCCCTGGACAGATACGTAGAAGGCCCCTGGCTGTACAAGCGCGGCATGACCTACTACATCGTGTATGTGTCCATGGGGCCCGGTCGGGAAACGCTCTCCTACGCCACGGCCTCCAGCCTGGCAGGTCCCTGGGAAAGCAGGGGTGAGTTCTCCGGCATGGCCCGGGACAGTTTCACCATCCACCCCGGCGTGGTGGAGTACAAGGGCCACAGCTATCTCTTCTATCACAACGCCAGCCTGTCCCTGAGCGGATACGGCCCGGGCAACGGCCGGCGCAGCGTGTGCGTGGAAGAACTGTCCTATGACCCGGATGGAAGCATCCGATATGTGGAACAAACAGAAAAAGGTATAAGTATACTATGACAAAAAGACTCATTCTTCTCGCAGCCCTGTGCTGCCTGGTCTTCTCGCCGGCCGACGCCGCCAAGAAGAAAGCGGGCGTGGTGGAATCCCACCCGGCCCTGGCCCCTTATTTCAGCGATCCGGCCCCTGGCCCTGTGGCTCCCCGCAGCGACGGTTTCATCCAGCGCTGGACGCTGCTGGAGCCCATCCTCAAACCCAACCGGAGCAATACCGTGTTTGTGGACAGCTATGTACGCGAGAACCTGTACACCGAGATGTTCCCGGGCCAGTTTACCTGCCTTCCCAAAGAGGGCGACAAGGTGAAAGTGGAGGGCAACACCCTGTACTGGCACGCCCTGGACAGCAAACTGTACAACGTGAAGCTGTACCGCTATGCCACCGGCCTTGAAAAAGAGCGTTATGGCCTTATCTTCTGGGCTGTGACAGAGATCGACTGTCCCGAAGACCTGGTGAGCGTACGCCTGTATGCCGGCTCCAACTCCGCCTCCATCTGGTGGGTGGACGGGCAGGAAGTGCTGTTGCTGTCCAACGACCGCCGCATGGTGGCCGACGACGGTGCATCGGCCCGCCTGAACCTGGCCAAGGGCAAGCACACCATCCGCGTGGCCGTGATCAACGGTCCCGGCATGAGCGATTTTTGCGTACGCTTCAAGGACGAATCCGGAAAGCCTGTTACCAATTTTACCATCCTGAACCGATAGAGATATGAAAAAGATACTTCTTGCTTCTTTCGCTGTATTAGCTTCCCTGGCGGCTTTTGCCCAGACAGGAACTCCCTGGATTCACGACCCTTCCACTATCATGGAATGTGACGGGAAATACTATACGTTCGGAACCGGCGGCGGCGGACTCATCTCCGAGGACGGCTGGGTCTGGAACGGCGGCGGTGTACGTCCGGGCGGCGGCGCAGCTCCGGATGCCGTGAAGATCGGCGACCGTTACCTGATTGCCTATAGCGCCACGGGCGGCGGCCTGGGCGGCGGACACGCCGGCCGTATCCTCACCATGTGGAACAAGACGCTGGACCCCAACTCGCCGGACTTCGCCTACACGGAGGCTGTGGAAGTGGCCCATTCCGAGTTTGACGAAGACTGCGACGCCATCGACGCAGGCCTGCTGCTGGATCCCACAACTGGACGCCTCTGGTGCACCTACGGTACCTACTTCGGCTTTATCCGCATGGTGGAGCTGGACCCCAAGACCGGTTTCCGCGTAGAGGGCAATGTAGAGAAGAATGTGGCCATCGACTGTGAAGCCACCACCCTGATCTATCACGACGGCTGGTACTACCTGCTGGGCACCCACGGCACCTGCTGCGACGGTACCAACTCCACCTACAACATTGTGGCCGGCCGTTCCCGCAACGTGACGGGACCGTTCCTGGATAACGTGGGCCGTGACATGCTCGAGGGCGGCGGCAAGATGGTGAAGGCCGCCGAAGAGCGCGGCATGGGCGCCGGCCACTTCGGCCTGATCGACCAGGAAGAAGGCATCCAGAAGATGTCGTTCCACTGGGAGGCCAACATGGACATGAGCGGCCGCAGTACCCTGGCCATCCGTCCCCTCATATGGAGAAACGGCTGGCCGGAAGGCGGTGAGCTTCTTGCCGACGGCACCTACGAGATCATTTCCGAGCGTCGCGGCTATGCCCTGGAGCTGGCCGTGGACTTTGTCCGCATGCCGTTCACCATGCGTTTCTTCCGCCGCGACCAGAATGAACCCGAACCGCCGATTACCCCCGTGGCCAACCAGAAACTGGAAGATGTGATTGACACCTGGCCCAGCGGCAACATCGACGTTCGCGTGTGCGACTACATGGCCCGTCCCAACCAGAAGTGGACCATCGAGGCCGTTCCCGAGGCCGGCGGCTACCTGGGAGGCCCTTACGTAAAGATCGTGATTGCCGGCACCAACCGCGCCCTCTCCGCTGTGGAGGGAGCCGAGATCACCACCGTTCCGGAGTTCACCGGGGCCGACAACCAGCTCTGGCGCATCGAGCAGTGCATCGACGGCACCTACCGCATCATGCCCAAGGCCATCCCTGGCTGCTCCGAGCCCTACTGCCTGGTGTCCATCGCCGACAGCACGCCCACCCTGGCCAAGTTCAATTTCAAGGACGACAATTGCAAATGGCAGCTCAAAGCCAGATAGTCATGCGTAAAACCTTAGTAACCGGACTGCTCCTGTCATTGACAGGGGCAGTTTTTGCCCAGGTACCCTCTCCCACCAACCTGGGCCGCAATCCCTATCCCCAGGTGGGTGCCGACCGGAGCGTCACGTTCCGCGTAAACGCCCCCGACGCCACCGCCCTTACCCTTTCCCTGGGCAAGGACTATCCGATGGTGAAAGACGAAAAAGGCTTCTGGACGGTAACCACGGAGCCGCAGGTGGAAGGATTCCACTACTATTCCCTGAAAGTGGGCGGGCTTACCTTCAACGACCCGTCGGTCCATTCCTACTTCGGGACCGGCCGCGACTGCAGTGCCGTGGAAGTGCCCGAGGACGCGGAGGCATCGGCCTTCTATACGCCCAGGCAGGGGGTTCCGCAGGGCGCCGTGCGCTCAGTCCGCTACTATTCCAAGGCCTGCGGCGAGTACCGACGGATGTACGTCTATACCCCGGCCGGCTATGAGCAGAACCCGGACAAGCGCTATCCCGTGCTGTACCTGCAGCATGGCGGCGGCGAGGACGAGACCGGCTGGATCTACCAGGGCTTTGCCGATGTAATCCTTGACAACCTGGTGGCCGAGGGCAAAGCCGTTCCCATGATTATCGTGATGGTGAGCGGCGTAGCCCGCGGGGCCGACGGCAACGATGCCTTCGAGGCGATGGTTACGGAAGACGTTATTCCGCTGGTAGACAAGCGTTTCCGAACCATATCCGACCGTGACCACCGCGCAGTGGCCGGCCTGTCCTGGGGTGCCAAGCAGGCCTACGACCTGGGCCTGGGCTACCGCGACCTCTTCTCCTGGATTGGCGGATTCAGCGGCATCATCGTCATCGGCGAATTCCGTGTACGGCCCGCCGGTTACGAAGACCCCGAAAAATTCGCCGCCGCCTACGACGGCATCTTCTCGGACCCGGACTGGTTCAACCGGAACTACCACCTGCTGTTCATCGGCAACGGCGAGGCCGAGGGCGCACATCTGCAGGGCATGTCCAACCTGCTCAAGGAGCGGGGCATCAACAACGTCTTCTACCAGTCGCCCCGCACGGCGCACGAGTGGCTCACCTGGCGCCGCTGCCTGAAAGAATTCGCCCAAAGACTCTTTAAATGATGGATCCTATGAAAAGATATCTGATCCCGATCGTACTTGCGGCCGCTTTCGCCGGCTGCAAACAGCAGTCCGCCCAGCCCGTGGGCGTACTCACCGAACCTACATCGGCCAGCACCAATACCCCCGGACGGGAATACCCCATGATTAACCCGGACCTCACGGTGGAATTCCAGGTCCAGGCTCCCGAGGCCCGGGAAGTGGCCGTGGACATCTGCAGCAAGGTATATCCCATGCAGCGGGAAGGCGACGGCCCCTGGACCGTGACTACCGATGCCCTGGAACCGGGCTTCCACTACTATTTCCTGGTTGTGGACGGCATGCGGCTGTCGGACCCTTCCTCACAGCTGTTCTTCGGCTGCGGCCTGGATGCCAGCGCCATTGAGATTCCCGAGGCCGGGGCCGACTTCTACCTGGAGAAAGACGTTCCCCGCGGCGAGGTGCGCATGCAGCGCTACTGGTCCCCTTCCATGAATGCCTGGCGCACCTGCTATGTGTACGTGCCGGCCGAATACGACGCCAACCCCGGCAAGCGCTATCCCGTGCTGTACCTGCAGCATGGAGGCGGTGAAGACCAGACCGGCTGGTCCCGCCAGGGCAAGGCCGACATCATTCTCGACAACCTCCTCGCAGCCCGCAAGGCCGTTCCCATGCTCATCGTGATGGACTATGGCCAGGCCGGGGATTTTGCGCACATTCTCCTGGAAGAGCTGATTCCCATGATTGACAAGACATACCGCACGCAGCCTGACGCGGCGCACCGCGCCATGGCGGGCCTCTCCTTCGGCGGCGGACAGTCCTGGTCCATCGGCCTCAAGCACCCGGAGGTGTTCTCCAGCATCGGCGTGTTCTCTTCCGGCATGTTCGGCGGAGTGGGCACCGGAGCATATGCTCCCTTCAGCGTAGAGAGCCAGCTGCCTGAGCTCCTGGCCGATCCCGCCGCCTTCAACAAGGCCCACCCGGTGTTCTACCTCTCCTGCGGCGAGGGCGACCCGCGGATCGGGCATACCCGCGCTGCCGCCGAGGCCCTGAAGGCCGCCGGCGCCACCGTGCAGTTCAAAGCCTGGCCGGGCGCCCACGAGTGGCAGCCCTGGCGCAAGTCCCTGCACGAATTCTGCCAGCTGATCTTCCGCTAGAACACGTAAGGGTATTCTTGTAAAATGCTAGCAATGAGATTGTTACACAAAAACACACTTATTCCTGGCTACGGCGCCAGGCGAAGTAGCCGTCCAGCACCTGCATCGCGGCCTCCGAGGGCACGGGAGCAGCGTGGCAGCCATCGCCCGTGAGCACCATGGTCTGGGGGGCGTCATTACGGAAACGGGGCCACTCGGGCAGACCATCGCCGTTGGGGTTGCCGGTTTTGGCGAAGTTGGTCCAATAGGCCATCATCCAGTCGGAGAGGGATTTGTCAGTCGGCTGCACCTCCTCCGGGTTGCCGAACACATAAGCCACGTCCTGGCCGTGCGGGGAGCCCTGGCCGAAGCGCGGGGAATCGGCCGGATACTCCGGATGCTGGTCGAAGTAATAGAGCCACACTTTCCCCTTGCCCGTTTTCTCCTGCAGGCGGGCCCAGGTCCAGGTCTGCCAGCCGAAAGCGGCATCGCGGGTGAGGTCGCGGGCGGTCTTGCCCACCTTGCCGTCGGCCTCTACGGGATAAGCGGCCAGAAGCGCATCGGCATAATCCTCATAGCGGGCGCGAACCTGGTCCTGATGGCTTCCGCCGCCGAAGGCGAAGCCGAAGCTGAGGCCCTCATCTGAGTTGTAGCCGATGAGCACGTCCACGTCGTTGTACTGCCCGGCCTCGTAAAGCTTGTACTGGTCGTCCGGAATCACATAGCCGTCGGTGACGGGCCATCCGCCTGAACCGCCGAAACCGCCCATGACGGCTTTGGCATCGGCCGCACGCAGCTGCTCAAGCGTGTAATCTTCGCCGAAGGCGCCCCTTGCCCAGGCCTGGTTGGCCTGCTGGGCAACGGCGAGGGTCTGCATGTTCTCGCCGGGATAGGACTGGGGATTGGTGGGGCCGAAGGAGCCGC
>CAMVMG010000014.1 GCA_947168525.1 uncultured Bacteroidales bacterium
TCCGCGCCCTGAACATCGCCGGCGGCTGCAACGTGCAGTTCGCCCTGGACCCGCTCTCGTTCAAATACTATATCATCGAGGTGAACCCCAGAGTATCGCGTTCGTCAGCCCTGGCCTCCAAGGCCAGCGGCTTCCCCATCGCCCGTGTCACGGCCAAGATTGCCGTGGGGCTTACCCTGGACGAAATCACCGTGGCCGGGGCCCCGGCCTGCACGGAACCGGCCATCGACTACGTGGTGGCCAAGGTGGCCCGCTTCCCCTTCGACAAGTTCAGCGAGGCCTCCAATGAGCTGGGTACCCAGATGAAGGCCACCGGCGAGGTGATGTCCATCGGCCGCACCCTGGAAGAGAGTATCCTCAAGGCCATGCGCTCGCTGGAAAGCGGCTGCTGCCACATCCACAAGAAAAAGTTCGACAACTGGTCCGAGGAACGCCTGCTGGAGTATATCTCCACCCCCACGGACGACCGCATCCACGCCATCGCCCAGCTGCTGCGCCTGAGGATCGACCTCTCCCGCATCTACGACCGCACCAAGATAGACATGCTCTTCCTGGAGAAGATCTACAACATCATCCGCATGGAGCGGAAGGTAAAAGCGGCCGTGGGCGACGTGGCCGTGCTGTATGAGGCCAAGCGGATGGGCTTCGGCGACAAGTTCATCGGAGAGCTCTGGGGCTGGAAAGAGGCCGACGTTATCCGCCTCCGCTTCAAGGAGAATATCGTACCGGTGTACAAGATGATCGACTCCTGCTGCGCCGAACACGACACCTACGTGCCCTACTTCTACTCCACCTACGAGCAGGAGAACGAGTCCATCCCTTCCGGGCGCAAGAAAATCCTGGTGCTGGGCTCCGGCCCCATCCGGATCGGCCAGGGCGTGGAGTTCGACTACTCTACCGTCCATGCCATCTGGGCCATCCGGGAGGCCGGCTACGAGGCCATCATCATCAACAACAACCCGGAGACCGTTTCCACGGACTACACCATCTCCGACAAGCTCTACTTTGAGCCCCTGACCACCGAAGACGTGATGAACGTGATCCATCTGGAGAATCCGGACGGCATCATCGTCACCCTGGGCGGACAGACAGCCATTAACCTGGCCGGACCGCTGGAAGAATTCAACGTACCGCTCATCGGCACCGGCCTGGAGGCCATCGACAACGCCGAGGACCGCAAGCTCTTCGAGGCCGTGATGCGCCGCACCGGCATCCGCCAGCCCAAAGCCCACGCCGTCACCACGGTGGAAGAGGGCGTGAAAGCCGCCGAGGATATCGGCTATCCGGTCCTGGTGCGTCCCAGCTTTGTGCTGGGCGGCCGCGCCATGATGATCGTGGGCAACGAGGCCACCCTCCGCCACTACCTGCAGAACGCCGTGGAGATCAACGAGAACTCTCCGGTACTGGTAGACAAATACATCATGGGCAAGGAGACTGAGGTAGACGCCATCTGCGACGGAAAGGATGTGTTCATCCCCGCCATCATGGAGCACGTGGAGAAAACCGGCATCCATTCCGGCGACTCCATCAGCGTGTATCCCTCCTTCAGCCTCAGTCCCAAGGTGAAGCAGGAAATCATCGACGATACCGTGAAACTGGGCCGGGAGATTGGAATCGTGGGCCTGTTCAACATCCAGTTTATCGTGGATGCCGATGAAAACGTGTACGTAATCGAGGTGAACCCCAGAAGTTCCCGCACCGTGCCGTTCATCTCCAAGAGCACGGGCGTTCCCATGGCCAAAATCGCCACCCGGGTGATGCTGGGACACTCCCTGAAGGAACAGGGTATCACCGAGGTTTACTTCCCCGAGCGCAAACGGCACTTCGTGAAGACGCCGGCTTTCTCCTTCGGCAAGATCAAGGGCATCGACACCTATCTGTCGCCGGAAATGAAGTCCACCGGCGAGGCCATCGGCTATGACAAGTCCCTGAACAGGGCCCTGTACAAGTCCCTGCAGGCCTCCGGCATGGACATCAAGTCCTACGGCACCGTGTTCGCCACCATTGCCGACAAAGACAAGGAAGATGCGCTGCCGCTGATCCGCCGCTTCTACAACCTGGGGTTCAACATTGAGGCCACCCGCGGAACGGCCGCCTTCCTCAAGGAGCACGGCATCCGGACCAAGACCCTCAAGAAACTCAATGAGGGCAGCGACGAAATCTGCCAGGCCCTCCGGAAAGGCCATGTGAAGTATGTGATTAACACCATCGACCTCAATCAGAAATCCAGCCACCTGGACGGCTACGAAATCCGCCGTACCGCCGTGGAGAACAATGTGACCATCTTCACGGCCCTGGAGACTGTCCGCGTGCTGCTGGACGTGCTGGAAGAGATTACCCTGGGCATTTCCACCATCGACGAAGAATACAAGTAATGAAAGAAGTGACCTTCACCGTCCTGGAGAACAGTCCCCTCGCGCCCCGGACGTTCCGGATGAAGCTCGCCGGCGACACTTCCGCGATCCGCTGCAGCGGCGAGTTCGTGCAGGTGGCCGTCGAGGGCAAGTTCCTGCGGCGCCCGATCTCGGTCCACGACTGCGACTGGGAGACGCTGACGCTCGTGTACAAAGTCGTCGGCGAAGGCACTGCCGTCCTGTCCGCCAAGCGTCCCGGAGACCGGGTCCGCGCCCTGACGGGCCTGGGCAACAGTTTCGACGTGGACTCCTGCCCTCACAAGGCGCTCCTGCTGGGCGGCGGCGTGGGGGCGGCCCCCCTCTATCTCCTGGCGAAAGAACTGTGCGCCCAGGGAAAGGAAATGACCGTCATCCTGGGATTCAATACAGCCTCGGAAGTGATGCTGGCAGATGAGTTCGAACAGATCGGCGCGGATGTCCACATCGCGACGATGGACGGCTCGGCCGGAACCAGGGGTTTCGTGACGGATGTCCTGCGGCTCAAGAACATCCCCTACGACTATTTCTACGCCTGCGGGCCCAAGCCCATGCTGAAGGCCGTCTGTTCGGCCATCCATACGCCCGGCGAGGTGTCCCTGGAAGAGCGGATGGGTTGCGGCGCCGGCTTCTGCTACGGCTGCAGCATCCAGACCAAAAACGGTCCCCGGCGCGTGTGCAAGGACGGTCCCGTGTTTAAAAAGGAGGAACTGATATGGTAAAGGATTTGTCTGTGGAGCTGTGCGGCATCCGCCTCAAGAACCCGGTGGTTCCGGCCAGCGGAACCTTCGGATTCGGCCTGGAACTCTCCGACAGCCTGGACCTGAACGTGCTGGGAGGCATTTCCCTCAAGGGAACCACCCGGGAGGCACGTTATGGCAATCCCACCCCGCGCATCGCGGACTGCCCCGCCGGCATGCTCAATGCGGTGGGCTTGCAGAATCCCGGCATCGACGTGCTGGTGCAGGAAAAAGTGCCTGCGCTGAGGAAGATCTATGACGGCTGCGTCATCGCCAATATCAGCGGCTTCTCGCTGGACGAGTACCGCCACTGCTGCGCCCTGGCCGATACCTGCCCGGGCATCGACCTTATAGAAGTGAATATCTCCTGCCCCAACGTGCACGGCGGCGGCATGGCCTTCGGCACATCGGCCGCTGCAGCGGCGGAGGTTACAGCGGCAGTGAAGGAGGTCTGCCGCAACAAGAGGATCTTTATCAAGCTCAGCCCCAACGTGACAGACATCGTGGAAATTGCCCGTGCCTGCGAAGACGCCGGGGCCGACGGCCTCACACTGGTGAACACCTTCCTGGGCATGCGCATCGATATCGCCCGCCGGAGTCCCGTCCTGGCCAATAAGATGGGCGGCTACTCCGGGGCCGGGATCTTCCCCATCGCCCTGCGCATGGTGTACCAGGTGGCCCACGCCTGCCGTATTCCCGTGATGGGCTGCGGGGGCGTCACCTGCGCACGGGATGTCATTGAAATGATGATGGCCGGCGCCACAGCCGTGCAGGTGGGTGCGGAGAACCTCCGCAACCCCTTCGTGTGCCCCGAAATCGTGGAAGAATTGCCTTCCCTGATGGAACAACTGCATATCGAATCGCTTAGAGACATTATAGGTACCGTATGAACCGAGACGTCATTATCGCCTGTGACTTTCCCGACCGGGAAACCACCCTCTCCTTCCTGGACCGCTTTTCCGGTCACCGCAAACCGTTCGTGAAGATTGGCATGGAACTCTTTTACGGAGCCGGTCCGGACATCGTGCGGGAAATCAAAGCCCGCGGCCACCGGATTTTCCTGGACCTCAAGCTGCACGACATCCCCAATACCGTCAAAAAGGCCATGCGGGTGCTTTCGGCCCTGGATGTAGACATGGTGAATGTCCATGCGGCGGGCACCGTGGCCATGATGGAAGCCGCCCTGGAGGGCCTCACCCGCCCCGACGGCAGCCGGCCGCTCCTGATTGCCGTTACCCAGCTCACCTCCACCTCGGAGGAAGTCCTGCACCAGCAGTTGCTGGTGGGCGCCTCCATGAACGATACCATCGCCGCCTACGCCGCCAACGCCCGCCGTGCCGGCCTGGACGGGGTGGTCTGTTCCCCGCTGGAATCCACCCTGGTAAAAGGCGCCTGCGGACAGGATTTCCTCACCGTCACCCCCGGCATCCGCTTTGCCGATGCCGCCGCGGACGACCAGGTGCGCATCACCACGCCCGCCCGCGCCAGGGAACTGTGCTCGGACTTTATCGTGGTAGGGCGCCCCATCACCGCCGCCGCAGATCCCTGCGCGGCCTATCAGCGCTGTCTGGAAGAATTTGTACAATAAGATATGGAACGTAAAATCGCGCACGAACTCCTTTCTATCGGGGCCGTTTTCTTGCGGCCGCAGGAGCCCTTCACCTGGGCCAGTGGCATCAAGAGCCCCATCTATTGCGACAACCGGCTCACCTTGTCAGCCCCCAGGGTCCGCCAGCAAATAGAAAACGGGCTGGCCGAACTGGTCCGGCGCTATTATCCCGCATGTGAGATGCTGATGGGCACGTCTACCGCCGGTATCGCCCACGCCGCCATCACCGCCACGCTACTGGGGCTGCCCATGGGCTATGTCCGGAGCGAAGCCAAGACCCACGGCCGGACCAACCGGATCGAGGGCCGGATGGAACCCGGGGCCAAGGTGGTGGTCATCGAAGACCTCATCTCCACCGGAGGCAGCGCCATCGATGTGGTGGAAGCGCTCCGGGAAGCCGGCGCCAACGTGCTGGGCATCGTGAGCATCTTCACCTACGGGATGAAACGCGGCCTGGAACGAATCGCCGCAGCCGGGACCGAAAACCACTCCCTCTGCAACCTGGACATCCTGGTGGACGTTGCCGTAGAAGAGGACCGGATTGCCCCAGAGTGGAAAGAGCGCATCCTCGCTTTCCGCGACAACCCTTCGGACGAATCATGGATCAAACAATAGCAAGCATATGAAACATCTCATCGACCCGATGGACCTCAGCAAAGAGGAACTGGACCAGATTATTACCCTGGCCGAAGACATCATCGCCAGACGGGAGGAATACCAGGAATCCCAGGCGCACCGAAAGCTGGCCACGCTGTTCTATGAGCCCAGCACCCGCACTCGGCTCAGTTTCACATCGGCCATGATGGAGCTGGGCGGCAATGTCCTGGGTTTTTCGGATGCCAAATCCAGCTCCGTAAGCAAAGGCGAAACCGTCCAGGACACTGTCCGTGTGGTGAGCTGCTTTGCCGACGTAATCGCCATGCGCCACCACATCGAGGGCGCCCAGCTGTATGCCTCCGAGGTGTCCCGGGTGCCCATCATCAATGCGGGTGACGGCTCCCACAGCCACCCCACCCAGACCCTGACCGACCTCCTCACCATCAAACGGGAGCTGGGCCATATCGACGGCATCACCATCGGCTTCTGCGGAGACCTCAAGTTTGGCCGTACCGTCCATTCCCTGATCAAAGCCTTGTCCCGCTACAAGGATATCCAGGTGGTGCTCATCGCCCCCGACGAGCTCAAGTTGCCGGACTACATCAAGCAGGACGTGTGCGACCGCCTGGGCATCCGCTACAAGGAAGTGGCCACCATGGAAGAGGTGATGCCGGAACTGGACGTGCTGTACATGACCCGTGTCCAGCAGGAACGCTTCCTGGACCAGGACGAGTTCGACCGCGTCAAAGACAGTTTCGTGCTGGATGCGGCCCGCATGTCCCTGGCCAAGGAGAAGATGGCCGTGCTGCATCCGCTGCCCCGCGTGAACGAGATTCTCACCGAGGTAGACGCAGACCCGCGCGCCGCGTACTTCCGCCAGGTAGAGAACGGCAAGTTCGTGCGCATGGCCCTCATCACCAAACTGCTGGAATGGAAAGACGACCCAGCCCACGGCATGCCCGCCACGGAACAGCCGGTCCTGGACCCCACCCTCCGCTGCACCAACGCCAAATGCATCTGCAACAACGAACATGCCCCGCACAAATTCCGCAGGAACGACGCCGGCGTGCTGCGCTGCTGGTATTGTGATTCGAAGATAAAACAATAAATTCCCCCATGAAGACCCACGAAAGAAGAGTCGGGACTGTGTCCCGTGGCATCCGTTGCCCCATCATCCGCCAGGGGGACAACCTGGCCGAAATCGTTACCAACAGCGTGCTGGAAGCCGCTGAAGAAGAAGGCTTCCAACTGCGTGACCGGGACGTCGTCAGCGTCACGGAATCCATCGTCGCCCGCGCCGGGGGCAACTATGCCCCGGTCAGCGCCATCGCGGCCGATGTCACCGCCAAGACCGGCGGCGGCACCGTAGGCGTCATCTTCCCCATCCTGAGCCGCAACCGCTTCGCGATCTGCCTCAGAGGTATCGCCATGGGCTGCAAGAAGATTGTCCTCATGCTGTCCTATCCCTCCGATGAGGTAGGAAACGAGCTCGTGAGCATCGACAAACTGGATGAGGCCGGTGTAAACCCCTACTCCGACGTGCTCACCCTGGAGCGCTATCGGGAGCTGTTCGGCGTAAACAAGCATGAATTCACCGGTGTGGATTACGTAGAATACTACGGCGACCTCATCCGCGCATGCGGGGCCGACGTGGAGATTGTCTTCGCCAACCGTCCGCGGACCATCCTGAACTACACGGATACCGTCATCACCTGCGACATCCATACCCGCGCCCGCACGAAGCGGATCCTGCGCGAGGGCGGTGCCCGCGTGGTGTTGGGACTGGACGACATCCTCACCGCCTCCGTTGACGGCAGCGGCTACAACGAGCGATTCGGCCTGCTGGGCTCCAACAAGGCCACCGAAGACATGGTGAAGCTCTTTCCCCGCGACTGCCAGGGCCTGGTGCTGGACATCCAGGAACGCCTCCTGAAAGCCACCGGCAAGCATGTGGAAGTGATGATCTACGGCGACGGGGCCTTCAAGGACCCCAAGGGCAAGATTTGGGAACTGGCCGACCCTGTCGTGTCTCCCGCCTTCACCGACGGGCTCATCGGCACGCCCAACGAGCTCAAGATCAAGTATCTGGCCGACAATGACTTTGCTTCCCTGAGCGGCGCCGAACTCCGCGACGCCATCGCAGCGAGCATCAAGACCAAAGACGCCGACCTCAAGGGACAGATGGCCTCCGAAGGCACTACGCCCCGCCAGCTCACCGACCTGATCGGCTCCCTGTGCGACCTCACCTCCGGCTCCGGCGACAAAGGCACCCCTATCGTCCTGGTTCAGGGCTACTTCGACAACTATTCCTCGGAATAGCCCTCCTTGCCAAAAGAGCCCCCGCCCCGAGAGCCGGACTTGCCACGTGAGCGGTACCGGCCTCATGCCCCCCACCGAAGTGCCGCAGCCCCTGGTTTTTCGCCAGCCTGCGGCATTTTTGTGCACCCTTGCCCTAGCACGGGAGAAGTGGTGACAAGTTTTGGGAGAGGTGGTGACACCTCTCCCACCTGAAAAGGCACGAAAGCTGTTCTTCGGGATGATTTCAGTAGAGACATAGAGGCTTCTGGAGGCAATTATATGCCGATGCCCCAGGACATGCCTTGCCCGTGAAGGGAAGTATTTGACTTATAGAGCTTTATATAAAATGCTTTAGTACTATCCACCTAAAGACAATCGCACAAATCACTAATAATCAACTATTTCCGTTCACGCCGCAAATAAGACTGACGGCTCCCCGTGGCTGTTTATGAGCGTTATGATTTCCGGGGGCAGGCTATCGTGTGTTTAAACACAAGTCTGGGGAACGGGGCTCGGGATTTTGGGGGGTGGATTTCGCTCCAGGAGCGAGAATGGAATTTTTGCAGGTAATCTCAAAAATACAACCCTGCTCATGAAAGGGTGGGCAGGGCTGTAGAAGGTAGTGGCTAGAAAACAGTCGGTAGTTACGAATGATCGGCTAAAGAGCAACCGAAGAGCACCTGGTGAGAAAGCCAATTGCGGCTAGAACGCCGGAATCTGGATGTCGCCGATGGGCTCCCAGGTGATTTCATCGTAGGTGCCGGAAGGAGACTGCACCCGGAAGGTGGTGGTTTTGCTACCCATGCGCACGGGGAAGCGCCAGATCACGCCCGTGGGCTCCCCCGTGTAGGCCGATCCGCGGATGACCTGGCCGTTGCTGACCACTTCCAGGGAAGGAGCATTGGAGTATACCGTAAGGATGCGGTCCTGGCCCGCAGGACAGGCGCGGAGACGCTTGCCGGCAATATGGACGGTTTCTTCCTCCTTGTTCCACCATGACTTGTACAGGTAGAAGACATCCTTCTTGAGGCTACGGTCCCGCGTGACAATCCCTTTGTCGTTGGTGTATTTGCGGCTGTTATTGTACACAAAGCGGTAGCCGTTGTCCGTATCTACGAAACCTTCTTCGCGGCTGGCCACGGCAAAGTCGAACAGAACCCAGATGGAAGTGAAGTTCAGGTAGGGCGCCTGTGCAATCTGCTGGGCGAAGGCCTCGTGGGCAAGGTTACCATATTCCTCGATATGGAGGGAATCGGTGCGGTCGCGTACGATATCGGCCGGGTCCCAGACATGGCAGTAGGGGTTGATGCCCACGCCGTATTCGGAGAGGTTGGTCACGCCCATATTCTGCTGGATCCACTCGATGTCGTCGGCCAGGCCCCAGAAATTGCCATCATTATAGTACCAGCCATGGTAGCGGTTCTCGGAATAATAGTCGGCCTTAAGCTCCGTGTAGCCCTCCCGCTGGAACATGGAGTCGTCTGTAAGGCCCACGAAGCGGGACGGATCCAGCGCCTTAGTGAAATCGTACAGACGGGCGGTCTCTTCCACCACGCGGCGGGTGTCCAGGCTCCCCTGCAGTACGCCGGGACGGTTGCCCCAGGAATCCAGCTCGTTCCACATGCCCCAGAACACGATGGAAGGATGGTTGTACAGGGAAGTGACCATCTCCTTCATCTGGGAATAGATGTTCTCAAAGTAGGCCTCGGGGGCATTTTCGCCACAGTTGTTCACCCAGGGAATCTCGGTCTGGACCACGATACCCATCCGGTCGCAGAGGCGGAAGGCATAGTCGTTGTGCGGATAGTGAGCCAGGCGGAGGAAATTGGCTCCCAGCTCCTTCACAATGGCATAGTCGGCATCGAAATCATCCTTCCACAGGGCCGATGCCTTCTTGTCTTTATCCTGGTGCATGGCCACGCCCCGGAGCGGGTAAGACTTGCCGTTGAGATAGAATCCCTTGACGCGGTCCATCGCATAGTAGCGGAAGCCCACCTCCGTTTCTGCCACATCGGCGTCGGCCGACACGCTCACGGTATAGAGATAGGGGTCCAGGGTGCCATTCCACAGGTGCGGGTTTTCCAGCGTGAAGTCCCAGCTGACCGGGGCCGATGCGCCGGCGCCCACGGAGACGGTCTGGTTCTCGCTGAGAACCTGGGTACCGTCTGCCGCCGTGAGCGACCACACGATGTTGACCTCCTTGGCGGCAGCGGTGGCGTTGCAGACCTGCGCCTGCGCCTTGGCAACGGCCTTATTGTCCGTCACTTCCACCTGTGACACGTGCAGGCGGTACAGGCCGTAGGCCTCCGGATCCAGGTGCACAGGCGGGCATTCCAACAGCCACACGGGGTTGTGCAGGCCGCCGTTCTTGTTGAAATCTGACGTGAGGGGAATCCGGTCCAGCACCTCGCTGTTGTCGCAGACCACCTCCAGTTGGTTCTCGCCCCGTGACAGTTTGCCGGTAAGGTTTACCCAGAACGGCGTATAGCCGCCACTGTGCTCTGCCAGCAGTTCTCCGTCCAGATATACCTTGGCACTTTGGGCCGCGCCTTCAAGCAGCAGGTAACGGGGCTCGCCGTCCTTGACCCTGGGAAGTGTGGTCTTGTAGTGCGCGGTTCCACGGTAATAGGATTTGGAATGACCGTCGATGGCATTATAGGAATGTGGAACGGAGACAGTTTCCCAGGTCTGGCCGTCCTTGCTGAACTGCCACTCCACAAGGGCCTTGCCGGGAACCATACGGTCTGTCCAGGCGGCCTGCCGGCCACCGCAGGCCTGCAGGAGGAACGCCGCCAGCAGGGCTAACAGGGGGATCAGATACTTCTTATTCATAATGGTCGATTACTTTACCTTGCAAAGATAGCGGGAAACCGGCAACAAATCAAGCACGGACAAAAGATACTTGCAAGATTGTGCAAAGTTGCTTATTTTTGCAACGCAATCTGAATCACGCAAAAGTGAAAACGGGTAAAAGACAGATTTTGGGCATCTTGCTGCTGGCAGTCTTTATGCCAGCATTTGCCATTTCCGTTTTCCATACCCATCCCCGGATCCAGACAGACAGCTGCAGCCAGTGCATCCGTCATCTTCCCCACGCCGGCCACCTGAGCACAGGACACCCCGGCCTGGAAGAATGCGTCCTTTGCCACTTCCTCACCCTTCCGCAGCTTCCTGCTTCGGAACTGGTCCTGTTGCCCATCAACAGAGCGTCCGTCTGTCTGGATACCTTTTGCAAGGCGCTCCACGCAGAACTTTCTTTCCCGTGCGCACCTTCCCGCGCCCCTCCTGTTACGGTATAATTACCCCTCCTGCAAGCTGCCTGCCGGCAGCACAGACTGAATGCCTGTTATCCAGGCGTTCAGCCATTCAGCGAATCCTTATTATACACGAACACATACACATGAAAAGCAAAATAGTTATTCTGCTGCTCCTGGGCATGTCCTGGGCAGCAGCGGCACAGCAAAGCATCTCCCTTTCCGGAACCGTCACCGACGACGTCTCCGGCGACCCGCTGCCGGGCGTGGCGGTTTTCTTCCCGGACCTCCGACAAGGCGCGCTCACGGATGGGGACGGCCGGTACAGCGTAGGCCCCCTTCCCCTGATCCGGACCGAAATACAGGTATCCCTGCTGGGGCACCAGACCATTGTCCAGTACGTAGACCTGAAAACGGTCCGCACCCTGGATTTCAACCTCAAGGAATCCAACGCCACACTCAATGAGGTTGTTGTGACAGGCCTTACCGGCACTGAGACCAAGCGGAACTCCCCCGCCCCGGTTACCATTGTTACGCCCGAAGCCCTCCGGGGCCAGGCCTCATCCAACCTGATTGACGCGCTGGCCAAACAGCCTGGCGTTTCTCAGATCACCACCGGAGGAGGCATCTCCAAGCCGGTTATCCGCGGCATGGGCTACAATCGGGTGCTGGTGGTGACCGATGGCGTACGGCAGGAGGGCCAGCAGTGGGGTGACGAGCACGGGGTAGAGGTGGATGCCGAGAGTGTGAACTCCGTCGAAATCCTCAAAGGACCCGCCTCCCTGATGTACGGGTCCGATGCCATGGCCGGTGTGCTGGTACTGCATGGTGCCGCCGTGCCCCCGCTGGGGAAGATCGGCGTCAGCGCCGGGGCGGAGTATCAGTCCAACAACGGACTGCTCTCCTACACGGTCAACACCTCCGGTAATCAGCACGGACTGGTCTGGAACTGGCGCTGGACCCAGAAGGCGGCGCACGACTACAGGAATGCGGCCGACGGACTGGTCCCCAACTCCCGTTACCGCGAACAGGGCGTTTCCGGCCTCATCGGCTTGAGCAAAAGATGGGGCTATTCCCACCTGAAACTGAGCTGGTACCACCTGATGCCAGGCATGGTGGAAGGAGAACGGGAGGTCGACGGCACGCTGGAAGCCTCCGACGACGGGAAAAGCTACCGTCCCGGCCTTCCTTTCCAGCATGTGAACCACTACAAGGCGGTCTGGGACAATTCCCTGGTCCTGGGAGAAGGCTCCCTGAAGGCCACCGTCGGCTATCAGCTGAACCGCCGGCAAGAATTTGAAGAGTCGGCCCAGGAGCCGGGCCTGGATTTCCGGCTGCACACGCTCAACTACAACCTCTATTACAAAAGCCCCGAGACAAACGGCTGGAAGAGGGTGGCTGGCGTAGGCGGCATGTGGCAGCGTTCCGAGAACCTGGGCGAAGAAGTCCTCATTCCCTCCTACAACCTCTTTGACTCCGGAACCTATTTCACCACTTGCAAAGACCTGGGATACTGGCATTTAAGCGCTGGCATCCGGGCCGATGCACGCTGGCTCCGCTCCCATGCCCTGGAAGGGCGCTTTGCCCCTTTCAGCCGGACGTTTCTGGGCATTACCGGCTCCGTGGGTGCCATCCGGAACCTGGGAGAGAACGCCAACCTGCGCCTGAACCTGTCCCGCGGCTTCCGGGCACCCAATGTCAGCGAGCTGGGTAGCAACGGCGAACACGAGGGCACCTTCCGCTATGAGATTGGCAATCCGGACCTCAAGCCGGAATACAGCTGGCAGCTGGACGCCGGATTCGACTATTCGTCCGAGAAGATTTCGGCAGAGGTCTCCCTTTTCACCAACCTGGTGCAGAACTACATCTATCTGGGAAGAAGCACCGGAGAAATGGTGGAAGACGCGCCTGTCTTCCGTTTCCTCAGCGGCCTGGCCTGGCTTTCCGGCGGCGAGGCCACCGTAGATGTCCATCCGGTGGAGCGCCTCCACTTCGAGAACGCCTTCTCCTATGTCAGCGCCGTCCGGCCCGGGGAACCGGAAGAAAGCCGATATCTCCCCTTCACGCCCGCTCCCCGCTGGCTCTCCACCCTTCGCTACGACCTGATCCGCGACGGGAAAGTGCTGAACAATACCTATATCAGTGCCCAGATGGACTGGAACTTCGCCCAGAACCGCATCTACGCCGCCGGCGGCACGGAAACGGCCACGTCTGGATATATCCTGCTGAACCTGGCCGCCGGAACCGACTTCCGGCTGAAGGGGAAAACGGTGGCCTCCCTCTATCTGACGGCCGACAATCTGCTGGACACCGTATATCAGAACCACCTGAGCAGACTGAAATACGCCGCTGTAAATCCGGTGACCGGAGTACAGGGCGTATTCAATCCGGGAAGGAATCTCGGAGTAAAGCTAATCCTAAAATGGTAATTATTCCTGGACAGGCTGGCCGGCTCCCGCAGGGGTGCCGGTCAGTTTGTCAAATCCGGCGTCGTCGATCATCTTGCAGTTGCCGTTGAAGCGGGCGCCCAACTCTACCTGGATCCGTTTGACGTGCAGGTCTCCTTCTACGCTGCAGCCGGCTTTCAGGGTAAGGGTGTCTTTCACAAAGAAATTGCCCTTCATGGCTCCGCAGAAGTCCATGTTCTGGCAGATGACATCGCCCGTAAGGCTTGCCTTCTCCCCTATTACCACGCGTCCCTTGGAGGTAAGTTTGCCGTCGAAGTTCCCGTCGATCCGGATATCTCCGGGCGACTGGATTTCCCCCTTGAACAGCGTTCCTGCAGCGATCCGGCTTACTTCATTGACGCTGACTGAATTTTCTGTTTTCGTTGCCATATAGATTCTTCTCTTCGTTCAGGATGACATCTTGTTATACCAGGCCTTTGCCGTGGCAGTTCTTGTACTTGAGGCCGCTGCCGCAGGGGCAGGGGTCGTTCCGGCCCACCCGCTTGTCAACGCGGACAGGCATACGGGAGCGCTGCTCTCCATTGGTGGACAGCTGGGAAGGATCTACGCGGTTCATCTGCTGCATATTGCGGGAAGGCTGCTGTGCCGGACGGGCCTCACGGGCATCTTCGGCATCCCGCAGCGGAATAAACGCACGCAGGAGGAAGGTAAGCACGGCCTCGTTCAGCTTCTCCAACATCTCCGAGAAAAGGTTGTAGCTTTCCAGCTTGTACACCACCAGCGGGTCTTTCTGCTCGTAAGCGGCGTTCTGTACGCTCTGGCGCAGGTCATCCATGTCGCGCAGATGCTGCTTCCAAAACTCGTCGATATGGTAGAGGATGATGTTGCGGCTCAGGGCCTTGGCAATTTCACGGCTCTCGCTCTCGTAAGCCTTTTTCAGGTTCACGGAGAGGGTGAGCTGGCGCTTGCCGTCCGAGATGGGAATGGCGATGTTCTCGTACATGGACCCCTGCTTCTCGTACACGGTCTTGATGATCGGGTTCACCTTCTGGATCATCGTTTCCATACGACGGTCATAGACCTCCTGCATGTGGGCGGCGAGTTTCTCCGCAATGTCCTGTTTTTTGGCGTTAGCGAAGAAATCCGCATCGAAGCCCAGGTCAATGGAGAGTTTTCCGATAATAAACTCTTCAAAAGCTTCATAGGTCATGCCCTCGGACTGTTCCGCCAGGATGTTGGCCGTATCCTGCATCATGTTCTGGACATCAATCTCGATCCTTTCTCCGGAAAGGGCGTTGCGACGGCGGGAATAGATGGCCTCGCGCTGGTAGTTCATCACATCGTCGTATTCCAGGGTGCGCTTGCGGTAACCGAAGTGGTTCTCTTCCACTTTCTTCTGGGCGCCTTCGATGCTCTTGGACAGCATGCCGCTCACCAGGGCCTCGTTGTCTTCCATGCCCAGTTTGTCCACCACGCCGGCAATCCTTTCGGAGCCGAACTTGCGCATGAGGTCGTCTTCCAGGGAAATGTAGAAGCAGGAGCTTCCCGGGTCTCCCTGACGGCCGGCACGGCCGCGAAGCTGACGGTCTACGCGGCGGCTGTCGTGGCGCGACGTGCCGATGATGGCCAGACCACCGGCCTGCTTCACCTCCGGGGTAAGCTTGATATCCGTACCACGACCGGCCATGTTGGTGGCGATGGTCACTTTGCCGCTCTGACCGGCCTGAGCCACGATTTCCGCCTCACGGGCATGCTCCTTGGCGTTGAGCACATTGGGATGCAAGCCCCTCATCCGCATCATGCGGGCCAAGAGCTCAGAGGTTTCCACATCCGTGGTACCGACCAGCACCGGACGGCCGGCTTCGGAGAGTTCCACCACACGGTCGATCACGGCGGCATATTTGGCTTTCTTGGTCTTGTAGATGATATCGTCCTGGTCGTCGCGGATGACCGGGCGGTTGGTGGGAATCACCACCACATCCAGCTTGTAGATGTCCCAGAATTCGCCGGCCTCCGTCTCTGCGGTACCTGTCATGCCGGCCAGTTTGTGGTACATGCGGAAGTAGTTCTGCAGGGTCACGGTGGCGAAAGTCTGGGTGGCGGCCTCCACCTTCACGTTCTCCTTGGCTTCCACGGCCTGGTGCAGTCCGTCGCTCCAACGGCGGCCTTCCATGATTCGGCCCGTGCTCTCGTCCACGATCTTCACCTTGTTATCCACGATCACATAGTCGATGTCCTTGGTGAACATGGCGTAGGCCTTCAGGAGCTGGATTACGGTATGTACACGCTCGCTCTTGAGGGAGAAGTCTTCCATCAGGGCATCCTTTTTCTCCGCGCGCTCGGCGGGAGAGAGCGAGAGGTCGTTGGTGATTTCGGCAATGGCCGATCCCATATCCGGAAGCACGAAGAAGTCAGGGTCGCTCACGCTGCCGGCCAGTGCGTCGTGGCCTTTGTCCGTCATGTCCACGGAGTTGAGCACCTCGTTGATTACGAAGTACAGATCGTCCGTGACCTGGGGCATTTCCCGCTCGTTGTCCTGGAGGTAGAAGGCCTCGGTCTTCTGCATCAGCTGTTTCATGCCGGGTTCCGAGAGGAACTTGATCAGGGGCTGATACTTGGGCAGTCCTTTGTGGCAGCGGAACAGGAGCTTGCCGCCTTCTTTCTCGTCGCCGGCGGCGATCAGGCGCTTGGCCTCGTTCAGGGTCTGGTTCACCAGGGCGCGCTGCTTGTTGTAGAGGCTTTCTACATAGGGCCGATACTCCATGAACTGCTCGTCACCGGCGGCTTTGGACATGGGGCCGGAGATGATGAGCGGAGTACGGGCATCGTCGATGAGCACGGAGTCTACCTCGTCCACGATGGCGAAGTGATGCTTGCGCTGCACCAAGTCTGTCTGGCGCACGGCCATGTTGTCACGCAGGTAGTCAAAGCCGAACTCGTTGTTGGTACCAAAGGTGATGTCACACTCATAGGCCTTTTTACGGGCGTCAGAATTGGGCTGGTGCTTGTCGATGCAATCTACGCTGAGACCATGGAACTGATATAGGGGGCCCATCCACTCGCTGTCTCGCTTGGACAGGTAATCGTTCACGGTAACCACGTGCACGCCTTTTCCAGCCAGGGCGTTCAGGAACACGGGCAGGGTAGCCACCAGGGTTTTACCCTCACCCGTGGCCATTTCAGCAATCTTGCCCTGGTGCAGGACGATACCGCCGATGAGCTGGACGTCGTAATGGACCATGTCCCAGGTGATCTCGTTGCCACCGGCCACCCAGTGGTTTTTCCAGATAGCCTTGTCCCCTTCGATGGAGAGAAAATCCTTGCCGGCGGCGGCAAGTCCTTTGTCAAACTCCGAAGCCGTTACCTCGACGATCTCGTTCTGGGCGAAACGCCGGGCCGTGGACTTCATGATGGCGAACACTTCCGGAAGGACCTCCGTGAGTTTCTTCTCTATAGCTTCGTCCTCGTCCTTGACCAGTTTGTCGGATTCGGTGGCCAGGGATTCCTTCTCGCTGACGGGAATGTCTTTTTCCAGTTCTGCCTTGATCTCTGCGATGCGGTCCTCGAACGGTTTTTCTACCAGGAAAATCTGCTCGCGGATGGCGGCACTGCGCTCACGCAGCTGGTCGTTGGAAAGAGAGTCTATCTGGGGATACAGCGCAAGAATCTGGTCCACAACCGGCCGGATGGCCTTCATGTCCCTGTCACTCTTGCTACCGAAAAGTTTCTTTAATACATCTGCAATTGCCATATTGGATAAAGCCTTATTCTATCAAACTTACAAAGTTAATGTTTTTCGGCTTATTTAACAAATACCATTCCCCCGCCTTTATCTGCCATTCTGGCAGGAAGCACGATGGGCCCGGATGGCTGGCAGTTGCGCGCACAGGGAACGGAAATGCTTGAAAGGAAGAAAACTCCGATATTTCACCGCCTTCACCAGCGTAAAGAGGCAGACAAACAGGAAACGTTCCCACAGCGGCCGGTTGATGTCGCAGAGCCGCACCAGCGACCCTACGCGATAATTCCTGTCTATGATGCGTTCCAGCGGCTCCTGCCGGAGAGCACGGTCGTGCACAGCCCTGGCCTGGGGTACAACGCCAAGCTTGAATCCATGATAACGGGCCCGGTGACACCAGTCGTCGTCCTGTCCGTAATAAGGGAACAACTCCGAGAACGGGCCGATTTTCCGCAGTGCCCCAACAGGGACCAGCCAATGCGCCGCCATCATCCGCTTCACCACAACAGGCCCGGTAGAAGGTGTGGATCCCCAATCCGCCTCCGCTTCGCTCCGGCCCCTCCCATTTCGCAACGCGTCTGATGACGCGGCTGTGGGCCCCTCCCTCTTACACGGCCGAGGGTGGCCATGGGTTTGGGAATCCACACCTTCCACCGAACCGGGATACAGTTTGGCGAACTGGGCATCGAAGGCCTGGTAGCCATCGGTCATCTGAAGGGGGCTCAGGACGGCATACTCCGGATGCTCCTCAGCAGAAGCGACCAGCATTTCCAGGGCTCCAGGTGCCAGCCAAGCGTCCTGGTTAAGGAGATAGACGTAGTCGTAATCATGGGAAACCGCCCATTCGAATCCCAGGTTGTTCGCCTTGGTGAATCCCAGGTTTTCTGCAGAGCGCACCAGTTTCACGCCCGGAAAATGCCCTTCAATCCAGTCTGCGCTGCCATCTGTGGAGTCGTTGTCTACCACAAAGACGTCTACGGACGGATTTTGAGCCGTTTGTCCGGCCGTGATGACGGAAGACAGGCACCGGTCCAGCCAGCGCATGCCGTTATATGTGACGATGATTACAAGGACCCGTTTCATGAGAATAGCTTACGGTGCAGAAGACGCAGTTTCCAAAGCAGCGACCAGCGGGAGGCCTTGCGGAAGGAGCTTTGCAGACGGCGGTATTCCACGGTTTCCAGCGGGTTGCAGAAATATTTGGCGTACAGCGCCTTGTGCTTTTCCCAAAGCCGATGCCGGATCTCTACCAGGGCATCGTCCGACACGCCCCTGTTGCGGGAGTTCCGCCGGGTACGGTAACGGAAGCACAGCTCCGGCAGCTGCAGCACCCTGGGCTCCGCCACCCCTTCCAGCAGCGACAGCCAGAAATCCCAGTCTTCGAACCCGGCCTTGAAGGCGGGATCGAATGGCCTGGCGGCTTCTCTCCGGAAGAAACAGCTCATGTACAGGCAATTGCGGGCCAGCATGGTATCCATCGAAAATGGCGGCAGGTCCCAGATGGTCTCTGCCCCGAAGCGCTCCGCCTGCCCGTACACCACAGTCAGGGAAGGATCTGCCTCCAGCGCCTCCACCGCCGCCGCCATGTATCCGGGGGCGATGAGGTCGTCTGCATCGAGGAAAAGGACATACTTTCCCTCGGATAGTTCAAGGCCGCGGTTCCGGGCGGCCGCAACGCCCACATTCTCCGTAAACACCACCGGGACAATCCGGGAATCTGCGGCGGCATACTCATTGACGATGGAGAGGGAGCCGTCGGTGGAGCCATTTTCCACCACCAGGCACTCCCAGTCCCGGAAGGTCTGGGCCAGGACGCTGTTCAGGGTTTCCGGAAGATACTGCCCCAGATTGTAGCTGGGAACGATGACACTGACCATACTCATAGCAAGGCCTCCTTGATAAAATCCATGGATCGGACGCGCAGTTTTCCCAGGGCTTCGTCGGCCCCGGTGAAAACGGCCCGCGAAGAGGGCAGAGGGGCGCCGGGCGCGACAATCCTGTCTTCCAGGCCCACCAGGGACAGCAGGTTCCGGATGCGGTCGTCGGCGGGGGTTCGCGTTTCGACGTAATAGAATTCCCTATGGAAAAGCAGGGACAGGGCAACAGCGTGGAACGAGGTGGTGACCACGGCGTCGGCGTCCCGGAACAGGGAGACGAATTCCTGGGGACCATAGTTGTTCCGGCCCCGGGAATAGGGCTCGCGGGCGATGGGTATCACCTGGCGGTTGCCACGGAGGCTGGCGGCCAGTTCCCGGACAAGGGGATGGTCCACGGCCTCGTAGGTTACGAGATAGGGCTCGCCCATGCGCCGGTAACCGCCCATTTTGTCCAGGACGGACCGGCCTGCGAGCAGGACCGGATCCAGCGTGAGCACGGCGGGTACGCCCATGGCCGACAGTCTGGCCTGCAGCGACTGTTCCCGCACGCCGATCCGGTAGAAATTCCGCATATATTGCCGGAAAATCAACTCCTGGGCGGGCGGAAGCTGGACATGGCCGTCACTGGCAGCATAAGCGATGTTCCGCGTATGAAGGAACTGGGGGGCGGCGGCGAAAAACACCGGGTCCAGCCCCCGGCAGATTCTGCTGTTCCAGATTTGGTCGCTGCCAAAGAACACCGCATCCATCAGGGTGTCCTGGGGTATGGGAGAAAGAGTTTCTCCGAAGGCGCGGAAAGCCTTGTTGCGCTGGAAGGCACCGGGAAAACGCCAGGGCAGCGAGAGGGCCAGCAACGGTTTTTTCAAGTAATAGGGCTTGAGAATCCGATAGGGCTCTGTGAGGTAATCCGGACGGTAGTCCAGTACGTGCACCTCATGCCCCAGCGAGCCCAGCACCTCTTTGAGGCACCGGCACTGAAGCGCCGCTCCGTAATTGTAGGCGGCATGGAAGCTCGCAATTCCCAGTTTCATTTCCTGAAGCGTTTTTTCAGCCGCCACACGGCCTGTTCCAGCCTGTAGTTCAGCGAGGACGGGCCATAGTGACGGTACACATAGGCAAAACCTTTGCGAAGATAATCATTTTCAAAGGATTTTGCATAACGCGAAGCACGGGTGGGCCGCACCATGTTCCGCTGCAGCACCTTCTGCAGGTCTATCGGAGCCCGCCGGCAGGCATCGGGGAAAGACTCCACGAAGGACCTGCCGCGGGGCGTACTGACCATCATCAGCGAGCAGCCCCGGTTGTCGTCAGCGAATCCCGGCAGGGCTTTTTCCACGCCCCAGCAGTCGGCCATGGTAATGTCGGAAGGGCGCTGCACGCTGGCGTACGGGCATGCGCTACAACAGGGGCGGAGCATCAGATGCCGGTAGAACAGGAAGGTATAATGGTCCTGGACTTTGGAAGGCCTATGCGGGAAGATAAGCCGCTCCTTATGCGCATGCCAGCCCAGGGAAGGATCCCGGAACAAGGCTGCCACCGGCTTTTCCCCTTCCAAGGCGGCTTCGTGCGCCAGATAGCCCTGCCAGAGAGCAGGAGCGGGAACGCCGTGACAGACGATATCGGCCAGGAGCAGACGGTCCCGGAAAGCGGCACAGAGGCGCGCCACGCCTGCACATTGGCAGGGCGTACCGGTAAACAGTACCTTCCTTCCGGCTTTCAGATCGGCCAGGACAGCCCCGGGCACGCCATCCATATCGCTTTGGACATACTTGGAAAGGCGTAGCGGCTCCAGGTCTGCGACCCTTTCCGCCCGGCAGTGCCGCACGGCAAGGTCCGCATCCATGGCGGCGCCGTATACGACATATCCCTCCCCGACAGCCTTCCGCATGAGCGCAGAGGAGAGTCCCCCGCTCTGGCTCCCGTCCAGCAAGTCCGGGAAACGGATAGCCTCGGCAAGCACTTCCCCCTCTGCGGCTGAAGGATGAGGGAACGCACACACTTTCTCGCACAGGCCGCAATCCGTACAGCGGGAGGCATCCACCACGGGGTAACGGAATCCCATTGAGTCGGCCTCCATCCGGATAGCTCCGTGCGGACAGGCCGATGCACAGGCACTGCAGCCGCAGCAATCTTCGGGGCGAGCAAGCTGAATCATCGTTTCAACAATTTAGCTGTGAGCTGTTTCCGTTCTTCAGAAGAGAGCCCCAGCATGACCACGACGGCAGCGGTAAAGAGCAGGGACAAGACCGCGTGCAGGAGAAAGCCCCACCACGTGTCCAGGGGAATCAGGACAGAGAGGAAAAAGCCCATGCCCATGGACAGGGCAACCACGTAAAGCTCGTTCAGGAAAACCTCTTTCACAAAACGCCCCACGGGAAGGCCAATCATCCGGCGGAGCATATAGAGCCGGGCACAGAGGCAGGCAAAGGCAACGCCAATCGCCACCCAGTAGATGCTCTGAGCCGGTGCGCCCAGCTTCAGGCACAGCCAGGCGAGGGGCACATTGAGCAACTGGAGCCCGCCCACCACAATCTGATAATCCCGGATATCTCCGGTGGCCAGCATGGCCGTGACCATGGTGTACGACACCGACTCCAGCAGCAGGTACATCAGGATAAGGCGGATGAACAGAACCGCATCCGGCGGCACGGCGTCTGCCCCCAGCCACAGGTTCACCAGGAATGGCGCATTGAAAAACAGCGGACAGATGACAAGGATGAGCAGATACACGCTCATCCGGGAGCCTTTGAACACCAGATTCGTCATGTGCATATGCTCCCCGGCTGCATAGGACTTGGTAATCTGGGGATTGATGGCGGTGGTGAAACTGGTGACGAATTTCTGGACCGTCCCGTTCACCTGCGAGGCCAGCAGCCAGGAGGCATTGGCCAGGGGGCCGAAGTACAGGTTAAGCAGCTGGTTGCCGCCCTGGTCCCGGAGGATGCCGGAACCGGAGCCGATAAAATTCCATCCGGCAAAGGAGAACATCTGGCCGAACAGGCCTTTGTCCAGTTTCCAGAGGTACCGGGCTTCCGGGAAGTTCCGCCGGCAGAAAATACCATATGCCAGGCGGGTGAGCAGGCTCACCAGAGCCAGCAGGGCCGCATACAGCACCAGTTTATCTGCCGAAGAATGTGCAATACAGAACGCCACGGCCAGCTTTCCCAACCCCTCGAAAATGCTGATATAGGCAAAGGCGTCCATCCGCTCGCGGGCGATGATATCTGCATTGTACGGCACGCTGACCAGCTGGATCACCAGCGAGAGCAGCGAGAACTGGAACACCCACCGGGCCGCTTCCAGGCGTTCCGGGGGCAGCACCATCTTGTGTTGGATCCACCACAGGCCCAGCGGCTCTGCCAGCAGCACCACGATAGCGCTGAGCACCAGCTCGATGGACACCGCCGTGGAAAACACCTTTCTCAGACGCTCTGTGTCGCTCTCTTTCCCCAGCTCGAAAGTGATGAAGCGGCTGATGGCGGCTGACATGGAACCGGTGAGCACCGTGAACAGGCTTACGACTCCGGCTACGGCACCGTAAATACCAAACTCTTCCTGCCCCAGGGCCCGCACCACCACTCGGGAGGTGATAAGCCCCACCAGCATGAGCAGGAGCATCCTCAAATACAGAAGGACCGTATTCCGTGCGATCCTTCTGTTGCTGTCCGATATGTTACTGCTGCTATTCAGGTTTATAACTGTCTTTCAGGGCTGTGGTCTTGTTGAAGACCGGGTGCTCCGGTGTGGAGTCCTTGTCCATCACATAATAGCCTGTGCGCTCGAACTGGACTGCGATGCCGGATGCGTCGGAAAGGAGCGCAGGCTCTGCGTAGCCCTTCCCCAGCACCAGGCTCTCCGGATTCAGGAAATCCTTGTAGTCTTTGTCTTCCGGGACCTGGGACATGTCGGCCAGGGTGAAGAGGCGGTCGTAGTTCCTGAGTTCCAACTCTTTGGCATGGGAGGCAGACACCCAGTGGATGGTGCCCTTGACCGAGCGCCATTCACCGGTGACAGGATGGGTGGAAGGGTCGTACGTGCACCTCAGTTCCACCACTTCTCCGTTCTCGTCCTTGACAACCTCGTTGCACTGGACGATATAGGTATATTTGAGGCGCACCTCGCCGCCGGGTTTGAGGCGGAAGAACTTCTTGGGGGCGTCTTCCATGAAGTCGGCCCGGTCGATGAGAAGGTCTCCGGTAAAGGGGACGCTGCGCTTGGCGCCGTCCGGGGCGGCCGGGTTCAGGGGGCAGTCGAACCATTCCACCTTGCCCGCAGGCCAGTTGGTGATGGTAAGCTTTATCGGGTCCTGCACCACCATGTACCGGTTGGAGCGGTCGTTCAGGTCCTGGCGCACGCACCATTCCAGCAGCTGGATGTCCATCAGCTGGTCCCGCTTGCTCACGCCGATCTTGTCGCAGAACATGCGGAGAGCCTGGGCGGTATAGCCGCGGCGGCGCACACCGCAGAGGGTGGGCATGCGAGGGTCGTCCCAGCCGGAGACCAGCCCCTTCTGCACCAGCTCCAGCAGTTTGCGCTTGGACATGAGGGTATAGGTGAGGTTGAGCCGGGCGAACTCGTACTGGTGGCTGGGATAGATGCCCAGGGTCTGGATGAACCAGTCGTACAGCGGACGATGCACGTCGAATTCCAGGGTACAGATGGAATGGGTAATGTGCTCGATGGAATCGCACTGGCCGTGGGTGTAGTCGTACATGGGATAGATGCACCACTTGTCTCCGGTACGGTGATGGTGGGCGAACTTGATCCGGTACAGGAGCGGATCGCGGAACATCATGTTAGGGTGGGCCATGTCTATCTTGGCACGGAGCACTTTCTCCCCTTCCGCATATTTGCCCGCTTTCATTTCCCGGAAAAGTTTCAGGTTTTCCTCGGGGGTCCGGTCCCGCCAGGGGCTGGGCACGCCGGGCTTGTCCACGGTGCCGCGGTTCTGGCGGATTTCCTCCTGGGTCTGGTCATCCACATAGGCCAGACCGCGCCTGATCAGATCCTCCGCCCACTCGTAGAGCTGGTCGAAGTAGTCTGACGCGTACAGCTCCTTGTCCCACTGGAAGCCCAGCCACTGGATGTCTTCCTTGATGGAATCTACATACTCGGTGTCTTCCTTGGTGGGATTGGTGTCGTCGTAGCGGAGATTGGTTTTGCCGCCATATTTCTGCGCCAGGCCGAAGTTCAGACAAATACTTTTGGCATGGCCCAGGTGAAGATATCCGTTGGGTTCCGGAGGGAAACGGGTCATGACTGCATCCACTTTGCCGCTGGCGAGGTCACGCTCGATGATTTCTTCCAGAAAATTAAGCTTTTTTTCTTCCATAGTTAGGTATAATAATCTTTCAAAGATACGAATTTTTCGGCACATATAAACAGATTGAAAATTTTTTTAGTAATTTTGCAGCGTAGAATTGAAATCAAATAGTACTAAACCTACACAAAATGGGACTGTTACACGCCAGGCTGGCCAAATATGACCTCCCGCAAAAGATGATGGAAAAGGGAATTTATCCCTATTTCCGGCAGATAACCAGCAAACAAGGGACCGAGGTGACCATGGACGGTCACAAGATTATGATGTTCGGCTCCAACGCCTACACCGGCCTCACCGGAGATGACCGCGTCATCAACGCCGGCATCGAAGCACTGAAGAAATACGGCTCCGGCTGCGCCGGTTCCCGTTTCCTGAACGGCACGCTGGACATCCACGTGCAGCTGGAAAAGGAACTGGCCGAGTTCGTCGGCAAAGACGAGACGCTGGTGTTCTCCACCGGTTTCACTGTCAACAGCGGCGTTATCCCACAGCTGCTCACCAAAGACGATTTCATCATCTGCGACGACCGTGACCATGCCTCCATCGTGGACGGCCGGCGTCTCTCGTTCGCCAAAAGCCTGCACTACAAGCACAACGACATGAAGGACCTGGAAAGGTGCCTCCGCCGCTGCCCGCCCCAGAGCGTGAAACTCATCGTGGTGGACGGCGTTTTTTCCATGGAAGGAGACCTGGCCAAGCTGCCGGAGATTGTGGAGCTCAAGCACAAGTACAAGAATGTGTACATCATGGTGGACGAAGCCCACGGGATCGGCGTGTTCGGCAAGCAGGGGCGCGGGGTGTGCAACCACTTCGGCCTCACCAATGAGATAGACCTGATAATGGGCACCTTCTCCAAGAGTCTGGCCGCGATCGGCGGTTTCATCGCCGCAGACAAAGTGATTATCAACTACCTCCGCCACACGGCCCGCACCTACATTTTCCAGGCTTCCGACACGCCGGCGGCCACTGCATCGGCCCTGGAGGCCCTCCACATCATCCAGCAGGAGCCGGAGCGCATCACCAAGCTCTGGGATGTCACCAACTATGCCCTGCGCCGCTTCCGGGAGGCCGGCTTCGAAATCGGAGAGACGGAAAGCCCCATCATCCCGCTCTATGTCCGGGATCTGGAAAAGACCTTCCTGGTCACCAAGCGGGCTTTCGACGAAGGCGTGTTCATCAATTCGGTGATTCCGCCGGCATGCGCCCCGCAGGACACCCTCATCCGTTTCTCTCTCATGGCCACCCACACGCGGGCCCAGGTAGACCGCGCCGTAGAGGCGCTTACCAAGGTCTTCAAGGAAGAAGGGATTATCAAGTAGAATCAAATAAGGGATTTCGCGAGAAATTCCTTATTTTTGTATGTATGAAACGACTGCTGACCACATTGACGGCACTGGGCCTGGGAGCCGCCTCCCTTTTTGCCCAGTCCACGCACATAGACCAGATTTCCATCGACACCCGCGGCACCTTCCACCAGGAAACCCGGGAGGGCGTCTATGACTCCCACTTCCAGGGAGATTACTTCAACCTCCACATCCTGGGCCAGCTCACACCCTCTGTCTCCTTCCGCATCCGGCAAAGGCTGAACAAGAAGATCGACGATCAGAACCCCTTCAACGCCACGGACTTCCTCTGGCTCAAATGGCAGGCCACCCCTCGCTGGTCCTTTACCTTCGGGAAGCATCCCATCCTGATAGGCGGCTATGAGATAGATTCGGCCCCCATCGACGTGTATTATTACGGCGCCTTCTCCAACAACCTGTACCAGTATTACGCTTTCGGGGTCAGCGCCACTTTCACGCCCGCCGAGGGTCAGAACGTTTCCATCCAGTTCATCCCCTCCCCCATCTCGCCGGTTTCCCAAAACGCCTACTCATACAACCTGTACTGGAACGGACACATCGGAAAGAAATGGACCACCACCTGGAGCTATAATTATGTCGAGGATGAGTACCACCGAAAGATGAATTACATCGCCCTGGGTAACAAATTCCATCTCGGGGCGCTGGTGGTGGACGTGGATTTCATCAACCGGGCTTCTTTCCGGCAAAAACAGTTCTTCTTCTCGGACTGGTCCCTTATTGGAAAGGCTATCCTCACCCTGGGGAAGTGGAACTTGTGTACCAAGGTGGGCTATGAGCGGAACGACGCCGTGAATGTGGACGAAAACGGCCTGTCCTTCGACCTCACGCTTCCCGCCGGAAACAACTACCTGTACTATGGCGCCGGAGTAGAGTTTTTCCCCCTGGGAAACGAGAACCTGAGGCTGCACGCAGCCTATTTCCGTGACAACCACGCCACGGTAAACAACTTCGACCTGGGTATTACCTGGCGCTTTAAGATTTACGGACGGTAGGACCTAGCTCAGCAGCTGTACGGCTTTGTCTACGTCGGCCTCTTCCAGGACCAGGGAGATACTGAGTTCTTCCCCGCCCTGAGCCGATGCGATGATATTGATACCGGCCTCTCCGAGGGTGCCGAACACCTGGCCGGAAGTGCCCGGAAGGTTGCGCATCCGGCTGCCGAACACGGTCACGATACCCACCTCTTTGTTGAGCACCACAACGTCGTCCAGGGGCAGGAGCGGATTGTCTTTGAAAAGACCGCCCAGCGCCTCCTGGGTGCGTTCCTTGTCGGCCAGGCGGACGGCAAAACTGATCGAGTATTCGGAAGAGGTCTGGGCGATGAAGCGTACGTTCACGCCCGCCTTGGACAGGCAGGAAAAGATGGAGGAAGACATGCCCACGCGACCGAGCAGGCCGGTTCCGTAAACAGTGACCAGGGTAAGGTCTTTGTCCCAGATAACCTCCCGCTTGTGGGAAGAGCCCGTGGAGATAATGGTGCCCTCGAAGCTGTTGTCCTGGATATCCTTGACCAGGATGGGAATCTCCCCTTTCTTGGCGGGCCAGATGGCACTGGAGGCGAAAGGAGCCCGTGCCGATGCGCAGAAATGGGCGGCCTCGTCGTAGGTGACCGCCGGAATGCCGTCAATGCCCCTGCCCTCGATGAAGAAGACGATGCTGGAGGCCTTAAGCGTAGAGCCGATCAGGGAAGCCATCAGATGGGCGCCGTCTTTTCCCACGCGCACGACATAGCCCGAATCCAGCCTGCCATACCCGCCGGAAACAACCACGGGCCCCTCTGAAGGGATACGGGCCGCAATCTGGTCCTGGGAGGCGAGCCAGTCGAAGTGTTGCACGCCCTTGGCATCCTCATGGCAGATCATGAGCTCCGTGCCGTCCAGAATGACCCCGCCGACGCGGTCGTTCACGGCCTCTGCGCACAGACGGGCGCAGCGGGCCAGAACATAATCCTGGATGGCAATCTGGGAAGTCATCACGTACATGCCCTCCCTGAGATAAGCCGACATGGAATCTATGATCTGGGACGCCTTGGCCTGGAAAGCCTCAGAACCACCGAGCGACTCGAAATAGGAGCGCACCTGGGCAATCTCTTCCGAAGCCGACTTCTTTTCGCGGATGGTTTTCCGGATTGCCTCACGCAGGATGGTTTCTATCTGCTTTTCCGGCCGTACAACAGCCACGGTATCCTTGTCGCACTGGGCGGCAATCTGACGGAGGGTTTCCCTTTTCAGCAAAAAAGACTTTACGATCATAGCTCAGCTTATTTCTGTTTTTGAGCCAAAGTTACAAAGTTTCCCGGAATAAGACAAGTGTTGTACTTTCTCTCTCGATTGATTATCTTTGCATACCAAAATCCAACGTGCATGATTCAGTCCATGACCGGCTACGGAAAAGCCGAAGCCCACATATCCGGGGGCAAGATTACCCTGGAAATCCGCTCCCTCAACGGGAAAAACGCCGACATCAACATCAAGAGCTCCTTGCTTCCCAAAGACAAAGAACTGGAAGTGCGCAAGCTCCTGGCAGAAAAGCTGGTACGGGGCACGATCGACCTGTACCTCAGCTTTGAGCCTTCCGCCGGATCCGACATCTCCCCCATCAACACGGAAACGCTGATGGCCCACTTCCGCGAGGTCCGGGACGTCTCCCCCGTGCCTATGCAGGATCCTGTCGCCGCGGCCACGCTGCTGGGATCCCTGTTCCGTCTCCCGGACGTGGTGGATGCCCGCAAGGCCGATGTGATCGGACCGGAAGACTGGCCGCAGGTAGCCGCCGCCCTGTCCCAGGCACTGGATGCACTGTGCGCCTACCGCTCCAAGGAAGGCGCCGCCCTCTATGCCGATGTCACCGGCCGCGTCAACGGCATCCTTGGCTTGTACGACCAGGTAGAGGCCCTGGAGGGAGAGCGCATCGCACTGGTTCGCGAAAAACTCACGCGCGCCTTGGCAGACCTGCATGCCAGTCCCAATCCGGAGCGCTTCGAGCAGGAACTGATCTTCTATCTGGAAAAGTACGACATCAATGAAGAAAAAGTCCGTCTGCGCCAGCACTGCAAATACTTCATGGAAGTGATCGACTCGGAACCCTACCCCGGCAAAAAGCTGGGCTTCATCATCCAGGAAATGGGCCGGGAGATCAACACCACCGGCTCCAAGGCCAATCACGCCGGTATCCAGCAACTCGTGGTGCGCATGAAAGACGAGCTGGAAAAAGTCCGCGAGCAAAGCATGAATATCCTTTAGCAGGCAGGTGTGCGCTCTAATGGGCCAGGTGTGTTTTCAAACTGCATACTGGGCCCATATTTCGTCTTCCCAGGTCTTTCCCACGGGCCAGGTATGCAACTTCTTTTCACACCTGGCCCAGAGCGTAGTCTATTTCACATTCATTCCGTTCTGTCGCAACGCCAGTAACACTTCTTCCTTCGGCAGTTGGACACACCGTGCCAACTGCGACACTGAAGTGCGATAACTGCGAAACAGGTAAACAAGCATCCGTTTCTTTTGCTGCAGCAGCAAATATCGGATATCCTTGTGATACCACTTGTCTGCCAAATCGTAAACGACTGACAGAAAAGCAGAATCGGGTTGCCATACACGGGCATCCCTCACCAGTTTCTGTCCCATTTCGGCCATATTCACACCCCCGATCATCCGTAGAAAAAACGACTGATCGCCCAAAAAGGCATCCTCGACATATTGGTAATCGCAGGCGGAAGCCGGTTCCAGGTGGCCATCGGCATCCAACAGCCACGGGACATCCCGCAATTCCAGATGGGTATGGAAGAAGGCACGGCGGTCCTGCTTTGTCAGTGCTGACACACGTATGTTTCCAGCACATTTTCCCTTGACGAACATAGCCCTGTAAGACGACCAGGGATAATCTTCGATTCGCATTCCGGTATCGGCTGCATTCCGTGGGATATAAGCCAAGGCGTTCCGCACATACCAATCAGTATCGAGATACTGTACACTAAGACCTGTCCGGACCAGAAGCTTTCGCTCCGCATACTTGTGAGACAGATACTGAGAATGTCGTTTTTTCACATATTCACCAACCCGGGAAGCCGTTTCCCAATTGCGTGCAAGAACCGCGCAATGGCCATGGGTCGACATAGAAATATCACTGACAATCAATGCATTATTCACATATCCCGCCAGATAGAAACTCTTTTGAAGATGATCATGATCTTCATCATCCCGGCAAATGAGCACCGATTCCATCCCCTCCATGGAAATATGGAAGGGATAGACTTTATCAACTGTCCCATCCGGCAGTTTCCTGGTCACAATTCTCTGAAAACCCATAAGCCGTTCACGCTGTCGGTCTATTTCTGAAAACCAAGAGGGAATCCCGGCAGAATGCAGAACAACCCGAGAGCACTCTGTTTATTCTCATAATGAGGTGATTTCAAGGATTTCACGACCATATTTATCACACATTTTCGGACCAATGCCCGGGATTTCCATCAATTCTTCCTCTGTAACGGGCAAGCGGTCGGCAATGTCGTATAGAACCCGTTGATGCAGGATGAAGTATGGAGGGACGCCCTGTTCACGGGCCTTTGCACGACGCCAGAGAATCAGGTCTTCCGCCACATCAGGATTAGGGCCGGCATAAGGCTCCGTATGCCTTCGTAAACTAATCTGCAGGGAAATCTGATCCTCCACGCAAACGTAGTCACTGAAAAAGTGTGCTCTTCCGTCATCATCGACGGTGATTTGTAACAAGGTGTTCATGTCTGTGTTTATTAATGATTATGCATATATCGGCCTGCAGGACAAGCCGGAACCGGCAGCAGACCCGATACAAAACTATCAGTCACACTCGTATTTGTCAAGTACCTCCCGGCCGATATTTCTGTTATTTATTGTTTTTACCTGTTTCTTTATGCAAATCATTTAAAAAAGAGAATGCGCATCATGTGTTTTTTACGGTGTTCTGCCCGATTGCAGGAATGATTCCGGGCAGCATCCTCCCCGATTCCAGTCCCTCTTGTTACATATCAGTCCCGCCATCCCCTGCAGTGTAGTATTGGCACACGAGTTCTCTCAGCCCCATCCATACTAAGATCCATGAGGGCCAGGTATGTTTTCAGACAACATACCTGGCCCGACAGGAAGCATGAAAGACAGAATAATGGGCCAGGTGTGCAGCTTATTATCACACCTGGCCCAAAATATCTCACACCGGGCCCGAGAACTCTCACACCTGACCCTTGGGAACGCTCTGGCAACTGCCTGAAACGCCCTGGCAGCAACTCTGGCAGCAGCCTTGGCAGCGCCCTACTTGGTCACGGTATAGTGGAATTCACCCATGTACACGCCCATCCAGCCGACCTGGACGATGGGGACAGGCTCCCCATCCAGATTCTCCACGTAGGTGGGTTCTTCCAGGAAGGTATGTGAGTGACCGCCCACAATGAGGTCGATCCCGCGGGTGGCGGCGGCGAGCTGCTGGTCCAACAGGTCTCCGGGATTGTGTTCTACATAGCCGATGTGCGTAAGGGCAATCACAAGGTCGCACTGGGGTCTGAGTTCGTCGGCATACTTCTGTACGGTGGGAACGGTGTCGTAGGCCGGAATGCGGTCTGCGATATCCCCCGCCACCATGTCTTTCAGCTGGCACAGCACGCCGATCACGCCAATCTTGAGACCGGCTTTCTCCACAATCACATAGGGCTTGATATATTTACCTGCCTCGAAGGGAGAAAAATCGTAGTTGCACACCACGACGGGCATATTCAGGCCGGAAAGAAGGTCTCCCAGACCCTCCAGGCCATTGTCGAACTCATGGTTTCCCAGGGTAACAACGTCGTAGCCCATGGCATTCAGGTCCTCCACTTCCACCACCCCGCCCAGCTCCGAGAAGTAGGACGTTCCCTGGCAGAAGTCTCCCCCGTGCAGGAGCAGGACATTCTCCGTCCCGTCGGCCCTGCGGACAGAATCTACATAGGCGGCACGCTCCAGGGCCCCGCCCATACCGGTATACTCTCCGGTGCGCTCCGGCTCGAAGTGGGAATGGGTGTCGTTGACATGCACGATGGTGAGACAGTGTGTGTGCCGCCGGGCTACCTTCATGCCTACCCCGATACACCAGCCCAGCACCGCGCAGCCTGCAACCAGAAGGACAATCCTTATGATTTTGTCTTGTGTCGTCATCCTTTAGTCCTCCATCTTTACGCGTCCGTCGGATGCGGCCGTAATCACCGTACCTGCTGCCTCACAGCCACGCACATATTCCAGCATCACGTCTTTCAGCAGCACACGGGAAAGCACCACCTTCCTGGAAAGGGCGCCGATATTGAGCTTGTCGCCGCCGTCCAGCAGGAAATCGATCGTGGTCACATGATAGATCCTGGCAGGGTCTATGGGCTTGCCGCCAATCTTGGCCGACACCAGCTTTCCGCCCTTCACCTGCACCTCGCATCCGGATACGGCCTGGAACGACGGCGTAGCGGCGAGCTGCTCCAGCAGAGCTGTGAGCGATGCGCCCGTCATCTGCACATAGCACAGATAATTCTTGAACGGAAACATGGACGATATATCCTCCATGGTGACCGGCCCTTCCGGCATAGGCACCCGGATGCCGCCGTAATTGGTGATGGCGAAATCCATCGGCGTCTTGAAATAGCGCGAGCCGTATTCCCGGAAAACATCGGCCACCAGATTCCCCAGCGGCAGGTCCGGCTGCGTACGCAGGTTCATGTACATGCCGTCAGAATGGCCGATGACCGTTTTCAAGTGGACCAGGGAAGGCTGCACTTCCATGAGTTGCGCGGCAGATGCCGCCACGGGAGAGGTTTCCGGGTAGCGTACGCCCGAAGGCGTCCTATAGCCTTCTTCGTCGAACACGCCCAGCGCCTCCGCCACATTGTCGGCCGTAACCGGCCGGGCGCCCGTGCGATGGCCGTCCATGGCCACCCGGCGCCACTCCAGCCTGGGGCTGTCCGCCTTTAGGGCATGGGCACCCGCGAACACCGCCCCAACAAGGATGAGGGCCCAGCCCAGCATCCAGATATTCTGATTCCTGTTGTTCATGAAAGGGACGTTAGCGTTGCCTCATCCATTTCCAAAGGTCCTTGAACGTAGACTTCTTGCCATACATCAGGATACCCACCTTGTAAATCTTGGCGGACGCCCACGCACAGAGGGCGAAGGTAAGAACCAGGAGCACCATCGACAGCACCAGTTCCCAGCCGGAAACACCGAACGGAATACGGGCCAACATGACAATGGGCGAGGTAAAGGGAATCATGGAGCCCCAGAACACCAACTGGCTGTCCGGCGCCTTGAACGCGTACAGGGCGATGAAGAAGCCCAGCATCAGCGGAATGGTCACCGGCAGCTGCAGCTGCGTGGTGTCGCCCTCGTTTTCCCCGGCCGATCCGATGGCCGCGAACAGCGACGCATACAGCAGATAGCCGAAAATGAAATACACCAGGAACGCCAGGAAGATCTGGCCCAGGTTGATGTTTCCCAGCGTGCTCATCACGGCCTGCATGCCGGTAGGCTCACCGGCCGCCACGGCCGAGGTATCCGTAATGGCCTGCAAATCCAGCGAAGGCTCGCCGGGCAGGTTCATCTGCTGGACCATCTCGGTAGTGGGCTCGTCCTGCATCATACCCATGAGTCTGTCCTTGCCGATAATGCCGCCCGCCACCGCCACCAGAAGCAGTGTGAGTACAATCCACAGCAGGAACTGCGTAAGGGCTACCAGAGCCACGCCGATGATCTTGCCGAACATGAGCTCAGTGGCCTTCACGGAAGACACCAGCACCTCTACCACACGGGAGCTCTTTTCCTCGATAACCGAGCTCATCACCATGCCGGAGAACAGCGCGATGAACATGTACAATGCCATGCCCAGGATCATGGAAACGGCCATGTAAACGCCCGATTCCGAAATCTTTTCCTCTCCGCTCTTGGAGATGGTATAGCTGCGCACATGCACGTCGGACTTCACGCTGGACATAATCTGCTCCAGATTCTTGATCCCGTAGGAATCGATGCGGTAGGCCTCTACGGCATCGTTGATCCGGTTCTCGATGCTGCTGCTGGAATCCATGCCCAGCGGCTTCACCGAGTACGTTTCGGCCGATACAGTCTTGGAGACGGAATCCAGCGGCGAAATGGTGAGAAGGATGTCGATGCCGGAGAGGGACAGGTCTGCCTTGAGGGCGTCTACATCCGCATCGGCGCCCAGGTCTTTGTAGGCCAGGACGTCGCCGCTTTCCAGATACGGCAACACAATGCCGGAGCGGTCTACCACGCCCACCTGCTTGGCTTCTTCCTTGGTGCCATACATAATCAGGGACGGCAGGATGGCGATGCCGGCGAACAGCAGCGGGGTGAGGAAAGTGATGAGCAGGAAGCTCTTTTTCTTGACCTTGTTCAGGTATTCCCGCTGGATGACGATTCCTAATTTACGTAAGTTCATAGCCTATTCCTCCTCCGTTACAAGTTTGATGAAGATGTCGTTCATGCGCGGAATCACCTCCTTGAAGGAGTTGATGGTGACCCCCTGGCCGATGAGCTCCGTGAGCTTGGCATTCACCTCAGGGCGGGCCACGACAAGGGTCTTGCGGTCCAGGGTGGCATCCGTGTATTCGATTTCCACGTTGTCTTCCCCGTGCTGGCGGCGGATGTCGTCCGTGCCGCCGGTGACCACCAGCCTCGCCTTGTTGATGAGGGCGATATTGTCGCAGAGGGCCTCGACCGATTCCATGTTATGGGTGGACAGGATGATGGTGGCGCCTTCTTCCTTGAGGCGGAGGATTTCTCCGCGGATGAGTTCCGCATTTACCGGGTCGAAGCCGGAGAAGGGCTCGTCCAGGATCATGAGCGAAGGCTTGTGCACCACCGTGGTGATGAACTGGAGCTTCTGGGCCATGCCCTTGGAAAGCTCCTCCACTTTCTTGTTCCACCAGTCCGCGATGTCGAAGCGGACAAACCATTTTTTGAGTTCTATGGCGGCCTCACGGGCACTCATGCCCTTGAGCTGGGCCAGATACATGCACTGGTCCCCCACCTTCATTTTGCGGTACAGGCCACGCTCTTCCGGCAGATAGCCGATCTGGGCCACATCTTCTTCCGTGATGGGATGCCCCTTGAACAGGATTTCTCCCGCAGAGGCGATGGTAATCCGGTTGATGATTCGGATCAGGGTGGACTTTCCGGCGCCGTTAGGCCCCAGGAGCCCGAAAATCTTCCCTTCCGGGATTTCCAGGGACACATGGTCCAGCGCCACCTTCTCACCAAAGGACTTGCAGACGTCTTTGACTTCGATAATGCTCATACGTATCAGATTTGCTTTTGCAAATATAGAAAGAATTTACTGTTTTACAATAAAAATTTATCAAGAATTTAAGATTTTGCTGATAAGTTCCGTCAGCAGGGCCGACGGGGAGGCCTCTCCGGCGTCTCCGCCCTTTCCTTTGTAATCGTATTCCGACAGCAGCGAGATAATCCGCTGGCAGCGCACAAGCGGGTAATTTCTGACGGCGGTATCGTACTCCTTGAGAAAATAGGGGTTTACACCGAGTAGTTTGGCCGCCTCTCCGGGGGCCGGCCGCCCCTTGGCGAGCAACGCATGGTATTTCAGGATGCGGTAGAAATGGGTGAACAGCGGCGCCACGGCCATGGGCAGGGCAAAACGGGGCGCATCGCCGATATGGGCGGCAATCTTGAGGGCGCGGGCGTTTTCCCGGTAGCTGAGGCACTTGGTGAGTTCGAAAATACTGAACTGCCGGCTGACGCCCACATTTTTCTCGATATCCTCTATGGAGACCTCCCGGGTGCCTTCCGGCAGGTTCTTGAGCATCTTCTCCGTTTCTACGGCGATTTTCCCCAGGTCCGTGCCCACGGATTCCGACAGCAGCGCGGCCGCCTCCGGATGGATCCGGAGCCCACGGCCCTCGTAATACTGCTGGATCCACTGGGCCATCTCGTAGTCCCTCAGGGGGAGGGATTCCACGATGACACCGCTCTTGAGGACGCTCTTGTACAAGGCCTTCCTTTTGTCGGCCGATGCTCCGCGCATCAGAATGACCAGCACGGTGCTTTCCAGGGGCTGTTGACAATAGACGGACAGCTCTTCCAGGCCCTTCATCTGCTGGGCCTCTTTCACCACCACCAGCTGGCGGTCTGCCATCATGGGGTACCGGCGGGCGGCCGTGATGACCGATTCCGGAGTGACATCGGCCCCGTAGCAGATGGTTTCGTTGAAATCCTTTTCCCAGTCCTGCAGGCAGTTCTCAACGATGGCATCGCAGACCAGGTCCGGGTAATAGGGTTCCTCGCCCATCAGCAGATAAACAGACTTGAAGATGCCGCTACGGACATCTTCAAGTATGCTGCGGACCTGTCTGTCGGTCTCTATATAGGACTTACCTGCCACTATTTGGCAAATTTCTTCTCCTTGGCACGGACGATTCTCTCTTTCAGGGCATCGGTGGCGTCCGTGACGGCCTCTTCGAAGGTGCGTGCCTGCCGCTCAATAATCAGATCCTCCCCGGGGAAACGGGTCTGAAGCTTCACGCACTTGTTGTCTGCGTCCGGAAGCAGCGACAGCGTGACATCGATATCACCCAGGTTGTCGAAGAACTTCTCTACCTTACCTACTTTCTTCTCGATGAAATCCAGCAGTTTTTCGTCTGCATCGAATTTAAGGGACTTGACGTTAATCATGACTGTCTGTGTTTTTTGCCCTTGGATGGGCGTTAATGTATTGTGCCTTGAGCCGTTCGATGGTGTTGTGGGTATAGACCTCCGTTGCGGCGAGGCTCTCATGGCCCAGCATCTGCTTGATGGCGTTCAGGTCTGCTCCCTTGTCCAGCAAGGCCGTTGCGAGGGAGTGCCTGAGCACATGGGGGGATTTCCTCCCGGTGATGCCTTCCCGGTCCTTGAGTTCCGCCTTCACCGCCCTGTCTACGTATTCCGGATACAGAGGACGCCCTTTTTCCGTGACAAGGAGCGGTGCTGCGGAAGGTCTGGGGCCACCACTGACCGAACTAGCTGCTTGTAAATATAAGGATATTTCCCGACTTAGCGAAATAATCAGAGGAATTTCCCGCATTTTGTCTCCCTTTCCCCGCACCCGGAGGGTCTCCCGCGAGAAATCCACGCTTCCCACCTGGAGCGAGATGAGCTCTGAGCGGCGGATACCCGTGGCGTAGAGCAGGGAGATGATCAGCCGCCTGAGGCGCCTGGTGTACAGTTGCATGGCCGTTTTGTCCCCGGGACCCAGCTGCAGCAACAGCTGGAGCGTGTCTTCCCCGGCATCGGCCCGGGTGTCTTCCAGATAGGCTTCCAGGGCCCGATCCGTATAATAGTCCGGAAGCCGCTTTTCCATCTTGGGACGCTTGACGCTCCGGACCGGATTGGACTGCAGCGTACCGCTCTTCATCAGGAAGTTACAGAAACCGCTGAGTGCGCTCATCGAAAGATGTACCGTCCTGGCTTTTTGGCCTTTATCGCTCAGAAAAGCCTCGTACTCCCGCAGCCGGGAAGGGATGAGATGGCCGGTCAGGCCGGCCATGACAGTGTTCCCGTCCCTACCGTCGCCCCCGACCTGATCGGGGGTCTCCGCCCATTCGGCAAAGTCTTCCAGAGCCTTCCGGTACAGGGCCTGGGTCCGGGGCGAATACCGCCGGACATCCCTGAGATAGGCTATGTAGGCATCGATCATGGATTCTGGGGTACCAGGCCGAAGAGTTCTTCCGCCTTTTTACGCATGTAAGTATCGGCCGCCCCGAACTCGTACGGGATTTCCCCGTCCAGGATGGCGTTTTTCACCATCTCTTTCAGCTGGCCGATGGTGTTGCAGGGTTCGATGCCGAACAGTTGCATCACATAGTCTCCGGAAATGGGGTTTTTCCAGTTGCGGAGGTAATCCTTGGCCTCGACCTGGGCCATTTTCTCCTTTACCAGCTCGAAGTTTTTCCGCAGGCGGGCCACCTTTGCCGGGTTCTTGGAGGTGATGTCGGCATTGCACAGGATCATGAGGTCTTCGATGTCGTTTCCGGCGTCGAAGAGCAGGCGGCGGACGGCGCTGTCCGTTACCTCGTCATCTACCAGGGCGATGGGCCTTAGATGCAGGCTCACCAGTTTCTGGACGTATTTCATCTTCTCGTTGAGGGGCATCTTGAGGCGGTCGAAGATTTTGGGGACCAGCCGCGCACCCGTGACCTCGTGCCCGTGGAAGGTCCAGCCCTGTCCCGGGACATAGCGCTTGCTGACGGGCTTTCCCACGTCGTGCATCAGCGCCGCCCAGCGCAGCCACAGGTTCGGGGCTGTCCGGGGAGTGGGGTTGCCGTCCGGGTCATAGTCATGGAGCCGGCCTTCCGCGATGGCCTCGCGTTCAAAGACCATCACATTCTCCAGCACCTGGAGCGTATGGGTAAAGTTTTCCTTATGTCCCTTCCCGTCAACTGTTTCCACCCCTTTCAGGCGGCTCAGTTCCGGTAGGAACTGCGACAGGATACCCGTATCTTCCATAAGTTGGAAGGCCATGGCCGGGTGCTGGGACAGGAGCATTTTGTTCAGCTCTTCCACAATGCGTTCCCGGGAGAGTATCTGCATCCTTTCCGCCATGGTGCGCATGGCCGAGAGGCTCTCCGGGACAACGGTGAAAGCATGATCGTCCGTGCTCAGCTGGGCGGCAAAGCGGATGGCCCGGAGCATACGGAGTGGATCGTCGCTATAGGTCTGTTCCGGATCCAGCGGGGTGCGGATGATTCCAGCCGCCAGGTCCCGGATGCCGCCAAAGGGATCTACCAGGGCGCCGAAATCCGCTTCCTGCAGGGAGAAGGCCATCGCATTGATGGTGAAATCTCTTCTCAGCTGGTCCTCTTCCAGGGTGCCGTCCTCCACGATGGGCTTCCGGGAATCCCGGTTATAGGATTCTTTCCGGGCACCCACGAACTCCACCTCGATGCCGTGATACTTCAGCATGGCCGTGCCGAAGTTCCGGAACACGCTCACCCGGGCATGGCACCGGTCCGCGACAGCCTCTGCCAGTGCGATACCGGCATGTTCCAGCCCCGGCCTGCTTTCCACCACAATGTCGATGTCCTTGTTGGGCCGACCCAGGAAACAGTCGCGCACATAGCCCCCGATCACGAAGGCCCGCACGCCCAACTCCCGGGCGGTGTCTCCCACCAGCTTGAACACCGGATGCTCCAGATATCCTTCCGTTATTGTCATCTTACTTCCTGTCTGTCATATCATCACCGGCCAGGCCGACCATCTCTTCCCAAAGCGGCGCCTTCTGCATAAAAGCCCATCCGCCGCCAGAACGTTCGAAGATAAAAGTCTTTCCGCCGTTAGTGATGACTATGTATTTCACGTCCAACTCATTATTGTATCTCAGCGCCTGATCCACCACCTCCTGGTCCAGCGTCACTTCCGGGCGCTTGCACTCCACCACCATGACCGGTTTTGCGCTGCGGTCATAGACTATAATGTCGGCCCGGTACTCCTTGGCACCGTGCCTGAGGGCCACTTCACTCCCCATCATATGCTCCGGAACGCCCATTCCCTCGTGAAGGACGGAAATGAACCACTGGCGCACCTGCTCCTCAGGAGTGTTGCGTACACTTTTCTTCCGAAGCGGATCCCATATGTAGTCGCTTACCACGGTTCAAATTTACCCTTTTTCCCCCGCTTTTGCAAATACCCCCACCTGCAACTTGTCCCGCGCCCTCTCTCCCCTATCCTTTCCGGCCTCTAAAGCACACTTTCGCCCTCTCAGTGCGTAATACGTGCTTTAGCCCTGTCTCCACCCTATGTCTAAAGCACACTTCGCTCATAGAATGGCAAAAGTGTGCTTTAGAATGGTAAGTATTATCTACAGCAAACCCTGCTCCCGGGCTTTGGAAATCACCTCGACCGTATTCCTGGCTTCAAAACGGTCCAGGAGCCGGCGCCGGTACCATTTGATGGTGGGGAGGGACAGGTAAAGCCTGTCTGCAATCTGGGGACTGGTAAGGCCTTGGGCCAGCAGGGGCAGGATTTCCCTTTCCCTGTCCGTGAGCCGGCCGTCGTCCCCCACAACAACCCGGATTGATTTCAAAGCCTGGTCTATGACCTCATCGGCCGCAGCCTTTTCTTTGCAGAGCCGGCGGGTACGCAGCATGTAAACGATGATGGTGACAAGAAGCAGAATGATGACGATACCGCCGGCAACCATACTGACGAGATGCCGTTTCTGGGCCTTCAGCACCTGGCCGATAAGGTCCAATGCGGAGATACGGTGAAGCCATTCCTGGTCTTCATGCCGGATGTAGTATTCATCGGCATCCTGCAGGAATCGGAGCGCCTTACCGGTCTTGCCCTGTTCCAGATATACAGCCCCCAGCCCTGCCAAGGCCTCGGCAATCTGCAGGGAATCGGCAGCCTCCCGACCGAATTGCAGTGCCTTTTCATAGCACTGTTCCGCATCTTTCAGTCTGCCTTTTTCCAGCCAGGTCTCACCCAGATTGTGATATAACACGGAACTGCTCTCCTTCCAGCCGTACTTCTCAAAGATTTCCCCTGCCTTGCCATACTGTTCCAAGGCCTTGGGAAGGGAGTCCATCTCATTGTAAAGATTGCCCAGAGATCCGTACAGCTGGGAACGGGCATCATCAATATTAATCTGTTCATATCGGCCCTGCATCCTCTCGATGACGGTCTGGGCGGTACTGTAGTAGAAGAAAGCACTGTCGTACTGTTTCCAGCCATAATGATACTGACCTATGACCCGGTTTGCATCAAACTGCCTCCAAAGCCAATCCTTGGCGGTGCCCAGTTCCAGCAGTTTCCGGGCAAAAAATATCCCCCGGTCAGGATTAAAACTCATATAGCCCCACATCAGACCGGTATATGCTTCGGCAAGGGCTGTGCAATCTTCATCTCCGGAAACGGCAATCCTTTCCGGGGTCCATCCCACGACGGCCCGTTCGAGGGAATCTAAATCATATCCCCGGTGATCTGTGTATTGGGCCCGGGACAACGGAACTCCCAGGAAGCAGACGGCCAAGCAGGTGAAAAGTGTTTTTTTCATAATACGAAGATACGCAAAAATAGTCTAAAGCACACTTTCGCCATTCTGTGAGCCGAAGTGTGCTTTAGGCATAGGTTGGAGATAGGGCTAAAGCACGTATTAAGTTCTGGGAGGCCGAAAGTGTGCTTTAGAATGAAGGGAAGGCTAATCCTATTCGGCCCAGGAGACATCCAGGCTCTTGTCAAAAGCACGGTCGGGAATGCCCACTTTGATACTCTCGCATTCAGTCATCACTTCATCATAATACTTAGTCTGGAGTGTGAATCCGTTCCAGACGGCAAATTCTCCTTTGGCATTCTTTTTTCCCAGCCTACCATAAATGGCCAGAGGGGTGTTCCCGTTGTAGGCTCCACTGTAAACATCGCAGACCTTCCCGCAGACAGTGACGGTCCCGGTCTTTGAATAACCATTCTTGCACAGCAGTTCACTGTTGTCGGCAATGTAATTGCCAAAGAAACTGTTGATGGTCTGCTCTGAACGGAATCTTTCGGAAACCCAGCCTTCATCACCGAAATACATATCGTCACGCCTCTCGTTTCCAGAACCGGGAACATAGATATAGACAGTATGGCCGCTGCCGTTTATACAGTCCATCCGCAGGGAATTCCCTTTCTGGGTATAGATATAGGTTTCACCTTCAATTGTCATTTTAAAGGCGAAGCCCTTCTCTACCATCTCCTTTGGGGAATCGGCCATCTGGTCATCGGCCTTCTTCGACTGGGGGGTGTTTCCGCACGCAGTTCCTGCGGAAAACGTAACAATGCACAAAAGTGCGAGTACTGACTTTTTCATATTTTCTTGTCTTTAATGTATGTCAAACCAGATGCTGCTCAATGGCAACCCGGATCAGCTGAGCGGTACTGGCTACATTGAATTTCTCTTTCAATTTCTTCCGGTACCATTTGATTGTCGGGATAGCCAGCCCCAACGATTCGGCCATTTCCGGACTGGTTTTTCCATCGGCAATCATCCTTATTATCTGATGTTCTTTCCGGGAAATCCGGATTATATTCTCATCTTCTTCAATGACCATACTTTCCACGTATTGAATGCATTACAAAGGTCGTTACTATTAGGGAGAAAAACACCATCCCAAAGAATAGTTTCCTTTATCCGAACGGATAGAAATATGCGGTTTTCTCGTTTTCACTGATGTATTTTCTCATTTCCGGAATCAAATTATGACATTTCCTGCCTGTTGCCAATTACGACTTCACGCCCGGATTATCTAAAGCACACTTTCGCTATTCTGTGGGCAAAAGTGTGCTTTAGGCATAGGGCGGAGAGAGGTCTGAAGCACGTTATAAGTCCTGGAAGGCCAATAGTGTGCTTTAGGTGCAGAATCAATATGAGCGTAAAGTATGATTGGGACCTTAAAGAACCAAAAGTGTGCTTCAAACTACAGGAAAACAGTGCGTAATTCTTGTGATATGGCTTGTTATGAAAAGTTTTTTAATGTATTTTTCTTTACATGCTGATATAAAAAACACGTCTACACATGTATGAAATGGGCTTTTTTCAAATTATCCGTGTTTTTTTGCGAACACGGATAAGTATGGGGACCTTTGCTTAAAAAACAGTTATGGATAACACTTGGGCACCTGTGCCTGTCAAAGATTGCTTCCACGTTTATTCGGATGGTACTTTAGTCCATTCTCTGTATGAGACAGAGGATGATCGCGTGTTTATGATGAACAGGATTGTCTTGTCGGCCTTGTCCTGCCATCTCAAAGTAATTATCCTGGAGGTGATGCGTACTCATTTCCATGTTATCGTCCGGGGTGCTCCGGAGAATATCGACAAATATTCGCGCGAGCTCAAACGATTGATAGTTAGATATTTCAGACGAATCGGCAAGCCGGAATCCGTAAATAACACAATCCGTATCCGGGCCGATCCTATCCTGAACATCGATGAGTTGAGGGGGAAGGTAATCTATATCTTCCGCAATTGCACAGAGGCGGGCTATCCTTATTTGCCCGAAAACTACCCCTGGGGGCCCGGAAGAGTTTTCTTCCAAACGAACGAGCCTGCCGGAATCAGGCATCGGGTTGGAGACTTGTCCTATCGGGAGCTATGCCGTCTTTTCCGTACCCGGATAAAATTACCGCCAGAGTGGGAGTACGACAGTAAAGGGATGCTTATCCCGTATAGCTATATCGACCTTAACTTCATTTACGGTAGCGTCTTTACTTCTATCAGGCAGTTCATCGCCTTCCTGAGTGTCAAAAAAAAGGATTTGCAGGAGATGGAGGTGGCCGACAAACGTCGTTTTCTGGAACAGTGCGACGAATCGGCCCTGCAGGAACAAGCCGAGGAGAACAGCAGGAAGCTATTCGGCATGGCTGTCGGCGAACTTTCGGAAGCGGATCGGCTTACCCTGGCCATGCATTTCTGGAATGAGCGGAAAACATTTTCCATCAAGCAGTTAGCCAGAATTGTACGGGCCGATGCATCGTTGCTCAAAGCTGTTTTATTACAGAAAGAAAGCTTCTAACGTTTTAGCCCATACTCTCCGACCGCGCTAAAGCACATTATTGTCGCTCTGCGACTCAAACCGCGCTTTAGCCATAGTCTTGTGTGTGTTCTAAAGCACGTTTTTGGCCTCCCAGCACTCAAACTGTGCTTTAGCCCATGTCTTGCCGATGCCCTAAAGCACGTTTTTAGCCTCCCAGCACCCAAACCGTGCTTTAGCCCCTGGCTGAAACGGACTTTTAGGCACATATGGGCTTGTAAAGAGGCGAAACTGTGCTTAAGCCCCTGGCTGAAACGGGCTCTTGGGTACACTTCGGCCAGTAAAGAGACGAAACTGTGCGTCAAGTCTTACAGATGAATTCTTTTTTTCGTACCTTTAAGGCATGAAAGCGACAAAATTAATTCTGGCGTTCCTGCTGCTGGGTGCGGCAGGCTCTTCCCTGCAGGCGCAGGACCGCCTTCCCGTTGCCAGCAAGTGGCTTGGCAAAAACGAGGTGGCATTCACTTACGACGGTTCCTACAAGGATGCCTTCACGGTGAACACCAAAAACAACAAGTGGAAAGTGACCCAGGGCGTCCAGGCCCCGGAAAAATACGCCGACTTCCCCCTGCACCCGGAGGGCGCCGTGAACCTGACCTACTCGCCGGACTCCACCCGCCTGGCCTTCACCCGTGCCAATGACCTGTGGGTGGTGGATATCGCCAGCGGAAAAGAGACCCGGCTCACCTTCGACGGAACGGAGACCATCATGAACGGCTATGCCAGCTGGGTCTATTACGAGGAGATCTTCGGCCGGCCTTCCCGCTACAAAGCCTTCTGGTGGAGTCCGGACAGCCAGACCCTGGCCTTCTACCGCTTCGACGACACCCAAGTGCCCATGTTCCCCATCTATTCGCCCTTCGGCCAGGACGGAACCCTGCGGCGCACCCATTATCCCAAGGCCGGGGAGAAGAACCCGGAGGTTCGGATCGGCTTTGCGCCCGTGACAGGCGGAGACATCGTCTGGGCCGACTTCAACCCGCAGGAGGACCAGTACTTCGGCACGCCTTTCTGGGGGGCCGACAGCCGCAGCTTCTTCGTTTCCCGCGAGCCACGCATCCAGAATACGCTGGACTTGTACGCGGTGAATCCCCTCGACGGCACCAAGCGCGCCATCTATCACGAGCAGGTGCCCACCTGGCTGGACTGGATAGACGGGATGCTGTTCACGGACAAGGGCCTCTACATGGTCCGCAGCTTCGAGACCGGATGGCAGCAGATCTATTTCCTGAGCTACGACGGCACCCAGCTCAAAAGGCTCACCGACGGCCCCAACTGGCGCATGAACCTGATCAAGGCCGACGCCGACGGCACCGTTTACTTCACCGCAGAGCGGGATTCCCACGTGCGGAGCGCCCTGTACAAGGTTTCGCCGAAGGGGGTGATATCGGCCCTGACGGATCCGGCCATGCACGTGCAGAGCGTTTCCTTCGCCCCGGACAGCCGGCATTTCGTGGCGGTCACTTCCAACTTGCAAACCCCGCCGCGCCTGGCGGTTTACGACACCCGGAAGCCGGAGAAGTCGTACACGGTGGCATCGGCAAAAAGACCGGAAGGCGTTGTGGGAGAACTGGTTTCCATTACGGTGGACGGACTGGAACTGCCGGGGGTGATCTATTATCCCAAGGACTTCGATCCTGCGCAAAAGTACCCCGTCCACGTGGACATCTACGGCGGCCCCGACACGCCGCAGGTCTATGACCGCTGGGTGGCCCCGTCTCGCTATGCCTGGTATTCGGACAACGGCATTATCGAGCTCATCGCCGACTGCCGTGCTGCCGGTCATAACGGCCGCGCCGGCACCGACGCCATCTACAAGCACCTGGGCACCGTGGAGGTGGATGACTTCGTAGAATGGGCCAAATGGCTGCAGAGCCTGCCTTACGTAAAGGCCGACAAAATCGGCGTAGAGGGCTTCAGCTTCGGCGGCACCATGACTACACTGCTGGTGGCAACGGCCTCTGATTACTACCATTACGGCATTGCCGGCGGCGGCGTGTACGACTGGGCCCTGTACGACACCCACTACACGGAGCGCTTCATGTCCACGCCTCAGGACAATCCGGACGGCTACAAGAATACGGCTGTGGTGGGCCGCGTGGGCGGCTACCCCGCCAAGGTGGGCAGCTCCGACGGCTCCGTCATGCTCAAGATCACCCATGGCACCGGCGACGACAACGTCCACTTCCAGAACACCTTGCAACTGATCGACGCCCTGCATCGGCAGGGAGCGGCTTTCGACTTCATGATTTATCCGGACGGCATGCACGGCTACCGGGGCTACCAGGGCCAGCACTTCAATACGGCCAACCAGGACTTTTGGCTCAAATACCTGAAGGGGAAATAGCCGGGGCTAAAGCACGGGGAAAGCGCCGGAAGGCAGGCTAGTGCTTCAGGCAAACAAATCGTCCGGGAAATTGACCAGGTACACTTTTTCCACGGCGCGGGTCAGGGCGGTGTAGAGCCATTTGAGGTCATCGGCCACCAGGAAGTCCTGCCAGAAGGGGTTGTCCACAAAAACACACTTCCACTGGCCGCCCTGGGCCTTGTGGCAGGTGATGGCGGCGGCGTACTTGATTTGGAGGGCATTGAAGAAAGGGTCGGAGCGGACGGCGTCGTAGCGTTTTTTCTTGGTGGTGAGATGGGAATAATCGGCCAGGACCCCTTGGTACAGGGCATTGGACTGGTCGTAGGTCAGGGACGGGGCGTCCGACGACAGGGTGTCCAGCAGCACTTTCATCTCCACCTCCTGGTTGCCGTAATCCGGGAACGAGAGGCAGGCATCGGCAAAATGCAGTCCGTAGCGCTCTTCGAAGTGTCGGATCCAGACCAGCTGGGCCATGTCTCCGTTGGCGATGTAGTCGGTCCCCTCCAAGCCGGAGAGATAGCAGTTTTTCACGATCATCAGCTTGTCTTCCCGTACCAGCTGCTCTTCGCGGTACAGCACCTGGGCGCGGATGCCGGCGTTGTAGCGGTTGGCCCGCTTGTTGGAGCGGCACAGCACCACCACCTCCTCTTCCCCGTAGCGGGAGTAGGCATCGGACAGTGTTTCCAGCAGCTCTCCCCCGCCGATGCGCACGATGTCCGGATAGGGCCGGATGCTGAGCCCCAGGGAAGCGCGCTCCATCCCGTCCTCCGCCTCTTCCATGATGGTGCGCAGGTGCGTAGCATTCTGCAGGATGCCGGAACCCTCGGCCTGCCGGACCACCGTCGTAAGGGTGGCAAAACTGACGCCGCCGAAGCCCCGGACATAGTCCGGCAGCAGGGCAGGAGAAGCCTCCAGGCCGATAGGAGGGAGCTGGGCGGAGTCCCCGATCAGGATGAGCCGGCAGTCTACCCCGGAACGGACAAACTGCACCAGGTCTTCCAGGAGGTTTCCTGACCCAAACGCCCCGCCCTTTCCAGGCGTCTCAACGCCGATCAGGGATACCTCGTCCACGATGAATAGGGCACTGCGGGCCTTGTTGAAAGACAGGGAGAACTGCCCGTATCCGTCTGCCCCGAAGGATTTCTGCCGATAGATGTGTTTGTGGATGGTGGACGCCGGACGGCCGGCATACAGGGAGAGCACCTTGGCGGAGCGGCCCGTGGGAGCCAGCAGCACGCAGGGCACTTCCAGGGAGGTCATGGTGCCAATCACCGCGGCCATGACCGTGGTTTTACCGGTTCCCGCATAGCCGTTCACCACCAGGATATCGCCGTCGTCGGAGGTGAGGAAATCCGCTATCCGGCGCATCAGCGCATCCTGGCAGGATGTGGTCTCGTACGGGAAGCGGCTCAGGAATCCCTTGTAAAGAAAATCGCTTCTGTCCATACGCTACTTCCGGTGAAAAAGGCTGTAGAACACGGCCAGGACCGGATAGATTTCTACACGGCCCAGGAACATGTCCAGGGAAAAGATGAATTTGAGAGCGACAGGTTCCGCATTGTAATTGCCCATGGCGCCGATGCTTCCAATGGACGGCCCCACATTGGCCAGGGAGGCCAGGGACCCTGTCAGGGCATGCCCGTGCGGGTCTCCGATCACCAGGCACAAGATGGTGGAGATGGCAATCAGGAGGAAGAACAGGGCGATATAGAGCACATGCGGGTAGATTTCTTCGTCCCGGAGGACCCGCCGTCCCATCCGGACCTCGAAGATGGCCGACGGATACAGCGCCTTCTGGATTTGCATGTGGATGGCCTTGAACAGGACCAGGAGACGGTCTACCTTGAGACCACCCGTGGTGGAGCCGGCGCAGCCGCACACCAGGGAGGCGATAATGAGCATGAAGCTGGGCAGCACCGGCCAGGCCCCGTTGTCGCTGATGCCAAACCCGGTAGATGAGGCGTAACTCACCACATGGAAAGTCCCGTCCAGGAAAGCCCTGCCCCAGGTGGCGTCTGTTCCCTGCAGCTTGAGGGAGAGAGAGGTGATGACGGAGATGACGGCCAGGCCCACCACATAGAACCGGAGGATGCTGTTTTTCAGCGGGCGTACCGTCCGGCCCACCAGCGCGATGAACAGCATGCCGAAGTGGATGGAGGCCAGGAACATGAACACGATGGTGATGACCGATATGAGGGCGGAGTCAAACGCCCCCACCGAGAGGTTCCGGGTAGAGAAACCGCCCGCCGCACACACGCTGAAAGCATGGCAGATGGCGTCGAACACCGGCATACCCGCAATCAGGTAACACAGAAAAGCCGCTCCGCAGATGCCCAGGTACACATAGGCGAAGATAAAGACGGTCTTGTTGGCCCGGCTGCGGTAGTCGTCCCGGGACAGGGAGGACAGTTCCATATTGGTGAGCCGCAGCCGAACGGGCGAGGAGTTGGGGATAATCAGCAGCAGGAAGACCACGACACCCAGGCCGCCGATAAAGTGGGTGGAAGAACGCCAGAACAGCAGGCTCCGGGGCAGGGCCTCGATGTCTTCCAGGATGGTGGCCCCGGTGGTGGAGAAGCCGGAAACGCTCTCGAACCAGGCATTTACCAGCGTGAAAGGGCCGCCCCAGAGGGCATAGGGCAGACTGCCGAAGATAAAGGACAGGAGCCAGGACAGGAAGATGATCATGTACCCGTCCTTGAGGGTGATCTGCTCTGTCTTGCGGACGAAGATAAAGGGGAAGATACCCACGATGAAGGTGATGGAGAAACTGATCAGCAGCGGAGCCAGGGCGCTATCCCTTCCGTCGGCCAGGGACACCAGGACCGACAGGAACATGAACAGCGCACTCACCAGCAGTGCGATGCCTACGTTTCTGGATATGACCTTCAGGTTCATGTTATTAGGAATCCTGGTTCAGGGAGCGGGTGATCTCGCTGTTGCGCTCACGAAGCTCTGCCAGGCGGCGCCGGGTCTGGCGGTTTTCCTCGGCCAGTTCCGCTATCTCTGCATTGAGGTCTGCCAGCTGGTCACTGCCGTCGAAGGTATAAGTATACTTATGCTTGTAGTTGCGGTAGTTCCTGAGCCCATCCAGCATCTTGTAGATGGGATTCACATAGTCTGACAGCACGAAGAACATGAGCAGGAACACCAGCACGATACCCACCAGCACGGCCACGGTGCTGGGGATGATGCTGCGGTACAGGCCGCTGTCAAAATCTTCCGAGTTCTGGCGCAGTTCCTGGTACATCACATCGCTCAGGTGGTCCAGATAGTCCCTGAGCCGGCCGAACAGCGGCTGCAGCCGGCCGAAATACCAGTCACGCGTATCGATGAACGTGGACTGGAGCACGTCGGTGAGTTCGGTGGAGGCCAGCATGTACGCGGCATACGCATACAAGACGGAGTCGGCCATGGGAGCGGCGCTGATGCCAACGGACGAACTCTTGAGGGAATCGCAGCGGGACAGAAAAGCGGCGCGGTCGAAGTCCGGGAGGGCCGACACGGATTCGTCCCCGATAACCGCCAGCATTTCCATATTGTATGCATCGACAGCATCCAGCAGCTGCTGGGCGATATGGATGTTCCGGATATCTTCCGCGATGAGCATGGACACGTAATTGGACATGCGGCTATACTCCAGCCGGGAGATAATGCTGGAAATAAGGAGGACGATGGCGATGGCGCTGAGCGAGAGCGTCATCTTCATCCTCAGGGACAAGCGGAATCCGCTCCACCAGTTCTTTAACCTTGTCAACATGAGTGCAAATATACAAATAAATGCTTACATTCGCACTTGCAAGTAAGCTAACGGATGTTGCCGCCCAGGCAGGGGCTATCGGCAGGGAATCAGGAAGGTCCGCTGCAGCAGCACTTTGGCCATGCGCAGATGGCCGTCCCCGGCGGGGTGCAGGCGGTCCGTCTCCAGATTGGTGTAGAAGGCGGTCTGGGAATCCAGCAGCGGGAACAGGTTGGCCTCTGCGTTGAGGTCGACGACACTCACGCTCCACACGTTCGCCGCTTCCTTGATGGCCTCCACATAACTGTCCAGATACAGGCCAATCCGGTTCTGCACCAGCTCGTCCGGCTGCTCGTTGTTGTCGGCGAAATAGAAATAGCCGCGATGAGGCGGGGTCAGCAGCACGATGGGCGTGCCCGGGTATGTGTCTTTCAGCAGCTTCATAGCCTCGTTGATGCGGCCGCGGAAGGTATTACCGGTATAATCGATTTCCCGGCAGGTGCGGGGCGAGGTTACGGCGCTGTCCGGACCGCTTCCCCATCGTACGTCCTTCACCACTTCCCGGTACCACTGCCCCAGCGGAAGGCCCATGTTGTAGTCATTGGTGCCCAGCAGGATGCAGATGGCATCCGGGACCTGCTCTCCCATGGCTTCCTTATACAGGTTCAGCTGCATGGGCACGGCGTTCCACTCCATTCCGCTGATGGCCGTGACCACCGGGGTGATGCCCAGCCAGTCGGCCAGGTGCTCGTAGTACATCTTGAAGTCGTGCCGGGCCAGGATGCAGTCGCTGATGGAATCGCCGATGAAAAGGACTGTTTTTCCGGTCCAGGGATGTCGTACCAGGCCGGTTTCCGGCGTTATTTCCCCGGCTGGAATCACCTTGGCATTGAGTTTGGGCATCTGGAAGCGGGGCCGTTCCTGGGATGCGGCGGTGGCGGACAGCAGGCAGGCCGCGACACCGGCCGCTATAAGGGAAGAAAGCAGTTTATTCATCATCTCTGTTTTTTTGCAAATATAATCATTTTTCCGGGCCGATGGACACCGGCTGGAGTGCGAGGATACTCGGGACCACGCGCTGGCCATCGGCATCGAACTTTCCGTTGTCACAAGGATGGTTTACGACACCCCCGGAAAGCGTCCAGAGCGTGGAAGATCCGCCCCCATCCAAATTCAAGGCATCGGTAAGCCCCATCAGGTAAGCGAGTTCCGTGAGTTCAGAGATGGACATTCCCGTTGCCTGTCCCTCTGCCCGGCCGTCCACCACAACCAGCCAGACATACCCTTCCCCATCTGTGCCGATCATGGAGCGGGGATGCCGTTTCGCGTAGAAATCCTCCCAACCGGATATGCCCTCCGTATATGCTGCGCGCACGCCTTCATCCAGGAGGATGGGACCGCTGGCCATGACTTCCCGCCATCCGTCCCAGGGAATGGTGCCGGCCGCATCGATCCGGATGATTCCGTTGCCCAGAAGGACGGCTCCGTTGGTGCGGAAAAGCTCTTCCTGGCTGGTGGAAGCATTTACGACGAATCCATCGTCCTTGAGGTACGTGACTGAGGTAAGCTGCTGCATGTCGAAATAACTGCCGTTGATGCCCGCCACGGCCTCATGCTGCTGGCAGAGGGTACTGGTACTGTCGGCCGCGGGGCCTTCTGCCGATACTACGTTGAGCGTGTACGCACCGGGGCGGAAGCGGACAAAAGAGACAGACTGGGGGCTGCCGAAGAGTTCTCCCCGGAAGGTTCCCCAAAGTCCATCCGAGCGGATGGCTTCGGCATAGCTGAGCGGCTGCCCGCCCCCGAGTTCCCGGATGGCGTCTGCACGGGACAGGAAGGGGTTCTGCATACAGGATGGCAGTGCGATGGCTACCAGAAAGAGGAAAAACTGTTTCATTTTGTAAACATACGAAATTATTACGACATTTTCCCTGATCGGGCCGGCTTGTTTCCAACGTTAACCCGGTGCCCAAGTGCATTTAGAGCCGATTTTGCACTTGCGGCCAGATGTTACGCTAAGGTTCCGCCGGCATCGCGCC
>CAMVMG010000015.1 GCA_947168525.1 uncultured Bacteroidales bacterium
CAGACCTTTGTGTTTATCACGTTCACCCGCCTGTTCTTCCGCAGCGGCTCCAACCTGGACCCAGCCCTGGCCAATGAAGAGGCGTGGAACACGGCCAAGAACATGGTGAACCAGATTGGCAGCGCCTGGGACCTCTCTCTGGTGCCCGCCATGGTATGGGAACACCGTTCCGTGCTCATTCTGTTTGTTATTGGAATGATTATCCACTGGCTTCCGGAGCGCTTCAAACGCCGCTACCGGATTGCCTTCGCCCGCCTGCCGCTCTTTGTGATGGCTCTGGTGGTTGCCGCCATCATTTTCTTCTTCTTCCAGTTTATCACCGCCGACCTCCAGAGTTTCATCTACTTCCAGTTCTAGGGTCCTGCACCGGCTACGCATTCCCTTACACCCGCTGTCATCCTGGTGGAGGCTATCGTCTTGACCTTCAGTTCTTTAGGTGGTGCTCCTGTGTGTCTGGAGATGCACAGGAGCACTATCTATTGTGCATATAATCAACGGATTAGCCTCCACCTTTTGGGAAGTGAGAGAGAAGTTGTATATTTGTACTTGGCTAAAACTGATACGACAATGAAGAGATTCTGCATCCTGGCCGTTCTGCTGCTGTGTGCGGCGGCGGCATCGGCCCAGCCCAAGAAGGTTTCCGTACTGGGAGATTCGTATTCCACCTATCAGGGGTATAATCCGGAAGGCTACAATCCTTTCTATCCGGATGCGCACAACGACGTTGCCAACGTGGACCAGACGTGGTGGAGCCTGTATATCAAGACTATGGGCTACCAGCTGGAGAAGAACAACTCCTGGGGCGGCACCACTATCTGCGGCACGGGATACTTCAGGCGGGATGTATCGGCATCCAACTTTATCAGCCGCGTGGAAATGCTGGGAGATCCGGACATCATCTTCCTGTTCGGCGGCACCAACGACGCCTGGGCGGGCGCCCCGGTGGGCGAGTACCAGTATGCCGATTGGACCAAGGAAGACTGTATGAACTTCCGTCCGGCCCTGGCCTGCCTGCTGGACAAGCTGCAGAAGACCTATCCCAAGGCCACCATCTATTCCCTCCTGAACTCGGAGCTGCGGGAAGAGGTGAACGAATCCATGCGGGAAGTGTGCAAGCATTACGGCGTCCGGCTCATTGAGCTGCAGGATATTGAGAAACAGAACGGCCACCCGTCCGTCAGGGGGATGAAGAGCATCTGCCAGCAGGTTATCGCGGCGACGGGATACCCCCGGCCGGACCTTACCTTTGAATTGTGGCCGGACGGCGCCCCCAGCGACAATGGCCTCCGCGGAGAGGAAAAAGACTACGGCAACCACGTTTCCAACGTAACCAGGCCCACCCTGTCGGTGTTCCTGCCGGAGAAGCCCAACGGGCTGGCCCTCCTGGTATGCCCGGGGGGCGGTTATGTGGATGTTTGGGACAAGACGGAAGGATATTATAATGCCCGGTGGTACACGGGGCAGGGTATCGTGTATGCGGTGCTCAAGTATCGGCTTCCCAACGGGCATTGCGAGGTGCCGATGGAAGACGTGCACCAGGCCATGGCCATCCTAAAGGCCCATGCCGATGAATATGGCTTCAAGAAACTGGGCATCGCGGGCTGCTCGGCCGGCGGGCATCTGGCCGCTACGGCCGCCACGCATTTCACCAGGCCCGAAGAGCGGCCGGACTTCCAGATTCTCTTCTATCCGGTTATCTCGATGGATCCGGCCATCACGCACGGCGGATCGGCCTTCTATCTGCTGGGCCGGAATCCTTCACAGGCGCTGCTGGACAAGTATTCCAATGAGAAACAGGTAAGCGCCGACACGCCCCCGGCCTTTATCATGGCCAATTCCGACGACGGCCTGGTGCCCTGCGAGAACAGCATCCGCTATTACGAGGCCTTGCGTGCCACTAAAGTCCCGGCTGCCCTTCACATTTACCCCACGGGCGGTCACGGCTGGGCCGACCATGTGAATTTCGCTTACCGGGAGGCCTGGATGCACGACCTGCAAATCTGGCTGGCCGGCCTTCAGCACTAATCTAATTGACATACAGTTGTTTCCATGTTTATTGGTGCACAAAAAAATGCACCAATAAACACGGAAATGGTTTGGAATCAGCAGGATAGGTGCTGCAGCGACTAGGCAAGCAAGTTGGTGAGGGCGACGAAGTCCTCTACGGAGAGCTGTTCCGGGCGCTGCGAAAAGACGGGCCGGGCAAGAAAATCGGCCAGTTCCTCATCTGACCAGCCGCAGCGGCTGGCCTTGGCTTTGGCCAGGGGTTTGAGGGGGTTGCGCATCATTTTCCGGCGTTGCCCGAAGGCGGTTTTCACCACGGTTTTGAAAAGGGCCTCGTCGCAGCCCAGAGAGGTGCGTGCGTTCCGCGTGAGCCGGATGACGGCGCTCTCCACTTTCGGCGGCGGGGCAAAGCAGCCGGAACCTACCGTAAACAGGTACTCGATGTCGTACCAGGCCTGCAGGAGTACGGACAGGATGCCGTAGGTTTTGGAGCCGGGTTTTTCGGCGATGCGCTCGGCCACTTCCTTCTGCACCATGCCCACCACCTGGGGGATACGGTCCTTGTAATCAAGCACTTTGAAGAAAATCTGCGAGGAAATATTGTAGGGGAAGTTGCCGATAATGGCAAACTGCTCCGGAAAGATTTTTTCCAGTTTCAGCTGCAGGAAGTCCCCTTCCATCAGCCGCCCCTGCATGCCCGGGAAGTGCGTCAGCAGGTAATCCACACTTTCCGAGTCAATCTCTATGAGTCGAAGGTCTATGTCTTTCCGCTCCAGCAGATACTGGGAAAGGACCCCCATGCCGGGGCCGATTTCCAAAGCGGACATGCCGCCGTTCAGGGCGTCCACTATGGCGCGGGCTACTTTCTGGTCTGTGAGGAAATGCTGCCCGAGGGCTTTTTTTGCGCGTACTTCTGTCATAACACGCAAAGATACGTTTTTTATGCCAAAAGAAAGCGATTATTCCGAAATACGGGCCATCCAGTCGGCCGGCGTTTCTCCGGTGACCAGTTTGAAATTCCGGTAGAAGGCGCTCTCGGAAGCAAATCCGGCGGCGTCGGCAATGTCGGAAAGTTTCTGCCTGGAATCTTCCCGCATCAGCTGCTGGGCATAGCGGATGCGGTATCCGTTCACATAGTCGTAGAACGAGCAGCCGGCACCGGCGTTGATACAGGAGGAAATATATTTGGTGTTGGATCCCAGGGTGGTGGCCAGGTCGGCGATGGAAAGGCCTTTTTTCTTGTACAAGCCTTCTTCCATCAGGGCCGACACTTTCTGGAACAGCTCCCGATCCCGCTGGTTTTTAGCCCCCTGCTGGTCTGGTTCGGAATGGTCGGGAGCATCTTTCTTCCTGCGCCCGGCAATCCACAAGCCCAGTGCCACCAGGGCGGAGGCTGCCAGAATCCCTGTAATCATGCCGGCTGTGCGGGCAGAGGAGCCGCCGGTGGAAACACCTGAGGGATTGAACAGATAGACCGAAGCAAAGGGGGTATAGTTAGACCTGTCGATACCGCCGGCAAGGGCTATCTGCCCGTCTGGAAGCATGGTACACGCCCCGTATCGGGGCAAGCCTTCCAGCGGGTCTGTATAATACAGCTTCAGCGTGGCTTTTCCCCCTTCCAGGGCTGGTTTGTAGCCAATCTGCAGCAGGTAGGCCCGCTTGGACGCATCCGTTCCCAGGGACCAGGCATAGCCGCCATACCCCATCAGCGGGTTATAAACAATACGGCCGCCCAAACCGTCAATGGGAATGTCTGTCTCCAGTTCCAGAAGAGAGAAAGTATCCCCATGCACCCGCAGGATGCCTTCAGCCTCAAGACTGTCATTGACGGCCAGCAGGAGATAGTCATAATTACCCTGACGGGGCTGTCCTATCTCGCAAACGTGCTGGACCATGTCCCCATTCGAGTTCAGAACATAGTATTGTGTCAGCAGCGGTTCCTGAAAGGGGTCTCCCTGATACCGGTCCACCCATCCTTTTCCCCGGAAACCCCGGGAGTCTGTCGCGCTGAAGATAAGGGCGTTGTCGGGAGCGGTCGGCAGTATCCAGGGATAACTTCGGTTTTCGGCCAATTCTTTGGCCGGGACGAAGCCTTTGTCTGCGCTAAAAACTTCCAGGGCATCGTCGGCATACCAGTTTCCAGCCACCAGGATAGCCCCGTTTTCCAGTTCCACGGCGCGGGATGTTGCCCGTTTGCGGTCCAGGATGGGGAGAGGCTCAAAGGAATGGCTGTCGGGCCGATAGCGTTCTACGGCGAGACTCTGCCCTACGCCGAATGGCTCCGGCAGGCCGCCGCCCAGCAGCACGGTCCCGTCTTTTTGGAGGAGGCAAAAACCGTCGTCATGGGTATAGATGGAGGGGAGGGCTTTCCAAGTGCCATCCTTGAAATATTCCGCCGTGGGGGTGGGAATGAACCCGGTAGTATGGCCGCCGAAGACCGTAAGTTCCCCGTTCAAGTACAGCAGTGCGTGACCGCACCGGGGAATGTTCAGGTCTGGCAGCCGCTTGGCGTTCATCTTCTCCAGCGGAACCTTGAGGGTCCCGTGGCCGGTCTGCGCGTGCACTCCGGTGGCCGCAAGCAGAATGACAAACAATATGGTCGTCAGCTTTTCCATCTGCTCGCAAAGATACCTATTTTTGCTTAGATATTGCGATTGTGTCTCCTGATTCCTGAATTGAAATACTTATTTTCCGATTATGAGAGAGATGCTTCCGAAGGAAGGGATATCTTTGTAACATATTGATTAAAACCATAGCTATGAAACGGTTCCTTCTTATTGCCATGCCCCTTCTCCTGCTTGCCTCGGCTTGCCGTGAAAAGGAGAATCCCGACCAGAAGAAATACAGTCTGAGTGTGTCACCCACCATGGTATCCCTGCCCTCGGAAGGCGGGAGCGCTGCTGTAGAGGTAACCACCGACGCGCCTTCCCTGAAGGTGGTGATTACCGACAAATGGATTCAGACCTCCACTTCCGGAAACGTCCTTACCGTCAGGGCCGACGCCAATACTGATAAGGACAGCCGAACCGGAACGGTGCGGCTGCTCGCCGGAGAGGTCAGCGCCGAGATCACAGTCCTGCAGAGCGGCGCCAGCAAGAACCGTCCGGCCGACGATCCGTATCCCCAGGCCGACTACAGCCTGGATGAGGAGTCCATCTTCGTGAAATCGGACTACTCCAACGCGATTACCAGCGCCGATCCCGCCACCAACACCTTTACGGTGCCGGCCTCGTCTGTGGGGAGCCAGAAGCCGGAAGCTGGCCAGAAGCTCATCATGAACACGCCCACGGACTTGTTCCCGGGCGGTTTGCTGGCCAAGGTGGTGTCCGTGAGCGAGTCTGGCGGCAATTACCAGGTCAAGTACGAGAACATCAAGTTGGAAGAGGCTTTCTCGGACTTGAATATAGCAGATGCGGCCATCGACCTGGGCAGTTATGTAAAGGAAATCCGTGATGCCAACGGCAATAAAGTGAACTTTGCTGCCACCAAGGCTAGTTCCAAGGAAACCTATACGCTGGAGCTCCCGGCTGCCAGCTGGCCCTTGAATTTCGCCGGCCTGGAGATTGCGCCTATCTTGAAGATGGACCTCACCCTGTTCTTCCAGGCAATCGTGGCCAATTATAAACTTTATTCCCTCAATTTTGACACAAAGATAGACCTGAATGTGGGAGCTACCATCGCCTGCGGGTATGAAGGAAAAGCTATAGACGAAAGGATTCCCATGTACGAGATTATCTGCGGCGCCATTCCGGTGGGTCCCATCCTCATTACCCCCACCATCGGCATCGACGCTTTGCTGGAAGTGTCCGGAAAGGTGAGTGTAGAGGCGACGGCTACCTATTCCGCCTCCCGGCGGTACGGCATCCATTACGACGCCAATAGCGGCTGGGGCAAGAACGACTACACAGAGGCGAACAAGAACGGTTCCTTCACGCTGGAAAACGTGTCGCCCAAGGTAGAAGGAACTTTCGCCTATGGGTATTCCATCGGCCCTGCCATCGCCATCTATGTAGAGGCCGTCACTGCCGGCATCGGCTATGACAGCAAGACCAAACACACCCTTAGCGGAGCCTACGATCTGCTGAACGGGAATCTGGACGATTATATGAACTGGAACGTAGTCCAGCACTTGCAGAATGCCGAATATGCCGTGACGGATGCGGACGCCGTCTCTTTCTCGGTGACGGTCCTCACACAGGAGGTCTTTGAAGCCAGCACGCCGGATATTACCTGCACGGAGGAAAAGTGGAAGCTCTTGCCCAAACTGGGCGCCTTCCCGGAATTCGAGCGGGTGGAAGACGGGTTGAATCTCACCGTGTGGGTAAAGAACCGGAACCTGTTTGACGGCCAGCTGACGGCCTATGTTGCGGAGAATGAAAAAGATCTGGTGCACCGGCAAAAGATGGTTTTCCCAGACAGCCGGAATCAGATTCAGTCGCTGAACGCGGAGGATGCACCGGATTCCGTGGCCCTCAAGGGCTTTGTCCATCTGGACGAGGAAGATCCGGACCTGAACTATGCCGAATTCGTCTATGAAGTTTCGGGCGTGGGCCGGTTCAACCTGGGCAGTTTTATGCAGGAGTTCAATGACGAACAAAGCCGGGCTGCCCTGATGGCCATCCTGAAAGACCTGTACCAGAGCAAGGGGGAGGGTACCTGGGCCGATTGCAACTGGTTCGAAAAGGACATTTCCGTGTATGCGCTCAAGCACGTCCGGGTTTCCCGCCGGGGAGACCAGTTCTACTTCAAGATCAATATCCCGGCCGAGTGGAAGCTGGGTGCCGCCGTCCAGGTGGGCGACCATTCCAAGAACTGTTCCAAGTTCGGCGGCTGGGAAATCATCTTCGAAGACGGCTGTACGGAAAAGATGAACAAGTTGGCCATCCTGGATTCCCATTTCCAGGGGTATTATCTCAGTATCCCGTACAATTTCATTACCGACCTCACCATCAACAGTCCCATCTGGTCGCGTCTGACGGATCTGGCCTCCGGCTCTCCTCGTTTCGACCGGCTGGACCTGAGCTATACGCCCATCGAGGAGTTCGAGTGCGGGTACAGCGGTATTTCCGTAAAGAATCAGCTGATTCTGAAGGAGTGCAAGAACCTCAAGAAACTCATGTTCGATTCCTGGCCTCAGCAGTCGTTCGACGTAACGGGCTGTTCGGCCCTGGAGGAGGTCCATTTCGGCGTAGGAATCCTTGAAAACGGGTATCTCAGCGGCAAGGGAAGCGGCACGGAAGGGGCCAAGCTCTTCCTGGAAAACACTACCCTGGGAACGCTCAGCGTGCCCAACAATTACAAGGAGATATGGGTTACCGACGGTGCCACCTTTGACAAGGTTGAGATTGTCGGCAACAAGGCGGTGGAATACATCAGCCTGCGGGGAGCCAAGGGTAATTCCGTAGAGGTGAGCAATTGCGCCAACCTGTCCACCCTTTCTTGCCCGGATACCGACATCTCGTCCTTCAAGGTGGAGAACCTGCCGGGCATCGTCCATCTCAATGTGGAGGACAATGAGAAGCTGCTCAGCCTGGTGCCAGAGGTTTTCGACGAAATCCCGGAGCGCGGCGGTTCCGTACAATACGACATCCGCTACAGTTACGAAGATGACGGCACCGGCACCATCGAGTACGAGGACAACGGCTACGGCTTCTGGTACGAGGGCGAGCCGGAATGCGGGTATCACGGCAAGGAACCGCCGGATGCGCCCGATTACGAATCCAACCCCAACGATACCAAGGCCCAGGCCAATTTCCGCAAGATACTCAAAGATCTGTATGATTGCCGAAGCGGTGAATGGAACGGCTGTAACTGGGGAAACGTTTCTGTGCCCATCAAAGAAATGGAAAATGTCAAGCTTTCTTCTATGTCCGGAGGAATTGAAGAAATGCGGGTTACTATTCCGGCAGAATGGGGGCTTTCGTCAGATGTTTTGGTGCGCCGGCATTTTGCCGTGGCCGATGTGGCATACAAGAATTCCGGTTATTCCGACTACTGGTTCCTGCGCATAGAAGGAGACAGGAAGTTCAATACTTTCCAGATTAGCGATTCACGCCTTGCACAGATATTCGTTCGCGGGGAGGCGAAGACCTTTGCGATGCATAGTCCTTATTTTACATTTGAATTCTCGAACGGTGTCGTAATGAAAGACAACGTGGAGATTCCCGCCAAAATCAAGACGTTGAACTTGACAGGATGTGATTTCAATCGCATTTTCTATAGGACCGATGCCGCGCATATGCCGGAAAAAATCATTCTGGATCTTCCCTATTATAGTCCGTGGTCAAGTCAGTTTGTATTTGAGTGCACAGACAGTACTCCATGCAAAGCTCCTTCCATAGAAGTTAAAAACACCTCAGGTAGAGAGAATCCTAATTATACCATTTATCTGACCAATCTGATACTGCCTGACGGAGACGTGAATTTTATAAAAGGGATTCCTTATACCGGAGAGAGTTCGTTCGATACCCGTATTGATTGTGAGAACTGCCGGGCGACCGACTTTATGGTTCCGGACATTGGATACATATCACTGAAGGGTACTTTCGGAACTGTGCGGGCTTCCGGATTGGAACACTTGAATGTTCTTTTCATGCGTTTGGCTTCGGTTGAAAATGTAGTTGTTGAATCTTGTCACAATCTGGTATCCTTGAACTTACATGAATTCGACCCTGTTTCTACAGGAAACAGTGTTGTCATCCGCAACTGCGAAGCATTAAAGACGATAACGGGTTATAAATCCGGCTATAAGGAGCTGAGCCTGCGGAATGTTCCTTCCGTGAATAAACTTGAATGGTATTCTTCGTCCCTGAAGCGGATAGACATTGATGACATTCCTACCACCGCAGACGTTGACATAAAGGATAATAAATCCCTAAAGGCACAAATGCCTTCCTGGTTGGATAAGCTCATTCAGGCAGGACAACGTCCCGGCTATGACGTCCGGTTTGATTATATCTATATCAACGACGGAAAATATACTACGGAAAAGGGAACCAAGTTCAACTACACGGACAAGGGTTACGGTTTCTTCTATGCAGGCGAGCCCGACCGAGGATATCATAATTATCCCATGTAGTTTGTAGAATTCATAATAATCCTTTACCTTTGCAAAAGTGACGTTATAGTGTTAGTTTTGCAAAATGGAAAACATCCTGTTTCACGGATCCGATAAAGTTGTGGAGTGGCCTTCCAAGAAGGGAGGGCGGCTCCACAACGATTTTGGACAAGGCTTTTACTGTACACCCAACCTGGATCTGGCCCGAGAGTGGGCCTGCTCGGAGGCGACATCGGCCTTTGCCAACCACTATAGCTTCGAGCCCGGTTTTGAGTTGAAGGTCTGTGATTTGTCCGGACCGGATTATCACGTACTCAACTGGTTGGCCGTGTTACTTGTAAACAGGGTGTTCCAGATGGAGATGGACGCCCCCGCCGCAATCAAGGACTATATTATCAAGGAGTTTCTACCGGATCTCTCCTGTTTTGATGTCATCCGAGGCTATAGGGCCGATGACTCTTACTTCCAATATGCCAAATTCTTTCTACACGGTGGAATGAATATCGAACAGTTAAACCGGGCCCTGCATCTGGGAAACCTGGGAGAACAGGTTTTCCTCCAAAGCGAGAAAGCCTTTGACGCGTTAGTGTTCCTAACGGCAGAGGATGTAGATAAATCTGTCTATCTACCCAAGAGGAAAGCCCGTGAAAGGCGGGCACGGGAAGACTTCTCAAGAATCAAAGAGGGCGCAAAGGTCTTTGACGGAATCTTTGCCATCGACATTTACAGAAACAAAATCAAAAACGACGATGCGCGCCTACGATAAAGATATAATGGTTTCGGCAAAAGATAACTTTGCCGTTATGATAGATTACGCCGTCACCTGGTGCGGGATGGATTTACGTGCCTTCTATAACCGTTTTCTGGGAAGCCTGATAGATATTGCCTTCGGGGAGGGCCATCCCAAATTCACGCTGGGAATGAGTGGAATTGAGTTGGCGGGGCGGGTAATGGAGAATACCGGCGGAGAGCTTCCGTTGGACAGAAGCTACACCTTCCCCTGGGAGGATTCCAGCTATTACTGGACCGGTTGGGCCCTGTGCCAGTATCAGTGGTACAAAGGCTCCAGTTTTGCATCCATCGACCGCAACGGCCTTCCCATCGAAAAGGTTCACGAACTGTTCCACCCCCTTCACGAGGCCGATATATCCAAGGTTTTTGATGTGTTTGACACCTATTATCGGCCCAGGGCGCTTTCCCTTAAAGCATGCCGGAAAAATGCCGGATTCACACAGGAAACCCTGGCCGGACGAAGCGGTGTATCGCTGCGGATGATCCGTGCCTACGAACAAGGCACCCAGGATCTGGCCCGGGCCGAAGCCTCCACGCTTTTACGCCTTTCGCAGGCGCTTGGCTGCCCGCCGGACCGGCTGGTGGTTTATTAATCCTTATACAGACCCTCGCGGGAGAGCAGGTGGTTCAGGTTGGCCAGGCCGTAGGCCGTCACGGCCTGCACCACGGCGGAGTGCTCCATGTAGGCGGGAATGAGCTTGTCGTACAGGTCGTCCTCGGTATGCCAGATGTCCCGGTAGATGAAATCGTAGCCGAACACATCGCTCTCGCGGAAGGAGATGGCCGGAATGCCGTTCATCGCGAAGTAGGCGTGATCGGAGCCGCCGGCGCGCGTGGGACGCGGCTGCGCTTCACCCTCTCGCTTGTTTACGGTGAAGGGAATCTCCGGATTGTAGTCCTTGAGCGGCTCGCAGGCCTTCACGAAGTCGTCGTACATGGCCGGCGGAACCGTGATGGAAGTGGCCGCCAGGGGGCCTCCGTCGCGGTTGAAGTAATTGGAAATCTTGTTCCAGGGAATGGTCTTCTGCTCTACGAAGTACTTGGAGCCCAGCAGGCCGTACTCTTCTCCGGTCCAGATGCAGAACAGGATGGAGCGTTTGGGTTTGGCTCCGGCGGCAGCCAGCAGGCGCGCGGCTTCCATAGTCACGCATACACCTTGTCCGTCGTCCGTAGAGCCGGTGGCGATGTCGTAGGCGTCCAGGTGACTGCCCATCATCACGTATTCATCCGGATACTGCGTTCCCTTAATCTTGGCCAGGATATTGTGGTATTTCATCGGTCCGGGGAAGAAGTGGTTGCGGATGTCGAACTCCAGCTGGAAGTCTTGGCGGTCTACCACTTTCTGCCTGATGATAGCAAACTGGTGTTCGTCCAGGAGGATGTCGCAGGCCGTGGGCAGGGTGTCCATGGTGAGATCAAAGCACATGGCGCGGTTGTAGAGCACCTGCATCGGCATTTTGGCGGGCCGGATGAAACCGGCCACGCCTGCATCCACCATCTGACGGTACATCAGGATGGAACCTTCTTTGCCTTCCTTGAGCAGGGCGGCGCGGGTGCTGTCTGCCTTAGGGCTGGCGTCGATGGCCAGGCCGCTGGTAGGACCGGTCTCCAGCAGTACCCAGGAACCTTTGAGCGCTCCCTTTACCCGGTCGAACTCCCGCTGGTTCTTGGGCTCCAGGTACACGCGGCCTTTCTGCGGGCCGCAAGTCCCTGCCGTGTAGGCGGGCGTGCCGAAGTGCAGTACCATGCCGTCTTCCGAGAGCATCCGGCCGCTCCAGGGACCTCGGTCGAACCCTACGCCGATGGTAACGGCCTCCTGCACAGTTACTTCCAGCCCCCATGAGCGGAACTGCTCTACCACCCAGTCTTCTGCATGGTTGAGCATGTGCGAGCCCACGATGCGTCCGCCGATGTTGCGGGCGATGTACTGGGCATGCTGCATAGTGCGGTTGTCGGTGCGGCCAAGCTCCAGAACGGTTTTGGTCACTTTGTCCTGGGCGGCGAGGCTCAAGGCCACAAACAGGGCGATGGCACAGAAGAGAGTCTTTTTCATAGGCATCATTGTTTAAGCCGATGCCAAAGATAAGAAGGATTCCACCGCTTTCCAAAAAGAATTGCTACCTTTGCGCCCGAAATTATGTGGTGGGCACTCGCATTCTTATCGGCCGTCCTGTTAGGCTTCTACGACTCCTTCAAGAAAGCATCCTTGAAGGAAAACGCCGTCATCCCCGTTCTGTTTCTGAATACGGTCTTCAGCACGCTCATCCTGTTACCGCTGGTAATCAAGACCGGCTGGGGTGGCTGGGAGGTGCAGAAATACATTCTTCTCAAGAGTTGTATCGTGCTCAGCTCCTGGATTACAGGCTATTTCGCGATGAAACACCTGCCGCTCACCATCGTAGGCCCTATCAACGCCACCCGTCCCGTGATGGTGCTCCTGGGCGCCATGCTGGTGTTTGGCGAGCGGCTCAACCTGTATCAGTGGATTGGCGTTACCCTGGCCGTGGTGTCGTTCTTCCTTCTGAGCCGCAATGGTCGGAAAGAGGGCATCGACTTCCGGAAAGACCACTGGGTGGCCCTCCTGGTGCTGGCCGCCTTCCTGGGCGCCATCAGCGGTCTGTACGACCGCTATCTGATGGCCCCCGCTGAGAGTGGCGGCGCCGGTCTGGACCGTCTGCAGGTGCTGTCGTGGTACAATCTGTACCAGGCCGGGATGATGACGGTGGTGCTTCTGACCCTCTGGTATCCCCGCCGGCAGCACACCACCCCTTTCCGCTGGAGCTGGACCATTCCTTGTATCAGCCTGTTCCTCTGCGGGGCCGATTTCCTGTACATGTGGGCCCTTACCGACGAGGCCGCCCTTATCTCCGTGGTCTCCATGATCCGGCGGAGTTCCGTGGTCGTGAGCTTCCTGTTCGGCGCCCTGGCTTTCAAGGAGAAGAACCTCAAAGCCAAAGCCGGAGACCTGGCCCTGGTGCTGCTGGGTATGGTGTTTCTGTACCTGGGGTCCCGTTAGGGTTACAATGCATATCCGATAGCCCATTCCAGGGCATAGGAACGGTCTACGTAATGGGCCCGCATATCCAGGCCCAGGAACAATCCCTTACGGAAATGGTAGCGAATGCCCAGTTTCTGGAAGCTTCGGCCGATGTCCTCCGTTAGCCCCGTTTTGTGGAAGAGATAGGCGCCGATGGCCAGGTGGACAGACACCTGCCGGTACCACACTTCCTGCGTAAGGCCGATACCTACGTGCCAGGGAGAGTAGCCCCGCGGGTCTTCGCGGTCCTCCAGCATCAGGTCGGTTTCGCGATAGCGGTTGGCCGTATAACCGGCATCCAGGAGCATACCGGTGGCAAATATGGGAGAATAGCGCCACATCAGTTCCGCACCCGCCACGGCGCGGGGACGGGCCGGCGCCAGGCCGGTGGTCTGCCCTTGTGCCAACTGGGCGTCCAGCTCTACCGGGCAGCTGTGCACCCCGGCTGCCGCGAACACATTCCCATGCAAGCCTTTCCGGTACTCGGGGCCGGAGACCGCCTGACGCTTACCCGCGGGGAAGGTGGCCGGAGCCAGATAATAACGCACACCCAGCCCCAGGGCCAGTTCATTGATGCCCCAGTTGGGGGCTTTGGTCATGCCGTTAGAGTGATGGATGCCGTCGAAGGACAGCTCGGCCGACCACTGCGGCGTAATAAGCCATTCGGCCCGGAGCCCCGCCGCCATGAGGGCGAACAGGTGAGCGCCGAAGAATTTGTTTTCCGGATTGGACACGGCGTCGAACGCCACCGGCGACCAGGTAAACCCCAGCTTCAGGGTGGGCCCCACGCGGAAGCGGCGGGTCCTGAGCAAATCGAAGTGTGCCCAGCCGTACAGGTCGGCCAGGTCTCCCAGGCGGGAGTTCCCCTTGAACTGAAGGCTGCCCATCCGGGCATAATCCAGGCCCACGCCGAAGGCCGGGTAGTTGAAGGCGCGGGCGAACCAGTCGCCGTCTTCCGGTGACGTCTGCAGGCCCACGGTGGCGCCGGCCGTCCAGTAATCGTAGCTGGAGAGCAGGTTCTCGTACAGGCCGTGTGCATCCATGGCATGATTCCATCGACCCCGGACACCCACGCTCAGATGCTCCCGGTCAAGGGTCTGGGCCGTCAGCGTAAGACCGCTGCAAAGGAGCGTCGTCGCAGCCAGAAGAAATATAGCCTTTATGCGTACCATGCTACAAAAGTAAGGATTTGTCCGGGGATGCGCAAGTCTCCGGAAATTTTGCTATTTTTGTAGATTGTTACAACGCAATAGACAAAAACAACATAAACTATGTACAGAACACACACGTGCGGGCAGCTCCGCATTGAGAACAAAGGACAGCAGGTCACGCTGGCCGGCTGGGTGCAGAAAGCCCGCAAACTGGGCGGAATGACCTTCATCGACCTTCGGGACCGTTACGGCATCACCCAGCTGGTAGTGGAGGCCGATGCCCCCGCAGCGCTGGTGGAAACCGCCACCTCCCTGGGCCGTGAATTCGTGATCCAGGCCACCGGAGAAGTGGTGGAGCGCCAGGCCAAGAACGCCAAGATGCCCACCGGCGACATCGAAATCAAACTGCAGTCCATCAACATCCTGAACAAGAGCGTGACCCCACCCTTTACCATTGAGGAAGAGAGTGACGGCGGAGAAGACCTCCGCGCCAAATACCGCTATCTGGACCTTCGCCGCGGCCCGCTGCAGCGCGCCCTGGCGCTGAGGCACCGCGTAGCTCACGAGGTCCGGAACTACCTGGACGCCAACGGTTTCATGGAAATAGAGACCCCGTACCTAATCAAGAGCACCCCGGAAGGCGCCCGTGACTTTGTGGTGCCGTCCCGCATGAACCCCGGCCAGTTCTACGCCCTGCCGCAGAGCCCTCAGACCTTCAAGCAGTTGCTGATGGTGGCCGGCTACGACCGATACTTCCAGATTGTGCGCTGCTTCCGCGACGAAGACCTCCGCGCCGACCGTCAGCCGGAATTCACCCAAATCGACTGCGAGATGTCTTTCGTGGAACAAGAAGACGTCCTGAACACCTTCGAGGGCATGATGCGCACCATCTTCAAGAATGTCCTGGATGTGGATATCCCTAGTCCCATGCCCCGCATGAGCTGGTACGACGCGATGGACAACTACGGCTCCGACAAGCCGGACGTGCGCTTCGGGATGAAGATTCACGAAATTACGGACGTGGCCAAGGGCAAGGGCTTCAGCGTGCTGGACGATGCCGCCTACATCGGCGCCATCTGCGTCCCCGGCGCAGCCGAGTACACCCGCAAGCAGATTGACGAGCTCACCGAATGGGTCAAGCGCCCGCAGGTGGGTGCCAAGGGCCTCATTTACGTGAAAGTGAATGCCGACGGAACCTTCAAGAGCTCGATAGACAAGTTCTACGGGGCCGACGACCTGGCTAGACTCGCCACCGCCGCCGAGGCTAAGCCCGGCGACCTGATGCTGGTGATGAGCGGCGCCAACAAGCGCAAAGTGCAGACCATGTTGGGCGTACTGCGCCTGGAGATGGGCGGCCGCCTGGGCCTGAGGAATCCCAAGGAGTTCGCCCCGTTGTGGATCGTGGACTTCCCGCTCCTGGAGTGGGACGACGAGACCCAGCGCTTCTACGCCATGCACCACCCCTTCACCGCTCCCAAGCCGGAGCACGAGAAGTGGTTCTATTCCAATGCGAAAGAGGATCTGGAGCGCGTCTGCGCCAATGCCTATGACTTTGTCCTCAACGGTAACGAGCTGGGTGGCGGCAGCATCCGTATCCACAATGCGGATATGCAGAAGCGCATGTTCGAGGTCCTGGGCATCGGAGAGGAAGAGGCAGAGTATAAGTTCGGCTTCATCATCAACGCCTTCAAGTTCGGCGCACCGCCCCACGGCGGCCTGGCCTTCGGCTTCGACCGCGTATGCGCCCTCATGGGAGGACAGGACACCATCCGTGACTACATCGCCTTCCCCAAGAACAATCAGGGCCGCGACGTGATGATCGACTCCCCGTCCGAGATAGACCAGGTTCAGCTGGACGAGCTCCAGATTGACGTTCGTCCACAGCAATAGATGATAACAAAGCACGCACATTTCGACCTTTCCACCCGGAACACTTTCCGGATGCGGGTCAGGTGTGCCTTGTTTGTGGAGGTGTCGGCCGAGGAAGACCTGCTGTCCCTGGACTGGGATGCCCTGCCTCAGCCCGTGTTGGTGATGGGCGGCGGATCCAACCTCCTCTTTACCAAAGATTTCCCCGGCACGGTGCTGCATGTGGGAATCTGTCATTCTGAGCGCAGCGAAGAATCTTGGACCCTGGGTGCCGGGGTTGTCTTCGACGATTTCTGCGCCTGGGCGGCCTCCGAAGGCCTCTGGGGGCCGGAGAACCTGTCGCTCATTCCCGGAGAATGCGGGGCGTCGGCCGTGCAGAATATCGGCGCATACGGCGTGGAAGCCAAGGATATCCTGACCGATATCCGGGCCTATGACCGCGTGGAAGGCCGCTTTGTGCATATTGACCCGGCCACCTGCGGCTACGGCTACCGCACCTCCAGGTTCAAGACCGAATGGAAAGGCCGATACATTATCACGGCCGTCACCTACCGTGTCAGCTGTACGCCCCAGCCCAAGTTGGACTACGGCGGTGTCCGGAAGGCCTTGGAGGACAGCGGCAAGGTGCTTCCCTCCGCGTCGCTTCGCGACCCTGTACGGGCAAATGCTTCGGGAAGCACCTTGCCGCTGTCCCCGAAAGATATCCGGGACGCCATCATCGGCATCCGGAACCAGAAGCTGCCGGCCGTGGAGGAAATGGGCAGTGCAGGCAGCTTTTTCTGTAATCCCGTCATCAGCCGGGAGCACTTCCGGCGCATCGTGGAAACGGCGCGCAAGGACAATGGCCCGGACTACGAAGTTCCGCACTATGAGGTGGGCGACCAGGTCAAGGTTCCGGCCGCGTGGATGATCGACCAGTGCGGCTTCAAGGGTGCCCGAAGTGGCGGTGCGCAGGTGTACCCCAAGCAACCGCTGGTGATTGTGAACGCGTCCGGGAACGCTTCCCCGCAGGAGGTCATCGGCCTGGAACAGCAGATTATCCAAACGATTGAACGCAAATACGGTATCACCCTTCATCCCGAGGTAGAACATGTCTAAATTTATCATCGAAGGCGGGCACAAGCTGTCCGGAACCATCACCCCGCAGGGGGCCAAAAACGAGGCCCTGGAAGTGATCAGCGCCGTGCTGCTCACCAGTGAGCCGGTAACTATCAGCAATGTGCCGGAGATCCTGGACGTGAAAAATCTCATCGACCTGCTGCAGGGGATGGGGGTTAAAGTGACGCGTCTGGCCAAGGGCATGTTCACCTTCCAGGCCGACGAAGTGGACACCAGCTATATCGAGACGGAGGAATTCGTGCGCAAGTGCGCCGCCCTCCGGGGCTCGGTGATGGTGGTGGGCCCGCTGCTGAGCCGCTTCGGCCATGCGTGGTTCGCCAAGCCCGGCGGTGACAAGATTGGCCGGCGCAGGGTGGACACACACCTGGACGGTATGGTGAAACTGGGTGCGCAGATGGACTACAGCCCGGAGCGTCGCGCTTTCCACCTCACGCGGGAAGGCCGCCTGGTGGGTCGATACATGCTCCTGGACGAGGCCTCCGTAACGGGTACGGCCAATATCGTGATGGCGGCTGTGCTGGCCAAAGGCACCACTACCATCTACAATGCCGCCTGCGAACCCTACCTTCAGCAGCTGTGCAAGATGCTCAACCGCATGGGCGCCTTCATCGACGGAGTGGGCAGTAACCTCCTCCGCATCCACGGGGTGGAAAAGCTGAACGGCACCCTGCACAAGATCCTGCCGGACATGATTGAGGTGGGCTCTTTCATCGGCATGGCCGCCATCAACCAGAGCTCCATCACCATCAAGGACGTCTCCTATTACGACCTGGGCATCATTCCGGATGCCTTCCGCCGGCTGGGCATCAACCTGGAGCAGCGTGGAGACGACATCTATGTCCCCGCCCAGGACAGTTACGAGATTGACTCTTTCCTGGACGGCTCCATTATGACCCTGGCCGATGCCCCCTGGCCCGGCCTCACCCCGGACCTGCTGTCCGTGATGCTGGTGGTGGCCACCCAGTGCAAGGGCAGCGTGCTCATCCACCAGAAGATGTTTGAGAGCCGCCTGTTCTTCGTAGATAAGCTCATCGACATGGGTGCGCAGATTATCCTCTGCGATCCGCACCGGGCCGTGGTCATCGGCCACGACCACCGCATCACCCTCAAGGCCGCCCGGCTGGTGAGTCCGGATATCCGTGCCGGTATCGCCATGCTGCTGGCCGCCATGAGTGCCCGCGGCACCTCCACCATCGACAACATCGAACAGATCGACCGTGGTTACGAGAACATCGAGGGCCGCCTGAACGCACTGGGGGCTCACATTACCAGAGCATAGATGGACTACAGCAAGTTCTTCTCGGCCGATGTGCCGTCTTTTCTCCGCAGCCCCGTCCGGGAGATTTTCCGGAAGGTGGACCTGGGTGCCATCTGCTCGTTCGCGGGGGGCTATCCTGCGGCGGTGACTTTCCCGGTGGAGGACATCAAACGGTTGAGCGGCGAAGTGCTGGAAAAGTACGGTACCAAAGCCTTGCAATACGGTGCCACCCAAGGGGTTCCGGAACTACGGCAGGTGATTGCCAGCCGCTACGGCGTGCCGGTTTCGCAGGTACAGATCACCACGTCATCCCAGCAGGGCATCGATGTGTGCACCCGTGTGCTGGCCAACCCCGGCGACATCATCCTGGCCAACAATCCCGTCTATCTGGGCGCCCTGCAGAGTTTCCGCGCCTACCGGGCACAGGTTTTGCCAATCCAATCCGTCATTGCCGGCCCTGACCGGCAATCTTCGGTGAAGTTCATCTATGTGATTCCGGACTTCAACAATCCGTCGGGAGAAACGATGACCCTGGCCGAAAGGGAAGAAATCGTTCGGGTGGCCCGGGAGCTGGACTGCCTCATCGTGGAGGACAGCCCGTACCGGGAACTGAGATATTCCGGGAAACCGGTGAAGACCATCCGGGAACTGGCGCCGGAGCGGACGCTGCATCTGGGCAGTTTCTCCAAGATTTTTGCTCCGGGGTTCCGCCTGGGATGGATTATCGGCCCGGAAGAACTGCTGGAGCAGATTTACATCTGCAAGCAGTGCCTGGATTTGTGTCCGCCGGTGTTTGACCAGTATATGGCGGCCGAATTTATGGGCTCCGGGGCGCTTGACCGCAACCTGGAAAAGACCATAGTGGAATATCGCAGAAGGCGGGACCTGATGGTGTCCCTGCTGGAGAAATACATGCCGGAGGGCGTGCGCTGGACCTACCCGGAAGGCGGTCTTTTCCTCTGGCTCACGCTGCCGGAAGGAATTGATACCGTGGCGCTTTACGATGAAGCACTGGCAGCCGGCGTGGCCTATGTGGCCGGCTCCTTCTTCTATACCGATGGCTCCCACCGCAACACCATGCGCCTGAACTTCTCCTTCATAGACGAGTCCAAGATGGAACCTGGCATCCGACTGCTGACTGGCGTAATCTGCAATTCGCTGAACAGTAGGTGATTACGAGATTGTGTCTAGGCTTGATTGACCAGACATTATTCCGTAAATAATTGAAAATGAACTTATTACAAAACACGGCTTTCTCCTGTCATGATCAACCCTGTCTATTCCCCTTCTGCCACCCGTTATGAGAGCGGGATCCGTTTCCGCCGGTGTGGCCGCAGCGGCATCCGGCTGCCGGAAATCTCCCTGGGCCTGTGGCACAATTTTGGCGACGTGGACCCGCTCGCCCGCTCTTTCGAGATTGCTCATTATGCCTTCGACCACGGCATCGTGCACTTCGACCTGGCCAACAACTACGGGCCTTCGTACGGATCGGCCGAGGAAACCTTTGGCCAGATCATGAAAAAGTCTTTCGCTCCTTATCGGCACGAGCTTTTCATTTCCACCAAGGCGGGGTATGACATGTGGCCCGGTCCGTACGGGGAATGGGGCTCCCGGAAGTACCTGTTCAACAGCCTGGAGCAGAGCCTGAAGCGGATGAACCTGGATTACGTGGACCTCTTCTACAGCCACCGCTTCGACCCTCAGACCCCCCTGGAAGAGACCCTGCAGGCCCTGGTGGACATTGTCCGGGCGGGAAAGGCCCTCTATGTGGGCATCTCCAACTATCCGGCCGACAAAGCCCGCTTTGCCTATCAGTATCTTAAGGAGCGGGACGTTCCCTGCCTGGCCTATCAGGGCCGCTACAACATTTTCAACCGTGAACCGGAGGAGAAGATCCTGGCCGATGCCAAGGAAAACGGCGTGGGCTTCACCGCTTTTTCCCCGCTGGCGCAGGGCCTTCTTTCTGACAGATATCTCAATGGTATCCCCGCCGACTCCCGCATGGCCAAAGAGCATTTCCTGAAATCCTCCATGCTCACGCCGGAGCTGCACGCCAAGATTGTAGCTTTGAACCAGATAGCCGCCCGCCGCGGCCAGTCCCTGGCTGAGATGGCTCTGGCCTGGTGTCTCAAGGACGACCGCGTAACCAGCGTGCTGGTGGGCGCCAGCTCTGTGAAACAGCTGGACGACGACTTCCGTGCGCTGGAATCCATTGTTTTCACGGAAGAAGAACTTGCAAAGATAGACCTTACTATAGGGGTGCCGGCATCAATTTGATGTACGGACGCATTCGGCCGGACCGGTGAGGTAGACCTCCGTGAAGCTGTTCTCGCCGGGCAGGAAGTCTACGGACAGCCAGTCGCCCCGGCGGCATTGGAGCCGGTAACGGACTCGCCCGTCATTCCCGCCTTGACCGGGAATCCCCTGCCTGTATGCCGCGATGGCGCTGGCCGTGAGGCCGGTTCCGCAGGCGAGAGTTTCCCCTTCCACGCCTTTCTCGAAGGTCCGTACTTTCAGGCCTTCCGGGGTGGGCTGCACGAAGTTCACATTGGTGCCTTCCGGGGCAAAATCCTTGTCCCTGCGCAGTGCGGGACCTTCTTTTTCCATGTCGATGCCGTCGACATCGGCCACGAACAGCACCAGGTGCCGCGTGCCTGTGTTCAGGAAATACCCGCCTTTTGCCAGCGCGATTCCCCGGACGTCGATCATTTTCAGCCGAACAATCCATTGGGATTCTCCGGCGGAGACAGTCCTCCCGGAAACGTCGCTTCGCGACCCTGTACGGGCAAATGTTTCCGGGAGGACTGTCTCTGCCGGGGGTCTGGAGATGATGGTGGCGGTGTGCAGACCGTCCGGGGCGCGGAAGAAGCAGGCTCCGGAGGCGGGTACCAGACCCAACATGTCGGCAAAGGCCACGATACAGCGGCCGCCGTTGCCGCACATCATACCGCCGGAACCGTCCGGGTTGTAGAACTCCATAGAGAAATCGGCCTCGGGGTCCGTTCCCAGGATCATGAGGCCGTCGGTCTTGTACTGCTTGCACAGCGCGCCAATCCGCTCCGGTTGCCTGTAGGCGGAGACATCGGCCTTCCGGCCGTCCAGGACTACGAAATCGTTCCCGGCCCCGGAAAATTTGTAAATCTTTTCCATCTGGCTGCAAAAATAGCAAAAAATCCGCTTTATTCCGCGGCGGCCTGGGCCATCAGGTCTTCCAGTTGGGCGCGGTCCATGGTGCCGTCGATGGAGATAAAAGCCGTCTCGCCTTTTTCCTGGGCCAGCAGCACCAGCGAGGTAACCGTCTTTTCATCGCCCACAGTATAGATGCGGGCCACTTCGCCGTTGTCCTTGGCCTCCATCAGCAACTCGTATTTGCCGCTGTCGATATACTTGCGCACATCGGCATACAGGTCGGCGGCAATCTTGGGGTCCGTGGCATTGAGCACATAGAAGCCGGTCATGGATTTGATAATGGGAGCGAAGTTTATGCTTTCGTCCTGGAATTCCACGTCCGGAATCTTGCCTATCATGCGGAACATGGCGGGGGAAATGTATACCGCTTCCATGCCCGGGAGGTCGGAATACTTGTTGTAGAGGTCGCGCCCGTTCTGGGCAAAGGCCGTCACACAGAGGGTGACAAGCGTTAATATGGTAAATAACTTTTTCATTTCCAATAATTTAATTTGTCGATAACAGATTGGGCTTCTGCCAGGGATTCGGTACCTTTGGACACCGTTCCCGAAAGCTTGCCCAGGGCTTTTTCCACGGCGGCATAGGCTTCGTAGGGGTCCGAGAAGGTGTCGCGGGGCTGCCGGGTGCCTAGGTATCCGGAGACACCCACCCCGATGAGAAGGGCTGCCGCAGCAGCGATCTGCCACATGCGTGCCGGGCGTCCCGTGCGTTCCGGCGCGGGAAGGCGGACTTCCAGATCTTCCGGTACGGGGATGCTTTCATCGGCACCGATTCGTTCCAGGTCCCGGGCACTGAGCCGGGTTATTTCATCGAGGGTTCTCATACCATTCTTTCAGTTTTTTCCGTGCCAGGCTCACCTGGACTCGGATGTTGAGGCCGCTGAGGCCGGTCACTTGCTGGATCTGCTCGTAGGAGAGTCCGTGTAAGATACGGAGGGAGAGTAGTTTCCGCTGTCCCGGAGGGAGCTCTTCGATGGCCTCGTACAGCCCTTTGACGCTCTCTTTCAGGATGAGCTCGTCGTCGGGAGGCGCTTTCCCGGCGAGACCGTCGTCCAGGGGCTCCGCGAACTGTCTTCGCCGGATGCGGTCTATACAGAGGTTGTGCATCAGCATGGCTCCGTAGGCTGACGGCTGGCGGATCAGGTCCAGGTGGTCCCGCAGGTTCCATAGCTTGAGGTAGAGGTCCTGCACGGCGTCCTTGGCGTCGTCCCGGTCTTCCAGCAGGTAGAAAGCGATGCGGTAGAAACGTTCCTGCAGGGGAAGCCACTCGGTATGGAACTGTTGCAGGGTCATTCTGCCATTTCCATGAGTTGCCCCAGATTTTCCAGGTCGATGCTGCCGCGGGTGCAGATGAGGGCTCCGTCGCTGCTGTACAGGATACAGTCCCGAATCTTCTTTCCGTCGTCTATGCCATAGATGCGCATGGTGCTGCCCTGGTCTTTGGCCTCCAGGATCAGTTCCATGCCCTTCAGGATGGTTTCCATCCGGCTGCAGAACTGTTCCTTCACGGCGTGGGCTGCGCCTTCAAAATCTACGATGGTGATTTTCCGGATGCCGTTGAGCCCGGCCAATGCGACGCGGTCTTCCTGATCCAGGTCTCCCCCAACGGCGACCACCACCTTGATCAGGCTCAGGCTCAGGGGCCCCATGGATATAACGTCAAAACCGTCGTTTCCCCGGTATTCTTTCACCAGAGAGTCTACTTTCTGGTTTCTCTCCGCCCAGGCACAGCTGACGGCGCCCAGGACAATCAATAAGGTTATCAATACTTTTTTCATACTCTTTTCAAGCGCTTGCATCCATAAGACGCACCTTCCGGAAAAATGTTAAAGCCTGCAGGCAAAAATAGTGAAAAATGTTTCATATATTTGCATGAGTGTATAAGTTGGTAATCTCGTTATGGAAGTAAATAGATTCAAAGGTTGCGGTACCGCCATGTTTACCCCGTTCAAAGAGGGGAAAGTAGACGTGGAGGCGCTTGCAGAAACTACGCGGCGGCAGGTGGCTGCCGGCATCGATTTCCTGGTTCCGCTGGGCACCACCGGCGAAACCCCCACCCTCTCGGACGAAGAGAAACTGCTGGTTTACAAGACGGTACGTGCGCACGCCGGTGGCCTTCCGGTGGTGGTGGGCGTAGGCACCAACAGCGTTGGCGGCACCCTGGCCAATATGGAGCTGCTCCGGGAGGCCGATGCCTTCCTGGTGGTGGTTCCGTTCTACAACAAGCCGCCGCAGCGCGGCATCTATGTCTATTTCAAGGAGATTGCCTCCCATACCGACAAACCTGTAATCCTGTACAACGTGCCCGGCCGCACCGGAGCCAACTGCGAGGCAGAGACTACCCTGGCCCTGGCGCGGGACGTCCCCAACATCGTGGCTGTGAAGGAGGCTTCCGGCAAGCTGGAGCAGGTGCGCTCCATCCTGGCCCGGCGCCCGGACGGATTCTCGGTGCTCTCCGGCAACGACGACGACACTTTTTCCCTGATGAAGGATGGCGGTGCGGACGGCGTGGTGTCGGTAGCCTCCAATGTGTGCCCGCAGGAGATGGCATCCTTTATTCATGCTGCGGCAGCGGGTGACTGGGAGACGGCATCGGCCATGGAACGCCGGCTGCACCCTTTGTTCGAGGCCCTCTTCGTAGAGCCCAATCCCATTCCCGGCAAGGCGGCCATGGCGCTGCTGGGCCTGATGGAAAACAGCCTCCGGCTGCCGCTGGTACGGGCGCTGGACCAGACAGAAGAAGTGATGAGCCAAGTACTGAATGCATTATGGAAGAAATAAACCTGCAAAGATTCAATGAGGTGATGGATGCCCTGGAACGGGGCGAAATCCGTGTGGCAGAGAAGGTGGACGGGGCATGGAAAGTGAACAAATGGGTGAAGGAGGTCATCCTGGCCGGATTCAAGCTGGGAGCCATCAAGGATATGTCCCAGGGGCAGTTCCCTTACTTCGACAAAGACACTTTCCCCGTGCGCGGTTTTACCCAGGCCGACGGGGTTCGTATCGTCCCCGGCGGCAGCAGCATCCGGCGGGGAGCCTACCTGGCGCCGGGTTCCATCGTCATGCCGCCCGCCTATGTGAACGTGGGGGCGTATGTCGGCGAGGGAACGATGGTGGACAGCCATGTAACCATCGGCTCCTGCGCCCAGGTGGGAAAGCACATCCATATTTCGGCCTCCACCCAGATCGGTGGCGTGCTGGAGCCGGCCGGTGCCCTTCCCACCATCATTGAAGACGGTGCCTTCGTTGGCGGCAACTGCGGCATCTATGAGGGTACCATCGTGGAGGAAGGCGCCGTGATTGCCTCGGGCGTCATCATCACTTCTTCCACGGCCATCTTCGACGCCACCACCGGCGAGTTCATCCGCCGCAATGCCGACGGCCGTATCGTGGTGCCGCGGAACGCCGTGGTGGTGAGCGGTTCCAAGCCCATCGTCCGCGGCGGAAAGCCCCTGGAGAGCGGCGTGCACCTGTACTGCCCGGTTATCGTCAAATACCGCGACGAGAAAACAGCCGGCAGCGTGCATCTGGAAGACATGCTTCGCTAGCTAAGGTTCCGTCCACGAAAAACGGCCAAAAACGTGGACGAAATGCTAAAAACTCACCTTTCGTCCACAAAAAACGGCCAAAAACGTGGACGGACCATAGAAATAGAAAAAGAGAATTATGATAGTTGCAGTAGTAGGAGCCACCGGCCTTATCGGCTCCAAGATGTTGGATGTGTTGGAAGAAAGACAATTCCCAGTTACAGAATTACTTCCGGTTGCGTCGTCGCGCTCCTGGGGGAAGAAAGTCACTTTCCAGGGAAAAGAGTGGACGGTGATGAGTGCCGACCAGGCCATTGCCCGTAAACCCGTCCTGGCCATCTTCAGCGCCGGCGGTTCCGCATCGGCCGAGTTGGCCCCGAAGTTTGCGGCCATCGGCTGTTATGTAGTAGACAACTCCTCCTACTGGCGCATGGATCCCTCCGTTCCCCTGGTGGTTCCGGAGATCAATGCCGATGTTCTCACGCCCCAGGACCACATCATCGCTAACCCCAACTGCTCCACCATTCAGATGGTGATGTGCCTGGCGCCACTTCACAAGGCCTATGGCATCAAACGCATTGTGGTGAGCACCTATCAGAGCGTCACCGGCGCCGGGCAGAAAGGACTTTCCCAGATGGAGGCGGAACGTGCGGGCGGCTCCGGCGACAAATTCCCGTATCCCATCGACATGAACGTGATTCCGCATATCGATTCCTTCCTGCCGGACGGCTATACCAAGGAAGAGATCAAGATGGTGAACGAGACACGCAAGATCCTGCGGGACCCTTCCATTGCCGTATCGGCCACCACGGTGCGCGTGCCGGTGAAGGGAGGCCACTCAGAGAGCGTGAACATTGAGTTCCGCGGGCCATACGACGTGGCGGAGGCCCGTCGGCTCATGGCCGGCATGCCCGGCGTGGTAGTGCAGGACGACCCTGAGCACAACGTGTATCCGATGCCGCTCTATGCCTGGGGCAAGGACGAGGTGTTCGTGGGCCGCATCCGCCGGGACCCTTCCGTGGAGAACGGCCTGAACCTGTGGTGCGTCAGCGACAATGCCCGCAAGGGTGCGGCTACCAACGCCGTACAGATTGCCCAGGTGCTGCTGCAAAACGGCTGGATAAAGGCGTGATACCCTTATGGATTGGCAATTCTTTCATAGTCTGTTGCAGATAGATTCCACTTCCGGAAAGGAGCGGAAGGTGGCTGAATGGTTGGCACAACGCCTTCTGGAAGACTGCCCCGGGGCACCGCGGCTGGAGCGGCAGGAGGTGGGTGACGGAACCCTGAACCTGTTCCTGCAGTGGGGAACGCCCAAGGTGGTGTTCTGCTCCCACATGGACACGGTACCGCCCTACATTCCGCCAGTCATGCCAGGCTTCGACCGGGCATCTGATGCTACCATTTCCGGCCGGGGAAGTTGCGATGCCAAGGGGCAGATATTCTCCTTGTACACGGCCTGTTGCCGGTTGGCGCAGCAGGGATGCCCGGACTTCGGCCTGCTGCTGCTGGCAGGGGAGGAAACCGGCTCCTGGGGCGCCAAGGCTTTTTCCAAAACAGGATTCCAGGCGCCGTTCCTGATTATCGGCGAACCCACGGAGAACAAGATGGTGTCGGCCTCGAAGGGCACCAAGTCGTACAATCTTACATTCAGGGGAGAGGCGTTTCATTCCGGCTATCCGCAGTATGGGGTGAGCGCCGTGGCTCTGTTTAACGAGTTCTATAACGCGCTCAAGGCTAAGGATTTCGGCCTGGATCCGGAGCTCGGGGAAACCACCTGGAACGTGGGCCTTCTGCGTAGCGACAATCCGCAGAACATCCTGTCGCCGGAGCTCACCTGCCGGCTGTATTTCCGGACCACCTTCGTCTCTCACCAGCTGGTACAGGACTGGATGGCCGACGCAGCGAACGGGAAAGGACTTCCCGGAGCATTTTCCCGTACAGGGTCGCGAAACGATGCGGAGGAAAATCCCTTCCCGCTCACTGTAACCCCCAACGGTAGCGGAGACCAGCCGGCGCACTACGTGACGCTGCCCGGGTTCCCGAGCGCTCCGGTGGCTTTTGGCAGTGATGCCCCGCACCTCACGGGCTTCGGCCACAAGATCATCTGCGGGCCCGGCTCCATCCGTCACGCGCACCGCGACGACGAGCAGGTCCTGGTGGCCGACCTGGAGACCGCCGTGGAGCAGTATGTCCGGATGTACCATTGTCTGGTGGAGCCTAACCACCTGACAATCAGTGTTTAACGTGAAGCTCCTGTGTGTCCGGAGACGCACAGGGACATATATTAAAGAGTTTATAAACAATTAATTAGCCTCCACGGGAACTATGATCAAGGTCATCATCAGTGGCTACGGAAAGATGGGCCACATGGTAGAAAAAGAACTGCAAAGGAGAGGCATCCCGCTGGTGGAGGCCAGCGAGGATATTACGGCAACGGACCCGGCGGTGGCCGCCGAGTGCGTGTGCATCGACTTCACCACGCCGGATGCCTTCCGGGCCAATTACCACTTCATTGCCAAGCACTTCCGGGCGGCTGTCATCGGAACAACCGGCTGGAACGATATTCGGGCCGATGTTTTCCGTGCCTTCGAAGAAGCAGGCACGCCGCTGATCTACGCGTCCAACTTCTCGTTGGGGGTGAACGCCCTTTTCGCCGCTGTGAAAAAGGCCTGCGAACTGCTCAAGGGCGCCGGGTATACGCCCGAAATAGAGGAAATCCATCACATCCACAAGCTGGACGCCCCTTCCGGAACGGCCAAAACCCTGGGCCAGCTGGTGGAACAAAGTCTGGGCGAAACGCCGGAGATCACTTCTGTCCGAGAGGGAGAAGTCCCTGGCATTCACACGCTTACGCTCGCATCGGCCTGCGACGAAATAACCCTCCGGCATGAGGCTTTCTCACGGGAGGGTTTTGCAAAGGGAGCCGTGGTGGCCGCCACCCTTACGGAAGGGCTTACGGGCATCCACGAATTCAGCGAGCTGCTATAACAACAGACTAATAGTTCTCTGCCTTGAGCTCGAAATAGCTCTTGGGATGTGCGCAAACAGGGCACATCTCGGGGGCTTTCTTGCCGACGACGATGTGGCCGCAGTTGGAGCACTGCCAGATGCAGTCTCCGTCGCGGGAGAACACGATTTCTTTTTGGACGTTGTCAAGCAGCTTGCGGTAGCGGGCTTCGTGCTCTTTCTCGATGGCGCCCACCATGCGGAACTTGGCGGCGATTTCACGGAAGCCTTCTTCTTCCGCCTCGCGGGCCATGCGGTCGTACATGTCGGTCCATTCGTAGTTCTCGCCTTCTGCCGCGGCTTTCAGGTTCTCTGCCGTGGTGGGGATGGCGCCGCCGCACAGATATTTGAACCAGATTTCTGCATGCTCTTTTTCGTTGGCAGCTGTTTCTTCAAATATCTTGGAAATTTGCACATAGCCTTCCTTCTTGGCCTTGGAGGCGAAGTAGGTGTACTTGTTACGGGCCTGGGATTCACCGGCGAAAGCCTCCTGGAGGTTTTGCTCGGTCTTGGTTCCTTTGAGTTCTTTCATATATCCAGTAATTGTTGTGATTTAACAAAGATAGCAATATTTTTGGAATAGACGCAAGTCTGCGTGATTTTGTCAGACAAATAATTGCTACCTTTGCAACAATATGTATAGAGTACTCAAATTCGGCGGTTCGTCCGTGGCGTCGGCCACCCAGATGTCCCGCGTATTGGATATTGTGGCGTATGAGGCTGTGAAAGGCCATGTGGTGCTGGTGTCCAGCGCCATCAGCGGCTGCACGGACGCACTTTTACAGATTGCCGGCGGAGACCCTGCCCCTGTGGAGGAACTCCGCAGGCGCCACCGGGAGATTGTTGTCCGCCTGTTCACCGGCATCGAGCGGGAAAGCGCACAGGAGCGCCTGGACGCGCTTTTCGAAGAAATGCTGCGCGCCCCCGCAGAAGAAAAAGTCACCTACGGGGAACTGTTTTCCACCTGCATCCTCGCCGCCAAGCTGGAGGCCGACGGCTACCGCACCCTGTGGCTGGACTCCCGCCGCCTCATCATCAAGGGCAACAAAGGGCTCACTTACCGGAATATCGCCGCCGCCGTAGAAGGTGGAAAGGCCGATATCTTCGTAGCGCCTGGCTTCATTTGCGGCACCCCGGAAGGCGGGGTGAGCACCCTGGGCCGCGGCGGGTCGGACTACAGTGCCGCCCTGTACGCCGCCGCCCTGCAGGCGGATTCCCTGCAGATCTGGACGGATGTCCCCGGCATCATGACGGCCAATCCCAGGCAGGTCTCCCGTGCCCGTACCATTCCGGAAATGACCTATGAGGCTGCCCTTCAAATGGCCTCGCACGGGGCCAAAGTACTCTATGCCCCCACCGTGGCGCCGGCCATGGAGGCGGGTATCGCTATCGAAATCAAGAACACTTTCCACCCGGACGGCGGCAAAACTGTCATTTCCGGCAATGCCCGCCCCTCCGGTACGGTGGGCATCGCTTCCCGGGAGAATGGAAGTATGATGGAAATCTGCGTGGTGGGCTGTTCCCGCGAGACCGACGCCCTGCGGGCCCTGACCACCGCCGGCATCGCTCCGCTCCGCTTCTGGACAGAGGAGGGGAACCTCCTGCTCACCGTGCGCCCCGCTGTGGAAGTCCCCGCTCTGATGGCCCTCCACCGGACTTTTTTCGAGACTTTGCCGGTGAGCCGGGTGAACCTGTTCGTGGCCGGATATGGCGCTGTGGGGAAGGAACTGGTCCGGATGGTGGAAGAAACCGCTTCGGCCGTTGCGCTGCGGACGGGAAAAGCCCTTCGTGTGGTGGGAATCGCCAATTCAAGGCACTATTCCATCGACTTGGGCGGAAATCCCGGAACGCCTGCGAAAGAAGGCGATTACATTGACGCCGTTTGCGCCGTGGCTCCCAAAGGCTCCGTGTTCGTTGACTGCACCAACAGCGAAACGCTCTATCAGCGCTATCCACAGCTGTTTGCCGCCGGGCTCAACGTGGTGTCTTCCAACCGGCGCTCGTTTGCCGTTCCATATGTGACTTATGCGTCGCTGCATGCATCGGCCCGTGAAAACGGCACCTTCTTCCGCTACGAGACCACCGTGGGCGCCGCCCTGCCCATCCTGGAATCCATTTCCCGGGGGGCCAACAGCCTGGACGAGGTCCTGTCTATCGAAGCGGTGGTGTCCTGCACCCTGAACCAGATTCTGGGCGACTACCGTCCCGGCGGAGAAACCTTTGCTACCCTGGTGCGGAAAGCGCAGGAAGCGGGCCTTACCGAGCCCGACCCGCGCCTGGACCTGGGCGGACGGGATGCGCTGCGGAAACTGCTCATCCTGGCCCGGGAAGCCGGGGTGCGGCTGGAAGAGGATGATGTCCAGGTGGTTCCCGTCATTCCCGCAGCGTTGTTCGACGTTCCCCTGGACCGCTTCTACGAAGACCTCGAAGTATTTGAGTCCGGTTTTGCCGATGCAACCCGCGCCGCCGAGTCGCAGGGCTTCCGGCGCCGCTTCGTGGCCTCGCTGGAAAAGACGGCGGATGGCTACCGCGCCGGCATCGGCCTCAAGAATGTGGCACCCGTGCACCCGGCCTACCATCTCCGCGGAACGGAGAACGCCATCATTGTGCGCAGTGCCTTCCATCCCTATCCGCTAGTAATCCAGGGCCCCGGTGAAGGTGCCCGTGAGGCCGCCAGCAGCATCCTTAACGATATTTTGCGATAAAATCGTTATCTTTGCAAACTATGATTCAAACCCTGGGCATATTCGGCTTCCTCAGCTTCGGGTGGGCAGATTTGCTGGACATCCTGATGGTGGCCGGCATCATCTATTTCCTCATCCGTAGCATCCGGGGAGACGCTACCGTGCTCAACATCGTGCTGGTACTGGTGGTGCTGCTGGTGCTGCAGGCCGTGGTGAGCGCTCTGGATATGCGCATGATGACAGCCCTCCTGAACACCCTGCTGGATGTGGGTGTGCTGGCCGTGATCATTATCTTCCAGCCGGAAATCCGGCATCTGATCAACCGCCTGGCGGTTACTTCCGGCCTGGCCCGTCGCACCGGAGACCTGTTCAACCGCATGTTGGGCATCAAAGAGGAGAAAATGGGTTCCCGCTCGGTGGTGGAACTCTCAGAGGCCGTTCGCGCCATGTCTGCCGAACATACCGGGGCGCTCATCGTCCTGCAGAAAAAAACCTCACTGGACGAGTACATCGCCACGGGAGACCGTTTCGCCGCAGAAATCAACCGCCGCCTGGTGATGAATATCTTCTTCAAGAACTCCCCCCTGCACGACGGCGCCATGATCATCCGCGGAGACCAGATTATCGCCGCCCGCTGCCAGCTTCCCATGACGGACCGCACGGATGTGCCGGCCCATTACGGGATGCGGCACAGGGCTGCTATCGGCATCACCGAGAATTCCGATGCCGATGTAGTGGTGGTCTCGGAAGAGACCGGCACCATTTCTTTCGCGCACGCCGGCGAAATCCAAACCGTGAAAGACCTCAGGGAGTTGCGCTCGCTGGTGGGCGAATCCCTGGGCGGCAGTGAAAAGGAGGATGCGGAATGAGAGACGGCAGGCTGGAAGCAAAACTGGGATTCGACAAGGTCCGGACGGCCATTCAGGACCGCTGCTCTACGGATTATGCCGCCGCCCGGGTAGAGGGCGAGGAGTTTAGCACGGATGGGGAAGAAATCCACCGCAGACACTTGCTCACGGACGAGATGCGCCTGATCCTCATGTTCGAGGACAATTTCCCCACCAGCGGCTATATCGATGCTCTGCCTTTCCTGGAGCCCATCGGCAAGAATGCCTCCATCGACTTGCTCTCGCTGGGGAAACTGCGCACGCTGCTGGACACGCTGCGACGCGCCCTGAGTTTCTTCCACTCTATCAAGGAGGGGATTTACCCTAACCTGCAGCATCTGGCGTCGGGGATATCGGCCCCGCAGGAGGTGCAGCGGCGGATAGACGCTATACTGGACCGCCATGGAGAGATGAAAGATACGGCCTCGGACGACCTGTACAGCATCCGGCGCAGCATCAAAGACAAGGAGATCAACATCTCCAAACGGATGAACGCCATCCTCCGCCAGGCGCAGCTTTCCGGCCTGGCCGATGCCGACGCCAGCGTGGCCATCCGCGACGGGAAAATGCTCATTCCGGTGTCGTCGGCCAAGAAGCGGCAGTTCTCCGGCTTCGTGTACGATGAGTCTGCCACCGGGAAAACTACCTTCATGGAACCGGCGGAAGTGGTAGCGCTGGAGAACGAGATAGCAGAGCTGCACTTTGCGGAAACCCGGGAGATGGCCCGTATCCTGCACGATTTCTCGGAGTTCCTGCGGCCGTTTGTACCGGAACTGATGGAAGGTGCCGTGTTCGTGGGCGAGCTGGATTTCAACATGGCCAAGGCCTATGTGGCACTGGATTTCATCGCCGGAATGCCCCTGCTGTCGGAAAACGGGGAACTGAGCCTGCGCAAGGCCCGGCATCCGCTCCTGGAAAGGAGCCTCCGGCGGGAAAAGAAAAGCATTGTTCCGCTCACCGTCACCCTTACGCCCCAGAAGCGGATCCTGCTCATCTCCGGCCCCAATGCCGGGGGCAAGAGCGTGTGCCTGAAAACGGTAGGGCTGCTGCAGTATATGTTCCAGTGGGGCATGCTTATTCCCACATCGGAAACATCGGAACTGCCTGTCTTTGAGCGGATCATCGTCTCTATCGGCGACGACCAGTCCCTGGAGAACGACCTTTCTACCTACAGTTCTTTCCTCTCCGACATGAAACAGCTGCTGCAAGTGGCCGACGAAAAAACGCTGGTGCTCATCGACGAGTTCGGATCCGGAACGGAACCGGCGGCCGGCGGTGCCATTGCAGAGGCCATCCTGGCAGAACTGGACCGGCGCGGGGCCTATGGGGTGATCACCACCCATTACACCAACCTCAAACTCTATGCGTCCGGGACGGAAACGGGAGTGATTAACGGCGCGATGCAGTTCGACGCCGCCACGGTTACACCGCTGTTCCAGCTGGAGACGGGGCTTCCCGGATCGTCCTTCGCCTTTGAGCTGGCGCGCAAGATGGGCCTTCCGGAGGCGTTGGTGCACGACGCCGAGCAGCGGGCCGGCGAGCAGTATGTGGGCATCGAGCGGAACCTCCGGAAAATTGCCCGGAACCGCCGCGCCCTGGACGAGAAACTGACCAAGATTAAGGCGACGGACAAAACCCTGGACACCCTGACAGACCGCTACCAGAAGGAGTTGGAAGATATCAAGGAGATGCGCCGCGGTATTCTGGAAGAGGCCCGCAAAGAGGCTGAGAAGATTGTCCGGGACGCTAACAGGCAGGTGGAGAACACCATCCGCACCATCCGGGAGTCGCAGGCCGCCCGCGAAGAGACCAGGGAGGCCCGCGAAGAGCTGCAGGGATTCCTGGGGGCGCTGGAGAGCAGCCGCCGGTCGCGGGACGAGTATATCGACAAGAAGCTCCGGACGGTCAAGGACCGGAAAGAGCGGGAACTGCAGCGGAAAAAGCGTCGCGGGTCGTCGGAAGAGGTTCAGCAGATCGAGGCCCAGGAGGCGGAGGCCCGCAAGCTGCAGGCGTTCCGGGACGCGCCCCTGAAAGTGGGGGAGAAAGTGCGGGTGAAAGACAACGGCATGGTGGGAGAGGTGTCCAAGGTGTCTACCAAGGCCGTGTCTGTCATTGTGGGCAATATCACCACCAAATTGCCCCTGGACCGCGTAGAACGTATCACATCCAATGAGTACAAGGCGGCCGCCAGGCAGGTGGAAAGCCGTCCCCGGGCAGTGTACGACGCCGGCCTGCAGGAACGGAAGTCGGCCTTCAAGATGGAGCTGGATGTGCGGGGGGAACGGGTGAACGACGCTCTGGAGATTGTGATGCGATATATTGACGATGCCCTAATGCTGAATGTAGGTTCGGTGCGAATTTTGCATGGTAAAGGGACGGGTGCCCTGCACGAGGAAATCCAAAAGTACCTGCGCACGGTGCCCGGCGTTGTCTCCGTAACGGACGAGCAAGTCCAGTTTGGCGGCTCCGGCGTTACGGTGGTAAAATTTGACTAAACCACAATGAATGTACTAAAAACCAGTAAACTAGGAGAGTTGGGCGAGCAGATGGCGTGCGATTTCCTGCAAACCAGGGGACATCAGATCCTGGACAGGAACTGGAGGGGCGGACATTTGGAGATCGACATTGTCTCGGAGGCGGCCGACGGCCTGCACTTCGTGGAAGTGAAGGCGCGCAAGGCCCCTGTTACCACCTCTATCGACGATCAGGTTACGGCCGTGAAGCAGAAACGTATATCGGCGGCAGCCCTGAAGTATTTGAACACCAACAACAACCTGAACGGGAAGGAAGTGTTTTTCGACGTCGTGTCCGTAATCGTCAACGGTTCCGAGACCGTAGTCCGCTACTTCCCCCAGGCCTGGATCCCGATCTACACTTAAGTTTATGGATTCACACCGGTATTGCGTCATCATGGCGGACGGAACTGGCTCCCCTTTTCAGCTGAGAGTCACTTACGAACGCTTTTTACGTGTGCTTCCGCAGGACCATATCCTGGTTATTACCCTCTCCCGTTTCGGGGAAGAGGCCCGGAAAGTGCTTCCAGAACTTCTTCCGGAGAACCTGCTGCTGGAGCCTTTCCAGCGCGGCACGGCCCCCTGCATGGCCTATGCAGCCTACACCCTGCGCCTGCGGGACCCGGAGGCCGTAATCATCGCCACGCCCTGGGATTCCGTAATCCGCGACGAGGACCTGTTTGCCCGGACCGTCTTGGACGCCTGCAGCTATGTAGAGAACAACGATGTGCTGATGACCCTGGGCGTGGTGCCCAAAAGCCCCGAGACCAGCTTTGGCTATATCCAGGTGAAAGAGGGAAGGAACGCGCATAACATGCCCGGTCCCCTGAAGGTGAAAACCTTCACGGAAAAGCCCCCGCAGGAACTGGCAGAGGTGTTTGTCCGCACCGGGGAGTTCTTCTGGAACAGCGGTGTGTTCATTTGGAAAGCCGCCACCATCTGCTCGGAAATGGAACGCTATATTCCGGAAGTGACGGAATTGTTCCGCGGCTGGGAAAAGGAGCTGGGCAACCCCGTTTTCCTGGAAGAGGCCTATGCGGAGTGCCCCCGCGTGTCGCTGGATTACGGCGTCATGGAGCACACGGACCGGGCGTGGCTGTACCCCGCCCGTTTCGGCTGGGCCGACGTAGAAAGGCTGTGAAAAAAGCTGTTGATAACTTCCGGGAAGTTTTGGAAAATCAAATAATTAGTTGTATCTTTGCGGTCCGCGAAAGTGAGCGAACCGCTTATTTTTTGCGCTAAAGCATTTATAAACAATTAATTAACAAACACCAATGCCTGGTTTAATTGGAAAGAAAGTCGGAATGATTTCCGTCTTCGGTGCCGACGGGAAGAATATTCCGTGCACCGTCGTTGAGGCTGGTCCGTGTGTTGTCACGCAGGTCCGTACCGTGGAGACCGATGGTTACTCCGCCGTGCAGCTTGCCTATGACGAAAAGAAAGAGAAACGCACCAGCGCGGCCCTGAAGGGCCATTTCGAAAAGGCAGGGACTACTCCCAAGAAGAAGCTCGTGGAATTCCCCATGGACTTCGCGGGAGAGCTCAAGCTGGGAGACACCGTCACCGTGGCCGATGTTTTCACTGAAGATGTCAAGTTCGTGGACGTTGTCGGTACTTCTAAAGGTAAGGGTTTCCAGGGCGTCGTGAAGCGTCATGGATTCGCCGGTGTAGGCGGAGAAACCCACGGCCAGCACAACAGGCTCCGTCACCCTGGTTCCATGGGTGCATCCTCCTGGCCGTCCCGCGTTTTCCCGGGTATGCGCATGGCTGGCCATATGGGCAATGAGCGCGTGAAGGTCTTCAATCTGGAAGTCCTCAAGGTTATCCCGGAGAACAACCTCATCGTTGTCAAGGGTTCCGTCCCCGGAGCCAAAGGTTCTTACTTAATTCTGGAGGCTTAATTATGGAATTGTCTGTATATAAGATTGACGGAACTGAATCCGGAAAGAAAGTCGTCCTGGACGAAAAGGTGTTCGGCGTAAAGCCCAACGACCACGTGATCTACCTGGACGTTCTCCAGTATCTCGCAGCCCAGCGCCAGGGTACCGCTCGTACCAAAGACCGCAGTGAGGTTGCCTACAGCACCAAGAAGCTCGGACGCCAGAAGGGTGGTGGCGGTGCACGTCACGGTTCCCTCAAAGCCGGTATCTTCGTGGGTGGCGGCAATGTGTTCGGTCCCAAGCCGCGCGACTACCGTTTCAAACTGAACAAGAAGGTGAAGCAGCTCGCCCGTCTCAGCGCCCTCTCTTACAAGGCTACCGAGAACAAGATCGTGATTGTGGAACCTTTCGCCATGGAGGCTCCCAAGACCAAGGAACTGTGCAACATCCTGTCCAACATCAAGGCCGGTGACCGCAAAGTCCTCATGGTTCTCCCGGAGAACTCCAACAATATCTTCCTGTCATCCCGCAACCTTCAGGAAGTGAAGGTTATCACCGTTGACGAGATCAATACCTACGCCATTATGAATGCCCATTCCCTCGTGCTTGTGGACGGCGTGCAGGATATCCTCGCAGCAAGAGTAAAGTAAAGGAGAAAAAGAAATGGGAATTTTACTTAAGCCAATCGTAACCGAAAAAATGACGGCTCAGGGCGAAAAGCTGAACCGTTACGGTTTCATCGTGGACCGCAAGGCCAATAAGCTTCAGATCAAAGCTGCCGTGGAGCAGATGTACGGCGTTTCCGTCGCAGACGTGAACACCATGAACTATCACGGCAAACGCAAGCAGCGTTACACCAAGGCCGGGCTCCTTCGTGGTCGTATGAACCACTTCAAGAAAGCCTATGTCACCCTTGCCGGTGAGGACAAGATTGATTTCTACGCTAACATCTAAGAGGAGGAAGTGAATTATGGCAATTAAAAAGTACAAACCCGTAACTCCTGGCCAGCGCAACAAGGCCATCAGTTCGTTCGAGGAAATTACTGCCAAGAAGCCGTACAAACCGCTCCTTGTTCCTCTTAAATCTACCGGCGGCCGCAACAATACCGGCCAGCTTACAGTCCGTTACCGTGGTGGCGGTCACAAGAGAATGTACCGTCTGGTAGACTTCGTCCGGAGCCGCGACGACGTCAAAGCCACCGTGCTCACCATCGAGTACGATCCCAACCGTAGCGCCCGCATCGCCTTGATTGAATACGAAGACGGCAAGAAGAGCTATATCCTCGCCCCCAACGGCCTCAAAGTGGGTCAGGTGGTAGAGTCTGGTGTTGCTGCTTCCCCGGATCTGGGCAACTGCCTCCCGCTTTCCGCTATCCCCGTAGGTACCCTCGTGCACGCTATTGAGCTCCGTCCCGGCCAGGGCGCCGTTATGGCCCGTTCTGCCGGCACCTATGCCCAGCTCGCCGCCCGCGAAGGCAACTACGCCATCCTCCGTCTGCCCTCCGGTGAAACCCGCATGGTTCCCGTAGCCTGCCGCGCCACCGTGGGTACAGTTTCCAACCCCGACCACAATCTGGAATCCTTCGGTAAAGCCGGTCGCACCCGTCACCTGGGTCGTCGCCCGCACAACCGTGGTGTTGTCATGAACCCGCACGATCACCCGATGGGTGGTGGTGAAGGCCGTGCTTCCGGTGGACATCCGCGTTCCCGCAAGGGTCTGCCTGCAAAGGGCTACAAGACCCGCAACCCGAAGGCCGTGTCCAACAAGTTCATCATTGAAAGACGTAAGAAATAACGGAATAAACTAACAGATTATGAGTCGTTCACTTAAAAAAGGACCGTACATCCAGGAAGCCCTGGAGAACAGAATTCTTGCTATGAACGAAGGTAGCAAGAAGAAAGAGGTTGTCAAGACTTGGTCCCGTGCCAGCATGATTTCCCCTGACTTTGTCGGCCATACGATCGCCGTCCACAACGGCAACAAGTTCATTCCGGTTTACGTTACGGAGAACATGGTGGGCCACAAGCTCGGCGAATTCGCTCCCACGAGAACTTTCAGAGGCCACGCAGGCAACAATAAGAAGTAATGTTTAAAGGATTGACATTATGGGAAAGAGAAAAAGACTGATGGCCGAGCGCCTGAAAGAGACCAAGAAGCAGACCGCTATCGCAAAACTTAACGATGTTCCTACCTCTCCGCAGAAGATGCGCCTGGTGGTTGACACCGTACGTGGCAAAGAGGTAAACCACGCCCTGGACCTTCTTCACTATTCCAAGAGAGAGGCTTCCGTGCGTCTGGAGAAACTCCTCAAGAGCGCTATCGCCAACTGGGAAGCCAAGAACCCGGAACAGGCCAAGGAACTGGAAGGCGGCAACGTGTTTATCAAAACCATCATGGTAGACGAGGGCCGCACCCTGAAGCGTATCCGTCCGTGCCCCCAGGGCCGTGCCGGTCGCATCCGCAAGCGTTCCAACCATGTCACCATCGTACTTGACGTCAAAAAAGCAGTGGAGGAATAATCAATGGGACAGAAAACTAATCCTATCAGCAACCGTATCGGTATCACCCGTGGTTGGGACTCCAACTGGGTAGGCGGCAACTACGCCGAGAAAATCGCCGAGGACTACGAAATCCGTAAATACCTGGGCAGCCGTCTGGCCAAGGCCAGCCTGTCCCGTATCATCATCGAGCGCACTCTTAAGCTCATCACCGTTACCATCCACGCTGCCCGTCCGGGTGTCATCATCGGAAAGGGTGGCCAGGAAGTGGACAAACTCAAGGAAGAGCTCAAGAAGGTGACCAAGAAGGATGTTCAGATCAACATCTTCGAGGTAAAGCGCCCTGAGGTGGACGCCACCATTGTGGCAGACAGCATCGCCCGTCAGATCGAGGGCCGCGTGAGCTACCGCCGCGCCATCAAGATGGCCATCGCCACCGCCATGCGCGTGGGCGCAGAGGGCATCAAGGTTCAGATCAGCGGCCGTGTAGGTGGCGCCGAAATCGCCCGCAGCGAGATGTTCAAGGAAGGCAGGACTCCGCTCCACACCTTCCGTGCCGACATCGACTACGCCCTGGCCGTGGCTCACACCCAGATGGGTACCATGGGTATCAAGGTGTGGATTTGCAACGGCGAAAAGTACGGCAAGCAGGATCTTTCCCCGAACGCAGGGTTTGCATCCAATGTGGCTGCCCCCGGCGCAGTCCGTCGTGAAGGCGGTCGCGACCGCAGGGACCGCGGAGAGCGCGGAGGCCGTGGCGGCCGTCGTGGCGAAGGCCGCGGAGAGCGCCGATAAGCCAATTGCACGAATCTTTATAGAAATGGGCGGCCGGTATGCACGGTCGCCCATTTTAGGAACAATAGAGAGTTTTTTGTAATTTTGCACATTATTAATTGAAAAGATATGAAAGGCAAAGTAGTTCTGTTCATGGCAGTTGCCCTGGCTCTGTTCACGGCCTGCAATACAGGTAATAAGAAAACCATCATCAGAGGTAGTTTTTCCTCGGAAGAGGGAGCTCCGGCCACATTGAACATCCTGGTGGGTAACATGGTAGACACCATCATCAATGTCACTGGCGGCAAGTTCGAGGCTAAGATTCCCACGAACAAGGCTGCCTACTCTTATATCATTTCCGACGACCAGCCGCTCCGTTTTGTGGCCGACGGTTCCACCCTTACCGTGGATTTCGTGAACAAGCTTGTGACCTCTTCTGACAAAGACGGTGTCACCAGCCGGATGAACGCCTTCGATCAGTGGGAGGCCGATTTCCGGAACGAGTTCCACAACAAGATGGCCGGTCTTTCGGAAGAAGAGCAGCAGGCCTGTGTAGAAGAGGCCATCGAAAAACAAAGAGCCTATTTCCTCCAGATGATCCAGGAGAATTCGGACAATGTGATCGCCCTCATGTGCATCGACAAGCTGAACCTGGAAACGCTGGAAGAAAAGGTGGAGATGCTCAATTCCCTGGCCCCCAGCCTGAAAGAAGACCCTTCCATCGCCACAATGATTGAGGACTACACCAACATGGCCGCCACGGCCGAGGGCAAGATGTTCCGGGACTTCACAGTGGTCCAGGATGCCGAAAAACCGGATTCATCCACGGTGAAACTCTCCGACTATGTGGGTAAGGGTAAATACATCCTGGTGTACTACTGGGCATCCTGGGACAGATCTTACCGCGGCGATGCTCCTTATCTGAAGGCTGCATACGACAAATACCGGGGAGACCGTTTCGACATGGTCAGCATCGCCATTGCCGACACTCCTGAAAAATCCCAGGCAGCCGCTTCTCAGTCAGGCTTCAGCTGGAACCAGATCGTGAGCCCCCTCGAGGATCCCGCCATCCTCTACGGAATCCAGACCATCCCCTACCCGGTTCTCTTCGGCCCGGACGGAACCATCCTGAAGCGCGGTTTCTCTGGCCAGGACCTGGATGCGGCCCTTGCCGAAGCCCTGGCCAAGTGACCGTCAAGGAAAAAATAGCGTTATTTCCCCATTCCCCCGGCGTTTACAGATATTACGACGCCGAGGGAAAGGTGATTTATGTGGGCAAGGCAAAGGACCTGCACAAGCGGGTGGCGCAGTATTTTGTGCCGCCGGAGCGCCTGAATACTAAAACGCGCATCCTGGTAAGCAAAATTGCGGATGCCCAGTTTTCGGTGGTAGATTCCGAGGCCGACGCCCTCCTGCTGGAAAACAACCTCATCAAACAGTACAAGCCCAAGTACAACATCCTCCTGAAGGACTCCAAGACCTATCCCTGGATCTGCGTCACCGGGGACGACTTTCCGAAGGTATTCATCACCCGCCGCATGGAAAAGGGAAAGGGAAACCGGTATTTCGGCCCTTACAGTAGCGTCATGCATGCCAGAAACCTGCTGGATTTTTTCGGTGAGATGTACCCTTTGCGCACCTGCAACCTGAAAATTACGTCGGAGGCCATCCTCCGACATAAGTTTCGTCCCTGCCTGAACTTCCACATAGGCCGGTGCAAGGCGCCCTGTATCGGCAATATTTCCAAGCAGGAATATGGCGCCAACATCGATGAAATAGTACATATCCTCAGCGGAAGGGGCGGGGAAGTAATCCGCCATTACCGCCAGCAGATGGCCGACGCCGCCGCGCGGCTGGACTTCGAGCAGGCCCAGCAGCTCAAGGAGAAAATGCAGTCGCTGGAGAAGCACTACGCCAAGAGCATCATTACGTCGGCCGCCGATACCGATGCCGACGTTTTCTCGCTGGTGTTCGACATGAACGAGGCGTACGGCAACTTCCTCCGCATTCGCAGCGGGGCCATCGTGCAGTCGCTGAACCTGGCATTCCGCAGCCAGATCGAGGAAGAGCGGGCCACCATGCTGTCTACTTTTATCGGCGAGATAGAAGACAAGTTCGGGGAACTCTCCTCCGAGGTAATCGTCCCCTTCCTGCCGGATGTGGAGATTGACGGCGTGGAATTCAGAATTCCCCAGCGGGGCGACAAACTCGCGCTTCTGGAACTTAGCGCCAAGAACGCCAAGGAGTTCCATTTCAATTCCATCAAGCAGCGGGAACATACAGACCCGGACGCCTGGCGTATGAGCGTGATGGAAGACCTTCGGAAGGCCCTGGGGATGAAAGAGTTGCCCCGTCACATGGAGTGCTTTGACAATTCCAATATCCAGGGAACCAACCCCGTGGCTTCCTGCGTGGTGTTCCGGGACGCCCAGCCTTCCAAGAAAGACTACCGGCGTTTCAAGATCAAGACCGTGGTGGGGGCCAATGACTACGCCTCCATGAAGGAAGTGGTGAACCGTCGATATTCCCGGATGCTGGCCGAGGCTCCGGAAGACCTTCCGCAGCTGATTGTCATCGATGGCGGCAAGGGGCAGCTGGAATTTGCCCATCAGGCTCTGGCAGAACTGGGCATCCTGGACCGGCTCATGGTGGTGGGACTGGCCAAACGCCTGGAAGAAGTGATTCGGGTGGGGGATCCGTATCCCCTGTTCATCGACCGGAATTCCCAGGCGCTCAAGGTGCTCCAGCAAATCCGCGACGAGGCGCACCGGTTCGGTATCACCTTTCATCGGAACCTCCGCTCCAAGGCGGCCATCCAGAGCGCCCTGCGGGAGATCAAGGGCGTGGGTGAAAAGACCGAGCAGCGCCTGTTGCTGCACTACGGCTCTGTCTCCAAGATTGCATCGGCTCCGCTGGAAGAGCTTTCCGCCCTGGTCGGGGCCGACCTGGCTGTGCGCATACACGATTATCTGAATACATGAGCGAGAAACAATTCAACCGGTATTTCAATGCGTTTATCCTGATTGGGATGGCCGTGGTGACCGTCCTTGTAACGACCATCAAACTGCGCAGTGCGCTCCCCGGCCAGACGCCGTGGCTGCTTGTGACGGCGTTCGGTTCGCTGATGGGCGTCCTGTCCACCGTTTGCTCGGCCAACGGGTGGATTATCACTTTCCTGTTCGGTTTCCTGGACGTGTCCATCTATGGGGTCTCGTGCTGGCTGAACTGGATGGATGGCGGATCCGGGTTGGGAAACGCCTTGCTGCATTTCCTGTATTTTGTCCCCATGCAACTGGTGGGCTTCCTGCAGTGGAAGCACCGCGGCGCCAAAGGGGAGTCGCAAGTGAAGGCCCGCCGGCTTACCCCAGCCATGCGCTGGGCCTGGCTGGGCATCACCGTGGCGGCTACGGCCGTACTGTATCTGGTTCTGCTCCACTTCGACCGTAGCGCCGCCCAGGGTTTCCTGCGCGTGGCCGTGCTGCTGGATGTGGTGCCGCTGGTGTGTAATATCATCGGCCAGTTGCTCATGTCCACGGCCTATATGGAGCAGTGGATCTTCTGGATAGCGGTGAACATCACCTCTATCGGCATGTGGGCTTTTTCCGACGCATCCTTTGCGCCGGTGTATTTGGTGAAGTACAGTTTTTACCTGCTTAACTCTTTCAACGGGCTTCGGATCTGGCTGAATCTGAGCCGTCCCAAGGCCGCTTCGGATGCGCCGGAGAAGGCGTAAAAACGGGCGGGCTTTTCTTTTTAAAAATTTATTATTAACTTTGCACGCTTATTGCTTGTGAACAAAAGATAAAAAACGTATAAACTTTAAACCGATCTTATTATGACTAAGGAAGAAATCGTAAAGCAAGTCAAGGACATTATCGTTGACAAGCTTGGCGTAGAGGAGTCTGCAGTCACTGAATCTGCCAGCTTCACCAATGACCTCGGCGCCGATTCCCTGGACACTGTAGAGCTCCTGATGGAATTCGAGCGCGTGTTTGGCATCAAGATTCCCGATGAGGAAACCAGCGGTATCGCCACAGTCGGCGATGCTATCGCCAAAGTTGCAGAGAAGGTAGGTGAGTAATCCTCCCCTTTCCGCCTTGCAAATGGGCAAATAAGAATCCCCGGTTTTTGGCCGGGGATTTTTTTATTCTTTGGGAAGGGCGAAGGTGACCCGGAACTTGGGGGGTGTCTTCGACTGGGGGCCGCAGAGTATGCCGCGGTAGTAGCGGTCTTTGTCCAGCTCTGTGTTGTAACTGTATTTCTGCTGGTTCTGTGCCGCAAGCATCTGGGCCATCATCATGTAATTGTAATAGTTGGAATAGCCGCCATAGCCTCCGTAGCCATAGCTTCCGTAACCGCCATATCCTCCATAGCCGTAGCCGCCATAACCGCCATATCCGCCGCCGTACAGGCTGTTGTAGTACATGGCATACATCATCTGCTGGTAGTAGGAGTTGTCTACGGCGCTGGCTTCGGCCACTTTTTCCGTATGGATGGTCAGGAGCCAGATGTCGGCGTCGGAGGCGGTATCCAGGTCTGTGCGGTGAAGCACTTCCTGCAGGTGATAGGTGATGTCCGGGGAATACACCATGTTGGAACGGTCGATGTCTCCCTGGTCTTCTGAGCTGACACTGGCATCCGTGAGGCCGGCGAAGGAGATGGATTCCACGCCTTCGCTGTCTTGGAAGAGGGTTCTTACGGTGGGGCTGAGGACAGAGGGGAAGTACTTCATTTCCTGATAATTCTCTGGCATCTCGAAGGGAAGGATGATGGAGCCTTTTACCACAATGGCTTTGTCGGGGTTGCCGCCCTTGCTCAAGATGGCCTTCTCTGTTTTCTCTTTCAGCTCGCGGGCCAGGATGACCGGTTTGAGTCCGCCGCCGCCTTCTACCAGAACCATGTCCGCTGCGGCCTGTTCCTGGGTGGTATGGGTGGTGCGATTGAAGGCATACTGGTAGAAGCGCTGGCCGCTGTCTACGCTTTCCTTCTCGTCCAGGAATTCGGGCTCTCCCGCCAGAAACACGAAGGTGGAGTCTTTGGTTTCTCCGTTCCAGGTGGAATTCACCGTGAGCAGGCCCAGGTTGTTGTTCCGGTAGAACTGGTTGTTGGAAACCGACAGGGCCGACAGTTTGAACAGGTTGATTCTTCCGCCGTTCCCTTCCGGGATATCGGTCCGGATGTGGATGCCGGGAAGCTTTTTGACGTATTCGTCGTATTTGTTCACTCCGTCTTCATTCTTGCGGTCGCGCAGGACCGGCCCCATCGAGGAGATTACGTCCACATATTTCTGGGCGAACGCGTCCGTGAAGAAGAAGGCGAGGGCGTTGGAGCCGTTGATTACCGGCAGCCCATCCGTGATGAGGGCGTCCGAATGGGGGATGTAGCGGGTGGTGTTGCGGTCTTTCAGGCTCAGGGGCTCCGTAAGTTCCGTCACGTAGAGGTTTTGCAGGATATGGGCCTGGCTGTCGTCGGCGCACGAGATAGTATCGGCCTCGAAGTAGAGGCTGAAGGAGATGGCGGCCGGGTTGGTTCCCAGGTCCAGGGTGTCCAGGGCGGGAATGAGGGTGAAGGCGCTTTCCCGGGTAGTGAGGCCGAAAACTTCGTCCTGGATGGCGCCGATGGTGATACGGGAGTCCGAGAAACCGGAAAGGTCGCTGGAGGATTTCAGTTGGATCTCTTCCAGGTTGAACTCTACGGTATAAGTGTTGAACAGGCGGCTGTAATCCACCAGCTCCTGTCCTAGGGATTTGTCAGAATCCGTGCAGGCTGCCCCCAGCAAGACTGCGGCTGCCGCACAGGGAATCAGTGAGCGTACCTTCATTTTAGCAGATTGTCATAAAAAGCGTTGTAGCTGTCCATGTAGCTGCCGTCGGCATAGGAATCTTTCTGGTAGGGGAGGATGGGAACCCCGAGCCCTTCACACCAGGACAGCAGCTGCGGTGCCACTCCTTCTCCACCGATGATAATGCCGTCGGCATATTTTGCTGCTAATTGAGCAAGTTCCATGCCTGTGGCATTGGCCGGAAGCTGTACGTCTTCCGGTTTGATGGCGCCATACAGGATGGTTTGGTCGAAACCGGGGGCGAGTGCTTCGGAGGGGGTGTCGTCGAACAGGGAAAGCACTACTTTGGAACCGGAGAAGATAGGGTCGTCTTTGTAGGCCTTCTTGAGATACAGGGGTAGCACATGGGATATCCAGCCGGAACAGTGGATGATGTCCGGGGCCCAGCGGAGTTTTTTCACGGTTTCCAGGACACCGCGGGCAAAGAAAATGGCGCGCTCTCCGTTGTCGGCGAAGAATTTCCCGGCGTCGTCCCGGTATATCTGCTTGCGGCGGAAGTAATCTTCGTTGTCGATGAAGTACACCTGGATGCGGGCCGATGCGATGGAGGCCACTTTTATCACCAGCGGACGGTCTACGTCTCCGATGATGATGTTCATCCCGGACAGCCGGATGACCTCGTGCAGCTGGTTTTTTCGCTCGTTGATGCAACCGTAACGGGGCATGAAGGCGCGGATCTCTTTCCGGCGCTCCTGGATCCCTTGCGGCAACTCCCGGCACAACTTGGCGACAGGGGTTTCCGGAAGGTACGGAACCATCTCTGAATTGACGAAAAGAATCTTGGCGGAATCTCCCATAATACTATTATTTAGCTTACAAAGTTAACAATTTTTTTTGACTTTTTCTTCCATTTCAGTAACTTTGGGGCGAAATTAGGTGAGTTATGCCCTCCCAACGCCAGAATACAACCATCTCGCGCCGGCTTGTCAGCGCCTGGATCTCCACTATCATCTCCCTGTCGATGGTGCTGCTCCTGGTGGGAATCGGCGCCCTGCTGCTGGTCAACGCCAGGGCGGTGTCGGACTATTTCAAGGAGAATGTCCAGGTGTCGGTGCTGCTCAAGGAGCAGGTGCAGGAAGACGAGGCCCGGGAGTACGAGCACCAGCTTGGAACGGTTCCCGGCGTCCGTTCCACCCATTTCATTTCACGGGAGCAGGGCGTGGAGGAAATGTCCCGCATGCTGGGACGGGATTTCCTGGACGTGTTCGAGCAGGCGCCGGTGCCCATCTCCATCGACGTAAACCTGGAGGCGGCCTATGTATCCCCCGATAGCCTGGAGCTGATGAAAACCCGGCTCAGCCGCTCTCCCCTGGTAGAGGAGGTGGTGTACCAGACCTCCCTGGTGGAGGCCCTGAACCAGAACCTGCAGAAGATTTCCCTGGCGCTGGCCGTCCTGGTGGCCCTGCTGCTGTTCATCTCCTTCGTACTCATCGCCAATACCGTGCGGCTGGAGCTGTTCTCCCGCCGGTTTTCCATCCATACCATGCATCTGGTCGGGGCTACGCGGGCCTTTATCCGGGCCCCTTTCGTCGGACGGGCTGTCCTGCAGGGGCTGTTTGCCTCGCTGGTGGCTATCCTGCTGCTGTTGGGCGGGCTGTTCATCCTCCGTCAGGAGTTCTCCCAGATGTTCGAGATTTTCTCCATGGAGTCTCTCCTGAAGGTGATGGGCGTGATGGTCCTTTCCGGCGTGGGCATCTGCGCCCTGAGTACATTCTTTGTAGTTAACCGCCTTGTCGGCTACAACCGCGACAAGGTATACAGTCTTTGATTATGGCAAAAACTCCTGTAGCGAACAATCAAGATAAGATGGCCACGACGACCAAGGGAATCAAGATGATGATCGCCGGTCTCCTGGTCATGGTGTCCGGTTTCCTGCTCCTGTCCGGGGGCGGCTCGCAAGACCCGAATTTCTTCAACGAGGCCATGTTTGACTGGCGCCGCCTGGTGGCCGCACCCATCGTGATCGTGGCGGGCATCGTGGTGGAGGTAATTGCCATCATGGGTAATTTTAAAGAGAAGGAGAAATAAGCTATGGAGTGGTGGCAGGCTATCCTCCTGGGCCTCGTCCAGGGCCTTACGGAATTTTTGCCCGTGTCCAGTTCCGGACACCTGATGATTTTCAAGGAACTGCTGGGCGTGGACGGGGAAGGTTTCCTGGACTTTACGGTAACGGTACATCTGGCCACGGTAGTGGCTACCATCGTGGTGTTCTGGGGGGCCATCGTATCCCTGCTCAAGGGGCTTTTCAAGTTCAAGTACAACGACGAGACAGACTATATCTGCAAAATCCTGGTGTCCCTGGTCCCGGTCGCCCTGGTGGGCTTTCTGTTCAAGGACCAGGTGGATGCCCTGTTCGGCGATTCGCTCACCCTGGTTGCCATCGGCCTCCTGTGCACGGCCTGCTTGCTGCTGTTCTCCGACAACGCCGGGCGGTTCATCAAGCCGATGGAGGGCAAAGATGCGCCCCGTAACGGCATCTCTTACTGGCAGGCGTTTGTGGTGGGCATTGCACAGGCCTTTGCCGTGATGCCGGGCATATCCCGGAGCGGCAGCACTATCGCCACAGGTCTTATTACCGGGGTCAAGCGGGAATCCATGGCGCAGTTCTCCTTCCTGATGGTGCTTATTCCTATCATCGGGGAGCAGTCCCTGGACCTGCTGAAAGTAGCCGTGGGCGGCGAGTCTTTCGGCGGCGGTGTAGGGCCCCTGGCCCTTGTCCTGGGCTTTTTGGCAGCGTTTGCAAGCGGCCTGTTCGCCTGCAAGGTGATGATTGCCATTGTCAAGAAGGCCAAGCTTACCTGGTTTGCCCTTTACTGCCTGCTGGTCGCCATCCTCATCTTTATCCTTTCTTAGTTTGGCCCGCACCCTGACATACTTTGTCTCGGATGTCCACCTGGGGCTTCAGGTGGCCGATGCCGGAGGGCGCGAAGCGCGTTTCGTGGACTTCCTGACGGGGATAGACCCTGAGAAGACGGAGGCGCTGTACCTGCTCGGGGATATCTGGGATTTCTGGTACGAGTACCGGGATGTGGTTCCCAAGGGCTATGTGCGGGTGTTTTCAGCGCTACAGCGGCTGATGGACGGCGGCGTCAAGGTATCCTTTTTCCCGGGAAACCACGATGTCTGGAGCTACCGTTACTTTGAAGAACTGGGCATGGTGCGCCTCACGCAGCCAGCCCGGGTGCAGATAGGCGGAAAATGGTTCTGCCTGGGCCACGGCGACGGACTGGGCCCCGGGAACCGGGGGTACAAGTTCCTCCAGTGGATTTTCCACAACCGCGTGCTGCAGGTGCTTTTCTCTTCCCTGCATCCCTGGTTCGCTTTTCGGTTGGGCAACGGCTGGAGCCGCTCTTCCCGCCTGGCGAAAAATGAGAGATATCTCTTCAAGGGGAAAGAAGAGCCGCTGTACAAATTCTGTGAGGCATATCCGGAGCGGGCCGACTATTTTATCTTCGGCCATTATCACTGCAGCGGCGTTGACTTGCCGGTGGGCCGGGACGGGGCCAGGCTCCTCCTCCTATGCGACTGGATTTCTTCCTCCAACTGGATGGTCTATGACCGGGAAGCCGGCCTTGAGGTGGTTTACAGGTAGATGTCCGGCACTTTTACTTCCGGCGGATTCTCCCAGAAGATGGACCAGTACAGGTCTCTGTAGTGGCCCTCATTCCAGATCTTGATCAAGTCTTCGATGTCTTTGTCGGCCCCTTGCGGGTCGTACTCTTCCTTGAGGTTGTTGTCGAACAGGCGGGCCACTCCCTGCCAGAAGCCGGCGGTGATGCCGCTCTTGTAGTTCTTGATGATGGCGTAGGGTGATTCTCCCGTTTCCCGGGCAATCAGTTTAATCAGCAGGGCTCCCTGCTGGATGGACATGCCCCGCATGGACCCTTCGAAGTCCTTGAACAGCTGTTTCTGCACATCTGAAATATAGCGTTCCCGCTTGATGCGGCCCAGATGCTGCGCTTCCACGGTGCTGTCTACCCGGGCTACCAGATGGCCGGCTGCCACGGCATAGGGATATACCCGGCCGAAACGCCACACCAGCTGGTAATAGTTCCGCCAGTTTTTTCCGTCGCGCTTTCCCTGGGCGAAGATCCAGATGGGCTCCAGAATGTCCAGGAAGGTGGTGTCTCCTTTCTCGTCCACCTGGAAGTGAAGGTATCCGGAGCCGCCTTGGCCGTTTTCGCTGTCTACCCGGATCATGGCAGCCTGCTCCCGCTGCTGCCGGGCGCGCTCCATCGCACGGCGGATATGGTTCTGTGCACCTGCTCTTGCGGGGAACAGCACCAGCAACCATAGTACGATATAAAGAGTCCGTTTCATTTGTGCAAAGATACGGCATTGCAAAAAAACTGCCAAACGCGTCATTTCGTGAAAAGCAATTTCGAGCCTTGCTGGCCGATGTCGAAAAATAACGGGAATAATTTTTAACAATACAAGGAACTCATTATATATCAGAATGTTAAGTGTTAAAAACATCGGTCGAAAATGTTAAAAAAATACGCAAAAAAGTTTGTGTATTTGAAAAAAATTCGTAACTTTGCAATCCCGAAATTGGAGCAAAACGCACCCAACCAGCTGAGTTTCAATAAGTTAGGGACTTATAAGGAATTTTTAAAAACATTACAGCAATGTTACAGCCTAAAAGAACAAAATTCAGAAGGGAACAGAAAAACCGCATGAAGGGCAATTCCGGTCGTGGAAACCAGCTTGCATTCGGTTCTTTCGGCCTCAAGAACCTTGAGAATTGCTGGCTTACCGCCCAGCAGATTGAGGCTGCCCGTCAGGCCATCTCCCGTCGCATGAACCGTGAAGGTCAGATCTGGATCCGTGTCTTCCCCGTGAAGCCGTTCACCGCCAAGCCGCTCGATACCCGTATGGGTAAAGGTAAGGGTGACCCTCAGGGCTTTGTCGCTCCTATCACTCCGGGCCGTATCCTCTTCGAGGCAGAGGGTGTTTCCCTCGCTACCGCCAAAGAGGCTATGCGTCTTGCCGCTAACAAACTTCCCGTCGCCACCAAGTTCGTGGTCCGCAGGGATTATGTAGAAGAATAATCATTGGAGGAGA
>CAMVMG010000016.1 GCA_947168525.1 uncultured Bacteroidales bacterium
TTTATTGAAAAAGGCTAAAAATATTTTCAACTTTTATTTGGATTTCAACTGGGAATCTCGATTTAACGGCCTAAAGTTAATCATTATCCGCCACTTGTCCAAACGAAAGGCCCCCTGGAGCGAATCCAGAGGGCCTGATAGGTTCAGGTCTCAGTACCGGAGACTACGGCTCACCGCCACCGGCCGCGGCAGCGGCCCACTTGACTTCGGCCAGCATGGTGCCGGAAGCCTTGGCATGGGATTTGGTGATTACTTTGATAATCAACTACTTCCCGATGCAATGCTTCCTAAAGATATTGTGCAGGATTTCTTCGGGATCCAGGAGGCCGGTGCCGAGGATGGCGTTGATGGAGGAGAGGCAGCGGCGAAGGTCTTCGGCCACCAGGTCGGAGGGGATGCCGGCCGATAGGGAAGTGCGGCAGTCGCGCAGGGCCGATGCGGCCTGGACCAGGGCTTCGTAATGGCGCACATTGGTCACAAAGACGGAATCAGCATTGGGAATCAGGTCTTTTTCGGCCTCCTTCAAGGCCGATTTCAATTCCTGGACGCCGGAACCATCCCTGGCAGATAATTTGATTATAACAGCTTTATTTCCAGCAGAAGAAACAAAGTTGTTTATTATGGTAACATTTTTGTTAACTCCCTCCGCATCCAACAAATCGGCCTTATTCAGCAGAAAATAGAGCTGTTGGGAGCAGAAGTTTACGCGGGAACAGACAGACTCCAGCTGCGGCAGTAAAGAAGCTGTGGAATCCAGCATTCCCAGCACGATTTCGGCCTCCGAAAGCTTGCGGAAAGTGCGGTCTATGCCCATCTTTTCCACTGTGTCGGAAGACTCGCGGATACCCGCCGTATCAATGAAGCGGAACAGGATACCGTCTATGTTCAGGACCTCCTCGATGGTGTCCCGGGTGGTACCGGCGATGTCCGAAACCAGCGCCCGGTCTTCCCCCAGAAGGGCATTAAGCAGGGTGCTCTTGCCGGCGTTGGCCGCGCCCACGATGGCAACGGGAACACCATTTTTGATCAGATTGCCCTGGCGGAAAGAGGAAACCAGACGTTCCACGTGCTCCAAGGTTGTATCCAGAAGGGCTTCCAGCTGCTTCCGGTCGGCGAACTCCACGTCTTCCTCACTGAAGTCCAGCTCCAGTTCCAGCAGGGACGCCATCTCCAGAAGCTGCTCCCGAAGGGAAGCCAGTTCGGCCGAAAAGCCTCCCTTCAATTGGTTCATCGCCACCCGATGAGAAGCGGAAGTAGTGGATGAGATAACATCGGCAACCGCCTCGGCCTGAGCCAAGTCCATCTTCCCGTTCAGGAAAGCCCTGCGGGTGAATTCACCGGGCTCCGCGAAGCGGGCGCCGGCCCTGAGCAGCAGCCCCACCAGTTCTTGAACAATGTAGGACGATGCATGGGTCGATATCTCCACGGCATCCTCTCCGGTATAGCTGTGCGGCGCCCGGAACACGGAAACCAGGACCTCGTCCAACAGCACTCCATCCTTGAAAACTTTTCCGAAATGAATAGTATAAGCAGCCGATTCAAAAACGGTTCCGCTGGCTAATTGAACCACAGCATCAGTTATCCGGAAGGCTTCCGGACCGCTCAGGCGAACGATGGAAATTGCTCCGGTCCCAGGAATGGTGGCCGGAGCAACGATGGTGTCTGCGTACAGATTCTTCACTTCGTTTATCAGTCGTATCTGCCGAACTTGGACATGTTGTCTATGAGGTCCTTGTTGGTCTTGAATTCGTCCATGTGCTGCAGCATCCAGTTCATGGCCTCTACCGGGTTCATGTCCGACAGGAGCTTCCGGAGAATCCAGATGCGGTTGTTAGTATAAGGGTCGTACAACAGGTCGTCCCGGCGGGTGCTCGAGAGCACCAGGTTCACGGCCGGGAAGATGCGTTTGTTGGAGAGGTTGCGGTCCAGCTGCAGCTCCATGTTGCCGGTACCCTTGAATTCCTCGAAGATGACGTCGTCCATCTTGGAGCCCGTTTCCGTAAGGGCGGTGGCCAGGATGGTGAGCGAGCCGCCGTTCTCTATGTTACGGGCGGCGCCGAAGAAGCGCTTGGGCTTCTGAAGGGCATTGGCATCCACACCGCCGGTGAGCACCTTGCCGGAAGCCGGCTGGACGGTGTTGTACGCGCGGGCCAGGCGGGTGATGGAATCCAGCAGGATAACCACGTCGTGGCCGCATTCCACCAGGCGGCGGGCCTTGTCCAGAACCATGTTGGCCACCTTTACGTGATGCTCTGCCGGCTCGTCGAAGGTGGAAGCAACCACCTCCGCCTTGACGCTGCGCTGCATATCCGTTACCTCTTCCGGACGTTCGTCCACCAGAAGGATGATCTCGTACACCTCCGGATGGTTGTCGGCGATGGCATTGGCGATGGCCTTCAGGAGCATGGTTTTACCGGTCTTGGGCTGCGCCACGATGAGGCCGCGCTGTCCCTTGCCGATGGGCGTGAACATATCCACCACGCGGATGGACTGGTCTTTCTCATGCCCATGTCCCAGCAGATTGAATTTCTCCGTGGGGAACAGGGGAGTGAGGAAGTCGAACGGGACACGGTCCCGCACGAAGTCCGGGGTACGGCCGTTGATATAGTTGATCTTGACCAGTGGGAAGTACTTGTCTCCTTCGCGCGGAGGACGGATTTCGCCGGTGACGGTGTCTCCATTCTTGAGCGCATTTTGCTTGATCTGCTGCTGGGAAACGTAGATATCGTCCGGGGAATTCAGATAATTATAGTCCGATGAGCGCAGGAAGCCATAGCCGTCCGGCATAATCTCCAGCACGCCGGTAGCCACCACGGAGCCTTCGAATTCGATCCGAGGCTTGGGCTGCGGACGCTGCTGTTGCTGTTGTTGCTGCTGTTGCTGCTGTTGCTGTTTCCGGGGCTTTTCCGGCTGCTGCTGGGCGGCGTCGGACTTAAGGTCGTCGAAAAGGTCGTGGATAAACTGTTTGCCATCTACCTCGGGGGCGGCGGGAGCCTTCTGGTCTTTCGGGGCTTCCTGGGGCTGCACAGCTTCTGCGGCAGGCGCTGCCGAAGGAGCCTGTTCCGCCGGCTTGGCGCCTTTGGCCTTGCGGCCGCGCTTCCGGTTGTCGGCCGCGGGCTTTTCCTGGGCCTCGGAGGCTTCTGCCGCGGGCTTGGGAGCAACCTCCGTAGCCTCTTCCTTCGGGGCCGGCTCGGCCGGTTTAGGGGCCGTTTCCGGGGCTGCCTGCTTCTTGCGGCGGCCGCCCTTCTTTTCGGCGGCGGGCTTTTCCGCTACGGCCTCTGCCGCGGGTGCCGCAGGTTCCGCCTTGGCGGCGGCAGGAGCGGCCTCGTTCTTGCGGGGACGGCCGCGCTTCTTGGGTTTCTCTGCCGAGGCTGCGGGCTTAAGCGATTCAATCACAGCTTCCTTATCCAAAACGGCAAAACCAAGCGCTGCTCTGTCCATCTTCTTGGTTCCTTTTATTTCGAGTGATTCTGCAAGTGACCTGAGCTGGTCTTCGCTCATGGCATCGAGTTCAAAAATACTATGGGGCATAATTGAGAAAATATGTCTAAAAGAAGGTATTCCGACCGAAATACCGCCACAAAGATACACAATTTTCTGAATATCACAAAAAAAGCGGTGAATCACCGCCGTTATCGCAGCATATTGTCCATGTAGCTCTCGCTCTTTTTGAAGCGGAGAAGGTCGGCCAGGGCCGACGCATTGGCGGCGATACGGAAACTGTACGATTTCCACTGGCCCATCGGCACCCAGGAGAAGGCGATGTTGAAGCAGTGGAGGTCGTAGGTGGCGCTGATCTGCGTGGTGGTGAGCTTCATGGCCATGATGTCGAAACCGGAGGTGACGGTAATGTTCATCCGCGGGGTGAGTTTGAGGTTTCCGCTCAGGTTCAGTGTCTGGGTGAAGCGCTTGTTCTCCTGCAGGGTCTGGGTGGCACTCTGGTAGCTGTAGGACTTGGAATAACTGAAAGAATAGCTCAGGTTGATGGACCAGGGTGCGTTGGGATTCATATAATAGACGTAACCGCCGGGAATATACTCGCCGGTGACGGGATGGTAGTAGATCCGCTGGTAGGAGTTGGCGTCGGCCGTGGAAACGCCGCCCCCGCCGCCCTGCGTCTTGGTGCCGTCGTTTCCGTTGATGCTGCCCTTTCCGTTAAAGCCGATGGAGGCCGACAGGGAAGCGTTGATCAGCCGGGCGGGCACGCCGGTGGCCACGACGTTGAACTTGTTGATTCGCTGGCCCCGCTCGTTGATGGCATACGGGTCGAAGTTCATGTTTCCGCTGAGGTTGAGCTTGTTGAACAGATTGGTCGACGCCGTGACGCCGATATTCTGCATCCCCAGGGAATCTGCCAGGAAGTTATAGCTGGTATTGATGTTCAGCTGGTCCAGCAACTTGAGCTTCTTGGAGCCGGTGCCGGTGGTGTCGGCCCGGTCCCGCACCTTGGCCTCGAAGTTGTTGCCGATGGACAGGGACACCGTTCCCGTCTTCCCCCTTCCGGGTGGAGTGACATTGTTGTGGTTGCCGGTGATTGTATAGATGTTATACCACGTTTCCTGATGGTAGGAGCCGTTTTTGTCGTAATAGGGTTCCAGCGTACGCCAGCCGTTGAAGGCCGTGCCCTTTTCCGGAGAGAAGTTGAGCGAGACCGTCGGCGTAATCACATGCCGGATGGCCTGGACGGCCCGGTGCTTCCCGAAGTTGAACATGCCGTAGATCCGCGTGGACATGGACAGGCTGCCGGAGTAATTGTGTGTCATGCCGAAGTGGTTGAAGGCCGTTCCCGGATCTGTCACCATCTTCTGCGCCCACACCGGATTCCCTTCCTTGTCGGTGACCATGATGGGATTGCCCTCGCTGTCCACCTCGTTCTCCAGATACTGGCTGCCGCTGGAGAACATCCAGTTCATGCCATAATTCACAGAGGGCGTGACATTGATGTACTTGAGCAGGGTGAAGGACGGCAGGCCAATCTGGAAATTATGCGACATGCCGTTGGTGAGCCGGTTTAGCGCTTTCACGCCCAGCGAGTCCCCGAACTCCTTTACACGGTACTCGTTGCCGTTGGCGTCCATTTCCCACACGTGCTGTCCGTCCGGGGTGAGCACGTAGTCCTGCATATCCCGCATCTTGAAGTTAATCTTGTTCTGGAAAGAGGTGGAATAGCCGAAGGAAATCTTCTCGTAGGCCTTTTCCTTGCCCACCCGGTTCTTCTGCTTGAACGGATAGAAGCGGGTGACGGAGAAGGTGACGTTGGGCAGCGTGAAGGTGTAGCTGGAGTCCCTGGAATTCTGGCTGTGCAGGGCGTTTACGCTCAAGTTGAACTTGCCGTCCCAGTTCCGCGTATAGGAGATGGAGGAACTGATCTGGTTTTGCTGGGCCTCCGTCACGCTGCGGGCGTTGTACTTGTTGTTGGACGGGGAGGAGAAATTGACCGATGCGCTGAAGGTGGAGCCCGGACGGGCTTTGGGATCCTGCGAGTGGGACCAGCGGAAGCCGAAGTTGCGCGACTGGGCGAAGTCCGTGCTGCCCCGCTCACCGGTTTGGTCGTTGGAGAAGGTGAGGGCCAGGGAACCGTTGAACTTGTAGTTCACCTTGTAACGGGAGTTGAGATCCACGGCCCAGGAGCCCAGGGTATAATAGTCTCCCGTAAGGGAAATGTCCAGATAATCGCCAATCACAAAGTACATGCCCGCATCCCGCATATAGAATCCGCGAGCCTGTTCCTCGCCGAAGGAGGGCATCAGCAGGCCGGTTGCCCGGGTGGGTTTTTCCGGGACGAAGCCGAACGGCAGGCCGATGGGGACCGGCACGCCGGCGACCACGGGCCAGGCCGGGCCGAATACCGTTTTCTGCGACGGCTTTGTGACCACCTTGGCCAGCGACAGCCGCAGGTAATAGTGGGGCTCTTCCAGGTCACACACGGTGTACATGCCGTTTTCCATGTTGATGGAATTGTCCGGCATCATCTTGATGTTCTGGCCCTGCAGGATGCCTTCGGCCTCTTTGGTGACCATGTTCACGATGCGGGCCTTTCTGGAAGAGAAGTTATAATAGACCTCGTCCATCTTGTAAGTCTGCTTGCCCTGGGTCATTTCCGGAAGGCCGGTCCACTCGCCGGTGAGCGTATCCTGCTGGCCGCGGGCATAGACCGTGTTGGTGGCCATGTCAAAGCGGATGTAGTCCGCCGTGAGTTTCATGTCCTGGTACGAGACGGTGGCGCCGCCATAATAATAAATGAGGCGCCGTCCATTGGAAAAATCCGTGATGATGGAATCCTGGGCCGTGGTGAAGGCGGGACGGTCCAGCGAACTCTTGTCCAGCAGGTTCAGCGAATCCTGCTGCACCTTGGCCAGGGAATCTGCCCGGAAGGTGGAATCCAGCGCGTGAGAGAGGGAATCCTGCAGGGCGCCGTGCGTTGTATCCTCCGACTCAGCCTTCAGGGAATCCGGCAATTTGGCCGATACGGAATCTTTGAGGCGCTCCCGGAGGGTGTCTTTCTGCAGGCGGGGAAGGGTGGTGTCACGGAGCCGGGAAACGGCGCTACGGAAGGCCGCCACCGCCGCGGCATTGTCTTTGCCAGCGGTGTATCCCAGAGGAAGTTTACGGGCACCGGCCAGGACTCCCGTTGCCATCAACAGGGTCAGGGCCAGACCTATAAAATGTATAAACTTCCTTGTCATTCCGTAATTTTTGCTAAATTTGTGCAAAAATATAAGGTACAAAAATACGATATATTCCACAAATTTCAAAACAGAAGCCGCCATGAAGCTGTCTTTCCGTCCAGTTCTCGCCGTTCTTGCCGCACTCTTCCTTACAATCCCCGTGCCTGCCCAGAATAGCAGTGAGGGCGCTTCGGTGAAACTCCGTACCGTCGTAATCGACCCCGGCCACGGTGGAAAAGACGCTGGCTGCGTAAGCCGGGACAAGAAGACCTACGAGAAAAACATCACCCTGGACATCGGCAAAAAACTGGCGGAAAAAATCCGGGCCGCCTACCCGGACGTGACGGTGAAGATGACCCGGGACGACGACACCTTCGTGGAACTGGAAAACCGCGCCGTCATTGCCAACAAAGCCAATGCCAACCTGTTCATCTCCATCCACGTGAATTCCGTGGAGAAGGGGACCACGGCCAACGGCTACTCCATCCACTGTCTCGGGCAGTCGGCCCAGCGCGGGAACGACCTCTTCTCCAAGAACCTGGACCTGGTCAAGCGGGAAAACGCCGTGATCATGCTGGAAGACAATTACGAGGCCCGCTACCAGGGATTCGACCCGGAAGACCCGCAGTCCTATATCATTTTCAACCTGATGCAGAACGCCCACCTGGCCGGCAGTCTCACCTTTGCCGACGACGTAGCCAAGGCCATGGGCAGCAGCCCCATCAAAAATAGCCGCGGCATCCACCAGGACCCGTTCTGGGTGCTCTGGCGCACCGCCATGCCTTCCGTGCTGATAGAAGTGGGGTTCATCACCAACCCGGACGACCTGGCCACCATGCGCTCGGAAAAGGGAAGGAGCGGCATTGCCGACAACCTGTTCAAAGCTTTTGCGGCCTTTAAGGCCCGGTACGACGGAACGGCCCCCGAGACAGCGGCACCGGCGGCCCAGGCAGAACCCGTCGCCAAGGACGGCCCGCTCTACGGCACCCAGATCCTGGCCACCGGAAAACAGTTGAGCCTGTCAGACCCTTTTTTCAAAGGATATAAGCCGGTTGAGGTAAAAAGCGGAAAACTGTACAAGTATATTGTGGAAACTTCTTCCTCCCTGAAAGAAGCCAAAGCAAAATATACGGAGGTCCAGAAAAAATACCCGGATGCCTATCTGGTGAAAATCCAGGACGGAGCCACCTCTCCCGTTCGATGATTTTTGCCATCTGGTGGGGCTGGAAGCGGGGAAAAACGCCTATTGGCTAATTTATAACTTTTCCAAACAAGAAAATATGTTATCCTGAAATTTAAGCAGGATATATGCGCGTAAACAATTGATTTACAGTATATAAATAAAAAGTCAAATTTCCGTCTCCGGCTGTATTATACTAAACATAAATATTTTTATTTGCAATAGGAAAAACATTTTTTTATCATTTTTTTTTCCTCCAATTTTGCATCTGCGAACAAGAATCAAACACAACTAAAAGCCGAGACCTATCCTAATGCTGGACCAGGAGAGACATATTGCGGTATGGAACAACTGTCTGCAGATCATTGAGAACAACATTGATCAGCAGAAGTTCGATACCTGGTTCAAGCCCATCGTCCCCGTTTCGCTGGACGGTTCAAAACTTACGGTCCAGGTCCCGTCCGATTTTTTCCGCGATTATATAGAAGGTGCCTTCATGGACCTTCTCAAGGCCACGCTCCGCAGGGCCATCGGCGCAGACGCGCAGTTGTTCTATCTGGTGCAACCGGTCAGGAACCAGCAGGGAATGATCCTTCCCGCCTCCCACGGCCCGGTTCCCACCAACAATCCCGTCTCCGTCCCCACTTACCAGCCCTCCGGCTCTCCCAGCCCCTTTGTATATCCTGGCGTACAGCGCCTCAAGATCAATCCCAGGCTCAATCCGGTATACTGTTTTAGCAACCTCATAGAAGGGGAGTGCAACAAGTTGGGCGTCAATGCCGGGGAAAACATCTCCCTGGCCCCCGGTAAAACCCCGTTCAACCCGCTGTTCCTTTTCGGCGGCCCCGGACTGGGAAAAACCCACATCGCCCAGGCCATCGGCATCGACATCAAAGAGCGCTTCCCGGATACCGTGGTGCTCTATGTCACCGGCAACGAGTTCAAGACCCAGTACATGGATGCCGTCAAAGGCAACCGGATCGTAGATTTCCTGGCCTTCTACCAGCGGATCGACGTCCTGATTGTAGACGACATCCAGGACATGGTGGGCCAGGGCACGCAGAACTCCTTTTTCAACGTGTTCAACCACCTGCACCAGAACGGCAAACAGCTCATCTTCACCAGTGACCGCGCCCCGGTAGACCTCAAGAACTTCGAAGAGCGGCTCCTGTCCCGCTTCAAGTGGGGGCTCTCGGCAGAGCTTTCCAAGCCGGACTACAACACCCGCCTGCAGATGCTCCGCTCCCGCGCCCAGCGGGAAGGCGTCTGTGTCGGTGAAGACGTCCTTTCCTTCCTGGCCTCCCGCGTCAAGTCCAACTTCCGCGAGTTGGAAGGCACCCTGATCTCCCTGGTGGCCTATGCCACCCTCGGGCACCAGGAAATCACCATCGATCTGGCAGAGAACATCACCGGCAAAATCGTCACGGAGCAGTCGACCGACATCTCCATCGACCTCATCGTGGGCACGGTGTGCGAGTATTTCAACATCACCCGGGAAACCCTCGTTTCCAAGAGCCGCAAGCGCCAGATTGTCCAGGCCCGGCAGATTGCCATGTACGAGTGCCGCAGCCTCATTCCCAACTGCTCTCTCTCCACCATCGGTGCAGAACTGGGCGGAAAAGACCACGCCACGGTGCTGCACGCCTGCACCACCGTCCAGGACCTCATGTCCACGGACCGCCTCTTCCGCCAGTGGGTAGAAGACATCGAAGGTATGATTGTGGTTCCCGTAGAGCAATAAATTTCCTTTTCCCGTAAATATTCACTATCTTTACGGAAACCTACGTTATTCCGTAAAAAGATGAATACAGCTCAAGTACTTGGCATTTTCAAAGAAATAACCCGCATTCCCCGGGAATCGGGCCATGAGGAGCAGATGACCGCCTATCTGCAGCAGTTCGCCGCAGAAAGGGGCCTCGCCTCCAAGACAGACAAAACCGGCAATGTCGTCATCATAAAGGAAGCCGCCCCCGGCAAGGAGCAGGTGCCCACCCTGGTGCTCCAGGCCCATCAAGACATGGTCTGCGAAAAACACGCAGACTTTGCCTTCGATTTCCGCTCCCAAGCCATTCCCTTCGAGGAAGAAGACGGCTGGCTCGTGGCCAAAAAAACCACCCTGGGGGCCGACGACGGCATCGGCGTAGCAGCCTGCCTGGCGCTGCTGGACAGCCCGGAGCCCATGGGCAAGCTGGAATGCCTGTTCACCATCTCGGAAGAGACCGGCATGGACGGCGCCTTCGCGCTGGAGCCCGGCTTCTTCGACGGGAAAATCCTCATCAACCTGGATTCTGAAGACGAGGGAGAGATCTTCGTGGGCTGCGCCGGCGGCATGGACACCACCGCCACCTTCGAATTCAGCCGGGAGCCCGTCCGGAAGGGTTATAAGACCCTCTCCGTCAAGGTCACCGGGGCCCAGGGCGGGCACAGCGGAGACGACATCAACAAAGAGCGTGCAAACGCCCTCCGGGAACTGGTGCGCTTCCTGTTCACGGAGCTGCAATACGACTACCAGCTCCTTAGCCTCAGCGGCGGCAACAAGCCCAACGCCATCTGCCGGGAGGCAGAGGCCGTCATTGCCGTCCCGGCCGACGAAACCGCAGAAATGCTGGAAGACGTAAAAGCCTTCAACGACATCCTCGCGGCAGAATTCGCCTCGTCAGACCCTGGCGTCAAAGTCCTGGCCAGCCCCGCAGAAACCACGCTGCAGGCCATCTCGGAAGGGGAGGCGGCCAATATCATCGCCACCCTGCTGGCCTGTCCGCACGGCGTGGAAAAAATGTCCCTGGACATCCCCGGCCTGGTAGAGACCTCCACCAACCTGGCCGCCGCCCACACCAAAGAGAACCACATCAAGGTGGTCACCTCGCAGCGCAGTTCCGTCCCATCGGAACTGCACGCGATGGCAGAAAAGGTAGAAGCCGCTTTCTTCCTGGGCTCGTTCGACGTTGAGCACCACGGAGAATATCCCGGCTGGAAACCCAACCTTAAGTCCCGCATCCTGCAGGTGAGCCAGGAAAGTTACCGCAAGCTCTTCGGCAAAGACCCGGCCGTCAAGGCCATACACGCCGGCCTGGAGTGCGGCCTGTTCCTGGAAAAATTCCCGGACCTGGACATGATCTCCTTCGGCCCCACCCTCCGCGGGGTGCATGCGCCCGGTGAAAAGCTGGAACTGGCCTCGCTGGAGCGCTTCGTAGCCCACCTCAACGACATAGTCCTGAACTTCGCATGATCCAAGTAGCTCCCTCCATTCTCGCGGCGGATTTCCTTCACCTGGAAAAAGACGTCCAAACCGTCAACCGCCATGCCGACATTTTCCACCTGGATATCATGGACGGCAGCTTCGTGCCCAACATCTCCTTCGGGTTCCCCGTGGTGGAAGCCATTGCGTCCCAGGCCCAAAAACCCATGGACGTGCACCTGATGATCGTCCATCCGGAGAAATACATCCCTCGCTTCGCCCAGGTGGGCGCCGCCATGATCAGCTTTCACTACGAGGCTGCCCTGGAAGCTTCGGCCGCCCTGCTGGACCTCATCCATGAAAACGGAGCCAGGGCCGGCATCGTCATCAATCCGGACTGCCCCGTAGAAAAGATCTTCCCATATCTGGACCAGGCCGACTATGTCCTCCTGATGAGCGTCTTTGCCGGTTTCGGCGGGCAAAAGTTCATTCCGGAAACCCTGGACCGGATCAGGGCCGTGCGGAAAGAACTCCGCAGAAGGGACAGGGAAGCGGTGGATATAGAGGTAGACGGCGGTATAAGCCCTGCCAACGCCGGGGAACTGGCCCGCTCCGGAGCCACCATCCTGGTAGCCGGCAGCGCCGTTTTCCGCGCAGAAGACCCCTCAGAAGTAATCCGGCAGATGAAACAGGCCTAGAGAATATACCCTATCTCCTTGAAAGAGAAGGAGTTCCCATCATTCATCAGAAGGCGTCCCTCCCGGGTGGCGCCTTTTATGGTAGCGGTAAACTCCTCCTGTGTAAGCAGGTTCCTGTACCGGCAGGCTTGCCCCTGCTGGAACAGCCCCTGATTATAGGCCTGCCAAAGGGCGGTCCGCCCGGACGGGCTCTCCAGGGCGGAGAAGTCGAAGTACCCGAGCAACTCCTCCAGGGTTTCCCGCAAAGGGTAATCCCGGTGCGTGATTCGCTTCAGGGAAACCGGGTTCACCAGCTCGCCGGGGAAGACGGTCTGGTTCAGGTTGAGGCCGATGCCCATGACGGAAGCGCCAATCCGCGCCCCATCCAGCCGGTTCTCCACCAGCATTCCGCAGATTTTCCGCCTGCCCACATAGATGTCGTTGGGCCATTTCACCACCGCCGGGACGTCCTGCGCGCAAATCCACGCCTTCACGGAAAGCGTGGCAAGATAGGTCAGGGACATGAACTCCGTGGCAGGCAGGTCCGCGGGTTTGAGGAGGATGGAAAAGGTAAGGTTGTCTCCCGGGGCTGACAGCCACTTGTTCCCGCGTTGCCCCCGTCCGGAAGTCTGCCGCACCGCAGCCACCACTGACAAATTGTCATAGCGGGAAATCCCGCGCAGAAGCTCGTCATTGGTGGAATCCAACTCGTCAAACCACTTTATTTGCATTGGCCTTAATTTTGATTATCTTTGTGCAAAGATACAAATAATACACATAGCAAACATACATGATTACCCATGATCTCCGGCTTATCGCCGATGCCATCTACGACAAAAAAGGGCAGGATGCCGTGTCGCTGGACCTCCGCAAGATAGACGGTTCCATTACGGATTTCTTCGTAATCTGCGACGCTTCCAACACCACCCAGGTCGCAGCCGTGGCAGACAACATCGCAGAAAAAATGCAGGAAGAAGGCCATAAGCTGTACCGCTCCCAGGGAGAGGAAAACCGGTTCTGGATTATCCAGGACTACGGCAACATTGTCGTGCACATCTTCCTCAAAGAATACCGGGACTTCTACCGCCTGGAAGAACTCTGGGCCGATGTTCCCCGCAAAACCTATCAGGAGCGCAAAGCTCCCGCCAAAAAGGCGACCAAAACAGAAGAATAAATGGCAGAGAGTTCCAAAATGCCCAACAACAAGGGCGGACGCAAAATCATCGTCAACCTGTCGTGGCTGTATATCCTCCTTTTCATCGGAATCGGCTATCTGCTCTTCCGCAACCAGCAGTCGGCCTCGCCGGAAAAAATTGAATGGACAGAGGTGCAGGGCATGGTACAGGCGGGGGATGTGGCGGAGATTGACTTCATCCGCAACGACTTCAAAGGAGAAATCAAGGTCAAGGCAGACCGCCTGGCCAAATACACAGACAAATTCGCTGGCGGGGTACCACCCCGCCGCGCTCCCCATTTCTATTTCCTGGTGTCCACCAAGTTTGACCCTGAAGTCAGTTTTGCCGCGCTCAACGCAGAGCTCCAGCCCGGGGACCAGTTCAAGGTGGTCATCAAAAACGAAGACCACATCTGGGGAGAAGTGTTCCAGCTGCTGTTCCCGCTCCTGATTTTCATCCTGTTCTGGGTGTGGATGTTCCGCGGCATGAACCGCGGGATGGGCCAGGGCGGCCCCGGCGGCGGGTTCAATCCCTTCAACACCGGCAAGTCCACCGCCCGCGAAACCGAGAAAGGGGACGTACAAGTCACCTTCAAGGATGTGGCCGGCCTGTACGGCGCCAAGGAAGAAGTGATGGAAATCGTGGATTTCCTCAAGAGTCCCGCTAAATACACCGCCCTGGGCGGCAAAATCCCCAAGGGCGCCCTCCTGGTAGGGCCTCCGGGAACCGGTAAAACCCTGTTGGCCAAGGCCGTGGCAGGGGAGGCCAACGTGCCTTTCTTCTCCATCTCCGGATCGGACTTCGTAGAAATGTTCGTGGGCGTGGGGGCTTCCCGCGTACGCGACCTCTTCCGTCAGGCCAAGGAAAAGGCCCCCTGCATTGTCTTTATCGATGAAATAGACGCCGTGGGACGCGCCCGCGCCAAGAACGGTGGTTTCTCCTCCAACGACGAGCGGGAAAACACGCTCAACCAGCTCCTTACGGAAATGGACGGTTTCGGCACCAACAGCGGCGTTATCGTCCTGGCCGCCACCAACCGCTCGGATATCCTGGACCAGGCCTTGATGAGGGCCGGCCGCTTCGACCGCCAGATCCACGTAGAGCTGCCGGAGCTCAAGGAGCGTGAAGAAATCTTCAAGGTGCACCTCAGGGAAATCAAGCTGGGCGAAGACTTCAACGTAGAATTCATGGCCAAGCACACACCGGGCTTCTCCGGGGCCGATATCGCCAATGTCTGCAACGAGGCCGCCCTCACCGCCGCCCGCCGCGGCCATGCGGCCGTCCTGCAGCAGGACTTCCTGGACGCGGTAGACCGCATTATCGGCGGCCTGGAGCGCAAGTCCAACACCATCATGACGCCCGCGGAAAAACGCACCACCGCTTATCATGAAGCGGGTCACGCCCTGGTGGGCTGGCTACTCCCGTACGCAGACCCTGTCTTCAAGGTAAGCATCATCCCCCGCGGCAACGCCCTGGGCCTCACCTGGAGCCTCCCGGAAGAGCGCAAAAACTGGTCCCGCAGCGTGATGACAGACCACATGTGCCAGCTCATCGGCGGCCGCGTGGCAGAGGAAATCCTCAACGGAGAGCCCTCCACCGGTGCCCTGAACGACCTTGAACGCATGACGGGCATGGCCTACGCCATGGTCCAGTACTACGGCATGTCCGACAAAGTGGGCACCCTGAGCTTCTACGACTCCAGCGGCTCCCGCGGCTACAACCTGGTTAAGCCCTATTCCGAGAAAACCGCCCAGCTGATGGACGACGAAGTGAAGGCTATCGTAAAGGATGTACACGACCGCACCCGCCGGCTCATCGACGAGAATAAAGAAGGATTCATGCGCCTGGGTGCGCTCCTTCTTGAAAAAGAAGTTATCTTTGCAGAAGATATCGAACGAATCCTGGGGCCCAAGGTAAAGCCGGCGGCCGACGACCAGTTCACAACGGAAGAAGAAGTTCCTTCACAGGCATGAACACAACCGTAACGCGCAGCATATCGGGCCTTGTTTTCCTCGCTGTCATGATTGGCAGCCTTTTAGGGGGTAAGTTTTTCTTTTTGCCTCTGTTCCTGTTTATTCAAAGCCAGATGCTGCAGGAGTACTACCAGATTACCCTGGGGGATAAGAACAAGCCGGTACGGAATCTGGCCATCGCGTTTGCCATCATTGCGTTCGGCCTGGTTTTCGCCACCACCCTGGTAGAGCCCGCCCTTCCGGTCAAATACCTGGGCATTGTGCTGCTCCTGCTTCTAGCCCTGCTCATGTACATGGTGGTGCACCACAAAGATTTCAAGGACAACGCCTATGTGCTTGCCGGTCTGGTATATATCGGCCTGCCGCTGTCCCTGTCCCCGTTTGTGGTCAGCACGGCAAACGGCTACAGCGGTCTCGTCATGCTCTCGTTCCTTGTCATCATCTGGTCTTCGGACGTTGGCGCATACTGCTTCGGCATGCTCCTGGGCCAAAAAGTGTGGCCTGCCAAGATGTGTCCGGAAATCTCTCCCAAAAAGTCCTGGGCCGGTTTTGCAGGCGGCTGGCTTACAGTGCTGCTGGGTGCCTGTATCCTCCTCTGGACCGGAATGATCCACTTCCCGGTGGTGCATGTGCTGGTAATGGCCAGCCTCATGCACGTTACCGGCGTTTTTGGAGACCTCTTCGAATCCCTGTGGAAACGCCAGTTCGGCGTGAAGGATTCCGGAAATATCATGCCGGGGCACGGGGGGCTGCTGGACCGTTTCGACAGCGCCCTCTTCGCCATCCCCACCGGCTATGTCTATCTGCTCTTAAACGGACTTCTCTAAGATGAAATTTATCAAAATCGACAACGATTCCTACGGCACCATCCTCATCAGTTGGTGTATCTGCGCCGTCCTGATTTTTCTGACGGCACGCTACATCCCCATCCTGTGGATCAGCCTGCCGCTCTGTATAGCCTTCGTGGTCTTCATGGTGTTCATCACGTGGTTTTTCCGCGTCCCGGACCGTTCCACCCCGGAAGAGGAAAACAGTCGCCTGGTCACTTCTGTGGCCGACGGAAAGGTAGTTATCGTAGAGAAAGCCTTCGAGAAAGAGTACCTGAAACGGGACTGCATCCAGATCTCGGTCTACATGGACTTTTTCGACGTCCACTGCAACTTCTGGCCCATCACCGGGGAAATCACCTATTACAAATACCACCCCGGGAAATACTTGCTGGCCTTCCATCCCAAGTCGTCAGAGCTCAACGAGCATTCCTCCACCAGTATCCGGAACAAGCATGGAGAGGTGTTCTTCAAACAGATCGCAGGCACCTTCGCCCGGCGCATCGTCTGCTATTCGGAGCCTGGCCGCATCGAGTACCGGGGAGACCAGTGCGGGGTCATCAAATTCGGCTCCCGCATAGACTTGTTCGTCCCGCTGGAAGCCGATGTAAAAGTAAAGGTGGGAGACAAGGTCCGCGCCATTGAATCAGTGCTCGCGGTCCTTCCGGATTAATTCCACCAGACGGTCTACTGCCTCGTCCTCGGGTATGTGCCTGAGGACGGGTTCTTTTTTGCGGTACAGACTCACCATGCCCGCACCCTCGCCCACATAGCCGTAGTCCGCGTCGGCCATCTCGCCGGGGCCGTTTACGATACAGCCCATTACGGCAATCACCACGTCCTTCATATCGGAGGTGCGCGCCTTCACGGCCTCGAACGCCTCCTGCAGGTTGTACATGGTGCGGCCGCAGCCGGGGCAGGCGATGTATTCGGGCTTGTAAAAGCGGCGTCGGCAGGCTTGCATCAGCTCATCGGCGAGGTAGTCCCCGTAAGGAAGGTCCGGGAAGGAGACCTCGTCTATCTCCCGGTCGATCAGTTTTTTCCCGTAGTCGCAGGCGGCTTTCAGGATTACCTTTTCCCGCTCGCTCAGGCCTTCCGGGGCCGGGGCGCCGGAATAGCGGTGGGCCAGATATTGGGCCACGGGCACCTCGTTCACAGGGTCTTCCGTGAGCGAAACGCGCACCGTATTTCCGATTCCCTCCGACAGCAGGGTAGAGATGGCCACACAGGATTTGATGCGGCCGGTGTCGCCGTTGCCGGCCTCCGTCACCCCCACATGCAGAGGGAACACCACGCCTGTCTCCTGCATCAGGGCGGCCAGTTCCCGGTAGGCCTGGATCATCACCACCGTGTTGGAGGCCTTCAGGGACACCACCACCTGGTAGAAAGAGGCATCCATGCACATCCGGACCCATTCCATGGCCGCCAGAGCCATAGCCTTGGGCGTATTCCCGTACCGCTCGATGATATACCGGCCCAGGGACCCGTGGTTCAGGCCAATCCGGATGGCCGTTCCATGCTCCTTGCACACCTCCAGGAACTGCGCAAAGCGCTCCCGGGCCTTCTCGTGGTCGGGATGGAAGTTACCGGGATTGATACGCACCTTCTCCACCACCTTCGCCGCGGCGATGGCTATCTCCGAGGAGAAGTGGACATCGGCCACCAGCGGGACATCATAGCCCAGGGCGCGGAAACGACGGTGGATCTCTGCGAGGCATTCCACGTCTTTGAGGGAGGGGACGGTGATGCGGATGAGCTGCGCCCCTGCGCGGGCCACCTGTACCGCCTGCTCCAGCGAGGCTTCGATATCGGATGTATGGGTATTGAGCATCGTCTGGGGGACGATGGGAGCCGTGCCGCCGATGCGGACAGGGCCCACTTTCACTTCCAGTGTTTTCATGCTTATCTGTTCTCAGATTCTACGATTCGCCTGGCCATCTTTCTGAGCTCCGCGCGGGAGTGCCCGTGCCGGGGTGTCAGCTGATAATACAGGCCGATATTGATGCCGCCGTCCAGCGGATAGCCGAAACGGTAATAGTACGGGCTGTAGTAGTCCGGCTGCCAGAAGGAGTTCCAACCCCACTTCACATGCACGTTCACATGAATCTCGAAGGGGTCGAACACGAGGCCGAAACCCAGCCCGCCCTTGACGCCGTAGGACACGCGTTTGTCGTAGTCCCGGAAGGCGTGCTCGTACTCCAGGAAGGTGGATGACTGGGCATAGGGCTCGTCCGGGATGCGCGTGATAGAAGTCCTGTAGCCGCCATAGAGGCCCACCTTGGCCAGCAGTTTGAAGTGGTCGCCCATGTCGATGTGGAAGTGTGAGAGCATGAAGGCCTCCGGCACCGTCATCATCATCTTGTAGGCGCCCGATTCCGTAGGGATGTACCCGGTTTCCTTGTTCCGCTTGAACTCGTAGCCCTCGTAATTCATCTGGGCGCCCAGCTCCAGGGCCATGTTGGGAAAGATTCCGAACATGGTGAAATGGCGGATCAGGGAGAACCCGTACACAGGATACTGGACCACCCAGCGCACCGAGCGGTGGGGATTGAAATTGCCGTACTGGAACGATGCGCCGCCGTACACGCCCACCATCCAGTAATCGTTGGGCTTGACCGACTTGATAGAGGTGCTGTCCAGGTATTCCGGAGTAACTTCCTGCGGCAGGGAGAAGAACTCCTTTTCCAGGTCTACGGTTTCTTCCCGTACCTGGGCGCGGGACACAAAGGCTGCACCAGCGAGCAGCAGACAGATGAGAAGGTGCTTTTTCATCGGAACATCTCCTCCATGTCTATCGTCCAGACCATCTCCGAGCGCTCCAGCACCTTGATCAGGAACTGGTCATCTACCTTGAAGAAACGCACCTTCTCCGGCTGCCGGTGCTCCAGCAGGTTACCGGTATCTACCAGATTGTTGCCGTTCACATCCTCGGTCATGCGGATGCAGTAAGAGGCTTCTTTCAAATAGGGAAACACAACCGGGCCGTCTTCGTGCACGATGAAACTCCTGATAATCTTGTCCCGTTTCTCGTTGAGCAGGTCGATAATGTATTTGTTGTGTACGCCGGAAAGTTCCAGGCAGATGGAACTGAGCTTGTCGTCCGTGGGAAGGGTCACCTTCAGGAGCGTACTGTCGTTCCGGTAGCCGTTGATGTCCCGGAACCGCCGGTGCGGCACCCGCAGGATATAGTCGTAGCCCTTCTGGAATGGCTCTTCCGGCATAATCCGGAACTTGCGCAGGTTGGTGGAATCCTGTGTCACGGTCACGGCCAGGAGCGACTCCTGCTGACGGGGATTCACCGCCCGCAGTTTCAGGGAGTCCCAGCCGTCCTCGATCAGCGGATACTTGAACTCCAGCTCGAAACCGTACTGCTCCACCGTAGTGGGCTCGGCCGTGGACTTGAAGGTGCACAGAGTGTCCTCGTGCTTGAGGTCCCGGGTGGAGCTTTTCATCATCTCTGCCCGCAGTTTGCGGTCCAGGGCCAGCTTGAGGGTCTCGTCCGTGGCTTTTTTCACCCCGGTAGAGTCTGTCTTGTCGTAGCGGACCACCACCTGCAGGGTGTCCGGAATCTTGCCCTGCTCGTTCACCCACAGCTCCAGGGAATCCCGCTCCGGATTGAACTGGGAGATGAGCTTTTCCCGCGGCAGCCCCTTGACGCGGAGGTCGTGCACCACGGCATCCGGGGCATTGAAGGTGACGTAGGCGCTCCTCAGGTCTACCCGCGCCTTGTTCATGATCATCTGCTTGGATGGCGTTTCCCGGAACAGGCTCAGTTCCATCTCCGTCTTTCGGGCCAGGCACAGCAGCGTATCTTTCATGTCGAATTTCTTGAACTCGTACAGGGAATCGTTGATCACGGTCACCGGACGGAACAGGGAGTCCAGGAACGCGACCATTTCGTTGTCGGGCTCATAGATATTGTTGTTGTTGGCGTCTTTCAGGGCGTACACCCGGTACAGGGTGTCCTGGATGTTGCGGAGGGAAAAGAAGCCCCAGTCGTCGGTGCGGGCCGCGGCATCCGGCCGATGCAGGAAGATGGCGGAGTCGGCATGGTCCTTATAGAAGAGCACCGTAGCGCCCTTCACGGGCATTAGGGTGTTGCAGTCCTGGACCAGGCCTGTCACGGCCATGGAATCGATCTGGTCTCCCGTGGAAAATACCAGGGTATAGCCGGGGAACAGGTTGCCCTCGTTGTTGTCCTGGATGGCGCCCGTCAGGTCCAGGGTGTAGGTGGTGTTGGGCACGAGATCTTCTTCGAAGCTCACCACCACCGACTTGCCCTTGATTACGGCCTTGGGCTTCTTCTCCTGCGGAGGGGAGAGAAAGATGCCGTTTACGTCCTTTATCTTCACGTACTCATTGAAGGTGAAGCGCACGGTGGTGTTGTGCACCGGTACGTTGGTGGCGCCAGGCAGGGGGGCGATCTTCACAATCACGGGCGGGATGGTGTCCTTTGGCCCGCCGGAAGGGGAGGCCGTGGTATTGGCACAGCCGGAGGGGAACATCATGGCGCCCAGGACAAGGGCGGCCGGTATCAGGGGGAGAAACTTATTCAGGTTCATAGTTCGCTTCTTGTAACGTTGCTGATTCCTTCGATGGAGGAAAGTTTGCGGATCATCTTTTCCAGGATGTCTCGGGAATTCACATACAGGTCTATATAGCCCTCGAACAGGCCGCCTTCGGCCGACAGGTTCAGCCGCCGCATGTTCACACCCATCACCAGGGACAGGTAGCGGGAAATCTCGTTGAGCAGCCCCACGCGGTCGATGCCGCGCAGCGACAGACGCACCAGGAAGGAATTGTCCTCGGTCTGATGCTCCAGCCACTTGGGAACCACCACCCAGTCTCCGTGCAGGGCGGCAATGTTCTCCGCCACCGGGCAGCTCTTCTTGTGGATGGTGATGGTGCCGTCCGGCGCCTTGAAACCCACCACAGGGTCTCCGGGGATGGGATTGCAGCAGCTGGCGATCGCATACTGCACTCCGGAAGGGTCTTCCGAGCCGATGAGGATGGTCTCGCCCTGCGGGGCCTCTTCCTTCTGCTCCCGGCCCAGAACCTTGCGGATCCAGGAAAGCCGGTTGCCGGAAGAGCGCTTTAGCACCTCTGCCAGGTTACCCAGATTCAGCGAGCCGATGCCAATCTTGTAGAAAAGCTCTTCGCGGGAGCCCGCCTTGTATGCCACCTCGACCCGCTGCAGGGTTTTCTCGTCGCACTTAAAGCCCAGTGCTTCCACTTGGCCTTCAAGGGTTTTCCGGCCGAACTCCACCGTCTGGCGGCGTTCGTTCTTGAAAAAGTCCATCACCTGGTTGCGGGCGCGGCGGGTAACCAGGAACTGCAGCCACTCGCGCTGGGGCTTGCCGTCCTCGGCCGTGATAATCTCTATCTTGTCGCCGGTTTTGAGCACCTGGCCCAGTTTCACCAGCCGCTGGTTCACCTTGGCGGCGATGGCCTTGTTGCCCACCTCCGAATGGATGGAATAGGCAAAGTCCAGGGCCGTGGAGCCCTTCTGGATGGTTCGCTGCTCGCCTTTGGGCGTGTATACATAGATTTCCGCGCTGGTGAGGTCGTTGTGGATAATATCCAGCAGTTCCAGGGCGTTCACGTCCGGATTCACCAGGATATCCTTGATCCGGGACAGCCAGGTGTCCATCTCCTTGTCGCCCTCGCCCAGGTACCCGTCTTTCTTGTAGGCCCAGTGGGCGGCGATGCCCTTCTCCGCGATGTCGTCCATGCGGCGGGTGCGGATCTGTACCTCTATCCACACGCCCGTAGCGCTGAGCAAGGTGCAGTGCAGGCTCTCGTAGCCGTTGGACTTGGGATTCTTTACCCAGTCCCTGAGGCGCTCCGGCATGTAGCGGTAGATGCCCGTGATGATGGAGAAGATATGGTAGCACTGGTCGCGTTCCGAGTCCGGCGTGTCCCGGCGGGCATCGAAGATGATGCGGATGGCATACAGGTCGTACACTTCCTCGAAGGGAATCTGCTTGGTCTGCATCTTGTGCCAGGCCGAATACGGGGTTTTCACCCGCTTCTTGATCTCGAACTTGAAACCGGCGGCCGTGAGGGCGTCGGAGATGGGTTTCACGAATTCGTTCATCTCGTTTTCCCGCTCCAGGATGTTCTTGTTAATCCGGGCGTCGATATCCTTGTAGGCCTCGGGCTCCTTGTAGCGCAGCCAGATGTTCTCCAGCTCGCTCTTGATGCTGTACAGGCCCAGCCGGTGCGCAAGGGGGATGAAGATGAACATGGTCTCTGACAGGATCTTGTCCCGCTTGTGCTCGGGCATGTGCTCGATGGTGCGGCAGTTGTGCAGGCGGTCGGCCAGTTTGATCAGGACCACCCGGACATCGTCGTTGAGGGTGAGCAGGATCCGCTTGAAGTTCTCGGCCTGGAGGCTCTGCTGCGAGAGGTCTTTCTCCAGCCCGGTATCCAGCACGTTCTTGATCTTGGTGAGCCCGTCCACCAGAGTGGCGATCTTGCTGCCGAACTCCCGCTGGATGTCCTCTACCGTGTAGTCCGTGTCTTCCACCACGTCGTGCAGCAGCGCGGCGGCAATGGATTTGCAGCCCAGGCCGATATCGTCCACCACAATCCGCGCCACGGCGATGGGATGGAGCATGTAGGGCTCCCCGCTGCGGCGCCGCACGTTCCGGTGGGCATCGTTGGCAAAGTCAAACGCCTTCTGCACCACCGCCAACTCTTCCTCGCCGGTACAACGCTTCCGGGCGCTCTCCCTGAGGAGCGCATAGTCCTGGTCGATCAACTGGTAATCTTTCTCTGTAAATTCCGAAAAACTCATAGCCTCTCTGTCTTTAGTCGGTCCTGGCCTTGCTCAGGCGGAGATGATGGCTTTCCACGTTCTGGAAAGCGTACGAGAGTTCCGCCCCGTACAGGATGATGGTCCATCCCAGGTTGAGCCAGATCATGAACAGGGGAATGGCCGCCAGCACGCCGTACACGGCATTCTGCTTGGCCACCATCACCTGCGTCTCCAGGTACAGGTACTGCACCAGGGTAAAGATGAGCCCGGCGATCAGAGCCGCCTTGAAGGCATGCCTGGAATGCACCCTGGTGCCGGGTATATACTTGAACATCAGCGTCAACACCAATACGATGACGCCGGCGAACAGCACCCACGACAAGAATGTCTTGAGGCTGTCGGAGAAAAAAAGGTCTCCGGGAACGATCCAGTCCAGCACATGGGAATAGACCACCGACCCGGAGAAGAAAATAATCACCACAAAGGGAGCCAGAATCATGATGCCGATCACCACGCCCATCATCTTCAGGAATTTCTGCTCCCGCTCTACCCGCCAGACGTTGTTGAACACCTGGCGCACGGTGATCATCAGCGAAATCACGATCCACAGGAACGAGGCCATGGAAATAAAGCCGAACAGGCCGGATTCCGCGGTGTTCACAATGGCATCGGCCGCCTTCAGGAGGGAGTCGATCAGGTCCTGTTCCCCCAGATTGGCGTAGAGGATCTCGGCAAAACGGTCCCTGAGGCCCACTCCGTCTGTCAGGTAAAAGCCGATGGCGATGGCCGGGACCACGGACAGCATGCTCTTGTAGGCCAGGGCCGTCACTTGATAGCCGATTTTCTGGTCCGTGAAGGTGTCCAGCATCAGGAGCACGGTGCGGGCGTCCTGCAGCAGGCGGGCTTTCCAGCGGGAGAAGTCTTCCGTGTTCAGGTACCAGATGTCGTGGGTGAGGAAACGCACGATGCGCCCGATCCAGATGGAAATCCACCGGACCAGGACTTCAAGCCTATGGACCATTCGCCGGAACATCTTCAGAACAAGGTGGGTTCAAGGTTTTCAGGCATTCCGGCGGAGGGACCCTCTGCCGGAGCATTTTCCCGTACAGGGTCGCGAAGCGACGCGGAGGCAGAGGGTCCCTCCGCCGGAATGCCTGCCAACTGGCGGAAGGCGGCCTCGTCCAGGACGGTGATGCCCAGCTGCTCCGCCTTTTTCATCTTCTCCGGCCCGGGTTTGCTGCCGGAGAGGAGGTAATCCGTCTTAGCGCTCACGGAAGAGGTGTTCTTACCGCCGTACGCCTCGATCAGGGCTTTCATCTCTTCCCGGGAAACGGAGAAGTTGCCGCTGATTACAATGCTTTTACCCGCGAGGGCGTTGGACACGGGCCCCGCCTTCTGCTCCAGCGAGAACTGCAAGCCCGCGGCGGAGAGGCGATCCAGCTCTTCCCGGGTGGCAGGGGAGCGAAAATAGGCCAGGACGCTGTCGGCAATCACTTCCCCCACTTCCGGCACTGCCAGCAGCTCTTCCCGCGAGGCCGACGCCACCGCCTCCATGCTGCCGAAGTGGCGGGCGATGTCCCGGGCGGTGGTTTCTCCCACGTAGCGGATGCCCAGGGCGAAGAGAACGCGCTCGAAGGGCACCTTCCGGGAGGCCCTGAGGCTGTCCAGGAAGCGACGGGCCGACTTTTCCTTCCAGCCCTCCAGCACCAGGAGCTGGGACTCCCGCAGGGTGAAGAAATCGGCCGGGGTGCGTACCAGGTTCAGGTTGTAGAGCTGCTCCACGGTGGCCTCGCCGGCCAGCACGTTCATGGCCTTGCGGGACAGGAAATGGATGAGCCGCCCCTTGATCTGGGTGGGGCAGCCGGTGGTATTGGGGCAGAACCAGCGGGCTTCTCCCTCCGGCTTTACCAGGAGGGTGCCGCAGTCCGGGCACACCCGGGGGAAAACGGGCACAACGGCCCCTGGAGCCCGCCGGGACAGGTCCACGCCCGTAATCTTGGGAATGATCTCGCCGCCCTTTTCCACATACACCCAGTCTCCTTCGTGGATGTCCAGGCTGCGGATCTGGTCTTCATTGACCAGCGTGGCCCGCTTGACCATGGTGCCGCTCAGCAGCACCGGTTCCATGTTGGCCACAGGGGTTACCGCCCCGGTGCGCCCCACCTGATAGTCGATGGACAGGATGGGGGTGCAGGCCTGTTCCGCCTTGAATTTGTAGGCCACAGCCCAGCGCGGGCTCTTGGCCGTATAGCCCAGGGTGTCCTGGCAGGAAAGCTCGTTGATCTTAATCACGATGCCGTCCGTGGCGTAGGGGAGTTCCTTGCGCGAGCGGTCCCAGTAGGCGATGAAGTCTTCGATTTCCCGGATGGAATGGCAAATCTGCCGCTTGTCCGACACGGGGAGGCCCCAGGAGGCGGCGGCGGAAAGGGCTGCGTCGTGGGTGGGGTAGTCTACCTGGCCCACAGGAATGTGGTACAGGGTGCAGAACAGACCGCGCCGGGCCACTTCTTCCGGGTCCTGCAACTTGAGCGACCCGCTGGCGGCGTTGCGCGGATTGGCGAAGAGAGGTTCCTCGGCCAGTTCCCGCTCATGGTTCAGGCGATCGAACGACTCGTAGGGCATCAGGACCTCTCCGCGGATCTCGAACTCTTCCGGATAGCCGCTACCCTTCAGTGCATGCGGGATGGAGGCGATGCGCCAGGCGTTTTCGGTGACATCGTCTCCCACCACGCCGTCACCGCGGGTGAGGGCGCGGAAGAGTTTTCCCTTCCGGTAGGTGAGGCAGATGGCGGTGCCGTCGAACTTGAGCTCGCAGCAGTATGTAAAGGCCGATTCCAGGGATTTGGAGGCCCGCTCCACGAATTCTTCCACCTCCTGTACGGAATAGGTGTTGCCCAGCGAGAGCATGGGGTACTTGTGCGGATATTTGGCGAAACCGCCCTCTGCGGGAGCCATGCCGGGGGTCTCCAGGTCTGAGCCCACGCGGCGGGTGGGGGAGTCTTCCGTGGCATACTCCGGAAAAGCGGCCTCCAGGCGCTCCAGCTCATGCATCAGCTGGTCGTACTCGAAGTCGCTCATGGTGGGCGCATTATCCACATAATACTTCCGGCTGTTCTCCCACAGAACCGCCTTCAGCTGCTCTATCCTTTGTTTGGCACTGGTGTAATCCATCTCATCGCGCGTATGCACATGTGCGCACACGAAATACTACAAAGATAACCAAAAAAAGGAAAAAACGCTAAAAAGAGTGCTCCGCCTCGCTTTTTTCGCGGTTTTCTTCAATCACATCATCGTATCCCCTGAGGGCGGCGAAGGGCGCAAACTGGGCGGCGCGGTCCAGAAGGGACATCCGGGGGTGCCGCTTGGAAGTGGGGTGTTCCAGATGGATGATGTCGTCGTACGGGGTGCTCATTCGTGGTGTCCTCCTATCTGATGGTTGCGTTCGCGGGTGGTGGCACCCTCCTCGAAATTCATGCCCTTGAGGATGGCGTTCTTCCCGAATTTCCGCCGGATTTCCAGGATAGCTTCCTGCTGTTTCCGCTCCCGCGAAGTGTCCGGGTTTTCGTCGAAAAGGCTCAACTGGCGACCCGTTGCCTTTTCCTCATCCATCACTTGCGATGCTACCACATAAACCCTTCTTACAAAAAGGTTTCTGTCCACCATCCTGTCAAAGAGTTCCATGGCCGATTTCAGCAGGATGGAAGTGGCCGAGGTGGGGAAGGGAAGGTTCACGGAACCGTGGGCCGGCCTGGGGGTGGGGCGGCCGTACCAGTCTTCCACCATCGGCCCGCTTCCCTTGCCGGCTTCGTAGCCGATATGGAGCACGAGCTGGGTAGTGACCAGGCGCTTCTCCACCAGGTCCAGGGACAGGAGGTCGGTCATCTCCCGGACAATGAGCCGGGCTTTCTCGAAGGAGTAGGGCTCCATCAGGACCTGCCCGCTGGAAAGGCTGCTGGCCGCGGGCCGGTAGCGCTTGATGTCGGCCATGGTGCAGGGCTCCCAGCCCCAGGCGTGGTCGACGAGGAGCTCTGCGTTTACCCCGAAGAGCCTGTACAGCACTTCCTCGTTGTTCAGGGACATCCGGGCCACGTCACCCAGGGTATACATCCCGGCCGATGCCAGGCGGGCCTCGGTGCCGTGCCCGATGCGCCAGAAGTCGGTCAGGGGCCGGTGGGTCCAGTATTTTTCGCGGTAATCCCTCTCCGTGAGCTCTGCGATGCGCACGCCGTCGGCGTCGGCCTGCCGGTGCTTGGCCTCAATGTCCATGGCCACCTTGGCCAGGTACAGGTTGGGGCCGATACCCGCCGTGGCGGTGACGCCGGTCTCTGCCAGCACGTCGCGGATCAGGCGCCGGGCCAGGTTGTGAGCATCCATCCTGTACATGCGGATGTACTGGGTGGCGTCGATGAACACCTCATCAATAGAGTACACGTGGATGTCTTCCGGGGCGATGAGTCGGAGGTACACACCGTACACTTTCCCGCTCACTTCCAAGTACCTGGCCATCTGCGGGGGGGCTGTGATGAAGTCCAGCTCCAGGCGGGGGTTCTCCCTTCTGAGGCGGGCAATCTGCTGCTTCACCTCGAACAGGCGCGGCCGCCCGGGGATGCCATACGCTTTCAGAGCGGGGGACACGGCCAGGCAGATGGTTTTGTCGGTGCGGGAGGCATCGGCCACCACGAGGCGCGTCGTGAGCGGGTCCAGGCCCCGCTCCACGCACTCCACCGAGGCGTAGAACGACTTGAGGTCGATGGCTATGTAGGTACGGCTGTCCACGAATTCAAAGGTAAGGATTATTTTTCGGATTAAAAATCGGAAGCAGGCAGCTCCATTTTCTGTTTTTTTGTAAATTTGCGCATCCAAAAACTATGAAATGATGAAAAAAATACTTAACCTGCTCATTGTGGCCGGCATCGCGGCCCTGGGCTTGACAGTATCTTCCTGTCAGAAAGACACAAAAGACACCCCCGGAAAACAGACCCCAGCCAAATACACGCTGATGATCTACGGCTGCGGCGGTGGCAATGTGGACGGGCAGCTGGAATATGTCCTCGAGGATTTGCAGAAGGAACTCTCCACCGACCGGAACCAAGTGGGCGTGACCGTCATGTATTCCATGTCCGCCAGCGACAAAGAGTTCTCCGCGGATTTCCGCGGCAAGAAGGGCACCACTTACCGCTATGTGCTGGATAAGAATACAGACCTTACCCGTACCGGCTACCAGCAGTACAAATACAAAGACGCCAGCCAGGTGAAACTGAACAGTGCGGCCACGCTGGCAGAGTTCATCCAGTGGACCAAGGAGAATGCCCCCGCAGAGAACTACATCCTTATGCCCATGAACCACGGCGGCGGATTCGACCTCGGCACCGAGCTCCTTACCAAAGGAGCCGTCTACGACGACAATAACGAGGAGAAAGGAGTGGCCATCGTCACCTTTGCCGAGGCGCTCAAGCAGACCAACACCAAGCTCAAGGCCCTCTACTGGTACGACTGCCTGATGGGCCAGCTGGAAGTGCTTACGGAAATGGCTCCTTATTGCGAATATCAGTTCGCCAGCACCCATGTCGCCCGTGTCAACAATGACCATGTCATGGGCATCGTCAAGGCACTGAACGACTACCCCGCCGACTTTGAAAAGGCCATCGGCGCCCAGAAGACCTATCTGGAGACACAGTTCTATATCGCATTCAAGAATGTTCCGGACGATCATCAGAAGGATGTCTACCACAATGAGAACTGCGACTTCGCCTGCTGGCGCTCGGACAAGATTGCCGCTATCAACGAGCAGGTGAAAAAGTTCGGCGAGTTCATGGCGAGTACCTATCCGAAGCACCCGATGGATCTGGATGTCGCCACCTCCTGGGTGTATCTGTTTGAGAAGGATTGTCCCCACGCAGACCTGCTGGACTATGCCGACAACGTGGCCGAATTCATGACTGACGCAACCCTCAAGGCCCAGGCCGGAACCATCGCAGAGGACCTCAAGAAGGCCATCGACGCCGCCCTCGTGTACCGGATGAACGGTGTGCACCTGAAATCGGGCGATGGCAAGTCCATCTGCCCCAAACGCGGTTCTTACAGCGTGGGTATCTCCATCTATGCCGGCCAGGGCGAGGATGTGGACCTCACGTACACCATGATGAAATCCCGCTATAAGGATTCCGCTTTTGACAAGGCTACCGGCTGGAGCAAATGGCTGGACATCAACGAGACGCGCGTGATCACCGACGCTACCCACCCCAACCTGAACAATCCTTGCAACGACTCTTCCTGGGAGCTCTTCTGGCTGGATTAAGAGATGGCTCCGCGAGAGAATATGACAAAGAGGCTGACCTGGTCAGCCTCTTTTGTTTTTGTCCGCGTTCTTTTCTATATTTGTACATTCAACAAAGATTGTACCCGCCCAGTCTTTACACTCCATTTCAATGACAAGGAAAAGCATAACGGCAGGCATTATTGCGCTGATGGCAGCCTTTGGCTGCGCTAATCAGAAAGACAGCACCATTGTCCTGCATTCAGAAGAAGACCTGGCCGGCCTCAGGCTGGCCTGCCCTCAAGGGAGCTATTACGAGCAGCATTTCTCGCCACGCAAAGACATTGAACTGTTCATCATCAATTCAGAGGCCGATGGCCTGCAAGCCCTGCAACAGAACAAGGTAGATGTCTTGGTTACGGACGAAGTGGCGCTTTCCCCGGAAACCCTGTCCCGGCTGGGCTTGAAAAAAGCCATGCGCGGGGAAGAGAGTTTTGACGTGGCTTTCGCTGTCAGAAAGGGGAATACGCAACTGCTGGAACAGCTCAACGCCTTCTTGTCCGGCCCCGGCATCCAGGATATAATGGCCTACTGGACAGAAGGCGCCGAGGACTGCAGGCCAGAGCTTCCTCCTGCCTCGGGGAAGCCGCTCCACTGCATTACCGCCGCCTGCCTGGAGCCCATCAGTTTCCTGGGAGACAAAGGCCTTTGGCAGGGAATGGACCCGGACCTGCTGCGTCGGTTTGCCGCTTCTGTCGGCCGTCCCATGGAAATGAGCTTCCAGGACCTTGGTTCGGCGATGCTGGCCTTGCAGACCGGACAGGTGGACGTTTTATCGGGCTGTCTGTTCGTCACGGAAGAACGGAAGAAATCCGTGGATTTCAGCATTCCGTACTACCACTGCCATCCCGGTTACTTTGTGGTGGACCACAGCGTTACCCGCCGCGTGAGTTTTGATGAGCGCCTGCGCATGAACCTGATTACGGAGAGCCGATGGAAACTGATTGTTGACGGCCTTTGGAAAACGCTCCAGATTACCCTCTTCTCCATTTTACTAGGCACCATCCTGGGCGCTTTTGTCTGTGCGGCTAAACGCAGCCGGCGCAAATGGCTGCGCAGCCTTGCCGGTTTCTACGGAGGCTTCATCGAAGGCATCCCTACGCTGGTGCTGCTGCTCATTATGTTCTACATTGTCTTTGCCGGAACGGGCCTTACCGCTACGGTGGTGGCCATCGTCACTTTTGCCTGCTGCTTTGCAGCATCCTCCGGAAGTATCTTCGACTCGGCCATCTCCTCCGTTCCGCAAGGACAGACGGAAGCAGGCCTGAGCCTGGGCTTTACGCCCCTGAGAACATTTATCGGCATTGTACTTCCGCAGGCGTTGCAGAAAGGCCTTCCGCTGTACATCGGCGCGTGTGTATCGCTGCTGAAAGAGACTTCCATTGTGGGTTACATCGCCATCCAGGATCTAACGCGCGCCAGTGACCTTATCCGCAGCCGCACCTTCGACGCCTTTATCCCGCTGGTCCTGGTAACCATTCTGTATTTTGCGATCGCCTGGGGTATCCGCCTTCTCTTGAACCTTTTCCTAAGAAAGAAGCAATATGATTAGCATTAGGCATTTACATAAAACATTCACCAATCCGGACGGTTCCAGAATTACCGTCTTAAAAGATGTAAACTGCGAGATCGAAAGGGGAGAGGTCATCAGCATCATCGGCCCTTCCGGGACAGGAAAAAGTACCCTCCTGCGGGCCATCAATATGCTGGAACCGCCCACCGGCGGCGAGATCTGGGTAGACGGTGAAAACATCCTGGCCAAGGGCTACCCGCTGGACAAATTGCGTCAGAAAATGGGGATGGTCTTCCAGAGCTTCAATCTCTTCGAGCATCTGACCGTACTGGAAAACATTATCTACGCCCCTGTGCGCCTGCGGCACATTCCGGAAGAAGAGGCCAGGAAGGAAGCGATGGAACTGCTCTCAAAAGTTGGCCTGGCCCAGAAGGCCGATGTCTATCCGTCCGCCCTTTCCGGCGGTCAGAAACAACGTGTGGCTATTGCCCGTTCACTGGCCATGCATCCGGAAGTGATTTTATTCGATGAGCCCACATCGGCCTTGGACCCTACGATGGTAGGGGAGGTGCTCAGTGTGATCCGGCAGCTGGCGAAAGATGGGCTCACGATGCTCATCGTCACGCACGAGATGCGTTTTGCGCGCGACGTGAGCACGCGGGTTTTCTTTATGAACGAGGGAATTCTCTATGAAGACGGTACTCCCGGGCAGATTTTCGAGCACCCGGTTCACAGCGCCACCAAAGCCTTTGTGAACCGAATTCAGAAGCTGGTTTTCGACATCGATTCCAAGGACTATGATTACCTGGGAATTCAAACGGCGGTCAAGCGTTTCTGCATCAAATACAACCTGGGCGCCAAAGAAGACGTGATCAGCGAAGTGGCGGAAGAAATGCTGTTTACGCACTTGAAAGACATCCGCCCGCTGACCTTCCGCCTTACCCACGCTGCCTTGTCCGGCGAAACGGCCCTGGACTTTATGGTAGAAGGTGCCACGGCGTCTCCTCTGCCCCAGGGACCTGCCATGGACGGCATCCGCGCAAAAGCACAACAGGTGCTGGAAGAGCCCACTACCCGCGGGTTCAGGGTGAAGGTGTTGGTCTAGAACAAAAACCATGAAACGTTTTCTAACCCTTCTCGTCGGGCTCCTTCTTTGCTGCATATGCGCGTAGTTATCCAAAGAGTATCGTCGGCTTCCGTCAGTATCGGCGGAACGGTGAAGTCCGCTATCGGCCCTGGCCTGCTGATTCTTTTGGGCATCGGTCCCGAAGACGGGCCGCAGGATATTGACTGGCTGGTGAAGAAAACCGCCGCGTTGCGCATTTTCCCGGACGAGGCCGGCGTGATGAACCGCAGCGTGGTGGACGTAGGAGGGGAGTGCCTGGTAGTGAGCCAGTTCACCCTGATGGCCTCCACCAGGAAGGGGAACCGCCCGTCCTACATCGGCGCCGCGGGGCACGAACTGGCCATTCCGCTGTACCGGCAGTTCTGCGATTCCCTGTCCGGGACGGTGGGAAAACCCGTCGGCACCGGCGAATTCGGGGCCGACATGCAGGTGGCCCTGGTCAACGACGGGCCGGTTACCATCTGCATGGATACGAAAAACCGGGAATAAGGCGGGAAAAGCCAGGAAAAATCATTATCTTTGCGCAATTTAACGGAAAGATTTTTTACAACTCTATAGCTTTATGAAAGATTCCATCATTATCCTTTGTGGCGGCGGCCCGGCTCCGGGCATGAACACCGTGGTTATGTCTGCAGCTAAGACCTTCCTTAGCAATGGTTATCGCGTAATCGGCCTGCACGGCGGTTACAGCGGCCTTTTCTCCAAGGCTCCCCGCACAGAGGATATCGACTTCTTCAAGGCCGACGCTTACTTTAACCGCGGCGGTTCCTATCTCCAGATGAGCCGCTTCAAGCCCACCGACAAGGACTTCGAAGAGAACTTCAACCTTGGCCTGTTCCAGGACAACAACATCAAGCTGCTGGTGACCGTGGGCGGCGACGACACCGCTTCCACCGCCAACCGCATCGCCAAGTTCCTGGAGGCCAAGCACTATCCCATCCACAACATCCACGTGCCCAAGACCATCGACAACGACCTTCCGCTGCCCAACAATGCTCCCACCTTCGGCTTCAACTCCGCCAAGGACGAGGGTGCCCATCTGGCACGCACCGTCTATGAAGATGCCCGCACCAGCGGCAACTGGCTCATCATCAGCGCCATGGGCCGCAGCGCCGGTCACCTGGCCCTGGGGATCGGAGAAGCCACTCATTGCCCCATGACCATCATCCCCGAGATGTTCAACAAGACCACCATTACCCTGGACAAGATTGTGAAGCTGGCCCTGTCCGCCATCATCAAGCGTAGCATCCTGGGCATCGGTTACGGCACCGTTGTGGTGGCAGAAGGCGTCTTCCACGACCTGGATCCCCAGGAAATCAAGAATGCAGGTGTGTCCATGACCTACGACGAGCACGGCCATCCGGAACTGGGCAAGATCTCCAAGGCCGTCCTGTTCAACGACATCCTGGAGAAGGAATTCAAGAAGACCGGCCTCAAGGTCAAGACCCGTCCGGTAGAGATTGGCTACGACGTCCGCTGCCAGGATCCCATCGGCTACGACCTCACGTACTGCACGGAGCTGGCTATGGGCGCCTATGAGCTCTTCTCCAAAGGGGAAACGGGCTGCATGGTCTATGTAGACGCCGACGGAGAAGCCCATCCGCTGTACCTGAAAGACCTCCAGAACGCAGAAGGCAAGATTCCTCCTCGCCGGGTGAACATCGACGGAGGCACTTCCCAGAATTACTTCAACCACATCTGCCACTTCATCACCCCGGCCGACTACGAGGCCGCCAGGAAGTATGTAGCGGATCCCGCCGCCTATGACTTCAAGAAAATCCTGAACTGGTAGCATGAAACAGATTATTTACCAGGTTCTCCCTAGATTGTGGGGCAACGGTAAATTTTCCTCCATCGACACCGGGTCCCTGCAGTATTGGAAGGGGCTCGGTGTCAACTATGTATGGTACACCGGCATCGTCCGCCACGCCAGCGCCTCCACCGGGGAAAAGGTGGTGAAAGGGGAGGCGGGGAGTCCCTACGCCATCACCGACTACTTCGACGTGAACCCCTACCTGGCCGACGATTCCGACGCCCGCCTGCAGGAGTTCGACGCCCTGGTGCGGCGCACGCACGCAGCCGGCCTCCAGGTGCTGGTGGACTTTGTCCCCAACCATGTGGCCCGGGAATACCAGGGGCAGCTGGGCGCACGGGACGATGTCTCTGTCCACTGGGCCCCGGAGAACGACTTCTTCTACTATCCCGGACAGCCGCTCACCCTGCCCGTCCCGGCGGGGGACTACACGGAAATGCCCGCCAGGGCCTCCGGCAACTGTTTTTCTCCCAACCCCGGCATCAACGACTGGTACGAGACCGTCAAACTCAACTACTGCGACTTCCATACCGGCACCTGGGACAAGATGTACCAGGCCGTACGCTTCTGGGCGTCCAGGGGCGTGGACGGTTTCCGCTGCGACATGGTAGAGCTGGTGCCGCCGCAGTTCATGCAGTGGCTCATCGGCCGCATCAAGGAGGAATTCCCCGGCGTCATCTTCGTGGCCGAAGTATATCAGAAAGACAAATACCGGATGTACGTAGAAGAGGTGGGCTTCGATTTCCTCTACGACAAATGCGGTCTTTACGACACATTACGCGCAGTTACCTGCAGCGGCGCTTCCGCTAAGGGGATCAGCTGGAACTGGCAGTTCCTCCGAGACCTGCAGCCGCGCATGCTCAACTTCCTGGAGAACCACGACGAGCAGCGTCTGGCCTCCGACTTCTTCGCGGGCGCGCCGGAAGCCGGCTATGCGGCCCTGGCCGTGTCGGCCCTGCTGAACACCGCGCCCTTCATGCTGTACTTCGGCCAGGAAATGGGGGAGCGGGGCATGCAGGCGGAAGGCTTCAGCGGCCTGGACGGCCGCACATCCATCTTCGACTGGTGCAAAGTGCCCGCCCTGGAGCATCCGGACAAGTCCGTGCTCAAACGGTACAAAGAGATTCTGGCACTGGCCAAAGATCCGGCGTTTGCCGACGGAAAGACCTTCGACCTGGGCTTCTGCCAGGACGCCGGGCACTTCAACCCGGACCGGCACTTCGCCTGGCTCCGATCGGACGGAGTACATACTTACCTGGTAGTGGCCAACTTTGGCAGCAGCAGCGACATCTCCGTACGCATTCCTCCGGAAGCGCTTGATTATCTGCAAATAAAAGCCGTCCGGACCGTTTATACCCTAACCGTTCCGGAGCGGGATTACTGCCTCACCGAGGTGCATTAGTAGTTTAAAATAGTTTATCCGATGAAAGCCATTCAAACAGAGAAGGCCCCTGCGGCCATCGGCCCTTACAGCCAGGCCATTGACAGTGGCGCAGGCCTTGTTTTCGTATCCGGGCAGCTGCCCATCAACCCTGCCACAGGCGCATTTCCGGAAGGGGGCGTCCAGGAGCAAACCCGTCAGAGCCTGACCAACGCCCAGGCCATCCTGGAAGCTTCCGGGCTGGGCCTGGCAAACGTGGTCAAGACCACCGTTTTCCTGGCCGATATGGCCGATTTCGCGGCTATGAACGAGGTCTATGCCCAGTTCTTCGCCGCACCGTTCCCGGCCCGCAGCGCCGTGGCCGTGAAAACACTCCCCAAGGGTGCCTTGGTGGAGATTGAGTGCATCGCTGCCCGGTAGGAACGGGCCCCTGCCTGATTTGTTCTGTTAAAAGCCATTGGCCAGGAAAGCCGCCTGGACAGGGCCAATTTTCCGGTAGCCGTCCTCGTTCATGTGTGTGCCGTCCTGCAGGTAGTACTGCTCCATGTTGAACGCATTGATGCCCTGCAGCTGGAACTGGTCCAGGACAGGAATGCCGTAGTAGGCGCAGCAGTCTTTCTGCCCCTGGATATACTGCGCAAATGTCTTTCCCGTCTCGTTGGGAGCCTCAGAGAAGGGATTGTGACCGGCGTCCTTGCCAAAGAAACGCAGGGAGGTGAAGAAATAGATCTCCGCCTGGGGATTCTTCTCCAGCAGGGTCTTGATGCAGTAGTTGATGCCGCCGCACTGGGTAGAGAGCTTGCTTTCGTCGTAATTGTCAAAGGCGGTGTAGTCCTGCCAGGTGCCGCATTCGCGGTTGTTGCCGTAGTCGTTGGTGGAGGCCCAGAGCACATAGACGTCGAACACGCCCGCCGAATCTACCTGGCGCTGCAGGGTGCAGCCCTGTTCCCGGGAGAAGCCTGCGCCGCCTACCCCGTAGGTGACGACTTCGGCCCCCAGGAGATTGGCCCAGATCTGTTTGGCGGCGTCGGATTCCTTGTTCACGGACAGGGACCCGCCGAAGACGGCGATCCGCTTGCCGAAGTTCTTGCTGGCCCGGTAGGGGCTGTTCCGGGAGATGAGCGTGTCCGGGCGCAGCGTGTGGGCGGCCGGATCCGGCTTCTGCCTGGCCAGATAGGCCTGGATGAATTCCTGGGTGGGCTGTGCGTACCGTTCACGGCTTCCCAATAGGGCTCGCAGTTCCAGGGGCTTATTGGTGGTGATGCAGTCGATGCCCAGGCCAATCAGGTACTCCATGTCGGAGCGGCTGTCCACCGTCCAGGCGTTCACCGACATGCCCAGCGCATGGGCCTCGGCCACCCATTCGGGATGCCTGCGGAAGGCCGAGTAGTGGTAGTCGATGCCGTTGATGCCGTCGGCGTGCACAGCGGCCGGGGCTTTGTCGGCCTCCAGGTACTGGACGGTGAAGCCCGGTGCGAGCCGGGCCATCCGCTTGCAGGCCTCATAGTCGAAGGAGATGAACATGACGCGGGCAGGGTCCCACAGGTCTTTTTCCTTCAGGGCCTGGATGCAAAGGTCCTGCAGCCGGTTGGCATGCTCGCGGCTGAACTGTTTCTTGAGTTCCAGCACCAGCATGGTGTTGGAAGCCTTGCCCTGCTCCAAGTAAGCGTCCAGCGTGGGAAGCGATTCCCCGTTGGGGAGCGTCCCCTTGGCCGACAGCTGCCTGTAGCTGTGCTTCTGGACGGTGGTGAGGTGGTACACCGGGTCGTGGTTTACCACCACCACGCCGTCGGAGGTGAGGTGGACGTCGAACTCGCTGCCCCAGAACAGGTCGTCCTGGGCCGCTTTAAGGGACGCAATGGAATTCTGTGCCTTCCCGGCTGCTTCGCTCTCCCAGAAGCCCCGGTGCGCACAGATCTGCACCGGCTGCTGCGCTCCCAGCATCCACGCTGTGAGCAGTAGGGTTACCCAACTGATAATAATATTCTTAATCATATTTTCAAAGATACATTTTTTTTCGCGGACCGCAAAAACCGCTTTCACTTTTTTCCATCGGCCCTCAATTGAGTTTCTGTGAGTTTGAGTAATCCGCTCCTTTTTACCAAATTTGAATAACTTAACACCAATATCTATGGCAATTTTAATAGTCCGCATTTCGATAATGCTATTATATTAATTACACTATGACGGAATATTTGTTTTAATTAATATTGATTATGAAAAAGTTGACACTATTATTGACACTTGGGGTGAGCCTTCTATCTCTACCTGTCTATGCGCAAAGGGAGATTAGAGATGTTGATTTGTCAAACATCAAGACACTTGTTGTCGCCCAATGGGGGGAAGTTGAAGATATTTTCCCTATCTCAGATTTAGACCTTCCAGCTCTTCGAACCTATTCTAAAATTACATACGATATTAAAGAATACGTCGAGAAGTTTGGGGACTATACGCAACGTGATTACGCAACTGATATGAGGCTCCTCGATAGAAGAGGTACAATTCAGTTTATAAAGGGTATTGGTTTTGATTCCGAAACAGGCGCAATAGTCATAGGAGATGATACTTACCTGATTTCCAATGGCAAAACGGGCATCACTTATGACCAGGACGGAGAAAGGGATGACAAGGGTTCCACAGAGTATGATGCTGCCGGTCGCATCGTTAAATGGAGTTGGGTACTCCAACAGCGTCCTATCACATATTCCAAGAATGGCCTTCTGAATACGATTCAATATACCTCCTTAAAATACACTTTTACGTGGAAAGATGGCCTTTTGTCTGAGGTAAGTACATGTTTTACGTATAGCCAGAACAAGGAGGAAAAGCATTTTTGGACAGAAGTTGTCGAAAAAAACAGTGATGGATATTGGACAGAACTCGACATCTACCGGAAGACTAAAGATACGGACAAGGTGTTAAAATGGAGGATTTCCCGTAAATTCTCGAAATAGGCTGCCATATGAAATACAACGGTTTATTATTAGCCATCCTGGCTTTATTTCTGACATGCACTTCTTTTGCGCAAGTTTCGTATGATAAGGTTTTTGTGAATAACAGCGCAATCCTTAATATGATTCCCACAACATCTGAGAGCCATGACTATAAAGATGTTATTCTCATTGCGAGCTTGCCCATCGAAACCATTGGCGATTATTCATCTATCATAGTTGAAAAAGTTGCTTATAAAGAGAAGTTTGGCTCTTTTTCTCCCACTGACAACATTAATAAAGCGTTGATTGCGATAAACGCAGAGAATGTTTTCCGAATGGGACGTGTACAGGTGAAAAAAGAAACTCCTAAACAAATCTGTATTTATCCCGAGTACTCTGCAGGCTCCGTATGGGAATCCAGTGGATCTTCGTACAGTTCGCTTGTCATTCCCTTAGAAAGCAAGTATGTCCTTGTCTACAACCCGTCTTCTGCAAAAAACACTTTCTATATGGGCGATGGATCTTCTCTAGAGGGCTCATATGCGAGTTTGGATGGTAAAGGGAGAATTACTGAAATCTACTATGGCGGTGCATATACATTGGCCGGTTTCCACTTTCAGATATCCTATAACGATAGCGGAAGAATCTCCGCTGTTGAAAAGGTTGAGACTTCGAAAGGAAGCAAAGGAGCCATTACCAAGAAAATCAAGTCCTCAATAAAGCTTACATGGAAAGGGAATGATCTGACAAAGATCACTATTGCCCCCAGTGAATATGAGAGTAAAGACTATTTTCTGGAAGTGAAAGAGAAAAATGCCGATGGTTTATGGACAAAAGCCATTTTGTCCCACAAGGACGATAACAGCGCCGGAGGGCAGTTTATCGATTGCGAGTACAGGCGGTCCTTTAACAAATAAGCCCCCAAAAAAGTGAGTTTGGGTAATCCGCTCTTTTGCACTATTTACCGTAACCTACTCCCCAAAAAAAGACTTGAACTGCAGATTTCGGATATAGACCGAAACGGAACATCGGTCAGTTTCAACATTACTGAGAGGAACCCGAAGAGGAAATCCTTTCACTTTCCAGTTGAAACCGTCTAAAGAATAAAAAAACATTATACCATGTTACGAGGTTTTGTCAACGTACGATGTCCCCATTGCGGACATTCATTCAAAGCACCTGATATCGAACAGAACGCCACTGTCTTCAGCATGCCTGTGACATGTCCTTCCTGCAAAAAAGAGGTGCAGTTACACAAATTAGGCAAATTCAAGAATCCTTTTTCAAAGTAATCAACAGTTCTATCTAATTAATTCTAAATTCATTTATTATGAGCAAATTATCACAGCAATTTAAAAAGAATATGAGAGGGCTCGAGTATAGCAGAGACAAGGACGGAAATGTTAGGATAAAAACAGATGAGAACGATGCGAAAGTAGTAATAGAGTTGATTAGAACCGTCGCTGGTTTCTTTCTGAAAAAATAAACACCATGCCATCCTTTTGGGGGAAGAACGTTTTATCTGAGCGAGCAAACGCTCTGTTTGAACTCCAATCTGGCTTGGATGCAATCCAGGACAGCGACAAAAAACAGAAAGGGTTTGAAGCGCTGCCCAAGGAGACACAAGTGCAGTTGGATGCTCTATGGGGCCAGCTTTATAGTGACCGGGGACGGAAGAACATTCCTACATCCGGAGGGCGTTGGACTGGAGAAGCAGGGGACTCCCTCTGGATTCCCGATGACAATATTGTTCCGCCTGACAAAGGCTACAGCAATATGCATAACAAAACTTGGGGGCAGATTAAAAAAGAAAATGGCTTCCAGGGAATCCGGTTTTCCGACGGCAGAGTCAATTTCGGCCCGGTAGTCCAGTATTTCGTCAAGTTCGACTGGGAAAAGGAACTGGGGCGGGATGGAATTCGTCATCTAGTTGCGACCGGAGACCGGCAGTACCTGCACGAAGCCGCCTTTTCCAAACTTGCAACCAAGTTAGGAAAGAGCGTTGAGGAAGTAAAACAAATCAAAGAATCCCACAATCTGGTCTGGCACGAAGAGCCCGATTGCGAAACCCTGCAACTAGTTGTCCGTGAAGTGCATGACAATATCCGTCATTTCGGCGGCATAGCCATGCTCTCCATTATCGCACAATGTATACTCTAAGTTGTAGCCACGGCTGAGAATAAAGGAAAAAAACGTACATTTGTACTATGAAACGTTTTCTCCTTTTCCTCTCATTCGGACTGATGCTCGCAGGCTGTGACCCGGCGTCGCAGCCGGAGGTGCAGATACCGGAGATCAAGGACTTGAAAATGAACGTTTCGTCACGGAGCATCCAGCTCACTGCCACATACACGCTGCCGGCGGCGGTAACAGGCTGCGGAGCCGAGCTGCAGGGCCCGCAGGGGACCGATATCCTCCGCGCAGAGGGGAGTGAAGAGGGCATCTTCACCCTCCGGGCCGATGGCCTGAAACCCGATTCGGACTACCGGATCCGGGCTTTCATAGAGAATGGCCGGCAGACCCGCTTCTCGGACTGGACAAGCTGCCATACCGCCCCTTTACCCTCCATCTCCGTGAGGGCAGAATCCGGCGTTTTCTCCGCCACCCTCCATGCCGAAATCACCGGAACGGGACAGAAAGGATTCCTGTTTGGGGAATCCGAATCGGCCCTGGAGGCTTATCCCTTTGCCGACGGCAGCTTGCATCTTCGGAATCTGGAGCCCGGCCACAGTTACTGCTTCGCCGCCTTCGTGGAGGTGGATGGGATAAAAGAAGTGTCTGATATCCAGTTCTTTAGTACGAATGACATCGTCACGGACCTGCAGGCAGTAGTAGATGCATCATTCTGCTTACTGCTATCGGCCCGCCCCCAGTACGGGGACGAAGTCACGCCCGAGAATGCCGGCTTCCGCCTGGGTACCGACCCATCGGCCTTGAAGGCACTGAACACGCAAACAGGGGACATGGAGTGGAAGGCCAAGGCCGATGCCCTGGCCGCCTGCCAGTCCTATTTCTACTGCGCATACATTACCGTCGGCGGAAAAGAATATCGCTCTCCGCTGATGCATTTTGAGACGGGCTTCCTGCCCTTCGAAGATGCGGTTTTCTGGGAGTACATATTAGGGAACTATGACACCGACCGGGACGGACAGCTGAGCCTGGCGGAGGCGGATAACATTACCTTCCTGCCGCTCTTCAATCTGGGCATCCAGTCCCTGTCCGGAATCGAGAACCTCAGGAACCTGAATGAGATCCAAATGGAAGAGGAAGCGCTTACCCGCCTGGACCTCAGCGCTTTGGCCGACCCCAAAATTGAATCGTTCGTCCTGCGCACCCCCCATCTGGAAGAACTCATCCTACCGGCCGTCAAAGCCCCGGAGACCAAATACGGCGGCCACTTCGAAGTCCATTCCAACGCCCTGCGGGGCCATTGGGAGTTTCCAGATTATGCAGCCAGGGAAATCATCATAGAAGCTCCGCTGAGTTCCATCGGCCTGAATAAAATCCGGAACGATGGCGCAACCCTGATGCTCACCCTTTCCGGGACCGAGCTGGAAGAGCTGGACCTCTCCCAGCTGGCCGTAACCCTTACGTATGCCAATCTAAGCGGCAATGAAAAACTGAAAGTGGTCTGGCTGCCCTATGGGGAGGGGAGCACGGCTATGATTGTAAAAGACCCGCATACCCAAATCAAATACAAATGACACACAAACACTTCCCGGAACTGAGCTATCTGCTTCAAAAGGTGGAACTGAAATACAACCACCGGATAGCGGTCCCCAAAGACTATGAATTATTGGCCGAAAGCATCACGCAGGAGGTGAGGGAACCCATTTCCAGCAGTACCCTCAAACGGCTGTGGGGGTATGACGATTATACCTCCACGCCCAGTCCCGTCACCCTGGACATTCTGGCCCGGTATGCGGGAGCCCGGAGCTTTCCGGACTTTTGTGAAAGCCTGAAGAAGAATCCTTCCTTTGTATCCGGCTTCCTCCATTCAGAGTATGTGGAAAGCGGCTCCCTGCCTGTTGGAAAGCGGCTGGAGATTGGCTGGAACCCCGATCGGCTTGTAACGCTGGAGTACCTGGGAGACAGCCGTTTCCGTGTTATCGAGAGCGCCAACGCCACCCTGCAGGAAGGAGACGAATTCAAGGCCACCGCATTCATTAAAGGATATCCTCTGTACATACCCCGTATTCACAGGGGCGATGACGATACGCCCGTGTATGTGGCCGGCCAGCAGAGCGGCCTTACGCGGGTGGCTCTTCTGTAGGGAAACCGGCCTCCTGAATCTGTTCCCACACATCTTCCAGAATCCGGTCGGCCTCCTCCTGATTCCGGCGGGAATCATAGTAATAAAAGGCGGCAGCGGCCATCCCTGCCATCAGGACCAGCACAAGGACGGCACCGGCAAAGGGAACCTTCCGCTTCTGGAGCAAGGCCTCCTTCACCTCCAGCGCAGAAGCATATCGGCCCTCCGGCAAAAGAGATTGGCAGCGCGTTGCCACCCGCTCGGGAATTCCCGGAAGGCGTTTCATAATGAGCCCCAGGGAATAGATGTCACAGCGACAGTCCACCGGCTTTCCAGAGAGCAGTTCCGGAGCGGCATACATCTGAGTTCCCGCAGGCTCCTTGCCGATGACATACGCATCCGAATCCGAAAATCCGAAGTCGATAATCTTGGCATTGTCGCCATTGTCCGTTATGAGGATGTTCTCCGGTTTGAGGTCCCGGTGAATCACCTGACGGTGATGCATATAATCCAACGCGTCACAAAGTTCCAGGAGGATCTTCCGGGCCGTTTTCCCATCGATACTTCTCCGGGACAGCCTTTCCCCCAGGGTTTGCCCCTCTATCCATTCCATCTCAATGCACCGGCCCCTTCCGGGATAATCTTGAAAGGAATAGTACTCGCAGATGCCAGGATGGTTGAGGGAAAAGCCGATTTCAAACTCTTTCCGGAGCAGGGACTCATAAATTGGATTGCCCTGCCATTCCGGCTTCAGGCACTTGAACAGGCGGGAACGTCCGGCGTGCCGGCTGCGATACAGCACGGTGAAACCGGAGCCGGAGGAGGGGACTGGTTCCCATCCTGCCGACATTTCCTCCGGGAGCACCGGCATTTTTCCCAAGAAACCCGATTCTGTCTGCATCGTTTCAAATTTACGGCTAATTTGTTAATTTTGTAATATGATTCGCAAACTTTTTTTGACAGTAATCTTCCTGCTGTTTTCCCTGCTGGCCTTTGCCCAGGAAAGAGGGGACCGGCAGCAGGAGGAATTCCTGTACTGGGAATCCGTCCTGGATGCTTACGAAGATTTTGCGAATGCCCGGGAGCAGCTGCGAGGTTCCAGGAGAGCGGCCGAAACGCTCCGGGAAAAGCAGTTGCGGATAGAAGAGCTCCTGCAGCATCCCAAAGGGAAAATGACTGCACAGCAGCAGCGGCGCTTCAACGCCATATCGGTCCGGGCAGGCCTCCCGCCAAAACCCGCGGCTCAGCCATCAGTCCCCAAAACGGCATCGGCAAAACCGCACACCGCCGTACCTTCCGTTCCCCCAAAGGCCGAGGAATCTTTACAGGTCACTGAAATCCCGCACCGGGAACAAAGGATTGAACGGATTGAAAGTCATCGGCCGGAAATCCGTTCCGCCCTTACCTACCAGCCGATACCCGCCACCATTCTACCACCGGTTCCGGGGTCCGTACCCAAAATGAGGATTCCCTGGCATTATTATGTGCTATTGCAGTCCGGATTTACACCTGAGTGGCAACTGGGTCTTATGGCCGGTGCCAGCCATCCCTCCGGACTGGGATTCTATGCCAGCTGGCGGATCCATCCTGCCTTTACCCAACTGGGGGATACCTATGTGGCGGAACATCCGGAATTGATCTGGACCAACGGCAAATCTGCCCTGAAAGAAAGGGCTTTCCACGCAGGATTGCTGGCAGGAAAAGGGCCTGTAGTCTTTTACCTGGGAGCCGGATATGGCAGCAGAACCGTTTTCTGGCAAGACTCCGACAATGCCTGGGCACAGATTCCATCGGCCTCGTTTTCAGGCGTTTCCGTAGAAACGGGAGGAATGATTCCGCTGGGTAGGCTCTGCCTGGGCCTGGGCCTGGAAACCCTCTCTTTCAAGACTTTTGGCGTTACGGCCGGAATCGGCGTCCATTTCTAAAGGGAAACCTGGCGACGGAATTCGGCTACGGTAATGGCTGTAGCCACCGCCGCATTCAAAGATTCCGAGCCGGGATCATCCTCCGAGAAGGGAGGGATATAAAGACGGTCCGTCACACAGGCGGCCGTCTTTTCCGTTATGCCGTTGGCCTCATTGCCAATAACGATGATGGAAGGGGAATCCACGCCGTTGGAAAGGCTTTTCCCGTAGAGATTCTCCCCATCCAGGAAGGTGCCGTACACCTTTCCACAGCGGCCGATAACTCCCTTGCAGAGGGCTGGGATATCCGTGTAGTGGATGCGTACGCGGAAAATGGCGCCCATGGTGGCCTGCACTACCTTGGGGTTGAAACAGTCCACCGTGTCCGGAGAACAGAAGACGGCATCTATGCCAAACCAGTCTGCTACCCTCAGTATGGTGCCCAGGTTGCCGGGATCCCGAATGCCGTCCAAGGCAAGAAAAAGGCCTTTTGCGGGCACTTCGTCCCGCAGGAGGTCACTGGGCCGCCGCACCAGCGCAAGGGCCGGAGAAGGGGAGGAAAGGGCCGAAATGCGGGCCATGGCAGCCTCGCCGATCTCTTCCCGCCGGTAAACCTTCTCTACCGTGAAGCGGGAAGAGAGGGCCTCGGCCACCAATTTTTCCCCTTCGGCCACGAATAAACCGCTGCTGTCCCGGAACTTCTTCTGGGACAGCGACTTGATAAACTTTATTTCCGCAGCGGTTATCATTTGTATCCCAGGAGCTTAAGCATGGAATCGGAGGTCTGCTCCTCGGCAAAGACAGAGGTGGTCAGGTTTCCTTCCTTGTCCCGGTCAATCAGGATGTGCTTCGGGGAGGGCATCAGGCAGTGCTTGATGCCTCCGAAGCCGGAGATGGCCTCCTGATAGGCGCCGGTGTGGAAAAAGCCGATATACAGGTTTTCCCGGCGGCTGCGGATGGTGGGGAGGAAGATGGCGTTGGCGTGGTAATCCGCGTTGTAGAAGTCCTGGCTGTCGCAGGTGAGGCCGCCCAGGAACACGCGCTGGTATTCGTCGTACCACTTGTTCATGGGCAGCAGGATGAAGCGCTGGTTCAGGCCCCAGGTGTCCGGCAGGCAGGTCATAAAG
>CAMVMG010000017.1 GCA_947168525.1 uncultured Bacteroidales bacterium
AGACGCTCGTTTTTTGAAAATTGTTACAACAATTTCCGGTACTTGCTTGTACTTTTAGTCTTTCAGTATTGTCAATGAGCCGTAAAAAATCCCGTTCTCATCAAACGGGACTGCAAAGGTAGCAACTTTTTCTGAAACCACAAATTTTTTAAAGATTTTTTTGTCAGATTTTCTCAAAACCGCCCTTATTCGTATCTTTGTAGCCGCATATGGAAAAGAAAGTATCACTGTGGCAGATTTTTGCCGTGTTCGCCAAGATAGGCGCTTTCACCATCGGGGGCGGTTATGCCATGATTCCCATCATCCAGGCAGAGATGCAGCGCCGGGGCTGGATTCCAGAAGAGGACCTTCCGGACATCGTCGCCCTGTCACAAAGCGCGCCCGGTGTGATGGCCGTGAACATTTCCATCTTCGCAGGACACAAGATGCGGGGCATCAAAGGCAGCATCGCCGCCACCCTGGGCAGCATCACCCCCTCGTTTCTGATTATCCTGGCCATCGCCATGTTCTTCTCGGCCTTCAAGGACAACCCCTGGGTAGTGCGCGCATTCATGGGCATCCGGCCCGTGGTCATCGCCCTCATCGTCGTTCCCATGGTAAACATGGCCCAAAAAAGCTGCAAAACCTGGTGGGCCTGGCTGCTGGCAGTGACCGCGCTGGGGCTGGTAGCTTTCCTAAATGTATCCCCTATCTACATCCTCCTTTGCGTGCTGGTTCTGGGATTCAGCATCAGCTGGTACAGGATGAAGAAAGATTCTTCGCTACGCTCAGAATGACATCCGGCATGACAACCTTGTGGCTCATACTGCAACTGGCCTGGACCTTCTTCGTGATCGGGGCATTCACCATCGGCGGTGGATACGCCATGCTTTCCCTAATCCAGAGCCAGGTGGTGGTGAAGCATCCCTGGATATCGGAGGGCACCTTCACGGACATTGTGGCTGTTTCCCAGATGACTCCCGGTCCCATCGGCATCAACAGTGCCACCTATGTAGGGTACGACGTGCTGTATAACGCCACAGGAAGCCAACTGCTGGGCGTCTGCGGCTCACTTACCGCCACCCTGTCCCTGATGCTGCCCTCGTTTGTGATCATGCTGCTGATTGTGCACTTCTACATGAAATTCCGCACCAGCCGCCTGTACGCCGACACCATGAACTGGCTCAAGCCCACGGTAGTGGGCCTGATTGGCGCGGCTGCCGTAATCCTGATCCTAAAAACCACCTGGACGGGCGGGATGCCGCAGGTCCAAGTGGTTCAGGAAAACTTTCCGGACTGGAAAAGCTGGTGTCTGCTCGCCGCCGCCTTCGTGGCTGCTTACTGGGGCAAGATGAACCCCATCCACATCATCCTGGCAGGCGCAGTGCTGGGAATCCTTCTCTATTAAAGACTTACCACTCGTAAGGCTTGCTGTCCAGGTAGGACTGCAGCTCTGCGGCGGAACGGGCCGGTTTGCGGTCCAGCCCCACCAGGCCCCGGCAGTTCAGGCTGTACATGTAGCCCAGCTTGTCCAGGATGGCGAAGGTATGGTCCAGGGAAGCGTCGAAGCGGTCGAAGTCTTTCCGCGAAGCCTCGCACCACTGCACCTCGCTCAGGGCGCACATGCGCGGCAGCAGCATGTATTCCAGTTGCTCCGGCGTAGTGATGTACTCGGTCCAGAGATTGGCCTGCACGCCCAGGATATGCTGCTGGGAAGCGGCAGGGATACCGGTCATCGGCTCAAAGCTGTATACTTTTTCTACGGGAATGTAAAGGCCGAATCCCAGCGGCTCCTTGTCCCGTTCCTGGCCTTGATAATAGTCGAAGTAGAAATGGCTGGTGGGCGTCATCACGGCATCCAGGCCCTGGGCAGCGGCTTCCATACCACCCGAAACCCCGCGCCAGGACATCACCGTGGCTCCTTTCTCCAGGCCGCCCTGCAGGATCTCGTCCCAGCCCAGGATTCTCCGGCCATGGTCCGAGAGATACTTCTGGATCCTGCGCGTCACATAATTCTGCAGCTCATGCTTGGCCTGCGGTCCCCGGCGGATACCCAACTGGGCCATCCTGCGGGCGCATTTGGGGCAGATATCCCAAGGGTCCGGGCGTCCCGGCTCCATGTCGCCGTTAAAGCATTCGTCCCCGCCAATATGGATGAGTTCCGACGGGAAGATGTCCATCACCTCCGCCAACACATTTTCCAGGAATGTGAACACGTCTTCGTTGCCGGCGCAAAGGATATCCTTGGCTACGCCCCACCGGCCCAGCACCTTGTACGGACCGCCGGTGCAGCCCAGCTGCGGATAGGCAGCCAAAGCTGCCACCATGTGGCCCGGAAGGTCGATTTCCGGGATAATGGTGATGCCCCTTTCGGCCGCATAGGCCACTACGTCACGGAGCTGCTCCTGGGTATAATAGCCGCCGTAGCGGATGCCGTCATTGCTGCTGAAATCCTTGCCCACCATGGTGCCATCGCGCCAGGCGCCCACCTCTGTCAGGAGCGGATAGCGCTTGATCTGGATGCGCCAGCCCTGGTCGTCGGTCAGGTGCCAGTGCAGGCGGTTAAGCTTATAAGTGGCCATGATGTCGATATACCGCTTGGTCTCCTCCACTGACCAGAAATGGCGGCAGGGATCCATATGCATGCCCCGGTAGGCAAAGCGCGGCTTGTCGTGGATGGTGGCATACGGCAGCACCCAATCGGCTTTGGCCTTTCGGTTCCCGTACACTTCCACGGGCAGCATCTGCTTCAGGGTTTCGCACGCATACAGGAACCCGTTCAGGGCCGATGCCTGCACCGCCGCACCCCGTTTGTCGATCCGGATGATGTATTCCTCTGCCTCCAGCTCCGGGTTCACAGTGAAGCTGAACCCGCCGTCCCCTTCTTTCATGGGCCTGCCGCTGGCGGTCTCGACGGCCTTCACAAAGCGGCTGACAGCCGCCCAGGACTGAGGGTCCATCTCGTCGTCCATGACAAGGGACGTGCCCTTGACCGAAAACACGCCCTTGCCCAGTTCCACTTCGTTGGGCATGGGAATCACCTGAAAAGGCTGCGGCTGAGGCCTGCTGCAGGACAGTGCCAGCAAGGCTGCCAGCAAAAGCGACGGAAGAGGTTGTTTCATATCCGATAACTATTGTGCCAGGCAGGAATCCATGAGCTTTTCCAAGCCCGTTTTGTCCAGATGCTGGCCGATAAAGACAATTTTCTGCATGCGGTCGCCGTACTCGGGGTCCCAGTCCTGACGGAGCTTGCGGTCCCGCTCCATCATCTCCTGGAGCTCCTCGGGCTCCATGGTCGCGAACCACAGGCCGGCGTCCCGGAGGGCCTTCTGCCGGCCGGCCTGCTCAAAGAGGTAACATTTGTCCGTGTCGTCGGAGAAATAGCAGAGCCCCTTGGCCCGGATAATCTCCTTGGGCCAGCGGGTGGCTACCATATGGTCGAACTTGTTCAGGTCCAGGGCGGGCCTGCGGGTATACACATAGGTGTCGATCCCATACTCCAGCGCTTCTCCCTCGGCCTCGCCATCCTCGTCCTCTTCCCCTTCGATGGCGGCTATCCATGCGGCCGATGTAGCCACGCGGTCGAAGTCGAACATGCCAGTATAGATGAGTTCGTCCAGGTCTACGTCGCCATAATTGCACTCCAGCACCTTGGCGCCGGGGTTGATGCTTTTCACGATGCCCTTGAGTGCGCCCAGTTCCTCTGCGGAAATCTCCGCCACCTTGTTCAGGATGACGATGTTGCAGAATTCAATCTGCTCAATGACCAGCCGTTCCAGGTCATCCTCGCCGATGTCTTCCTTCTGGAGGGCGGCGCCACCGGCAAACTCGTCCTTCATCCGCAGGGCGTCCACCACCGTGGCGATGCAGTCTACATACGGCAGTGCTCCCTTGACATACTGCGGCCCCAGGGCAGGGATGGTGCTGATGGTCTGGGCGATGGGGGCGGGCTCGCAGATGCCGCTGGCCTCAATCACGATATAGTCGAACTTCCTGGCCTGCGTAAGTTCCGCCAGCTGGGCCACCAGGTCCATCTTCAGCGTGCAGCAGATACAGCCGTTCTGCAGGGCCACCAGGGAGTCGTCCGTCTGGCCTACTACGCCGCCTTTCTCGATAAGGTCTGCGTCGATGTTCACCTCGCCGATATCGTTCACAATCACGGCGAACCTGATTCCTTTCTTGTTGGCAAGGATGCGGTTGAGAAGGGTGGTTTTCCCGCTTCCCAGATAACCGGTGAGAAGAAGCACCGGCACTTCCTGATTTTTCATCTTAAGTTCCATACGCCACGTTCTGTTCCGCTTTTAGCAGGGCTTTCCCAGCCCGCTTCCCGGAACACGCCCCAAAGATACAAAAAAGACAGAAGAAACTCAAGCGGTGGGGATAGGACGGCGACGGAGGAAGAACCAGCATACAACGCCGTACAGGCCGATCAGAACCGTGTTAATGCCCAGTTGGATCCAGTGTATGCCGGGCCCGGTGCTGAACGAAAAGCCAGGGTACAGTGAGGGGAACGTGCCGGAAGAAAGGGCGATGGCCCCATAAACAAACCCCATCAGCAGCAGGATGCCTGAGATCCGCCCCCACTTATAAGGGATGGGGTATAACTTGCCCCCCAGGACGGCGCTGATCACGAACATGGAGAGATAGCTGGCCAGATGCCCGAAGGCCGACGCCCAGTAGGAGTAAGTGGGCATGAACACCACATTCACCACCGTGGTGACCACCAGGCCGAAGAGCGTAATGCCGATGGCCATCTTGGTGTGGTTGGAGAGTTTGTACCACATGGACACGTTGAACAGCATGCCCAGCAGCATGTAGCTCAGGAGCATGATGGGCACCACGCCGATGCCGGAGCGGAACCGCTCTCCCAAGAAGAGGCAGATGATGTCGATATAGCCCACAACACCCAGGAAGACCAGCCCGCAGAACGCCGTGAAATATTCCATCACAACGGCATAGAGCTCCTTGGAGTTCCGGTCTTTGGCCCGCTGGAAGAAGAACGGCTCTGCCGCATAGCGGAACATCTGGATGAACAGGTTCATGATTACGGCCAGTTTTACGGCGGCCTGGTACACCCCCAGCGAGGCCTGCCACTGCTCCGACGACGTGTCGAAGAAACGGAACAGCACCCGGTCCAGGAAGTCGTTAGCCACCCCAGGCAGTGCCGCCACCATCAGCGGAAGGGAATAGGCCAGCATCCGCTTCACCAGGGCACCGTCCCACACCAGACGCAGCCGCAGAATGTCCGGGATAAACAGCACCAGGCACAGTACGCAGCTGATGAAGATGGCCAGGATGGGATAGGTGAAATCCGGCCGGGCAGGATACACGAAGAACAGCACCAGGTTGGCGCCTGTCTCCGTAAGGATCTTGACGGTTTTGAGAACGGCGAACTTGACAGCCTTGTGCTCCTGCCGAAGCTTGGCAAAAAGGATGGCAGTGATGCTGTCGCAGAACAAGATGGACGCCACATAGATAATCAGCGAACGGTATCCCTCGTAGCCCAGTATGTCCGATATAGACCCGGAGAAGGCCACCATGACGGCCAGGAAAGCCAGGTTGAGGCCGAATACCGCCAGAAGGGCACCGGAATACACCCGACGGGGGTCCTCCCCTTCTTTGTTGGCAAAGCGGAAACAGCCGGTTTCCAGCCCCAGCACCAGCACCACCTGCAGGATGGCGATATAGGCCATGAACTCGGTGACCACGCCGTACTGCACCTGGGTGAGCATACGCGTGTAGATGGGTACAAACAGGAAATTGAGCACCCGGGCCAGGATGGAACTGAAGCCATAGATGGCGGTTTCTCCCGCCAATTGTTTCAATGGATTTGCCATATTCTATGCAAAATTAGTTATTTTTGCAGAAAAAGTACAGTACAAAGATGAAGAAGTTTATCTGCCTGGCCGCAACGCTGGCCCTCATTTTCACAGGATGCAAAAACCGCTCGGGAAACGGCGGAACCGCAGAGCCCGTTGCGGATGCCGTAGAACCCGCCATCGCAGACACCCTGGTCGCCCGGAAAGTCGTAGAGGCGCTCCCGGAAGAGCCGGTGTTCGACATTGTCACCAGCCTGGGCACTATCAAGGTGCGCCTGTACAAAGATACGCCCAAGCACCGGGACAACTTTGCCAAACTGGCCATCGGCGGCTTCTACGACCAGGTCAAGTTTCACCGCGTCATCAAAGACTTCATGATCCAGGGCGGAGATCCCAATTCCCGCAACGACGTAGACTTGGAATCCTGGGGTCAGGGCGGTCCCGGGTACAACCTTCCGGCGGAGATGCGGGACCCTTCCGGTGCACCCCTGCATCGGCATAAAAGAGGCGCACTGGCCGCCGCACGTCGGGGAGACCTGGCCAACCCGTTCAAGGAGTCTTCCGGCTCACAGTTCTATCTGGTCCAGAACCCGGACGCCTGCGTCCACCTGGACGGGGAATACACCGTGTTCGGGGAAACCGTGGCCGGGTTCAACGTGATTGACCGCATCGCCGAGTCAGAAACAGACCGCTACGACAGGCCCACCCCGCCCATTTTTATCCTTTCCATCCGTCCGGACAAGGAAATGAACAAAAACGATGAAAAAACCGCTGAGTAACTTTGTTTTGGCACAGAATTCGCAATAGAAAAAAGCGAATAGTTTTTTCATAGGTTAAGTTTTAGGTTAGAATTGCGAACGGTCCTTGCTGGGAAGCACGGACCGTTCATCTTTCCTATATGTAGAATCATCAGAAGCTGTAACCAAGGCCTACGCTCAGCGAATTTCCGAGGGTGGCCGACGCCGTGAGGAAACTGAAATCGACCCGGAATCCGGCGAACTTGACTCCCAGGCCCAACGAAGCATGGGAGGGAATGACATACGGCGAACCGCCGTAGTGATATCCTGCGCGGACAAACAGCATGTCTTTGAAACCATATTCCACACCGAGCGACGCCATCAGCCCGGCCTTCAGCACATAGCCGGCCTCCAGGGCTGCCGTAAACCCGGCAATCGTATAGGCCGCACCTCCCTTGACCAGCAAGGGCAGGGCATAGCTTTCCGATCCGTAATTCACATTTCCACCGAGGTTGTTCACGCCCAATCCGGCCGAAAACGCACCTGCAGTGTATTTGGCCGACAGGTTGAACGCCACCGTAGTGGCCTTGGCCTCCGGGCCCAGGGCAGAATGGATGAACTGTGCCGCAGCGCCTACGGCCAGATGATCGGTAAAGCGGTAGGCAGCTCCGGCGGCTACGGCGAGGTCCATCGGCCGGAACGAGCCCGATATACGGCCGTCAGCAGCGACCAGATCATAGGCCGGGGAATTGAAATCCTTGACCGACAGGGCTATAGCCAGGGCGGGAATGGGCTTATAAGCGGCCTGGACTCCTATCAGCCCGTAATTGGCCACCTTGGGTTGCCAAAGGGTATAGCTGGCATTCACAGAGAGGGTCTCGCTGCCCAGCGCAGCATCGGCCAGATTATTGTCCACGGGGTTGCTGCTGTGAAGGGCAACCCCTGCCCCAGCCATGCCGGAGACGGCTGCGTCGGTGCTCATCTGCAGGAATCCAAGACTCTGGGCCGACAGCTGAAGTGTCAGGAAAAGGCCGGAAATGATAACCAAATACTTTTTCATAACTTCCGTGGTTACTGTTTCACAATCGTTTTGACAACCTTGTTCTCACCCAGATTCACCATCAAGGTGTAGACACCGGCGGGGAATGTCCGGCAGTCTACCTGTGCGGGATCGAAGGGTGAAGCCGGCAGTTCGCCGCTGTACACCGTTCCGCCCAGGGAGTTGACCAGTTTTACCGTAGCCGTACCCGACTCGCCGGTGCGGATATTCAGGTAGTCCTTCACCGGATTGGGATAGGCCTCCACCGGAGTGCTTCCGTCCCTTACCAGTACGCGGAAGGTCTGGGACGCGGAGGCCCCGCTTCCGTCCGAAGCCTTCACCGTCACCGACGTCTGGCCGTAGGAGTGGGCTGTGAGCGAGAGTTTACCGTCGGCCACTTCGTATTTGACGATAATGCTGGCCGAAGAGGTTTCGATACTGTAACTGAGCGGTTCTCCGTCGGCATCCGAGAAGTGAGTTCCTAAGTCGATGGTGCGGCTTTCCGACATCCCGTTGAAGATCTGGTCTTCTATGACGGAGGTGGCAACCGGCGCGGTGTTCTGCTGCACTGTAAAGGCAAAGCCCTGTTCCGTTGTTATGTAGCCGTCCGACACCTGGATGGTCCCGCTGAACTTGCCCGGCCCGCTGGCCAGGCCGTTGAGAGAGAGCGTCAGGACACCGTCTTCCGAGAAAGAGGAGGTAAGCCCTTTGATTTCCGTAACCCCATAGGTGAGGGCGTGTCCGTCGGCATCTTCCAGACGGAAACGGAGCGTACCGGTTTCGAAGGAACGGATCGTAAGGGATGTTCCGTCCAAGGGGGTGATAACGGGAGGGTTGTTGTGTCCGGTGCGGACAGTGATCTCTTCCGAGAGCGGGGAAACCAGCCCCGTCAGGCTCTCGCCCTGGATACGGAAATAATAATCGGTGTCGAATGACAGGCCGGTAAGCTCGTAGGACATGGTCTCTCCGGCTTTGCGGCCATAGGTAAGCACCTCCACCTTGGAAACATTTCCGGGAAGATTCTCCGGATCCAGCTGCGTCATTGCGCCGGGAGCATAATAGATGTTGAACTTGTACGGAGGATTCACATCGGCCGAGCCAGGCACCGTCCAATTGAGGGTGATGGCATTGGCCTGCGTCTTTCCGGTGAATACAGACACCGGAAGCGGAGCTGTATCTTCTCCAGCAGTAAGGGCGGCATAGGCGTCCACCAGGCCAGCGCCGAGACGGGTTGCATAAGAGCCATTCTCCTCAAGGGCTTTTTTGTTGGCCGTACTCTGAAGCAGGTGGATGAGTTTATCCCGGGTGAAACCTTTCTTGCCCGCCCCGTAGTAGGAGACGATGAGGGCGGCCACACCGGTTACATGCGGGGCGGCCATGGACGACCCCTGCATGTTGCCATATTTGTTATCCGGAAGGGTGGAAAGGATGTAAGTCTTACGGTTGGCATCGCCGCCCGGGGCGCAGATGTCCACCCATTCGCCAAAACTGGTAAAGTAGGAACGGACATAATTGGCACTCAGGGCCGCCACGGCAAACACATTGTCATCCATGGCCGGATGCTCAATCTCGCGCCCGTCATTGCCGGCGGCAAAGATAATAAGACCACCTGCCATAGGCCCTGTCTGCACGCCGTTCTCGTCCAGCCCGGCGTAGGTGTTGAAGTAGTCGATAGCCTCTACGTAGGACTTGGGCGTTTCCTGCTCGTTGTTGGTGAAACCCCAGCTGCAGTTAATCAGCACGGCACCATTGTCTGCCGCATACACAAAGGAGGCGGGAGTAAGGGCACCATTGCGCCCGTCCAGTGTCTGGGTTACCATCAGGCGTACGCCGCTGCCGGGAGTGCCGTTTCCACCGGCAACGCCGCCCACGCCGATTCCATTGTTATTCACGGCGGCAATCGTGCCGGCCACATGCGTACCATGGTCGCCGGGCTCAATCTTGCCAATAGCCACCTTGCCGTCCGTCGTCATGAAACTGTATCCGTAGACATCATCGACATAACCGTTGTTGTCGTCATCTTCGCCCGGCTTGCCGTTGAGTTCCGCCTCGTTCACCCACATATTGGCATGCAGGTCTTCGTGCATGTAATCAACGCCTATATCATTCACAGCCACAATCACTTCCGGATTTCCAGTCTCAATGGTCCAGGCGCGGAACGCATTTACGTCGCAGCCTTCGGCCCATTGGTCTTTACCGCCGGGATTCTGGTAGTGCCACTGTTCCGGAAGCCTGGGATCGTTAAAAGGATACTCCAAACCCAGAGTCTTTGCTTCGGGAATATACTCCACAATCTCTATATCTTCGAAGGCTGACGAAATGGCCTCTCCGGCTTTGGTCACCGGGACGTCCTCATCAAAAATGACATCGTACCACCGGTGAAGTCCGGCTGCACGGTGACGGGCCTCCCACTTCCCGGCGGGAGGAAACGTCCTGGTAAGGGTATAATTGCCCAGGGTGAACGTTGTGCCCTCTTCAAGCTCATTCTTGAATTTGACCCGGATGATGCCGGGAGTGGCTCCGGAGGTGAGTGACTGCGACTCAACGGTTGCGGGCTGTTCCTCCTGGGCAATCTCGGTCTCCCGTGAGCAGGAAAGAGCCAGTAAAAGGAAGACGAAAGGGACGATGCGTAGTTTCATAGTAACTGATAAGATAAAATCAGGGCGCCCGTCACCGGGCACCCTGATCAGAACAATTGCGAATTAAAGATTCAGGTCAATCGCAAGGAGACCGTCAGGGTTACCGTAGAAGGTTCCGTAATCCGGCAGGTCGAAGGCGATGCTTTCTGCCGGGAAGGTAATCACCTTATTGGTCATGGTACCTGTAGCACCGCCCAGCAGCCAGATGTTGAACTCGCCGTAGCCCCAGTTGAAGCCGAGGTAGGTGCGGTCGAAGGTAACGGCGCTGGCATTGTTGGCATCAATAACCCACTTGGCGCCCAGGGTGTAATCACCTGGCTCGTTGTACGGATAATTCGGGCCGTACGGATCCAGCAGGCGGTACACCTCAAAGCCCTCGGCCTTCTCTGCATCCACGCTCCAGGTAACATTGTCTACGCCGAATGCAGCGGTTACCAGGTCGTCGGTAATCTTTACCTTGCCGTAACTTGCCCAGGTGTAGGCTTTCTGCAGGGTAACATTCACAGTATTTATGGCGTAGTCGTTGTAGTCGTCCTCGGAGGCCAGGGAGATGGCGCCTTTGTAGGACTTGCCCACGGACATCTTGGAGATATCCAGGACCAGATCTGCGGCATACTCGCCGGCGGCGAAGGATACGGAAGACGGAACACCGATGCCTTCAGGCAAAGTAGATTCCAGGTTGACCGTCTGCGCAGCATTTGCCACGGCGCGGCCGACAGTGATGACAAGGCTGGTCTCGGCAGCACCAATCTCGGTATTGGCAATGGTTCCCTGGGTGAAGGAAACGCCGCTGTCGGAACCTACGTGCTCATATTTGGTTCCGATGTTTTCCACGTTGCAGGATACTGCAAAGAGGGCAGCGGCGCCAAACACAAAGATGCTCTTGAATATAGTTTTCATATGCATTCAATCTTTTAAGGATTAATTCTCACTGTCAGCACCAGCGGGAGTCAGAGCGGGATCGTCACCCTCGGTAGCGGTGGCGTAACTGGAGATCGGGTTCTGGACCATGAACTTGTTGGCATCGAACTCGGCCTGAGGGATGGTAAGCACCCAGTCGAAGGACTCAGGATCGTCCACGTGAAGGGTTTCCAGAAGACCTGCAGACGGGTGGCCCATCTCGGCGGTACGGACAAAGCCCTGACGCAGACGCTTGATATCATAGATGCGGCCATACTCGCCCCAGAGCTCGATACGGCGCTGGAGGATGATTTCCTCAAGCAGGGAACCGGTCTCATCGGTGGTGATGGTTGCAAGGCTGGTACCGGTCTTGCCGGAGCAGTCGTAGTTGGGGTCACGGGTCTTCATCAGGTTGTTCAGAGCAGTGATAGCTTCACCTTCGTTGCCCAGACGGCAGGCAGTCTCGGCAATGATGAGCTGCATCTCGGGGGCGCGCATGAAGATATGGTCGGCACCGGTCTGAGGGTCGGACGGATCCTTAAACAGGAACTTGTACTGCTGATAGCCCTTGGTAGAACCGTCTTTCAGGACTTCGTAGCTCCACCAGTCAGAGGCACGCTTGTCAGTGGCGCTCATCTTGTTGTAGAGCCAGGCGCTGGCGCACTTGCGGGAAGCGTCGCCGTAGCCGCCGAAGCGGTAATCCATGTGAGCCAGGAACTGAGGGTTGGTGGTACCCTGGGTGGAGATGATTTCGGCACCCCAGAGGACGCTGCCATGGGAAGCATCGTTATACTTGAAGTTGCCATCATAATTGTAGCTGGCACCCTGGACGGCGATAGCGGCGGCATCGTGCGCGGTCTGATAGTCACCCATGTACAGGGCGATACGGGCCTTGATACCATTGGCTACATACTTGTCGATATGGGAGACATGCTCCTGGCTGTGGTCTCCGATGAGGCTGATAGCCTTATCGATATCGGACATGGCCTGAGCGAACACCTCGCGGTTGGTGGAACGCTTCTTACCGGTGGTACCGGCGAAGGTAGGTTCCGTGTAAATAGGGATGCTCAGACGATCCTCGTGGCCGATATAGCTGCGGGCAAAGATCATGGCGCAATAGGCATAGCTCCAGGCACGGATGGCATAGGCATTGCCGATGATGTAGTTGATCTCGTCCGGATCGCCTTCAATCTGCTCGGCGGCATCCAGGATATAGTTGACGTTGGAGATCAGCGTATAGTAGTAGTTCCATACGTCGTAGGAACGCCAGGTACTGGCAGTGTAGCGGTTCTTCACATTATAGCGGTAGTCGAACCAGAACCAGCCGTTACCCTGGGCGGCCTGGACAAAGTCCTCACCCATGAGGTCTGCCATCAGGTTGTAGCCCTGAGGGCCGATACACTGGTGATAGTTACCGGTGGTGGTCTTGCCCCACTGCCACATGAAGCGGAATGTACCGTTAAGGGCCATCATGGCACCATTTTCGTCCTTAAACATGGTGTCACCGGTCACGGCATCCGTAGGGTTTGTGTTGAGGAGCTCCTTGTTGCACGCCGTAAGCGAAAGAGTCGCCAGGGCGATGATTGCATATACTATCTTTTTCATATTCGTAGTCTCCTTGGATTAGAAATTGATGTCAAGACCCAGGGAAATGGTCCTGGTAGGAGTGTAAGCCCAGCTGGTACCGCCAGTCATGTTGTACTGAGGGTTGAGACCGTTGAGTTTGGTGAAGAGCCAGAGGTTGTCACCAACGGCGAACAGGCGCAGGGACTTGATGCCAATCTTCTGGGTCCACTTGGCAGGCAGGGTGTAGCCCAGCTGGAGGGACTTGATGGAGAAGTAGGAGGCATCTACCATCCAACGGTCGGCGGCAATATTCTTGGAACCGAGTTCCAGGATAGGAACGTCCGTGATGTCGCCGGGCTTCTGCCAGCGGCGGAGGGCATGGCTGCTCCAGGTGTCACCGGAATAGGTAACTTCCATGGCGCTGGCATACACGCTGTCGTACACATAACCTCCGAGGGAGAAGGTGGTCAGGAAGCTGAAGTCAACGGGACCGAACTGGAAGTCGGAACCGAAGGAACCCTGGAATTTGGGCTCACGGCTGCCGTAACCCAGATACTTGCTGTTGGTAGCCTCAGCGGTACTGGTAGTCTTGTACTCATAACCAAACTTCTGCTCTCCGGCCTTGTACTTGCCGTTTTCGTCGTCCTGAAGCTGGATGGTGTTGGGAATCAGATAGCCCTTGGCAGCTTCATCTGCATCGTAGCCTTCTGCGTTGGGATCCTTGATAACTTCTTTGTAAGCCCAGTAGAGCTGGCGACCGGTTGCGGGATCGACACCTGCGCTACGAGGGAGATACCAGGAATAGATGGGCAGACCTTCCATGATCAGCTGGTTGCCGGAGAGGATACTCGGGGACTCGCCGGTAAGCTGGAGGACCTTGTTGCGGTTGAGGTAGCCCATGAGGGTGCTGCTGGCGCGGACGTTGCCGCTGTTGAGCCAGTTGACGCGGATAGTGGCTTCAAAGCCCTGGTTGCGCATGGAGCCCACGTTGGCATTGTAGCCACCGAAACCGGTGGAAAGGGCCATCGGGTAGCTCAGGAGCATGTCGCTGGTCTTGGAGTTATAGTACTCGAAGGTGACATTCAGGACCTGGTTGAAGAAGGTTCCTTCCAGACCGGCGTTCCAGGTACCCTTCTTTTCCCAAGAAACCGCAGGGTTGGCCAGGGAAGAAACCACGGCACCAGGGTTGTTGGCATTGGGCATGGTAAGGTCGTAGAAGGACTGCCAGGCATAGTAGGAGCCGATGGAGTCGTTACCCAGCTCACCGTAGCTGAGACGGAGGGTGAGGTTGTCAATCCATTTTACATTCTTCATGAAGTTTTCCTGGGAAACACGCCAGGAACCACCCAGGGACCAGAACTGGCCCCAACGGTTGGGCTCATAGAAGCGGGAAGAACCATCCGTACGCCAGGTAGCTTCCAGATAATACTTGTCCCTGAAATCAGCAGCCAGACGGCCGAAGTAGGACTCGATGCGATAAACGTCGGAGTAGGAGTTGGCGTTGATGTTACCGGCAGCCGGAGCGATTTCATACAGACCGGGATAAACCTGGCTGCGGTCGGCATACAGGTACTTGTACTGGTAGTTGTAGTACTCGTGACCAGCCTGGGCCAGCAGGTGGAAATCGTTGAAGGTGCGCTCGTACTTGAGAATCTGGTTCCAAGTGTAGGAGAAAGTACGGGTGCTGTACTTGTCAATCTCACCACCGGTGGAAGAACCGTCACCGTGATACGGGTTGTAGTAAGAAGTGATGTAACGGCCGGAAATATCGGCACCGAAGTTGGTGCTCAGGCTCAGACCGCGGAAAATACCCATGGATTCCTTCTCGCCGCCGAGGATGGCGTAGGCACGGAGACTGGAGTTGTCGCGCAGGGTCTCGTAGGTGTTGTCGTAGAGGTCACCCACAGCGTTGAAACGGCTGGCCTTGGGACGGGCGCGGCCTTCGTTACCATAGTCGAACAGCTTGTTGCCGTTGGCATCCAGCATGTCTTTACCGTTCTCATCCTTCATATAGACAGGATAGATGGGGGCCATGAACTGGGCAGTGTACCAGGCGTTACCCGTCTGGGTGCTGGAATACTGGGAGCTGTTCTGGGTGGTGTAAGAGTAGCTGACGCTGGCGCCGGAGGTGAACCAGTCGGTAATCTCGTGGTCTACGTTGGCGCGGATGGAATAACGCTTGAAGGCAGTGGTAATAAGGACACCCTTATCGTCCAGATAGCCGAAGGAGAAGGCGTACTTGGTCTTGCGGTCACCACCGCTTACACCCAGCTGGTATTCCTGACGGATAGCCTTCTTGTTGGTGAGGATATCCATCCAGTTCTCGTTCCAGGCAGACACGGCGTCGGAGCGGACCTTGCCGGTAGCAGGATCGATCACGGTGTCCCAGGTGTAATTCTTATAAGGGTTGTAGATCTGTCCGCCCAGTGCAGCGGCGAGGTCGCCGGAGGCGGCTGCGCGAGCTTCGGCATCGGGATAACCGCTGTTCAGGAGGTAGCTGTTCTTCAGGGCTTCCCAGGTGAGTTCCACAAACTCGCCCTGGTTCACCATCTCGTAGTCCTTGATGGAACGGGACTGGAGACCTACAGTAGCCTTGAAGTTCACGTTGGCACGTCCTTCGGAACCGCGCTTGGTGGTAATCATGATAACACCGTTGGCAGCACGGGCACCGTAAAGGGCCGATGCGGAAGCATCCTTAAGGACGGTCATGTTCTCGATGTCGTTCGGGTTGATGGAAGACAGGGTTCCGTCGAACGGGATACCGTCCACAACATACAGCGGAGAGCTGGAGGCGTTGATGGAACCGGTACCACGGATCTGGATGGAAGCACCGTCACCAGGCTGACCGGAACCGGCCGTAGTGGTGATACCGGCAACCATACCTTCCAGGGCCTTGGACACGTTGGAAACGGTACGCTGGGTAATCTTTTCTGCCTTTACAGTGGCGGCGGAGCCGGTAAAGGAAGACTTCTTGGCGGTACCATACGCAACGACGATGGTCTCATCCAGCGCTTCCGAATCCGGATCCAGGGAGACATTGATGACACCCCGACCGTCCACCTGCTCCACTACGGTAACATAACCGATGGCGGAGAATTCCAGCGTGGCGTTGGCCGGTGCGTTGATCGTGAAAGCACCTTGCACATCGGAGGCGGCACCAATGGTGGTACCTCTCACGATAACCGATGCAAAAGGAATACCTTCACCTGTCGCGGCATCCTTGATGGTACCCGTCACACGCATATTCTGCGCGAACAGGGTAGCTGTCAAGAGCACAAGGATGGTGCTGAGGAACAGTTTCGCTTTTTTCATAAGCTAACAGAATTTAATTAAACATAAATATTGATAATAGTACACTACAATTAAAAACACCATACGGCCGATCTTACTATAAAACGGTCGATTAATTGTGGTGTGACCGCAAATATCACAATTAAATTTGTGAATTCCAAAGGCAAATATAACAAAATAAAACTTCAAAAAATAACCACAACGCGGGTTTTATACAAAAAAAAATCAAAAGAATGAATTTTTCGCTTTTTGATTGTAATAAAATCAAGCTCAAGCGCTTTAAATTCTACAAAAATAAAAAAGTTTAAAAAATCTGCATTTTTTCCTCCTCCGGCCTGATTTTCAGGTCCACCACTTTTCCGTCGCGCCAGGTGATGTCCACCACCTGGCCGCCGCGGGTGCGGAGGCCGGTGACACGGCCGGTAGGCCAGGCGGCGGGAAGGGCGGGCAGCGGGGTGAGTGAGCCGTCGGCCTCCGAGCGGAGGAGCATTTCTGCGATGCCGGCGCAGCCGCCGAAGTTGCCGTCAATCTGGAAGGGCGGATGCGCGTCCAGGAGGTTGGGATAGGTGCCGCCACCACCGCCGTAATCGGGGTCGGCCTCCGGATTTGCGCTCACGTAGCGGAGCTGGCGGCGCAGCATCTTGTAGGCTTTCTCGCCATCACCCAGGCGGGCGTAGAGGTTGATTCGCCAGCCGCAACTCCAGCCGGTGGTCTCGAAGCCCTTGATTTCCAGGGTTTTCAGGGCCGCATCGGCCAGGGGGCCTTCCGTGATCTGATGGCCTGGATACACCCCGAACAGATGGGACTGGTGCCGATGGGTAGGCTCCCAGTCATCCCAGGGATGATACCACTCCTGCAGCTTGCCGGCGGCATCTACCTGATAGGGATGCAGGTGATCCAGCTTCTCGGACGCTTCCCGGACAAAATCCCCGTCCACGCCTAGCTCCTTCGCAGCCGCGATGGCATTGGAAAGGCATTCCCGGACCATGGCCAGGTCGGCCGTGGCGCCATAAAGGGTGGCCAGCGGCCTTCCGTCCGCAGACACATAGAGATTCTCCGGCGAAGTGCCGGGAGAGGTAAGCCATTCGCCGTCTTTTTCCACCAGCCAGTCCAGGCAGAACTCGGCGGCACCGCGAAGGACCGGGTAGTCCTTCTCCAGGCGGGCACGGTCGCGGCTGAACAGCCAATGCTCCCAAAGGTGGGTGGAGAGCCAGGCACCGCCCATGGTCCAGTTGGCCCAGGAAGGGCTGCCGGTGCCCAGGCCCACCGGGGTGGCCATGGCCCAGATGTCGGAATTATGTCCGGCGTTCCAGCCCCGCTGCACGCCGTAATAATACTGCGCCGCATCCTGCCCGTTGCGCGAGAGGTTGTGGATAAAGTCCAGCAGAACCTCATGCAGGGCACCCAGGCCCACTTCCTCGGCCGGCCAGTAATTCTCTTCCAGGTTGATATTCACGGTATAGTTGCAGCTCCACGGCGGAGACAGGCGCTCGTTCCACAGGCCCTGCAGGTTGGCCGGGACGCCCGGTGTCCGGGACGACGAAATGAGCAGGTACCGGCCATACTGGAAATAGAGGGCTTCCAGTTCCGGGTTGGGACGGCCGTCGGCAGTGTAACTGCGCAGCTGCAGGTCGGTAGGCAGCGCTTTCAGCGCCGGGTCCGTCTTGCCCAGGTCCAGCGTTACGCTACCGAAAAGCGCCTGGTAGTCGGCTAGATGGCGATGCAGCAACGCTTCGAAGGACAGCTTCTGCACACGCGCGGCGGCAGCATCGGCCAGGGCAGCATAGGGCTTTCCCTCGCGGACAGGATCTTTGTCGAAACCGTTGAAGCTGGTGGCGTTCACCAGTAGCAGGGTGGCCTCCGTGCAGCCGTCCAGGACCAGTTCCCTGCCCTCGGGACGCACTTCCCCGCCCACATGCCGCACAGAGAGTTTCGTGCGGAAATGGATGCCGCGGGAAGGGTCGTAGAGCATGGTTCCAGGCTTTGGAGCATAGTAGTCTGGATAGGCGTGCCAGGCAGCATATCCATCCATGGTGAGGCTGTCGGGACCGACATGGAAGGCTGTCGGCAGAAGGGACTCCAGGCGCAACCGGGCATGCAGGCCGTCTTCCGCGCGCATACGGACCACCATCACCGAGTCCGGGGCCGACACGAAATACTCCGCAGAAAAGGCCTTCCCGTCCCGCAGGTAACTCACCTGCGCCCGCGCCGTGGAAAGGTCCAACTCTCGCCGATAGGCGCTCACCTCGCCTGTATCCTGGTGCTGGATCCACAGGGTGCCCAGGGGCATGTAGCTCTCGCTGAAATGGCCCTGAACCTGCTGCTGGAGCTGTTCTGCCCGTGCATAGTCTTCCTGTTCCAGCGCTTCGCGGATAAGGGGAATGGCCTGCTCCGCCGTGCTTCCGGCCCCGGCTGCGATGTCCGGATGGGCCGCTCCCCGGTCCGGCTCTCCCGTCCAGAGTGTGATGTCGTTCAGGGAAATCCGCTCTTCCCCGATACCGCCATAGACCAGGGCGCCCAGGCGGCCATTTCCCAGCGGCAGGGCTTCTTCCAGGCAGGTGGCGGGGCGGTCATACCACAGAAGGAGTTTTTCCTGCGGGGAATGGCAGGCCGACAGCAGCACCGCTGCCGTGCAAAGAAGAAACGCGTTTCTCATGAAAGGCTTATTCTACTTCAAAAGTGTATTCTGCCCGGACGGGGGTGCCGTCGGCCTTCCAGCCCTCTGCCACCACCCGGAACCGGCCGGAATACGAGGGGGCCGTAAGGGGGATGCGGACCTGGCCGCCACCGGCTATCTCCAGGGCGGGATGCCAGTAGAGGACCTGACGCAGGTCCTCTGCGCCTGCAACGGGAACGTCACCGGTGTAGGCCACGGGGTAGCTCACGCCCAGGAAATCTACCACACGCACGTTGGAGGGGAAATGCAGGGCCGTGACATAGTTTTTCTTGGAGATGAAATTGACCATGCCGCTGAAGGGGACGCCGCCCATGACGATGGAGCGGGTATAGATGTCGATATCTTCCAGCAACATGGCATCGAAGTCGGCCAGCATGCTGTGGTCCGTGAGTACTACGCCGTCCATCATCACCAGCACATTGCCCTGCATGAAACTGTGGTAATCCGTGGCATCGGAGGCTAGCATGCGGATTTGCCATTTGCCGCCGCGGCGGGTAAACTGCAGTTCCTTCACAAATTCTACGCAGATTTCGCGTACAGAGGGGAAACGGGTGTAGTCGTCCAGGTGGTACCGGATTACTTTCTGTCCTTCCAGCAGGAGGTCTTCCCGTTTGGGAAGGAAGCGGGAGAGCGTGTCCATCTGCCCGGCTGTCCAGGCCTGCAGGGAGGCCTTCCGCGAGACCAGCGCACTCCGCTGGCGGGAGCTGAGTTTCAGGGGCGGCAGCACACCCGAATCCGGGTGCACAAAGGGGCTGGACAGGTTGATGTGACATGTTTTTCCATCCATGGATACCACCTCGCACACCAGTTCACGGTTGCCGTAGATGTTGCCGGTGACAAACTGAATGTGCCCGTCGGCCATATTGCGGCCCACATACACATTGGAAGGGGCTCCGGCCGATGACAGGAACGCCGTCACCATCCCGGTGCCAAGGGTATCCTGGACTTGATCCAGGTCCAGGCCTTCCACCGAGGCATAGACAATCTCTCCCTCGTATTCTCCCTGCCGGGGACCCGGCATGGCGGGGCCCCCGCCCAGGAAAGCCTTCAGGCTTTTCCCGTCGGAGGGAGCCAGGCCGTCCTCGTGGTAAACGCTCACGGAGACATCGGCCCCCACGTCCTGGCTGCCCAGAAGGAGCACAGCTTCCCGTCCCTGACGCATCCTGGCCGGCAGGGAAAGGGTAAGGCCTCCCTCGTCCACCACATCCTTGGTGGTCTGGGGAACAAACTCGTTGTCAGGGACAATCTGCACGCCATCCTTGACACGGGCCGCAGAGGTGGTATTGAAGACGGCCAGTACCCGGGCGTCTTCCCGGGAAGCCGCCGAACCGGCAGTATAGGCCACCAGGGCATAATTCCCGGTAGGGGCCGACATCGGAATCCGGAAGCTGCCCGCTCCCCTGCCCTGGAAAAGCCCCACCTTGGCCTCTGCCACAGTGCCGTCGGTGGAGATCAGTTCCAGATAGGAAACGGCGCTGAAACCGCTCTGGCGCCCGTTTTCATCGACACAGAAGAGAGAGCAGTATACCAGGTCGCCGGCTATATAGCTGCTGCGGTCCGTAATTACGTGGATCCGCTCGCGGGCTCCTGCACCAAGAAAGGACAGGAGCGCTGCACAAATCAGTAGTATTCTTCTCATATCAGTTCTCCCAAAAATCCGGCCTTTCCTGCGTACCGCCGGCGGCAATACAGTTGATACAGCTTTCGTGGGCCCATCCTACCTTCTCCACATCGTCTACAGTCACATACTGGATGGGACGGTAGTCCACATTATAATAAAGATCGAACATCTGATCCGGGTTATCCGGGAAAACCCAGCTGGGGGTCACCGGCTTGTAAAGGGAATACCGGCTATTCAGCCAACCCCGTTTGGAAGTGGATTCGCAGGCCATGACCATGCCCATCACGGGCTTTTCCGGGTTGGACTCGCAGCGGAGGTTCCCCGCGATGGCGCCGGGATCCGGAGAGAAGAGGTCACCGCCCACGTCCGTCTGCTGCTGGGTCTGCCGTTCGTACTGGTAGGACTCCGGCGTCATGGACATGGCCTTTACATTGATGCTGTAACGGCGGTGGTTGCGATTGTTGGAGCGCAGGAAAGAGTTTACCAGATAATGCGATACCTTCCCCTGGTCCAGCTGGGTGTAATCGATTAGCTGACGCCGGACAGAGGTTTTACTTTTGAAACACCAGACATAGGGGTTATAGTAAAAAGGATCTTCGTAATAGGACCAATTGGACGGATCCACGAACACTTCCGGATCGTAATCCACATGGAATTCCCAGGTTTCGTCGTAGGTAAGGTTCAGGTAGCCGCTCCCCGCAGGGCCTGCCTTCTCCAAGTCTACATAGACATAGACCTTTTCATCGTCGGCTTCGAAATAGATATCCCTGATCTCCGGAACGGGAGTGGGCTCCTGCCAGGCCGACACATACACTTCCCCGTCCACTTCCACCACCACACGGTACTGATGGCCAAGGGTGGCAAGCTCCGTATCGACGATGTACGGGACATAGCTTCCGCGATAAACATCGCCGGAGGAAGAAGAGGAGACTGCCGCCGTGATGCCGGGATACTGCCGTCCGGTCTCATCTTCCACCCGCACCTTACCGCCTTCCGGAAGGGAGAAAAGCCATCCGTCGGCACGGAAGGGAATCATATAACTCAGGTAAACGGCGCTTTTCCCGCCGACAACGATGCTCCCGTCCACCACCAGCACCTTCTCTGTCTCGGAGCTGTCAAGCTGTACCTCATAGGGGTAGATGCACGCGTGCAGTCCAAGGGCCAGTGCGCAAAGGTAAAACCACTTTTTCATCAGAACAGGATATTGAGGTTGATGTAAGGGACCTGGGACCCGAAAACAGAGATCATGTATCCGTTGTATCCGCCGTAAGAAGGCCGGAAGAACACGGAATACGGATTCTTGCGTCCGGTGATATTGTACACGCCTATGGTCAGGGACATGTGCGCGAAGGCTTTGAGATAATGGCCCGGGTCTATGTTCAGGGCGGCGTCGATGCGGAAGTAGTCCGGCATCCGGTGGCTGTTACGGGCCGAATAGGCCAGGTGGTAACTTCCGGCATAGAAGTAGGAACCGATCGGGACCGTGATGGGCCGGCCGGTGGAATAGTCGATATTCAGCGACAGGCTGAAGCGATGTGTAAGGGCGTAATTGCCCACCAGTTTGAACTCGTGCGGCTTGTCATAGGCCGCGTTGTACCAGGCACCGCCGTTGATCAGCTGCGCAGTGGGATCCATTTCGCGGAGCTGGCTGCGGGAATAGCTATAGGAAACCCATCCGGTGAGCTTGCCCGCCGGTTTTTTTACCATAAGCTCCACGCCGTAGGCTCTTCCCCGGACGGGGACCAGTTCGTCGGCCAGATGGGGATTCATCACCAGCTGGGCGCCGCTCTTGTAATCCAGGGCGTTGCTGCTTTGCTTGTAATAAGCCTCCAGGGACAGGTCTATGCCCGATCCCAGGAGCGTCCAGTAGGCACCGGCGGCGGCCTGCCAGCCTGTAGTGGGAGAGAGCGCGGCACTGCTCAGCCGCCAGGTGTCCATCGGCGAAACCGAAGCCGTGTTGGAAATAAGATGGATGTACTGCCGCATGGTGTTCACGCCCGCCTTGAAGGAGAGGTTGTCCATGGGCGAATACTTACCGGACAGGCGCAGTTCCGGGCCGATATAGAATTTGTTAGGGTTCAGGGCCAGGAACGAGGAAAGACGCACGCCACCGTCCAGGGAAATCTGGTCCGTGATGGCCCAGGTGTCCGATACGTACAAGTCCGGCTCCACGCCCAGTTCCCTTTCCAGTTCTGCCTTTCCCCGCATGGAGGCCGCGCCGAAGGGCTTGATGATGCCCGGATCCAGGGCGTAGCCCACGATATCGGCCCCGTAGGTTACGGTGTGGCTGTCTCCAAGGGGACGTACCCGCATCCCCTTGAGGAAGGCCTGCCGGATATAGGTCTGGAGGTCGTATGCGGCCCCGTCCCAATGATGGTCACCCACGACATTGGTGTAGTGGTCGTAGCCGGCGCTGACCTTGGCGCTGCTGCCGTCCTCTCCCTTGTGATTCCAGGCCAGGGAGGCGTTGATGTTGGTATAGCGGAAAGTGGTGTCTCCGCTGAAGGAGAAGCGGTCCGTAGCAAAATAGCCGAACAGTTGCAGCGAATTCCTGTCACTGAACCGGTGGGTCACCCCCAGATTGGCATCGGTGAAGCCCGCGCCGCCGCCGGAATAGGCGCTGTTCTCAGGGAGCAACTTCAGGATCCAGTCCGAGTAAGTGGTACGGGCGGCCGCCACAAAGCTGGTCTTTTTGCCGATGGGGCCTTCGATGTGGCCGCGGCTGGTGAGAAGGCCGATGCCCAGGGAGCCCCGGACGCGCTTGCGGTCGCCTTCCTTGGTGTTCACGCTGAGCACCGAAGAGATACGCCCGCCGTACTGGGCCGGGATGGAGCTCTTGTACAGCTCTACGCCGTCCACCACATCCGGGTTGAAGGCGGAGAACATGCCAAAGAGATGACTTGGGTTATAAATGGTGTTCTCGTTGAATAGCACCAGGTTCTGGTCGGCCGAGCCGCCGCGGACATTCAGGCCGCCGGAGGCTTCTCCCACGCTCTTGACGCCCGGGAGGGTGAGCACCGCCCGGATGATGTCTCCCTCGCCGAAGGCCGACGGCACCTTGTTGGCCGTGGCCATGCTCACGGATTCCATGCCGATCGCCGTACTCCGGTGCTGGCGCATACTCTCGGCCGACACCAGGGCAGCCTTCAGAATGGTCACCCGCTCGGTGAGCACTACGTCGAAGTCTCCGCTGGCGTTGAGGATAATCCTCAGAGCCAAGTCTTCCTTGCCTTCCGCGTTGAAATTGAGCACGTTCTCACCTAAGGGCAGGGAAATCCGGTACCTGCCCTGCGCATCGCTGCGCACATAGGTGGCGGTATTGTCGTCGAAGATGACGGTACCGGGAAGGGGCAGGCCACTCTCCGCCTCGTACACGACGCCGCTGATACTGGCCCTGCCGCCCCGGGCCATACCGGCCTCGCCGATGGTGTACAGCTTGTTGCGGTAGGTGGCCGTGAGGGCGTTCTGGACGTAGGAGACACGGGTGGTATCTACTTTTTTCTCCGCGAAATAGCCGTCGGGAAGGCCCAGTCCAGCATCTTTGAACGTAGCGGAAGGGACGGTGCCCGCGCTGTAATCATGCGTAGAATGCCAGGCATCGGCCCCGATGAGCGGGCTCTCCGAGGAATCCATCTGCTCTTTCAGGCGGCGTTTCCAGGCACGCTTGCTGAGCTTTTTCAGTTTCCCGTCTTCCAGGGAGAAACGCTGCTCCTGCCGCACGAAGAAAGTGACCACCTGCGGGTCGAAGTTGTCGTCCAACTCGCTCCAGCCGGACAGGGAGGCTGTCTGGGTAAAAGTCTGGATCACCTTCCGCGTATAGGTCAGAAGAGGGGTCTTGCCATCCATGACCAGTTCATAGAACCCGGGCTGGGCTTCCGTGTAACCCATATACTGCAGGTTCACGAACTTGCGTCCGTCCATGGTGAACCAGGCCACCTGGCTGCGGTCCGGCTGGGTACCGCCCCCTTCGGGGGAAGCCTTGACCACCAGTTCCATCAGGTAGGCGTCCAGGTTCAGATAAACGTCCTGATACAGTTTACCGTTGTACAGCACATCACCGGTAGAAAAAGTCTGGGTGCTGAGATAATAAGTGCCGTTGAAACGGAAAGGGTACACGCCGGGGATGCGGCCCCTGTAAAGGGTGGAGAGGTAGCCGGCCTGCTGCTGGTAATCTGCCTCCTGACCCCAGGCCGGGGATTGCAGCAGCAGGGCTAGCAGGATGATGCCCAATCCGAATCGCAGAATTGTTCGTGCCATTTTGCTCGAATAAAAAACGTTTCGCTCATGAAAATGAATCGCAAATATAACGATTTAATCTTGTATTCACTGCGTGCCCGCGGCAGAATATTGCTATTATTTGCCGAATTAATTAACTTTGTTCCGCAGCTTTGGCTGTTTTGCCGCTATGAAGAAGTATTTTGTCCTATTTTTCACCCTGTTTTTCCTTACGCAAAAGGCGTTCTCCCAGGACGGCCTGGCGCTTGGGTTTACCCGGACAGACCGGAATCCCGTAACATCGGCCATGGCCGGGGCGGGAGCCGCCTGGGCACAGGATGCAGCGTATGCGGCTTTCTCGCATGCCGCCATGCTGCCGTTATTTAGCGGTACCCTGGACGCTTCCGCCGCTTTCCAATACTGGACGCCCGCCCTGTCTTCCCAGGCCCATGTCAGCGCCGGGGTGGCGTACAAACCCATGGACCGCCTGGGAGTGGCCGTCGGCTATACGCTGGAGAATTTGTCGGCCTACGAGGTCATGGAAGAACCGGGCGCCGTTTCCGGTACCTTTTATCCTAAAAACCACGTCTTTGCCCTGGGGGCAGGTTACGGCTTCGGCGCCCATCTCAGTGCGGGTGTCAATTTCCGTTACGCCCGGCAGATCCCCGCTCCCGGCGCCGTGTCCGCCGGGGTGAGCGCAGACCTTTTTGTCGCCTGGCAGTTCCGGCCCGGCCTGCGGGTGAGCGCGGGTGTGTCCACGTTAGGGCCAGCCCTGGTGTCCGGCGGCCAGTCCTACAGGCAGCCCTCGTCCTTTACGGTCGCAGGCAGCTGGAGTGCCCCTCTTGGGCAACAGCACTCCCTGGACCTTCTGGCCGATGCCGATTTGTTCTTCGCCGGAACTTTCTCCGCCGCATTAGGCGCCCAGTACGCCTGGAACAAACTGCTCTATGCACGGGCGGGGTACCGCTACGCCACTGCGGGCGGCGTCATTCCCTCCCACCTGGCCCTGGGCGCCGGCGTCCGCTACCGGGGCTTCCGCCTGGACGCGAGCCTCCTCACCGCCTCCCCGGCGCTCGGCGGCAGTTTCCTGCTGGGAATCGGGTACAGCTTCTGAAGATTTATTTGGCAAAGAAGGAAAAAGTTTATATATTTGCAGTCCCGTTTTTCGGGATACTTACTGGAGAGATGCTCGAGTGGCTGAAGAGGCACGCCTGGAAAGCGTGTGTACCCCAAAAGGGTATCGCGAGTTCGAATCTCGCTCTCTCCGCATAATCCGGCCTTGCAGACATCTGCAGGGCCGATTTTTTATATATTTTTCAGGGAAAGACAAACAGTCACAAATAGAAAAACGTTAACTTTGTCTCTTTAAAAACTTGTAATCCGATACTATGAAAAACCGTTTTATACTGGGCATCGTATTCATTGCCGTTATTCTGGCAGGATGCAGCAAACAGAATCCGGAAACAGCACCTGCAAAAGACTATTTTACTTTATGGAATCCCTGCGAATCCCTTACGGCCCTTCAAGAGTATGTACAGGATGTTACCAATCCTTCATCCAGGAATTTCATCAAAGTTGAAGACAGGATTGTCACTTTCGACATGGACGGTACGTTCATCGGCGAGCTCTATCCCACTTATTTTGAATACAACATGCTGGAGTACCGTGCATTGGAGGACCCGACATACAAGGATATAGCTCCGGATGACGTAAAAGAGGCAGCCCAGGAAATCCGGGATTTCGTTCGGAACGGAAAGAAACTTCCCGACCATTTTGACATGAAGCATGCCCATGCGGCGGCCAAGGCCTATGCCGGGATGACCCTCTCCGAATTTGACTCCTATGTAAAAACCTATGCGGCGACACCCGTCAATGGATTCACGGGAATGACTTATGGAGAGAGCTTTTACAAGCCCATGCTGGAGATGTTCGATTATCTGGAAGACAACGACTTTACTTTCTACGTCATTTCCGGTTCTGACCGTTTCATCTGCCGCTCGTTGGTGGAGTCCTTAGGCATTGAACCCAACCGCGTGATCGGGATGGACGTTCGGCTGAAATCTGCAAACCAGGGAAACGAGGCCGGCGTCAACTACACCATGGGAAAGGAAGAGGACCTGATCAGAACCGATGAGTTGATCATCAAGAACCTGAAGACCAACAAAGTCCTGCAGATAGCTCAAGAGATTGGGAAGGTTCCGGTCCTTTCCTTCGGGAACACCAGCGGCGATGCCGCTATGCACAATTACTGCCTGAGCAATCCCGAATATAAATCAGCCGCTTTTATGCTCATCGCCGATGACCCGGATCGGGATCATGCCAACCGGGAAAAAGGGCTGAAGATGGGTGAACAGTGGCGCGAAGCCGGTTACCACGTCATTTCCATGCGGGATGACTTCAAGACCATCTACGGGAACGGTGTAAAAAAGGTTGATTTCACGTTCTGAAAAATCTCCCTTCCTTGATTTTCAGTTTTGTTTACAGGTATCAAGTAGATTTGTAAACCGGGTACGGATATCGGAGAGGATGGAGCGCCAGTCCTTGAGGTTGCCGTCCAGGTTGTCGGAGACGGCCTTGAGGCAGTAGAACGGAATACCATATATCCTGCAGAACTGCGCGGCGGCATAGGCTTCCATGTCAAACAGATCGTACTGCTCAGAAAGTGCTTTCACCTGCTGCGGAGAGAAGGTTTGTGTACTCATGAAATAGTCCCCTGAAAAGATGCTGGCACCCTCTCCAGGCAGTTCTATGCAGTCCTCGACAAGTTCGCAGCCGCCGTTGACGATGCGGGTACAGTTGACGATGGTCCCGATGGGGTATTTTGCCGAGCCGGCGCTGCCGATGTTCAGGACCACGGGGTTGCATCCTTCTGGCAGGGACGCATGCCATTTTACGAGGGTGCTGAACATCCGCATCTTCCCCATTCCGGTAATTACCACGGGAAAGGGGACATCGGACGGAGATATCTCCCCCTCGTCTGCCACGAAAAGGGTGACATCCCTGTCCTTCAGTTGTTCCAATACTTTATTAACAGTCATTTCTGAACTTGGCTTTATTACATTTCAGAAGAATACAGTTCTCCTTTAAACAAGAAAAAACTGGAGTTATTGGCTCCAGTTTTTTTCTTGTTGCTATACCACTAGAGATCGTTCATGGCCTCCATAGCCTCGGTCTTGGACCCTACCACAATGTCCTGGTAGCGGGCCAGACCGGTTCCGGCCGGGATCAGGTGACCGCAGATCACGTTCTCCTTCAGGCCTTCCAGATAGTCCACACGGGCACGGATGGCAGCCTCTGACAGCACCTTGGTTGTTTCCTGGAAGGAAGCGGCGCTGATAAAGGAGCCTGTCTTGAGGGCGGCGCGGGTGATACCCTGGAGCACCTGGGAAGCGGTAGCGGGACGGGCGGGACGCACAGCGAGCATCTTCATGCCCTGGCGTTCCAGCGAAGCGTTTTCGCCGCGCACATCACGGGCGCTGATGATATCGCCTTCCTCGAAGCGGGTGCTGTCTCCGGCATCCTCAACGTAGAACTTCCCGAAGATGGCGTCGTTGCGATCCATGAACTCCCACTTGTCCACCAGTTCCTCCTGGAGGAACTCGGTATCTCCCGGGTCATTGATCTGAACCTTGCGCATCATCTGGCGGACGATAATCTCGAAGTGCTTGTCGTTGATCTTCACACCCTGCAGACGGTACACGGCCTGGATCTCGTTCACGATGTATTCCTGTGCCTTCACAGGTCCCAGGATGTTCAGGATGTCGGTAGGAGAGGTGCCGCCGTCGCTCAGACGGGTACCGGCCCTCACGTAGTCGTTCTCCTGGACCAGGATCTGTTTGGTCATGGGCACATCGTAGGAGCACTCGCGACCTGTACGGTTCTTGATGGTGATCTTGCGCTTACCTCTCTTCACATCGCCCATGTGCACCTCGCCGTTGATTTCGGACAGGATAGCAGGGTTGGAAGGGGTACGGGCCTCGAACAGTTCTGTCACACGCGGCAGACCGCCCGTGATATCGCTGGCCTTGCCCACGGCGCGCGGAATCTTGATGATCACATCGCCTACCTTCACCGGCTGCCCGTCACTGATCATGATATGGGCGCCTACCGGCAGGTTGTACTGGCGCAGGATTTCGCCATTATCGTCCAGGATGAGCATGGAAGGCGTCTTGGTCTTGTCACGGCCTTCGATGATTACCTTGTCCGTCGCGTTGGAGAATTCGTCAGCGCTCTCTTCGCGGAAGGTTACGCCGTCGGCCATGTTCTCGAAGCGGATGGTACCGGCGGTTTCCGCGATGGTGGTGGCGTTATACGCATCCCATTCGCAGATGAGGTCTCCGTTGTGCACAGTGTCGCCGTCTTTGAAATACAGCACGGAGCCGTAAGGCACATCGTACTGGGAATAGTTCATGCCGGTGCGCTCGTCCTGGATGCGGAGTTCCGCCATCCGGGAAACCACCACCTGGCTCACGGAACCATCCTCGTTGACACGGTCGATGGTGCGGAGCTCCTCGAAGGCCAGTTTACCCTCGTACTTGGAGACAATGGAGGAATCGGCCACCGAACCGGAAGCGGTACCGCCCACGTGGAAGGTACGCAGGGTAAGCTGTGTACCGGGCTCGCCGATGGACTGGGCGGCAATCACACCCACGACCTCACCGGTCTCCACCATGCGGGAAGTGGCCAGGTTACGGCCGTAGCACTTGGCGCAGACACCCTTGCGGGATTCGCAGGTGAGCACGCTGCGGATTTCCACCTGCTCGATGGGCAGGGTGTCGATGAGGGCGGCGACATCCTCGCGGATTTCCTCTCCGGCGGAGATAATCAACTCACCGTTGAGCGGGTTGATGATGTCGTGCACGGAGGTACGGCCGAGGATTCTCTCACCCAGGGATTCCACCACCTCGTCCTTGTTCTTGATGGCGGTGGCGATCAGGCCGCGGAGGGTTCCGCAGTCTTCCTCGGTGATGATTACATCGTGGGATACGTCCACCAGACGGCGGGTCAGGTAACCGGCATCGGCCGTCTTCAGGGCGGTGTCGGCCAGACCCTTACGGGCGCCGTGGGTGGAGATGAAGTACTCCAGCACGGACATGCCTTCCTTCAGGTTGGACACGATCGGGTTCTCGATGATCTCGTTGCCGGCGGCACCGGACTTCTGCGGCTTGGCCATCAGGCCGCGCATGCCGCAGAGCTGCTTGATCTGCTGGGTGGAACCACGGGCTCCGGAATCCAGCATCATGTATACCGGGTTGAAGCCCTGCTGGTCTGCAGAAATCTGCTTCTTCACGATACCGGTGAGCTGGTTGTCGATGGAGGTCCAGAGGTCGATCACCTTGTTGTAACGCTCGTTGTTGGTGATGAAACCCATCGCGTAGTTGTTCTTGATGGACTCCACCTCGTTGTAACCCTTCTCGATGAGGGCGTTCTTCTCCTCCGGCACCAGCACGTCTCCCAGGTTGAAGGAGATGCCGGCGCGGAAAGCCTGGTCGTAACCCAGGTTCTTGATATCGTCCAGGAACTGGGCGGTACGGGTGACGCCGGTGGACTTGATCACGGTGGTGATGACGCTGCGCAGGGCTTTCTTGCCCAGCTCCTCGTTCACGTACGGGACCTCGTCCGGCATGAACTGGTTCACGATAATGCGGCCGGCGGTAGTCTTCACCATCTCCGTCCCCTTGGAAGCGTCCTGCTTGTCTTTGGGCAGGCGCACCAGGATGGGGGCGTGCATGTCAATCACCTTTTCGTCGTAAGCGATAATCACTTCTTCTGGACCATAGAACTTCAGGCCCTCGCCCTTGGCGCCCGGACGCTCTTTGGTGATGTAGTACAGGCCCAGCACCATATCCTGGGACGGCACGGTAATAGGAGAACCGTTGGCCGGATTCAGGATGTTGTGGGAGCCCAGCATGAGCAGCTGCGCCTCCATGATGGCGGCGTTGCCCAGCGGCAGATGGATAGCCATCTGGTCACCGTCGAAGTCGGCGTTGAAGGCCGTACAGGCAAGCGGATGCAGCTGAATGGCCTTACCCTCGATCATACGGGGCTGGAAGGCCTGGATACCCAGACGGTGCAGGGTAGGTGCACGGTTCAGGAGCACGGGATGACCCTTCATCACGTTCTCCAGGATGTCCCAGATAACAGGGTCGCGGCGGTCCACAATCTTCTTGGCGCTCTTCACCGTCTTTACGATTCCGCGCTCGATGAGCTTGCGGATGACAAACGGTTTGTAAAGCTCGGCGGCCATGAACTTGGGAAGACCGCACTCGTGCATGTTGAGTTCCGGACCTACGACAATAACCGAACGGGCGCTGTAGTCTACACGCTTACCCAGGAGGTTCTGGCGGAAGCGGCCCTGCTTGCCCTTCAGGGAGTCGGACAGGGATTTCAGGGCGCGGTTGCTTTCGCTCTTGACAGCCGACGACTTCTTGGAGTTGTCGAAGAGGCTGTCCACAGCTTCCTGGAGCATGCGCTTTTCGTTGCGCAGGATCACTTCCGGCGCCTGGATCTCGATGAGCTTCTTGAGGCGGTTGTTACGGATGATCACCCTGCGGTACAGGTCGTTGAGGTCCGAGGTGGCAAAACGGCCGCCATCCAGGGGAACCAGCGGACGAAGGTCCGGAGGGGTGACCGGAATCACCTTCATGATCATCCACTCGGGGCGGTTCACGTTCTTGGACTCCTGGAACCATTTGACCACGGACAAACGCTTGAGAAGTTCGGTCTTCCGCTGCTGGGAGCCTTCGCTCCGCATGGCGTGACGGAGCTGTTTGCCCAACTCGTCCACATCGATCTCTTTCAGGAGGTCGTAGATGCCATCTGCGCCCATCTTGGCCACAAAGTTCATGCTGTCTTCCCAGGTGCCGTCCTCTTCCTTCTTGCGCTTGAGATCGTACATCCTTTCCTGGGCGGTGAAGTACTCATCTTCCGAGAGCAGGTCCATCTTGTGCAGACGAAGCTCGTCGGAGACTTCCTCGGTGCCCATCAGGCCGGGATTCACCACAATATACTTCTCGTAGTAAATCACGGACTCCAGTTTCTTGGAAGGGATGCCCAGCAGAGCGCTGATCTTGTTGGGAGCGCTCTTGAAGTACCAGATATGCGCCACCGGAACGGTGAGGGTGATATGACCCATCCGTTCGCGGCGGACCTTTTTCTCCGTCACTTCCACACCGCAGCGGTCGCACACGATACCGCGGTAGCGGATTCTCTTATACTTGCCGCAGTAGCACTCGTAGTCTTTGGTGGGGCCGAAGATTTTCTCGCAGAACAGGCCTTCACGCTCCGGCTTATAGGTCCTGTAGTTCACCGTTTCCGGTTTCAGGACCTCGCCGCAGGAACGCTCGGTGATGTCTTCCGGAGAAGCGAGCGAAATGGAAATGCGGGAGAAATTGCTCTTTACCTTGTTTTCCTTATTGTTAAAAGCAGGCATAGTCTTTTCCTTTCTATTTGTCCATGATTAGTCCAACGTGACCTTGAGGCCCAGGCCGCGGAGCTCGTGCAGCAGCACGTTCAGCGACTCGGGGATACCGGGAGTGGGCATCGGGTCGCCCTTTACGATGGCTTCGTAGGTCTTGGACCGTCCGTTGACATCGTCGGACTTCACGGTGAGAATCTCCTGGAGGGCATTGGCGGCACCGTAGGCCTCGAGGGCCCAGACTTCCATCTCACCAAAACGCTGGCCGCCGAACTGGGCTTTACCGCCCAGAGGCTGCTGGGTGATGAGGGAGTACGGGCCGATTGAACGGGCATGCATCTTGTCGTCCACCATGTGGCCCAGCTTGATCATGTAGATGACACCCACGGTTGCGGGCTGGTCGAACCAGTCTCCGGTACCGCCGTCGCGAAGACGGGTTTTACCGAAGCGAGGCACGCCGGCCTTGTCCGTGTAGGCACAAATCTCGTCGATGGAGGCACCGTCGAAGATGGGTGTGGAGAACTTCAGGCCCAACTCTCGGCCGGCCCAGCCGAGCACGGTCTCGTAAATCTGGCCCAGGTTCATACGGGAAGGCACACCCAGCGGGTTCAGGACAATGTCCACCGGAGTTCCGTCCTCGAGGAACGGCATATCCTCCTGGCGCACGATCTTGGCCACGATACCCTTGTTACCATGACGGCCGGCCATCTTGTCACCAACGGTAATCTTGCGCTTTTTGGCGATATACACCTTGGCAATCTGCATTACACCGTTGGGGAGCTCGTCGCCCACCTTGATCTTGTCCAGCTCGCGCTTGGAACGGGTCTCGGCCTCTTTATGGGCGATGCAGTAACCGCTGATGAGGTCACGGACCATCTGGGCGGTCTTGGCATCGCTCACCCACTTGGAGGTGGAGATGTTCTGGTAATCGGCATCCTTGAGGCCCTGGATGGTGAACTCCTTGCCTTTCGGGAAGATCTCCACGCCGTAAAGGTCGCTCACGCCGGCACTCTTCTTGCCGCTCACCAGGCTCCAGAGTTTCTCGATGAAACCGGCGCGGAGTTTTTCGGCCTGGGCCGCAAACTCTTCCTGTTTGATCTCGATGCGGGTCTTCTGCTCGTTCTTGGAGCCGCGCTTGCCGGTTTCCTTGGACACCTTGGCATACAGGGCGGTCTTGATTACGGTGCCGCTCAGGGAAGGATTGGCCTTCAGGGATGCATCCTTCACATCGCCAGCCTTGTCGCCGAAGATGGCCTTGAGCAGTTTCTCTTCCGGGGAAGGATCACTCTCGCCCTTCGGGGTAATCTTGCCGATCATGATGTCACCGGGCTCGATATGGGCGCCGATGCGCACGATACCGTCCTTGTCCAGATCCTTGGTGGCATCCTCGCTCACGTTGGGGATATCGGAGGTGAGTTCCTCCATGCCGCGCTTGGTCTCGCGGACCTCGGTGAGGTATTCGTCCACATGGATGGAAGTGAGCACATCCCACTTTACCATTTCCTCGCTGAGGACAATGGCGTCTTCGTAGTTGTAACCCTTCCAGGGCATGAAGGCAACCATCAGGTTGCGTCCCAGGGCCAGCTCTCCGTTCTGGGTGGCGTAGCCCTCAGTGAGCACCTGGCCGGCCTTCACACTGTCTCCCTTGCGGACAAGGGGCTTGAGCATGATGGTGGTACTCTGGTTGGTCCTGCGGTAGATGGGAAGCTTGTACACGGTCTCTTCCGGCTGGAAGCTGACAAACTTCTCGTCTTCGGTACGCTGGTATTTTACATGGATCTCGTTGGCATCCACATAGGTGACAACACCTTCACGCTCGGCGATGACCTGGGTACGGGAGTCGATGCAGACGCGCTCCTCCAGGCCGGTGCCCACGATGGGGCTCTCCGGACTCAGCAGCGGAACGGCCTGACGCATCATGTTGGCACCCATCAGGGCGCGGTGTGCGTCGTCGTGCTCCAGGAACGGAATCAGGGAAGCAGCCACCGAAGCCATCTGGTTGGGGGCTACGTCCATGTAGTTCACCTCTTCCTTGGTGACCAGCGGGAAATCTGCCTCAAGACGGCACTGGATACGGTCGTCCAGGAGCTGTCCGTCGTCGGCCATACCCACATTGGCAAGAGCCACATGCTGGTTCTCCTCTTCCTCGGCGCTCATGTACTTCCAGCCGGTGTCGGAAAGATCCACCTTTCCGTCATGTACCTCGCGGTACGGGGTTTCGATGAAGCCCAGCGAGTTGATGCGGGCATACACGCACAGGGAGCTGATAAGGCCGATATTCGGACCTTCCGGAGACTCGATCGGGCACAGGCGGCCGTAGTGCGTATAGTGCACGTCGCGGACCTCGAAGCCGGCCCTGTCGCGGGACAGACCGCCGGGACCGAGGGCGCTCAGACGGCGCTTGTGCGTAATCTCGGCCAGCGGGTTGGTCTGGTCCATAAACTGGGACAGCTGGCTGGTCCCGAAGAAGGAATTAATCACCGAAGACAGCGTCTTGGCATTGATCAGGTCGATGGGGTTGAACTGCTCGCTGTCGCGTACATTCATCCGTTCGCGGATGGTACGGGCCATACGGGACAGGCCCACGCTGAACTGGTTGGCGAGCTGCTCGCCCACGGTGCGCACGCGGCGATTGGACAGATGGTCGATATCGTCCACCGTTGCGCGGGAATTGATAAGCTGGATCAGGTATTTGATAATCTCCACGATATCCGTGTTGGTGAGCACGCGTACGCCGGGATCCGTATCCAGCTTCAGTTTCTTGTTGAGCCGGTAGCGGCCTACGCTGCCAAGGTCGTAGCGCTTCTCGCTGAAGAAGAGCTTGTCGATGACATCGCGGGCGGTGGCCTCATCCGGTGGTTCGGAATTGCGAAGCTGTTTGTAGATATAGTTCACAGCCTCGATTTCCGTATTGGTAGGGTCTTTCTGCAGGGTGTTGTAGATGATGGAGTTCTCTGCAGAGACTGCCTCGTCTTTCTGAAGCAGAATGGTCTTTACATCCGTATCGGCAATGCGGGCGATGGTGTCGTCGTTAAGTACCTCGCCGCGTTCCACAATCGCGATGGTCCGCTCAATAGGAATCACTTCGCCGGTGTCCTCGTCCTCGAAATCCTCAATCCAGGTCTTGAGCACGTTGGCAGCCAGGAAACGGCCCTCGTTCTCCTTGAGGAGGGCGGGGTCAGAAGCTACTTCGTCGGCCAGGCCGAAACGGTCCAGGATGTCCTTGTCCGAGCTGTAGCCGATGGCCCTCAGGAGCGTAGTGACAGGCAGCTTCTTCTTACGGTCGATGTAGGCGTACATCACATTGTTGATGTCCGTCGCGAACTCGATCCAGGAGCCCTTGAAGGGGATGATACGGGCGCTGTAGAGCTTGGTGCCGTTGGCATGCATGCTCTGGTCGAAGAAAACGCCCGGTGAGCGGTGAAGCTGCGAAACGATAATTCTCTCGGAGCCGTTGATGATGAACGTACCGGCGGGAGTCATGTAGGGGATGTTCCCGAGATATACGTCCTGCACGCGGGTGTCGAAGTCCTCGTGCTCCGGGTCCGTGCATGAAAGGCGGAGTTTAGCCTTCAGAGGGACATTGTAGGTGAGCCCTCTCTCAAGACACTCTTCGATTGAATACTGCGGCGGATCGATAAAATAATCGATGAAGGTGAGCTCATAATTGTTGCGCGTGTCTTCAATCGGAAAAATTTCCTGGAACACCTGGAAGAGACCTTCGCTGCGGCGGCTGTCCGGAGTGGTTTCCAGCTGGAAGAAATCCTTGAAAGATTTCAGCTGGACATCCAGAAGGTCAGGATATTCCAGAATTTTGGATGTTGCGAAGTTAATTCGCTTATTGCTAGTCTCAGTAGACATGTTCTGCCTTCGTTTGGGGGAAAAATTTTAAGACGGAAAAAAGGTTTAGAGCCTACTATGGGCTCTAAACCTGTGTAGGGACTCCCATATAGGGAGCGGGAAGAACTTACTTGAGTTCTACCTCGGCGCCGGCTTCCTCGAGGGCAGCCTTCAGGGCCTCGGCCTCAGCCTTGGAGACCTTCTCCTTGACGGCGACGGGAGCCTTGTCAACCAGTTCCTTGGCCTCTTTCAGACCAAGACCGGCATTCTCCTTAACGGCCTTGATGACCTGAAGCTTAGCCTGACCGGCGCTGGTGAGGATCACGTCGAACTCGGTCTGCTCGGCGGGAGCGGCGGCTTCGGCGCCAGCGGCGGGAGCGGCGACTGCAACAGCTGCAGCAGCGGGCTCAATACCATATTCTTCCTTCAGGATCTTAGCAAGTTCCTGGACATCTTTGACGGTGAGGTTCACAAGTTCCTCTGCGAGTTTTTTAACGTCTGCCATAATTGTAAATATTTAAAATTGTTATTACTAGTTTTTCTTTTCTTCCATGGTCTTGAGGACTCCGGCGATGGTCTGGCCACCGGCGTTCTGCAGGGCGGAGATAACGTTCTGCACCGGGGACTGGAGCATGCCGATAATCTGGCCGATGAGTTCCTCGCGAGACTTGATATTGATAAGGGCTTCCAGTTTGTCAGCACCCACGAAAGCGCACTCCTGCACGTATGCAGCCTTGAGAGCGGGCTTTTCGCTACCAGCCTTGTTGTACTTCTTGATGAGCTTGGCGGGAACGGCCGGAGCTTCGGTGTACATCAGGGCGGTGTTGCCTTCCAGGGCGGGGACAAGGGCCTCGAGCTCAGCGTTCTGGGCGTCCTTGATCACCTTGTGGAGAAGGGTGTTCTTGACAACGGTAAGTTTAATCCCTTCATTGAAGCAGTCGCGGCGCAGAGCAGCGGTGTCACCGGCGTTCAGGCCGGCGATGTCTACTACGTAGAAGTTGGGGTACTGGGCCATATTGGCCTTGATGGCCTCGATAACCTGTGCTTTCAATTCCTTTTTCATTTCTCGTTCCTCCTACAGATTATTCGGCCGTGAAGCCTTTGGTGTCAATCTTAACAGCCGGGCTCATGGTGGTGCACAGGGTGCAAGCCTTGAAATAGGTGCCCTTGAGCGTCTGAGGCTTAAGCTTGAGGACGGCAGAGACAAAAGCACGGGCGTTCTCCTCGATCTGCTGGGCAGAGAAGGAAGCCTTGCCGATAGCGGCATGGATAATGCCGGTCTTGTCCACCTTGAAGTCAATCTTACCACCCTTCACATCCTTGACGGCGGCGCCGATTTCCATGGTCACGGTGCCGGTCTTGGGGTTCGGCATCAGGCCGCGGGGGCCCAGGATACGGCCGATCTGGCCCACTTTGGCCATCACGGAAGGAGTACAGATGATTACATCCACATCGGTCCAACCGTCTTTGATTTTCTGGATATAGTCGTCCAGACCGACATAGTCTGCGCCTGCTTCCTTGGCCTCGTTCTCCTTGTCGGGAGTGCAGAGCACCAGGACGCGGGTAACTTTACCGGTTCCGTTGGGAAGGGTGACAACGCCACGGATCATCTGGTTAGCCTTACGAGGGTCTACACCCAGATTGGTGGTGATTTCGACGGAAGAGTCGAACTTGGTGTAGGTAATCTCCTTCAGAAGCGCGCAAGCATCGGCGAGGGAGTAAACCTGCGTCTTGTCATACTTGGCAAGGACGGCTTTCTGGTTTTTGGTCAATTTGCTCATAACTGCTGCGTGTTTTTAAAGGTTCTCGGGAAATTCGCCTTCCACCTTGATACCCATGGAACGGGCGGTACCGGCAACCATCCTCATTGCGCTGGCAATGGTGAATGCATTGAGGTCCGGCATCTTGGACTGGGCAATCTCTTTCACCTGGTCCCAGGTTACGCTTGCCACTTTATTACGGTTGGGCTCACCGGAAGCCTTGCTGATCTTGGCGGCTTCCTTGAGGGATACGGCCACAGGGGGCTGCTTGACCTCGAACGAGAAGGACTTGTCGGAGTACACCGTGATCACCACAGGGAGGACCTTGCCGGCCTGATCCTGGGTGCGGGCGTTGAACTGCTTGCAGAAGTCCATGATGTTGAGGCCCTTGGAACCAAGTGCAGGTCCCACCGGGGGCGCAGGATTCGCTGCTCCGCCTTTAATCTGGAGCTTGATGAATCCGGTAACTTCTTTTGCCATAGTTAAATTACTCTTTAGTTACTTGTGTAAAGCTGAGTTCCAGAAGGGTCTTTCTTCCGAAGATCACAACTACTACCTTGAGTTTGCTCCGCTCCTGGAGAATATCTTCCACAGTGCCACTGAAACCGCTGAACGGACCGTCCGTGATGCGGACGCTCTCGCCAACAGTGAAATTAACCTCTGTTTCGGCTGCATTGACTGCGTTCTCGTCCTGGACACCGAGGATGCGCTGGGCTTCCTCGTCGCGGATGGGAACGGGGACACGTTCGGTGGGACCGTTGCCGGTTTTCTCTGTCAGGAAACCGGACATGCCGGGGATGCCGTTGCGAATCACGTACTCCAAGTCCGGATTCAGTTCCGCGTGGATAAGGACATAGCCCGGGAAGAGGAGTCTTTCCACCTCTTTCCGTTTGCCGTTCTTGGTGACAATTTCTTTCTTGACCGGCACAAGAACCTGATCCACAATTGCTTGCAGATCAGCGTGTCTTTCAATTTCTTTAACCAGATATTCGGCGGCTTTCTTTTCCTTGGTTCCCGCGGTACGCAGCACGTACCATTTCTTGTCAGCCATAAGGTTTATGAATCAGTTACAGTGCGTAAATAAACTCCATCAAATGCTGGAAAGCAAAGTCAATCAGGAATACGACCACGGCAAGGACCAAAGTGGCCACCAGGACCAGCAGTGCAGACTCCTGCAACTTCTGCCAAGTGGGCCAGGTCACTTTCTTCGTGAGCTCCTGATAACACTCTTTCAGATAGTTAATGAACTTTCTCATCTTTGCTTACAATGGACCGGGGGAAAATTGGAAGCGGGAATCCTCCAGTCTAACGTTAAACATTTACCAAATCGTAACCTTTGATATTGGCAGGGGAAGCAGGATTCGAACCCACATCTACGGTTTTGGAGACCGCTGAACTACCCTTGTTCTATTCCCCTGTGTAAGTGAGAGCCCACGTCTGGGCCCTCACTGTCGGATGGCTTAAGAATTACTCAAGCACCTTGATTACCTGACCGGCACCCACAGTACGGCCACCTTCACGGATAGCGAACTGCAGACCTTCGTTCATGGCAACAGGAGTGATGAGCTTCACAGTGATTTCCACGTTATCGCCAGGCATCACCATCTCTACACCGTCCGGGAGCATGATCTCACCGGTAACATCCAGGGTGCGGATGAAGAACTGGGGACGATAGTGATTGTGGAACGGGGTGTGACGACCACCTTCCTCTTTCTTGAGGACGTAGATCTGAGCCTTGAACTCGGTGTGGGGAGTGATGGACTTGGGTTTGGCAACAACCTCACCACGCTTCACTTCCTTCTTGTCAACACCACGGAGGAGCAGACCTACATTGTCACCGGCCTCACCCTGAGGGAGGAGCTTGCGGAACATTTCCACACCGGTAACCACGGAGGTACGAGGCTCGTCACCGAAACCTACGAGCTCCACAGGGTCGTTCACGTGGATGGTACCGGACTCGATACGGCCAGTAACCACAGTACCACGGCCAGTGATGGAGAAGATATCCTCGATAGGCATCAGGAAGTCCTTGTCAACCAGACGCTCGGGCAGCGGGATGTACTCATCCACAGCGTCCATGAGCTCCATGACCTTGTCTTCCCAAACCTTCTCACCGTTCAGAGCACCCAGTGCAGAACCGCGGATGATAGGGCAGTTCTCATCGAAGCTGTAGAAAGCGAGGAGGTCGCGGATTTCCATCTCAACGAGGTCGAGCATTTCCTCATCGTCCACAAGATCCACCTTGTTCATGAACACAAGGATCTTCGGCACGTTAACCTGACGGGCGAGCAGGATGTGCTCACGGGTCTGGGGCATAGGGCCGTCGGTGGAAGCTACAACAAGGATAGCACCGTCCATCTGGGCAGCACCGGTAACCATGTTCTTCACATAGTCGGCGTGGCCAGGGCAGTCCACGTGAGCGTAGTGACGCTTGGCGGTCTCGTACTCGACGTGGGCGGTGTTGATGGTGATACCGCGCTCCTTCTCTTCCGGAGCGTTGTCGATCTGGTCGAAGGACTTCACCTTGTCGGCATTACCGGCGACGCGCTCGGCGAGCACCTTGGTAATGGCGGCGGTGAGGGTGGTCTTACCGTGGTCAACGTGGCCGATGGTACCGATGTTGACATGCGGTTTGGTTCTCTGGAATGTTTCTTTTGCCATAATTTTATCTATTGTTTAAACAATTGTTGCTTGCTTAAGGGCGTTAGCCCAAAAAAAGAGCCGGTGATGGGAATTGAACTCATGACCTCATCCTTACCAAGG
>CAMVMG010000018.1 GCA_947168525.1 uncultured Bacteroidales bacterium
AAGGAGGCCTTCCGCAATGCTGGTCCCAAGATCCTGGAGCCCATCTACAATGTAGACATCATCACCCCGAACGAGTATGTAGGCCCTTGCATGAGCGACCTCAACACCCGCCGCGGCATGATTATGAACCAGGATATGGACAAGGGCTTCACCGTGCTGCACGCCCGCGTGCCGCTGGCAGAGCTCTACCGCTACTCCACTATCCTCAGCTCCCTCACCGGCGGCTCCGCCACCTTCCAGATGAAGTTCGCAGAGTACGTCCAGGTCCCGGCCGACGTCCAGACCAAACTGCTGGCCGAATACGCCGCCCAGGAGCAGGAAGAAGACTAATCCTGTTTTCTTGCACCATCAAAAAAGGCGTCCTTCACAGGGCGCCTTTTCCATTCTAACCAATTACTAACCAAAAAACGCTGAGAATCAGCCTTATTCTGTAGGATAGCCGGGGTTCTGGTACGCAGCTCGCTCTGCGTCGGTCATTTCCATGCCATTGAGCTGGCCCTGCGGGATGGGAAACAGGTACATGTAATTCTCGATGGTTCGGGTGTACTTTTTGGGTGCATGGGCTCCCCAGAAAGCGTCGCTGATGGTGTAGGATCCGGCACGCTGGGCCCAGGTCTGGGTACGGGCCAGGTCAAACCAGCGGAATCCTTCACCGTAAAATTCGCGCATGCGTTCGTCCAGGATGTAGTCCAGGGTGATGGTTGCGGGCGTGGAGGCTTCCATGTCGGCGCTGAAGTCGGCATGGTAGGCCGCGCGCTCGCTGTTCTTGTAGGTCCACTTTCCGGCCCTTTTGCGGAGCACCAGGATGTTGTCGCGGGCTTTGGTGTTGTCTTCCAGCTTGAAAGCGGCCTCGGCTGCGGTGAGATAGAAGTCGGAGAACTTAAGGATGGCGTAGGGACGGGTGCTGCCGGCGTTGGGAGAGCCCAGTTGTGTCTGTTTGTTGTAGTCGGTGCGGTAGCAGCCCAGTTTCCAGAGAGCCGGGTAGGCAATCCGGCTGAAGCCGTTGAGGTCGAACACATAGTCGGCCCGGCCGGGAACCGTTCCGGCTCCCACGTTGGCTCCTTCGGCATTGCTTTGCTTGTCGGGGTAGGTGATGTCGGGAATCACCTCCGGGATAAAGGAGAGGACTCGTCCGCCCCTGGGGATGTCCATCCCGTTGGCTCCAGTCACTTTTTCGGCCTGGTTTCCGGCTTTTTCCCAGTTGCCGTAATAAGCGCTGGTGAAGGTTCCTTCAAAGCGGGAATCCTTGGAGATGTCCTGGCTGGTGAAAATCTTGATGGCCTCATGGGTGGGTGCCATACGGGTCCAAGGACGTCCGATCTCCTGGCAGGCCTCTCTCTGGATGCATCCTACGCCGCCGATGTTCACGGTGCCGTGGTTCCAGTTCATCATCCAGCCGGAGAAGTTGTCTGGCGCGCCGCCACCGCCGTAGCTCAGGCTTCCGCCATTGTACTGTTCGCTCTTCTCGGTATGGTCGGCATAGAGCATGATTTCCTTGTTGCGGTCGTTTTCGGCCAGATTGACATCGCGGAAGGTGTCCATCAGGCCATAGGGGCCCGGATTGGCAACGGCCGTCTCGCAGAGGGACAGGGCCTGCTGGAAGTACCAGACGGCGTCATGGCCGTCCAGGTCTTTGCGGTCGCAGGCCGGGTAGGTGGGGATGTCGCCGGGGTTCTGCAGCCACCAGCCGAAGGTGAGGCTGGCTTTGGCAAGTACCAGCCGGGCTACGTTCTTGGTCACGGCGCCCGTGATGCGGGGGCTGTCGGACAAACCGTTCACGGCGTCATTCAGGTCGCCGAAGATGGCCTGGTACACTTCCGGTACCGTATTGCGGACAGAGGTCCGGGTAGGAGTGCTGTTGAAGGCCAGCTTTCCGGAACCCAGATCCAGCGGAACACCTCCGAAGGTCTGCACCAGCTGGAAGTAGTAGTAGCCGCGGAAGAACTTGGCTTCGGCAATCAGGGCTTCGGAGAGGCCTACGGCTTCGGCATTTTCAATAATGCCGCTGGCCGTGTTGATATAGGGATACACCGTGTTCCATAAGACATCGCTCCGCGCGGTGCTGGCGTTGATAGTCCCAACGCCGGAGTGGTCGGCATCCTTGAAGTTTCCGTCGGCCGACTGGCCATAGGTGGCTTCGTCGGTGCCGGTGGTCAGACTGTTATAATAGTAGGCCTGGCCGTAAAAATAACGCAGCGATGCATACAGGGCTGTGAGGCCGCCCTCTACGCCGGCTTCTGTCTGGAAGAAACCCGGCTCGAAGAAGGTACGGGGCTGCTCGTCCAGGACTTTTGTGCAGGAAGAGACCGACAAGGCGGCAATCAAGGTAGCAGCGAGGATATATGTCAACTTTTTCATATGCAGATCCTTTTAGAAGGTAAGATTGAGGCCGATGAGATAGTTCCGGGTGTTCGGCGTGTTGGTACCCACCACTTTCTGGCGGTAGAGGAAGCCGGCCGATGCCTGGAAACTGCCGTCGTTACCGCGGGCGTTGGGTTCGGGATCCAGGCCGGACTCGTTGTGGAACGGAGAGAAGAACACAAAGGGGTTCTGGACAGTCGCGTAAAGACGGCATTTGTCTACGCCCATGCGCTTGAGGAAGCTCAGTTTCTCGAAGTTGTAACCCAGGGTGATGGTGCCGATTTTCAGGAAAGAGCCGTCAAAATAAGACAGGGTGGAGCCGTATTTGGGGTTGTCGTTGCTCTGTAGTCCACCCGGGCGCGGATAGTGTGCGCCGGTATTGGACTCGGTCCAGTAATCGACCTTGATTTGGCCGCGGCGGCCGGAGAGCATGTTCAGGTAACCGCTGCTGCCGTGCAGGGTGGAGATCAGGATACCGCCGTTCTGGAAATTACCAATTACGCTCAGGTCCAGGTTCCTCCATTGGACGCGGGTGTTGAAGCCGCCCATGAAGTTGGGGTCGGCGTTGATGGGAACCATGTCGTTGGAGTCGATGGTGCGCACCGGCTTCCCGTTCTCATAGTCGCCGTGGTATTTCACCTTGATGTCACCAGGCTGGGCTCCGGGTTCCAGGATGTTCATCAGCTCCTCTTCGCCTTTCTGCCACAGGCCGTCATACTCATAGTCATAGAGGCAGTTGATGGGCATGCCCACGAACCAGCGGTTGCCACGGTCTTCCATCTGCCCGGAGGCCAGTGAGACCAGTTTGTTACGGTTGGCGTAGATATTGATGCCGGCATCCCATTTCCAGTCACGGGAGTCGATGATGGTGCCGTTCAGCGAAATTTCCAGACCGCGGTTCTCGGTGCTGCCGATATTGGCGGTATAGCTTCCCACACCGGCCGTGGAGGGCAGGTTCAGATTCAGCAGGATGTCGTGCGTACTCTGGATGTAGTACTCGACGGTACCGGTCAGGCGGCCCTTGAACAGGCCGAAGTCCAGACCGAAGTTCCATGTGTTTGAGTACTCCCAGCCCAGTTCGGTGTTCGGGAGAGTGGACACAAAGTAACCGGTCGCGTAGTTGTCGCCGAAGTTATAAGGCCGCGTGCCCAGCGACCCCAGGGTTTGATAGGGGTTGATGGCCTGGTTGGAGGTTTCGCCGTATCCGGCGCGGATTTTTAGCTCGTCCAGCCAGTCCCGGGTGTTCTCCATGAAGCTTTCATTGTGGATATTCCAGCCCAGGGAGACAGCGGGATAGGTGTGCCACTGGTGTCCTTTGGCCAGGCGGGAGGAGGCGTCGGAACGTACGGCCACCGAGAGCATGTAGCGGTCGGCATAGGAATACATGAGACGGCCCATGTAGGAGATGAGGCCTGCCTGCCAATAGTTGGAGGCGTTGGGACTTACGGTGATATCCTCGGCCAGGGACTGTCCCAGGTTGTAATACAGGAACTGCTCATTGGGGATGTTCCGGGCCGACAGGCCATTCTGCACATAGGTGGTCTGTTCGGCCGAGAACATGGCAACGGCGTTCACATGGTGCTTCTCGGCGAAGGTGCGGTCGAAGGTCAGAAGGCTTTCGGTGGTCCAGTTCTTGGTCTCGTTCTGGCTGATGCCGGCACTGTTGGGGTTCGCGACATTGAAGCTGTTCACGCCTTTACCGGTGAACGACCCGCTCTTGTTGGAACGGTAGTTCATGCTCACCGTCTGCTTGAAGGACAAGCCTTCCAGGAAGGGAGCCTTGAGCTCGATATATCCGGTATTGTAGGAGCCGAATCCATATTGCTCGTTCACCCAGCGGTCGCTGTACGCTTCAATGTTCTGGCGGGTGGGGATCCAGATATCGTCCAGCGGCATGCTGGCGCGAATCAGGTTGCTTCCGTCAGCGGCGGTGGGTTTCAGGATGGGCGTGAGCTGCAGGATGCCGTACAGGCCAATCTGGTTGCCGTGGCTGGTATTGTAGTTGGTGTTGGTGGAGAAGCCAATCTTGAGCCAGTCCCGCAGGTTCTGGTCCAGGCTTCCCGAGAGGGAGATACGGTCGAAGTCCTGGGTGGGCACCACCGCTTCGTCCTTATAATAAGAGACGCCGAAGCGGTAGCTTCCCTTCATGGTGCCGCCTACGACGCTGAGCTCATGGTTGCGGGTGATGCCGGTCCGGTAGAAGAGGTCCTGCCAGTTGGTGTCCTGGTTCTCGTCCTCGAAGCCGTCTTTGTTGGTGAATTTGCCGGCCAGCTTGCGCATCGCCACATACTCGGCCCCATTCATCATGGGGTATTTGATGGCTTTCTTGAAGCTGACATAATTGTTGAAGGTCACTTTGGGCTCCTGCCCGGATACGCCTTTGTACGTGGTGATCAGGATGACGCCGTTGGCGCCCCGGGAACCGTAAATGGCGGTGGAGGAGGCATCCTTGAGGATGTCCATGCTCTTGATGTCACCGGTGGCGATGTGGGAGAGCGATCCCATGAACGGAACGCCGTCCAGGACGATGAGCGGGTCGTTGGAAGCCGACAGCGAGCGGTCGCCACGGATGCGGATTTCCATGCTGGAGCCCGGACGGGAGCTGGTCTGGGTCATCTGGACACCGGCCACACGGCCGTTCAGGGAACGGGTGAAATCACCGGCGGCGATCTCACGCAGGTTCTCTCCGCCCATGGAGGCAATCGACCCTGTCACATCGGCCTTACGGGCCGATCCATAGCCGATCACTACGATGGCGTCCAATGCCTGTGTATCATCGCTGAGCACGATGTCGATGGTTGTGCGTCCTTGTACGTGGATGCGCTGGGTCGTGTACCCCATGCAGCTTACTTCCAGGGTGGCAGAGGGGCTGACAGAGAGGGAATAGGTACCATCGAAGCCGGTGACAACGCCGATGGTTGTGTTCTGGACCATCACGGCAGCGCCGGTGACGGCCTCCCCGCTCTGGTCCGTAACAGTACCGCTGACAGTAATATTCTGCGCATACGCGCACATGGCTCCTGTCAGGGCTATTACCGCGGAGAGCAGCGTTTTTTTTAGGTTGAAAAGCATAATGGTAGAGTTAATGGTAAATGGTTATATATCGGTTTGGTTTTTTTGTCTGTGACAAAATTATCGGTTTGGTTTCAGATTGTTGGTCTTGTGTGTTACAAGGATTGTAGTTTTTGTTCCACTATGCTGATTATTAACCACTTTGCATTTTTTGGATACCGAATAATTATTATTTTTGTATCCAGGAAGGAACAAAAATGAAAAAGACGGGCTTTATATTGCTTTTTTTACTGCTGGCCACTCTCTCGGTGGCACAGAACGTCCGTCTGTTTACGCCCGAGAGCGGGCTGCATAATACACAGATTAACAAAATCTATCAAGATTCGGCCGGCTACATCTGGATATGTACGGAAGGGGGGCTTGTACGCTTCGACGGCATGGGCTTCGAGACTTACGGTCACGACCGGGAAAACCCGTTCTCCATCGTAAGCGACTCCGTGAACGATTTTTACGAAGACGGGCAGGGGCGTATGTGGGTGGGAACTTCCTCCGGGCTTGAACTATTCGATCTGGGTTACAACCGTTTTACCCTTTTCGATTTCCACGACAACCGCCATCCTTCTTCCGATCCGTTTATCAGCAGCTTGCTGGAAGTGCCCGGCAGGGTGTCCGGAAACCGGCTGTTTGTGTGTACCGGCGGTTCCGGCGTTTATGTGATAGACCTGTCCACCGGGGAATTGGACGACGGATGCCGGGAAAAACTATATCAGTCGGCCACCTCTGACTTTATCAATTTTCTGTTTCTGGACTCTGCCCGCCACCTGTGGGTTGTCAGTGGCAACAATACCGGCTTTTTTATCCTGGACGCCGACACCCTGGAGCCGGCTATCGGCTGGACGCTTTCTCCAGACTTGGAAAAGGAGGCCGGCAATATCCGAATTACAACCATCTGTGAGGTTCCTTCCAACCGGACTCTTCTGATAGGGACCTCCTCGCACGGGACCTTGGTCTTTGACCTTGAAAAGGGGGAACTCCGTCGCGCCCGCTCTCTGCAGGCCCGCCGGACCGGGCTTTCCACCAGCCTTTTCAATCCCCGGATCGGCTCGCCTGAGGAACGCGGCATCCTGGTCAGCGACGAGAATGGCGGCCTTCTGTTCTATGATATGGAAACCGAGTCCTTTTCGCTCTCTTCCCTGACCGGCGTCCCCGAGAATTTCTCCACGAAAAAAGCCGATGTCCTTTTCGAGGACAACCAGGGCAACCTCTGGATCGGCGTGTATCAGTCCGGGATTGTTGTGGTGCCCCGCTCTATGTTCGGTTTCAGTTACCTGGGATTCGGAAGTTCCGGGTTCCCGGACCAGAACAGTGCCTGCATCATGTCCATCTATGAGGACGAAGCCGGCGGACTGTGGGTGGGGACCGATGGCGCCGGCCTTTTCTGTAAGGAGGCGGACGGGAAAGTCGTCAATTACAGCAGAAGCAATTCCGCCCTGACCAACAATGCCGTGATGGCCGTCAGCGGCGACAAGCGGGGAACTATCTGGGCGGGGACCTACCTGGGCGGTCTTTTCTGTGTGGATAAAGAGCAGGGGATCAGCCGTTTCCCGGATTCTGACGGGATAGGGACGGAACGCATCCGCATGCTTCGGTATGACCAGGTCCGGGATTACATGTATGTGGGCACTTACGGCGCAGGCCTGGTGGTCATCGATGCCGCCCGGCGGAAAATCATCGGCCGGATCTCCAGTGACAACGTCCTCTGGGTCAGCGCACTTCACCTGGACGCGGAAGGCACTTTGTGGATTGGCTCCTACAACGGCCCGTTCCGCCTGGATCCGGACTCCTGGCAACTGCATCCCTTCAAACTGTTCTCCCATGACGTGCGTATCCGGATTTACGCCATCGGCAGCAGTCCGGACGGAACGGTCTGGTTCGGAACCGGAGAAGGATTGTTTGCCAGCGACAGGAAAGGACGGAAAGTGCGGCAGTTTACCGTCCGGGACGCGCTGGCCAGTAATGTGGTCAGGGACATCCTGGTGGCTTCGTCCGGCGATGTCTGGGTATCTACGGCAAACGGCCTGTCCAGGGTCTCGCCCACCAGCGGGGATATCGTGAGTTTCCATGCCTATGACGGATTGCAGGGCAACGAATTCCGCTCAGGTGCCGCCCTGCTTTCTGCTACGGGGAAAATGTATTTTGGCGGGACTTCCGGCATCACTTATTTCTCGCCCCACCTGGTGGAAGGAAGGGTACATCATATCCCCCAGGTATCCCTGTCCCGTTTCACACTCCTGGACACCCCGGTGGAGTACGACCCCCTCAAAGGGAAAGAGAATCTCATCGACAAACAGATTTCCGAAGCGTCCAGGATAACGGTTCCTGCGGAAACCGGTATCTTCTCCCTGGAATTCTGCGTGCCGGAATACACCAATCCCCGGCGGATTGTCTATGCTTACAGGCTCCGCGGCTTTGATTCCGAGTGGAAAACGGTCCCGGCCAGCCTGCGGATGGCCTCCTATACCAAGGTGCCTCCGGGACAGTACGACTTTGATGTCCGGGCCTATTTTGAAGGATTTCCCGAGGATTATTCCGCCTGCTCCGTGTCGCTCCGGGTCAAGGCACCCTGGTACGGGACGCCCTGGGCGTACGCCCTGTATCTGGCCTTCCTGGTCCTGCTGTCGGGTCTTTTGTACCGGTATTATAGACAGAGGCAGCAGCAGAAAGAAGAGCGGGAAAAGGCCGAGCTCAAGGAATTGCGCCTGGGTCTGTTCACCAATCTCACGCACGAGATCCGCACTCCGCTCAATCTGGTGATGGGGCCGCTGAGTTCCATGCGGGAGGCCGAGCAGGACCCCGAGAAGAAGGATACCTATAATCTCATGTACCGGAACTGCCTGAGGATCAACCGCCTGGTGAACCAGGTGATGGACCTCAGGAAAGTGGATGCCGGGCAGATGTCCATGCATTTCCGAGAGACCGACCTGGTCTTCTTTATCCGCGACATCATGCAGTCTTTCCAGAACCTGGCCGATACCAAGCAGGTGGATTTCAATTTCCAGTCGGCCAGGAAAGAGCTGCCGATCTGGATCGATCAGGGCAATTTCGACAAAGTGGTCTATAATATCCTGTCCAATGCCTTCAAGCACACGCCCAAAGGCGGGACGGTCCGTGTGCGGGTGTCTTCTCCGCAGCCCAACCACACCGAACTGCCGCACGGCATCTCTGAATATATAGAGATCAGTGTCTTTAATTCCGGCAGTTCCATAAAAGAAGAAGACAAAGACCGGATTTTCGACCGCTTTGTGCAAGTGAACCCGTACGATGCCAGTGTCGGATCCGGCGTGGGACTGAACCTGACCAAGATGCTGGTCGATCTGCACCATGGCCGGATTTCGGCGGAGAACAGGGACGACGGCGTGTTGTTCCGTGTGCTGGTCCCCGTAGGGAAAGCGCATCTTTCCGCCCGGGAACTGTCGGCCACCACCCATCACAAAGACCTGTATATCAAAAATGCCCAGGTCCTTGCAGACAGTCACGAAGACGAGACATATGCCCGGGAAACAAGCCCGGACGGCCGGATAATGTCGTCCCGAAAGACGGTTCTGGTGGTGGAGGATGACGAGGAAACCCGGGAATACCTGCGAAACGTGTTGCAATCCCAATACAATGTGATCAGTTGCCCCAGTGCCGACGACGCCTGGCCGCGGATTACACTTTCCCTACCGGATGCCGTGGTGACCGACCTCGTGATGCCGGGCATGAGCGGTACCGAACTCTGTGCTAAGATCCGGCACAACCAGGCCACCAACCACATCCCGGTCATCATCCTCACCGGAAAAGACAACGATGAGGAGCAGCAGGCAGCCAGCGACAGCGGTGTCGACAAATTCCTCTCCAAGCCCATATCCGTGGAACTGCTCCGCAGCCAGATCGCCCAGGTGATATCTGCCCGGGAAACGGTGAAAGGAAAGTTTACCCAGGCCATGGAATTCGACTATACCGACATCAAGATAGACTCGGCCGATGATAAACTGGTGCGGCGGATCGTAGAAAGCATCCAGGCCCATTTGGAAGACCCGGACTTTGATGTGGCAGCCCTGTGTGCCGACGTGGGAATCAGCCGGGTGCATCTGAACCGCAAGCTAAAGGAGAATGGGAATGTGCCCCCGAGCGTCCTGATTAAGTCTTTCCGGATGAAACAGGCGGCGTTCCTGCTGGCCAACAACAAGGTGAACGTGTCCGAAGTCGCCTATCGGGTGGGCTTCTCCTCCCATTCTTATTTCACCAGTTCCTTCCGGGATTTCTTCGGCATGACACCGAGCGAGTTTGTCCAGTATCATTCCCAGCATCCTGCGGATGAACGCTTCCACCAATTGTTTCAGTAATTTTCCCTCATGTGTAAGATTCGTACTTTTCTTCTCTGTTGGCTGTTTTTTGCGGTCGCGTATCCGGCTACGGTCATCGATCATCCCGGCATTACCCGGCCGGAAAAGGCTCCGGGCCGGTTCACCCTGATAGATAACGGTATCCCCGTGGCCGTGGTTACCGACCCCGCCGATGCAAAGGGCGTGCAGCTGGCCGCTGAGACGCTCCGGGCCGATTTCGCCCGCGTCTGCGGTTCGCCCGCTCCTGTCGTGGGGCCGCGTGCTATCCTGGCGGGTTCTGCAGACAGTCCGCTGATCCGGGATCTGGCCGGGAAGGGTATCATCGACATTTCCTCCCTGGAAGGGCAGTACGAAACCTATATGATGGTCACGGTGGGGAACCGCGTTCCTGGTTATGAGGATGCGCTGGTGATAGCCGGGGCGGACATGCGCGGTGCCATCTACGGCATTTTCGAAATCTCCGAGCAGATTGGCGTTTCTCCCTGGTATTTCTGGGCCGATGTCCCGGTTCCCCACCGGGAGACGCTCTCCCTGGCATCCGGAATCTATACTGTCGCCCCGCCCGCCGTGCGCTACAGGGGCATTTTCCTCAACGACGAAGCCCCCTGCCTGACCGGCTGGGTAAAGAACCGGTTCGGGACGGACTATGGAGACCACCGGTTCTATGCGAGCGTGTTCGAGCTGCTTCTCCGTCTCAAGGCCAATTTCCTCTGGCCGGCCATGTGGGGCTGGTCCTTCTATGCCGATGACCCTTTGAACAGCGTTACCGCCAATGAGATGGGCATCATCATGGGCACCTCCCACCACGAGCCCATGGCCCGGAACCACCAGGAATGGGTGCGGAAAAACGGCGCCGACGGCCCCTGGGACTATCAGAAGAACAAGAAGAACCTGGACAAGTTCTTCACCGAGGGCGTGCGGAGAGCCGCCGGGACGGAGGACTTGATTACCATCGGCATGCGGGGAGACGGCGATGTGGCGATGGGAAAGGAGGGGGAAGAGGCCCGGTATATCTCCCTGCTGGAAAAGATTATCGACAACCAGCGCAGGATTATCCGCCGGGAAACGGGGCGTCCGGCCACAGAGCGGCCCCAGGTATGGGCGCTGTACAAGGAAGTACAGCAGTACTATGACCTGGGCCTCCGGGTTCCGGACGACGTGACCATCCTCCTGAGCGACGACAACTGGGGCAACGTGCGGAAACTTCCCACGGCGGCCGAGCGGTCGCGGAAGGGCGGCTGGGGTATCTACTACCATGTGGATTACGTCGGGGCGCCCAGAAACTCCAAGTGGTTGAACGTCACGCCCATCCAGAACATGTGGGAACAGCTGCAGCTCACTTATTCCTACGGCGTGGACCGGCTCTGGGTGCTCAATGTCGGGGATCTCAAGCCGATGGAATACCCCATCGACCTGTTCCTTTCCCTGGCCCGCCGGCCGGAAGCTTTCACCGCGGATAACCTGCTGGACCATACCCGGGCATTCTGCGCGCAGACGTTCGGAGAGGCCCAGGCCGACGAAGCCGCCCGGATCCTGAACCTTTATTGCAAATACAGCGGCCGCACCACCGCCGAGATGATGGACCGGACCACGTACGATTTGCCTTCCGGTGAATTCCGGCAGGCATGTGACGATTTTGTCCGGCTGGAGGCGGAGGCGCTCCGGCAGTACCTTTCCCTGGATGTCGCCGCCCGCGACGCCTACTACCAGTTGATTCTCTTCCCTGTCCAGGCGCTTTCCAACCTCTACGAGATGTACTACGCCCAGGCCATGAACCATCAGCTGTATTCCCGTGGAGACCCCTCGGCCAATGCTTGGGCCGACAAGGTGGAGGCGTGCTTCGAGCGGGATGCTTTCCTGATGCGACAGTACAACAAGGAGCTCTCGGGCGGCAAGTGGGACGGTATGATGACTCAGAAGCACATCGGCTACCAGAACTGGAACGACAATTTTCCCGCCGATACGCTTCCGGAAGTATTCCGAGTAGAAGCATCGGCCCCGGGCGGATTCTTTTTCCCGCTGGCTACCTTCGTCGGCTATACGGCCATGGAGGCGGAGCATTTTTATCAGGCTCAGCCTGCGCCGGAGGCTTCCTGGACGGTGATTCCTTATATGGGACGGACGCTCAGCGGCATTGCCCTGATGCCCTATACGGCTCCCGCCGACGGCGCCATGCTCCGGTACCGTTTTGAGCTTCCCGAGGGAGTTTCTTCCGTGAAGGTGCATGTGGTGACCAAATCCACGTTGGCGTTCAACAATACGGGACACCGGTACCAGGTGTCGCTGGGCGGCCGGTCTGTGGAGCAGCATTTCAATGCCCGCCTCAACGAGGATCCTGCTAATATCTATTCCGTTTACTATCCGACAGTTGCGCGCCGGGTGGTGGAAACCATCAGTGAACTCCCGGCTACCGGCGGCTGGAACAATCTGGAAATCAGGCCGATGGATCCTGGTATCGTGTTTGAAAAAATTGTGGTCGACTACGGTGGCTACACCCCGCAGTTCCTGTTCGGCACCGAATCCCCCGCCATGCGGGAATAGCTTCCGTCCGCTGCTGAAGAGCCATGGCGCAGGTCAGTTTTTTGCTTGGTGACCTGCGCCAAAACTATAGTCAACCTGCGCCAAGATTCCAGTTTCAGTGACAATTTGGTGGCGCATTGGGTCGTCATTATCAGAAAAATACGACGGACAGTGCGGTTTAATGCAGTTTTTTTTGTATGTTTGTAGAACTAGCCCATAATTACTATGAAACAGTTCTACATTGAGCCTGAAGTCCAGGTGCTGTCTCTTGCATTGGAGACCGGCGTCCTGACTGCCAGCAACGAAGGGTATCCGGTGAATCCGGTGGATCCCGGTTTCTCTCCTTTTCCCAGTTTTACTGATCTCCCGATCTTTTAAATGGAACACGCTATGAAAAAGAATTTGTTATTTGCTTTGATAGCGGTGGCTCCGCTCGCATTATTCTCTTGTGCCAAGGAGGTTTCTGTTGATGTACCTGAAGCGGGAGAGCATCCGGCCATGCTCGATCCTTGGACTGCGGTAGACCAGATGCCATATATCAAGCCGATCGAAGGTAAGAAGGCAAGCGTAACTGTCGGCCCTGTCGAGACCAAGTCTCATCTGGACATGACCGACCCGTCTTATGGGAAAGTTACCTGGAAGTCGGGAGATGGATTCAGAATGGCTACGTACGACCCTTCTATCCCCCAATTGCTGTATGCCGATTTTTCTACAACTGAGAGTGGTGAAAAAGCCTCTTTTTCCACAAGCCATAGTTTAACTTACAGTCCGCAGCATAGTATCCATGTGCCAGATTTATCCAAGGTACAACTGTCTTATGATGAGAACGGTCCGATATTTGGGGTCAATGTTCCTCCGGCACAGACGGCTGTTGCGGGTGGCGTTGCCGACGGATTAACCTATTCTTATGCCAAAACCACGTCCTTCACCGATGTTGTAAATGGAACGGAGGATATGCATTTCACCAGCATCCTGTCTCTGGTCCGTTTCAAGATGACGGGAGCCATTGCTTCTTCGGTGACCTCCGTAACCATCCGGGGCGGTTCTGCCCTGGCGGGAGACTGCGTCCTTATACCTACAGGTAGCGGAGTGCCGCAATTGTCTTTCAACGTGTCATTCACAGGAGATGTAGCCTCTTCTACAGTGACACTTTCCGGAAGTTTTTCGCCCGACACTTACTATTATTTTGCCGTTGTTCCCGGCACGCAGAACGGTTTCTCACTGGAGTTTACGGACGGGGTTCATACCACTACCAAAATTGCTTCCAAATCGGTTAATTTTGCCCGCGGGCAAATCACGGATATCGGCACTATCGATCTGGGAAGTGCTTTCTCGGACCCTGCGACGCCGGACATGACGCCCATCAAATTCATGTCCGCAACGGCCGGAGCGCTCAAACCGGTGAGCGTTGCCGTCATTCCGGAAGGCTTCACCGCTTCTGAAATGACCAAGTATGAGATGCTGGCCAAAAGCGCAATGAACACCTTGTTCAGCGTGGAGCCTTTCAAGAGCTATAAGGAGTACTTCAATGTGTATATCTTAAAGGTCGCTTCCAATGCATCCGGAGCCAATATCACGGATGGCAAAGGAACGATAACCACAGCGGTCGACTGCTACTTTGGTTCCAAATGGGGGGCTACAACCTATGGAGACATGGTAGCTGACCATGACAAAGTTTTCAACTATGTTGAAGCTAACTGCCCGGACATTACCGGAGGGATCCATACTATACAGGAGGTACCCATCCTGATGATAATCAATGACGCCCGTTATGGAGGCATTAACTGGACGTTCAGCGACGGCAAGGCGTATTGCATGGCCCCCTATTCGTTCAATGGCGGCGGCATGTCCTGGAACTATCCAAGATATGAAGCGAATGATGATGTGGATCCGTCCCTTGGTTATTCGGCAACCAGTGCCGCCCGGAAAGCAGAAGTAGGCGCCAATGCCGGAAGCTGGCTGAATACGATGGTCCATGAGTTCGGCGGGCATTGTTTTTCCAGGCTGAAGGATGAGTACTGGTATGGTCCGGATGAAGTTACCCCCTCTTCAGCGGCGGATAAAGGTGCGGCGGTATATATAGATACTCATCGATATCCCGTGCCGTATGGACGGAATATTTCTGCATCTTATTCTAACCCCGGAAAAGACGCTACTAGCGGGGCGGAAGGCTGGCAGCATCTTCTGGACAAGAAAGCGGAATTGGCAGTAGGCAATCCGTTGTATAACAGAATCGGCGTCTATCAAGGGGGCGATGTCTCCATCTTCAACCGTTGGCGCAGCGAGCGGGTCAGCTGCATGATTGACAACCGCTTCTATTTCTCCACCTTCCAGCGGGAGTTGATCGTGAAGCGGATCATGACGCTGGCTGGAAAAGCTTTCAATGAAACGGAATTCTGGGCGAAAGATGTTCCCATCGACCCTGTCCGGGACATCGTCAGCAGCCCTGTTATGGGAGAACCGGATCCTGTTGCGCCGCGTCCCATGCCCATGCTTCCTCCGCCGCGCCTGGTGGTCACCGACTAGCTAACCTTGTTAGGTTTAAGTACTTGATAGATAATATTCTATGAAAACACCCTGCTGTATGCGAGCAGCAGGGTTATTATGTAAAGTGTTGAGAATGAGAGTGTTGCGCAAAACCTATCTGCTGCTTCTGCTGGCATCCTGCGCCGGCAGCCCTTTTCATGCCGACTACCAGGCTCGCCTGGAGGCCGACGGCGGCGCCCTGAAGCCCTTCATGGCCATTCCGGCGGAGGCCAGCGCCCGGGAGCGGGAGGCCCTGGAATTCCTCTATGCCTATATGCCATCGGCCGATGTAATCGACTATCCCGCCGATTTTTACCTGCAGAGCGTACGGCAGAGCCTGAAGGTGCGGGAAGAGATGGGCTGGGCAGTGCCGGAACGGGAATTCCGCCATTTTGTGCTGCCCCTCAGGGTGAACAACGAGAGCCTGGACAGCGCCCGGACCGTGTTTTACCGGGAACTGAAACCCCGCGTGCAGGGAAAAACCATGCAGGAGGCTATCCTGGAGGTGAACCACTGGTGCCATCAGAAAGTCACCTATCAGCCCTCAGATGCGCGCACCCTCTCCCCGCTGAACCTGATGAACAACACCCTGGGCCGATGCGGAGAGGAATCGACCTTCACCGTCACCGCCCTTCGTTCCGTGGGCATCCCTGCCCGGCAGGTCTATACCCCGCGCTGGGCCCATACCGACGACAATCATGCCTGGGTGGAGGCCTGGGCCGACGGCCAGTGGCATTTCCTGGGTGCCTGCGAACCGGAGCCCGTACTGGACTTGGGCTGGTTCAACGCGCCCGCCTCCCGGGCCATGCTCATGCACACCAAGGTGTTTGGCAAGTACGACGGTCCGGAAGAGGTGGTGCTGGAAGGCCCCAATTACACGGAGGTGAACCTCATCGACCATTATGCGAAAACCGGCGAAGCCACTTTCCGGATTCTCTGGGGGGAGGATGCCCCTGGCGGCAAGGCTGGCACGCCCGCTGCCGGTGCGCGTGTGGATTTCTGCATCTACAATTATGCCGAATTCTACCCGGCCGTGACTAAGTATGCCGATGCTGACGGACATACCTTCCTCAGCGCTGGGCTGGGCGATATGCTGGTCTGGGCTTCCCTGGACGGGGCCTTCGGTTATACCAAAGTTTCTTTCGGCCGGGATAAGGAAGTGACGGTTGAGCTGCATCCGCTGTCGGAAAAAGCGCTCAGCCGGGAGTTCCTGAAAGTGGTTCCTCCTGCGGAAACGGCTAACATTCCGGAAGTTTCGCCGGAGCTGCGTGCCCGGAACAACCGGCGTTTCGCCCGCGAAGATTCCCTCCGCCACGCCTATGAGGCCACCTTCCCCACCCAGGAGCAGGCGCTTGCTTTTGTACAGGAGCAGGGTTATGGCCATCACCTGGCGCAGGTGCTGGTCCGCTCCCGCGGCAACCATCGCACCATCGAAGATTTCATGGCGGCCTGTGGCAACCATGAGCGCATAGAGCAGGTGTTGTCTTCCCTCAGTACCAAAGACTTGCAAGATATCACCCTGGAGAACCTGCAGGATTACTATTCGGCCCGGAATTTCCTGGGCGCCCGGGTGGAGGACGAATTCCTCACCCCCTTCTATTCCTTCTTCGAAGCTGACCCGATTCCGGTGGGAACGCCCGAAGAACTGGTACGCTGGGTGCAGGAGAACATCGCCGTAAATGCCGATCCCAAAGCCTGGAATATCCCCATGTCGCCACAAGGAGTGTACGCCAGCCGGACGGCCAGCCCCAGATCGCGCGACATCTTCTTTGTCTCAGCCGCCCGCGCCCTGGGCATGGACGCCCGGAAAGACCCCGTTACCGGAAAGGTGCAATACTGGCAGGATGGGCAGTGGATGGATGTTTCCTTCGGGGACAAGGCACCCGCAGCCGTTACACCGAAAGGCATGCTTAAACTGTCCTACAAGCCTTCGGGCAGCGTGGACAATCCCAAATACTACTCTCTTTTTACGCTTTCCCGCCTGGTGGACGGACGGCCGCAGTTGCTGTCCTTCGACGAGGGCGAGGTGGATATGGGCGGCGGTGTAGACTGGGAGAATGTGTTCAAGGAAGGCTTCGACCTGGATGCCGGAACTTATCTGCTGGTGGCCGGGAACAGGCTTTCGGACGGGTCTGTGCCCGTTTCTATGACGCTTTTTTCGCTCCCGGAAGGCCAGGTCACGGTGGAGGAACTGCTTATAGAGGAGCCGACAGGCGGCGTGCCCGTCATCGGCAGCTTCGACTGTGAGTCGGCCTGCCTGCCGGAGGGCTCCGATTCAGAAGCATCACTCCTGTCCCAAACCGGGCGGGGCTTTTATATCGTGGCCGTCCTGGAGCCCGGTAAAGAGCCCACCAACCATGTGCTGCGGGATCTCGCCGCTGCGTGCTCCCAGCTGGAGGCTTGGGGACGGCCGGTCGTGCTCCTGTGCGAGGACAGCGCATCGCTCGCCCGCCTCCGGAAGGAGATGGCCGAGGGCCGATACGGGCAGCTGCCCGCCACCATCCGCCTGGGCGTTGACACGCAGGGTATCCGCGGGGCCATCGTCCGGAATCTACAGCTCACCGCTCCCGGCCGGCTGCCGCTGGTAATCCTCTCCGACACCTTCAACCGCGTTTTCTTCTGCTCTGAGGGTTACACCATCGGCCTGGGCGATCAGCTCTCCGGCACCATCGCACGCCTATAGGCCTTTTGGAAAAAAATGTAAAAAAATTAAAATATCGCTTGCGATATAAAAATATTTGCGTACCTTTGTGTCGTGAACGATATAAACAATTAAACACAATAAACCATGAACGCACAGAACACCATTCAGATCCTGCAAGCCTATGCCACCGGTCTGGCCGCCCAGAGCATGCAGCACAAAGTACAGAGCAAAGTTTTCAAGGCCCAGGGCCTGGATAAGCTCGCCGAAAAATATGCCAGCCATTCCACGGAGGAAATGGAGTGGGTGGACAAAATGTACGACCGCATCCTGGATCTTGGCGGAGATCCCAAGGTGGCCGCCGCTCCCGAGCAGACCGTCTACGAAGATGCCGTGGAGTTCCTGAAGGCCGACCTGGAAGTGTCGGTCCGCGAAGTGCCCCGCCTGGGTCAGGTGACTCTTTCCCTGGCCGAGGACATGACCACCTACGACCTCATGAAAGGCTACTACCAGGACGAGGAGGAGGACATGTATTGGATGGATCAGCAGCTCAAGCTCATAGAGCTTATCGGCAAACAGAACTGGCTCATCAAGCAGCTCTAATAATGAAAAAGATAATCCCGGTTGCGGTCCTGGTCCTGATGGCACTTGGAACCGCAGCTGCCCAAAACAAGCAGAAAATGGCAACTATTTACGATTTCAAAGCCTTGAACAACAAAGGCGTAGAAGTAAATTTCAAGGACTACGAAGGCAAGGTGCTCCTGATTGTGAACACTGCTTCCAAATGCGGCTTCACCCCGCAGTACGACGGTCTGGAGGCTCTTTATCAGCAGTATAAGGACAAAGGCCTGGTGGTAATCGGCTTCCCCTGCGACCAGTTCGCCCACCAGGAACCCGGCAGTAACGAGGAGATTGCGGAATTCTGCCGCCTGAACCACGGCGTTACCTTCCCTCTTATGGCCAAGGTCGATGTAAATGGCAGCAAGGCCGAGCCCGTCTTCGAGTATCTGAAGTCCCAGGCTCCCACCGAGGAATACAAGGGCCTGAAGGCCAAGGCTACCCAGAAAATGCTCAAGGGACTCAGCAAGAGCGTGGAAAAAGACAGTGACATCCTTTGGAATTTCACGAAGTTCCTGGTGTCCCGCGACGGCTCCACCGTTAAGCGTTTTGCCCCTGTCGCAGAGCCCAAAGACTTTGCGAAAGACGTAGAAGCCATGCTGTAAACGGCCATGCAGGAGCAACTGAAGCTGGGGAACCAACTCTGTTTCCGGCTATATACAGCCTCGCGCCTGATTACGCAGGCCTATCATCCGCTCTTGAGCGGGATAGGCCTGACGTATCCGCAGTACCTGGTAATGATGGTGCTGTGGGAGCAGGATGCCCAGCCGGTAAATGAGATCGCCAAAAAGCTCTATCTGGAGACCAACACTGTAACCCCGCTTCTGAAACGCATGGAGGCCGAAGGCTTTGTGGAGCGTAGCCGGAGCAAGGCCGATGCCCGTCAGGTGATTGTGAGCCTGACCCCTAAAGGCCGCAAACTGGAAGAGAAGGCGTCCTGCATCCCTTATGAACTGGGAAGTGCCGTGGCCTGCCGCAGCGTCACGCCGGAGACGGCGCCCCAGCTGTACGGCATGCTGGACGACCTGATAAGGACGCTGTCCCCCGGGGCGTAAAACAGAACCGCCTGTTTATTAGCTGATTATTGAAAAGTGTCTGGTCGAATCTGACCAGACACTTTTTGATAACCCACTGATAATGGACAGTTTCCATTTTACGCACACGAATCTTTTTTTTTGCTATCTTTGTATGTTCAAACAAAAAGCCATGAAAAGATTCCTTCGTCCCTTATTGGTACTGCTTGCAGCGTGTTCTCTCGCCGTTTCCTGTAAAGAAGAGCATTACACCGTAGTCATCTCGCTGGACGGCAGCCGCTGGGACTATGCCGACCATTACGAGATGCCTTTTTTTGACTCCCTGGCCACAGTAGGGGTCAAGGCCCGGATGGAACCCTCTTATCCGTCCTCTACCTTTCCCAACCATTACACCATGGCAACCGGTCTTGTTCCGGACCACAATGGACTGGTAAACAATAGCTTCTGGAATCCGGACACCCAGCACGGGTATTCCTTGAGCGACCCGGAGAGCCGCTACGACCCGCGATATTACCTGGGCGAACCCGTCTGGCAAACCGCCCAAAAGCAGGGTGTCAAATGTGGCGTCATCTACTGGGTCGGCTCCGACATTCCCATCAACGACATGTATCCCACCTATTACCGTCGCTGGGACGACGAGCCGCACTGGGATTTCGAGCAGCGCTGCGACGAGATTGTCCGCCTGCTGAGTCTTCCGGAAAAAGACAGGCCCCGCCTGGTCATGGGCTATTTTGACGAGCCCGACCACCAGGGACACGTCCACGGCCCCTTCGCTCCCGAGACCAAGGCGATGGCGGAGCAGATGGACAGTCTGATGCACAGCCTGTATCTCCGGCTCAAAGCCCTTCCGCACGGAAAGCGGATCAACTTTATCCTGGCCGGCGACCACGGCATGACCGAGATTTCCCCCGAGCGTTTCATTTCCTGGGCCAGTGTAGTTCCGGATGCGTGGGTGGAGCGCATGTCCGGCTCTATCCCCACCAGCATCTGGGCCAAGGAGGGCTATGCCGACAGCCTCTATAACCGCTTGAGCGGAATCGAACACCTGAGCGTCTGGCGCCACGGCGAAGTGCCTGCAGAGCTGAACTACGGTACCTCCAACCGCCTGGGAGACCTCATTGTTGCGCCTGACCTGGGCTGGCAGTTCAATTTCGCGCCCTCCTCCAATAACGGCACGCACGGGTTCAATCCCAAGGAAACCGACATGATGGTGGCTTTCCGCGCCGTAGGGCCGGACTTCAAGAAAGGCTACGAGGCACCCTTTACGGAAGGGGAGCAGTCGGCCTTCCGCAATATCGACCTGTATCCCTTGTTGTGCAAGCTGCTGGGCGTAAAGCCCGCTCCCGTGGATGGCAAACTGGAAAGGATCCAGAATATCTTGAAATAATACTATCTTCAGCGCATATTAAACAAATCCAGCTATGAAACTTGACGGAAGACGCGAAAGCACCCATGTGGAAGATCGCCGTGGCATGTCTACCGGTGGAAAGGCCGGTCTGGGCCTTGGCGGCATCGCCCTGGTGGCCATTATCACCCTGATGATGGGCGGAAATCTGGGCGATGTGTTCCAGAATGTCCAGAATGCCGGCGGAATCGGCGGCCTCTCTACCGAGACCTCCTACGAGCCCACGGCAGAAAATGAAGAACTGGCCACCTTCTCCAAGCAAGTCCTGGCCCTGACGGAAGATGTCTGGAGCGCATACTTCAGGCAGAACGGCCTGGGCGACTACCAGAACCCCACTCTGGTGCTCTATTCCGGCGCTACGGCAACGGCCTGCGGCACCGGCCAGGCTGCCATGGGACCGTTCTACTGCTCCGGCGACCAGAAACTGTACATTGACCTTAGTTTCTTCGCCACCATGAAGCAGCAGCTTGGGGCTGACGGAGACTTTGCCTATGCCTATGTGATTGCGCACGAGGTCGGGCACCATGTGCAGAACTTGCTGGGCACCCTGGGCCAGGCGCATCAGCAGATGGCCCGGATGAACAAGACCGACAGCAACCGCATGAGCGTGCGCATTGAGCTCCAGGCCGACTTCTATGCCGGCGTCTGGGCCCATTATATAGACACCGTCCTGGACGACGACGACCTGATGGAAGCCATCAAGTGCGCCCAGGTGATCGGCGACGACTACCTGCAGAAGAAAGCCCAGGGCTATGCGGTGGAAGAATCCTTCACCCATGGCACCGCCGCCCAGCGCATGCGCTGGCTCAAGAAGGGTATGACCACCGGCGACGTAAGCCAGGGCAATACCTTCCAGCTCTCAGATAATCAACTGTAATATCTTATGGGAAAGCATTTTACGCTTCCTTACGAGGGAGGTCTCATTGAACGGGGCCTCCCTGATGGTATTCTGCATTCCTTCGAGAAAATCTGGACCCGGGTTTATCCCGAGTCCCGTCCGGCATCCTATGCCATCGCCGATTATATTGTGGATGCCATCAACGGTGCCGAAGGGCGTCTGTTCCGCCTGGGCCTTACCACCGGTTCCACGCCAACCTCGCTGTACAACGAGCTGGCACGCCGCTGCAAGGCCGGAAAGGTGAGTTTCAGGAATGTGGAAATCGTTTCCATCGACGAATATTACCCCTCCTCCAAAGACGAGTTGCAGAGCCGCAATCATCGCCTGCACGAGGCGCTGATCAATAAGGTCGATGTTTCCTGGGAAAACGTGCACATCCCCGACGGCACGGTGCCTCCCGAGGAACTGAGCGCCTATTGCGCCCGGTTCGATGCTCTTGCAAGGGGGCTGGACCTGCTGGTAATCGGAGTGGGCGAGCAGGGGCAGGTTGGCTTCAACGAGGCTGGCTCCAATGAAAAAACCCGCACCCGGGCCGTCCGGCTTTCGTATGCCTCCAGAAAACGTCAGTCCCAGAATTTCAACAACGACATCGCCGCCACGCCGGACAAGGCCATCACGCTTGGTATCAGTACCATGCTGTCGGCCAAAAAGATTATCCTCATGGCTTGGGGAGAAGGCAAAGCGGCAGCCGTGAAAGCCATTGCCGAAGGGCTCGTAGACCCTGCCTGGCCCGCTTCTTACCTGCAGGCCCACGACCACATCTCCTTCTATGCCGATGAGGCCGCTGCCAGCCAGCTTACCCGTTTGCAAGCCCCCTGGCTCGTCGGTCCCTGCGACTGGACCCCGAAATTTGTCCGAAAAGCCGTGGTGTGGCTCTGCCAGAAACTGGATAAACCCATCCTCAAGCTCACAGAAAAAGATTATCTGGAAAACGGCCTGGAAGATCTGCTGGAATCTACAGGTGAGGCCTTCGACAAAATCAACATCGACGTATTCAACGACCTTCAGCACACCATTACCGGCTGGCCGGGCGGAAAGCCCCGGGCCGAAGACAGCACGCGCCCTGTTCCGGCCGTTCCTTATCCGAAAACGGTGCTCATCTTCTCCCCACATCCGGACGACGATGTCATCTCCATGGGTGGCACATTCATCCGCCTTGTCTCCCAGGGACACAATGTGCATGTAGCCTACGAAACTTCCGGGAATGTAGCTGTCCACGACGATGTGGTGCTCCAGCATATGGACGCTGCCTTCCAACTGGGCTATCCCGACCGGACAGAGGAAGTGAAAGCCTTGATTGAAGGAAAAGTACCCGGAGAAGGCGAACCCCGTGCCTTACTGGAACTCAAAGGTGCCATCCGGCGCAGCGAAGCCCGTAGCGCCGTCCGTTCCTTCGGCCTGAATGCTTCCACCAACGCGCATTTCCTGAATCTGCCGTTTTACGAGTCCGGCGGCATCAAGAAAAAGCCTCGTTCCCAGGCCGATACAGACATCATCAAAGCGCTGTTGCGGGAGTTGAAACCGCAAATGGTTTTTATGGCCGGAGACCTGGCCGATCCGCATGGAACTCACCGGGTGTGCACGGAGGCAGCCCTGGAAGCCTTGGACCAGATTCGGGAAGAAGGCGCCGACTGGCTTTCGGCAACACACGTCTGGCTGTACCGGGGCGCCTGGATGGAATGGGAACTTGGCAGGGTGGATATGGCTGTTCCGCTTTCTCCGGACGAAGTGGTGAAGAAGCGCCACGCCATTTTCCGGCACCTCTCACAGAAAGACATCGTCCCGTTCCCCGGAGAAGATCCGCGGGAATTCTGGCAGCGGGCCGAGGAACGGACGCAAAATACCGCCCGGCTGTACGACCAGCTGGGCATGGCCGAGTACCAGGCTATGGAGGTGTTCCTAAAACTCTGGTAGCGTTGGGCGGAAATGCCAGGTTGTCAACCAAATAAGGAAAAGTGTCTGGTCGAATCCGACCAGACACTTTTTTGTAATTGATTAGCTGTAAGGTGTTTCTGCTTTATGCTTAGAACTTGAAAGCTACACCGACATTGGCATAGGGGCCGTAACCGGAGTAGTTGAATTCTGCCTGCAGGCCGAAGCTGTCGCTGAAGAAGTAGCGGACGCCGGCGAGACCACCGTAGCAGAAGCCAGGATAGTTGCCAGTACCATCGCTCCAGAAATGAACACCAAGACCGGCCATTACACCAGCGTGAACCTCGAATTTATCGGTGATGTTGAGACCATAAGTGGCGCGAGGGGCAACGGCGAGGTCGTTCCAGGAATAGTAGCCGGGAGCAACGTTCCAGTGACGGAAGTTAATCTGGGCACCCACGGTGAAGTGTCCCTTCCACCAGCTGTCAACCAGCACATAGTCACCAGTGATAGAGCCACCGATACCGGGATAGAAACCTACCATGGCACCAGCGACCATCGTTCCCTTGGACCACTGATCCTCGATAGCCTTTGCAGAATTGGCAGCGAACATGCAAGCAGCTGCAACTGCGAGAACAGCAATGATTTTTTTCATGATTGAGTTAGTTTTAAATTGTTTTGTACACTATGTAATAAATACCTTACTTTGCAAATTGCTTTTACAAAAGTAGATATTTCTTTCTGAAAAACCAAGACTATGCCTAAAAACCCCTAAAACAGGTGGGGTTAAGGGTAAAAATCTTTATCTTTGGGAAAAAATAAAACGTATGAAAAAGAGTACTCTGCTGCTTATCTTTTTGGTGCTGGCCTCCTGCTCCGCCTCCATAGAAACGCCCACCGGCCGCAGCGAGCCGGACCTGGGCTGGCTTTTCCTGGGCAAGGGCCCTTATACCCTCCAGACCAAGGTACAGGCAGCTCCGGGAGCCGCTTCCTTCCAGCTTGTGACCGACCTTTCTCTGATGGCCGATGTTCCGGAAGTGATTCTGGCGCAAGAAGTTACAATCGCCCCTGACAGCACGCTCAACGTGCTGCTCGGGAAACTGGACCCGGGTTTCTACCAGGTGCGCCTGCGGGATTCGGTGCGCTTCAATATCGGCGTACGGCCGGATGCCGTCATATCGGCCCCCGATGCCCAGGCGGATTTCGACGCCTTCTGGGAGCAGACCCTGGCGGAACTCGCAGCCGTCCCGCTGGAGCCTGAGTTCACGGAAATCCCCGAATACTCCAATGACCTCCGCACCTGTTACAAGGTTCGTTACGCTTCCTGGGGCGGGGCCGTTAGCGGCGGCATCCTTTCCGTGCCCGTGGCGGAAGGCAAGTATCCCGTCCACATCCAGTACATGGGTTACGGGGCGGAACCGTTCTATTTCGACCCTTCGGCCTCGCCGGACAGGATTGATTTCCTGGTGAGCGTACGGGATCAGGGCATCTTCAAGAATGGGCAGGACCGCTGGATAGACCGGGGCCTGGAGTCCAAGGAAAACTTCTATTACAGAGGCGCTTACTGCGACGTAAAGCGGGCCGTGGACTTTGCCGCCTCCCTTCCCAAGGCCAACCCGGACCGCCTGGTGGCATACGGTGAAAGCCAGGGTGGCGCCTTTACCACGGTTGCCGGTGCACTGGACTCCCGCATCAAGGCCATCGCCCCCGCCGTCCCCTTCCTGGGCGATTTCCCCGACTACGCCAAGATCGTCTGGTGGCCCGTTCACGAAGTGTTCGATGCGGCCGACGCACAGGGGATCGGCCGGGAAGCCCTGTTCACCATGCTCTCTTACTTCGACGTCAAGAACTTCGCCTCCAAGGTGGCCTGTCCGGTGTATATGGCGTTCGGCCTGCAGGATCCCACCTGCCCCCCGCACACCAACTTTTCCATCTACAACAACATCAAGTCGGCCGTGAAGCGCTTTTTCTGCGTGCCCACCTGCGGCCATGCCATGTGGATGGAGCCTTCCTGGAGCGCGGAAAGGGACCGTTTCCTGGCCGATTATTAAACCTCAGGGCTTCTTTTGTGTCAAAGAAAGCATGAGAAAACAAGTATTCATGGTGGCGGCAGCCATGTTGCTGTGCGCCACTCCCCTTTGGGCGCAGGATGAGCAGCGCCCCCAGCGTCCGGAACGACCGGCCATGCCGGAATATCTGCCGGACAGTGTCTTTGCCGCGACACGCACTGCGGAAATGGTTGAAAAATACGGTGTTACACCGGAGCAAGAACCGCAGGTATACGCTCTGAACCTGGAGTATGCCTCCAAGCTTCAGGTGAAGATGCCGGACTTCGGCAATGCCGGCGAGCGCAAAGATCCCCGTTCCATGACCGATGCCGAGCGCCAGGAATTCTTCGGCCAGATGCAGGAGCGCATGGCGCAGATGCAAGAGGCCGACCAGGCCCGCCGAAAGGCCCAGAAAGCCTACGACAAGGCCATCAAGGGAATCTTCTCCAAAGACCAGTACAAGGCTTACAACAAAGACCGCAAGCGGGAAGACCGTGAGCGTCAGGAGCGTGAGCAGCAAATGCAGGGTGGCTTCGGGGGCCCTGGCGGAGGCTTCGGAGGTCCTGGCGGCATGGGCGGCCCCGGCGGATTTGGCGGCGGCGGCGGCTTCGGCGGCGGATTTTAGCCGGAAAGATTACCAGAGCGGGCTTGATGTCCGCTCTGCTGCGTTTTGTATGGCCTGCGGCACCCGGGCGAAGAAGTCGAACCCGGCCCGCTGCTCCACGGCGTCGATGCTGGTGATGCCACTTGAATAGGGTGTCCCGATGTGGGCCTCATTGGTGAAAATATAGGCACAGCCTCTGGCGGAAGTCATTTGCCCGGACCCATTGAAAAAGCACATCATCAGGCATTTGTAGAAGTGGCTGGGGATGGGTACGTTCAAGCCTTCCTTGCTGGGCAGGGTCTTGGCCGCGCCCTCGTACAGCACGCCGGTAACCACATATAGGGTATCCCTTCCGGAGGGTGCATGCTCTGCCACGGCCGCTTCCAGGGCGCTCCAGGTGCCGTCGTTGAAGCTGTTCTGCCACTGCGGTGCCTGGTTGGAGTAGTAGAAGGTCTGTTTGTTCTGCGCAGCGCTGGACTGCCGGTAATTGGATGCCACCAGATGCCCGCGGCTGAATCCGACACTGTTGGCATTGGCCAGCCCGGTCTGCTGCGTGAGAGTGATGCCGGGATCCTCGGTCCAGGAGTCGTTCCGCCCGACATTGTTATTTGGCCACATGGAGCGGTGCATCGCATGGGCCGTCCAGACAGGGGCGTATCTGACACCATCGTACAGCACTGTATAGTTTCTCACCTGCTTGCCGGATAGGGTATAGGTGTGCGTGACCAGCTGCCGTTGGCTGTTGGTGGTGCCGTAGCGGAACCAATGGTCGTCCCGGTCGGCCTTGGTGCCGGAAACGCTTGTGCCGGAGAGCATTGCGTTTACGTCGGGCATCTCGAAGCAGCTGAGATAACCAGGGCTGGTGAGCGGGGCGGGCTGCCGGGTGGTGAAGGAGCGTACCTCGCCCAGTCGGTCTACATAGCGTCCCAGCGCCGCGTCGTATTCTGTGACAAAGGCCTGGTAATAATAGGTGGTACCCGGTTCCAGGCTGGACAGGACGGCGGAGAAACTCCCCTCCTTTTCCGGGGAGGGATCTACATACTCCGCCAGGGTGAGCACGTTCGGGGACGTACCCCAGTAGAAGCCCATGTCCGCAATGCTGCCGGTGACGTTGTAGAACGATGCATGGAGCAGGGCCTCCGTGGTGGAAATGCCCGTGGCGGGCCGGGTGGTGACGATGCCCGTGGCCGACGGCAGCTCAGGCTGGTCCGGGTTGTCGGGCGTGTCGGGGGGATCCGGCTGGTCCGGGTCATCCGGCTGATCCGGCTGGTCGGGATCTTGCGGTGTAGGGATTTCTCCGGTAAAGCCGGGCGTATCGAAACCATAGTCCAGGCGGATTTCGAAGGAAATGCCGCTGCTGAACACATTTCCTGTAAGGGTGGTCTTGTAGTTCCTGCGGACTTTTACGTTGGGGATGCGGAATATGGAGGGCTGCTGCTCCACGTCGCCCTTCTTGGCATAGACCGCCACTTCCACATCCAGCAGCCGCTCTTCCCCGGCCAGGATGTAGTTGGACGCGATGAGCCCGGCAGGGGCTCCGGAGGCGGAAAAGCCGATGCGGGCATCGCCGGAGACCGCCCCGCTGGTCAGGTGGAGGACGTCGGGGACGTGCTCCAGGTACATGGCCGACCGGGACAGACTGATTCCGGCCCGGCCGGCCAGCTGAAGGTCTTCTTCGGCCGCCACCACATTGATTTGGGCGAAGGGCCTTTTGAGGATGATGCCGGGGAAGCTGAACGAGCTGCCGGAAACAGGCCCGGTCTCGCAGGTGCCGTAAAAGGCCTCCCGGGTGTTGTCGTTGGCCAGCGCTTCCCCTGCCATGGTCAGGGTGCCGGCCTCGAAATCCGGCAGGTAGTCCTGGTTTGCGTGGTTCTGTGCCCAGAACACCAGGAGATAGTTTTCTCCGGTGGTGAGTGACAGCTGGCAGCTGGCCTGGCCTTCCTGTACCGTCAGGGCTTCCTGCATGGAGGGATGCGAGCGGTCCGGCAGGAAGGTGAGCTTCCCGGCCGCGTCTTTCCTGTAAACGCCCACCAGCAGTCGGTCGGCCACGGAAGCGCCGCCAGCCTTTGTGGGGAGTGTCTCCAACTGGACGGGGATGCGCACGGAAACGCTTTCCCGGGCGGGCTCTTTCCGGCAGGCCGACAACAGGGTTACGGCCACCAGAAGAAGATATGCGGCAGGGCGTTTCATGGACGTGAGGCGTTAACGTCTGTTTCCAGCGTTCCGCCGGTGGTGAAATAATCGCCCCGGAGGGTGGTTTCGTAATTGCGGCGGACGGGGATGTTCTGCAGGATACGCTCACTGCGGAATTCCCCTGCCGTGACGTGGATGCCGGCATCGATCCGGATTTCGTTTTCCGGAGCCAGGATATAGGCGAAGGCGACCTCCGTGGCGGACGGGCAAGGCGCTTCTGTGAAGCGGAGCGCAGTGCTCCCGGAGATCTGTCCGGTGAGGAGGTTCATGGACGCGGGAACGTGGTCCAGGGTGAGCTGGCTGCGGGCGTCCGGATGGTCTTCCGCGGTGACAAAGTGCAAGAGGGCGAAGGGGCGCTTCAGGAGCACCCGGAGTATGTCATCGGCCCCGGCTGTCAGTTTTTCCACGGCATAGAAGGCGTCCAGGGTGGGGCAGCTTGTGGGAACGTCGGATGCCTGTTGCAGGATACCGTCCGGGCCGACGGCATACGTGCCGGCAGTCTGGGCGAAGAACAGGAGGGTGTAGGTTTCTCCCCGGAGGAGGGTCCCCCGGGCAGAGAACTCCCCGTCCCCTGTCCGGCTGCAAATGAACCGGATGTAGTCCAGATACTTTCCGTCCCGGTCATAGGCTTTTACTTCCAGCTGGTCTATCAAGGAAATGCTCCCGCCCTTCACGGGCGTCTGCTCCAGTGCTACGGGAAAGCGCAGCGTTACCCAACTCTCCTGACCGGCCTCCCTGGCACAGCCGGAGAGCAGGACGGTCAGCAGCAGAAGGAGGATATGACGGTTTTTTCCCATGGGCTAGAAGCTGATTTCGTAATGTCCGTCAAAATGGTTGTCGGCAGTGATGCCGGCCGATCCGCTTCCCGTGAGAAAACTGCCTTTGACGATGGTCCGCTGCCCTTTTTTCAGGGGGATTTCCAGGCCGAACCGGCCGATGGCCGTACCGGAAGCGTCCTGCAGGAGGATGTCCGGGGTGATGGTGCCGTTGTTTCCGCTCAGAAGCAGCATATCCTGCACCAGCAACACGGTGCCGTCCGGGCGGATCTCTGCGGGAACGGTGAAAGAGAGGCCTTCCCGGGGCGCAACGGCAGCCTGCTCCCACAGGTTGAATGCCGTGGCTACGGGCTCCGGATAAGTGACGCTGACACGGATGTCTTTGCCTTTGAAGGCATCGGCATCGGTGGCCACCAGGGTATAGGCCGCCAGGGGACGGGTCATCCGGAGGCTGCCGGAAAGAAGGGTCCCTGCCGAGCTCAGGTCTTTTTCCAGCGAGCCGGAGAAAGCGTCCCGCTCGGGCAGCCCCGCCTGGTAGGCTCCGTCCGGCAGGCTCACGCGCGAGAAATCCCGGGCTGTCCACTGCCAGTCTGCCCTGCCGCCCTGCACATAGTCTGTCCAGGCCAGGATTTTGTAACGGTCTGCGGGGAGCTCTACAGAGAGGTCTATGCCGCTTGGACGCTCTGCATAGACGACTTTTTCCACCACCGGAGAGGCAAGCCAGGAGCCGGCCCCGTCGCTGCGGTAGAAGCGGAGGGTGTGCCTGACCTGAGCGTCGCCGGCCTTGGTGACAGTGTTCTCCGGCATGGGCCCCTCGAAGGAGAGGCTCAGCTGGAGGGTGACGTTGTGGTTCTGGGACGGAGTATTCGGGGTATCGGGTTTGCCGCAGGAGACCAGCGCGAGGGCGCAGGCGGCAAACAGCGGTATGAGCTTGCCCCGGTGCATGTTTTTATTCGTCCGGAACGCGGATAGTTTCCCCGTGTTCCTGGGCTACTGTCTGTTTCCACAGATCCGTGTAGCCCGGCCATTCCACGCTTTCCGGGATTCCCTTGGAATGCTCCGAGTGCTTGAAGGAACCGTCTTCGTTCTGGGGCTTCACGTTGCCGTCCATGAATTTCACCAGCAGCTCCACTTCCAGCTTGCTCCATTCGGAAAACTGCTTCTGGGCGGTGTTCACGGAGTAGTCGGTGACATATTTGATGATCTTCTCGAAGGGCTTCCGGGAAATCATCACGTCGTTTTTGGAGGAGAGCTTTTTCTGCATCTTGACGGCCACATCGTTGTACATCACTACCGCCATGCTGTCTACCGTGTGGGTTTTGCGGAACATCTGGTCCAGCTCGAAGGCGTCTGCCCGGGCGCGAACGTAGGGGGCCATCACGTTATACATCTTGTAACAGGCGTTGGAGATGCGGTTGTTGATCCAGAACGATGCGGTGGGGGAATAGTGCAGGAGGTCTCCGTTGCCCTCGCGGAAGCATTCCGGGACCTTGGTGATGCTGGTGTAGATGGGGGTGAGGTAGGAGGTAGCTGCGTCGTCCGTGCCGAACCAGAGGATGCCGCCCACTACGTCCGGTACGTAGTTGCGGGCCTGTCCCACCATCCAGAAGCCGGTCTGCTGGGTGGCGATGGCGCGTTCGTTGACATAGGTGCGGTCCTCTACCTTGAATTCCATGGGCCTCCAGCGGTACGGGAGGGCGTTTCCGCCGGCGCCGATATCCTGGGTCATGTCCATTGGGGTGCCTTCGAAGTGGTCGCGCATGACGTCGGCCACATCCTTGACGCTAATCTTCTTCCGCGGATACACGAACAGGGGGAAGTCCCCGTCCAGGTTCTCGCCCATCACGTAGTCCAGGTAGGAGTAGGCGTCCCTGGTGACGGCGTTGCCGTCCTCGTCGTAAAAGGAGAACCAGCCGTTGGTGAGGATATTGAAGGCGCTCCAGGCGCGGGCGTCGCAGCCGCGGACGGTACCGAAGTCGGCCGGGCAGTAAGCCTTCTTGAAGCTGAATTCGCTGTCGGCCCCGTCAAAATAACCCTTGCGGCGGGCGAAGGAAATCACGTCCGGGGCATAGAGGCAGTTGTCCGGGTCGTTGAGGGGGAACTTGCCGATACGGGCCTGGTTGGCGTGGGCGCAGATGGCCCCGTCCGGGACGCGCATGGCCACCCACACGATGCCTTTGTTCATGTTCACGTTGTTGCGGACGTTCATGCCCTTGCCGATGAGTTCCATGATCCAGGCTTCGTTCTTGTCGGCGATGGAGAAAGTTTCCCCTTCCGAGGCATAGCCGTATTCGTTGGCCAGCTTGACGATGACATCAATGGCTTCGCGGGCGGTCTTGGCCCGCTGGAGGGTGATGTAAATCAGGGAACCGTAGTCGATACCGCCTTTTTTATCTTCCAGTTCCGGACGGCCGCCCCAGGTGGTTTCCGTGATGATGAGCTGGTGCTCGTTCATATTGCCCACCGTCTGGTAGGTGTGTTCCACCTGGTCGATGTCGCCCAGGTAGCGGTTGGTGTCCCAGTCGTATATCTTGAGCACCTCCCCCAGTTTCCAGTCCCGTGCGGGGTGGTAGTACAGCTCGCCGAACAGATAGTGCGAGTCTGCGGCATAGGACACCAGCACGGAGCCGTCCACGCTGGCACCGCGGGATACGATTACGTTGGTGCAGGTATTTCCCTCCGCGGCCGCCAGCAGGGCAAAAACAGCGGTAACGGAGGCCTTGAGGAGCAAATTTCTCATCGTTTTTGTGGTTTTTCGATTTATTGCGTAATTTTGTCCTTCGACATAACTTTGCAAATTTATGAAATTTTATCATTTAATACATCTTGCGGCCGTCCTATTCCTGTCAATTTTTACCGCGACGGCCCAAAATCAAGCCACCACGCCGGAGCAGCGGGAAAAACAGATGCTGGAATCCATCGACCGGGAAAAGACCCGGCTGCGGGACCTGTTGAACCTGGAATACTGGCAGGAGTTCTATGTAGATTCCATCCTCACGCACGATTACACCGCCCTTACGGAAGAGCTGGAAAGCATGCAGAAGGCCAAAGTGGAAAACACAGACCTTTATATGAGCGTGCAGGACAAGTGGATGCAGCAGATCGTGGACAGCTACAAGAAGATTTTCACGGAAGACCAGTGGAAGAAATACATGAAATCCGGCGGCCAGCGGGCCCAGAAAGACCGTGACCGACGCCGGGAAAAGGCCGACAAGGCAACCGCCGAACGGAAAAAATAACTAACTTTGCAAATTATCAACGAGTATTGTCTATCATGAAAGAAGCGATCGAGAGAATATTTGCCGAACTTGAAAATCTGAAGGCCACATCGGCCAAAGAGGCAGAGGAAGCCCGTGTCCGGTTCCTGGGTAAAAAGGGAGAGATCACGGCCCTGATGGAAGAGTTCCGCCAGGTTGCGCCGGAGCTCAAACGTGAATACGGCCAGAAGCTCAACGAGCTCAAGAAGGCCGCCACCACACGGATCGAGCAGCTGAAAGCCTCCGTGGAAGAGGCCGCCGTTGCCGCCCTTCCCAAGGAAGACCTCACCATGCCTGGAGACGCCTTCCCGCTGGGCTCCCGCCATCCCGTCTCCATTGTCCGGCAGCAGATTGTCGATATTTTCCGCAAGTTCGGATACGATGTGGCGGAAGGCCCCGAGATCGAGGACGACTACCATGTGTTCGAGGCCCTCAACTTCCCGCCCAACCATCCCGCCCGCGAGATGCAGGATACCTTCTTTGTGAGCACCGGCCATCCCAACCCGCTCCTGCTCCGCACCCATACTTCTTCCGTGCAGGTGCGCACCATGGAAAATCAGAGGCCGCCTATCCGGGTTGTCTGCCCCGGCCGCGTTTTCCGCAACGAGGCCATATCGGCCCGCGCCCACTGCATTTTCCACCAGGTGGAGGGCCTGTACATAGACAAGGACGTCACCTTCGCAGACCTCAAGCAGGCCATCCTGCTCTTTGCCCGGGAAATGTTCGGCCCGGAAACTGAAATCCGGATGCGCCCGTCGTACTTCCCCTTCACGGAACCCTCGGCAGAGGTAGATGTGAGCTGCAACATCTGCAAGGGAAAGGGCTGCAACATTTGCAAGGGTACCGGCTGGCTGGAAATCATGGGCTGTGGCATGGTAGATCCCAACGTCCTGGAAGCCAGCGGCATAGACCCTAAAGAGTATAGCGGTTTTGCCTTTGGTATGGGCGTGGAACGCATCGCCATGCTTAAGTGGCAGGTGAACGACCTCCGCCACTACTTCGAGAACGACATGCGGTTCCTCCAGGAATTCTCCACGGCTACGGAAGTGTAGCGGCCCGTGCCAGAAATATGAAAGCCCGTCAGGTTGTCATATTTCTCTTCGGAGTGTTTGCGCTGCTCGGCATCGGGTGGCTGGCTTTTCCGGCCGACGGTGTGCCGGTGGGCCCGCTGACGCTCCGTTTCGCCTCTTATCAGGGCATGCTACGGGACGCCAGGGAGAAAAAGGTGGACGTAGATTCAGTCCTGCTGGCCGTAGAGCAGCGTTTCCGGATGGAATCGGACACGCTCAACTACTATAAATCGTTCTTCTACGACAATCCGGACCGGATTTACCTCCCGGAAGACGACTACACTTTCTTCGACCCGCTTTTCCGGAACCTTGAACAGGCCGGAACACAGAAAAAACCTGTCCGCATCACCCATTATGGAGACTCCCAGATAGAGATGGACCGCATTTCTTCGGAACTGCGCCAGGCCCTGCAGGAGCGTTTTGGCGGCGCGGGCACCGGCTTGTTCCCGGCGATGTCCAATGTTCCGTCGGCCAGTATCAGCAAGTCGGCCTCCGGCGGGTTCGTGCACTACACCATGTACGGCGATTCCACCACGGTACGGGCCGGGCACAACCGCTATGGCCTCATGGCCCAGGTGGTCCAGCTCACCGGCGGAGGAACGCTCAGCCTCCGGGCCACCCGGCAGAAAACGGCCAAGGAAAACACCCGGGCCTTCTCCAGCGTGTCTGTCCTTTACGGGCGCGCATCGGCCGACTTCTCGGTGAAGGCCGTTTCGGACACCCTTAAGCCCGCTCCCGTGGTGGAGAAGACAGACGGCGGTACCACGCTGGTCACCTGGAAATTCTCCCGTCCGGTGCAGAAAGCCACCCTTACGTTCCAGGGCAATGCCGAGATATACGGCGTGTCGGCCGACGGCGGCGCTGGTGTGGCGGTAGACAATATCCCGCTCCGGGGTTGTTCCGGCACCATTTTTACCCGCATTTCCAAACCCTTGATGCAAGAGAGCTTCGCGCTGGAAAACACCGGGCTCATCATCCTGCAGTTCGGCGGAAACTATATGCCTGTTGCCAAGTCCACTAAGGTCATCTCCCAGTACCAGGAACAGATTGCCAGACAGATCCAGTATTTCCACGAGGTGGCCCCGCAGGCCCGGATCCTGTTCGTGGGCCCGTCCGACATGGGAAAAAGCGTGAACGGGCGCATTGTCACCTGGCCGCGCCTGCCAGAGATGGTAGATTCGCTCAAGGCAACGGCGCTGCGCAATAATGCCGCCTACTGGGACCTTTACCGGATGATGGGCGGCGAGAATTCCATGGCCCAGTGGGTCAAGCACAAGCCCGCCTACGCCGGCCCGGACTATATCCACTTCACTCCCGCCGGAGCCGAGAAAGTGGGGGACGCCCTGTCCCGCTCTTTCCTCACGTATTACGATTTTTACCAGCTTCGGAAAAGCCTTTCCCCGGAGCGGGTGCAAGCGGTAATGGGCCCATGAAAAAGCTGCTTCTCACCCTCCTGCTCCTTGTTCCCGTACTTTGCTACGGAGCCCGCAGGCTGCCCCGTTATCCCTTCATCCACGCAGACCGGAACGTGCTGCAGTTCCCGGGCGGAGATTCGGAAGATTTCCGCCTGTTCCTGAGGAAGTTGGACACCCTGGTGCTCAGCGGAAAAGGAGATGTGCGGGTGCTCCATGTGGGGGGCTCCCATGTGCAGGCCGGTACGTGGACGGACCGTCTCCGGAGCAATTTTCTGGCCCTCCGATACGGCATTGACGGCGGCCGGGGGCTTGTTTTCCCCTTTTCCGCCGCCGGAACCAATACCCCCATCAGCTACCAGTCGTCCTATACCGGCAACTGGGAAAAGACCAACTGCCTCAAGCCGGACTGCATCCTGGGCCTCACCGGGATGGCCATCACGGCCAACGATACGTCGGCCCGGGCGGCGATAGACCTTTTGCCCCGTGAGATGCACCTGCACCAGCCCCGTTACACGTTCAACCGGGTGGATGTGCTGGGTGACGGCTCCATGGAACCCGTCCTGCTGCTGCAGGGCAAGGATACCCTCCGCGGTATCTCCGGCAAGGGAATCACCCATTTCGACCTTCCCTATTATACAGACTGGGTGCAGGTGGCTTTCTCCGGTGCTCCGGGCCGATACACCCTCCGCGGGCTGTATCTGGACAAGCCGGGCTCCGGATTCACGATGGTGGAGGCCGGGGTCAACGGTGCCGCTACGGGGTCCTGGCTCCGCTGCGACGACTGGGAGGAAGATCTGCGCCGCGTAAGACCGGACCTGGTGATTTTTTCCATTGGTATCAACGACATCCAGGGCGATTTTGACAAGGCTCGCTTCATGGCCAATTACCGGAAGCTTATCGCGAAGGTGCGGCGGGTGAATCCGCATTGCGCCATCCTGTTCACAGGCATCAATGACAACTGGCGCCGGCGTTCTGTCAACCCTTATACGCCGGAAGTCGGATTGGCGTTTGAAGCCCTTGCCAAGGAGTTCAAGGGCGTATTCTGGGATATGTTCGGCATTATGGGCGGCACCGGCTCCATGGCCGCCTGGCAGGAGGCCGGGCTGGCGCAGAGCGACAAGATCCACTTCACCACCGAAGGATACCGGCTACTGGGAGACCTCCTTTTCGAGGCCATCATGGATTGTTTTTACGCCATGTGATGGAAGGGCTCTGGGGAATCATACGGGACTTTTTCCAGGCGCTGTTTTCCTTCGACCAGGCGCACCCTCTGCTATTCACCCAGTTCTATTTCTGGGCTTTCTTTGCGCTGGTGTTTGCGGTGTTCTCGCTCTTCCACAGCAAGGTGCTGCTGCGCAACGGCTACCTCTTCGCCTGTTCCCTGTTTTTCTATTACAAGACCAGCGGGGTGTTCCTGGCGCTGCTGCTCTTTGTAATCATCTATAACTTCTTTGCTGCCAAGGGCCTATACCGGCTCAAGAAAGTGGGATGGCGGAAGGCACTTCTGGCCCTGAGCGTGGTTGTGGACCTGGGCGTGCTGGCCTATTTCAAGTACGCCTACTTCATCACGGATTTCTTGAACAACCTCCTGGGCCTCTCCATCGAAGTGCACGACGTGCTGGGAGAATTCCTGAACATGTGCATGGGAGCCGATGTCTTCCGGGTAGATGCCATCATCCTGCCGGTGGGCATTTCCTTCTTCACCTTCCAGGCGGTGAGCTATGTGGTGGACGTAAACCGGCGCAAGATTGCCCCGGTAGAGAATTTCCTGGATTTTGGTTTCTACCTCAGCTTTTTCCCGCAGCTGGTGGCGGGGCCCATTGTCCGTGCTGTAGAGTTTGTCCAGCAGCTGCACAAGCCGTATAACCTCAGCCGCCGCTGGTTCGGCATAGCCATTTTCTGGATCATGAACGGTCTCCTGAAAAAGCTCATCCTGGCCGACTACCTGGCGGTGAACTTTGCCGACCGCGTGTTCGAAAACCCCCTCATGTACAGTGGCTTCGAGAACCTGAGCGCCCTGTTCTGCTACTCGCTGCAGGTATATGCCGACTTCTCCGGTTACACGGATATCGCCACCGGCGTGGCCATGCTCATGGGCTTTTACCTGCCCAAGAACTTTGATTCCCCATACAAGGCCGTGAACACGCAGCAGTTCTGGCGCCGCTGGCACATGACCCTGAGCCGTTGGCTGCGGGACTACTTGTACATTCCGCTGGGCGGCAACCGGAACGCCACGCCGGGGACGTTTATCATTATCGCGGCAGTAGCCGTGTTCGGCAGTTTTCTCAGCGGCAGCTGGTGGGTGGCCGTGGGCGTGCTGGTCCTGGCGGCGGGAATCGGCCTGTGGGCCTGGCTGCGGCCGGACAAGCGGAAGCTCATCACTACCAACATTAATTCCATGAACACCATGCTGCTTGGTGGCCTCTGGCACGGAGCCAGCTGGAATTTCATGATCTGGGGCGGCCTCAACGGCATCGGCATGGTCATCTATAAGATTTGGACCAAACAGAGCATGTTGATGAAACTGCTGATTATCAGTTCTTTCATGTCCTTGAGTGCGCTGCTGGTGCACTGGACTCATGCCCCGGTGTGGAACATGTTCACGGTTTGGTTGCTGATTATCTGGGCGGGTACTTTCGTGAAATACCTGTACCGTTGGGCCGTCTTGGGGAAAGATGCCGTGCTTCAGGCACCGGCGCTCACGGCGAAGGGTGCTGTGATTCCGGCCAAGCTGCCTTCGGCATCTGCCCGGTGGATTTCCCGCGCCTGGGACATCTTCCAGACCTTTGTGTTTATCACGTTCACCCGCCTGTTCTTCCGCAGCGGCTCCAACC
>CAMVMG010000019.1 GCA_947168525.1 uncultured Bacteroidales bacterium
GAGGGGGATTTAGGGGGTGGGTAACGTAAAACGAAGTTTTGGTACGCTGTGGCGATGGTTCTTTGGGAAGTCCCCCTCTGAGGAGGGGGATTTAGGGGGTGGGTAACGTAAAACGAAGTTTTGGTACGCTGTGGCGAAGCTACAGCGTACCGTACTTTTTGCCGTAGAGGAGCATCTGCCCCAGATAATCGTCCGTGTACACGGGAACATAGTCCGTGATGGAGCCGTCGGTGCCGTAAACCGGCTGGATTTCCGGGTTCACGAAACCGCCGTAGGGCTTGAGGTTCAGGGCCTCGTAGCGCTGCTTCACCTCTTTGTGGAGGGCCGGGTCGATATGGACGGCGTAGGTTTCGATCAGGGCTTTTCCGGCTTCATAGTCGCCCTCGGACTTGATGCGCTGGATCTCCGCGAGAAGTTCTGCGAACAGAGCGCGGAGTTTCTGGTAGTCGTTCACGACGAAGTAGGTCTTTCCGCCCTTTACCTTTTTCTCGATTACCTTGTCCTTTGCCCCTTTCTCCAGGCACCACTGGGCCACCAGCTTGCGGTTCTGCATGTGCGCCTCCGTATTCGGCCGTCCCAGTTCCACGCGGGTGAACTGTACCATGAGCCCGTTGCGGATGTAATTGTCGTATTCTGCCTTATAGGCCTCCGGGTCCGGCATGATACCCAGTTCCACCATTTTGGGATCGGCCGTGTAGTACAGGCCGAAAAGATCTGCCCGGGCCTCTTCCAGGGCCGACGCATACTCTCCCATGGCCGTGGTGCTTACCCCGGGAAGCAGCTGTCCCGATGCATGTCCCAGGCATTCGTGGAGGTCTGTGTGGATTTCATCGGCGATGGTGCCCCACTTTTTGGCCAGCTCGATCTCCTTTTTGCTGTAGGCGAACTCCGTGAGGGTGCTGGTGGGCAGCTCCTGGGCGGCGAGGTCGTAGGTGTGGGTGATATTGGCGATGGTCACGCTCTTGGAGCCGTGCTCCTTGCGGATCCAGTCCGCGTTGGGGAGGTTGATGCCGATGGGGGTGGATGGATAGCTGTCTCCGGACAGGCACACCGCGTTGATAACCTTGGCCGACACGCCCTTCACGGTCTCTTTCTTGAAGCGAGGATCTACCGGCGAATTGTCCTCGAACCACTGGGCGTTGGCCGACAGGATTTCCGTGCGTTTGGACGCCTCGAAGTCCTTGATGTTCACATAGCCCTCCCAGGAGGCCTTGCGCCCCAGCGGGTCGTTATAATCTTCGATGAAGCCGTTGATGAAATCCACCGTTCCCAGGGTGTCTTTCACCCATTCGATGTTGAACTGGTCCCACTTGCGGAGGTCTCCGGTCCGGTAATAGTCCATCAGGATGCCCAGCGCCCGTTTCTGGATGTCATTCTCGGCCACTTCACGGGCCCGGGCCAGCTCTTCGCAGATTTTTTCCAGGGCGGGGGAGTAAATGCCGCCAATCTTCCAGGGAAGTTCCCGGACCACTCCGTCGGCCCCTTTCACCACTTTGGTGTTGAGCCCGTAGGAGACAGGTTCGGGGTCATTGGGGTCCATCTGTGCGGCATAGTAGGCTTCCACTTCCTCGCGGGAAACGCCCTCGTAGAAGTTGACGGCCGACTGTTTCACGATGTCTCCGGCGGTTTCCGTGGAGCGGCGCTGCGGCCAGATGTCCGGGTTGTAGATAATCTCCAGAAGGCTGTCATCCTGTACGCCGGCCTTGGATAGGAGGGAAGCGAAATACTCCCGCGGGCAGTCCGGGAAGAACTTGTCTTCTGCGTAGTGATGGTGCATGCCGTTGGAGAAGAACAGCCGTTTGGCATACACCAGGAATCCTTCCCAGGAGGCATCGGACGGGGCCGGGGTCACGTTTTCCAGGATGGCCTCTACGGCATGGCGCACCCGCAGGTTGTCCTTGCAGTTCTGGTCCCAGAGAATGTCCCGGCCGTATTTGGCGGCTTCTGACAGGTGGTAGGCGTATGCTTTCTGGCGCAGGGTGAGGTTTTCCCATCCGGGAATCCGGTAGCGCATGACTTTGAGGTCTGCGAAACTGTCAATCGTATATTTGAAGCTTTCTTCCCCAGTTTTTGGGGCGGGGGTTTCACAGCCGGACAGAAGGGCGGCAGCTCCTGCGAGTATTATCATTTTTCCAAGATGTTTCATACATAATCGGGTTTGGTGCAAATTTATAAATAATTCATTAACTTTGCAGGAATAAAGACTATTTTTATGCGCGACAGAGTCAAATACGCATTGCTGCTTATAGCCGTCATCTGCTTTGCCGGTTCCTGTGGTAAAGACCCTTATTTCGATTTCGAAGCTTCCGGAGACGGAACAGGTGCGTATGTCACCCCTGCACGGACGGTGTCACCGGATGTGCGGGAGGTCCTCATTTATGTGGCGGGCGGATACAACTCCCTCGCCGGCTATCTGTGGGAAGACATCGAAGACCTCAGGAATAGCTCGCTTCCTGCCCGCAGAACCTCTACAGACCCGATCCTGCTGGTCCTGTCCCGCCTTCCCGTCAGCACGCAAGACTATACCACCCCCAATCCGGCTGTGCTGTTCCGCCTGTATGCCGACGAAAACGGCCGGGCGGTAAGCGATACGCTCCGCATCTGGGACGAGAATACGCCCCTCTTCCAGACTTCCACCTTCAGGGATGCGCTGGAGTTCGTGAACCAGTCCTTCCCCGGCAACCGTTACGGGCTCATCCTCTCTTCTCATGCGTCCGGTTGGCTTCCTTATCAATACTATTACGAACCTGCCAAGTACGAATCCACCTATTCGTATGCACCTTTCCACCGGTCCGGCGCCCAGGCTCCCTGGTATAATCGCTGGGAGGAGGAATTCCCTCCGCTGGTTGCAGATGACGGCATGCCTGCGGTAAAGAGCGTGGGCATGGACGACGGCTCTCCCATTTATGAGATGGAGCTGGAAGAGTTTGCCGCCTCTATTCCCATGCATATGGAATACATCCTGTTCGACGCCTGCCTGATGGGCTGCGTAGAGGTGGCCTATGAACTCAGGAACGTCACGGACCTGGTGGGCTTCTCACCCACGGAGGTGCTGGCCGGCGGGTTCAATTACTCCAGGCTCACCCGGTTTCTGATGCAGCGTAAACCGGATCCGGTTGCGGTGTGCAAGGATTACTTCGACTCTTATGATTCCCTGTCCGGCGGCATGCGTTCCGCGACCATCTCCGTAGTGGACACCCGGCAGATTGAAGCCCTGGCGCAGGTGTGCAAGCCCCTCTTCGAGAAATACCGCTCTGCGCTGGAGGTGCTACCCGGAAAAAATGTACAGGGTTATTTCCGCCAGAACCGCCATTTCTTCTACGACCTGCAGGATATCCTGATCCAGAGCGGCATCACGGCATCGGAATCGGCCTCCCTGCAGCAGGCGCTGGACCAGTGCGTGATCTATAAGGCCGCCACGCCCTCTTTCCTGGGCATTTCCATCAACACCTATTCCGGCCTGTCCATGTATCTGCCGTCCATGGGAACACCTTACCTGCATAACTTCTACCGTTCCCATGTCGCCTGGAACAAAGCTACTTCGCTAGTCAAATAAACTGTATATTATCCAATGAAGGATTTCTTCAAAACTGTACTGGCCGTCATCTGCGGCATCCTTATCCTGCAGGTGGTCGGCTTCTTCTTCCTGATGGGCCTGATCGGCTCTGCCGCTGCGACGGGCAGCAAGACCGTTCTGCCCCGCAGCGGGGTGCTGGACATCAACCTCTCGGACTATGCCCTTGCAGAGCAAAGCCAGGAGACTTCCACACCCAACCTCCTTTCCGGCAGCTTTGCCATGGGCCGTACGGTGGGTCTGTGGGACGCCGTACGTGCCATTGAGGCCGCCGCGGCAGATCCTGCCATCCGCTACATCTTCCTGCGCCCGGATGGCGGAGAACAGGCCGGCATGGCCGCCATGGAAGAGTTGCGCGCCGCCCTGCTGAACTTCCGCAAGAGCGGAAAGGCCGTAGTGGCCTATATGGAAATGCCTGGGAACAGCAGTTATTATCTGGCCACCGCGGCAGACAAAATCTATATGTCCTCCTATCACGGCGGCTCCAACACGCTGCTGGGCCTGACCAGCCAGCAACTCTTCCTCAAGGATATCCTGGACAAGCTGGGTGTCAATGTCCAGCTTATCCGCCACGGCAAATACAAGAGCGCCGGCGAGATGTTCGTCCGCTCCAATTCTTCCGCCGAGAACCGGGAGCAGTACCAGAGCATGGTCGATGCCGCCTGGAGCGCCTATGCTTCCGCCATCGCTGAGGCCCGCGAGATCGGCGTGGACCAGTTCAATGCCCTGATCGACAACCTGGCCCTCAATTTCCCGGAAGATTTCCTGAAGAACGGGCTGGTAGACGAGCTCATGGACCGGGAAGCCCTGGTGCAGAAGCTCTGCACCCTGGCCCAGGTGTCCAAGCGGGAAGAACTGCAGCTGGTGGCCCTGCCGGATTATGTGTCGGCCCGCGTGAACTCCCTTCCCGGACGCACCAACGTAGCCATCCTCTTTGCCGAAGGTGAGATTGTGGACGGCAAGGGGGTCGGGCTGGCTGCCGACAGCTTTGTACAGGAGGTGGATGCCCTCCGCAGCGATCCTTCCGTGAAGGCAGTGGTGCTCCGCGTCAATTCGCCCGGCGGCAGCGTAATGGCCTCGGAGAAAATACGCAGCGCCCTGGACCTGCTGGGCAGCGAAAAGCCCCTTGTGGCCTCGTACGGTGACTATGCCGCTTCCGGCGGCTACTGGATTTCCAACGGATGCAGCCGCATCTTTGCCGACGCTACCACCCTTACCGGCTCCATTGGCGTTTTTTCCATGATTCCGGATTTCTCCAAGGTGGCTGGAAAAGTAGGCGTGGGCATCGAGAGCGTCTCTTCCAACAAGCACGGGGACCTGCTTTCCCTGATGCGTCCCTTCTCGGCCGATGAACTGACCTACATGCAGGCCTCGGTGGAGGATATCTATGAACGTTTCGTGAACCTGGTGGCCATCAGCCGCGGAATGGAAACCACTGCGGTGGATGCCATTGCCCAGGGCCGGGTGTGGGCCGGAAACGATGCCCTCAGAATCGGCCTGGTAGATGAGATTGGCACGCTGAAAGACGCTGTCATCTACGCCGCCTCCCAGGCTGGTCTTGTGTCGGCCGACGATTACCGGGTGGTTACCTGCCCGGCCGTTCCCGGTATGTGGGAGAGACTCCTGGCCATGATTGGCTCTTACCGGGAAAAACCCTCCGTCCTTGCCGGCACCCCGATGGAACCCATGGAGCGTTCACTTCGGGGGCTGCTGAAGGAAAACCGTCCGTCCGGCGTTTTTGCCCGGATGCCTTATTGCTTGGAGATCCGATAGATGGAACAGGAGCGCAAACTCACCCCCATGAAGTTCCTGCGAGACGTGCAGGAGTTTCCCTGGGGCACGGCGGAATACCGCCTGGCAGACCTGGGATTTGTAGATTCCATGGCCTGCGAGGGCTGGCTTAGCGGCAGCACCCTCAGCGACATCATGCAAACCTATCTGGAGCGTGTGGTGGGGGAGACCTCTTTCGAATGGTACGGGACCCAGTTCCCCGTGTTGGTGAAATACCTGGATATCAAGGGACGGACCTCCCTGCACGTGAACCCGGACGATGAAACGGCCGCCCAGCGGTACGACGCCTTCGGAAAAACCGCCCTCTGGCATGTGGAGGCCTGCGGCCCCCAGGCCTGCCTGTACCTGGGCTTCCGCCGGGATGTGACGGCGGAAGAATTCTACCGCGCCTGCGCGCAGAACCGGGTAGAAGACCTGCTATATGCCGTAAAGCCGTATCCCGGAGAGAGTTACCTGGTTGTTCCGGGCCTGGTGCATGCCGCCAGAGACGTGCGTCTGCTGGAAATCGCGGAAGCTTCTGAACTGGGATTCCGCCTGCATGACTGGGGCGCCGAAGGACGTGAGATTCATCTGGAGGAGGCGTTCGACCTCATCGACTTCCGCCAGGCACCGCGCCCGGAGCCTCTGAAAACGGACTTGCTGGCAGCCGTCCCCCAGTTTACCGTGCACCGGATTGCGCTCCTTGCAGCCTTGAAGAGCCACGCCTCCGAAGAAGATTCGTTTCTAGTATATGTGTGCACCCGCGGTGCCGCCGCCCTGCAGCTTCCCACCAGGGAAAACTATCATCTCAAGGCCGGGGATGTGCTCCTGGTCCCTTCCGAAGTCTGTGATTTTTACCTGATTCCGGAAGACAACGACACGGAGCTCCTGGAAGTCCGGCTGGATCCCCGCCCGGACACCGACCTGGTATCAGAACCCGTAGAAGAATAAGAAACGATGGCAGAAACCCGGATAGACAAATACCTGTGGGCCATCCGCGCCTTCAAGACACGGACAGAGGCCACCGATGCCTGCAAGGGCGGAAAAGTGAAAGTGGGAAACGTCAATGCCAAACCATCCCGAGCCGTCCAGGCCGGCGATGTGCTGCAGGTTCGGAAAGGTGCGGTGGTCTATACCTATAAAGTATTGCAGCCGCTGGAGCACCGGGTAGGCGCCAGGCTAGTGCCGGATTATGCCCAGAACCTGACGCCGGCGTCGGAGCTGGAGAAGTTGAAAGCGCCGGTGGAAACCTTCTTCCTTTCCCGGGACCGGGGGGCTGGAAGGCCCACCAAGAAAGACCGCCGGGAGATTGAGCAGGCCTGGGATGCCATCGATTTCAATGACATCCCGGACGATGTGGCCGCCCGTTTCGGCCTGTCGGACGACGATTTGGAGTCTTTGTAATTACCTTCCGCAGAGCGTCTTGAAGTCGCAGAGGCTGCAGCTCTGCGGCTTTTCCGTACGTTGGAACGGAATGTCCGGGTTCACCAGCTGGTCCAGGGTCTGCTCCAGCCTTTCCCTGGCCAGGCGGGAGAATTCCTGACTTTCGGGCTGGTCTTTCAGGGCCTGGGTATAGAGTTGTACCGTGCTGTAGATGGAATTGACCAGGACTTTTCCCGAGAATGCCGGGTCCTGGTGCAGGTAATAGTCGTACAGGAACAGCTGGAGGGCAATCTTGGGCCGTGCGGTGCCCGGCGGAGCAAAGAGCTTTTCCACGATGGCTGGCGCGTTGGTGTCGCTGATGTTCATTTCGTCGCTGCTCACGGTGCCGGTCTTATAGTCCAGGATGCGGACCTCTCCGGGGAGGTAGCTGTCAATCCGGTCGATAAACCCTTTGAAACGGAATCCGTGGAAGGTAGCTTTGCGCCGGTTCTCCAGGCCCAGGATCCGGAACCCTTCACTTCCGGAATCGGCAAGGAGCTTCCGGTCGTGGGAGAGGGTGTTCTCCACATAGTCCAGCAGCACGCGTTCCAGGATCAGGTTACGCCCGCTCACCTCTACGCTTTTCATCTCTTCCATTACCTTTTCCCGGATGCGCCGCTGCAGCTCTTTTCTGGATTTCTGCATCCGGTCCAAGTCTGCAACCCGAAGCAGGCCGCCCAGGAAGGGCGTGTAGAGTTCCTGCATCACTTTGTGGAAGACATTTCCCAGCATGCCGGCGTCCAGGGATTCGGCCACCTCGTCATCGGCGGCAAGCCCTTCCACGGCCTTGTAATAGAATTTGGCGGGACAGAACAGGTAGTCCTGCATCAGGGTGGCGGAAAGCTCCATCTCGCGGATTCGCCGGATGTGCTCCTCCGTTTTGGGAATGGCCGGGGCGGCGGATACGGGATGCATCTCGGCCGCGGCGGTGTATCTCTTCAGTTTCATCCCGAAATGGTATTCCAGCTGCTTGATGTAGCGGCTCTCCTCTCCACTCTTGACACCCTCCGTGCGGCTGTCGTAGATCAGATAGACGCGTTCTGCGCGCTGGATCATCCGGTAGAAGTAGTAGGCCCACACGGCATCCTGGTACTCATGGGTGGGCAGGCCGAAGCCTTTGCGCAGTTCCGGCGGAATGAAAGAGGAGTTGAAGCTTTTCCGGGGGAACGTGCTCTCGTTGGCGCTGAAGATGACCAGGTTCCGGAAATCCAGCGCCCGGGTTTCCAGTGGACCCATGATCTGGAGCCCTTGCAGCGGTTCTCCGCGGAAGGGGACGGAAATTCCTTTCAGCAGGCCGTCCAGGATGCTCAGGTGGGTGGCGGGAAGCAGGGGAAGGTCTTTTTCCTGCAGGATGTTCAGCACGGTGTGGCAGCGTTTGGCAAAATCCAGTTCCAGCAGGGTTTCCCCTTCCGGGCCCATCCGCCTGCCCAGGTACAGGAGAATCTCCTGCAGGTACTGTTCCATTCCATGATTCTGCCGGGCCGATGCTTCCTTCGGCCGGGTAATCACCGGACGGAATACCAGCTCCAGTAGCGCCCCGCCCCGGAGGTCTTCCAGGGGGACATAGTACTTGCCCTCCTGCTTGACTTTTTCCACAGCGGCTGTCTCTTCGGGGGACAGGGCTTCCCGGAACAGGCTGGCCGAGAACACTTCGCTCACGCTGCGGTGGTAGAAGTACCAGGTGCCGTCGGAGCGGTGCCGGAGCTGCATCTGCAGGGCGCCCACCGCGTTGACCAGGGTGTACACGGCGCTGGAGGTCATGGGAAAGCCCATGGTTACGTTGATGCTGCCGTACTGCTCCGGAATGGAACTCAGCAGGGGCAGCAGCAGGGATTCGTCGGGAAGCACGAAGGCGGTCTCTACCGGATCCCCCTGGATTTCGGAGAGAATGCCGGGCGCCAGCTTGGCCTGCCCCACCGACGAGGGAACGCTCACCACCCGGATTTCCGGCGTTCCCAGGCCCTCCGGGTCCGGGGTGAATGCCGGTGGAAACTCCCGGAGATTGTCCCTCAGGAAGAGCGAAGATTTGTTCTCCGGATCTTTGATTTCGGCCGAACTGAAATCCCAGACAAAGCTGGCCAGGCGGGCGTCGCGCATCTTCTGAAGCAGCAGTTTCTCGCACAGGTTCAGCGCGTTCATGCCCACGAACACAAACTGTTCCGTCCCCGGAAAAACCGGTGAGAGAACGTCCCGGGCCGACTCTTTTTTCACTCGCTCGGCCAGGGAGCGGTACACCTTTCCCTCATAGGCCATCCCTTCCCGGTCCAGGGCTTCGTTGAAGTTCCGGTACAGGGGGTACAGGATGTTCCAGAGCCCCAGGAACCGCTCTTTCATGAGACCGCTCTTGCGCTCCCGGAAGTGGGCGAGGAAGTGGTCGATGGCTGTCCGCTGGGTCTCGCTCAAGTAGGAGTAGCTGTCTTGGATGGATTTGAGGTCGGCCACGTTCTGGAACAGGGCCCGGGCATCGACCAGATATTTGTCCACGTCCGAGAAATCGGAGAGGATCATGTCTCCCCAGAAGATGAATTCGTCCAGGGGCTCCGCCTGCAGGTACAGCTCCTTGTAGCAGTCGTACAGGATGAGCAGCAGGCGGATGCGGTCCGTCACCTGCACCCCGTGCACTTCGCAGAAGAAGTCGCTGATCGTGTACAGGGGCGGGACTGCGAGGGCGATGCCCTGTTCTTTCACCTTCTCCGACAGGTATTTCCGAAAAAATACGATGGATCTACGGTTGGGAAAGACAAACAGGGTGCGGCCCAGCCTGTCCGGCTGGAAATAATGGGCTGCGACTTGTTTCAGGAAGGGCGTCATGAGCTTTGTACAGCGTGATTCTTATTCCGGCAGTTCGTAGCCGAAGTACCAGTCTTTCTTCAGGGTGGGGACGCCGTCGGTCATCCAGGCCGGCGCGGGTTCTCCTTTCAGATAATGGTCGAAGAACTGCTGCAGACGGATGGTGAGGTCTTTGCGGTTGCGGCGTTCGCGGAGGTTGTGGGCTTCGTCGTTGTATTCCAGCAGCCAGGCGGGTTTCCCCAGCCGCCGCAGGCCCATGAACATCTCGATGCCCTGGTACCACGGAACGGCGCCGTCGGCATCGTTGTGCATGATCAGGACCGGCGTGGTTACGTTGGGCAGCTTGAACAGGGCGGAGTTCTCCAGGTACAGCTCCAGGCCGTCCCAGAGATTGCGCCCGATCCGGCTCTGTCCCTCCTCGTACTGTCCCTGGCGGCTACTGCCGGATTCCCATCGGATGCCGCCGTAGGCCGACGTCATGTTGCTCACCGGAGCCCCGGCCCCGGCGGCCTTGAACATGCCGGTGCGCGTAATCAGGTAAGCCACCTGGTAGCCGCCCCAGCTCTGGCCCTGGATGGCCATGTTGTCTTTGTCCACCCAAGGGTAGCGGGTGAGGGACTCGGCCCCGCTCACGATGCAGTTGTAGGCCGATTCGCCTGGAAGCCCGGCCGTATAGACGATGTCCGGGACAAAGACCACGTAGCCCCTGGACACATAGAAGGCGATGTTGATGATGGACCAGCTGGGCTGCACCTGAATGTGGTTGTACAGGGTTTCCGAGCTTTTCTCGTAGAAGTAGATCATCACGGGATACTTCTTGTGCTCGTCCAGGTTCTCGGGCTTGTACAGCAGGCCGTCCAGTCTGGTTCCGTCGTAGGCGTACCAGTGGTACAGCTCCACGGTGCCCCAGCTATAGTCTGCCATCTGGGGGTTGATGGCGGTGTATTTCTGCTCTTCCTTGCCCAGGGAACGGGTATAGTAGACATCCATGGGCAGGTTGAAGTTGCCTTTCAGGTAGGTGAAGGCATCGGCCTCCCTGGCCTTTTTCACGCCGTTCCAGGAATATCCACCCCGTACCAGCGTCCGGAAGGTCTTCTCCGGCTTGGAAAGCTGTACGCTGGCCAGGCCGTTTTCCTTGCTGGTGTTGTCGAACAAGGAGAGGAGGATGGTCTCGTCCGCACCCACGTGGCGCTCCTGCTCGCGGTCTTTCAGGTTCAGGTAGCGGTAGGTGATGCCCTGCTGCCGGCCGGAAGTCAGGCGCACGGGCGTACTGCCATCGACGGGTACTTTCCAGATATCGTAACGGTCATACACCAGCAAGGCCCGGTCGCCGTCCAGCCATCCGGCCAAGCCATAGGGGCTGGGGAGGGCGGGGTGGTCGTCATCCTCGTCCCAGAAGGCCACCGGGGCGTCGGAAAGGAGGCTGCGGATGGCGTCCGACGCGATGTCGTAGAGTTCCCATCCCCTGCGGGCGGGATCCCACCACACCACATACCTGGCCAGCGGTGACAGCGAAGGGTTGCCTGCCTGTCCCTTGACGATGGTGCGGGAGCCTTCCGGCGTATCCAGGATCACGCTCACGCTGCCTTCATAGGTCCACTGCTGCTCGATGGGGTTGTCGGCCACCACCCTGAGCGCATACGGGGAGTCTCCCCGGTCTCCCAGGGAGAAGCGGGCGGCGCGGCGGTCGTTGAGCAGGCGCAGCTCCCCGCCGGGCAGGACCTCGGCCGGGAAGGTGTAGGCCGATTCCCGGTCCTTGTTCACCTTCACCACCGGAGGAAGCTGCTCCGCGTCCCAATTCCAGATGTCCAGCCCCGGTGTCTCGAAGGGAACCAGGGTGGTGTCCTTCGGCGGCATGTACTCCTGGACGCTGGTGAAGATGCGCCGGCCATCGTGGCTGAAGGAGCAGGAACTGTTCTCGGTGAGGCCCCATCCCGCATGGGCGCGGCCCGCCTGGTCTGGTGTAAGCAGGGTATCCAGCGCGCCGCTCGAGAGGGTATAGCGCAGCAGCGAGGCGTGTTTGCTGCCACTGGAGAGGGTGTCCTGCGCAGTTAGGAAAAGGACCTGGGTTCCCTTTTCGTCGAACTGGGGGAGACCCATCCACCGGCAGCTGTCCGGAAGTATCCGGACGGCGCCCGTGGAGACGTCGTAGAAGCCGGCGCCGAATGCCTTCTTGCCCACTTTCCGTACCAGGGCCAGCGCATTCCCGTCCTTGGAGAACTGGTACTGATCCACCTGCTGCAGGGTGTCCAGGTGTGCATCGGCAAAATGGTATACCACCAGCGGGCCACCCAGGCGGTCTTTCTTCTTGCGGTCGGCCGGCTGCATGAAAGTGGTGTCGGCAGATGCGAAAGCAAAGGCGGCGCTGGCAAATTTCCCCATCTTATACCCTTTGACATCGGCGAATTTAGTGACCTCGCCGCTCCTCAGGTCGATGACCGCCAGGGAGTCCTTGGGCATCTCGTCCGGTTTTTTCTTGTCGATACGGGCCTCCCGGGTCTTGGCGAACTGGGGTTTTACCAGGCACACGGCATGGGTCTCGCTGTCCAGGATGCGGGCCTGGTACCCTCGTTCGACATCAATCACGCGCCCTTTTTTGCCCAGCACACGGAAGGTGAGCACGCCGTCGCCCTCCTGCGGATTCACTTCGTAGCTGATGACGTTACCTTTCGGGGAGATGGACGTGGCACCGACGCTCTGCCAGCTGTCATAGACCGTATGGTCCAGCGGTTTTTTTTGTGCCAGGGCCAGCCCGGTAACAGTCAGGAGGCCGGCTAGAAGAAACATTCTTTTCATATCTATTGTTGGATGACAGATAAATCTACATACCCTCTGATGCCGTAAACCACGGCTTTGTCAGAGAACTGCCAGCTGCTCCAGCCCGGCGTAAGGGGTGGGGCGCTGTTGTACCGGGCTATCCACAGGGGATAATGCTCCGTGATGTCCGCGGACAAAATGTCCAGGGCAAATTTGTCGTTCGTGTATACCATAGGCTTGCGCCCGTAGTGGGCCTCTACGGCCTTGAGCCAGATCAGGGCCTTCCGGTTGAGCTCCTCCGGGGTGCAGCCGCTGTGGATGGTCTCCAAGTCCAGCACGGGATCCAGGTCTGCGTGGGCGAGCGTTACGGCCGATATATAGTTCTGAGCCTGCAGGAGCGGGTCTGTGGAGGTGCGGAAAAAGTGGTACGCCCCCCGGGAAATGCCCACCCTGGCGGCCTGGGCCCAGTATTCGTCAAAACGGTCGTCTTTCATGGACACGCCTTCCGTCGCCTTGAGGAAAACCCGGGAAACAGGGTGGATCTCCCGCGAGCGGAGGATGTCTTTGCTGGTGCGTCCCTTGTGGTCAATCACCACCCGGAGCGAGTCCCACTGGATGTCTTTGTTGTGGTGGGACAGGTCTACGGCGTAGTGTAGGTATCCTTCCGGAACGCTTGCCCCTACGCTGTGGTCTCCCGCCTCAATCCAGTAGGGCACCGAGATGGCCAGCGCTACTGCCGCGAGGACGGCGCCCACCACCCACCAGGGCAGGTTGAGCTTCCGCTGTGCCTGCTTCTTTTTCTTCCCGGAAGCGGGCTTCCGGACAGTTTTCTTCCGGCCCGGGTTATTTGCCCGGATGGGCGTACTTCCTGAGGACGGCGGCATCGTGAATGACCAGGTTTTCCAGGATATAGATGACAAAGACGGCGAAGACGGCCAGGCTGAGGTGCTTCCTGCATACAATGACGGCCAGCAGGGCGGCGGCGGACAGTGCCAGGAAAACAATCCGTTTGGTGTCCAGCAGCTTGTGGCCGGGTTTCACCTTCATGCCAAACATGGGAATTTCCGAGACCAGCAGCACGCCCAGCATGACGGACAGCGTGGGCAGGAACCAGGGAGCCTCTGCCCAGGCGGCCAGGAAGGAGTCTGGCGTGGCATGGACATAGCAGCATAGTGCGCCCGAAATCATGGCTGCGGTAGGGGTGGCCACGCCGATAAAATCCGTCTCCTGACGCTCGTCCGTGTTGAATTTGGCCAGCCTGAAGGCGCTCATCACCGCCAGGAAAAGGGGCACATAACTAATCCAGGAGGGTCCGCCCAGCCGCTGCATGGTTTCTACCAGCATCAGCGCGGGCAGCAGGCCAAAACTGACCATGTCGCAGAGCGAATCCAGTTCTTTTCCAATCTCTGAATAGGCCCCCAGCAGCCGGGCTGCCAGGCCGTCGCAGAAGTCGAAGACGGCGGCTGCGAGCATGCAGGCGAAGGCGATGTCCGGGCGGTGTTGGAACGTGAAAATCACTCCCATGGCCCCCGAGAGGAGGTTCATGGAAGTGATAGCATTGGGAATATGCTTTTTCAGCGTCATTGTCTAGATGCCCAGCTTCTTGCGGATATCCTTGGGAATGGCATTCTTGTTGACGACAAAGTTGAGAGTCTTGCCCTTGACGAAGCTCTCGGACATGTACCAGATGCCCTTGTAGGCACCGGTCTCTCCCCAGGAGTTCTTAATCAGATAGTACTTGTGGCCGTTCTGGTCTTTGGCGATGCCGTACAGGTGCATGCCGTGGTCGTCCGTGGAGGTTTTCTCGTCGAACCACAGTTGCCGGTTCTCCTGGTTCACCTCAATTTCCTTCACTTCCCTGGGGGCCTCTGGCTTGGCGTCTTCCCGGCCCACCCAGCGCTCCTGGTCAGAGCCGGAGGTGACGCGGGCTTCCTGGTCTACCAGGATGGCCAGGCCGTTGCGGGTGAAACCGGCCTCGGAGACGTCACCGCCCCAGGCTACGGTGTAGCCGTTCTCGATGGCGTTGTCGATGATGGCCATGAACTCATCCAGCGGGACGTTCCAGGACGGAGTCCAGCGCCAGTTGTCCTGCACCTCGATGGCGAAGGAGGTGTAGAACGGATGATGGGTGAAGGAGGTGAAACCTACGTAGTCGTCCAGGTTGATGCCCAGGGAGTTACGGTAGGTCTCCGGGGTATAGTTGACACCGTTGACGGTGAAGGACTCGGGAATATCGCCCATGTAGGCATCCAGGATGCCGTTCACGCCCTTGGGCCAGACGGGGGTGAGTTTGCGGTTGGGGTTCTTGACCACGGCATCTACATAGCCTTTGAGCACGGCGTCCAGTTCTGCCTGTACCGGAAGGTCGTAGCCGTACTGCAGGCCGGAATAGGCGCTCTGGGGAACCAGGCCGTAGTTACGGGCCACGTCCAGTACATCGCCGAAGTCCGAGCCGGCGCCGTACTGCAACTTGCCGTCCAGGCGCACATACTTCAGGGAACGGTCATAGTAGGCCTTGCGCACCACGAACATCTCCGACAGGTCCGGATACAGGGCAGGGTCCTTGATGCCCTTGGCCTTGATGGCTTCCGACTCCAGGAAAGAGAGGGCGCTGAAGCACCAGCAGGTGCCACTGCGGTTCTGGTTCTTGATGGAGGTGATGGGGTTTTCCTTTACGATGGTGAACTGGTAGTCTTCCGGTTTTACGGCGGGAGCGTTCTGGGCCTGGGCCACGGCGCCTCCGAGGGTGGCGGCCAGGGCGGCCACGAGGATGCTGCGTTTCTTCATATCGGTGTGTTTAAATAAGATTTTCAGGCATGTCCTACAAAATTAAATGTTTTATTGTAATTTTGCAACACTATGCACAATGTACTTTATATTCACGGGATGGGCGGCGGCGGCGACAGCCGGATTCCCGGCCTGCTGGCCGAACTTTTCCTGGAAGAGCCCGTCCGGATCATCGTCCGTACCTACAGTTTCGACCCTGAAGAGGGTGCCCTCCAGATTGCGGCGTGGGTACAGGAACTCCAGCCTTCCCTGGTGATCGGGGAGTCTCTGGGGGCCATCCAGGCGCTCCGGGTGGGAGGCATCCCCCACCTGTTCGTTTCTCCGTCGCTGGGTGCTCCGGCGCTCCTTGTGAAACTGGTCCCCGTGTCCCGCTTCGCCCTGGGCCGATGGTACCTTCACCGCCGTTTCCCCGTGAAGCAGGGAGATCGCCAGAAGCTTTTTTTCCGTCCTTCCGTACTCCGGAAATATGGTCCGCACTGGGAGAAGGCGCAGGAGCAGGCCAGCCGTGACCAGGCGGCCGGTCTGCCGTTTTTCGCCTTTTTTGGCACCATGGACCACTACAAACGCTCCGGCGTGGTGCAGGTGGGCCTGTGGGAATCCCTCTTCGGAAAAGACTCTTATCAGGAATATGCCGGCACCCATTTCATGGAAGAGGAGTATGTGAGAAGCCTCCTTGTCCCCAAGATTCGGGAAATGCTGGGATTGCAAAAGTAGAGGGAAATGTGTATTTTTGCACTTTATTCCAACGTAATATGAGAGTTAGTGTCCTTTTCGGCCTGGCCGCGCTGGCCCTTTTTGCCGCTTGCAAGCCCAAGCAGGCCCCTCCCCGGCCCACGGTAGCCCTGGTGGAATCTGTCGCCGCAGATACTTCCGGTGTGGGAAAACTGGCTGCCAGTGCCGGTCACGGGAATGTGCAGGGATCCATCGCCCTCATCGGGGAACCCCGGGACGGCATGCTCCTGTCGCGCAGGTTCTCCTCGGCCGACCGGCTGGACAATATAGACGGCCGAAGCGTCCGGGATTCCCTTCCGGATTTCGCCGGAGAATCGTTCGACGTAATCCTGGATGCGTTCAACGCCCCCTACAGCCACTTCTTTGCCGGCGGCCCGGATGCCTCCCTCCGGCTGGACAGTCTCAGGACTGCCGCCGTGCAGAATGCCCTTTTCGCCTGGGACAGCACGTGTTTCCGCACCTCAGACCTGGAATCGGTGGTCATCAAGAGCCGCGCCAAGGTCCTGGTCTTCACCTCTGCCGTTCAGGCGGAATACGGCCTGTTCGACGTAGATACCCTCCAGCAGCTCACCGGCGGAAGGAGCCACCTCATCGCCCCGATGAACATCATGCTGGAAGACGCCCTTTCCTCCGGAGCCGTCAACCTGGCGGTCTGGACCACCCGGGACACCCGTGCCTCACAGGCCTGGCAGACGGTTTTCGCCCGGATGGAAGAAAAGGACGCCAGCCTTTCCGTGATTTCCCCGGAGTCGGCCCTGGACGCCCGTACGGAATTCCGCGACGTGTTGCGCCAGTACCGCTCCACGGGCCGCTCACTGGACGTGCTGCTGATAGACAGTTATTCGGTAGACCTGCCTCCCATCCTCTCGGAACTGGAGATGATCCGCCGCGGGGGAACGGATGAAGATGCCGCCCTTGGCAAGATGCTTTCCGATCGGTTCTGGATGGAGGATGCCGCCGATGCGGCCCTTCGGGCCACTTACCGGCTCCTTCGGGAACATAATCTTTTCACGCACCGGATCGCCCGCCCCTACGTCCGTTATTTCGAGACCGTGGAAGGGGCCGACGGTACCACCGCCCTGGTGGAAGTCGGTGCCTCTTATGCCCAGAATGCCTATGTTTCAGATATCCATTAGTCCGGAAGAGATCAGCGCTCTGGACCTGGCCTCATTCCCCGGGGATATCGTGGTGGTGGAGGAAGACGGACCTTCCCTGGAAAGCGCCGTCCGTTATCTGAAGCGGCAGAGGATCCTGGGCTTCGACACCGAAACCCGTCCCACCTTCACCCCGGACCAGCACAGCACCGGAACGGCGCTCCTGCAGTTGTCCGGCTCCGGCAAGGCCTATCTGTTCCGTCTCAAGAAAACCGGCCTGCCTCGTCCGCTGGCCGCCGTCCTGGCCAATCCGGGCATCATCAAGGTGGGCGCCGCCACGCGGGACGATATCCGGGGCCTGCAGAAAATCACCCGCTTCTCCCCGAAAGGCTTCGTGGACCTGCAGTCCATCGTGGCCGACTATGGCATCCGGGACAAGAGCGTCAAGAAAATGGCCGCTATTATCCTGGGGGTGAAAATCTCTAAAGCCCAGCAGCTTTCCAACTGGGAGGCAGAGCACCTGTCGGATTCGCAGCTCCGCTATGCCGCTACCGACGCCTGGGTGTGCCGTGAAATGTACCGCAAGCTTATGGAAAGCGAAAAGCATCCCTTAAGCCCCGAACAGTTAATCCCGCAGCAAAATGGATAAAGTCATCCTTCGTCCCCGCCGGGAAGAATCGCTCCTGCGATATCATCCCTGGGTGTTTTCCGGCGCCATCGCCCAAATCACCGGCCATCCCGCAGAAGGAGACCTCGTGGGGGTCTACGCCGCCGACGGCCGTTTCCTGGCCTACGGCCATTACCAGATTGGCTCCATCGCCGTACGCGTGCTCAGTTTCGACGAAGACCCCACCCGGACCGATTTCTGGGACATTATGCTTTCGCGTGCCCTGACGCTCCGCCGCTCCTATGGCCTGGAAGAGGCCACCCACACCAATTGCTACCGCCTGGTGCACGGAGAGGGCGACGGCCTGCCGGGGCTCATCATAGACTATTACGCCGGCGTATGCGTGCTGCAGGCCCATTCGGTGGGCATGTTCCGTGCTAAAGGCGCCATCTGTGCCGCCTTGCAGCGGGTGTACGGCCCCACGCTCAAGGCCGTCTATGACAAAAGTTCCGGTACGGCGCCTTTCAAGGCCGGCCTGGACCTCATAGACGGCTATCTGTGGAAGGCCGGCGGTTTCACGGACGACGAACAGGAAGTGCTGGAGAACGGCCACCGTTTCCTGGTCAACTGGACCGAGGGGCAGAAGACGGGCTTTTTCCTGGACCAGCGGGAGAACCGCTTCCGGGTGGGGACCCTGGCCCGGGGGAGGAATGTACTCAACCTGTTCTGCTACACTGGCGGCTTTTCCGTGTACGCCCTGGGAAACGGCGCCCTGCATGTAGATTCCGTAGACAGTTCCCGCAAGGCGATGGACATGGTAGACCGCAACGTGGCGCTGAACGGTTTCGGCGGGGAGCGGCACACTTCCTGCTGCGCCGACGCCATGGAGTTCCTCCGGGATGTCCCGGAAGGAAAGTACGACCTGATGATTGTGGATCCGCCGGCATTCGCCAAGCACCGGGGCGCCCTGAAGAACGCGCTCCGGGCCTATCAGCGGCTCAATGCTGCCGCCATCGCCAAAGTGGCGCCGGGCGGATTCGTCTTCACGTTCAGCTGCTCGCAGGTGGTGGACAAGGAGGCTTTCGCCCTGGCCGTGTTCTCCGCCGCCGCCGAAACCGGCCGGAGCGTGCGTATCCTGGACCGCCTGAACCAGCCCGCAGACCATCCCGTGAACATCTATCACCCGGAAGGCGAGTATCTCAAGGGCCTGCTACTGTACGTGGAATAAAGAGAGTATACGACAAAGAAATAAAAACTTGTCCTATGAAAGCGAAGAGAATCCTGGGAATCGCAGGGAGCGTACTGGCCGTCGCCGTAGCCATCGGATGCCTTTATCTGAATACGCTCATGCCCATCATTACCGGCTATGCGGCCAAGAATCTGGCATCGGCCGTGTTCATCTCCGGACGGAATCCCGCGGAGGTTGAGGCTCTGGACCTGCATTTTTCCTTTATCAAGTTCGATAAGAACAAAGTGGACTACCAGAACAAGACGGTGACCAGCCGTTTCCTCTGGGCGAAAGCCACCGCCGCCTACCGGGATGGCTACGGCGTCACCCTGCTCCGGGGAAAGGACAGGCAGGCGTTCCTGGAAAAACCGTATCCGCTTTCTCCGGATACCGCCTATACGGATTACCTTCCTGCCGGGGACAGCGCCCTCACCGCCCGTCTGGCCCCCGTGGCCCGGGCACTGGTGGATGAGCATGCCTACAACGGCCATCCCTTCGCCTTCGTGGTCCTCCACAAAGGGGCCGTAGTGGCAGAACGCTACGGGGCGGGCATTACCCCGGGCACCCAGCTGCTGAGCTGGAGCATGGGAAAGAGCTTCACCAATGCGCTGGCAGGCATCATGGCCGGTGACGGCCTGGTAGATATCCACGCCCCGCTGGAGATTCCCCAGTGGCAGGGCGACGGACGGAAGGCAATCACCCTCAGCGACCTCATGCAGATGCAGAGCGGTCTCCAGTGGAACGAGAACTATGGCAACCGGTCGGACGTGAACCTGATGCTGCACCGCGAGGCCGACATGGGACTGTACGCCCTTTCCAAACCCCTGGAGCACGATCCGGGCACCTTTTGGTACTATTCCAGCGGAAGCACCAACATCGTGATGCGCTACCTGCGCGGAAAGTTCCCTTCCGACGAGGCCTTCCTGCACTATCTGAGGGAGCGGCTTTTTGCGCCCCTGGCCATTTCCAACCCTCATTTCGAGCCCGATATGAGCGGTACGCCTGTCGGTTCGTCCTACCTGTATGCCACCGCCCGTGATTACGCCCGATTCGGCCAGCTGTTCCTGGATGACGGCTGCGTCCAGGGCCGGCGGATCCTCCCGGAGGGCTGGGTGGACTATACGGTCACCCCGGCATCGGCCAGTGAGGGAAAATATGGCGCTTTCTTCTGGCTCAACCTGGGCGGCGCCTGCCCGGACGCCCCGCAGGACATGTTCTCCTGCCAGGGACACGACGGCCAGGTAATCTATATCATCCCCTCGAAAGAACTGGTGGTGGTAATCCTGGGGTATTCCCCCAAACCGGACCGTGTGATCGATTTCAACGGCGTGCTCCGCGACATCCTCTCACAGTTAGACCAAGCGTAATCTTATGGCTATCTGGATTGTACTTCCTATCCTGACGCTCCTGATGTTCGATCTGGGGCTTTCGTTGAAATTCGAGGATTTCGGCCGGGTGTTCCGGCGCCCCTGGCCCATTGCCGTCGCCCTGCTGGGGCAGTTGGTGCTGCTCCCGCTGATCGCGCTGGGGCTGGCCTGGGCGTTCCGGCTGCCACCGGTGTTCTTTATCGGCCTGGTGCTCATCGCCTGCTGCCCGGGAGGAAGCTCTTCCAACGTGTTTTCCAAACTGGCCGGAGGCGATGTGGCACTCTCTGTCACGCTCACGGCGCTCAGCAGCGTTATCACCCTGTTTACCATTCCCATTATCATGAGCTGGGCCACTACCCTGGTAGGCGAGAGCGTGGGTATTACGCTTCCCGTGGGGAACCTGATCAAGCAGAACCTGGTACTGATGCTGCTCCCCGTGCTGCTGGGAATCGGCCTGCATTATGCCTGGCCTGGGGCCGCGGAGAAAACGGACAAGGTGCTGGGCAGGCTGGCCTTCCCGCTGCTGCTGGTGCTTGTCACTGTTTTCTATATCCAGCATCACAGGACCATCCTGGACAACCTGGGTGTCCTGGGGCTCTGCGTCACCGTGCTCATCCTGGTAGCCATCGGTTGCTCTTCGCTCCTTTCCCGTCTGGTGAGGACGGATGCGCGTCAGCGCCGGACGGTGGTCATCGAGGTGGGCATGCAGAACGCTGCCCAGGCCATCGCCATCGCTTCCAGCCCGCTGGTGTTTGCCAACGAGCAGATGGCCATCCCGGCCATCCTGTACTCGCTGATGATGAACGTGGTCCTGCTGATTTACGTGGGCGTGGTGCGGAAAAAACAGCCGTGAGTTAAACAAGCTGGTACGATGGAAGAATCTGCGTATATGTTTCCTACTTCCGTGAAGGAAGTGCAGGCGCTGGGATGGGACTATATCGATATAATCCTGTTCACCGGAGACGCGTTCGTAGACCATCCGTCCTTCGGCACGGCCGCCATCGCCCGATGGCTCCAGAAATGGGGCTACCGTGTGGCCGTGGTGCCTCAGCCCAACTGGCGGGACGACCTCCGGGATTTCCGCAAACTGGGCGCTCCCCGACTCTATTTCGGCCTCAATTCCGGGGCGATGGATTCCATGGTGAACCATTACACCGCCTCCAAGCGCCTCCGCCACGACGACGCCTATACGCCGGACGGAAAAGCCGGTGCCCGGCCGGACTATGCGGTCACGGTCTATACCCAGATTCTCAAGAAACTGTTCCCGGACGTCCCTGTCGTGATCGGCGGCATCGAGGCGTCCCTGCGCCGCCTCACCCATTACGACTACTGGAAAGACTGCCTGATGCCCTCGGTGGTGGTCACCTCCGGGGCCGACTATCTCTGCTACGGGATGGGGGAGCGGCCTATGCTGGAACTCACCCGGGGCATCGAGAAAGGCTGGCCGCGTCACCGGATGCAGCAGATTCCCCAGATTGCCTTCTATGTAAACGGCAAGCTTCCTTCCGGACCCTTGGTCCTGCATAGTTTCGAGGAGTGCCAGCGGGACAAGCGGGCTTTTGCGGAGAATTTCCACTGGATCGAGACCCATGCCAACATGATGCACCCGGACACCATCCTGGAGCCGGTGGGGGAAGGCTATGTACAGATCAATCCGCCGTATCCGCCGGCCACCACTGAGGAGATGGACAGCTACTGGGACCTTCCCTACACCAAGCTGCCGCATCCGCGCTACAAGGGAAAGCGGATTCCGGCCTACGACATGATCAAGTTCAGTATCAATACCCACCGGGGATGCTTCGGCGGCTGTAATTTCTGCACCATCGCCGCTCATCAGGGCAAGTTTATCCAGTCCCGGAGCGAGGAATCTGTCCTCAGGGAGGTTCGCAAGCTGAACCAGCTGCCGGACTTCGCTGGAAACATATCGGATGTGGGTGCGCCTACCGCCAATATGTATGGAATGCACGGGAAAAACCTGGAGCTGTGTGACAAATGCAAACGGCGCAGCTGCCTGTTCCCCGCCCGCTGTCCCAATCTGGACTGCGACCACACTCGCCTCATGGCCCTTTATAAAAAGATCGATGCCGTCAAGGGCATCCGGCACAGCTATATCGGCAGCGGCATCCGCTACGACCTGTTCCTGACCGAGGACGGATATGTGGACAAGAGTTCCCGGGACTATCTGAAGACCCTGGTGCTGGACCATACCTCCGGCCGTCTGAAAGTGGCCCCCGAGCACACCGAAGACCACGTGCTGCAGATGATGGCCAAGCCCTCCTTCCGCCTGTTCGAGCGTCTCCGTAAGGAGTTCGACAGCATCAACCGCGAAGCCGGTACCCATGTGGGACTGGTTCCTTATTTCATCTCCTCCCATCCCGGCTGTACGCTCAAGGACATGGAACGGCTGGCCTCCCATCCCGCCCTGAAGGGCATATGGATGGACCAGGTGCAGGATTTCACCCCCACGCCCATGACCACCTCGTCCGTGATGTTCTACTCCGGACTGGACCCGCGGGACATGAAGCCGGTCTTCACCGAGCACAATCCACAGCGCAAACAGGAGCAAAAGTCGTTTTTCTTTAAAAATTCTTCCAAAAAATCAGGGAACCGCTTGCAAGGTTCAAAACAAATCCATAATATTGCAGGCAGAAAGAAGAAGTAGTACCAACAAACCTATACTATGGCAGACATCAAGAAAAGACATGTGGTGAGTTATGAGAAGATGGGATTGCACCCGGACCTGGCAGACGCTTTTGGCTTGAAATACCCCAAAGGGTTCAGCGATTACCTGACAGACCTTGTCAAGTATCCCAAACCGGACGGCACAACCTTCTATGCCGTAACTATAGAAACGCTGGATGCCATTTATCTGGTCAAGATTAACGTGAAAACGGACGATATGGAAGACGTGGCCCGCTGGCTGGAAGGGGAAGAGGATGCGGAGAACGAGGCTGTGGCCGGAGGCAGTGCCGATGCATCGGATTCTGCCGGAGAAACCCTCCCGGACGACAATATCTCCCAGTACTCTACGCCCGGAGACGACGAATAACAAAAGGTGCAGAATCGAGGCATCAAATACATCTGGGGCCCTGCAAGGGCCCTTTTGCGTAGGCTCCCGGAGCGTACCAGCCTGTTAGTGCTCTCGGTAGTCACGGGGTTGCTGTGCGGCCTGGCCGCCGTTCTGCTCAAAACGGCCATTCACGCCATCCAGTCTACCCTGAACGGTCTTTTCCCGGATTCCCGCTGGCCGTATCTGGTCCTGCCCGGCGTGGGTATGCTGCTCAGCGGCCTGCTGGTGCGGTATGTGGTGCGTGACAACATTGGCCACGGGGTAACCAAGGTGCTGCAGGCCGTGTCCAAGAACGAATCCAAGATAAGGCGGCACAATGTGTGGTCTTCCCTGGTTACCAGCGCCCTCACCATCGGTTTCGGCGGTTCCGTGGGCGCAGAGGCCCCCATTGTGTACACGGGGGCGGCCATTGGCTCCAACCTGGGCAAGTACTGCGGCATGTCCTACCGGGGGATGACCCTCCTGCTGGGATGCGGGGCAGCCGGGGCCGTAGCCGGCATCTTCAACGCACCGCTGGCCGGCGTGCTGTTCACGCTGGAAATCCTGCTTTTCAATATCTCCATGACGGGAATGCTGCCCCTGCTGCTCAGTTCCATTTCGGCCACGCTGGTCAGCTATATCTTCCTGGGACAGGAGACGCAGTTTGCCTCTACCCTGGCGGCTTTCTCTATCCGGAATGTGCCGTTTTACCTTATCCTGGGTGTGTTCTGCGGCTTCTGCGCCCTGTATTTCATCCGCACCACCCTGTCTATGGAAGACCGCCTGGGAAAAGTCCGGAACCCGTGGCTCCGCTGGGCGTTGTCGGCCCTGTCGCTGGGCGTGCTTATTTTCCTGTTCCCGCCGCTACACGGGGAAGGCTACAATTTCCTGCACCCGCTCCTTAACGGCGGTACCGTAGATTTCGGCGGTTCCACGCCGCTCTCTATCGCCCTTCAATGGGAATGGGCCGTTCCGATGTTCTTCCTGCTGGTGCTGCTTCTGAAGGTTTTCTCCATGACGTTCACCAACGCGGGCGGCGGTGTGGGCGGAACCTTCGGCCCCACGCTGTTCGTGGGGGCTATAGCGGGTTTTGTACTGGCTTCTACCCTGAACCTTATTTCTGAGGGCCTGGTGCCCGTCTCCAACTTTGTGCTGGTGGGCATGGCGGGCCTCATGGCCGGGGTGATGCAGGCGCCACTCACCGCCATCTTCCTCATTGCGGAGATCAGCGGCGGATACGAGCTCCTGCTTCCCCTTATCCTCACGTCGGCCATCTCCTTCGGCGTAACCCGCATCTTCGAGAAGTATTCCATCTATACCAAGCGCATCGCCGCCTCCGGAGAGCTGCTCACGCACGACTCAGACCAAGCCGTGCTCACGCTCCTCAAGACAGAGACCCTGCTGGAAAAAGACTTCTCGCCGGTGCGCATCGACGCCACCCTGGGAGAACTGGTAGATGTGGTGTCGGGGTCGGACCGGAACATTTTCCCGGTGCTGGACTCCCGCCGCCGGTTCCAGGGTTTTGTGTCCCTGGCCGATATCCGCCGGGACATGTTCCAGACCGGATTGTATCAGAAAAAACACGTGTACAATTACATGCGTACGGCGCCGGAGTATGTGTATCCGGAAGAGTCCATGGATTCCGTGATGCGGAAATTCGAGAAAACGGGCGCCTGGAACCTCCCCGTAATCCGGGAAGACCGCACGTATCTGGGCTTCCTGTCCAAGTCCAAGATTTTCTCGGCCTACCGGGAAGAACTGCGGGATTTTTCCCAGGACTAGCGCAGCATGGATTTCCGGAAAAACGGAACCTTTATCAGCTGCCGGAACAGGAACGGCTGCAGCGAATAGCTGATGAGGATGGTCGTGAGCATCCCTATCAGGGAAGAGATGCCGATGGACCGGATGGCCGGATGGCGGGCAAGGAGCAGGGAAAGGATTACCACCACTAGCACGAAGGCAGAGAAGAAGATGGCGCTCTTGTGACAGGCCAGCAGGTCCCGCTGCTCCCCGCGTGCATCTGACAGCAGCCCCTGGGTGACAAAGATGCTGTAATCTACCCCGATTCCGAAGATGAACGTGGATATCACGATGTTAATCAGGTTGAACTCCAACGAAAACAGGGCCATGTATCCCTGTACTACATACCAGCTCAGGGCCATGGGCAGGAAGGCCAGCAGCGCCGTCCATAGGTTCCGGAAACTCAGCAGCAGGACCAGCAGCACGAACAGGGAAGAGATCAGGAGGGCGGCGTCGAAGTCCCGGTGGATCAGCTCCACTAGATTGCCCGTGTAGTAGATAGGGTCGATCACCACCGCATGCGGCACGGCGGCGATGGCGTCATCAACGGCCTTCTGGTTTCCGGGCTCCATCTGCACGGGGCTGAAGACCAGGTACCGTCCGCCGGACGATTCAATGTAATTGCATAAAAGCCCTTCCGGGACAATGCCCGATTCGTACAGGGAGGAGGGCGTGTATTCCGCCTCCGCCAGGGCGAAGAAAGGGTCGAACAGGGAGGGGGAGAGTCCCTGCCGGCGGGCGGCGGCTGTGATGGCGGTGCGGGCCTGCTCCAGATGTCCGTCGGCCCACCAGGCATTCCAGGCGTCGATCCGGCGCTGCTGCTCTGCCCGGGTGAGGAAGAGCCGCGAAGTGAGGTCCGGACTCTTGACGGCAGCCCCTCTCTCCAGCAGAGAGTCGATAGCGTCGCGGACGGCCCGGTGGCTTTCCAGAGCCTCGTCCAGGGTGGCGCCCACCGCGGCATAATAGCGCTGCGCGAGGCCGTCCAGGTTCTCCCGGGCGAAGCGCTCCTGCGCAGCGAGCATCTGCGGGCTGTCATAGCCGATGTGGCGGAGGTCGCTGTCAAAGCGGACTCTCCCGGAGAGAGCTACGCCCACGGCCACAAAGGCGGTCAGGAGGCAAAGAAAGACGGGGTTTTTGTCGTATGGGACGCTGTTCACCCTGTCCACCAGCCTGAGGACGCGGCTGCTTCGGCGCGTATTGCCTTCCTCCAGCAGATGCGGCAGGAAGATGAGCGTGAAGGCTGTGCTACCCACCAGGGCCAGCGAAGCGAAAATGCCGAAGTCCCTGAGCAGGTCGCTCTTGGTGAAAAGCAGGCCCAGGAACGCGCCCACGGTGGTGAGGCAGCCCAGGCACACGGGTGTGGCCTCGTCCCGGAGGAGCTGCTCCACGCTGCCCACGAACCGGTGGTGGATGATTACGTGGAGGCTGTAGCTGAGCGCCACGCCCAGCACGATGGCGCAGATCCCAAAGGCCATCAGGGACATAGTCCCTTTCAGGAGGAACATTACTGCCAGTGCGAAAGCCGTCCCGTAGGCTACAGGAAGCAGGTTCTGCCACAGGATGCGCACACTCTTGAAACACAGGCACAGCAGCAGCAGAATCAGCAGGAAGGAGATGCCGATGGTAAAAACCAAATCTTGCTTGATGGTGCGGGAATTCCCCACGCTCCGCACCGGCGCCCCGTGCAGGAGGATGGTGACCCTGGGGGCCGACTGGGCATATTCCTTGATCTGGGCCTCGATCTTCCGCACCAGGCGGTCGCTTTCCTGGGAGTTCTGGTAAGAGAAAGTAGGCGAGAGAAACGCCAGGGCCGTGTTTCCACCCGTGGCAAAGAGATGCCCGCTGCGGTAAGCATAGCCGGTTTCACCGAGCAATCCTTCGGGCAGGATGATGCTCCTCAGCCCCAGCGGGTCCAGGGTAATCATCTGGGTGTCCCGGCCGGTTTCGTCGGCCATCAGGGCTTCCCGGTTCCGGGCCATGGTTTCGTCGGAGCGGCCGATCGCCTCTTCAAAGGCGGGATAGGTGTCCGGAGAGACAAAGACGGGGAGGTGGGACAGGCCGTAGTCCAGGGCAGTGAGGGCCAGGTCGGCCTCAAGCCTGTACAGGACGTTGTCGATGGCCCGGTCGGTGGAGTCGGCCGCCGCCAGCTGTTCCATGAAAGAATCTACGGTGGAAAGCAGTTCCGCTTCCGGAAGCCCTTCTTCCGGGACAAACTGCAGGTAAATCTTGTCTTTGACACGGAGGCTGTTGAACGCCAGTCCGCTGTCGGAGTCTTCCGTAGCCGGAACCAGTTTGGAGATGTCTTCTTCGTACTGCATCTGCAGGGCCAAAGCCAGGAACAGGGTGCTGGTGACCCCCAGCAGGGTCCACAGGAGCGCCTTATGGCCGGCAAAGAACCGGTACAGCCTGACGAAGAAGGTCCCCATAGCCTACAGGTTTTCGCCGATAAAACTGTACAGTGCGCCGAAGGTCTGGATCTGCTTGACATCCATTCCCTTTAGTTTAACACCGGTGACGTTCTCGATCACGGCAACCAGGTCTACCAGGCTCAGGCTGTCCAGCTCCAGGGTTTCCTGGATGGGGGCATCGGCCACCAGGGCTTGTTCTTCCACTTCAAATTCGTCGGCGATGGCCGCATTCAGTTGCTGAATCAATGCAGGGTTTATCATATGTCCAATTCTTTTCTGATTCTTTCAAATGTAAGGTTGCGCTGTTCCTTCAAATCCCGGACCGTTCGCCTGCCCGCGTGATGGAAGCGGAAATCCCGCAGGGTACGGCGGCCCAGACTGAGCCAGTACACTTCAAAAACGAACAGCAAGGGTAGCAGGCAGGCGTGCAGGAGCGCCCATGCCCCGACAAAAGGCCATTCCAGCGCCACCGTAAGCAGGAAAGCCATGGGCAGACCCAGGATCAGGACCACCATGGCGTAGCTGCCGTATAGCATCGGGTCCTGCAGTTTGCGGGTAAAGTGCTTGGGAATGAGCCGGACAAACAAGTAGGGCCACAGCCCGACAATGGCTAAGGGCAGGGTTGAGAGCAGTAGGAGCGCCTCCATAGCCGTCCGGAGGAGGGAAGGCGGGTTTTCCAGCTGCCCCTCTTCCAGGCCCAGGTTTTCCAGTTTCTCCCGCAGTTCCCGGACAGTGCCGTATGACACTTTTTTCTGCTCTAGCAGGGAGACCAGTTCCTTGTCGGCCTCCAGTTTTTGGGGCAACGAGCGGGAATCCAGGCCTGCGCTGCGGGAAAAACGGACTCCGAAAGAGCTCTGACGCAGGAAGTCGATGTCGTCATAGTGCTCCAGGTCCCGGATGTCCAGCATCATCTCCCGGATCTGTTCCCGGACCAGTTTGTTCACTTCCCGCTGGGCTGTGCGCGGCTTGGTCTTGTACAGCTCATAATAGGGCTGGATGGAGACGGGTTTGCCAAAGCGTACCAGCATATCGCTCCGGAAGGCAAAATAGTCGGAGTAATGGTTGCAGGCGGGCAGGATGAAAACCTCTTTCCGGAAACCGGACTGCTCGGCCGCTGCAAAAGCCATCCGGGTGTAGCCGAAAGCGAAGGTTCCCAGCCAGCGGCGCGGCTGATGTCCGGCCTCGGGGAAAAGCAGCACGGGATGCCCGGAGAGCAGGTTTTCTTCCGTTTCCTGGAAGGTCTGTTCGTTTTTGGGAAGCGCTTCCTCGCCCTGATACTGCATCCGGTAGGCCGGCATCACCCCTGCCCTGTGCAGGAGCCGGGTTACCAGCGGATGGATGCTGAAGACATCGGCCCGGGCGATGAAGCGGATCCTGCGGTCAGGGAAGGCGAAAAAGATGCCGAAAGCGTCATTGAGGCAGTTCTGGTGGTTGGAGACGATCAGGAAAGAAGTGCCTTCCGGAGGGATATTTTTCCGGTCCAGGGAGAAATATCTTCTGTAATACAATTTGTTTACGACAAACTGCATGTAGGCTTTCAGGCCATTGTAGGCAGGGCTGACCGTTTCTTTTTTCACTACACCTAACCGAATTGAAGTTGCAAATTTAATCATTTTCCAATATTATTCTTATCTTCGTGATGATTATTCTGCATCAAAAGGAACGTATGAAAGAAATCTATATCAAACAGATTGCCGGTCAGCTGCGTGTACAGCCCTGGCAGGTGGAAAATTGTGCGGAACTTTTTGCCGACGGTTGCACCATTCCGTTTATCAGCCGCTACCGCAAGGAGCGCACCGGCGGGCTCAACGACATCGAGGTGGCGGAAATCAAGCACTGGACAGAGGTCTATGCAGAGATGGAAAAGCGGAAGGCCTCCATCCTGGGCACCATCGCGGAGCAGGGAAAACTGACACCGGAACTGCAGAAAAAGATAGAGAACTGCCTGGTGGCCAGCGAGCTGGAAGACCTTTACCTGCCGTTCCGCCCCAAGCGCAAGACGCGGGCTACGGTGGCGGTGGCCAAAGGGCTTGAGCCTCTGGCCGATGCCCTCTGGAACGGAAAAACGGCCAACCCTGCCCGGGAGGCGGAAAAATACGTGAAAGGGGAGGTGGCCTCGGTAGAAGAGGCCTTGCAGGGCGCCCGTGACATTATGGCGGAGCGCTTGAGCGAAACCGCCGCCGTACGGGAAAACCTCCGGGGCATCTACCGCACCCGGCGGGTGCAGTCCAAGGTGACCAAGGCAGGGGAAACCAGTCCGGACGCGGCCAAATACCGCAGCTATTTCTCGTTCAGCCAGCCCATCGCCAAAATTCCCTCTCACAACCTGCTGGCCATGCTCCGCGCCCGCGACGAGGGCTTCCTGCGGGTGGAGATCGATGCCGACGGAGAAAAATGCGGTAACAAGATCTATTACGATTATTGCCAGGAACACGGATATCCCGCCCGTGAGACGGGCCTGCAGATCCGGGAAGCCGTGGACGATGCCTGGAAGCGACTGCTGGATCCTTCCATTACCGGAGAAGTGCTCCGGGAAGCCAAGGAACGGGCCGACGTGGAATCCATCCAGGTGTTCGGGGAGAATCTTCGCCAGTTACTGCTTTCCCCGCCGGTGGGGCAGAAGCGCGTCATGGCCATCGACCCGGGTTTCCGGACCGGCTGCAAGGTGGTGTGCCTGGACGAACACGGCACGCTGCTGCATCATGATGTGATATACCCGCATCCCCCCGTGGCCAAGAAAATCCAGGCCATCACTACGGTGGCGGACCTGGTGGAGAAATACCGGATAGAAGTAATCGCTATTGGCAGCGGAACCGCCGGACGGGAGACGGAGGATTTTGTGCGGAGAGTGGGTCTAGACCCTTCTGTGCGCATCTTTTCCGTCAGTGAAGACGGCGCGTCGGTGTATTCCGCCTCCGACGTGGGCCGTGAGGAGTTCCCCGAATATGATGTTACGGTGCGCGGGGCCGTTTCCATCGGCCGGCGCCTGATGGACCCGCTGTCAGAGCTGGTGAAGATAGACCCCAAGTCACTCGGGATCGGGCAGTACCAGCACGACGTAGACCAGGGGCTGCTCAAGGAAAAGCTGGATAATACGGTAGAAAGCTGCGTGAACAGCGTGGGCGTGAACCTGAATACCGCCAGCCCGTATCTGCTCCAGTATGTGTCCGGGATCGGCCCGGCGCTGTCCCGCGCCATCGTAGATTACCGTTCCCGGGAGGGCGGGTTCCGGAGCCGGGAAGAGCTCAAGAAAGTGCCTCGCCTGGGGGCCAAGGCGTTCCAGCAGTGTGCGGGCTTTCTCCGGATCCAGAGTGCCGACAATCCGCTGGACAATTCGGCCGTGCATCCGGAGGCCTATCCGCTGGTAGACAAGATGGCCCGGGACCTGGGCGTTCCCGTGAAAGAGCTGGTGGGCAATGTGGAACTGTGCCGGAAAATCAAGGCGCAGGACTATGTCGGGGGAGATTTCGGCCTTCCTACAGTGAACGACATCCTGCAGGAGTTGCAGAAACCCGGCCGGGATCCGCGGGAATCGGCCCGTGAGTTCTCCTTCGCCGATGACATCCATGAGATTGACGACCTCAAAGTGGGGATGGAGTTGCCGGGGCTGGTGACCAACCTCACCGCTTTCGGGGCGTTTGTGGATATCGGCCTGCACGAGAACGGCCTCATCCACGCTTCCCAGATGGGTGTGAAGGGCATGGCCGTCCCGTCCAAGGTGCTCAAACTGCACCAGCAGGTGAAGGTGCAGGTGATTTCTGTAGATCTGGACCGGGGCCGCATCGGACTCCGGCTGCTGAAAAATTAGCTCCGGGGGCGGATTTTCCGGAAGCGAAGGCCAATGACGCCCCAGAAGGCCTCCCCGAAGATGCCGCCGCTCATCTTGGACGTGCCTTTCTGGCGGTTCACAAAGATGATGGGCACCTCCTGGAGCTTGAAACCCAGTTTATAGGCAGAATACTTCATCTCTATCTGAAAACCGTAGCCTTTCATCTTTACGGCGTCCAGGTCCAGTGTTTCCAGCACCTTGCGGGAATAGCAGACAAAGCCCGCCGTAGTGTCGTACACCTTCATGCCCAGCATGTAGCGTACATAGGCCGATGCAAAGTAGGACATGATGATGCGGCCGATGGGCCAGTCCACCACACTGACCCCGTTGCAGTAGCGGGAGCCGACGGACAGATCTGCCCCGTCCTGCGCGCACACCTTGTACAGGCGCAGCAGGTCGGCCGGATTGTGGGAGAAGTCTGCGTCCATCTCGAACACATAGTCGTAGCCCTTCTCCAGCGCCCATTTGAAGCCGGTGAGATAGGCGGTCCCCAGGCCCAGTTTCCCGGCCCGCTGCAGCAGGTGCAGCCGTCCGACCTCCTTTTCCTGAAGCCCCTTCACGATATCGGCCGTACCGTCGGGGGAGCCGTCGTCAATCACCAAGACATGGAAGCCCCCTTCCAGGGCAAACACGGCCGCGATGATGTCGGCAATGTTCTCTTTTTCGTTATAGGTGGGGATGATGACTAATTTACTGTGCATTTCCAATCTGTTTAAGCATTTCTTCCACAGCGGCTTCCAGCTGAAGGTCGTGGCCGTTGAGCACGGAGGCGGGGTCGTTGTAGATGAGGATGTCCGGCTCTATCTGGTGGTTCTCGATGTAGAAGCCATTCTTGACGTCGTAGTTGCCCACTTGCGGGATGCCGAAGACCAGGGTGGGGTCTATCTGGGTTTCCCACCAGACAGCCGTCATGGTGCCGGGGATGGGGGCGCCGATGAGCTTTCCAAGGCCCAGGCTGCGGTACGCGCTGGGGAATCCGGAGGCATCCGAGTAATTGTCCTCGCCCACCAGCACGCAGGAGGGCTTGGTCCATTTGTTGAACGGCTCGTGGCCGATGTACTGGCCGCGGGGCGTAAAGGTGACATACTCTTTGCCGCCCAGGAAGGTGACCAGGTCGTCGTGCAGCCAGCCGCCTCCGTTGTGGCGGGTGTCTACGATGAGGGCCTCTGCGGCGCGGTACTTGCCCAGCGCCTTGGAGTAGAGCTCACGGTAGCTGGGGCTGTCCATGCCCTGGATGTGCACATAGCCTACGCGGCCGCCGGAGAGCTTTTTCACCATTTCTTCCCGCTGGCGTACCCAGCGGCGATACAGCAGGGTGGCGTCCGAGGCCGTGGGCGTGACAATGTATTCCTTGTCCTTCCCGCCCACTTTCATGCGCAGGACCGTCTTTTTCCCTGCGCGCTCGTAGAGGCTTTCCATCCAGTTCCCGTCGGCCTTGACGGGCTTTCCTTCGATGGAGGTAATGAGGTCGCCGGCCTTGATGGAGGCATCTGTGTTGGAGAGCACGCCGCCGGGCAGGACTTCCGCGATCCGGAGCCCGTCGCCCGTATAGGAGAGGTCATAGATTACGCCCAGATGGCCCAGGTTGCGGGTGGCGGAGGGACGGTAGCGGCCGCCGGTGTGGGAGCCGTTGAGCTCTCCCAGCATCTCTGACAGCAAGTCCTGGAAGTCGAAGTTGTTGTTGATGTGCGGCAGGAAGGCGACGTAGTTGTCGTGATAATACTGCCAGTCCACGCCGTGGAGGTCTTCCACGTAGAATTTCTCCTTTACCTGTTTCCAGCAGTGCTCGAAGATGTAGGTGCGCTCCAAGGGAGCCTTGAACTCATAGTCTCCGGAGAAGGGGATGTCGGTGACTTTGTCGCCCTTGTCCAGTTCGATCTTGGAGATGCTGCTGCCGGCGAGGACATAGAGGGTCTTCCCGTCGGCCGAGGGGGTGAACTGGCCGGAGACGCCCTTCTTCACCACGGTGACGTCGCCCTTGACCATATCGATGCAGCAGAGGTCATAGCCCCTTTCCAGGCGCTGGGTGAAGTAGAGCTTGGCACCGTCGGCCGTGAGATAGTGGTCGCCCAGCATGTTGGAGAAGCGGGTGAGCCGGCGGATACGCTCGTCGCGGTTTTCCAGGTCCGGCGTCAGTTTTTCCACCTTTTTGGCAATGCTGTCTTTCTTCTCCTGTTTCTCCTGCTTGGCCACGGCTTTCTCACCCATCAGGAGTTTGTCAATTTCCTCCTGCTCTTTGCTGCGGCCGAATTCCGTATAGGCCTTGCCGTCGAAGAACATGATGTAAATGTCGCCTTCGGCACCCCAGCTGCCGTGGCTGCGGTAGCCGTTCTTGTCGCTCTCCCAGGTCATGGCCTTGCCGCCCAGGGCCCAGCGGAAACTGCCGTCGGAGTAGCCGCTGCGGGTGAGGTTGGTGATGCTTCCGTCCTCAATGCTCACCAGGGCGATGTCTTCGTTGTTCCAGCCTCCGTCGGCCTGCCAGTTGGTGAGGAGGAAACGGCTGTCCGGGCTCCAGGCAAAGTTCTGGTCCCCGTCGGAATAGGAGTAGTTCACCCCTTTGTGCAGGGATTTGGGCGTGCCGCCCTTGGTGCTCAGCACCACCAGCTCCGTGCGGTCCCTGAGGTAGGCGATCCATTTGCCGTCCGGAGACACTTTCACCTGGAAGGAGGTCTCGCCTTCCGGACTCACGCGCTCTTCTTTCAGGGCCACGGCATAGGTGAACAGTTTGTCTTCCTTGTTCACGAGGGAGGTCTTGTAGATGCTCCAGCAGCCGTTCCTTTCAGAGGCATAGTAGAGTTCGCGGCCGTCTTCGGAGAAACTGACCCCGCGTTCCTGCTCCGCCGTATTGGTGATGCGGCGGGTGGTGGCGTAGTCGGTGGAGGTCACGAAGACATCGCCCCGGATGACCACGGCCACTTCCTTCCCGCCCGGAGAGACGGCCAGGGCGGTGGCGTTCCTTAGGTTGAGGCGCTCCTTCTGCCGTTCCTGCTCGTCGCGGAAAATCTTGATTTCCAGTTTGTTGCCGTTTACGTAAAGGTCTCCGTTGTAGGAGAAGGCATAGGTGCCGTCATCGGCCACGGAGAGGAAACGGACCGGGTTTTTGTCATAGAAGGTAAGCTGGGTCTGCTGCCCGGGATTGCTGAGGGAACTGCGGTACAGGTTGGAGGTTTTTCCGCCTTGCTCGCTTAGGAAATAGAAGGTGTTGCCGTCGGCCGCGAAAACTGGATTGCGGTCTTCGCCCTCAAAGGTGGAAAGCTTGGTGAAAGTGCCTTCCGGGCCGATTTTTCCCACCGTGGCAGGCTGGTAGAGCCAGATGTCGCGGCTGACCGACGAGGTGTGGTGCTTTCTCAGCGGGTCTTCATAGCCCTTGTAGTCTTCGTAGAGCATCTCTCCTTTTTCGTTCAGGCTCATGGCGCTAACGGTGAGGGAGGAGACCAGCTCCGGTGCCTTGCCTTCCAGATTGGTCCTGTACAGCTGCTGGGTGCCGGGGAAGCCGTCGAAGGACGCGCTCATCAGGTTTGTGTCGTACCAGGTGAACCAGATGTTGTCGTCTTTGTCTACGGTGAGGAGAGTCTCATTGCCGGGAAGGGTGGTGAGGCGTTTGGGGGTGCCGCCGTCCTTTGACGTTACGTAAATGTCCCTGCTCTCTTCGCGCCAGCTGGTGAAAACGATCTGCTTGCCGTCCCGGGTCCAGACCGGATCCGACTCGTAGGCGGCGTTTGAGGTAATCTGGCGGGCGGTTCCGCCGGTGGCGGGAACCGTGTAAAGGTCTCCTTTATAACTGAAGGCTACGGTTTTCCCGTCCGGGGAAATGGCATTCCTGCGAATCCAGGAGGGCGTTTCTTGAGCCGTTGCCAGGGCTGGGACCAGCATGGCGAGGGCAAGGAGGATTTTTTTCATATAAAAACGGTTTAATCTTCAAAGATAGCAAATATTATTTTCTCCAGCCAGAGGGCGTCGGTGGAATCGAAGGTGGCGGGGGCGTCGCTGTCGATGTCCAGGACGGCCGTTACCTCGCCTTGGGCGTTATGGACGGGGACTACGATCTCCGATTCCGACAGGCTGCTGCAGGCGATGTGTCCCGGGAATTCGTGCACGTCGGGGACTACGAGGGTCTTGTCCTGTTTCCAGGCCGTGCCGCAGACACCTTTCCCGTAACCGATCCGAAGGCAGGCGGGGGAACCCTGGAAAGGCCCGAGTACCAGCTGGTTGCCTACCACCCGGTAGAATCCGGTCCAGAAGAAACGCATCTTTTCGGCGATGAGGGCGCTTGTGTCGGCCATCTTGGCAACCGTGTCCGTCTCTCCGCCCAGGAACAGGCGGATGTCCTGGAAGAGGCGTATGTAGCGGAAGACCTTCAGGGGGAGGTGGCAGTATCCTTCCGGATTCTTGTCCAGATAGTCCTGATGGCGCTGTTCGGCCGGATAGAAATTGCGCAGCGGATCCAGTTCCACTACCAGCGGTACGCCGGCTTTCCGTTCCTCGCGCGCGTAAACCTTTTCAATGACGGGGCGCTCTGCTTCGTCGGTATAATAGATGCCGGTGCGGTAGCGGGTGCCTTCGTCATGTCCCTGGCGGTTGAGGCTCAGCGGGTCGATGACGCAGAAGAAGTAGTCGGTGAGTTCCTCCAGGGAAACTCGCTCCGGGTTATAGCTTACCTTCACCGTTTCCGCGAAGCCGGTGGTGTCGGTATAGACTTCTTCGTATTTGGGATTGAGGGTGTTGCCGTTGGCATAGCCGCAGACGGCTTCCTTCACGCCGTCCACCTGGGCAAAGAAGTGCTGCGTTCCCCAGAAGCAACCTCCTGCAAAGTAAATTGTCTTCATGGGTACAAAGATAGCCAAGTTACGCGGTTTTCCAATACTTATTGTCCGGGGATGCGGGCTACTCGTCTTCGTATTTGAAAACCGGGGCGGGGGGAAAGTGCTGAAGGGCTTTTACGAGATTCCATTTCTCGTAATTGTAATTATTCAGGTCGATGGAGACTGGTTTTGCGTAGGTTTCCTTGAAGGTGAGCACCAGTTTGTTCTCTTCCTCCCTTTCCAGCCGGCACGAAGCGAGGGAACTCCAGAAGTAGCGTTCCTTCCCGTAGAGGATTCCTTCTTTGTCCAGAATGACGGGGCGGATGTATTTCCGGGTTTCACTGATGCCCATCCCCAGGTTGGTGACGGCGACGATGACCGAGATGGAGAAATGCCAGGACAGTTTTTCCCCATCCGTCCAGATATCATAGGCCGTGAGGGCCGTGGCCGCCAGGCCCAGTATGGCACCCACTACAAAGATCATGAGCTTTTCCAGAGGGTATTTTATGACCAGTCTGTCCATCCCCGTTTTGTTTCTGCAAATTTCGATAATTATTTATTAAGATACAATACGCCTGGGCTAAAAAGTGTATTTTTTACAAAAAATCTCCCGAAAAAATTTGTGGAATCAGAAAAAAGGTGTACCTTTGCAATCCCGTTC
>CAMVMG010000020.1 GCA_947168525.1 uncultured Bacteroidales bacterium
AAATAAGTTTTACATTAAACATAAGTTTTTGTCAACTTATTTCAGGACAAGTCATTGTAGCTTGCGCACAAAACAACAACATTCCTGAAAACCTCATTGGAGTAAAAGAGATGGTGGCCCAGATTGACTCTGCCGTCACGGCCATGTACGGCTGGGAGCCGGCCGATTCCACCTACAACCCGGCTACGGACACCCTGGTGGCAAGCTTTCTCGCCGAACTTCCCAACGCTCCTGAGCATAGCGATGGCGCCGTCCGGCAAGAAACCTACGACCAGGCGCGCGTCACCTGGGTGCAGTTCAAGCAACTCATCGATGCCGATAAATACGAGAAAGCCTTGGACTTCTACCTTAGCGAGGATGAAAACGGGAAAAAGGCGGGCGATTTCCTGGTGTTCCTAAAGCATTCTTCCCAGCGATATGCCTTTTTCTCACAGGTTTTGCGTTCTCTGGAGTTTGAGTACAAGGGCGTTAACGAGGCATTGGAGAATTATGTGAGTAATCTTCGGCTGGAGAAAGCCATGGAGGATGCATCCATCGATTTATCGGCCGATACCAACGGATATGTCCCGGAGGTGTATCCCTATGTAGTTAGGGACCTGTGCCTGGGGCTGGCTGTCATGGGAGAAATGGAGGAGGCGGAAGGGTTGGCTTCTGACATGGCAAAAGGGGTGTATGGCCTCACCGGTGATGTCCTGTTTTGCAACTTTGTCGCCACTCAGCTATTGGCTCAAATGTATACTTATGTTGATGATCCTGGGCAGGCAAAAACCGTTTGGACGGATTTCCGGGACTACTTGATTGAGAACGAATCCGACTATGACGAAGAAGACCTTGCCCAGTGCCTTGCCGCCATCGATGCTGCCTTGGAGGAGTTGGGGCAGGGGACTAATCCACAATAATCTGTTTTTACCATGTTAGGAGCAATTATTGGAGACACCGTGGGCTCGGTGTATGAGTTCCACAATACTAAGGACTATTACTTCACACTCTTCCTGGGCAATAGCGCTTACACGGATGACAGCATTATGACGATGGCGGTGGCTTACTGGCTGCTGAAGGACAAAGATCACAGCTATCAGGGCCTTGAGGACATTATGGTCGAGTTCGGCCACAAATGTCCCTGCCCAATGGGCGGCTATGGCGGAGGATTCTACACCTGGCTTTTCCGCCCTGAAGATTTGTACAATTATGGCGATCCTCGTGGTGAAGTCCCGTATGTATCAAAGACGGGCCGACACCCTTACGGGTCGTGGGGCAACGGCTCCGCAATGCGCGTGAGCGCTGTTGGCTGGTTCTTTGACACCCTTGAAGAGACAGAGCGCATTGCGGCAATATCGGCCGCAATAACTCATAACCATCCGGAAGGCATCAAGGGCGCTCAGGCTACGGCAGCCGCAATCTTCCTGGCCAGGAACGGCGCTTCAAAAGAAGAGATTAAAGCGTACATCGAAAGGGTCTATGAGTATAATGTTCATCGCACGTGGGAAGACATTCACTGGGAGTATTATTGGCATGCCGACTGCCAAGAAACCGTTCCTCAGGCATTGATAGCCTTCTTGACGTCTTCCAATTTTGAGGATGCCATTCGCAGAGCTGTGTCTCTGGGAGGCGATTCGGATACCCTTGCCTGCATCACGGGCGGTATAGCCGAAGCGTACTACAAGGAGATCCCCAAAGCCATTGCCGACCGTGTCGCACGGCCATTTCCCCGCATCTTCAACAAGATTCTGGAGGCGGTACGGGAAGAAACTATTTATGGGAAGACCTGTAAAATCGTCGGGTGATGAAACATTTTGATAGTATAACAGGTCAATGCCTGGGCACGAAAACGGTATGAAATCGTGCCCGCAGTGACCGTCATTGCCTGCCCGGGCACGAAAACGGTATGAAATCGTGCCCGCAGTGACCGTTATTGCCAGTCCGGGCACGAAAACGGGGTGAAATCGTGCCCGCAGTGACCGTTATTGCCAGTCCGGGCACGAAAACGGGGTGAAATCGTGCCCGCAGTGGCCGTCGTTGCCAGCCCGGGCACGAAAACCGTTGTCCTTGTCAGTGAAAATGGTTATATTTGTTTGTTCAAAACCATTCTGCCATGAAATCTTTAGGAGCAAAACCTTATCTTTTCCCGATGCCCACCTATATGATCGGAACCTATAATGAAGACAATTCTGTCGATGTGATGATGATGGCCTGGGGCGGCATCGTGGATATGAACATGGTGGCCCTGAATCTGGAGGCCAGTCACAAGACGGTAAAGAACCTGCGGGAGCGCAAGGCCTTCACCCTGTCCATCCCCGGCACGGACACCCTCAAGGAGTCCGACTATCTGGGCATCGCCAGCGGCAACAAGTATCCCGACAAATTCACCGTGAGCGGCCTGCATTCCGTAAAAAGCGAGAACGTGGACGCGCCCATCGTGACCGAATACCCCGTGACGCTGGAGTGCAAAGTGGTGGAATTCCAGGACCAGCCTTATGGCCTCAGGGTGCTGGGAGAGATTGTGAACGTACTGGCCGATGAAAAGGTGCTGGACGACAAAGGAAAGATTGACGCCGGGAAACTACATGCCTTTGCCTTTGACCAGATGCGCAATGACTACTACGCCATCGGCGAGAAGATTGGGACTGCGTGGCACGAAGGAATGCCGCTGCTGAAGAAGTAATTCCTGTAAAGACTTAGGCCAGCATGCCCAGGATCCGGTTCGCGATTTCCTCGCTGATGGGTTCGTGGTAGGTGATGCTGCGCATGTATGCCACTTTGATGACGACGTAAGGAAGCAGTCTCTGGATTTGCGGCCCCATTTCTTCTGCCGGAACGCCAAAATAGGCCGGGCCGAAGATGTTCCAGTGCTGCTCCATCTGCTCCGGCTTGAGGTGGAAAAGATAGTCGGTCATCTTGGCGTCAGTGATGTGGCAGATTCGCCAGCAGAGGCCCAGGTCCCACTCCGGGGCGCCATAGGCTGCCTGGCCGATATCGATCCAGAGCGTCCTTTTCCCGTCCGTGATGATATTGCCAATTTGCATGTCTCCGTGCAGGCAGTAAGGGGTGTCCGGGATTTGTTCCAGAAGGGAATTAATTCTCCTTACAAAGAAATCCGGGGCGATGCCGTCCTGCGCATAGAACGCCTGCATGCGCGCTTTCATGGAAGGGAGACGGGTGGTGTCGGCCTTGATCTGGTGCAATTCCCTGGCGGCCCGGGCAAAGCGGAGACTGATTTCCTCCATCCGCTCCGGCTCTTCCGAGATAATCCGGCAGAAGGAGCGCTTGTGTTCGATGAGCTCGTATTCCGTCCCTACGCGCTCTCCGTCCGTGATAAGCCGATAAGGTTCCGGGGTGGGGACGCCCAGGTCATAGGCCACGCGGGCCACCTCGAATTCCTTGAAGGCAAAATCGGCATTGAAACCGGGGTTGAAGAGCTTGGCGAGGCGTTTTTCGCTTTTGTGGACATAGGCCACGCCCTGGCCGCCTTCACCGGCCCGGGTCCACTCCGAGAGGTCAATTCTAGTCATTTGACGCTATGAGGCTATTTTTTCTTGAGGGTGATCAGGATGACGCCGTTGCCGGCCTGGGAGCCGTAGATGGCGCCCGAGGAGGCATCTTTGAGCACTTCGATGGAATCTACGTTTTGCGGGTTGATGCTGCTGATGTCATCCATCTGCAGGCCGTCTACGATAAACAGCGGGTCCGTGGCATCCGAGTTGGTTCCGACGCCCCGGATGATGACGCGGTTGCCGGTTACCTGAACACCCGGGCAGCGGCCCTGGATCATCTCGAAGATATTCGAGTAGGATTCCATTTGCCGGTTGGTCTTGAGTTGGGAAACGGAGGTGGTAACCTCGTCCTTGGTTACGGAGCCGTAGCCGATGTCAACCTGGTCCGCGGAGGTGCCGGAAACGGCCCCCTGGCGGGAAGAACCGCAGCCGACCAGCAGCAGGGCGGTGGCAATATAAATGCAAATATTTCTCATCATAAGGCAAATATACGCTTTCCCCGGAACAATGCCAAGAAAAACCTACAGAAAGACCCGCCGGATGAAGGGGGTCTGGTACTGGTAGGCGATCTTGGTCAGGTCCCATCCCGGGTCCGTGAGGATAAGGCCTGCGCGTTTCCCCACCGTGATGGAGCCGTATTCCCTGCTCAGTCCCATGGCGTAGGCTCCGTTCAGGGTGACCGCGTTGAAGGCCTCCACAGGCGTGAGCCGCATGCGGATGCAGCCCAGTGCCATCACAAAGCGCATGTCGCCGGAAGGGGAGGAGCCGGGGTTGTAGTCCGACGCCAGGGCAATCCCCAGCCCCGCGTCCAGGAACTCCCGGGCTTTCCCGTAAGGGAGCCCAAGGAAGAAGGACGACCCCGGAAGCATAGTGGGCATGGTGGCGCTTCCCTGCAGGGCCTGGATCTCGGCCTCGCCGGTGCGCTCCAGGTGGTCCACCGACAGGGCGCCGTACTGTACGCCCACCTGTACGCCGCCGCTCACCGCCAGCTCGTTGGCGTGAATCTTAGGCCTCAGCAGACCCCGGGCAGCCTCCAGGATGTGGGCGGTGTCCTCCACGGTGAAAAAGCCCTCATCGCAGAAAACATCCACGAAATCGGCCAGCTGCGCGGCCTCAGGCATCATTTCCATCACTGCCCGGACATAGTCTTCATGCGTATATCCCCGGCCAACGGCGTGCGCTCCCAGGAACGTGCTCTTCACCGCAGCGGGCACGCTCTGGCCAATCCGGCGAATCACCCGGAGCATCTTCAGTTCGTCCTCTGGGTTGAGCCCGTAGCCGCTCTTGATTTCCAGCGCCACGGTCCCTTTCCCCAGCATCTCCTCTACGCGGGGCATCGACTCCCGGTACAGCTCTTCCTCCGACGTGCGGTGCAGCAGGTCGGACGAATTCAGGATGCCGCCTCCCCGGGCAGCGATTTCCTCATAGGACAGGCCGTTGATCTTGTCCAGGAATTCTCCGTCCCGGCTCCCGGCGTACACCACGTGCGTGTGGCTGTCGCAGAAGCCGGGCATCAGCATCCCGCCGCGGGCGTCTAAGAGAGATTCTTCGCTGTGATCAGAATGACAGGGACAGGTGGCCATGGGACCGAAGCCGGTGATGCGGCCGTCCGTGATGGAGAGCCACGCGTTTTCCAGGATGCCGGTGCACCCTTGCTCCGTTCCCTCCAGCCGCAGCTGGCCCTCCGGCTGGATACCGGCGAGGATTCCGATGTTATGGATTAGCATAGATACGTTTCCCTGTGCAGGAATTCAATGGATTTGACGATGAGCGGATGCATGTAGGTGTCCCGTTCCACAAAGGGGACCTCTTTCCGGTAGTCGGCAAAGATGGTCTCCAGGACGGGGGAGGACTTGAGCGGCCGGCGGAACTCCAGCGCCTGGGCGGCGTTGAAGAGTTCGATGGCGAGCACTGTCTCCGTATTGTCCACCACCCGCACCAGCTTGGTGGCACTGTTGGAGCCCATGGAAACATGGTCTTCCTGGCCCTGCGACGAGGGGATGGAGTCACAGGAGGCCGGCCAGCATAACCCCTTGTTCTGACTGACGATGTTGGCGGCGGTGTACTGCGGGATCATGAACCCGCTGTTGAGGCCGGGTTCCGTGACCAGGTACTTGGGCAGGCCCCGAAGGCCGTGAATGAGCTGATAGGTCCTTCGTTCAGAAATACTGGCCAGTTCGCTCATGGCGATGGCCAGCGAGTCCATGGGGATAGCGATGGGCTCCCCGTGGAAGTTGCCGGCCGATATCACCATGTCTTCGTCGGGGAACACGTTGGGGTTGTCGGTGGCGGAGTTGATTTCGTTCTCGATCACCGACTTCACATACATGATATTGTCTTTCACAGCCCCGTGCACCTGCGGGATGCAGCGGAAGCTGTACGGGTCCTGCACATGTTGCTTGGGGCGGCCTATGAGCTGGCTCCCCTCCAGGATCTCCATGAAACGCTCGCCGGTAGTAATCTGCCCGGCGTGGGGGCGTAGCTTATGGGTGAGCGGCAGGAACGGCTCAATACGGCCGTCGTAGGCGTCCAGCGACATGGCGCCGATGAGGTCGGCCCAGCGGCTCAGGCGCATGCTCTTGAGGATGCACCAGATGGCGTGCGCGCTCATGAACTGGGTGCCGTTGAGCAGCGCCAGGCCTTCTTTGCTCTGCAGCCGGATGGGCTCCCAGCCCAGTTCTTTCCATACTTCGGACGAGGGACGCACCTTCCCTTTGTACAGGACCTCGCCCAGGCCGATCAGCGGAAGGCTCATGTGGGCCAGGGGCGCCAGGTCGCCGGAGGCGCCGAGGGAACCCTGCTGGTACACGACCGGGAGGACATCCTCGTTGAACATGTCAATCAGGCGCTGAACTGTGACGAGCTGGGCACCGGAGTGGCCGTACGACAGGGACTGCGCCTTCAGGAGCAGCATCAGTTTCACAATCTGGGGCCGGACCGTTTCCCCGGCGCCGCAGGCGTGCGACATCACCAGGTTGTGCTGCAGCTGGCTCAGGTCGTCCCTGGGGATGGTCACATTGTACAGCGAGCCGAACCCCGTAGTGACGCCGTACACCGGACGGTCGATGTCTTCCATCTTGCTGTCCAGGTACTTCCGGCATTTGATGATGGCCTCTGTGGCTTCTTTCGAAAGCGTGATTCTTTCCTGATTGTCGATAATCTCCTTCACCCTTTCCAGGGAGAGATGTTCGGTGGATATGGAATGCATTACTGTAAAGTTTTTCTGATTAAGTTGTCGTCGGCGAAATGGGGGAGGGTGACCCGGAGACCGGGCGTGCGGGCCATCTCGCGCTCGATGGCGAAGCGGGCGCCTTCGTTTCGGGCCCAGGAGCGGCGCGCGATGCCGTTGTTCACATCCCAGAAGAGCATTTCCCGGATGTGGCGGGCGCTGTCTTCGCTGCCGTCGATCACCATGCCGAAGCCGCCGTTGATCACTTCGCCCCAGCCTACACCGCCTCCGTTGTGGATGCTCACCCAGGTGGCGCCGCGGAAGCCGTCCCCGATCACGTTCTGGACGGCCATATCGGCACAGAACTGGGAGCCGTCGTAGATGTTGGAGGTTTCCCGGAACGGGGAGTCGGTGCCGGAGACGTCGTGGTGGTCGCGTCCCAGGACCACGGGGGCCGATAGTTCGCCCCTCCGGATGGCCTCGTTGAAGGCCAGGGCAATCTGGGTGCGGCCTTCGCAGTCGGCATACAGGATGCGGGCCTGGGAACCCACTACCAGGTGGTTCCGTCCGGCCTCGCGGATCCAGTGGATGTTGTCCTGCATCTGGCCCCGGATTTCGTCGGGGGCGTCCTTGGACAGGCGCTCCAGCACGGAGACCGCCAGCTCGTCGGTCTTGGCCAGGTCTTCCGGCTTTTCGCTCATGCACACCCAGCGGAACGGGCCAAACCCGTAGTCGAAGTACAGCGGGCCCATGATGTCCTGTACGTAGGACGGGTAGCGGAACCGGCCGTCGGCCCCGAGGATGTCCGCCCCGGCGCGGGAGCTCTCCAGCAGGAAAGCGTTGCCGTAGTCAAAGAAGTACATGCCTTTGGCGGCGAGGCGGTTGATGGCAGCCACGTGGCGGCGCAGAGATGCCTGCACGGCTTTTCGGAAGTGTTCCGGCTCGTCGGCCATCATGCGTTTGCTCTCCTCCAGGCTGTAGCCCGCGGGGTAGTACCCGCCGGCCCAGGGGTTGTGCAGGGAGGTCTGGTCGCTACCCAGGTCTACATGGATGTCCTCGTCGGCGAGGCGTTCCCACAGGTCTACCACGTTGCCAACATAGGCCAGGGACACCACCTCTTTGGCTTCTACCGCCTTGCGGATGCGGGGGATGAGCTCGTCCAGGCTCCGGTGCAGTTCGTCCACCCAGCCTTGTTCATAGCGCTTTTCGGCCGCCTTGGGATTGATTTCGGCCGTGACGCTCACCACGCCGGCGATGTTGCCGGCCTTGGGCTGGGCGCCGGACATGCCGCCCAGGCCCGCCGTCACAAAGAGAAGCCCACCCCGGTCTTCTCCGTTGAGTCCTTTGGCCTTGAGCTGCTTGCGTGCTGCGTTCATCACCGTGATGGTGGTTCCGTGCACGATGCCCTGCGGGCCGATGTACATATAGCTGCCGGCTGTCATCTGGCCGTACTGGCTCACGCCCAGCGCGTTCATGCGCTCCCAGTCGTCCGGCTTGGAGTAGTTGGGGATGACCATGCCGTTGGTGACAATGACCCGGGGTGCATCCTTGTGGCTGGGGAACAGGCCCAGCGGATGGCCGCTGTACATGACCAGCGTCTGCTCGTCAGTCATGGTGGCGAGGTACTGCATCACCAGGCGGTACTGGGCCCAGTTCTGGAAGATAGCCCCGTTGCCGCCGTAAATGATGAGCTCGTGCGGATGCTGGGCCACACGAGGGTCCAGGTTGTTCTGGATCATGGCCATGATGGCGGCCGCCTGGCGGCTCCGGGCGGGATATTCATCGATGGGGCGGGCGTAGATTTTATAGCCGGGCCGATACCGGTACATGTAAATGCGTCCGTAGTCCTTTAACTCCTGCGCAAACTCCGGCGCCAGCTGCGAGTGAAGTGCCTCCGGGAAGTAGCGCAGGGCGTTTTTCAAGGCCAGCACCTTCTCTTCCGGCTTCAGGATGTCCTTGCGCTTGGGGGCGTGGTTGACGGCGGAGTCGTACGGTTTGGCCTCCGGCAACCGGTCGACCGGAATCCCTGCCAGGATCTCTTCTGCGAATCGTGAATTGTAACTCATTTATGTTCAGTTGTTTACCGAAATGTGTCTATCCTGTTTTGCCTAGACACTATTTGATAATTGGCTAATAATCAGTGTTTTGTATTTTACGCTTATAGATGCTGCTCCACGGCTTCCAGCACCTGGGCTTCCAGTTCCTGTGCCTGCCGGAGAATTTCGTCGGAGCGGCGGAGCAGTGGCTCTGCGGGCGTCTTGTCCTTGAGGGACGCCGCGTTGATGCGGACGTTCAGGGCCGCTCCCCGGATACCGGCTCTGGCGGCCAGGGCGGCTACGCCGGCGTCAGATGCGCTGGCGGGATTTCCGCTCCGGGCCATCTGCAGGGCCAGGGGAAGCGCCTCCAGGGCGGTTTCCATCGTGGTCAGCGGCACCTGGGCGGCATACAGGGTGGCTTCTTCCAGGGCTTTGTCCCGGGCCGATTTCTCCTCCGCCGTACCCTTCGGCATGGAGAAGACATCCATGATGCGGTTGAAGGCGGCGGTGTCCTCGTCGATAAGGCCCAGGAGCCGGGTCATGAGCTGCTGCCCTTTTTCGGCCACGTCCGAGAATTCTTTCCATCGGGCATCCCAGCCGCGTTTGTGGGCGCTGAGGTTGGCAACCATGGTGGCCAGGGCGGCGCCGAAGGCCCCCATGCAGGCCGATATGCTGCCTCCGCCCGGGGCGGCGCTCTCCGAGGCGGTTTCCTCGGCGAAGGCGCGGACGGTCATGTCGGTGAGCCCCGCTTTCCCGTCGTCCATCAGGTATTCGATGACTTTCTCTTTGGGGTTGAAAGGCTTGAGGTCGTCCAGCGACATGGATTTTACGGCGATTTTCACAATCTCCTCTTCGGGGATGCCCAGGGAGCGCTGCTGCTTTTCCAGGTAGAACCGGCCGGCTTCCAGTAGTACCCGTTTGGGTACCAGGCCTACGATCTCGGCACCGGTGACGCGGAGTCCGCGGGCGGCTGCCGCACGGGAAACTTCTTCAAAGGCCACGTGCAGGGGCGTGGTGTCTATATCAGTGATGTTCATGGACACCTGCGCAATGCCGTACTCGTCTATGTACCAGCCGATGGCCTTGCAGCCCTTGAGGGTGCCGGGAATCCAGATTTGTTCCCCGTTCTCATCTTTCAGGAGCTTGCCGGTGAGGGACCCGCCCTCGCGGGCCTTCCGGCCTTTTTCCCGTACGTCGAAGGCTACGGCCATGGCCCGCCGGGTAGAGGTTGTGTTCAGGTTGAAGTTCACGGCTACCAGGAAGTTCCGGGCGCCCACGTTGCTGGCGCCTGCCTTGGCTGCAACCTCGTCATAGGCGCCGCCAAAGTCCGGCTTGCGGTCCGGGTCGGCCATTTTCTCGGGCAGGGCCTCGTACTCTCCGGCGCGGCACACCGCCAGGTTCCTGCGCTCCGGCTTCTGGGCGGCGGCTTCGTACAGGTAGCAGGGGATGCCCAGTTCCTCGTACATGCGCCAGGCCAGTTTCCGGGCCAGGGCAGCGCACTCCTCCAGGGTGATGCCGCAGACGGGAATCAGCGGGAGCACGTCGGTGGCGCCGCTACGGGGATGAGCGCCATGGTGGCGGCGCATGTCAATGACCTCCTGCGCCTTTTTGGCGCCCTGGAAGGCGGCTTCCACGACAGGCTCTGGCTCTCCGACAAAAGTCACGACGGTCCGGTTGGTGGCTTCTCCCGGGTCTACGTCCAGTACTTTGACTCCTTCCGTGGCCGCTATGGCCGCCACAATAGCGTCTATGATGCTTTTGTCACGTCCTTCACTGTAGTTGGGTACGCATTCGATAATTCTTTTCATTCTTTTGGTTATTAGTTTTAACTAATCGGGCCCATAAAGTTAAGAATTATTTCTTGAAGGGAGTATATGTTTTTATTTGAGAATTCCAAATTCTGGCAAAATTGCCAGGATTGGGGCTTTTCCCGGAGGAGCGCTATCTTGCAAGAAAAAAAGAAGAGCTATGGAAAAGAGAGAGAAATCCCAAAAAGAGCGGTTGCTGGAAGAGACCGCCGGTGCGTGTATTTACTGTGGCCATCCCCTCACAGGGGAAACCATGGAGACAGACCATATCGTCCCCCGCTCAAAAGGCGGAACCAACGATTATGGCAACAAAGTGTGCGCCTGTCCCGCCTGCAATGCTGCCAAGGCAAACCTGGATATCCGCGGATACCTGGCCGGCTTCAGCGGGCGGCGCCGCCGAAAGTACGAGCATCGCCTGGATGCCCTGGTGGAACAGGGCAAGATGGCGCCGGAAAAACGGGCGCTGCTGTCAGACTGGCGGCAGCCCTCAGGCCTGCCAATATGGCAGGAGGGGCACGATGGCAGGCATTTTGAAGGGGAACAGCCTGATTATTCAATGGAATTATGGCTGATAAGAAGAAGAACAATAAACAGGAAATTCCTGATAATAAAAAGCTTGTTGCTTTAGAAGCCCGCATAGAGGGATTGAACGAACAGTTGGAGGAAGCGGAGGAAAAACTCAAAGATGCCACCTCCCAGGCAGAACAGGCCCGGCAAGGGGCTGCAGATGCCAAGGCGGATTACCTGCGCCTGATGGCAGAATTTGACACTTTCCGTCGCCGTACGGCGGAAGAGAAACTAGCCCTGGTAAGTTCGGCATCGGCCGACACTATCAAGGGCCTTCTCCCCATCCTGGACGATTGTGAAATTGCCCTCGCAGCGCTGGAGAACAGCAGTGACGCAGAATCCGCCAAGTCCGGCACGCAGATGATCTTCACCAAGCTCACCACCTTCCTCAAGGGAAAGGGACTGGAGCGGATAGAAGCCAAGGGCGCAGATTTCGATACGGAACTCCACGAAGCCGTCACCACGTTCCCCGCACCGTCGGAAGACCAGAAAGGAAAGGTGATTGACGTAGTGCAGACGGGCTATACCCTGGGCGGCAAGGTCCTCCGCTATGCTAAAGTTGTTGTAGGAGCATAATTATGGCTAACAAAAGAGACTACTACGAGGTCTTGGGGGTAGACAAGAAGGCATCGGCCGACGAAATCAAGTCGGCCTACCGGAAACTGGCCCTCAAATGGCATCCGGACCGTTGGGTAAACGGGACGGACGCAGAGAAAAAGACAGCCGAAGACCATTTCAAGGAAGCGGCGGAAGCCTATTCTGTGCTCAGTGACCCTGACAAGCGCGCCAAGTATGACCAGTTCGGTTTTGCCGCAGAACAGATGGGCGGCGGTGCCGGCGGATTCGACTTCGGCGGCATGGACATCAACGATTTCCTCCGCAATATCTTCGGCGGCGGTTTCGGCTTCGACTTCGGCGGCTTCAGCGGTTTCGGCGGCGGCTCCTCGGAGCCCCAGCAAAGGGTACTCCGCGGCCGGGACATCCGTACCAGCGTCAAACTCACTCTGGAAGAGATTTCAAAGGGCTGCGTGAAGGAAGTCACCATAGAGCGCAACCGTCCCTGCACGGACTGTAACGGAAGGGGCGCCAAAAGCGCGGCCGATATCAAAACCTGCCCCACCTGCGGCGGCCAGGGACGAGTCCGCCAGCAAACCCGTAGCCTGTTCGGCGTAGGGTACACCGTGGGAACCTGCCCGCAGTGCCAGGGAGTGGGTAAGATTATCACCAATCCCTGCCGCCGCTGTAACGGAACTGGTCTGGAGCGAAGGCGGGAAACCGTCCGGGTAACCATTCCGGCCGGGGTAGAGGACGGCATGCAGATCACCGTCCGTTCAGAAGGCCATGCCGCTCCGCAGGGCGGCGTAAACGGAGACCTGCTGGTTGTCATCAACGAGGTGGCGCATCCCCAGTTGCAGCGGGACGGGAACAACCTGTTCTATACCCGGATTATCTCCGTCATGGACGCCATGCTGGGATGTGAGGTTTCCATTCCCTGCCTGGACGGCAGCTATAAGGTAAAGGTAGAGCCTGGCACGCAGTCCGGAACAGTGGTCAAGCTCCGCGGAAAGGGTCTTCCCAGCGTGCAGGGCTATGGCCGTGGCACCGGAGACCTTTACGTGAAGTTCCAGGTATGGGTGCCCCACAAACTGTCCCGCCAGGAGCGCGAACAGCTGGAGCAAATGCGGAGCAGTTCCTCTTTCACGCCAGACCTTACCCGGGAAGACAAAGCCACCTTCGACAAGGTGAAAAATATTTTCTAAAAAACCTGGAAAAATTTTGGGATTTTGTAAATAGTTTGTATCTTTGCAGTCCCAAAACAAACGCAACCTCTTGTCAGGAGCCAAACCGCAATGTTGCATAAAGAGAATTGAAATTATGGATTTGATAAAAGTTGCAGAGCAGGCTTTCCAGAATGAGAAAGTTGCTTCTATCCCGGAATTCAAGGCCGGTGACACCGTCACCGTTACCTACAGAATTAAGGAAGGTGATAAGGAAAGACTCCAGAAGTTCCGCGGAGTAGTTATCCAGATCAAGGGTATGGATCCCTTCACCAGAACCTTTACGGTTCGCAAAATCGCCAGCGGCGTGGGTGTAGAAAGGATTTTCCCTTATGAGTCACCGTTCATTGACAGCATTGAGGTTAACAAGTTCGGCAAGGTTCGCCGCGCCCGTATCTTCTACCTCCGTGACCTCACCGGTAAGAAAGCACGTATCAAGGAGAAAGTCTACGTTGCAGAAAAATAAGGTAGCGGCCTAAGGCCCTCCAAAATGGCTCCTTAGCTCAATTGAATAGAGCATTTGACTACGGATCAAAAGGTTACAGGTTTGAGTCCTGTAGGAGTCACTTCAAAACCCCGTCTGACACACGTCAGATGGGGTTTTTAGTTAGAACTTAACCAAGACATATCTATTGGAACAAACATTAGATGACTAGAAACAATCCAACACAGAATCTATCCGAAAGAATTACGGAAAATTACTAAAAAGATTAGGAGGATTGAGAATTATCATTATCTTTGCAACGTAACACACAGTAATCAATCATCGATGAAACAGAGACTAACTGCAAAGGAAGAGCAGCTCATGAACATCTTCTGGGCTCATGAGCCCTTGTTTATCAGGGATTTAATCAGTTATTTACCAGCGCCGAAGCCACATTATAATACAGTGGCCACACTGGTAAAGTTTCTTGAGGAAAAAGGCTTTGTGGAAAGGGAACCCATGGCTAACTCCTTCCGTTATAAGGTAAAGATCAGTGAGCGCCAGTATCACGGAGAAACAGTCTCCGAGGTAGTAGCCCGCTATTATGACAATTCCTACCTGAGCCTGGTTTCCCAGTTCGTGGAGGAAGACAAGATGGATCTACAGCAACTGAAAGACCTCATCGCCCAAATAGAAGACAACCAGAAATGAGCCCGTTCCTTCTCTATATCGCACGTGCAGGTCTCTATCTGAGCCTGTTCTATGCCTTTTACCTAATGGTGATGCGGCGCACCACTTTCTTCCGGCTTAACCGCACACTTCTGCTCTCCGGGTCTTATCTGTGTCTTTTGCTACCGTTTGTCCGGCTTAGAAGCGTTAGGGCGGCCAGCACTGCAGCAGAATTGACGATGGTGGCCGTCGGCGCCGAATCAGAAGGAGTTGCTGCACCAGCCGCTTTCCCGTGGCAGGAAATCTTACTTGGGGTTTATATCACGGGAGCCCTGGTAACACTGACGCTATATGGCATATCGGCCTGGAAGATGGGACGTCTGATTCGGAAAGGGAAAAAAACGGAGCGCGAAGGATGTCGCTTGATTATCCTGGAGGAGGATATTTCTTCGTTCAGTTGGGGCCAGACCATTGTCATGGGCAGAAAAGACTTGTTGGAGAACCCTGCTATATTTACGCATGAATGGATGCATGTGCAGTGCCGGCACTCGCTGGACCTGCTGTTTCTCCTTCCCATCCAACTCCTGTTTTGGTGGAATCCGCTGGTGTGGATTACCCGCGAAGAGCTATGTCTGCTTCATGAGTATGAAGCAGACGAAGGTGTAATTAAAAGAGGCATAGATGCAAGGAGCTATCAGTTACTTCTTGTTCGGAAAGCCGTAGGTGATGAGCGTTTTTCCCTGGCCAGCGGCTTCCAGCACGCGAAATTAAGCAGCCGCATTGGCATGATGCTGAAGCCATCTTCTTCTGCTTGGATGCGCTGGTCCTACCTCGCCCTTATCCCCGTGCTGGCAGTACTGATGTATGCCTGTAATGCCCCCAAGGAGAATTTGGAGCCGGATGAACCTTCAGCCACAGTGATCACAATCAAGAAGTCCGGAGAAATCACCGGGCAGGAAGCTGTCCCTTACAGTCTCATTGAGTGCGCACCAAAATTTAACGGAGGAGACACTCAGGAGTTCTCCAAATGGGTGAACAGTCAATTGAAGTATCCGGAACAAGCCAGGCAGAATGGCATCCAGGGCCGCATAACGATGCGTTTCACCATAGGAACTGACGGCATTGTACGTGACGTAAAGGTGATTCGTGGTTCTCACGAGTTGCTGGATGCAGAAGCGCTCCGAGTGATTTCCGCATCCCCCAGATGGGAACCAGGCATACAGCACGGTGAAGTTGTTCCCGTCACATTCATATTCCCGGTTATCTTCCAACTTCGATAATGAAAAAAACATTGCTGATATTTTTATGGATGGTGGTTTGCATCCCGCTGGGAGCGCAGATCACTCATCGAGACTCCGTGCTCGCCCAAGCCCGGTATCTCAAGAGTATTTACCGCACCGATGACGCCATTGATATGCTGTCGACGCTGGTGCAGCCCGGCGCAATGGACGACGCCGTGCTCTCCGAACTGGCCGACTGCCACTTCCAGAGCGGGGATTACGAAAGTGCTTCCGGCACCTATTTCCTGCTTTCGTCACGTGCTCCGGAAAACATCCTTTATAAGATTCGGCTGATGCAGGCATACTTCCGCCTCAAAGCGTTTCCCCAGAGCGTTCAAGCCGGACGGGACATCCTCCAGTTGGACTCCATACCTGCCGTGGTGAGCTATGTAGGTGACGCTTTCCGGCAAATGGAGCAGCCGGATTCGGCACTTTGGTACTACCGCCGCGCACTGGCCCTGAAACCGATGAATGAATCAGTGGTAGCAAAAGCAGTCAATGTTCTGATAACAAAGGAGGACTATGATGGGGCGGTCGCCATTACGGAACCTTTTCTCTCCGAAGATCCGGACAATACCACCATTTCACCGCTAAAAGGCTTGGCACTTTATCGGAAAGGCGATTACGAGGGTGCTGTACAAGTGTTCCAACGACAGGTGGATATCGGCAACGACTCTTATCCCATCCACTATTATCTAGGGCAGAGTTACTGGCATACACAGGTGACATACCGGGCCGAGAAAGAACTCGTCGCCGCATGGCAGATTGATTCAAGCGATGTTAACCTGGCCTATTCCATTGCAGCCGTCAAGTTGGAGGCATACCGTTCTTTTGATAAGGAAATAATACCCTGGCTTGACAAAGCCTGGGAGATGATTCAGCCGAACCCGGCTTTGGCCTCCCGCATTCAGCAGCAATATGGCCTGGCTTACTACCGCAGGCAGGATTCCTGGGACAAAGCCATCGAGCATTACAAAGAAGCATACCGATATAACCCCAAATTCATATCGGCACTCTCCACCATTGCGTATTGTTATGAAATAAAGAAGGATTACAAGCAGGCTCTCAGGTGGTACGAGAAATACCTGGAAGTTGCCCGCCCGGGCACACAAGGGTATGAATTCGCAACCAAAAGCGTAAGCTTCCTGAGGGGAGAATTGTTTATGGAAGAACCGTAGTTTGAAAGATGAAGAAAGTTCTGTCATTATTTGTATTGTTATCTGTGAACAGCCTTGCTGCCATGGCGCAGGTATTTATCCTCAATGACAATGTGTTCCAAGGCCGCATGAGCGAGATCAAAACAACCGTGCTGGATTCGCTCACCAATGAACCGGTGAGCTTTGCTTCCGTCTATGTGATTCCGTCCAAGGACACCACCATCACCAATTTCACCCTCACAGACGTCAAGGGTGAGGCCAAATTGGATGAGGTGCCGTATGGCAGTTATGTCTTCCGTGTGGAGATGATGGGCTACAAACCATTTGTGAAAGAGCGCTTCTTCAGGGAAGAGCATGTGGATATGGGCACTATCCGGCTACAAGTGGACGAACTATTCCTTCAGGCGGCCACCATCACAGATGTGGGCAACCCCATTGTGGTGAAAAACGATACTGTGGAATTCAATGCTTCGTCTTTCCGGGTGGGAGCCAATGCGATGCTCAAAGACTTGCTGCAGCGTATGCCCGGGATGGAAATCACAGAGGACGGCAAGGTCAAGTTCAACGGCGAGGAGATTGACAAACTCACCGTGGGCGGCCGCACCTTCTTCTTCAATGACCAGTCCACGGCCCTGAACAACCTGCCCGCTGCAGTGGTGGACAAGATTCGGGTGATTGACCGCGAGAGCGAGGAAACCCGAGCCTCCGGCATCCAGGACGGCCAGCGGGAAAAGGTGTTGGATGTGGCGCTCAAGAAGGAATATGAAAAAGGCTGGTTCGGCAATGTAGGGTTAAAAGGTGGCACAACTTTGGGCAAAAAAGACGGGGACGATGTGCTTCGGGACAACCGGGGCTTCCTGTGGAACGGCAATGCCCTGGTGTCAGCTTACTCCGAGAAAGATCAGGTGACGCTCATTGCCAATGGGCAGAATATCAACGACTCCAATGCGGTTGTCGTTGTCGTCAGCGATGTAGGTGAGCGCTCCACCATGAACCAGGGCCTTTCAACTGCCGCCCAACTGGCGGTGAATGCCAATACTTCCCGTATCAAGGACGTGGAGACTACTGTAAGTGTCAATTACAAGTACTCAGATACGGATTCCGGCACCCGGGCAGACAGGACCACCTATCAAGAAAACGGGAACCTGTCATCCACTATGGAAGACAGCGGTAAATCCTATGCCCATGGGCTGTCCGCCAACTTGGAGTTCGAGAAAGAAACCGGCAAGGTCTGGTTCCACCTTCGTCCTGATTTCCGTTACAACAGAGTAGATTCCTATGAGAGCAACCAGGCGGAGATCAGCCGTGAAGGGAAGTTCGTAAACAAATCAACGGGCACCACCCACAGTCTTTCAGAAAGGAAAAACGCTTATTTTGATGCTGATGTGACTTTCCGTGAGATAGGTGGTAAACAAAACCGGACCCTCCGGCTGGCGATTGATCCATATTTCAGCAGAAATGACGGGGAAAGCCTGGAGTTTTCCCTCCTGACTACGACTGCCGGAGATGAAACCCGCGCAATGACCTACCACTCCAACGGTTTGTCTTTTGGGATGGACGGAAGCATACGATATACTGAACCCTTCGGAGAGAAGTGGACATTATCCGCTCAGGCACAATATGACTGGTCTCGTTCGAATAACATCCGGGATGCATTCGATGCGGCTGGCAGAAATGACTACTACTCCTCTGAGAGCAAGTCCGACTATCTGGAACAGCAATATGATTTGACTGCACAGTACAAGTTCGGACAAGGCAGTTGGATTACTTTGGGTGGCAGAGCTATCGGGATTCTCAATGAAACCTTCTCTAAAAGCTATGGGATCGAGGAGAGAACGGGGAAAGATGAGTGGAACTGGTTCTTTTCGCCATCTCTCCGTTTCCAGTATGCAAAGGGAAATGACCGGATAACCCTTTCCGCTTACGGATATGGAAGGCAGCCTTCCTCCTCCCTGATGCTCCCGGTTTTGGGTATCAGTAATCCCTCGCGTCTGAGCGTTGGAAACGTCTATCTGAAGCCTTATGCATATACCTTCATAAGTTCGAATTGGACCAGGAATAATCGTGAAAAGTTCTCTACACTTTATGTTTATCTGTCTGGTCAGGTGAATAACAATCCCATTGTTTCCGCGCTCTGGTATGATATCGACGGTATAATGTATTCCGTCCCCGTGAATGCCATGAAACCGAGTCTGACATCCAACCTGGTTGTTAACTACACTACGCCCCTGGATGCCAAGAAGTTCTGGTCCCTGTCGCTGAGTGGTAGCGCCGGATATTCCTCATCGGTGAGCTACCAGACAAAGACTACGCTCCCGGCTCTCGATAAGAATACGTTTGATTACTCGGCGTTTATGGCCGATTTCTGGGGTAATGCCGACGGAGATCGCTTCTATGGAGGACAGAGCGGCTTCGCAGAGAGCAGGACGCGTTCCTTTAGCCCCTCTGGCGGCTTCTCGGTGAAGTACAATCCAGACCGCTGGTCGATAAGCGTGGGGGCCAGGACCGCCGGACGAGTTGCCCGTTACTCGTTGAATCCCAAAGCTAACATGAATACGTTGGACACCAGGTTTACGGCGAGTGGCACTTACACCACCAAGCACGAATTTGAGTTTAATTCAGATATCGCCTACGTGTTCTACAAAGGCTATTCTACCGGTTACGGCCAGCCAGAATGGCAGTGGAATGCCGAAATTTCCAAGAACATCGGCGCATTTAACTTGAGCATCAAGGTCCACGACATCTTGAACCAGACTCGGAATCTCACACATACTGTCACCGCCAACTATGAGGAGGATTCCTATCGGCTCATTATGGGTAGGTACATTCTCTTCGGTGTGAAATGGAACTTCGGCAAGATGAATGCCGCCCATAGTGCACGGGCGCAGCAGGCGGCATTCAATATGGTGTTTTAAGGTTCCCCAATCGTTAGAATCCGTCTTTCTTCTTTTTTCGTTCACACCTTAGGAAGAATTCCCGGTCTGTCGGTGTGGGCGAATTTCATGCACCGGCTAGATTAAGGTTAAGCTGTGACCCGTCGCGGGGATGAACTTCCGGAGCAGGTCTTCCGTGCGGATTTTGACAAAACAGGTGGGGGTGCCGTCGGTGCAGGCAAACCACGGCTCGCAGGCGATGCTCTGGTCCATCACCAGCTGTACCGGAGCGCAGGAGGGGAGGACGGCGCTGAGGATGGTGGTGGCACCCACCTGGACACCGGTGAGTTCCAGCAGCTTTTCTGCCGAAGAGAAACTCACCCGCGGGATGCCCCCGAGCGCGGCGCAAAACTCCCGCGTCACGAACGGCTTGTCGTCCGAGGTGACATACAGCCAGAAAAGTGTCTGCTGGCGGTTGCACAGGAAAACGGTCTTGACAATCCGGACGCCGAACTGCTCGTCTATGTGCCTGCAGTCTTCCATGGTGATCCCGGGGTCTGTATCTACCCGGGCAAAGGGGATGTCCAGGTGGCTGAAAGATTCATAGACAGCTTGTTGGAGTGGGGTGGCGAACACATCTGGCGGAGAGGTGATGGGTGCACTTACTTTAAACATCATAGTACAAAGATAAAACTTTTTTGTATATTTGAGGTTGCAGCAGAAATAATTATGAAAAAAGGCGTTTTAACAGTACTTGCACTTCTTCTGGCCGTCCTTCCCGTACTGGCACAGAATAATAGCTACGGCATCGATGACCAGTGTTACGAGTTGTTCCTGGAGGCCGACAAAGCCATCGGCACGGCACAGTTCGACCAGCTGAATGCAGCCCTTCTGGCCAAGGCCAGAGAGACCAAGGACGAGAAAGCCCGCACCATCTACTATGTAGAGCGGCTCAAGCATGCCGTGAAACTGGTTCCCTCTACTCCGGCATCGATCGACAAGGCCGCCTACGACCGGGAGAAAGCGGCCATAGAGGCCCAGGCCGTGAAGTGTTTCGAGGAATTGAAGGTGGTTTCGCGGGAAACCGGGTACATGCAGTACTATTACTACGCCTACATGCAAATGCGAAACTACTATTACTTCGACAAGCAGTTTGGCAAGATGATGGAGCTGATCACCGAAATGCGCAATACGGCCCTTGCGGAGCACGATGATTACGGCCAGTGGGTGGGCGACAAATACCTGGTGAACATGTATATGGCCCAGGACGACTTCAAGTCGGCCAAGAAGTATCTCCCGGAAATTATCGCCATCTACCACAGTACGCAGGACCCTACTATCCTGCGGCAGCCTGTCGCAGACTGCTATCTGGATTATTCGGAGTGTTTTCCGGTTGGGAGTGATTCCATGCGCTTTTTTGTCCGGGAAGCCCGCGAGTATCACATGGGGTTGCAGGATACCGTCCGCTGCGACATGGCCGACGCTGTGCTGGCCCTTCTGGACCGGCGTATTGCGGATTACGCCTATTACCGGGACAAGGCCCTTTCCGGCGGTTTTGCCAAAAGGCTCAGCCCTACGCTGGACAAGTTCTTCCATTTTGCCGATGCCCTCCCGGAAGGAAATATCGGCAAGTACGACGACCAGCTCTCTACGCTCAGCAGCTTCCGCGAAATCCGGATGCTGGGCAAGCTGGCGGAGTCCTGGGGACAGTACAAGGAAGCCTTCCTGCTGGAGCAGATTATGTCGGCCCGGATGGAGACCAAACTCTCGGAGCTCAACGAGATGAACCTGTCGGAGCTGGAAGCCCGGTACGGGAACAATGAACTCAACGCCAACCTGGCGGTGAAGACCCGTCAGGTAGAGCGCATCACCCGCCTGGTGGCCATTCTGGTGGGCGCCCTGCTTCTTCTCACGGTGGTCTTCCTCCTGCTGTATATCCGCACCATCCGGCGTGCCTGGAAAAAGGACGAGGCCCGCATCCAGGAGCTCATGGAGGCCAACGAGAAAGTGCGCCTGGCCGACGAAACCAAAACCCGCTTTATCCAGAACATGTCTCACGAGCTCCGGACACCGCTGAACGCCATCACGGGCTTCTCCCAGCTCCTCTCCCTCCCGGACGGCATGTTCTCCGGTGAAGAGAAGGAAGAGTTCTCCAACCATATTGTCAACAATACCAGAATGCTCACCATGCTGCTGGACGACATCCTCCATTCGTCGGCCATGGATTCGGGCACGTACAGGATCAGTATAGAGCAGGCCGACTGCGAACGCATCTGCCGGGAGGCGCTGTCGGCGGCGGAGCACCGCCTGCAGCCTGGCGTCAAGCTGGAGTTCTCGCCCGAAATGGAATTGCCGCACCTGTTCCGGACAGACCCGCTCCGGGTGCAGCAGGTGCTCACGAACCTGCTCACCAACGCCTGCAAGCATACCCCCTCCGGGGAGATCCACCTGGGCTGTTCGCTCAAGGAAATTCCGGGCATGGTCAGCTTCAGCATTACCGACACCGGCCCCGGCATCCCGGCAGACCAGGCGGAGCGCATCTTCGAGCGTTTTGTGAAGCTGAACGATTTCGTACAGGGGACCGGCCTGGGCCTGAGCATCTGCCGGGATCTGGCTACCCGCCTGGGCGGCAGGGTGTTCCTGGACACGACCTACACCGGCGGTTCCCGCTTTGTCTTCGCCGTCCCGGATGCGCAGGAGGAGGAATAAAATAACATCCGGCCTTTCTCTGAGAAAGACCGGATGTGAACCTTTTGCCGAAAGAGCTTATTTCTTGCGGCTCTTGTATCTCTGATAGAACATATCCACGCGACCGGCGGTATCCACAAGCTTCACCTTGCCCGTATAGAACGGGTGGGAAGTGTTGGAAATCTCCAGTTTCACCAGCGGGTACTCTACACCTTCCACGGTAAGGGTTTCCTTGGAGGGAGCGCAGGAACGAGTGATGAACACTGTGTCGTTTGACATATCCTTGAAAGCTACAAGACGGTAGGTTTCGGGATGGATTCCTTTCTTCATTTTTCTAAAAAATAAATTGTTAACAATTTGGGACCGCAAAGATAGGAAATCTGTACGTAAATTCCAAATTATTTCATCCGATACGGCTGGTCTTCGTACAGCAGGTAGCGCTTGGCCTTCCGGATCCATTTCTGCTCTTCCAGTTTCACGTGTTCCTGCACCACGTCGAAGGTGATCTGCTGCCGGAGATAGGCCTCCAGGACAGGATCGGCCAGTTTGGTCCAGAAGGCGGGGGAGAATTCAAACGCCGAATAGTGCTCTGTAAACCAGCGCATCAGGTGCAGGGTGTGCAGCAGGTTGTGATAATCTTCTCCGGGAACCATCATAATCTGGAAGCCGAAGCAGCGTTCTCCCTTGTACCGGCCGGCGGCGGGAGTAAAAGAGCAGGGGCGCAGAAGGGCACCGGGTGCCTGCGGAAGGTCTTGTGGCTGAATGGGTTTTACGAATGGGGCCCCGATGTATTCGTAGGGACGCGCCGTGCCGATCCCAGGGGTGAGGGTAGTGTTGTTCCACAGCCCGCCGCCGCTGTACAGGTACGAACTGAACAGGCCGGGAATGTCCGACGCCGGGGCAATGGTCCAGGGCATGAGCTGCCGTACGGAATCCGTGGCCCGGGCCGATATCACATGGATGGGGAACTTGGCGCCGATCTCCGACGCGTACAGGTTCACCAGCTCTCCCAGGGTGAGTCCGTGCCGATGCGCCACTTTTGGGACGTACATTTCTCCCGCCACCGACGGAATGCTGCCTTCTACCACGCGTCCGCTGGGGTTGATATGGTCCACGATGTAGAGGGAGGGTGCCTCGTCACCCAGCAGTTGCAGCATTTCCATCAGCTGCATCACGTCCTTGGTGTAATTGAAATACCGCACTCCTACGTCCTGGATCTCCACCACCACGGCGTTCAGCTCGCGGAGCTGCTCGGCCTCGAAGACGATGTGGTTGGTGCCGGGGGTGAGTTCCGCCTCCCGGGGGTTGAATACCGTGACCAGGTTTTTCCGCTCCCGGAAAATGTCCCACATCCACCGGCCGCGGGCGGTATCCCAGCAGTTCTGGGTGCAGAAACAGCCCACCTTGCCAAACAGCAGGGCTTTGTCCAGCTGGTCTTCCAGCGGTGTGGTCCGGAACGAGAACATTATCCCCGGATGATTTTTTCGGCCACGGCAATGACTTCATGGCCCAGTGCCTCTGCATCGGCCATGGTGGAGGCTTCCGAATAAATGCGGATGATGGGCTCCGTGTTGGACTTGCGCAGGTGCACCCAGGTTTTGTTGGCTTCGAAGTTAATCTTTACGCCGTCGATGTCGTTGATGTCCTCCTTCGCGTAGATTTTCTTGAGCTCCGAAAGAATCTTGTCGATAAGGGCGGAGTCGCTGAGCTGGATCTTGTTCTTGGCGATGAAGTACTGCGGGTAGGTCTTCTTGAGCTCACTCACTTTCATCTTCTTGTGGGCCAGGTTGCTCAGGAACAGGGCGACGCCCACCATGGCGTCGCGGCCGGCGTGGATGGCGGGATAGATCACGCCGCCGTTGCCTTCTCCGCCAATAAGAGCATCCACCTCGTGCATCTTGGTGGTCACGTTCACCTCGCCGACGGCCGCAGCGTAGTACTTGCCGCCGTGGGCTTCCGTCACGTCACGGAGGGCACGGGTTGAGGAGAGGTTGGATACCGTAGCAATGGGCTTTCCGTTCTTCTGGGCCAGTTCACAGAGATAGTCGGCCACGGAGACCAGGGTGTATTCTTCCACGAAGGGCTCGCCGTTTTCGCAGATGAAGGCCAGGCGGTCTACGTCCGGATCTACACTCACGCCCAGATCGGCCTTTTCCTTCTTTACTCTCTCGCACAGGTCTACCAGGTTGGCGGGAAGCGGCTCCGGATTGTGCGCGAAGTCTCCGGTGGGGTTGCAGTTGAGGGGAATGCACTTGACACCCAGGCGTTTCAGGAGGCGGGGCATGATGATGCCGCCCACGGAGTTGATGGCATCCACCACCACGGTGAAGTGCGCAGCTTTAACGGCCTCGGCATCCACGGCCGGAAGGGCCAGGACGGCATCCAGGTGCTTGTCCGTGAAGTCTTCCTCTTCGATGGTGCCCAGCTGGTCCACCTCGGCGAAGTGGAAATCTTCTTTTTCCGCCAGGTCCAGGACGGCCTGTCCTTCTACGGCAGTGAGGAACTCGCCTTTGTCGTTCAGGAGCTTGAGGGCGTTCCACTGGCGGGGGTTGTGGCTGGCGGTGAGGATGATGCCGCCGTCGGCTCCGGCAAAGACGACGGCCATTTCCGTGGTGGGGGTGGAGGCGAAACCGCACTTGACGACGTCGATCCCACAGCCCACCAGGGTGCCCACCACCAGTTGCTCCACCATGTCGCCGGACATGCGGGCGTCTTTGCCCACTACAATTTTGTAACGGCGACCGTTGGGGGAGGGTTTACGCTGGGGAAGGGTGGCTGCATAGGCAGCGGTGAATTTGACGATGTCCAGGGGGGTCAGGGCGCCGCCCGGCTCTCCGCCGATGGTTCCCCGGATTCCGGAAATGGATTTGATGAGGGTCATATTGTGAAAAAATTTAATCTATTATTCGATAAATCCTACAAATATATTAATTTTGCGCCCCAAAAACAAATTGACATGCAAGGTATCTGGACCATCGTAATGCTCATCTTCTCGAACATTTTCATGACGTTCGCGTGGTATGGGCACCTCAAGCTGCAGGAGATGAAAATCTCAACGGGCTGGCCGCTCATCCTGATTATCCTGTTCTCCTGGGGCATTGCATTCTTCGAGTACTGCCTCACCGTTCCTGCCAACCGGATTGGTTTCCAGGGCAATGGCGGACCGTTCAATCTGATGCAGCTCAAGGTGATCCAAGAGGTGATTTCGCTCACCGTCTTCACGGTCATCGTCACGTTCCTGTTCCGGGGACAGCCCATCCAGTGGAACCACCTGGCCGCCTTCGCCTGTATGGTCCTGGCTGTTTTTTTCGTGTTCCTGAAATAAAAATTTGCAGATTCAAATTTTTATCGTACCTTTGCACTCCAACCTGCTGGGTTCGTATAACGGTTAGTACTCGAGATTCTCAATCTCGCAATAGGAGTTCGATTCTCCTACCCAGTACCCAAGAAGCGCCAACCATTCCGGACGGCGCTTTTTTTTATTCGCTAGAACCGCCAGCCCACCCCGCCGTGGCCCAGGGTGGTGATGGGGCCTATCGTGAGTTCCAGGAAGCCGTACAGATGGCCGCGACCAAAACGGGCGCCAATAGGCGTGATTTCCGGAAGGGGGAGAAACGGTTCGTTGATGAGCCGGACGCTGCCGGCAAGCAGGCCCAGCCCGCCGCCGGAGTAAAGTTCCACGGTTCGGCCGGGGTTCCAGATATGGAAGCATTCCAGCGTGAAAGAAAAAACGGAATCGTTCCTGGTTCCTGCAGGGTGGCTGTCTGTCAGGTCATAGCGGGGCTTCCCGTCCGGGTCTGTGCCGAAGACCGAATACTGGGTAATCTCGTAGACGCGCCAGGATCCCCCCAGGGTGAAACGGAATTCCGTCCATTTGCGCCGACGGAAAGAGCCGCTGAGGCTGAGGGCGGGGCCGTATGGATTATGTATGGTTCCGGTACTCTGTCCGGATCGGGCCAGTTCCTGCAGGGTGGACCGGGTAGGGATGAGGGTCATATGGTACGGAATGATGCCGGTGCCTACCTGTACGGACCAGCCGGCAGGATTCTCCTGCGCCAGAGCATCCGTCGCCCATGCCAGCAGAAGGGCAAAGACGGCCAGAACCCGCGTTCTCATTGCCTGGGAGACAGTTTGATTACGATTTCCCTTTCCCGGAGGTCTGCCAGGGAAGTGTCTTTTACTGCATATACACCATTATCGTCAGAGAAACGGAGGTAGGGCCCCTTCATGTTCCGGATGTAGGGGATGTGGACGGTGCAGCGGCCGTCGGCTCCGGTAACGCCCAGTTCCGTTGGTGCATCTTCCGCCTGATATTGGTTTATGGCACCCAGGATACGGACTCCTTCAATGGGCTCTTCGGTCTGCTGGGAGACCAACGAGAACGTCATGGGCGCTATTCCCTGCTCTTCGGTCAGAGGCGGTGCGGGCATGCCGTAGCAGGCCTGGAAGACAAAGAGTGCCCCTGTGAGGGAGAATCCTTTGAGAAGATTGTGCAAGATTTTCATACGGGAATCTTTTTATAATGAAACGCGCTTTTGGCGTAAACTTGCACAAAAATAAGAAAAACCGCATATCTTTGCAAAAAACAGGCAATGAATCCGTTTCTTTTCCGGCTGTTCAGGGACAATGAGGTCAAAGTCCACGAACTCAACTACCTCTTCTGGGAGTGCACCACCCGGTGTAACTTTCGTTGCCGGCATTGCGGCAGCGACTGCGGCATGGCAGCCCGGGAGAGGGATATGCCGCTGGAAGACTTCCTGGCGGCGGTGGATACCATCCCTGCCCGGCATCGGCCCAAAGAATTCTGCGTGGTGCTTACCGGCGGTGAACCCCTCCTGCGGCCGGATATCCTCACCGTAGGGCAGGAACTTCGCAGGATGGGCCTTCTTTGGGGCATGGTTTCCAACGGCTGGCTCTACGACGACGCCATGCATCTGAAACTGATGGACGCCGGCATGGGGGCCGTCACCGTGAGCCTGGATGGGCTGGAGGCGTCCCACGACTGGATGCGCGGCATTCCGGGCAGCTATCAGCGGGCCCTCGGGGCCATCAACGCCTTCGCCAGGGATCCCCGCCTGAATGCCGATGTGGTCACCTGCGTGAACCGGCGGAATCTCTCTGAGCTCCCGGAAATCCACCGGATTCTTTCTGCTACCGGCCTCAAGCAGTGGCGCCTTTTTACCATCATTCCCATCGGCCGTGCCGCCCGCGACCCAGACATGCGGCTGAGCGATGCGGAGCTTGTGCAGTTGATGGTATTTATCCAGGAAAAGCGGGAACAGGGCGGGCCGATGAGAGTGACCTTCAGTTGCGAAGGCTATCTGGGTGCATACGAAGAAAAAGTGCGCCCTGTCCGCCATTTCTGCCACGCCGGCGTAAACATCGCCTCCGTCCTCATTGACGGCCGCATCTGCGCCTGTCCCAACATAGACCGGGACCGCTTCTCACAGGGGAACATCTACCAGGACAGCCTATGGGAGGTGTGGCAACACCGTTTCCAGCCCTTCCGGGACCATAGCTGGGCCCACACCGGCCTCTGCGCTGGCTGCAGGGAGTGGAAGAATTGTCTGGGCGGCGGAATGCACAACTGGCACGGCACGTCCGGGGACGTGTTGCAGTGCCATTATCTGAGTCTGAAGAACGGCGCGGTCAGTTGAACAGATTCACGTCAATCCCGTACCCCATCACCTCATAGCCTTTGGCGTTGAGATGGAGCCAGTCGTTTTCAAAGAGGTAGGCTGGGTCCAGGCGGTCGGGGTCGTCGGCCGATGCCACCATGCGGTCGAAGTCAATCACGCCGTCGAAGACGCCGCTTGTGCGGATCCATGCGTTCAGCTGCTGCCGGCCGGCCTCATGATTTTCTGAATAATAGCCGTTTCCCTTCACGGGAGTAACCGTGGCACCGAAGACCTTGATGCCTTTCTCGTGGGCTTCCGACACAATCTGCGTCCATACATCCTGGATCCCGGAAGCGGTTCGCAGACCGTCCGGGCTGGTGCCCAGGTCGTTGGTACCCTCAAACAGGATGATGTACTTTACGCCGTAGTGGCCGAAGAGGTCCCGCGCATAGCGGCTTTGGCCGGTGGGCCCCAGGCCACCGTGAAGGATGCAGTTGCCGCCGAGGCCGAAGTTCAGGACGGCGATGTTCTTCCCGGCCTTCAGCAGCGAGCGGGAAAGCTGGTCCGTCCAGCGGTCCTGTCCGTTGGTGGTGGTGCCGCGGCCGTCGGTGATGGAATCGCCCAGGACGGCGATGGCCGCGCTTTCCTTCTGGGGACGCACGTCGATAGAGCTGATGGTGTACCAGTGCGGCGTAACGGCGGCGGGGGCGGAGAAATCGGTCGTGTTCCCCGGAGCGATGTAGGAGAATGTCCGCGAGCCGGGGTGGCTGGTGAGCGTTTCGGCCGAAATCTTACCGTAATGGATGGTGATGGCCAGGTTTTCCCTGTCTGCCAGGGGAAAACGGACAGGGTCCGATACAGCCTCTCCGCCGGGCTCCATGGTAACAGCGCGCTGCCCGCCGAAGGTGAGGTTTACGGACGTGCCTTCCACGATGTCCGGGACGGCACCCATGGATGCAGCCCGGGCCATCTCCACGCCCAGGATTTCCGTAACGTCCGTGTTGAAAAGATTGCTCAGATGCAGCCGGAGTTCGGTCCCGCCGACAGAAACCTGCACAATCTGCCGGAAGGAGTTTCCGGCAAGGCCAGGCTCCGGCGGACGGTTGTGCGGCTCGGCAATCTGTAGGGCGGTGGCCCAGGTGGTTACCCATGCAGGCTTTTGGATCTTGTCCAGCACCACCCGGTATTCTTCGTCAAATACGGGCATCCCCATCCGGTCGGAGCGGAGTAGCTTGCCCATGAGGGTGTCTACGGGGATTCTCAGCGGACGTACGTCGGAGGGGAGCGGCAGGCCGTTTACCTTCTGGAAATAACCCACGCAGGCATCCCGCCACCACTCGGCGTCGTTTCTCTGAATGAGGAGCTTGGTAGCCACCTCTTCATAGAGGGCGGGGGCGACGTAAGGTTTCAAGCTTTTCCAGGTGGCCCGGTACTCTTCTACCTGGCTGATTCCACGGTTGTAGTGCAGGCAGAGCTCTTCCCAGATGCTGCGGCCGGAAGCGAGCTTATAGTCCCACGGAACGTGGTGGAACCACAGGAACAGGTTCTCCGGACAGGTTTCCAGGCTGCCAAAACGGGAGGCCAGGGGCTCGTTATACTGGTGGACGTTGTCCGACCCGGTGGCCGTGCGGTCAAAGCCGATACCTTCTGCGTCAGCCTGGTGATAGTAGGCGGGCTGCCAGTCCGGGCGGGGCGGCATCTTGTCCCAGGGGAGGGGGCCATAGTGCGTACCGCCGAACAGGTGATGCAGGCCCAACGGCATCTCGTAGTTTACCACGGCCTCGCGGGAGTCCATCAGGATGTTCCGGAGCGGGTTCACGAACCGGGTCTGGAAAGCGCCCTGGCTCATGCCGTCCGGCACCAGGAAGGTCTGAGAGATCCATTCATCGGCAATCTCTTCCGCGCTCAGGTCCGGATTCCAGGCCAGACGGCCGAAGGCGTACCAGTTGGCCTGGGCCATCACGTAGCCACAGAAATTGGGATCCTGTCCGGTATTGGCCACGCCGGCGATGGCCGAGACCATTTTGGCCACAGTGGACCCTTCTCCGTCGCGGTAGGTGTCGCTTTGCAGGCATTCCTCCCAGGTGGTGCCGTGATAGGCGATGTGATGGGAGAAGCCCAGGTACTCCTGCGTAATCTGGAACTCCATCATCATCCGGGTATCATGCAACTTGCCAAAGAGCGGGCTGAAAGGCTCGCGGGGCTGGAAATCCACCGGGCCGTTCTTGATCTGGATAATCACGTTGGGGGCGAATTTCCCGTCCAGGGGCAGGAATTCCTCCAGTGCCTGGTTGGCCCGGTCCGGGCTGGTGGGGGCGTACACGAACGCCCTCCACATCACGATGCCGCCGTACGGGGCCAGGGCCTCTGCCAGCATGTTGGCGCCGTCGGCATGGGTGCGGCCATAATCCTGCGGCCCGGCCTGCCCTTCCGAGTTGGCCTTGACCAGGAAGCCGCCGAAGTCCGGGATGGCCCGGTAAATCTCAGCCGCTTTGTCTTTCCACCATTTCCGAACCGAAGGGTCCAGCGGGTCTCCGCTCTTGAGGCCGTCCAGGGCGATAGGGCTGGTCCACTTGATGGAAATGTAGGTCTTGATGCCGTATTCGCGGAGGATATCGGCAATCTGTGCCACCCGGGCGATGTGCTCTGCATCCAGTATCAGGGGATTGGAGTTCACGTTGTTGAGCACGGTCCCGTTGAGGCCGATGGAAGCACAGAGTTCCCCGTAATGACGGATGCGCACCTCCGGAATCTCCGCGCTGGTCCATTCCCACATGGAACCGCCGGCGTACCCGCGCTCTACCGAGTCGTCCAGGTTGTCCCAGTGGTTAAGCAGCCGCAGGTCATAGGCAGGTTGCTCCTGCAGGTCTATTCCCGCGCCGGCCTGTCCCAGCACCTCTGCCCGCTGGAGAGCATAGACGCCGTACCGTAGTCCGGCCTCAGAGCCGGCTTCGATATGGCGCACGCCGTCCGCATCGTAGATGTGGTAGCCTTCGGAGGGCAGGGCAGGGTTGACAGCCGTTTCCACGGAGGCGAGCACTTCCTGGTAGGGCCTCCCGGCGGCCAGCCACAATTCGCTGCCGTCCTGGTCTTTGGGTTGGGAGGCAGTGCAGGCGCACAGGCCCAGGGCTGCCAGAATGGGAATAAGGGATCGGTTCATCGTATGTGGTTTTTACAAAAATACAAAGAATAGTTGATACCGGAGCCCATTCCCGTATCATTTCCTTTCAATTTTGTTTCAGAAACCGGCGTGCGGAAAAGCCTGGGCCAGGACAGATTCCCGGTTCCCGGTGCCGGATTCCAGCAGCCGGCCGTCCGGGGTGATGGCCAGCACCCGATGGGCCACCTGCAGGGCGTCGTGGAGGTCGTGGGAAGAGAAGATAACGGCCGTGCCCGTGGCCGATGCCACCTCCCGCAGCGACCGCAGCACCATCAGCCGGTTCTCCACGTCCAGATAGGCGGTGGGCTCGTCCAGCAGCAGTACCGCAGCCCGCCGGGTCAGTCCCACGGCGATGCAGACCTTTTGGAATTCCCCGTCGCTCAGGGTGCTGATATCCCTGTCGGCCAAATGGCTCAGGCCCAAAAGCTTCAAGGACTCTTCCAGGCGGATTTCGGCCGACGGACGCATCCGCCCGGCCCAGTCGCTCTCCCGGTAACATCCCGTACGCACAAACTCCCGCACGCTGAATCCTTTCACTTTGGGAATTCCCGTAGGGATAAACAGGACCTGGCCTGGCGAGGGGATCCCCTCACCGGCCAGCGTTTTCAACAAGGTGGTTTTGCCGGAGCCGTTGGGGCCGGCCAGGAGCAGACACTCCCCGGGCAACACCGTAAAGGCGATGTCCCGTAGCAGGATGCGGCTCCCGAAGCCGATGTGGTCAATCTTTGTTGTCACCTATCTTGTTGGTATTGAGGGCTTTACGTGAAAACCCTGCTGTACTTTCGCGGCAGGGTATTTGCATAAGTTGTTGGCTATGAGGTATTTCTGAAAAGCAGGACCAGCACGAGCGGAATACCGATGAGGGCCATGGTGCTGCCGACCGGCAGGGGAGTTGGCCACAGGTTGGCCAGGATATCGGCCACCAGGGCCAGGGAGGCGCCGGCGAGCATTGTGCCTGGAATCAGGCTCCGGTGGGCGGCGCTCCCACTGAGGCGGCGGACCAGGTGCGGCGCTACGATGCCCACGAAGCCCACGGGGCCGCAGAAAGCGGTGACCATGCCCGTCATCAGGCTGGCCGACAGCATGGACCGGGTGCGGATGGCCCGGGTGGAGGCGCCGGAAAAAGTGGCATAGTCGTCCCCGAACAGGATCAGGTCCAGCCCCTTGCTGTTCCGCGTGGCCAGGGCAAGGCCGGCGAGCAGCGCTGCCGCCATGGCGGCTAGTTCTACATACCGGGTGCCGGAAAAACTGCCGGCCATCCAGCTGTAGAACAGTTTCAGGCTCTCTTCCCCGGCTGAATACTGCAGGATGGAGGTGATGGCGCTGAAAATGAATCCCAGCATCACCCCCAGGATAAGCAGGGTGGAGGAGCGCAGCCGGGCCGACAACGACACAATCAGGGCCGACGTGAGACAGGCTCCCAGAATGGCGGCGAGAGCCATGCTCGTGCCGGAAAACCAGGTGGCCGATGCGCCCAGTGCCAGGGAAACGATGGCGGCGCCCAGTCCCGCACCGCCGCTGACGCCCATGATATGAGGGTCGGCCAGGGGATTGCGGAAGACGGCCTGCATCTGTGCGCCGGAGAGCCCCAGGGAAGCGCCGGCCACCACAGCCGTGAGCATCCGGGGCAGGCGGAGCTTCCACAGGAGCACGCCGCCCACCGCGCTGAGTCCGCCGCCTGAGAGCAGGTCCAGCGCTGCCAGAAGGATCAGTGCGATGCACAAAAAAGGCCCATAACGTGTAATGCGGTGCCCCCTTGGACCGCCGGCTACGCGAAATCGGCCAAAAATGCGTAACGGGGCGTCCTTCATAGCTTGCGGGAGGGAATCAGAGCCATGACCAGCCCTGCGCCGGCAACGCCCACGACAGTCCAGAGGATGTCAGTGGCCTTGAGGACGACAGGGTAGGCCTGGACCAAATAATTGCCAGGCATGGAGATGAGGCCCCATCGGCCCTGCGCCCATACCAGGAGGATGCCCATCACCAGGCCGATGATCATGCCCAGCAGCGACACCAGAAAGCCTTCCGTGAGAAAGATGTTCCGCAGGAGGCTTTCCGGAGCGCCCAGGCTGCGGAGGGTGCCGATATCTCCCTGTTTCTCGATGACCAGCATCTTGAGGGCGCTGTAGATATTGAAAGCGATGATGATGACCACGAAAACCAGAATCAGGTAAATGGCAAATTTCTCGTAGCGCATCATCTTGTAGATGGATTCTTCCTGCTGGTAGCGGTCCAGCACCTTGTAACCGCGGCCCAGCCGCTGCTGCAGCACCTGGGCCACGCGGGCTTCGGCGCCGGGCTTTACCCACAGCTCCACGGAAGACACTTCTTCCGGATATTCCAGCAGCTCCCGCATGGTCTCGATGGGAACCACTGCCAGGCGGGCGTCAATATCGGCATTGACGGAGAAGATGCCGGAGGGCTGCAGGCGTACGGTTCTGAGGGAGGCGGCCGGATTGGCCAGTGAGACCTCTGCGGTACGGGACGGGTAGCTAATCTCCAGCGGCGCCACAAAGTGGGGGCTCAGGCCAAGGGAATAGGCCAGGGTAGCGCCTACGACGGCTTTTGGAACCGTTCCGGTGTGAAGGGTCCAGGCTCCGTCCACGATGCGTTCCCGCAGCGGCGATTCTTCCTCCGACACCGGGTCCATCCCTTTGACCCGTGCCAGGCTCTGCCGGCCGTCATAGGAGAGGAACACCTGGTCTTCCAGGACGCTGGACAGGGACAGGATGTCTTCCTGGGTATAGGCCCAGGCGAAGACGGAGGAATCCGGCACGAAGACTTTTCCCTGCGCGGGGCGCACCACAAGGGGGGCGTTTACCTCCTGCAGGCTGCCGTCTACGATGCGGTTGAATCCGTTGAAAACGGACAGGATCACAATCAGGGCTGCCGTGCCCACCGCCATGCCCGCCACGCCGATGCCGGAGATCATGTTGATCACATTGTAGGATTTCCGGGCAAAAAGGTAGCGGACGGCGAATGTCAGCGGCAGTCTGGTCATTATTTCTTCAGCAGCTGGTCGATGTGTTCCGCGTAATCCAGGGAAGTGTCCAGCAGGAAGCTGATTTCAGGGATGATACGGAGCTGTTTGCCCACGACGTGGCCCAGTTCTCCGCGGATGGCGCGCAGGTTCTCTTCCAGAAGGGCCATGACGCTCTCCTGCTTGTCGGAGGGGAAGATGCTCACGAACACCTTGGCCACCGACAGGTCCGGGCTCACCCGGACTTCGCTTACGGTGAGAAGGGCGCCTCCGAAAGCCGCCATGCCCTTGGCGCGGATAATCTCCGCCAGGGCTTTCTGCAGCTCCCGGGCTACCTTCAGTTGTCTTGTGCTGGCAGGTTTTTCCATAATCGTCGTTCCCGGCTTGACCGGGAATCTATTTTATATTGATGATGAAGTAGTTCTTCTTGCCCTTCTGGGCCAGGATATAGTGGCCGTTCACGATGTCGGCTGCGGTAACTTCGGCGGCGATGTCGGTCACTTTGTCTTTGTTGATGGCGATGCCGCCGCCCTGGATCATCTTACGGGCCTCTCCCTTGGAGGGAAGGACGGAGGTTTTCACTGCCAGGAAATCCATGATGTTGCAGGGGAGGTCTGCCTGGGCGATGTCGAACGAGGGAACGTCGGCAAATACGGCCAGGAAGGTGCGCTCGTCCAGCTTTTTCAGGGACTCGGAGTTGCCGCCGAACAGCATCCGGGAGGCCTCGATGGCCTTGTCCAGGGCTTCCTGTCCGTGGCACATGCGGGTTACTTCCTCGGCCAGGACTTTCTGCAGTTTGCGCGTTCCGGGGTCTTCGCGGTGCTCGGCGATCAGTTTTTCGATGGTCTCACGGTCCAGCAGGGTGAAGATTTTGATGTAGCGCTCTGCGTCATCGTCGGCCACGTTGAGCCAGAACTGGTAGAACTCGTAGGGCGAGGTGCGCTCTGCGTCCAGCCAGATGTTGCCTTTTTCGGTTTTGCCGAACTTGGTGCCGTCGGCCTTGCGGATAAGCGGACAGGTGAGGGCAAAGGCTTCGCCCCCGTCCATGCGGCGGATGAGTTCCGTGCCGGTGGTGATGTTGCCCCACTGGTCGCTTCCGCCCAGCTGCAGCACGCAGCCCTTGTGCTTCCAGAGCCAGTAGAAGTCGTAGCCCTGCATGAGCTGATAGCTGAATTCGGTGAATGACATGCCTTCGGAGGAGTCCCGCTGCAGACGTTTTTTCACGGAATCCTTGGCCATCATGTAATTGACGGTGATGTGCTTACCAATATCACGGATAAAGTTGATAAAGCTGTAATCCTTCATCCAGTCGTAATTGTTTACGAGTTCGGCCTTGTTGGGGGCGTCGGAGTCAAAATCCAGGAAGCGGGCTAGCTGGGCCTTGATGCAGGCTACGTTGTGGTTCAGGGTGGCCTCATCCAGGAGGTTCCGCTCCGCGCTTTTCATGGAGGGATCTCCGATCATGCCGGTGGCACCTCCCACCAGGGCGTAGGGCTTGTGCCCGCAGCTTTGGAAATGCTTGAGTATCATTACGCTCACCAGGTGGCCAATGTGTAGGGAATCGGCCGTGGGGTCTATTCCTACATAAGCGGCCTGGGGGCCTTCCATCAGTTTTTCTTCCGTTCCGGGCATGATATCCTGGATCATGCCGCGCCATTTGAGTTCTTCTACAAAATTCTTCATCGGATTCTTTTTGTCCTTTAATCTTACAAAGGTACAAAATTTCTCTGTATTTCATGGTGTTTATAAGATTGTGGAAAACTTTCTCCCCGGGGGTGGTTAAATCCACGAAGAAGGGGCTTAACTTTGTAAACGAATAGCGGATTGCCCTTGAGGCAGTCCGTGCATTTTCAGCCCTTGTGGCTTGGTGTTGTTTGTAAGTAATTAAAAATCAACAATATGGAAGTTCGTAAAACCAATGGTTCCTACGAGGAGTTCGACAAAGAAAAACTGATGAACGGAATCCGCCTGGCCTACGTCCATACCGGCCAGCCCGTTCCGGAAGATGTGGTTGTGTCCGTGGTGGACAACCTTTTCATTTACGACAAGATGTCCAGCCAGGAAATCCGCCGCCAGGTGGTGGAGTCGCTCATGTCCATCAACAAGAAGGCGGCTCTGGAGTATATCGAAACCTTCGACCGGGGGATGGATCTCCGCAAGAAGCGGGACTTCATCCGGGACTACATCAAGGCTTCCAACGCCGCCACCGGCTCCAAGTTCGACTCCAACGCCAACATCACCCACAAGAACATCGTCACCCTGGGTAACGAGCTTTACAAGGAGAACAACATCAAGCAGAACCGCTACATCATGCAGGACAAGATCAAGT
>CAMVMG010000021.1 GCA_947168525.1 uncultured Bacteroidales bacterium
ACGTCCCTCGGTTGATGTCGATGATGGTGACCTTCGGGAATCGGCGGAAGGTGCGGAGAAGGTCTTTCTTGACGCTCTTGTCAAGGTCCTTGTTCCCGAGGAGCCGGTACATCGTGGTGTAGACAATCTGGTTGAGCAGGATGTCGCCGGTAAGGTTATCAAGGGTGCAGATGGTCTTACCTTCACGGTGCCGGTTGGCTTTGATGGTCTTGGCAAGTTCCAGTTTCCCTTTGATGCCGGCTATCTCTTCCTCGTGGGTGCGGTATTCTTTTGCGATGCCACGCTTCAAGAGAATATCGGCCCCTTTGGTCAGGAGGCGGGACAGGAGATCCAGTACGGCCGGGCAAGAGTCGGCATCGACCTTCACCCAATCACGCTGCTCCGGAAGCCCCCAGGCATAGCACAGGAGGTAATAGAGGTTTTGTATGGGAATCTGGGCCGCCACCGCTACAGCTTGAGCATCTTCTTCAGGGCATCGAGGCGGTCGCTATCGTCGTAGCAGACTTCGTCCAGATAAGGGAAGAGTTCATATTCGCAGATGTCTTCCCACCAGGCGGCTTCCTCACCCTTCTTGAATCCTTCAAAGTTGCAGAAGTAACTGTGGCCGATTTCCATTCCACGGAGCATTTCGGTGTCCTGGATGACTTGGTTGACGGCCACAATCTTTGCCGTGATGGTGTCCACGAAGGATTTGTCCATCTTGGCCTTCAGGAAGTTCTTGAAGGTATCACCGAATTCCGGAGTCAGGGTAATGAAGGAAAAGCGGCGGCGGAGGGCGTAGTCCACGATGGCCAGGGAGCGGTCTGCCGTGTTCATACAGCCGATGAGGTAAACGTTCTCGGGCACGTAGAAGGGCTCGTCGGAAGCGTTTGAGTAGGTCAGACGCACCATGTGCTTAGGGCCACGCTTATCATACTCGATGAGCATCATCAGCTCACCCAGTATCTTGCTGAGGTTGCCACGGTTGATTTCGTCGATGATGAAGAAATACGGGCGGTTGTCGTTCTTGGCCCGCTGGCAGAAGTCATAGAAGATGCCGTTACGTACCACGAAGCCATCCTTTGACGGGCGGATGCCCTGGATAAAGTCCTCGTAGCCGTAGGACTGATGGAACTGGACCATCTCGATGCAGGAGTCGTTCTCTTCGCCGAGGATGGAGTATGCAATCTTCTTGGCAAGGAAGGTCTTGCCGACACCCGGAGGGCCTTGCAGAATGATGTTCTTTTTGCGCTTCAGGATGCTCTCGATGTGGTGGAAGGCCTTCGGGTTGATGAAGGGCTTCTCGGGGTCTTTCTCGAAGGAATAAGCAGGATTGTCCTCGCTCTCCGGGCTGAACAGAATCGGCTCCGGTGAACCTTTCTTGACATAATCCAGCAGACGGTTAAATTCGGCCTGGGTCAGCTTGAAGAGGGAGCCCTGGTTATTGATGAAGACTTCGCTCTGCTTCAAGACATCGTCCTCGAGGAGTTCGGCCCAGGAGACCTGATGGGTGAACTTTTCAACCACCTTGAAAAAGAATTCGTCTTTGGATGTCTTGGTCACTTCGAAAAGGGCCTTGACCTTCTTGACAGGTGTGGTCTCATAACCGATGATAAGGTCGCCCGGTTTAATGGCCTCGAAGTATTTGTATTTCTGACGCTTGTTACCATTCTCGTTGAAGGCAGTATAATTCTGGGTCTGACCAACATCAATGGTGTCGATGGACCAAATCTTGGGGTTGGCATTGAGCCAATAATATGCGATGCCGGTTTCCGGAGCAGGCGCATCTACCATCACTTCGTCTAACTTCTTTAGCAATTCCGGATAGCGGGTCAGCTCCGTGAGCGTCTTCATCGCCAGCGTCTCGGGGGAAGTCCAGTTGCCCACTTTTTCCCAACGGACCTTGCGGACATTCTGATTGTCAGGATAGGAGGTGTCGTAAATATAGTCGGACTCAACCACACCACGGCCCAGAATCTTGTTTCTGCCCTGCTTGGCGTAGATGATGTCGCCAGGCTTCATCTCACGGCAGAACTCCCATGTGGCAAGACCATCATTCTTGTAATTCGAGGAAGCATCGCCATACTTGGTTTTCATGGCCTCCCTTATAGCATCCAGCGTTTCAAACTTGGACAGGTCACCAATCTCTTCCCAGCCGATGCAGGCTATACCATCCTTCTTGCAACGTTCCCAGTTTCTGGCGTTTGCTCCAGGAGAGAAGACCCAGTATCTCACGGAAGATGTTGAATCGTCAGCAGGCTTCACCTTCTTTCCTTCTCGATTCTCCACTTTATTGACGAAGGCGATATAGGAGAATTCGGCGAAATTGGAGAAATCATATTTGCCGGTGGCGATGAGGGTATCCAGTTCCTTCATCACGTTGGTATACTCGTCGAAAACTACAAACTGGTGCTTCGGCACAGTGATGCCCAGGTCCTTGAGGTATTCCCTGCAATTGCCATCCAGCGGGAGATATTTGTCCGGCCTTACCCAGAACAGGCCAATCGTCAGGTTGTACTTAATGAGGTACTGGTCTTTGAGGGCGTCGTATGCATCCTTGATGGGTTCATCCTTCACTGCCGCCACGAAGACGTTCCACAGCCGCTCGATGTCGCCTTCCTTGCGGTCTTTCTCAAATGCCATGAAGTTGGACTGCAGCGCATTGACGATAGGGATACCATTGTAGTCCTCGGGGATTGGAGCCGTGATGCTAAAGCCGTCTTTTAGTTTGGTGCAGATGATGCCCCGGTTCTTGTCCGTAATACCCCGGTTAAAGATGGAGAACACGGAAAACGGATCTATGTCGGAGACACGACGCCCATCGTTGTCATCTTTCAGGTGACCGATGTAACCCTGAAGGTTGTCGTAAATCCAATCAATGAGAGGCTTCCTATTGTCTCTGTGCTGGAGGAGTTTCTGGGCTAACTCCTTGTAGAACGGTATCCAAGTGAAAGTCATATGAGGAAAGGTTAATTATCGGTTTATTTGGTCAGGTCTTGATACATCTTGAACAAACGAGCAACAATCTCAGACTCCGAAGCGTCTTTCGGGAAGCCGTAAGCATCCAAGACGACAGCATCGTTGGCCCGGTGGGCTTTCCGAAGTTCTGCTGGCATAGCGAGTTCATCGTATAAATCCGACAATGTGCTGTCAGGATATAATGCCCGCGCATCCAGAATAGCCTGAGCTGACTGCTTTATTTTTTCCTCCTGTGCTGCATTAAGAGACGGCCAGGGGAAATTGTTATAAACAATGGTGTTGGAATAACTATACCTCATTTCCAGGCGACCACATACAGCCCTCATCCACGCCATATGAACCGAAGAAGTCAAAACACCGAAGGAATAGAGACTTGCCCCCGGCATCATAAACAACTTATCGCCAGGAATAATATCTTTTGACAGATAGTCCATAGGTACATATCTTCTTTGCTCAGAAGATACTTTAGGGATGGCGACATAATCTGTAGGGCATTCTCGAACCTCATCAAATAGTTGCGGAGTTTCTGCCTTCTTTCGAGTCGCTTCCTTCGGACTTGCCAATCGATAGATGCGTACCTGCTCAATTCTATCAAGAACTTTGGGGCACTTGCGAAGAACAGAAGGATTTGCATGAACAAGCCACAAGCAGTAACGAGGTTTTCTCTCTATAAAGTCCTTGCCCATCATGTAAGGACGGATAAATACTTGTGCTAACGGATTATCTGCCAGTAGAGAATCCTTCTCTTCTTCAGTCAGAATAAGAAAGCCTCCCTCAGTAGGTTTCCCGCCATTCAATAATGCAGGAACATCGCAGATAGGTTTGGTTCTATTCTCTATAAATACGTCGTCTGCATTGATTAGGTATCCGTTGATGTTGGATGCAGGAATAATCCTATCTTTTTCAAAGAGCCTTTTATCCTTGACGGTTTCTCCAACAGAAAAGCCAATAATTACACAATGGACATGAGCCTTTAGGTTAGCTTCGCTATCCCATCTGAATGTTCGCCATGCAAAGTTGATACTTAGCGAATAATCCTCTTTAATTGGTTTCCATACAGCAGCGACCTGTTCGCCCTGAGTGATTGAGTTAGTTGATACAAGTGCCGCTTTAATATGAGTTCCGGACATGTATGCGGCGGCTTTATAGTACCATCCAACCACATAATCCACACGGCCAGCAGATTTATATGGCTTGCCTTGTTTGTTGACAAGAACAGAAAGTATATCGTCTTTTTGAGACTTAGTCTGCCATGAATATCCCACGAAAGGAGGGTTACCCATAATGTAGTTCAACTCGCTGGCCGGAATCACGTCATTCCAATCCATCCGGAGTGCATTCCCCTCATGGATGTTGGTGTAGGTCTTAAGCGGCAGCGGATCGAGGTTGAATCCCACGATTTCATCGGTCTCCTGCATCATCTGGGCCTCGGCAATCCAAAGTGCCGTCTGGGCTACTGAACAGGCAAAGTCGTTGATTTCTATGCCGTAGAACTGGTTGATGGAAACCTTGATGGGTTCCGCCATTTCTCCAATAACTCTGTTATCTCCATAGATAATGCGCAGCGCATCGTTTTCGAGTCGTCGGAGCGAGGTGTAGGATTCGGTGAGGAAGTTGCCGGAGCCGCAGGCCGGGTCGAAGAATTTGAGACCGGCAAGTTTGTCCTGGAAGGCAAAGGCACGCTCTCGCTTGGTCTTGGCCACGGAGGTTGCCTTGATGTCGGCCAGTTCGGCTTTCAGGTCGTCCAGGAAGAGCGGGTCGATAACCTTGTGGATGTTCTCGATGGACGTGTAGTGCATACCGCCGGCACGACGTGTCTCGGGGTTCAGGGTACTCTCAAACACGGCGCCGAAGATGGTGGGACTAATGAGGCTCCAGTCAAAATCATCACTGGCCCGCTGGGAGGATAAGGTTACGAATCTCGTCCGTTATTCTGGGTATCTCAATCTCACCGGCGAACATTCCACCATTGACATACGGGAAGGCGGCCAACTCCTCGTCCATATACTCGTCCCTGTCTTCAGGCTTAGTATCCAAGACCTCGAACAGTTCTATCAGTGCTTTCCGGAAATCTTTCGCTTCGAACTGCTGCATATAGTCGTGGAACATGTCTTTTGTCCCGAATATACCAGCATCTTCGGCATAGAGGCAGAATACCAGACGAACGCAGAGCTTATTAAGAGCCTTCTGGGACTCTGGATTGCTAGGGTCTTTGTACTGAGCCAGAATCTTGTCATATAGTACACCCACAATCTCACCGGCCTGGATAGATACTTCAAGTTCTTTCTTCAAGTGGACGTTAGTATCATCAACCAGGAAGGAGAGGCGATGGTATTCTTTCTCCAAATCGGCTAACTGGATAACTTCAGGAGCATCGTTGGGCCGCTCCATATCATGTACTTCAAACGTGGTGAAGTTGCAGGCCACAATCCACTTGGGAGCCATGGACAGTGGAAGACCGGCTGCATAACGACGGCCCTGCTGGTAGGGGGTAAGCTCTTGACCGTCGGACTGGCGATACTTGGCGCTAAGGTCCACGTGTGAGCCCTTTTGTTCAATTAGGACCTTGGTAGACGGAATATAGCCATCAATGAAGTCTGAACCCTTTTCCTTTAAAATAGTTTTCACGGGGATCTCGAACTGAATGAATTGGGCGGGGGTAGTGATACCGAATACCCTTCCCAGCAAATCCATCCAGAAGCGGGCCGTCTCTCCCTTCTCATACCCTTTTTCAAGCCAATCCTTTACGAATGCTTTTGCCGCTTGACGTTGTTTTGTATCTGTTGCCATGAGAATCAGTTTTGTCCTATCCTTCAAATTTAGCAATAATTTCTCTTCCCTGAGCCTCATCGGCCACAAAACATTTAAACTCTTATCTCTGAGAAATGAAATAACCGGCAGGAAAAAAGATTCTCTCGGCGGGCAGAACACCCTATATGCAGAATCGCATAGCGAAAACCGAGAGAATCACGGAAGAAAGGGGGTTAAAGCAAATTCACACTGGCGGCAACAACTTCATAAGAGGTTCTTGGCTCACCACCATCACCGATGTCGTTCGCCAGGCCGACTGAAATCGTAGATGAAATCCTGTCCCCCGCTATCTGGGAGGAAATGAAGTTCAACTCCTTGCTGTCGCGTGAAATATGGATTAAAATGCTAACTTTGCATCAAGCAAAGCGGAGTGATTACCTCAAAATAGAAAAGAACAACAAACAAACATACCTTGCACCCTCGACGCTGGTCTTCGAGGTGGTGCAGGATGGCGTGATTTGCGTCAGCGGAGAGCGCAATGGATACGGTCAAGCAATCGAAGACGAATGGATATAATGGAGGGCAAGAATATGAGAATCAAGTACACATTGTTTTGGCTGGCTGCCATTCTTGCCGCCTGCACCACTGAACCCCTTCCGGAAACAATTGTCGAAGAGGCTCCTGAGTCATATACTTTGGTCGTGACCGCCACGAAAGGCAATGATGATACGACTAAGGCGCTCTCGCTCGACGGCAAGACACTGGACGCCACGTGGACGGCGGGCGACGAAATCAGGGTGATGAAGCGTAGGGAAATGATGGACAACGTCGACTTTGCCTTGCTCGGCACGCTCACGGCTACGACCGTCAGTGCCGACGGCCTGACCGCCACGTTCACTGGCTCGCTCGACGCGGACAAGGTGACGACGGCGGGCGGACTCGCAGAAGGCGACAAGCTCCTGCTCGGCTATCCCGGCACGAACCTTGGCCCAAGCACCAGCAGTTTCGTGTTCAACTACACCGGGCAGGACGGCACGCTCGACAAGATAGCCACCAACTACGACTACTGCATGACCACGACATCGAAGAGCAAAATGGTCACCGTCAGCGCCGTGGACGGCAGCGAGGTCACCGCTTCGGGCACCGCCACATTCGAGAACCAGCAGGCCATCGTGCGCTTCAACCTCTATGAGAGCGACGGCACCACGCCCGTCTGTCCCACCAGCCTCGACATCACGGCCGTCGGTCTGGTGCAGTCGGTTGCCCTGCCCGAGAGCGGCGACATAGCCCTCATACCCGCCGAAAATACCTTGACACTCACGCCCGACGGCTCGACCAACGTCATCTACGCCGCCCTGCGCGGCATCAGCGGGCAGACCGTTAAGCTCCGTGCAACGAACGGTGACAAATACTTCACCTACACGACGAAGAGTGCCGTCACCTTCACGCAAGGAAAGTTCTACGATGTCAAGGTGAAGATGGCCGACGGCTATAAGACCACCGACCTCGCCTCGCTCGGCGACGACTACACCACCAGCCTCTATGAGGTGCTGACGGGCACGCTGCCCAGCGGTCGCCACGTCACCATCCCCGACGGCGCCCATGTGAGGCTGAGCGGTGCCACCATCAGCGAGACCGACTATGCGGGTATCGAGTGCCTCGGCGACGCCACCATCACCCTCGTGGGAGAGAACAACGTTACGTCGTCAAGTAGTAATCCATCCTACCCAGGTGTCCAGGCTGGTCCGACGGGCGCCATGCTTACTATCAAGGGCAGCGGCTCGCTGACAGCAATGGGAGGCACTACTGGCAGTCCAGCCATTGGTGCCCGGGGAGACAGTGGTTCGTCGTGCGGCAACATCACCATCAGCGGCGGCACCATCACGGCCACGGGTGGATATCGTGCTGCGGCCATCGGCAGTGGCGCGACCGACTCACACGGCTCCAGTGCCTGCGGTAATATACTCATCAATGGCGGCACCGTTACGGCCACGGGTGGAGTTTCTGCTGCGGCTATCGGCAGCGGCAGCGGCAGCGCGTGTGGCAATATCACCATTACCAATGGCGTCACCCGCGTCACCGCCAACAAATCGGCCGAACACTCCGGCCCGTACAGCATTGGAAAGGGCTCTAATGGTGGTGGTGGTAGCAGCACCTGCGGCACCATCACCATCGGCGGCACGCAGTACTACGACGGCACGGCCTTCCAGAACGGCGGCGAGACCTACCTCGCCACCAGCCCGCTGGTCTACCCGGCCCCATAGATAATCATCGTGCCACATAACAACCTCACCAACAGAAATCGGACGAGGTTGAAACTTACAACCGGGAGTGCAATCGCTGCGCTTCCGGTTTCGTTTGCCCGCTCTGTGAAATATGAAGCTTTACAGGTGAACATAAATTACCGTTTTTCATTGAAAATACACGTGCTGACCAGGATATTCATTTCCGGATTGAACAGATTTATGTTCATCGAAGACGATAAGGAGTAAGATTTGACAATATCAGCTTTCCCACTTGCGGTCTTCTGCGGGTGTTTTTTTTGTGCGAGGGACAAATATTTCATGTTTTTTCATTATATTTGGAGACATGAAAAGGAACATCCCAGTAACGCTGCTGCTGGTGCTTTGCCTGGTGCTGCCGGCTGCCGCCCAGAACAATCCGTTCAACCTTGACGACGATTGCTACAAGTATTACAGCCAAGTGGAGCTTGTCGTGGGCAAGGAGGGCTTTGAAGAGGCCAATGCCGCCCTGCTCGCCAGCGCGCTGGAAAAGGGCGATACCAAGGCGGAGACGCTGTATTATGTAGAGCAGCTCAAGCACATCACCCGCACAATTACCGCTCGGAAAAAAGATTCCGCCCACAAGGACATCACCAAGGAAGAAGAGGCCGCCGTGGTCAAGGCCATGGAAAATCTGAAGACGGTGGCCAGGAAGTACGGGTATCCGCAGTACTTCTACTACTCCTACGAGCTGCTGGAAAACTTCTATTACAACAACAGCCAGTTCCTGAAAGTGATGGACCTGGTGCAGGAGATGCAGAGAATCGCCCGGGAATACAAGGAAGACTACGGCATCTGGATGGGAGACCGCTACATGGTAAGCCTCTATGTGGCCCAGAGCGATTACATATCGGCCAAAAGATATATCATCAAGGCCCTCGACATGTTCAACTCCACGGACGACCCCACCATCCTGCGGCAGTCGGCCACCCGGCTCTACTGTGACCTGGCCGATACTTACCCCATCGGCCACGATTCCGTCCTGGTAAACGTGGCCAAGGCGGAGGCCGCCCGGAAACAGCACCTGGACAGCCTCCGCTGCATGTACTACCGGGCCAAGCTCAACGCTTATTACAAAGACAAAAAGGGCTATGAGAAAGCCCGCGACTATTGCCTGGCAGACCCTTACATCTCCCAGATCAGCTCATCGGCCAAACAGATGTTCGCCAACCTGGACCACGTCGTGTACACCCCGGAGGGCGGCACTCCCGCCGTCAATACCCGCGGCATGAACCTGCGGGTGCGGGAAATCAAGTACATCGCCAACGTGGCAGAGGTGTACAACTTCAAGGATCTGGCCTTTGAGCTGGAGAAACAGCTGGTGGCCAACAACGAGCGCATGCTCTCGGAATCCAACCGGAGCAAGCTCACGGAGCTGGAGTCCCGCCTGGGTTACGACTCCCTTACAGCCAAAGTGGACCAGCAGGCCGGCGAACTGTCCAAGGCTACCCGGATTATGCTACTGCTCATGACCATTATCCTCCTGGGCGCCCTGGCCTTCTCCTGGATCCATATCATGAACCTCAAGAAGACCAACGAGAGAGTGGAGCTGGCCAATGCCGCCAAAACGCGCTTCGTGCAGAACATGAGCCACGAGGTGCGCACGCCCCTGAACGCCATTGTGGGCTTCTCGCAGCTGCTGTCACTGCCGGACGGCTCTTTCCCGCCGGAAGAGAAGGAGGAGTTCGCCGGACACATCGTCAACAATACAAAGATGCTTACCATGCTCCTGGACGACATTCTCAATGTGTCGGCCATGGACAACGGAAAATACCGCATCACCTACGAAGACGGGGAGGTGCACTTCATGAGCCAGGCGGCCATCACCAGCACGGAACACCGCCTGCAGCCCGGCGTAAAGATGTACTATGTCCCGGAAAGCAAAGAGCCTTTCACCTTCCGGACAGACCCTCGCCGGGTACAGCAGATCCTGATCAACCTGCTCACCAATTCCTGCAAGCATACGGCTGCGGGAGAGATCAAGCTCAGTAGCTCCCTGACGGAAAATCCCGGCTTCGTGAGCTTTACGGTCACCGATACTGGAACCGGCGTCCCGGCCGACAAAGCGGAGGCCATCTTCGAGCGCTTCACCAAGCTCAACGACTTTGTCCAGGGCACCGGCCTGGGTCTGAGCATCTGCCGCGACATCGCGGAGCGGATGGGTGCCAAAGTGTTCCTGGACACTACGTACCCGGGCCCTGGCGCCTGCTTCAAGTTCCTGGTGCCGGTGGTTCCGCCCGAACAGAAAGAAGTTTAAATCCATTCATCAGATATGACACCTTTGTACGCTACCAACCACGACTATTCCCAGTACAATGTGCTGGCCGTGGATGACATTCCCCTGAATCTGCTGCTGGTGCAGAAGATGCTCGGTAAATTCAATTTCACCATGCGCACCGCCACCAATGGGCAGCAGGCCCTGGACGCCGTAGCCGCTCAGAAGCCGGACCTGATCCTGCTGGACCTGATGATGCCGGGCATCGACGGTTTCGAGGTTATCCGCCGCCTGCGGGCAAACCCTGAGACGGCCGATATCCAGATTGTGATCCTGAGCGCCCTTAATTCCAACGAGGATGTGGTGAAGGGATTCAACGTGGGGGCCAACGACTTCATCATGAAGCCTATCATCATGGAGAAGCTGCTCACCTGCGTGGTCACGCAAATGCAGCTGGTAGAAGCCAAGTGCAAGGGCAAATAGCCATGCGGAAGTTTTTCCTGTTCCTTTCGTTGTCGCTGGCCGTGCTCACGACCGGCCATGCGCAGATTGTGAACCGGCTCCGGATCGACAGCGACACCTTCGAGCGCTATGCCTACGGACGCATGCAGGAGTTCAATCCGGCCAATCTAAGGCTGGCAGATTCCCTGTACACCGTAGGGACGGAAAAAGACAACTTCCGCTACAAGTGCCTGGGACTTTCGCTGGAGTTCCCGGTGCGTTTTGCCCTGGGAGAATACGAACGGATGGACGAGGCCGTGGCAGAGATCAAAACCCTGCTGCAGGACCGGAAAGACCTCCGGGAGTTCTATTTCTCCACCCTGCATGAGTACTGCGAGCTACTCCTGCACATCGGCCGGATGTCAGATGCCATGTTGGAGGCCCGCGCCATGGAGCGCCTGGCGTCGGAAGAGAAAAAGCCTGCCGGAAAAATGTACTCCTACCGCATTGTGGGGCTTATCCAGCACTACCGGGAAAACTCTTTCCTGGCCATCCAGAACTTCGAGCGCGCCGCCCTCTACTGCAAAGAGGCCCGGGCAGAACAAGACCTTCCCAACCTGCATATCCTGATGGCCCAGGAGTTCATCAAGCTCAAGCAGTTCGCTGCTGCGGAAGACTATTGTATCAAGGCCGAATCCTACCAGGAATTTTTCCCGGCCATCCGTATCAAAGCCAAAATGACCCGGGCCTATCTGTACAATGCCCAGCAAGACTGGCCCCGTTTCTGGCGCTGCTACGACGAGCTGATGGCAGATCCGCTGTACAAGATGCAGTCCGACAACGACACGCGCTACGGGATGGACATCTACTACTTCCTCTCCAAGGAGCGCTTCGACGAGGCCCTGGCCAAGGCCGATTCCCTGACCACCCCGCGTGACCGCTACGACAAAAAGCACGGAATTTACGCCGCCAAGGGCGTCTTTGATCACGCCTACTCAGAGCTCCGGGGCCTGGTGAACGAGAAAGACTCCATCTATATCAAAACCCAGAACGAAGACCTGGCCATCCTGGACGCGGAAATGAACAACGCCCAGCTCCGGGAAGATGCCCAGCGCCTGAAGGCCCAGAACCAGATGACCATCCTGCTGGGCTTCCTGGTGATGTTCGCCATCGCCTTTGCCTCCATCCTGGTGCAGCAGTGGCAGCTTCGGGAAAACCTGGAAGAGATGCGCCGCAAGAATAACGAGGCCCTCGCCGCCCGTCGGGCATTCCAGAAAGCCATGGACGCCAAGGAGTCCGAGAACGACTACAAGATTAAAATCCTGCAAAACCGCACCACGAACGTGCTCACCGATTATGAAGATTTCCTCAATTCTTAAAAACCACAGCAACGAGCTGCTGGCCCTTGTCATTTTCCTCGCAGGCTCCTCCCTGGGCATGCTGGGGCTCATTCAGATTGTTCCCCTGGTGCTGGGTATCGTGGGCATTGTCATCCTGGCCTCCGGCCTGTTCTTTTTCTGCATCCGCTTTACCTCGGAGAAAGTGTATAAACAGTATTACAAAGACAGCTACGAGATAGAGCACGAAACCATCGAGGACGAGATCCGCAAGTCTATGCGCTACCACCGCTACCAGGAGGCCGTTTTGGGCCGATACGAGAGCGCCTGCCGGGACCTGGGCCTGGTGGACGAGCAGAAAGACTGGCTGCTGGACCTGCTAATGGCAGAGAAGAACAAGGTGGACCAGGAACTGGATGCCCAGGGCGGCGGACATATCTAGATAATCCGTAAGACTTTTTGAGCTACTTCCAACTGTGGCCGATGTCCCAGTGGATGGCGTATTCAAATGCAGTTTTGTCCGGAGGTAAGTCAAACTCATCCAGGATGAGGGACTTGGCCTCCGGATATTCATCCAGCCATTTCCCAACAGCCACAATAAACCGGTCTTCATTCATTAGATAGAAAACCCTTCCTCTGGGCTTTTGCTCATAGGGACCGATGAAGGGGCCTTTCCCGTCTCCGTGATGCTTCTGGCGGTTGTATTCCTTCCGCCAGACATCCTCGTGCATTTCCGAGCAGGTGATGCGGCCTTCGGAAGCATTGGCCCGGGTGTAGTCCCGGACCGGGTGCGAAACCACGCCGAAGAGTTCCTTCCAGGCGGGATTGTACCAGAAAATGCCCACTTTAGGGTCATCGGCATGCCCCCTGTTGGCCTCCATCTGGCGGATCACCTGGACGTAATCCTGCTCTGACATTTTCTGTATCCGGGCCGGCAGCTCTTCCTGGGATGGCAACAGTTCGTTGAAGATGAACACGACGACCACAAAGTCTTCTGTTTCGTCATAGAAATAGGCCAGCATGCCGCTTCCGTTGAAACGGCGTTCCCAGTACCCCGGCGCGGGTACGTTCAGGGGCATCGGTGTCCCTATTCCGGAAAGCGGGTGCTCCCGGATATCCAGGAGGATAGTTTTTACCTGCTCTGCATACGGAACACTCTTCCCCTTCAAGGCCTGGTACTGATAGTTGGCTTTGGGGCTCAGATACAGTTTCATAGGGCATCTATATCCGTTACCTCGATAAGCTGCCCTGCGGCCATCTGGCGGGCCGCCTCCGCCATTTCTTTCATGGCCGGCTGGTTCCGGAGGATTTCCAGGGAGCGCTGCATGGCGTTGTACTCCTTGAGGGGGATTAGAACGGCGCCATTGTCCCCTTTGGTGATAATGAGCGGCTCCTCCGTAAAGAGCACATTGTCATAGTATTGCTTGATGTTGGCCCGGAAGCCGGAGATTGTGGTTACCTGCATAGCACAAAATTTTGTACAAAATTAAGTATAAAAATGTGATAATGCAAGTGCCTCTATTCGATCTTTTCCAGGAAATCCGACGGGCTGATGCCGTAATAGTCTTTAAAGGCGGTAGAGAAATAGGAGGCGGAAGAGAATCCGCACGTGTTTGCCACTTGGGTTACGTTGTGTTTTCCGTCCGCAAGAAGCCTGCGTGCCTGGTCCATGCGGATGGCTTTGATAACAAAGGAAGGGGAGAGACCCGTCTCTGACTTTAGCTTCCGGTTCACATGAATGCGGCTAATCCCCAGTTTTTCAGAAATTTGCTCTACGCCAAAGCTGGGGTTGGCCAGGTTTTCCTCGGTTAATGCCAGCACTTTTTCCCCAAACGGAGAGGCGCCCAGTTTCTCCCTGAGTTCTGCTACGGCTGCATCTGATAACGGCTCCGGAATGCCCTCGCGGGCCGGCTTTTCCTTTGCTACAGCCGGTTTCCTGGGTGCAACCGGTTCTTTAGGCGTGCTGGGCTTCGGGGCGGCCGGCTCCATGGGTGCAGGCTTGGGTGCAGGCTTAGATGCGGGCGCGGGTGCGGGCACGGGCGCAAGGGCGGGCGACGGCTTTTCTTCCGGCTTGATATTTTTGCGCGTGGCGCTGCGCACAGACTGTGCTATCAGGGCCAGGAGCAGTATGGCAGAGAGAATCCAGGGAAGGGCCTGAGAGCGTTCTTTCTTGCGGGGCTGTTCCTGGGAGGGTGTATCAAATTCGAAAGACTTAGAATTTGATACACTTGCGGAAAAATCACCATTGTAGGCCGTCGTGTGCATGTTTTTATCAACCTGCAGGATTCCGTTTTCGCCAATTATCCACAGGCTTTCGTCTGTTCCGCACGTTATTTTTAAGGGTGCAAAGGGTAGTGTCAGGAGTTCCTGTGGAGCCGCCTCAGAGGTGAAACTGTACAGCTTTTCTGCGGTGGCGGCATAGTGAAACCGGCCCTCCGGATCTATCGTCATTACGCAGACCGGAGCCGGAAACCCGTTTTTTTCGGCAAATCCCTGGACCGAATTGTAGCTGTATATTCTCCCGTTTCCGTCCAGAATGAAGATGATTTCTGCCGGTTTTTCCAGGGAAAGGGCTTCTATTTTGTCCGATGATAGGTGACCGGACGCCTTGTTATAGACAATTTGGCGTCCGTTCCGGCCCACGCGCAACAGTCCTTTATCGGCCGTTCCCATCCACAGGGAGCCGTCTTTGGGGCTTTGCACTGTACAGGTGATTTGGGTGGTGTTTTCGGCCGAATACAGCTGTTTTCCACACAATAATAGGATCGCGGTCAGCAGGGTTGATATGATTCCTTTCAGGCGTTTCACAGGCTGATATAGGCTGCCCGCAGGTTTTCGTATTCTTCGGTAGAGCGTAGCTTTTGCCAGGCCTTGATGTTGGATGATAGACCTAATTGTTGTTTCTTTTGTGCGCTGGTGAGACTGTTGTCCCGGATGAGATCCAGGATTCCGGCCCATTGATCCCGTTCCTGAGCGCTTTCGATGAGACTGGCAATGCCTTCCCAGCTTTCTCCTTCACTGACAGATACAATGGTTCCCGGGAAATCCAGTTCTTTCCTAAGGTATTGCTCAAGTGCGGCTGCTCGGTTCCCGGACAGTTTGCTGTTGGCCACCGAAGAACCCTCCGGAGATGTGAATGTCTTTATATATAAGGTATCGGCCCCGGAGTGTATCCAGTTTTTCAAGGCTTCCAGCTGGGCGCGATTGTCTTTATATCCGGGATACACATAGCGGATTCCGGCGGGATAGGTAATCCGGACGGGGTCTGCCGATGCGCGAAGGTTGGAGATGTTTTTTTGCGGGGTAACTGTGACGTCCATCCTGACACTGCGGAGTTGCTGGAAATAATGCCGGGCCATGTATTCCCAGGCTTCTCCCACCCATAGATCCTGTAGCAAGGACTTCATCTGGGGGCCGCCATTGCCGATAATCTCCAGAGCTTCTTTTGCCCAGGGCTGACCCGATTTACGGATGTTGGATGCAAGTGCATCCCAGTCTTCGTCCACTACCTCTATTATATAGGCACTTTCCGGAATGTCCGGATGCTTAATCTTCAGGAGGGTGACAATGGATTCTGCGCGGGCCTGTGCCAGATAGCGGTTGAAGGCAAGGGGACCGTCAGGTGATGAGGCAGAGCGGATGGTTACCCGCCGGACACCCTCCATGGAAAGGAGGCTGTCTGTCTGCAATAGTGCTTTGGCATTCTGCCTGAACGCCGGATCCAAGGCCGACTGGTTGATCCTGAAACGGAGTTGCACGGATTCTTTGACCGGAGCTGCCGTTAGAACTTGATACGCCAGGCATACCAGCATTAAAATGGTGGATGTGAGCTTTTTACCGGACAAAATAGCGCTGTTTCAAATTTGATACATGCAAATATAATCAAAAATTGTAACAAATCAACTATTTTTTACGGAATTTAAACGAATTAATTGCGAATGTACGCTGTTGATGAGCTTTTCGAAGATAATGGGCTTGGTAATGAAGTCGTTGGCGCCATAATCATAGGCCCGCACAATATCCTCGTTAGAATTGAGCGCAGAGAGCACAATGATGCGTATGCTCGTCCATTCGGGATTCTCACGAACTTTTTTTAATACTTCAAAACCGTCCATATAGGGCATCAGGAGGTCTAGAAGCAACAAATCCGGCTTCTGAGCGATGATTTCACGCATGGCTTCCAGTCCATTTCCTGCTTTTCTGATCTGGATATGGAACTTGGCGAGCATTTTTTCCACCAGCGTCAGGTTGATGGGAACATCGTCTACAGCCAGGATGTTGTAGCTGGAAAGATCTAGGTCGAAATTCATCATTAGGGAAGGTCTATGACTTGTTTTCGTGACTGGCGGCCCATACTTTTGGTGTGACGCCGGTTATTTTCTTGAAGATGATATTGAATGATGAAGCGCTCTGGAAGCCGCAGGCGGTGGCTACCTCTGACTGTTTTAACTCCCTGTGTGTGAGCAGGTATTGCTCTGCATAATCTACGCGCAGAATGTTCACCAGCTCCGGAAAGCCCAGGTTGTAGTTATTGTTGACCAGCTTTGATACGTAGGTTTTGTTCGTGTGCATCTTATCAGCCACATCCTGGAGGCTGAGGCCGGGTTGCAGGAACAGTTGTTCTTCGGTCATCAGCTGCTGGAAACGCGTAATGAGGCTGTTGCTGTCCTCGTCCCAGTTGTTGGAGATGGCTGTAAAGAGCGTACTGGCAACGGACGGCTGGATTTCTTCCGTGATGTCCTCGCTCAGGGTGCCTCCAATCTTGTCCCGGATGCGCCGAAGGGCGGCTTCTTCCGCTTCGTCTACCAGTTCGCCGATTATGCCTTCGATCTCGTCGGATTTGTTTTTTTCTCCGTAATTGTATATGAATGAGTGCTTTATCTGGTGAAGGGTAATGGTTCTCCGGGAACTGAACGGAGTGAGGAAGTAATACAACAGGAGTGAGAGCGTAAGGGCTATGTTTACGATGGCGACAACGGCCAGATGCGTATCTGTAAAGTCTTTGAACAGTAAGATTTTGGAGAGGAAGATGAACGCGGCAGGAAACAGGCTATAAACCTGTAGTTCATATAAGCGGATAGATTTCTTTGATTTAAAGAACCTTACCAAATTTTGAATCTGGAATTTGTCTTTCTTACAAAGAAATAAAAGCCATGTGAAGAAGCTGACAAGCTCGAAAACCAGGACAAACCTGTAAATCACCACAACCCAGAGATAGTATGTGTACAAAATAGAGCCTTTGTATTCGCCTGCAATGCTGTTTCCTTCTGTGTATAGCCGTGTAAAGAAGTTCTGTGCCTCTGAAAAACCAATCAAGGAGGTGAGGACAATGGCGGCTGTGAACAGGATTACCGGCAGTATAACCCACATAATGTGCGCTGGATGACTGAGTTTTGAACCTGTCCCAAACCGGAGCCGCTCTATGTACAGCCAGCAAAGCGGAATGATAACGGGAGCCGTTAGCTGCGCCAGCAGTGCCATAATGGACAATGCCCGGTACGACACGCCCGGGATAAGGTAGTAGCTGTCGGTGACCAGGAACAAGGCCATGTCCAGCAGCGATACCAGAATGAGCCAGAAGGCGTCTGCCCTGGACGACAACCAACAATGGATGAGGATCCAGAACAGACAGAATGCAACTGGCAGGAATATGAACAGCGAGATTAGCATCAGAAATCGTCGTTATTCTCGTAAATCTTTGTTTCCCAGTCTCCTACAGAAGGAGCAAAAGTGATTTCATGATAGATGGAACTCAGATCCAGACCGATATGGAAAGTATACTGTTTTCCAGGAACGAATACATTGTCGGGCAGGAGGCCGTAGAGCATGTACTTGTACACCTGTTCTTTCAGAGGCGGATAGTTGAAGCCGTTGTGGGTGAATCCGTCCACGTCGAATACGACTTCTACGCACTGTTTGGCCAGTTCAATCTCGTCAGGGATTGCATAATAGCGGTGGCTGTCGGCCATGTGGTCTTCCAGGGTTTCGTAGCCTACGAATTTCTCATTTTCGGAGCCTACTCCCACCACAGCATCTCCTTCAAAGACAACCACTTTCCGGTAATAGCCCTGGTAGTTCCAGTTGCCGCGGCTAAGGGCAAGGTCGTTTACATAGACGCCGGCCGACGCCACATTGGTGGCCGTGAGCTTGCGCAGATGGATGAGCCCCTGAAGATCTTCCGTGGGGGTGGCATCGCAGACTTTAAAGCCGATATCGTTGGTAATGTGCTGGAATTCAAGGGGAAGGATGCTTAGCTGGTCGATGGCGCGTTCTACGGTTTTGGATACCAGCGGGCCAGCCTCTACTTCATTGACAGTGTAGGGAATGGAGTACGAGTTGTTGTCGTTCTCGTAGGAGACGGTTTTTACGTGCGGATAGTAGGCGCTAAACATCACCGTGGAAGGAATTTCCCACAGGCCAGAGTCGAACATTTTCTTGTAGCCATCTCCGTTGCTGTATACGGCACTGTTGTCTATCAGTACAGAATTGGTTCCCTTTTCTATACCTACAAGGCCGAAAGGCCGACGGGTGTCCATGGTGGCCAGCATATCACCGGCATCTACGATTTCTCCTTTGGTCTGGATGGCCTTGGTGGGGATTTCCTTTCCGTCCCGGGTGACCCGGATGTTGAAATCTACCTGCTTCTGACCTGTGGCTTCTTTGGCAGAAGGGATGTCATCTACGCTGGAACAGGCGGTGAGGGCAGCCAGAAGGGCGGTGGAGATGGCGAAAAGGGTACGCTGCGCTTTCATATTATATATATATTATAAGGTATAAACTTCTTTTTGTTCGTTTGTACGTTTTCTCTGATGCAAATATAGTGAATATTTTTCAAAAAAGAAATTTTTTCGCAAAAAATTAGAAAATTTTTAATTCTTGAAAAAATGCCTTTTTATTTCACTGTTAGTGCATATCTCTACAATTTGTGGGTTTTATAGGGAGTCTATAGTGAGAAATATGCCACATAGATACTCAGGGGCCACAGATGTTCAATTTTCACCCATTATTCAAGAATAAGAAATTATTTTCGAAAAATTTGTTATTTTTTTTGGAAGATAAAAAAATTATGTTTATTTTTGCAGTGCGAAAGATATGGAATGATTTCTGCATCGCTCGCAGCACACTTTGAGATGAAAATGAACAGAATGAATTACTACGGCAGCATTGCCAGGGCAGCCTTCCGGTTTGTCTTGGCTATGTTGTTGCTGGTGCTCGGTTCTTTTTCTTTACGCGCGCAGTCGCATGCGCGTAAAATTGATGAGCAGGCTCTCAAGGTTTACTTCCAGTTCGACAAATCCTTTGTGAACGACAGTTACATGGGGAATGCCGCCACCCTCTCCATGCTGGACAGCCTCATCGCCGCCGGCGGTCTGGAGTCCCTGGAATCCGTGAAGGTGGTTTCCTATTCCTCTCCCGAAGGTAATTACGCATACAACCTGGCTCTTTCCAAGAAAAGAACAGAGTCCATCAATAAGCTCCTCCTTTCTTCCTATCCGGAACTCGAAGGCCGGATCGAGCTGGACTATAAGGGTGAGGCTTGGCAGGATCTGCGCAAGAGGGTCGTGAACGACAGCCATTTCACTGAGGATGTCCGTGAGAAAATCCTCGCCATCATCGACAGTGACCAAGATCCTTCTTCCAAGGAAATTGCGCTCAAGGCCCTTCCTCAGTATAAACGCCTGTATTCCAATTACTTCAAGCAGTTCCGTTACGCTGAAATCCGTCTTAGAATCGCAAATTCGGAGCCCAAACCTGTAGAAGTTCCCGAAATTTCAATTCCTGAGCCGGTAATTCTGCCCGTGGAAGAAAAAGAAATTGAGACGCCCAAGATGGACACCATCGCCATCGATACCCCAGTTGTTCCGGTGGTTCCGGTTGTCCCCGCTGAAGTTCAGGAAATAAAACCTGCACCTGCTCCCCAGGGCAAAAAGACCTACTTCAACTTAAAGACCAATTTATTATACGACGCTGTCACCGCCCTCAACTTTGAGGTGGAAGTTCCCATCGCCGGAAGATGGTCCGTCATGGCAGAGGATGTGTTCCCCTGGTGGCACATCGATAATAAATATGCCTTCCAGATGTGGGAGATGGGTATCGAGGGTCGTTTCTGGTTCAAGCCCTGGGATGTCAACGGTACGGAGAAAATGCGCGGCTGGTTTGTCGGAGCTTACGGAATGTCCTCCAAGTACGACTTCCAGTACGACCGTTCCATTAACTATCAAGGAGAATACTGGAGTGCCGGTATCACCGCCGGTTACGTAATGCCCATCGGCAAAAAGAAGAAAATGAATCTGGAGTTCAGCCTGTCCGCCGGTTACCTGCAAACCGATTATCGCCATTATTTCCCGGCCGACGATTACTCCGTCCTCATCCGGGACCCTTATAATATGGGTACTGTCAGTTACTTCGGTCCCACCAAGGCAAAGGTGAGCCTGATCATTCCCATCAATTTTGGAAAGAAAGGAGGTGAGCGATGACTAGGAAAATGATACATTGGACGCTGGGCGTTTTGTTTTTGATACTTTTTGCTGCAGGGTGCCATCGCCGTCCCCTCGTAGACATGGAAGAGCGGGTAGCCATCCGTGTTAAGGTAAACATCAAGGCCGTTGCCAACGTAACGACCGACATTTACAACGAGCACATCCCCGTTCCGGATCTCACCACCGATATGATGCGTGTGATGGTGTACGATACAGATTCCAAGAACTTGCTCACCCAGAGCTTTATTACCAGCAAGAGCTACGCGGAAGACGGTAGCCAGGTCTTCTCCGGGGATCTTAACATTAGTTATGGTAACTACGACTTCCTGGTTTACAATTTTGATACACCCACTACTCAGGTATCCAACGAGCAAAACGAAACCAGCATTCTGGCTTATACGCAGGAGATTTCCCCGGCCATGCGCAGCAGCTACCTTGGCTATTCCAGGGCCGACGATAACGAGAACGAGAACGACCGCTACGAAGATCTGGAAATCAACTACGAGCCAGATCACCTGGTAGTCGCACGCGAGCATGACCTTCATGTGTCCCCGCACGACACGGTAGTGGTTATCTCCACAACGGCCACCACCATCATCGATACGTACTACATCCAGATTCGTGTGAAGAATATTCAGTACGCATCCAGCGCCACAGCGGTCATTTCCGGTTTGTCGCCGTCCAACAAGTTCGGCCTCAACCTCCGCACAACAGATCCTTCCACCGGTGTCTGCTTCAACCTGATCAAGAGCACCGACGAAAATATCTCCGGGGCCAACAAAGACGTACTTTGCGCCCTGTTCAACACCTTCGGAAAAATCCCGGATTCCACGTCGGATCTGTATGTTACCTTCAATGTGGTGGATACCGGCGGTAACCTGCAGCAGAAAACCGTGAATCTGGATACGGTGTTCAAGACAGAAGACGCTATTGAGCGGCACTGGCTGCTGATAGACCTGGATTGGGAGTTATTGCCTCCTTCTCCGGACAATCCCTCGGGCGGCGGAGGTGGCTTCCAGCCCCGGGTAGACGATTGGGAAGAAGAACAGGGAACCATTATCCTGTAACATAAGAAAACGAAACATTAGGAATTGAAAAATATCGAACGAAACACAATGAAAAAGTATTTGATGATGTCTGCCGCCATTGTAGCGGTGTTCAGCATGAGCTGCTCCAAGATTGAAGATACCTCCGAAGAACAGGAGATTGGCTTTGCTGTTGCCAGTTATGTGCCCCAGACCAAAGCCGGTGAACAATCTATCATCACCGTAGACGGTGTAAGGGCTTTCAAGTGCAAGGCTTTCCTGCACGCCAATGGTGCTGTTGCGGGAACCGATTATTTCGGTGCCGCCGGAGAAACCATCGAGTATAACGCCAGCGCCTGGAAGCCTGCTTCCCATCCCTACTACTGGCCCAAGCATCCGGACAGCTATATCAACTTCGTGTCCTGGTACGATAAGAACGGTGCCCCTACAGGTACGGTAACCGAGACATCCATGGTTTGGGAAAATCGCACCATCGCCGTGGACGACAACATCATGTTCGCCGACGAAGCCTGGCGTTTCAAGAACAATGACAGCGCAGTTTACAAGCAGGACGGCGTTACGGCCGGTGTTCCCACCCTGTTCCACCACGCCCTGGCCAAGGTGAAGTTCCAGTTCAATGCTTCCCCGCTGACGGATCCCAATGATAACAATACCACTTTTGAGGTTAAACTGCAGACGGTCAGCCTCAGTAGCGTTCACAAACAGGGAACCCTTACCCTGACCAATGCCGATCCCGGTGCTACAAGACAGAATGCATGGACCCCTGACGTAGCTAACTATTTCTGGCTTGCGAAAGATGCGGCTTCCAATATCGCGATGGTTTCCTCGAATACCGATCTTACCGAAACGCCCGCTATCCTGTACCCGTCCGCTGCGGATCAGAGCACATATTCCATCACTGCGCAGAGTGTCCTCCCGCAACAGGTAACGGATGCCATGGTTCTGAGTATCACCTATGCCATCACTATCAAGTACAATGGTTCCGTTATCCTGGCCGAGCAGGACATCCCTGCTTCCATCCAGCTGAATACCTTGAAGAATGGATCCAATGTCGCTATCACAGATTGGCTGCCCAACAAGATCTACACCTATGGTATCACCATCAACCCGCTGACGGACCAGATTCTGATCGACCCTGCCATCGACGCCGACTGGGCCACCGAGAACGTATCCGCTACCATCGAATAACTTGAACTATAGATAAAACGCACATTGAATATGAAAAAGTACATGATTCTCGCAGCTGTGGCCCTGGTAGCCAGCGCCGCCTGCACCAAAGTGGAAGACACCACCCCTTCCCACAAGATTTCCTTCGAAGTTGCTAACTATGTGGCCCAGACCAAAGCCGAGCAGGCCACCAATGCAGAACTCGGTGGCAGTTTCACCACCAACGCCTGGTTCACCAATGGTGATGGCACCAAGACTCAGTTTATGAGAAGCGAGACTGTCAGCTGGAATACCCCTGTCACCGGACAGTGGGCTCCTTCCCGTGAGTATTTCTGGCCCAAAACCGGTTACATTGATTTCTATTCCTACGACGGTACTCCCGCTCCTACATCTGTAGGCGAAGGTTCCTTGACTTACACCGCTCCGGTTGCCACTGACGCCAATATCCTGGTTGCTGATGCCGCTTATCATCAGACACAGAATTCTTCTACTTATCACATTGACAATGCCTCTGTCAAGGGTGTCCCCACACTCTTCCGCCATATGCTGGCCAAGATCCAGTTCAAGGTAAAGCTGCAGACGGCCAATGCCACTCCTAACACCAAATGGGATGTCATCATCCTGAATACGGGTGCCAAGCTTTCCAATATCGTTATCCTGAACACGGGTACCCTGACGCTGAGCAACAGCTATGCTGGTCACACTCCTACTACCCAGGCCTGGACCAATACCAACGCTTCCAAGCCGAACGTAGGCTGGGTGGCCGCTGCCGGAACTGAGACTGTAAGCACCCTTACTCCTGCTCTGTCCCTTGCTAAGAATGCTACTGAGAGCGGCGATTTTGTAGACCTCATTGCACTCCGCACGGTTATGCCGCAGGTCCTGGGCGATGACGCCGTGTTCACGCTCAACTACAATGTGAAAGCCACCTATGGTAGTGAGGCACAGCCTTATCTGGATGAGAACCGTGACTTCACGGTCAAGATCAACACCATCAAGAACGCTTCCAGTGCTTACATCACCGAGTGGGATATGAACCAGATCATTACCTACAACGTGATCATTGACCCGGTGGGCGAGCAGATCCTCTTCGACCCGGCTGTGGAAGAATGGGACCAGACCCAGACCGGAACCATCAACGTTCCGCAGGCCTAATACCTTAACGGTCCGGGGTGGCCGACCCTGCCCCGGATTGCCAAATACAATAAAAGAATAATTAAAAACGCATTATGAATATGAAAAAGTACATGATTCTTGCAGCTGTGGCCCTGGTAGCCAGCGCCGCCTGCTCCAAAGTAGAGAACACCGTGGTCACCCCGGACCAGGCCATCTCCTTCCAGGTTGCCAACTATGTCCCCCAGACCAAGGCCGGGGAGGTGAAGTTTGACGAAGCCAAGACCTTCAGCACTTATGCTTGGTTCCACCCCACCAGTGGTGTCGCTCAGGCCTTCATGGCCAATGAAACCATCAAGTGGCAGGAGTCTGCCAAGTCGTGGGCTTCGGACCGTACCTATTTCTGGCCCAAGACCGGTTATGTGAACTTCTACTCCTATGCCGGCACTCCGGCCCCTGTGATTACCGATGGCACCGCCACCTACACCGACAAAACCATCGCCATCACCGACGATGCCCTGCTGGCCAGCGCTGCTTATCGCTATTCCAACTCCTCTGCCAACAAGTATGGCCTGCAGTATGGCACGGCCAATACGGATGTAACGGGTGTTCCCACCCTTTTCCACCACATTCTTTCCCAGGTATCCGTGATTGTGAAGTTCGATGCTTCCGAAATCTCCGACACCAAGAACAAATGGGACCTCACCGTGAACTCCCTGGCGCTCAACTATGACAACAAGGGTTCCCTGACGGTGACCTTCGCCGATCCCGGTTCCACGGGCGAGGCCTGGCCTTATGCCGCTGCCGGTTACAACTGGACTCCTTCCGGAGCATACACCAATCTTTCTGCTACCGTAACCGCCAGCGTTGGTGCCACGCAGACCACCACCGCTCCCAATGTGTCTGCCGGTCTCACCTTCTTCGATGCCATCACCGTGCTTCCGCAGGCCCTGACCAACAGCGCCACTATCGACCTCAACTACACCCTCAAGCACTACTATGACGGTGCAGAGCAGATTTATGAGACCGTGGATCTCACAGGCGCCAAGGGCATCAAGCTCACGGACTTCACCGTGGAGGCCATCACCGCCTGGAACATGAATTACAAATATACCTACACCATCACCATCAAGCCCAACAACACCGTCACCTTCGATCCCGCTGTTGAGGCCTGGCAGGAGAAAGCCGCAGGTTATACCATTACCCAATAAGATGAATAGTCCGGGGCGGCCGACCCTGCCCCGGATTGCAACGAAACAGAAAAGATAGAAAACAAAAATAAATTTTTAAAGAAATGAAAAAGTACTTCTTCCTCGCAGCTGCTGCCCTGGTAACCCTGGCCGCCTGCACCAAGACCCAGCCTGTGGACGCCCCCCAGCGTGAAATCTCCTTCGAGGTGGCCAACGGCCTCCAGACCAAAGCCGATGCCGGTGTTAAATACACTGGTGGCGCCTTCGGTACCTACGCCTGGTTCAACAACACCGACGACTTCATGGTGAACGAACAGGTGGACCAGGCCGGTTCCGTATGGAAAACCGTAGACCACACCTTCTACTGGCCCAAGACCGGTAGCATCTCCTTCATTTCCTATTCCCCGTTCGCCGGTACCAGCGACACCCCCGGCACTGTCCCTGCCGTGACCAAGAACAGCATCACCTACACCGGTTATACTGCTAACACCGTTGATCTGATGTATGCCGACAAAGCCACCTGCAGCAACAACGTGAATGAGGTAACCGACGATTTCGGCGGTGCTACTGATTCCGGTTACACCGGTGTTCCCACCATCTTCCGTCACGCCCTGGCCAAGCTCAGCTTCGACATCAAGGCTAACTTCCTGACTTATGACGATGCTACCAATGGCAGCCATACCGAGTGGGTAGTGACCGTGAACAGCATCAAGATCGGCGGTTTCAAGACTACCGGCGACTGCGCCCTTACCCTGAATGCTGACGGCAAGAGCTGGGATAAGCCCGAGACCACTGTTGGCACTGACAAGTTTAATGTATGGACCAACCTCAGCGGTTCCACCGGCGATCAGGAACTGCTTCCTTCCGGCGCTATGACGCTCACTACTGCCCCGCAGACCCTGAATGCCGCATCTGGTTTTGTGATTCCGCAGATCCTGGAGGCCGGTGCCCAGGTCCTCACCCTTAATATGCACATCAAGACCACCCTGTCCAATGGCAAGTCCATCGAAGAGGATGTTGTCAAGACCGTTGACATCAAGGATATTTCCAGCCTCAAGGCCTGGCAGATGAACGAGAACATCCACTACTCCATCAACATCAAGCCCACCGCTTCCGCTTTGAACCCTGGCGACGCTCACGACAACGATCCCGAGGATGTGGTCATCACCTTCGACCCGGCCGTGGCAGACTGGACCAATGTGAATGCTGGTGCTACCATCAAGCTCTAAAAACAACTTCATTTTCAATTCATAGTGTGTACATCGGTCCGGGGCGGCTGACCCTGCCCCGGGCCACCAGGAAAAAATAAAAAAATATAGCAATTATGAACAAAAAAATCTTCATCATCGCTGTCGTTGCTGCCCTTGCCCTCGTCGCCTGCTCCAAGCAGCAGGAGACCGGCATGACGGAGGCTTCCCAGGAAATCGTCTTCCAGGTTGCCCGTTACAAGAACGTAACCAAGGCCGAGACTGACTACAAGGACAACTATCAGAGCATCCCTTTCGGCGCCTATGCATGGTATAAGGGTGAATCTGCCTCTGACAACACCGACTTCATGACCAACCAGCCGGTTGGCTACGACAGCGGAAAGAATGTGTGGGCTCCTACCGGAACCACCTACTATTGGCCCAAGTCCGGTAGTATCGACTTCATCTGCTATTCTCCTTATACGGCAGACGGCACCAACGCTCCGCTTCCCACCATCACGGAGAACGGTATCAGCTATCCGGCCTGGAATGTGAGCCAGCACCCCGACGTAGACGTGATGTATGCCGACAAAGTGACCGGTCTCAAGAACAATACCACCACCTATTACTACAACGGTGTTCCCACCCTGTTCCACCACGCCCTGGCCAAGGTCTCCTTCCAGATTAAGCAGGCCTATATGAACAAGACCGCCGATACTGGCGACATCACCAGCTGGAAGATTACCGTGAACGACATCACCGTGTTTGATGTGCTCGCTTCCGGTTCCCTGAACCTGAACCTGAAGAGCGACGGTACCTGGGAGAAACCTGCTGGCAATGTCTGGGATCCTACTGGCGGCGCCCGTGACGACATGCACCTCCTTTCTACTCCGCTGGAGCTGGACGGCACCGCCCAGCCGCTGGCCACTGACGTGATGATCCTCCCGCAGGAGCTCAACAATGGCCAGAAGGTGGTCCTGAATGTGACCATCGAGACCTACCGCGACAAAAACGACGGCAACGGTCCTCAGCTGGTACTCACCGAGACCGGTGTGAATATCGATGCCTACCTGCAGAGCGGTGAGCTTGACAAGTGGGGTATCAACCAGAACATCACCTACTCCTTCAACATCGCTCCCAGCCTGGGCACCCAGACCACCGACGACCTGGACGGTGACGGCATGCCCGATGTGGTTCCTACCGTTGTTTACTTCGACCCGGCCGTATCCGAATGGGAGAACATTACTGTTAACGCAGGTATCAATCTATAAAGTAATTTGATTATGAAACATTTTGGCCTTATAGCCTTGTCTGTTGCCCTGTTGGCAGTGTCTTGTGCCAAAACGGAAAAGACTTTCCCCTCGCGCGAGATCACTTTCAAGACGGCCAACTATGCAACCAAGGCAGGCATCACCGGAACCGTTTTCCCCACCACGGAGACGTTCAGCGCCTACGCCTGGGCAGAGGGTACCATCGGAACCTATTTTATGGACAATGAGACCATTTCCTACACCGGAAGTGATTGGAAAGCCTCCTCTGTCTACTATTGGCCCAAGAACACCACGGTAGATTTCTTCTGCTATTATCCCACCCGGATGTCAGGGATTACGGTCTATGAAAACATGATTTATTACAACAATATTGACGTACAGGCCAATCCGCTGGATATCATGTATTCCGACAAAGCCGTGGGCTTCACCGAGAACGTGGACGATGTAGAGGACGATGCCGCCAGCGGCTATACTGGTGTTCCCATCATCTTCCGTCACGCCATGTCCAAGGTCCGTTTCAACGCCGTACTGGTGTACAACCACAAGCAGGAGGCCGACGGTACCGTCACCGACTGGGAAGTGACCTTGAATTCTGCAAAGGTTGGCAACATCTTCCAGCGTGGCAACTGTCTCCTTACCCTGGCCGCCAGCCCTTCTGTGGGCCTCGTAGGTTGGGAAAAGCCCCAGGATGCCAACGGAAACTATGTCTGGACTGTAACCGACAGCACCACCTTTACCTCTCCCAATTATCTTGCGCAGGCCATTAATATGACCCCCGGTGTGGTAGAGGAACTGGTCCCTGAGATGTTCGTCCTGCCCCAGACCCTGGATCGCGGCCGCCAGAGCGTTATCCTGAACATGACCATCAAGACCAAACGGAACGGAGTAGACTTCCTGTCCGAAACCTTCGACGTAGCGGCCAGCCTGTATGTGCCCGAGCTTTCTGCCTGGCAGATGAACCATGTTATTACCTATCAGCTGAATATCAGCCCTACTTCAAGTAATGGTAACGGTGGTAACCCCGGTGATCCCACGGATCCCGGCAATCCGGTAGATCCCAACGATCCGGATCTCTCCGATGCCGTCATCACCTTCGATCCCGCCATCGATGGTTGGGACGCAGTGGATGTGGTAGCCAAGATTAACATCTAATTCTTTTACGGCCCGGCGGGGGCGATACCCCACCGGGTTGCCAATAAACTTGATTGCCGATGAAACAGCAACATCTATATATTCTGTCCTTTGCCCTGCTTGCGGTCCTTGCCGGGTGTGAGCGGCATACTCCGGAGGAGAGTGTGCTGGATAAGGACAGCATCCAGTTGGAAGCTCTGGGAGCAGACCTTACCAAAGGCCTGCTGAACCAGGGAGACCTGGAAGTGAACGGAATGAAGGTAAAGGTGTACGACTATCTCTCGGGATACAATGGTACCATCTCGGGTCACGAGAATGGTGAAGAGTTCCTTTACATAGACGACAGCGTAGTGTACAACGACTCCCAGACCTGGAAGTGGCCGTTCGTTGGTGCGTCTTATAGCTGGACGCGTACCGGTGTCCACAAGTTTTTTGGATGGCTGGAAGAAGATCCTGCCGATGCAAGTTTCAAAACCTCATCTTTTTTTGATACATACACGCTGAACCTCAACGGAAATAACCGCTATCTGGATCTTGGAAAGGTTCTTACTGCCAGTTCTCCCCAGTACGACTTTCTGTACTCGGAGGTAAATTCTGTACCGGCTGCTTCCCGTACCTCTTCCGTGGTGCCGCTGGATATGAAACATCTGTTCGGTGCCTTTGCCTTTACAATAAAGAACGAGTCCTCGTCTGCTATCACCATCAAGTCCATTACGGTTCCCGATTTCCCGGTCAGCGGTTTGACGCGGCTGGATTATAGTGGAGATGCCGTGTCCCTTCCTGCCAAGACCAAGGCCAATGACCCTGTTAAGATTTCCGGCACGCCTTTCTTCACCAATGTATTCAATTCTACCGTTTTGCCCGCTAAGGTAGAAGGCGTTGCTGCTACGGAGTATAATGTTTATACGGCACAGCCTGTAAACGGTAGCAATTATGATTATCGTCTGGTGTGGCCGGTTACCATGGAAACCATCAGTCCTCTTACCCCTTTCACAGGGGATACAAGCCCGGGGAGCTTTAACGAGACTCGTACGTATGAAGCCACTGACTCCTTGATTATCCTGAATTATATGATAGGCGGCAACGAAAGGACAACCCGCTTGAAATTCCCCAGGATGACCAGTACGGAGGGAGACCCCATGGCCTTCTCTGCCGGTAAGAAAACCAAACTGACGCTTCAGTTCCTGGACAAGCAGATCAAGCTGCTGTTCCAGGTCCTGCCCTGGGACTATGAAGAAGTTCCCATGTCTTTCGAGGTGGACGCCGTGAATACTACGCAGCTCAAATTCGTTGACGGTACCTATTCTGATGCCGGAAAAGTCTATGAAGCGGATGGAATAACCAAGACCCAGCAGATTGCGGTTCTGAACGGTAAAACCATTGAAGGTTCTTTTAACATTTATACGCCCGTAGGCGCGCACATCCAGATAGGTGTTTCCGGCGATATCGACTATTTCGCCGTTACACCGTCGGCGACAACAGTGAATCCCGAGCATGACGGCGGCAGGATCATTCTCAAGATTGTTCCCAACACGGCGAAACCCCGTACGCGTGACGTCAAGATCAAAATGCATTTTTCCGTGGTCCGGAACGGCCGCGAGATTGATGCCGATTCGGAGATCAACCGGGATAACTACACCATTATCATGTACCAGTAATGAGCGGAATTATGATGAAATACAAAACCATTCTTTTGTGGGGAATCCCCCTCTTGGCCATGGCCTCCTGTCAGCGGCTGGAGATTCCCGATGACGGTGACCGCGAGGGCATCCGCCTGTCTTTCGTCTGTTCCGACCCTGTTACCAAGGTAGTGACGGAGAAACCCGGAGAAAATGCTTTTAATGAAAACAAGCTCTCTACCGTTGACTTTTTCCTGTATCCGGAGGGGGGGCTGCGCGACAATGCTATTTACCACGAACAGCTGACCAACGTAGACCCTACCCAGTTCTACGATATCCCGCTTACGGACATTTTTGTAAACTACACGCTGTGCCCGCGTCCCAACACCAAGTTCTACGTTTACGCCATAGCCAACTATCCTGGCTCGCTGGAAAGTCTTCCCAGCACATCGGTATATAGCCTGCAGGACAAAACCATGGAACTGGAGAAGCAGAACAACCTGGTCAAAGCCATCCAGTCCTCCTTCGTCATGGCAACGGACGGTGCCGTGGAAGTGGAACTTAGCAGCCGGAACAAAACCCTGGCGGCACAAGGCATCATTCCGCTGAAGCGGGTGGCCGCCAAGATTACGGTCTATGTCCGTGTGGCCGATCAAGTGGAGATTGACAATACCATTATCATTGGCGGAGAGACGGATATCCGCCACGAGATTTGGAGGCCCCGTCTTGACGAAAACATGCAGATATACCTGGTTAATGGCGCGTTGAACGGGCAAATCAGCGGAGAGCCGCTTTCCACTGTCGAACGGTTCAAATACGATGGAAGGTCTTTTGATTATACCAAAGGGGAGACTTATGAGTATTATACCTATACGAATACTGGAACTCCCGAAAATCCTGTTTATCAGAAGAATACATTTACAGGAACCTTCTATCCCTCCGACCCGTTCTACAGTTATCCGCAAACGTGGCAGTTTGGCTCCGATGAAGAACCGTACCTGAAGCTGCAGATTCCCTGGGACCGCGATCCGGGTACGAGCACGGGCGGCAGGTCTTACGGTACCTTGCAAAAGAATTATTATTATCGTGTATATTGCCCCGGTACGGAACTCACTGACGGCATTTCCGCCAGCCTGGACCGGAACCATTGGTACAAGATTATCCTGAATGTCGCCATCCTGGGCAGCGAAACCGACGACGGCGAGCTGATGATATCTCCTGCCACCTATTATGTGGTGGACTGGCAGGAACGGGAAGATGACAGCGGTGGCAGCAGCTCAGGTATCGACACCGACAAGGAAACCGAAATCAAGGGTGCCCGTTATCTGAGTGTTCCCAAGTTGGAATATACCCTGTATAATGTGGATCACCTGGAGATTCCATATGTTACCAGTGACGAATGTGAACTGGCTGGCCTGACCATTGGCTATAAGGACTATTCCGGAAAAACCGTTCAAGATAAGTCGGTGACGGATATCACCCTGTCAAATGGGGTTTATACGTTCCACCAGCGTACCGGTGAGGGAACTTTCTCCGGGCAGATGTATCTGGCGAACAACCGCATCTATTTCATCCATGAGCTGCGGAACGACACTTCCACGACCACATACGATGTGTCAGCCTTTACATTTACCTTTACTATACGGCATAAAGATGCGGCGTTGACTTACTTCAAGGATATTAGCATCACGCAGTACCCGGCTATTACCATTACGGCGGAACTCAATTCCGATACAAGTGGCAATAACAGAGGTTATGCTTATGTCAATAATGGATCTGTCAATCCCTCTGGAATTGGCTCTCTGGGCTCAGTCCCTGGTAGTGGATCCTCTTCTAATAGCAACTATAATATGATTATCATTGAAACTACGGTGCTTCCTCAGGGGTCGTCGTATTTGCTGGGCGATCCCCGAAAGAGTTCAATTGATAATCTGGTTTCTGGCTGGCCTGCCACTGTCAGTTCCGATGCCGCCTCTTGGAGCGCAAGTGTACAACCTATCAGTGGTGGAAGTAACAGAAGAATGACCTATTACTATCCGGTAGACAATTCGGCAGCAGCCGATAACATCATTGCTCCCCGTTTCAGGATTGCATCATCCAGAGGTGCGACTAACCCTATGACTTATCCCAATGCTTTCCGGCGCTGCGCCACTTATCAGGAAGACGGTTATCCTGCTGGCCGCTGGAGAGTCCCTACCAAGGCGGAGATTGAGTATATTGCCAAATTGAATGCCGACGGAAAGATTGATATGTTGTTGGGCTCTGAAAGCGGAACCACAGACTATTGGTGTAACAGCGGCTATGTTACAGTGCAAATGGGGAGAACTCCAGTTTATACAAAGTATTCTGGAGAAACTACTACCCGGTATGTCCGTTGTGTATATGACGACTGGTACTGGAGTAATACAACCTATAAACGTATAGAAACCGGAAGAAATAATTTCCGATGGGGTGACGAAGCCCGGGCCCAATAATAATAAGGAAAAGTATGAAGACAAGAACGCCATATCTATTGATATTTTTGCTCACTGCTTTTCTGGCAGGATGCGTCAAGGAGATTCCCGGGCAGGAAGAGCCGCTACTTCCCGTGCCGGAAGGGGAGGCCCTTCTTACCTTCAGTCTGCGCTTCCCGGAGCCGGTAATCCTGGGCCCCGCCACCAAGGCGATGGCCGATACCCCTAACATCACGTCTATCAAGATAGCCGTGTTCGGTAGTTCCGGCTTCCTCAAGGAATACCGCGATGTGGAAAGTTTTACGACGGGCGCGACCAACGGTCCTTCCCCTGTTTATACCTTCCGCACCAAAATGAATCTGACAGACAGTAAGAACCTCCGGATCCATATCATCGCCAACGGACCGGACAAACTTCCCTGGCTGTACGAAGATGCCGCGCTTTGCTCGGCAGCCTATACCTCTGGAACGCAGGACGCCTATTGGTGCCGTTTCATCCTGCCCAACGGCGTAATGGCCAAGCGGGAGTACAACGCAACCACGCAGGCCATGGAATACGTCAAAAGACAGGATCCGGTGGACGAGCAGTGGTATTTTGTGGTGGATGACTCTGTAGAAGCCCTTTTCCAGAATCTTCCGCTTGTCCGTAATTTTGCCAAGTTTACGGTGGAATCTACCACCCCGCAGCTGGTATTGAATCCCACCACCACGGTGGCGGTAGTCAATATTCCTGACCGGGGGAGTGTGGCCCCGTATAATCCGGAAACCTCCCAGTTCATGTCCAACTACAAGGATATCTCCTATACGGATATGATTAACGAGTATCCCGGATACACGCCGGACAATATGGTGCTCGTCCAAACCGATCCCAGTACCGTGCCTTTTACAAACGGCACTATTTATATGTATGAGCGGCCCATTCCCACAAGTAACCCTACCTACCTGATCATACACGGAACCTACTATCCCAAGGTCCTGGACGGGGAGGGTAAGCCCACCTATGATGCAAACCATAACCTTGTGGTGGACACTTCCAGTCCCACAGATTGTTATTACCGCATAGACCTTACGGACGACAACGGATATTATGCCGTTTACAGGAATTTCCGTTACAAAATCAAGATTACGGGCGTCGCCAAGGCCGGAGCCAGTACGCCTGCGGTGGCTGGTAGCACGGGCGGCAGCGGAGATGTCTCACAATCTACGGAAACCCAAGGCCTGACGGATATTTCTGACGGATATGGCCGTATCATGGTGGAATATACTTCCAAGACGCTGGTGGAAACGACTGCGGAGGTAACGTTGAAGTACAAGTTTATCCCGGATGTAGAACAGGACGTTTCCGCCAACGGTGACGTTACCATTACCATCAATCCGGGTGGCTCTGCGGGTGATGTCATCAGCAATACAACGACCATTTCTACGACAGGCCGGACCACGGTCGGCGGAACGGGTCATGGAATTATTGTCGTAGATACTTCGGACGATCCCCTTGACGGGTTCCGTACAATACGCTTTTCCACGAATGAGCCGGCTGCCCTGAGGAAAAACCAGACCATCCGCATCAGCGGTCAGGTCGGAGGTGCTACAGGTAAAACCGTGTATCGCGATGTCACCTATTATCTGATGCAACGGCAGAATATGGCTGTCTCCTGCACCCCCAGCGTAGAGGATGTCATGGGCCAGCCTGTAAATGTGTATATCGGCATTCCCAAGGACCTTCCGGAATCCATGTTCCCGCTGGTGTTCAACATTGAGGCTGAAAAACTGAGTATCACGCCTTATATTGCTGCAGGCTGGGAAGATGAGAACCTGCCGGTAGAGTCCGGTACCACCTTGGTTCCCGGTAAGAGCTACCCTTCATTCCATTACAAGCGTACGTTAAGCTACGAAGAATACACCGGAACAGGCCTTTATGCCGGAAAGGGACTCCCTGAAGGAGATGGCGGCCTGGTCATGACCTGCCACTTCAAAACCAATAAGGACCAGAGCGCCAGTAATATCTACGTGTCAAACGAGTACTTTAACGAGGGAAGTACGGCGTTTACGAACTATCATGTGTATAATTTCTCCCAGATGTATTTCTCCAATATGGAGCTGACATCTGTGGGGACCGCCCTAACCTACCGTTTCAATATGGATGCCGAGGATACGGCATATAATAATCGGCAGATTACCGTTACGCTGGATGGCCTGGTCCCTGATGGCTCCGGTCAGCTTACTCCGGTATTGGGTTCCTCCAACAAGTATTATTATACGGTGACCAATTCCTCTAATACGCTCTATCTGAAGACAGAGAGTGGTTTCAACGGAGTTTATTCGGTGAAGTTGGAAACCCGCGACTATCATGCGGCAGAAAGAGTGAATTCGAGCTTTGTGCAGAAGACGGTAACGGTGTCGGAGTCCGATCTCACATCTGGAGTCAGTCAAGGTTATAATCAGAGTGAGAGCTGGACTATTGACGATGGAGAAACCATTCAGTTAAGTTTCTCGAGGCTTAATTCCGTAAGTGCGAGTGCGTATTATGGCTACTACGTAGAGCTTTATCAGAATAGCACAATGACGATTGAGTGTTCGGCTCCGATGTCTCAGATTCAATTTACTTATTATTATGGTAATTATAGTAATTGTACAATGACTCCGAACGTAGGCAATTATACTCATCAGAACAACTCAACAACGGGAACCTGGACAGGTTCTGCATCGAGTGTTCGCATAACTGTCGGAGATAGGGTTAATGGTTATCGAAACATTATTACTGGTCTCCAAATCACTTATTGGACATACAACGCCAGTTAACCAAAACACGAGGGCAATCCCAAAAGGTTGCCCTCTGCTTTTCACGGCCGATGCCAGTTTCCAAGGGCAAAATTTTGCCCTTGGAACGCCCTAAAATGCTCTACAATCCAGTTCCGGTAGGCGCCTAGTGCAGTTCCGCAATATCTTCCGGAGACAGGCCGGTCTTTGCACAGACATCATCAATGGAAGCTCCGTCCTTCAGCAGGGCAATGGCGAGCTTGACTCTCTTCAGCATAGAGGCTTCGCCGATGGTTTCGCCCTCGGCCCTTCCCTCGGCCCTTCCCTCGGCAAGGGTGACCCTGCGGAAATAGTTTTCCACATTCTGGATGTCGCGCATTT
>CAMVMG010000022.1 GCA_947168525.1 uncultured Bacteroidales bacterium
AGCGGGTCCAGGGCGAACTGCACGTTGCAGCCGCCGGCGATGTTCAGGGCGCGGATCAGGCGCAGGGCGCTGTCGCGGAGCATCTGGTATTCCTTGTCCGTGAGGGTGAGGGCCGGTGCTACGACCATGGAGTCGCCGGTGTGCACGCCTACGGGGTCGATGTTCTCCATGGAGCAGATGGCGATGGCGGTGTCACCATGGTCCCGCATCACTTCGAACTCGATTTCCTTGTAGCCCTTGATGCTCTTTTCCACCAGCACCTCGTGTACGGGGGAAAGGTACAGGGCGTTCCGCATCAGGTCCGTCATCTCTTCCGGATTGTAGGCGAAGCCGCCGCCTGTTCCGCCCAGGGTGAATGCCGGCCGGAGGATGACCGGATAGCCGATTTTCTCGGCGGCCGCCAGGCCTTCCTCTACGCTGTAGCAGATTTCGGAAGGAATCACGGGCTCGCCAATCCCGATGCAGAGTTCTTTGAACAGCTCCCGGTCTTCGGCCTTTTCAATGTCTTTGAAGGAGGTACCCAGGATCTCGACGCCGCACTCTTCCAGCACGCCTTTCTTGGCCAGCTGGACGGCCAGGTTCAGGCCGGTCTGACCGCCCAGGCCGGGCACCAGGGCGTCCGGACGCTCGTAGCGGATGATCTTGGCAACGTATTCCAGGGTAAGGGGTTCCATGTACACCTTGTCGGCAATGTTGGGGTCGGTCATGATCGTGGCCGGATTGGAGTTTACGAGGATTACCTTGTAGCCCTCTTCCTTCAGCGCCAGGCAGGCTTGGGTGCCTGCATAGTCGAATTCTGCGGCCTGGCCGATCACGATAGGGCCCGAGCCAATCACCATTACTTTCTTGATATCTGTCCTTCTAGGCATTTTGCCGGTCCTCCATCATTTTAATGAATTTGTCGAAAAGGGTAACATAGTCCTGCGGGCCGGGGGCGGCCTCCAGGTGGAACTGCACGCCGAACACCTGCCGTTCCCGGTCTTCCAGTCCGGCTACATAGCCTTCGGGAACCAGCGTATGCGTGGCGGAGAGGCCCGTTCCTTCCAGGGATTCAATCCGGTAGGTCTGGTTGAGCACCGCGATATGGATGCGCCCATTCTCCAGATCTCTCACGGGATGGTCCCCATGCATGCCGCAGCCCATGGGAAGGAGCCTGGCACCGTATTCCAGGGCGATGATTTCCATTCCCAGGCCGATTCCCAGGATGGGCAGCTTCCCTTTGAGCTGGGAGAACAGGGCGCGGACCTCGGGGGCTTCCAGGCCGGAGACCGGCCCGTTGGACAGCAGCACGCCGTCCGGGTTGAAGGCCAGGATGGCGTCGGCCGAGGAGTTGAACGGGACGATGGTGACATTGCATCCGCGCTCCTTGAGACGGTACAGGATGCTGTTCTTGATGCCGCAGTCCACGGCCACCACATGGAAGCGGTGGTGCGGGGTGCGGGTGACCCAGCGCTTGCGGCAGCTCACCCGTTTGAGCTGCTCGGTGGGGCGGGGCGTGGAAGCGATCAGGGCGAGGGCTTCCTCCTTGGGCATGTCGGCATCCACGATGGCGGCCATGGGCCTTCCGGCCTCACGGATTATCTTGGTGAGCATCCGGGTGTCGATGCCGCTGACACAGGGGATCCCGTGCTCTTCCAGTTCCTCTTCCAGGGTTTCGGTGAAGCGGAAGTTGCTGGGAGTATCGCAGCACTCCCGTACAACCAGCCCGCTCAGGCAACTGCTCCGGGACTCGAAGTCCTCGTCCGTGATGCCGTAATTCCCGATCAGGGGATAGGTCATCACCACAATCTGGTCGGCGTAGGAGGGGTCCGAGATAATTTCCTGGTACCCGACCACGGACGTGTTGAACACAATCTCCGAAACCCGGTTGCAGGAGGCGCCGAAGCCCACTCCATAGAATTCCTGGCCGGTTTCCAGCACAAGTTTTTTAGAAGGCCTGATCATATCTGTAAATTGTTTTTCCGTTTTTGATGGTTTCCACAACCAGCCCGTATACCTCCATCCCGTCGAAGGGGGTGGCATGTCCCTTGGAGGCGAAGCGGGTACTGTCGATGACAAAAGGCCGGTCCAGCTCGATGCGGACCTTGTCCGCGGGTGCGGCCGGCAGCCGGAAAATGCGCCGGGGAGCCTCCGAGAGGGCCTCCACCAGCCTTTCCAGGGGCACGCGGCCGCTTCTTACCAGGCTGGTGTACAGCACGGGAAAAGCGGTTTCCAGCCCCACGATGCCCATGGCGCTGCCCTCGAGACCCCTCGACTTTTCTTCGGCCGAATGGGGGGCATGGTCGGTGGCGATGGCATCGATAGTCCCGTCCAGGAGCCCCTCGATAAGGGCTTCCCGGTCTTCGGCGCTCCTCAGGGGCGGATTCATCTTGAAGCGTCCGTCTTCCTGCAGGTCGTCTTCGCATAAGGTGAGGTAATGGGGCGCCGTCTCGCAGGTGACCCTTACGCCCCTGGCTTTGGCATCCCGGATCAGCGACACGCTTTCTTTGGTGGAAATATGGCATACATGGTAGCGGCAGCCGGTTTTCCCGCAAAGTTCCAGGTCCCGTGCAATCTGGCCCCACTCGCTTTCGGAGCAGATGCCCTTGTGGCCGTGCTCGCGGGCGTAGCGTCCGTCGTGGATGTAGCCGCCTTTGAGGAGGGTGTTGTCTTCGCAGTGGGCGGCCAGGATGACGTTGGAGCGGGCGGCCGCTTCCATGGCGCGGAGCATGATGTCTCCCTCCTGCACGCCGGAGCCGTCGTCCGAGAAGGCGACGCAGCGGCCCTTGAGGGCCTCGAAGTCTACCAGCTCCCGGCCTTTGCGCCCTTTGGTGATGGTGGCGTAGGGGAGAACGGTGACCAGGGCGTCCCGGTCGATGATAGCCTGCTCCAGTGCCAGGGTCTCGGGACTGTCCGGGACGGGGTCCAGGTTGGGCATGGCGCATACCAGCGTATAGCCGCCCTTGGCGGCAGCCCGGGATCCGCTCAGGATGGTCTCCTTATAGGTTTGTCCGGGTTCCCTGAAATGCACGTGAATGTCTGCGAAGGCGGGAAGTTCTACTACCATATAACCAAAAAAAAGACAACCATAAAGGCTGTCCGGATAACTGCTAAAGGGGAAATGATGCCAACGATGCATCGGAGCCGAAGGTACCGGAGCACTTATGCTGGGATGTGATGGAGTTGTTCATCATTTCACGCTTTGCGTGCAAAGTTAAGTGAATTTACCGGATTATTCCAAAAAAAATCTTTGAAAATATCAACACGCGGGCTGTTGAAAATTATTTTTCCCGAAATGGCAAATTGGATTTGGAAGGCTCAAAGATTCCGCTTAACTTTGTATCCCGTTGTTAGTGGATGTTTTTTAACCTTACAGTATATGAAACCAGTTTATTCCGGCAAGACAAAAGATGTCTTTGCTCTTGACAACGGCCATTATCTCCTTAAATTCAAAGATGACTGCACGGGCAAGGACGGCGTGTTCGACCCCGGCGAGAACTCCGTGGGCCTCACCATCGAGGGCGTGGGCGACGTGAACCTTCGCATGTCCATCCATTTCTTCGAGAAGCTCAACGCCATGGGTATCCGCACCCATTATGTGAGCGCCAACCTCAAGGACACCACCATGGAAGTGCTTCCCGCCAAGGTGTTCGGCCATGGCCTGGAAGTAATCTGCCGCCATAAGGCCGTGGGCAGCTTCATCAAGCGCTACGGAGAGTACATCCAGCCCGGAACGGACCTTCCCGCCTATGTGGAGATGACTTTCAAGAACGACGCCAAAGGAGATCCGCTGGTAACCAAAGACGGCCTCATTGTCCTGGGAATCATGAGCGCAGAACAGTACGACGCCATCAAGGAGATGACCCAGAAGATCACCCAGGTGGTGGCCGACGACCTCAAAGCCAAGGGACTTGTCCTGTACGACATCAAGTTCGAGTTCGGCTACGACGCCCAGGGCCAGGTGATGCTCATCGACGAGATTGCCTCCGGCAACATGCGCGTGTATAAGGACGGGGAATACATAGACCCGATGACTCTCTCCAAACTGTTCTTCGCATGATGAAAGTCGCCGTCATCATGGGCAGCGCCAGTGACTGGGACGTCATGTCTCAGGCCTGCGCCACGCTGGAGGAATTCGGAATCCCCTACGAGAAAAAAGTGCTCAGCGCCCACCGCAATCCGGGTCCCCTGGCCGCTTATGTGGCCGCGGCACCGGACCAGGGCTGCGAGATTATCATCGCAGGGGCCGGTGGCGCCGCCCATCTTCCCGGGGTAATCGCCGCCTATACCACCCTCCCCGTGATTGGTGTTCCCGTCAAGTCCAAGGCCCTGATGGGGCTGGACTCCCTGCTTTCCATCGTGCAAATGCCTTCTGGCATCCCCGTGGCCACCATGGCTATCGACGGCGCCCGGAACGCAGCCCTGTACGCCATTTCCATTCTCGCCCTGCACAATCCGGATCTTGCTTCCAGACTGAAACAGTTCCGGCAGCAGCAGAGTGACAAGGTCCTCGCTACGGTCCTGTGACATTATGCCCGCCTAGCGCTGCCGCCGAGGTGGGCAATTTTTTTTACATACTTAGAAATCAAGCTTATGATGAATGGTAGGTTGTTCGTGGAGAAAAAAGACCGTTTTCGGGTAGAGGCCGGGAGCCTGCTCGCAGAGTTCAATGAGAACCTGTCGCTGCACCTGTCCAGCCTCCGGCTCCTCAACGTGTACGACCTGTTCGGCTTTACCCCGGAGCTTTTGGAGAAATGCCGGTACAGCGTTTTCGGAGAGGTGGTTACGGACACGGTCACGGATTCGGTAGACCTGAAAGGGAAAAAGTATCTGGCCGTGGAATACATCCCGGGCCAGTTCGACCAGCGCGCCAGTTCCGCCGTGGACTGCGTGCACCTGATCGACCCGCATGCCCGGGTGGAGATCAAGAGTTCCCGCCTTGTCATCTTCGAGGACAACCTGCCCCAGGAAACCCTGGACCGGATTGCGCATTACTATATCAACCCCGTTGAGTGCCGTCCCAAGAACCTGGACGTGCTATCGCTCGCGGAAAAGGCCGATGTGAAGCCCCTGGAAGACCTTTCCGGCTTTACCGCCATGCCCAAAGAGGCTTACGCGTCCTTCTGCAAGAGCCATGGCCTGGCCATGAATACCGACGACCTGGGAGAAGTGGTGCGCTATTTCTTGCAGGAGGGAAGAGACCCTTCCGAGACCGAACTCCGGATCCTGGACACCTATTGGAGCGACCATTGCCGCCACACCACCTTCACCTCCAGGATAGAGGAAATCACCGTGGACGACAGTTTCCTGAAAGCGGAGCTGGAAAGCTCCCTGTCCCTGCTGGGGGACATGCGAGAGGAGCTCGGGCGGGAAAACAAGCCGCTGTGCCTGATGGAACTGGCCACTATCGGCGCCCGTTATCTCCGCTCCCGCGGCAAACTGGAAGACCTGGAGCAGAGCGAGGAAAACAACGCCTGCAGCATCTTCGTGAACGTGGATGTGGACGGGGTGCCCGAAAAGTGGCTGCTCCAGTTCAAGAACGAGACCCATAACCATCCCACGGAGATAGAGCCTTTCGGCGGGGCTGCCACCTGCCTGGGCGGCGCCATCCGTGACCCGCTCTCCGGACGTGCGTATGTGTATCAGGCCATGCGTGTAACCGGTGCGGGCGATGTCACGGCTCCGGTGGCCGATGCCCTTCCCGGCAAACTGCCCCAGCGCATGATTACCAAAAAGGCCGCCGCCGGTTATTCCAGCTACGGAAACCAGATCGGCCTGGCCACCACCCATGTGCGGGAAATCTATTCTCCGGGCTACACGGCCAAGCGGATGGAGATTGGCGCCGTGGTGGGCGCCGTAAAGGCTTCGGCCGTACGCAGGGAATCTCCGGCCCCCGGTGATGTGATCCTGCTCCTGGGCGGCCGTACGGGACGCGACGGCATTGGCGGCGCCACCGGCTCCTCCAAGCAGCACACGGAGGCTTCGCTGGAAAGCTGCGGCTCCGAGGTCCAGAAGGGCAATGCCCCCGAGGAACGTCAGCTGCAGCGGCTCTTCCGTCGCCCGGAAGTGACTCTCCTCATCAAGAAATCCAACGACTTCGGTGCGGGTGGCGTGAGCGTCGCCATCGGCGAGCTCGCTCCCGGACTGGATATCTGGCTGGACCGCGTTCCCGTGAAATACGCTGGCCTCAACGCCACGGAGCTCGCCATCAGCGAAAGCCAGGAGCGTATGGCCGTGGTGGTGGAGAAAGGATCGATGGAGCGTTTCATGGAGCTCTGCGCCATCGACAATATAGAAGTGACCCATGTGGCCGATGTCACTTCCACCGGCCGCATGCGCATGTTCTTCCATGGAGAGAAAGTCTGCGACTTGTCCAGGGAATTCATCGACAGCGCCGGTGCACCCCATTTTGCCAGGGCTTGCGTGGGCGCGGTGGAAAACCGCAATCCGTTTGAGCAGAATCCCGAGGGAGCCACCTTGCAGGAACGGATGGTGTCGGTGATGGGTTCTCCTAACGTGGCTTCCCAGAAGGGTCTGGTGGAGATGTTCGACTCCACCATCGGCCGCTCCACCGTGCTGATGCCCTATGGCGGCGCCCGCCAGGCCACGGAGACACAGGTTTCCGTACAGAAACTGCCCACAGACGGTTTCACCGATACCGCCAGCGTGATGGCCTTCGGCTACAATCCGGACCTGGCCCTCTGGAGCCCGTACCACAGTGCTGCCTATGCCGTTGTGGAGGCCTGCACCAAGGTGGCCTGTTCCGGTGCCGACTGGTCCCGCATGCGTTTCTCCTATCAGGAATACTTCGAGCGGATGACGGACGATCCCCACAGTTGGGGCAAGCCGCTGTCGGCCCTGCTGGGCGCCCTCAAGATGCAGGTTGCGCTGGAACTGCCTTCCATCGGCGGCAAGGATTCCATGAGCGGCACCTTCGAGCACATCAGCGTGCCACCCACCCTGGTGGCCTTCGGCATCACCACTGTGGATGCCCGCACCGTGATTTCCCCGGAATTCAAGAAACCGGGCAACAAGATTTATCTGCTCATCCACACGCCGCATTCGGACTATATGCCGGACACAGACCAGCTCAAGGCCAACTGGAGCTGGCTCCATGCACAGATTGAGGCCGGCCGGGTGGTATCGGCCTGGTCACCCTCCTATGGCGGCGTGGCGGAGGCCCTGGTGAAAATGGCGATGGGTAACGGCCTGGGCGTGGACGTGCAGCTTCCGGAGAAGAAACTTTTCCAATTGTGTTACGGCTCTGCCGTGCTGGAAGCTTCCGGTACGCTCGACGGCCCGTCGGTGCTCCAGATTGGCGAGGTGACGGCTTCCGGCATCCGCATCAACGGCACTGCGCTCCGGCTGCTAGACCTGGAAGCAGCCTACGAAGGCCGCTACTTCAAGCTGTATCCACCGCGGGTGAAGCCCGCCTTCAACGAGGCCGTTCCTCAAGTGGAGGCTGTGCCCTTTAACCCGGCCAACCTGGTGTATCCCGGCGCTCCCGTGGAGCATCCCGTGGTCTGCCTCCCGGTTTTCCCGGGCACCAACTGCGACTACGACACCGCCAAGGCCTTCCGGAAAGCGGGCGCCGAGGTGCGTCCCTTCGTGTTCCGCAACCTGACCGGAGAGGATGTACTCCGCTCCATCGAAGAGCTGTCGGAGCAAATCGGCAAGGCCCATATCCTTGCCTTCTGCGGCGGCTTCTCCTCGGGCGACGAGCCCGACGGCAGCGGGAAGTTCATCGCCGATGTGATTGGCAATGAAAAAGTGAGCCGGGCTATCATGGACCTGCTCTCCCGCGGAGGCCTGATCCTGGGCATCTGCAACGGCTTCCAGGCCCTTGTAAAGAGCGGCCTGCTGCCTTACGGCAAGCCGGGTATGGTCCAGGCCGGTTCTCCCACCCTGTTCCGCAACGACATCAACCGCCATATCTCCCTGGTGGCCACCACCGAAGTGGCTTCCGTCAACAGCCCCTGGCTCTCGGGCATGAACAAAGGAGACCGTCACAGCATCGCCTTCAGCCACGGCGAAGGCAAGTTCGTGGTGGAAGAGGCCCTTGCCCGGGAACTCTTCGCCAAAGGGCAGGTGGCGTTCCGCTATGTAAACAACCCCAACGGGTCCTATTACGATATCGAAGGCATCCTGAGCCCCGACGGCCACATCCTGGGCAAGATGGGCCACAGCGAGCGCTACGAAGACCACCTTTACAAGAACATCAGCGGCGAGCGTTGCCAGCCGCTGTTCCAGAATGCTGTCAATTACTTCAGAAAAGCCGACTAACGATGACCAAAGGCGAATTAATCTTTGAGGGAAACGAGAAACAGGTCTTTGCCACCGACCATCCCGACCAGGTGATCTTCCGTTACAAAGATGTGACGGTGGCTTACAACAATGTCAAGCGCGCCCGCTTCAAGGGAAAGGGAGCGCTGAACAACCAGATATCGGCCATCCTGCTGGATTATCTCAACCGGAATGGCGTGGAAACCCATTTCATCGGGCTGCTGGGAGAGAAAGAGCAGCTATGCCGCAAGATCGAGATCATCCCGCTGCAGGTGGTGGTGCACAACCGGATTGCCGGATCGCTGGCCACCCGGTTGGGCGTGGAGGAAGGGTACAGGCATCCCAACACCATCGTGGACTTGCGGTATAACAACGACGAGCTGGAAGACCCGTTCATCAACCGCGACCACGCCGTGGCCCTGGGTCTGGCCAGCTACCAGGAACTGGACTGGATGTACAATGTGGCCCGCAAAGTGAACAGCCTGCTGACACCGCTCTTCCACAAGGCCGGGATTGAGCTGATAGACATGAAGATCGAGTTTGGCCGGGCCTCCGACACGGGCACCATCATCATCTCCGACGAAATCTCTCCGGACACCTGCCGCCTGTGGGACGAAGCCACCGGCGACCGGCTGGACAAAGACCGTTTCCGCCTGGACCTGAGCTGCGTAGTGGAAAGCTACCAGAAGGTCCTGGACCGTTTGAACCAAGCTATCAAAACAGAATAAGATGGGCGTACTGGCTGTATATGGCGTAGAAAACGCATCGACCTTTATCTATTATGGCCTTCACAACCTGCAGCACCGCGGGCAGGAGGGCGGTGGCATCGTCACCTTCGACCAGGAGGGGCAGAGCCACTGGTACCGGGGACAGGGCCTGCTGAGCGAGATCTTCACCAACGGTGAGCTCAAACAGCTTCCCGGTTCGCTGGGCATCGGCAGCGTAAAGTATGCCAATGCCTCCAAGGGCGGCCTCAACAATGTGGAGCCCCTGTTTTTTCACCACCACTCCGGCGACTTCGCCATCGCCGGCGAGGGCAATCTGGTGAACGCCCGCCAGGTGTGCGAGTTCCTGGAGCGGCGGGGATCCATCTTCCAGACCGACACGGACAGCGAGCTGTTCGCCCACCTGATCAAGAAGGGCGGCAACGTAGACCGCATCGTGATGATCGTGAAGGCGCTGAACATGCTGGAAGGCGGTTTCACCTTTGTCATCATGACCAAGAACCGCATCTATGCCTGTCGTGACAAATACGGTATCAAGCCCCTTTGCATCGGCAAACTGGGCGACGGCTATGTGGTGAGCAGTGAGTCCTGCGCCTTCGAGATCATGGGGGCCGAATTCATCCGCGACGTGCAGCCCGGAGAGATTGTGGCGCTGGACTATCACGGGGTGCGCAGCACGCTGTATTCGCATTTCAACCGCCACCGGATGTGCGCGATGGAGTATATCTACTTTGCCCGTCCCGACAGCGACATCGACGGCTGCAACGTGCATGCCTACCGCAAGGAGGCCGGCCGGCGCCTGTACCGGGAATGCCCGGCCGATGCCGACATCGTGGTGGGTGTCCCGGAATCCAGCCTCAGCGCGGCCATGGGCTATGCCGAGGAAAGCGGTATCCCGTACGAGATGGGCCTGGTAAAGCACAAGTACGTGGGCCGTACCTTCATCCAGCCGGTGCAGTCGCTCCGGGAACTGGGCGTGAAGATGAAGCTTTCTCCTGTGAGGAGCATCGTCCAGGGAAAACGCATCGTGCTGGTGGACGACTCCATCGTGCGCGGCACCACCTCGCTTAAGATCGTGAAACTGCTCCGGGAAGCCGGAGCCACCGAGGTGCATGTACGCATCGCCAGCCCCATGATGCGCTTCACCTGCCATTACGGGGTAGATACTTCCACGCCGGAAGAGCTGCTGTGCTCGCACCGCACGCTGGACCAGGCGCGCCAGGCCATCGGAGCCGACTCCCTGGGCTACCTGAGCCCGGAGAGCACCCGGGACTCCTGCTTCGGCTGTGCCGATCCCTGCCAGGCCTGTTTCACGGGCGATTATCCCACCTTACTGTATGACGAATCTGTAGAAAACGAATAATACAATGGCAAAGACTTATGAGAATGCAGGTGTAAACCTGGAAGCCGGATACGAGGTTGTCCGCAGGATTAAGCAGCACGTGGCCTCCACGGCCCGCAGCGGGTCGATGGGCAACATCGGCTCTTTTGGCGGCATGTTCGACCTCTCCGCCCTCCATATCAAGGAACCTGTCCTGGTGAGCGGCACTGACGGTGTGGGCACCAAGCTCAAGATCGCCTTTGCCATGGACAAGCACGACACCATCGGCATCGACGCCGTGGCCATGTGCGTGAACGACGTCCTGGCCCAGGGGGCCGAACCGCTCATTTTCCTGGACTACGTGGCCCTGGGACACAATGTCCCCGCGAAGGTGGAGGCCATCGTAGCCGGTGTGGCCGAGGGTTGCCGCCAGGCCGGATGTGCCCTGGTGGGCGGCGAGACGGCCGAGATGCCCGGCATGTATGCGGACGACGAATACGACATCGCCGGCTACACCACCGGGGTGGTGGAGAAGTCCAGACTCATCGACGGCTCCAAGGTGAAGGTGGGAGATGTCCTGGTGGGCGTGGCCTCTACGGGCGTCCATTCCAATGGCTTCAGCCTCGTCCGCAAGATTGTGGCCGATGCCGGGCTCAGCTATACCGACGAGATCCCCGAATTCGGCGGACGCCGGCTGGGTGAAGTGCTGCTGACTCCCACCAGGATCTATGTGAAACAGATGTTGGATGTGATCCGTCAGTGCGATGTGCACGGCATCTGCCACATCACGGGCGGCGGCTTCGACGAGAATATCCCGCGCGTGCTGCAGAAGGGCCAGGGCCTGGAAATCCATGAGGGCACCTGGGAAATACTCCCCGTGTTCCGGATGCTGGAGAAGTGGGGCGGCGTACCGCACCGCGAGATGTTCAACATCTTCAACATGGGCGTGGGCATGATTGCCGTCGTAGACGCCTCCGAGGCACAGAAAGTTATTTCCATCCTGGCCTCCCACGGTGAGAAAGCCTCGGTGATTGGTAAAGTGACGGATGTTCCGGGTGTCAATATCGTCCTGAAATGAAAAAACAGTTAGCAGTTTTCGCCAGCGGAACGGGCACCAATTTTGTAGCCATCGCCAAGGCCTGTGCAGCGGGCGTGATCGATGCCGACGTGGCCGTGATGGTGTGCGACAAGCCGGGTGCGGCGGTGATTGACCGGGCCCGGGAACTGGGCGTGGAAGCGTTTGTCTTCTCGCCCAGGGAATATCCTTCCAAGGCCGCCTTCGAGGCGGAGATTGTGAAGGTACTGGATGCCAAAAAGGTGGATCTGGTGTGCCTGGCCGGCTATATGCGGATCGTAGGGGACACCCTGCTGACGGCCTACGACGGCAAGATCATCAACATCCACCCTTCGCTGCTGCCTTCCTTCAAGGGTGCGCATGCCGTGGAGGATGCCGTTGCCTACGGCGTGAAGGTCTACGGCATCACCATCCATTGGGTAAATGCAGAACTGGACGGCGGCAAGATCATCGCCCAGCGCGCCTTCCCGTACGAGGGCTCCGACCCCGCCGAGGTCCATCGTCTGGGGCAAGTAATTGAACATCAGTTATATGTAGAAACTATCAATAAAATATTATGCGAGCTTTAGTCAGTGTCAGCGACAAAACGGGCCTGGTGCCTTTTGTGAAGGGTCTTGTAGACCTGGGTTGGGAGATTATCGCCACGGGCGGTACCCGGAAACTGCTGGAATCCGAGGGCGTGAAAACCATCGGCATTTCCGATGTCACCGGGTTTCCCGAAATCCTGGACGGCCGGGTGAAAACCCTGCATCCCAAGGTGCACGGCGGCATCCTTGCCCGCCGGGACATGCCCGCCCACATGGAAACCCTTAAGGAGAACGGCATCGAGACCATCGACCTGGTGTGTGTGAACCTGTATCCTTTCCGCCAGACCATTGCCAGGGAAGGCGTCACCCTGGAAGAAGCCATCGAGAATATCGACATCGGCGGCCCTTCCATGGTGCGCAGTGCTGCCAAGAACTGGAAGGACGTGACCATCGTCTGCAACCCTGCCGACTATGACATGGTGCTATCCGAGCTCCGGGAAAACGGGATGACATCGGCCCAGACCCGCCTGAAACTCAGCACCAAGGCCTATACCCATACGGCCCAGTACGACGCCTGCATCGCCACCTACATGCGCAAGCAGGCCGGGCTGAACGAAAAACTATTTCTGGAGTACGACCTCAAGCAGGGCCTCCGCTATGGCGAAAACCCGCACCAGAGCGCCCAATTCTATGCCGCCCTGGAACCTTCTCCGTTCTCGCTGGCCTTCGCCACCCAGATCCAGGGCAAGGAACTCTCTTACAACAACATCCAGGATGCCAATGCCGCCCTGAACGTGCTGCGCGACTTCGAAGAGCCCTTCTGCGTGGCCCTTAAGCACATGAACCCTTGCGGCGCCGCCGTGGGTCAGACCATCGAGCAGGCCTGGCAGGCGGCCTATGAGGCCGACAAAGTGAGCATCTACGGTGGTATCGTAGGCGTGAACCGCACCCTTACGGCCGACGTGGCCCGGGGCATGAAGCCCATCTTCCTGGAGATTGTCATCGCCCCCGACTATACGCCCGAGGCCCTGGAGATCCTCTCTACCAAGAAGAATCTCCGCGTGATGAAGGTGGACATGACCCGCACCGATACCGTGATTCCGCAGTACATCAGCGTGAACGGCGGCCTCCTGGCCCAGCAGCTGGACACCCAGGTAGAGAAGGTGACTCCGCAGATGTGCGTGACCAAGGTCAAGCCCACCGATGCGCAACTTGCCGACGCCAACTTTGGCTGGAAGATTGTCAAGCACGTGAAGTCCAATGCCATCGCCGTGGTCCGCGACAACCATACCATCGGCATCGGCGCCGGCCAGACCAACCGCGTGGGATCGGCCGAGATTGCCCTGAATGAGGCTAAGAACGCCGGTTTCACCGAGGGTCTTGTCCTTGCCTCCGACGGTTTCCTGCCCTTTGACGACACCGTGGCCCTGGCCGCCCAATACGGTGTAACCACTATCGTCCAGCCCGGCGGCAGCATCCGCGACGAGGATGCCATCAAGAAGGCCGACGAACTGGGCATCACGATGCTCTTTACGGGAGTACGTCATTTTAAACATTGATCATATGAGCCTTGTCTATCCTCTTCCTTCTCAGAGATCCGGGCCAGGAGCCAAGGAGATCAACTTGGAGAACTGCTTGGGAAAGACCGTGCTGGTCATTGGCGGCGGCGGACGGGAGCATGCCATCGTGGATGCCCTGAGCCGCAGCCCGCAGGTGGAGAAAATCTATTGCGCTCCCGGCAATGCCGGCATCGGCGAACAGGCATTCAATGTACCGCTGAAAGACACCGACGTGGAAGGCCTCAAGGCCTTTGCCCTGGAGAACGGCGTGGATCTCACCGTAGTGGGTCCCGAGGCCGCCCTGGCGGCCGGTATCGTGGATACCTTCCGGGCAGCCGGCCTCAAAATCTTCGGCCATACCCGGGCGGCCACCGCCATCGAAAGCTCCAAGGAGTTTGCCAAGGAGTTGATGGAAGGCGCCCTCATCCCTACCGCAGCCTACCGCAGTTTCTCCGATTTTGAAGAGGCGCTTTCCTACGTGCTGTCCCGTCCCTTCCCGGCCGTGCTCAAGTACGATGGCCTGGCCGCCGGAAAGGGCGTGGTTATCGCCCAGGACGAGGCCGAGGCCCGTGCCGCCCTGGCCGACATGCTCCTGGACCATACTTTTGGCGAGGGACGCGTGGTGGTGGAAGACTTCCTCACCGGTCCGGAATTCTCCTTCCTGTGCTTTGTAGACGGGGAGCGGGTGTATCCGATGCCGCTCTCGCAGGACCACAAGCGGGCCTTCGACGGCGACAAAGGTCCCAATACCGGCGGCATGGGTGCCTATACGGGCCTGCCGTTCATCACGGAAGAAGACCGGGCATTTGCCTATAAGGAGATTATGTGCAAGGCGGCATCGGCTATGTGCGCCAAGGGGCTTCCGCTCTCGGGTGTGCTGTACGGCGGCCTCATGAAAACCCCGCAGGGCATCAAGGTAATCGAATTCAACGCCCGTTTCGGAGACCCGGAGACAGAGGTGGTGCTTCCGCTGCTCCAGAGCGACATCTACGAAGTCTTCGAAGGTGTGGCCACCGGCACGCCGGTCGCGGAGCCAGTCTGGGCCGATGGCGTAACCCTGGGCGTGGTCCTGGCCTCCAAAGGCTACCCCGGCCGCTACGAGAAAGGCTACGACATTGCCGGCCTGGAGCTGGTGGATGCCAAGGTGTATCACATGGGAACGGCTGTCCGTGACGGAAAAGTGTTCACCAACGGTGGCCGTGTGCTGATGGTGGTCTCCGGCGGAACAGACCTTGCCGACGCCCGCAGGAAGGTGTATGAGGAGATTGGGAAGATTGCCTGCGACAATTTATTCTACAGAAAAGACATTGCACATATAGCATTTGAATAGTATGGGAAAAATCATTGATGGAAAAGCCTTGAGCCAGGCTGTGAAGGACGAAGTCCGGGACGAGGTGCCTCAGCTGGAGGCGAAATACGGCCGCAAACCCTGTCTGGTAGTGATTATCGTAGGGGAGAACCCCGCCAGCCAGGTGTATGTGCGGAACAAGGTGAAAGCCGCTGCCTACACCGGCATGGAATCCCGTCTGGTGGAGCTCCCGGCCGACATCACCGAGGAAGCTCTCCTGAAGCAGATTGAGGCGCTGAATAGCGATCCCGCCGTGGACGGCATCCTGGTGCAGCTGCCGCTGCCCAAACATATCGACGAAGAAAAGGTGATCGACACCATCGCCCGGGAGAAGGATGTGGACGGTTTCCACCCCGGAAACGTAGCCGGCCTGTGGCTGGGCAAGGACTGCATCGTCCCCTGCACCCCCGCCGGAGTGATGCGCATGCTGGACACCATCGGCTGTGAGCTCAAGGGCAAGAACGCCGTTGTGGTGGGCCGCAGCAACATCGTGGGCAAACCCATGGCCAAACTCCTGCTGGACCGCCATGCTACGGTGACCATCGCCCACTCCCGCACCGCAGACCTGGGTGCCGTATGCCGCGCGGCCGACGTCCTGGTGCTGGCTGTCGGCAAGGCGGGTCTGGTAACCGGCGACATGGTAAAGCCCGGCGCCGTGGTCATTGACGTGGGCATGAACCGCAATGCCGAGGGCAAACTCTGCGGCGACGTGGACTTTGCATCGGCCCAGCCGGTAGCCTCCTGGATTACCCCGGTTCCCGGCGGCGTGGGTCCCATGACCATCGCCATGCTCATGAAGAACACCATCCACTGCTTTGTGTCGCGGATGGAAAAGAAGGCTTAGAAACAGCTACGGAGCACTTCCACCACGCTGCGGGATTTGCTCATGGTATAGAAATGGACTGCCGGGACGCCGCGCCCCAGCAGTCCATTGCATTGGCGGATGCACCAGTCGGTGCCGATCTGCCGCACCAGGACAGCGTCTTCTCCGGCGGCGTGGATTTCCCGGGTAAGGGCCGGGGGAATGTCGATGGAGAAGGACTCCGGAAGCAGCTGCAGCTGCCGCACGCTGGTGAGCGGTTTCAGACCCGGGATGATGGGCACGGTGATGCCGGCCTCCCGGCAGCGTTCCTCGAAGCGGAAGAAAACATCATTGTCGAAGAACATCTGGGTGATGATATAGTGGGCGCCGGCGTCCACCTTTTCCTTGAGAAAGGCGATGTCGGTTTCCAGGTTGGCCGCCTCGAAGTGTTTCTCCGGATAGGCCCCGACGCCGATGCAGAAATTGCCCGCGCCCTGGATGGCTGCAACCAGTTCACTGGCATGCGAATAGCCGCCGGGGGTGGGCGTGAAGCGTTTTTCCCCCGCGAGGGAATCGCCCCTCAGGGCCATCACATTATCGATTCCCATAAAACGGAAATCCTGCAGCTGGCGCTCGATGTCGTGGGCGGTCTGTCCGCCGCAGATGATGTGCGGAACCACTTCTACCGGGAAGCGGGCCTGGATGCTGGCACACACGGCCACCGGCGACACGCGGCTGTTCACCACCTCTTTCCGGAAACGGCCGTCGGGAAGGGGCGCGTAGCGGAATTCGTCGCGGTGGGTGGTGACATTGATGTAGCGGGGCTGGAACTCCATCAGCGGCTCTATGCTGGAAAGAAGTTCGTCCTTGGTGATGCCGCCCAGGGGAGGGACAATCTCCAGCGAGGGGAAGGGGCGGCCGGAAGTGAAAAGTTCGGTAATTCTCATAGCAGATGGGAAAGGAAGGTGCGGGCCTCTTCTGGCGAGAACCCCCGAGCCTTCGCATAGGCATTGTACTGTTCGGAGGAGATGTGCCGGATGTCCGGGTAGCTGGCCTCCGGGTGCAGGACGATGAATCCTGAGATGGAGGCGTCGGGGCGCATGGCGCAGCTTTCCGTGAGGCTGATCTCGAGGCCTTCCGGCAGCAGGCGCAGGATGTCCCGCTTGAGGCTGTGGTCCGGGCAGCTGGCATAGCCGGCGGCGGGTTTGACGATATGGGTGAGGGTTTCGGCGGCCAGGCGATGGTCCAGCCAGGCCGATGCGGCCTCGGCCAGGGTGACGCGCACCGAGCGTCGCATCAGGCTGTCGTAGGGGTTCCGGCAGGCCTCGCAGCTGCAGCCCTCCGGGTGCTCTCCGCTTACGCTGATGGCAAAGAGGCCGAAGGGTCCGGTACCCGTGGCAGGGACAAAATCGGCCAGGGAGCGGCAGGCGCCCTCTTCCTGGCGGAGCATCGGCAGGGACACGGACCCCAGGTCGATGGTATTTCCCTTCCGGCGGGCGGCGAAAAAGCGGGCGGCGATTATCACGCGGACGCTGCTTTCCTCAACGAAGGCTTCCAGGACGGCCCGTCCCTCGGCCTGGAGCAGACGGGACGGCTTTTTGACGCCCCAGACGGCCTGGAACAACTTCCAGTCGAAGTAGGGGAGCAGCTCTGAGAGTGGAATCTGGGTCAAGGGAAGATCCGGCGGGCAAGTGCGCAGGTAGGAGCTTTCCGGGAAGGGCTCCGGGCGGGCAGGGACGGGGCGACGCCCGGCGTGGAGCTGCCGCAGCTGTTCCTGGCGCGCGTGTTGCTCGGCCTCGAAGGCATCTCTGTCCTGCAGGCATCGCTTGGCCATGACGGCCCCGGCCGATGCATCCGGCGCGTGGAACACATGGGGGTACAGTGGTGCCAGTTTCAGGGCGGTGTGGAGCGGGGAAGTGGTGGCCCCGCCCACAAAAAGGGGCGTCGAAAGGCCCCGGAGGCTCATTTCCCGGCACAGCTCTTCCATCTGGAACAGGGACGGGGTGATGAGGCCGCTTACGCCGATAAGGGCGGCATGGTGCTTTCGGGCCTGTTCCAGGATGGTCTCCTTGTCCACCATCACGCCCAGGTCAATCACCTCGAATCCGTTGCAGCGGAGAATGATGCCGGCGATGTTCTTGCCGATATCGTGTACGTCGCCTTTTACCGTGGCGTTGATCACCACGGGCTTGTCGGCCCCTTGTTCTCCCTCTTTCATGCAGGGCTCCAGGATAGCCACGGCGTCTTTCATGATTTTGGCCGACTTCACCACCTGGGGCAGGAACATGCGACCTTCGCCGAAGCGCCGGCCCACTTCTTCCATGGCATCCATGAGGGGGCCTTCAATCACTTTGACAGCGTCGCCAGCCTCGTGGAGGGCATCCAGGAGGTCTGCCTCCAGCGAGGTGCTTTTCCCTTCGGTCAGCGCTTTTTTCAAGCGTTCTGCGGGGCTCAGGGTGGGCTGACCGGCCGTTTTTTCATCGCTTTCCGGCTTGGCGGTCTGCCGTGCGGCCAGGGCGGTGAGTCGCTCGGTAGCGGCCGCATCCCGGCACAGGATCAGGTCTTCGGCCGCTTCCCGCAGGGCCGGGTCTATGTCGTCGTACTGCTCCAGCATGCCGGGGTTCACAATGGCCATGTCCAGGCCCGCACGGATGGCATGGTACAGGAAAACGGCGTGCAGCGCGGAGCGCAGCGGGTTGTTGCCACGGAAGGCAAACGAGAGGTTGGAGATGCCGCCGGAAGTATAGACGCCCGGGAGGTGGGTCTTGATCCATCGGACGGCCTCGATGAAGTCGATGGCGTAGCGGTCGTGCTCCGGGATGCCGGTACCCACGGACAGGACGTTGACATCGAAGATGATGTCCCGGGGCGGAATACCGATTCCCAGGAGGAGGTGGTAGGCGCGCTCGCAGATGTCAATCTTCCGCTGGTAGGAGGTGGCCTGCCCCTGCTCGTCAAAAGCCATCACCACCATGGCGGCGCCCAGGCGGTGGATCTCGGCGGCCTTCTCCAGGAACGCCTGCTCCCCGTCTTTGAGGCTGATGGAATTGACGATGCACTTGCCCTGGGCGTTCTTAAGGCCCGCAAGGATGCACGCCCAGTGGGACGAGTCAATCATCAGGGCGGCCCTGGCCACGGAAGGGTCGTTCTGCAGGGTCCGGACAAAGGTTTCCATGGCGGCGGGCCCGTCCAGGAGGGCGTCATCCATGTTGATGTCGATGATACCGGCCCCGCCCTCTATCTGGCCGGCCGCCACCTGCAGGGCTTCGTCATAATGTCCTTCGGCGATGAGCCGGGCGAATTTCCGGGAACCGGCTACGTTGGTGCGCTCGCCGATGAGGGTGAAGTTCCGTTTCTGCGTGTCCACCGTCCAGGCTTCCAGGCCGCTGACGGTGAGTTCTTTCCGGGGCGATCCCGGAGAAAAGGGACGCAGGGTGGGGAAGTGGCGCACATGTTCTGGGGAGGTGCCGCAGCAGCCCCCCAGGATGTTCACCAGGCCATCGAAATGCCGCAGTTGGGCGGCCATCTCTTCCGGGCTCTGGTCGTAGCCGCCCAGCTCGTTGGGAAGGCCGGCGTTGGGGTAGCAGATCACGGGGACATCCGTGAAGCGGGTGATTTCCTGCAGCAGGGGAAGCATTTCCCCAGCCCCCAGGGAACAGTTGATGCCGAACGCGGTGAGGGGATAGTGCCGTACGGCGGCGAAAAAGGCCTCCAGGGTTTGTCCGGTGAGGGTTCGGCCGCTCTTGTCACTGACCGATACGGACACAACCACGGGAAATCCCGGTTTTTCCTGCTGGACGGCGTACAGGGCTGCCTTGGCGTTCAGGGCGTCGAACGAGGTCTCTATGAGCAGGAGGTCCACGCCGCCTTCGATGAGCGAATGCACCTGTTCCCGGAAGATACAGGCCATTTCGTCGAAGCTGTAGGGCCGCCAGGCCGGGCGGGTGATGTCCGGGGCCAGGGAGAGGGATTTGGAGGTGGGGCCCATGCTGCCGGCCACCCATACTTTCCGCGGAGCTTCATCGGCCGCTTTCCTGGCCAGCCGGGCGGCCTCCAGGGCCATGTCGGCCGCCAGTTCCTCCAGCCCGTATTCCTTTTGGGAGATGCGGTTGGCGCTGAAGCTGTTGGTTTCTATGATTTCGGCCCCGGAGCGGATGTAAGCGCGGTGGATGTCCAGGATGATGTCCGGCCGGGTGAGGTTCAGGCATTCGTTGTTGCCTTTTACTTCGGCCTTGGGGCTCAAGGGGAGTCCCTGGCGAAAATCGTCTTCCGTCAGGGACCGGCACTGGATCTGGGTGCCCATGGCTCCGTCCAGGATGAGTACGCTGGCCTTAAGGTCCATTGTTAAAGTCCGTTTTCATATTTGTCCAGTGCCGCTGCCATCAGTTCACGACCGCGTTCCACGATTTCCGGGGCGTGGGAATAGCCGTAGACTCCGTGGTAGGAGTCGAAGGGGAGTTCGGCCAGCACGTCCGGCGGGCATAGTTCGATGCCCATGCGGGCGATGGTATGGTTCATGATGCCGAAACTGCGCTGGAGGATGCTTACGTAGTTGTCATCGGCACCGAGGGGGATGCGGTTTTCTTTGCTGTCGGCCATCAGCTGGCGCTCCTGCTTTTCCGTTTCCCAGCGTTCCCGGATGAGCTGGGAGCCTTTTTCGCCGGCTTCCCGGGCTTTCTGGAGGAATTCGCCCCGCTCGGAGCGGAGGGTGTCTTTCAGCAGGGTCCGGGCTTCTTCCCGGATGGCGCTCTCGTTCTCCTGGAAGGCGGCTTTGCTGTGCAGGTAGCTGCTGATTTCATCGGCATCGATACGATTCACGTTGAAGCCCACAAGGATGTCTCCCGGGGTCCTTTTGACGCGGTTGAGGGGGAAGGTGTTGGCCATGCCACCGTCCACCAGGGTGCGTCCTTCCCATTTTACGGGACGGAACATGGAGGGGATGGAGATGGAGGCGCGGATGGCCTGGAATAGAGGGCCTTTGTTGAAAAGCACTTCCTCGCCGGTGTGCAGGTCCGTGGCTACGGCGGTGAAGGGGATGGGGAGGTCTTCTATGTTCACGTCGGGCACTCGCTGCTGGATGGCATCGATTACCTTGTCTCCTTTGACCAGGTAGTTCTTGCTCACGGAAAAGTCCATGAGGGAGACCACCTTCACGGGATCCAGGCCGAAGAGCCACTCCTTGAAGGCCTGCATGCCGCCTGCAGCATAGATGCCGCCGATAAGGGACCCGGCCGACGCTCCTGCGATGGAGGTGATGGTGTATCCCCGGCCGAGGAGTTCTTCTATGGCGCCGATGTAGGCAAACCCACGGGGGCCGCCGCTGGCGAGGGCGAGTGCAACGTTCTTACTCATATCAGTAGGGAAGGTTTTTCATGTGCTTGTGGACAATCTCCAGCAACCGGCTGCAGTTTTGTCCGTTGTTGGCTGCCAGGATGAAGGATGCTCTGTTGAGGGACGGCATCTTGCCTTCGAAGTTGCAGATGTGGCCGCCTGCTTCCTGCAGGATGAGGGTGGCGGCGGCGTAGTCCCAGGGCTGGAGGCGCATCTCGAAGTATAGTTCGATGATACCGGCGGCCATCATGCAGAGTTCCACGGCGGCCGAGCCGAAGCGGCGCGTGTCGTTGCACTGCATGTAGATGTCGTAGATGATATCCGAACAGGTTTTTGCGTAGGCCTTCCGGTAGGTACTCATGGCGGTGCAGAAGAGGCCGTCTTCGAAGGGCCTGTCGGAAACCTGGATGGGATGGCCGTTGCAGAAGGCTCCCTTGCCTTTTTGGGCGCAGTAGAGTTCCTCTCGCCAGGGGCTGTAGACCACGCCCATGTACAACTGCCCGCCCTTCACCAGCGCAACGCTGATGCAGCAGTCGGCAATGCCGCGGGCATAATTGGCCGTTCCGTCGATGGGATCGATGATCCAGATGTACTCGTGCGTGAGCTCGCGGAAATCTTCCTCTTCGCAGAGGAAGCCGCTGTCGGGGAGCAGTTTCCCCAGTTTGTCTACCAGGAAGTGCTGCACGGCCAGGTCCGACGAAGTGACCAGGTTCTCCCGGGATTCTTTCTGCATCACCCGGAATCCGCCCCGTACCATCAGGACCGACGCTTCTTTGACGATATCGATAATCTGTTCCAGTTCCATGGTCTTTTCTATTCTATTATTGGCTTTGCTGCCACTCTACAAACTTTACCTGAGAACTCTCAAAAAACTCTCTGGAAGACAAACATTTACAAGGTCTACCGCCTCGCTGAACAGCGGGGCGATTTCTTTGTCCCTGAACCCGGCAATCCCGCAACCGATGCGCGTCACAAAGAAGAACAGCTCCGGATGAGAAGAGGCAAAGGAAATAAACTCGTCAACATAGGGCTTGATGGTCTCTACGCCACCCTGCATGGTGGGAATGGCGTAGCTCTGCCCCCGCAGCCCCACACCGCATCCCATTACGGCACCGAATTTCTTCCAGGCTGTAAACGCGGCACCGCCGCCATGCATGCCCGCAAGGTTCGAACCGAAGACAAACACCTCATCGGCCTTCAGTTCCGAAATCATGTCCGGGGTATGATCCGGACGCTCTATTCCATTGTACGTTCTCATATTGTATACGAAGGTACGAAGAATTCCCGGAAAAGCCGCGGAAAATCTTACTGCATCAAGCAGTCTCGTTAAACTTCCGCTCAATCTTATTCAGCGTGTCGAAGAACCGCCAAGTGGCAACGGCCGGTCCCATCAGCAGAACGCCGAACGTGTTCCAGCCGAACATATGCCACCAGGAGGTGTGCGGGCCTTCAATGCCCAGATCGATGGCCTTAGCCTTCAGTTCCTCGGCAATATTGGCCATCCAAACCAGCGTGTAGATGAATAACGTCGGGATACCCAGCAGATACGCCACCCAATACCGCTGCGTCTTCCGGCCCAGGATGTAGTCCAACTCATCCTGCAGCCCGCCCAGCGGCATATAGAACAGGAAAAACAGCCCGGCCGTACAGAAGTCAATGAAGCCGAACCAGAATCCCGGTCTGTTTGTGTGCTTGAACCTCATACCGCTAAGATAGTTATTTTAGACGAAAAAGAGCTTGCGGTCATAGACCTTACTTATTTTTGTGGAGTGCCGTATATGAAACCGGCCTCCCGTGCTCGGATTCTCACAGAAAAACCGTATCTTTGTATGCTTTTTAAAAACAACTGATATGATACACGGACACGAAGTCCTGGAAATGATGCAGGACCGTATTTTCACGATGGAAGACCTTCTGAAGGCAATGGAAGAAAAGTTTGGGGCAGATGCCCGTTTCCATACCTGCCACGGCGGAGACATGACGGCGGAGGAATTGATTCAGTTCTTCATGAACCGGGGGAGGATTGTCCCTTCGGGTAACGGTGTTGCAGTCAAGGAGTGCGACCACCATCACGAAGGCGGTTGCTGCCATAATCATCAGTAAGATGTCCGGCATTTCCACAGTTCTGCTGCAGCCTTTGCAGCCCGAAGACCGTGAGCAGTTCATCCTGGACAACCAGTGGGCGTTCAAGTATGGCGCCCAGCAGGAGTTCGGGATGCTGGATAATCGATGCGAGGAAGGGGAGGAGGTTATCTCCCGCGCCACCGTCGAGCGCTCCATCGACGGAGAGCATGCGGAAACCTACCGGATTGTCCTCGACGGTCAGAAGGTAGGCGGCGTTGTGCTTCAGATAGATAAGGAATCCGCCAAAGGCGAACTTGAATTGCTGTTCGTCCTCCCGGAGTGCCACAGCAAAGGCATCGGCCAGGCCGCCTGGAAAGCTGTGGAAGCGATGCATCCGGAGATTCGAGTCTGGGAAACCATTACCCCTTATTTCGAAAAGCGCAACATCCACTTCTACGTGAACCGTTGCGGGTTTCACATCGTTGAATTCTGGAACAAATATCAGCACGGTCCGGCTGTTCCCGAAGACATGGAAGAGAATTGGAGCGAAGATGACGAAATGTTCGTGTTCCGGAAAGAGATAAGGAACAAGTAAATGCACGAATTCATCTACTTCTTCATCTTGCGATAAACGAAACCGGAGCCCCGCCTTACTGTACTTTCCATCTGACCCGCCACCGGCCATCTTCGTAGTCGTGGCTCAGGACCTTAAAAGTCCCTATCTCGGCCGTATTCTTCACGTGGGCGCCGATGCAGGCGCAGGCATCATAGTTCCCGACACGCACAATCCGGAGCGTTTCCGACGCATCCTCCGGCAATTTGCTAAGGTCAACGATATCGGCGGCCTGCTCCCGGGACATGAATTCAATCGTCCCATTCAGAATATGCTCCGCCGTATGCATCGGCGGATACTCCTCCTTGTTATGTGCGTTCAGAATCGGTTCTTCCATATACAACTAAACACTTTTTCCAAGCTCGAAAGCCTCTTCTAACATGGCTAGGATAAGTTTCTTAATCTTATGCAAGTTTTACAGCTGTCCCGGATGCGGTGACCATCAGCATGCCATTGTCTGGTCCCAGCACTTCATAATCGATGTCGATTCCCACAACAGCATCGGCCCCCATTGCGCGGGCGCGAGAGGCCATCTCTTCCATCGCATTGCTACGTGCCTTGACCAATTCCTCTTCGTAGGAACCACTGCGCCCGCCGATGAAATTGCGGATACCCGCAGCAAAATCCTTGATAAAATTCACCCCGGAAATGACTTCTCCGAAAACGACGCCCTTATACTCGGCAATTGTACGTCCTTCAATAGTAGGGGTAGTAGTAAGAATCATAATTGTATCAGCTTTAGATTGCTAATTTAGCAATTATCCCGTTCATTCCCAAACCGCCCGTCGGTCGCTGTCGCGCCGGACCGGCTCTCCTTTTTTCACGGAAAATGTCTATATTCGCAGATAGATAAGTCGGAATTGGAACTACCCGCCACCATCAACCACGACCTTGACCCTGCCAAATTCATCAGGAAGATATAAGTTTAAGCTAACAGCGTCACATTCGAACTAATTGATATCGGAAACCCTCATGCTGCGCAGGCTTCATATCATAATCCTTCTTTTACTGACCGTAAACACTTTTGCCATGTCCCGTTACCCCGAATCCCAGAAAGTGAGAAAGCCTGCTGTGGCGGGTTCTTTCTATCCCGCATCAGCCAGGGAAATCAAATCCATGCTCGGTCCCTGGATACATCCCGCCGGCGAGGTGGCTCCCCAGGCCCTTATCGTCCCCCACGCAGGATACGTATTCAGCGGGGAAGTGGCGGCATCGGCCTTCAATAAGATTCCTCGCGGACATGCTTACAAGCGCATCTTCCTGCTCGGGCCGAGCCACAGGGTAGGATTCAATGCGGCTAGTGTTGACACACTCTATTCCTTTGCCGAAACGCCGCTGGGACAGATTCCCATTGATGTCGCCTCGGGAAAAGAACTCATCAAGATGGGAGAGGGCGCCTTCACCTTCCGCTCTGACGCTCACGACCGGGAGCACTGCCTGGAGGTCCAGTTGCCCTTCCTGCAGATGGTCTTTGACGAAGTCCCGCCGATTGTTCCCATTGTTATCGGCTCCCAGCACCTGAACGTCCTCCAGCAGATTGCCGAGGTTCTGGAACCCTGGTTCACGCCCGAGAACCTCTTTGTCATCAGCTCCGACTTCTCCCACTATCCCTCCTACGAGGATGCCAGGAAGTCCGACCTGTACCTTGCCGAAACCATCACTTCAGGTGGCCTGGAAGAATTCCTGAAAGCGCTCACTTCCATCGATAAAATGAACTTCCGGGGTGAGGATACCGCCGCCTGCGGTGCTTGCGCCATTGCGGTGTTGCTCGATATCATGGACACCCAGGGACGCGGCTACTTTGAGGCCGAGCACGTGATGTACCGCAATTCCGGGGACTCCGTGTACGGGGATAAGGATAGAGTTGTCGGGTACAACTCGATGGTCTTCACCCGGCGGGAAAAGCCTGCCAAGGATATGACGGACCATCTGTTCAATTTCTCTGTCGAGGAGAAGAAGGCCATGATTGCAACGGCCCGGCAGGCCATCTATTCCGCCCTCCGGCTGGGCTATGACGGAGACGCCCGGCCTGTGGGCATCCTCAAGGAAACGGGCTATGGCGTGTTCGTCACCTTGCACCTCAATGGCCGCCTTCGCGGCTGCATCGGGCGGTTCACTTCCGATGATACACTCTCCGAGACCATCCGGGAAATGGCGGTGAGCGCGGCCTTCAACGACCCGCGTTTCCCTTCGCTTTCTCGAAACGAAGCGCACCAGATTGACATCGAGATTTCCGTGTTATCGCCCCTCAAAAAGATTGCATCCATCGACGAGTTCAAGTTGGGCCGCGACGGCATCTATATCATCAAGGGGGGCCATCACGGCACTTTCCTCCCGCAGGTGGCCGAAGAGACTGGCTGGAGCACGGAAGAGTTCCTGGGCCATTGTGCCCGTGACAAGGCCGGCATCGGCTGGGACGGCTGGAAGGACGCCGATCTCTATACCTACCAGACGGAAGTCGTGAACGAGTCTGAGCTGTAATGAAGGAGGCCCGCTTTTATACGCCTGCCGAGGACGGAGTACAATGCCTGCTCTGTCCCCACCGTTGCCGCATCAGGGATGGCGGAAGGGGACTGTGCCGCAGCCGGGAATGCCGGGACGGGAAGCTATACGCCCTATCCTACGGGAAACCCTGCGCCCTTGCCATCGACCCCGTGGAGAAGAAGCCCCTGAATCATTTCATGCCGGGTACGCACTGCCTGTCCCTTAGTTGCACGGGCTGCAATCTCTCCTGCCGATGGTGCCAGAACAGCGACATCTCCCAAGTTAAACCGGAACAGGTGGAATCGGACGAATGGTCTCCGGAAGAGATGGTTGATGCTGCCCAGAGGCGCGGCCTGCCCTCCATCGCTTATACCTACACTGAGCCCTTCACCTGGTGGGAATACATGTACGACATCGCCGTCCTTGCGCACGAAAAGGGATTGAAGAACATCCTGGTTTCGGCCGGATATGTGGAAAAAGAACCCCTGCAGGAACTGCTACCGTATCTGGATGCCGCCAACATAGACATCAAAGCAATGGACGACGCCATCTACCGCAAATACTGTGGCGCATCCCTGGCTCCGGTTCTGGAGAACATCCTGATGATGCATGCGGCTGGCGTCCACGTGGAGATCACCAACCTTCTAATCACGGACCTGAATGATTCAGGGCAGCAGGTTTCGGCTCTCTGCCGCTGGATGGTGGATAACGGTCTGCAGGATGTTCCGCTGCATTTCAGCCGCTTCTTCCCCCGGTACCGTTTCACTGATGCGGGCCCTACTCCGAAACCAACCCTTCTCAAGGCACGTGACATCGCCCATTCCCTCGGTCTCAAAACCATCCATCTCGGCAACATCTGATTCGCTCCGCCTAACCGCGGAAAATCTACGGTTCCGTGACAACGTGGAGCGGGAGGAAAAGAGACCGGCTACTAGCCAGTCGGGGCTATGCCTATCGGGAACAACTCAACTGTGTGAAATGAAGGCCGACTAATCCAAAGGTTTGCTGCTTCTGAAAAAGACGGTTTAATCTATGGAAAAGACAGCACGGATGGGGGTGCCCCAGTAATAATCTTCCTCGCGCTGGTTCACATAGCGATGCGTAAATATGAAAACGTAGCCCGTTTCATCCTCATCCGAGGTGGCGCTCCAATAGGTGCCGCTGGTCCCCATATAGGTGAATTCACGGCTGTTGCCGTGGCGCAGGGAGCCGGCAGTGGGGAGGAACAGCTCCGCTCCGTTGATCTTGCTGATAAAGGGCATTCCGCCTTCATCCGTCCCGACATCGACATCTCTTTTTCCGTCTTCGCCGAATCCATCGGTGTTCTCCAGAAGAGATACGAATTCATCGATGACAGGCATGCGCCAAAGGCCCTTGAGGTTCACGTGGGCAGCGTCGTATTCGGGCTTGAGTCTCGGAGGCATGTTGCTTTCATCCAGTTCGAAGTCCATGGACCGCGCCTCGTAGAAATCGTGGTCGTTCTCGATTCCCGTGTAATTGTAGGGTTCGCCCAGAAGGGCATATCCTTTGGTAGAGCCGAATGCGAAGTACAGTCCATAGCTTCCGGCTCCTCTCTCGGCGGTGGCTCCCACATTGCGCCGCGCCCACATGAGACGCTTGCCATGCTCGTCGTGCATGCCCAGGTCCACATAATCCATGGCATTCCAGACGGCAGGAGAAGTGATGTCTCCGAGCCCGGCATACAGGTTGCCGCCAACGGTCTTCTCTCCGGCGTCGCGGGTATACAGGACGCTGCCGGTAACGTCATTGACGGAGAACTGATAATCCGCAGGCGTCCCTGTAACGCTTTCATCCAGAATTCCGGAGAAACTGAGTATGGGCGTAGCTCCGCTGGTGTTGTCTTCGTATCTGCGGATGGCTTTCCCCTTGTCGCTGACGGTCGTGATAACCTCTCCGTCGATGTCGACCCCTAAAACTACAAGACGCTTCACATGGTCCTGATAGAGTTCGTACTCATGTCCGGGGATGAATCCGGATACGTCAAAATGGACGAGCTTGTCGTCGCCGCTCAGGACAGGCGCCGCGAGATTCAGGTCGGCGTCCAGCGCTCCTTCGGAGACGGTATAGTCCACGTCCTCCTCCATCAGGAAATAGCCGCCGTATTTCAGGTCATCTCCACCATTTGTGAAAATGCGCTGGTCGCCGCTCATCCTGATCGATGCCCCACTGCCGTAGGGAAGGTAAACAGCGGTCAATTTCTTCTCAGAGGCATTTTCCAGATCAGAGATGGCAAGCTCGTTCTGAGGCAGAGGCGTCCAGACATGCGTGCTGATGTCATAGCTCAGTTCCAAAATCCGTCGGAGATGTCCTTGAAGAACAGGTAAACCATGTCACCATCGGCCCAACCGGACTTGACGGTCGCCTTGGTCCCGCCGAAAACATCGGAACGGGTGATCCGGATATGGACGCGGAATCCTTTGTCCTGCACCGTCGGCTCCGCCGGTTGCATCTTGGCGCAGGAGAAAAGCGCTGCGAAAGCGCAAAGAAACAATAGAGTCTTTCTCATGATTTGTTGAAATTCAATGCGTAATATAATCATTTTTTTGTTGTTCCTCAAAATCTTTCCATCCATTCTATCGCCCTCTCCTGCGGCATCCACCAAGGCCGATGCCATGAAGCTCTTCGAGATTGCACCGGTGTCTATCCCTTCTACAGGGATGCGGGCCAAGACTTGGTGAGCCGTAGTCAACCGTTTTTCGGTACATCAGAAGCCCCGGCATTTTTGCCGGGGCTGATTCTTGTATGGTTATGCCGATATAAAGCTATAGTGCCGAGTCAACTTCCGTCGCGCTAAGCGCCAGTTGCAGGCGTTCGGTCAGGGAGGCGTTCTTGGCGCTCACGAAAGTGCCGCTGGGTTTGTACTCGGCCGGGATGGTCTTAGAGCCCCGGTAGGTGATGCCGTCTGCATCCACCACCGTGAAGGTGAGGTTTTCGGCATGGGTCTCGTCGCCATTTTTAAGGGCCACGAAGAAGGGATTGGCCGATGCTGTGGCCAGGGTCACGGAGACGGGGCCTTCCACCAGGGAACTGCCGTCCACGGCCTGGCTCTGCACCAGGTGGCCGTTAGCTGCCGATATCGTCACGGACTTTGCGGTGATGGGAGTTTTGCTTTCCTCAGACTTCTTATAGCGGAAACTGAGCCGGTAGATGCTCTGCTGGTTGGCGAAGGTGGCGTTCTCCGTGGTGATGGTGCTGTGCTCGGTGTCCACCGCTGTCACACGGATGCCTGTGGCCGCCGTGTAATGGTACATCTTCTCGATGGAATTAGCCGCCTCCAGCAGCGTTCCAACCTGTCCGGTGTAGTCCCAGCTCTCGCGCGGGGTCAGAAGCGTGAGCGTGGACGTGCCCGCCACCAGGCTGCTGGTGGTCACCGTCCCCGAAAGTGTGGCTTTGTGGGCATCCGTACCGTCAGGCGTAGCCGTGAGCGTGCCGATGCAGGTCGTTCCCAGATACACTTTCACCGGCTCATCGGCCTTCCAGATGGATTTGAGAACGGTGGTGGTGGCCTCCTCTCCTTCGATGGCAAGGCCCTTGGTCTGAGGGGTATCCTCTTTTACCGCCTGAAGGGTCACGGCCCATACAGAATCCACCGCTTCCGGTTCCTCCACCGGAGCTGGTTCTTCTTTCATACAGCCGGTCCAAGCCATTGCGCCTATGAGGGCGATGATTGTGAAGAATCTATTCTTTTCCATATCGTTAATCATTTACAACATAATACGCCTTCCCGGCCGGGATGCTGCTGCCGGTGAACTTGTAGAATCCCAGGTTACCTCCGGAGATGTTCAACACATACGGAGTCCCGGAAAGACCGCTTGCAGCAACAGCTGTATCAGAGCCCTGCCTGCTGGGCTTTCTTTTCGGTTTTGACGGCATTACACGCGGCATACCCTCTTCTTGCCATCGGCAACATCGGCTGGATCATCAACCTCTGGACCCGCCCCGAGTGGTACGTGGAAGGTGCCGCTGAGGAGATGGGCCTGGCTTATGCAGATGGCATTGCAACTCTCCAGCATCCCTGGGTTCTCGTTATCTGCATTGTCGTGACTGCCGTAGTGGCCGTAGCCGGCGTATGGCTGACCGGCAAAGTGGACAAAAAATCAGCAAAACTTCTGAAATAATATGGGACTTCTCAGCAAGATATTCTCCAACACCCGTAAGCCAGAGGGATTCTGGGGAAATCCTTGACATCGGCTGCGGCGAACCCGCTGGTCTAGCCTTCCCTCTTCTCGCGATTCATATAGGTGGGAATGATGATGCGTCCTCCTTTCCGGCATACCCGGTCAAGTTCCCGTCGGCACATCGAACAAGGCGCTCTGCGCCTGCCCGTCTCTCCATCTCGTGGAAAATGTGTAAATTTGGAAACTAATTCATCACACCATGACAAAAGACAGATTTGATATCAAGGAAAAAGAAGGTGTTAGCTTTGCGACCGACGCCATCGTCATCGTCGACAAGGAAACCGGCGTAAACTACCTCTTTGTTCACCGAGGTTACGGAGGCGGTCTCACCCCGCTGCTGGATTCAGAAGGTAAACCCATTGTCACTAAAGACGGCTACCGGAAATGAAATCTCTTGTCGTCATCGACGCCTGTGTGCGTCAGTCAGATTCCCGTACACTGCGGATTGCCGAGCCCATCATTGAGGCTCTGTCGAAAAGATACAAAGTCATCCGGTACGACCTGCCGGAGATGGACATCGTCCCGCTTAATCCCGGTCTTTTTGAAGAGCGCGGACTTGGCGAAATCCCTTCCTGGGCAAAAGAGGCGGCTACGGCAATTGCCAACGCCGACCGTATCCTGATAGCCGCTCCTTTCTGGGACATGAGCTTTCCGGCAGTACTGAAGTGCTTTTTCGAACAGACATCGCTCTTCGACATTACCTTTACGGACAACGGCAAAACCTGCGTAGGCCTGTGCAAAGCGCCCAAGGTTCTCTATATCACCACGCGTGGAATGGATATTCCCACCGGAAGCTTTCTGGACCAAGGCTCGCCATACCTAAGGGCTTTGGGGGCATTGTGGAATCTGGGAGAAATGACCGTATTGGACGCGCACAACACCGATTACCTTCCGGAAGAAGAATTGAGCCGGCAAATCAATTCTACGATAGAGGAAGGCCTTGAACTTGCAAAAACGTGGTAACGCTCATCCTTATAGTCATTACCTCGCTGGTGAGCATTCTTTGCTTCACCGGAACTTTGAACGGGAACAAGTTGCTGTTCAATGCGTATTCCGTATGGCACAGGAAGGAATGGTATAGGTTGTTTACATACGGGGTGGTCCACGGCGGCTGGGGGCACCTGCTGTTCAACATGCTCACCCTGTACTTCTTCGGAAGGGTTGTGGAGCAGTATTTCGCCCTGGCATTCGGCAGCACGCTCGGCATCGTGCTCTACGTGGTCCTGTATGTCAGTGCCATCGCCGTATCCTGCATCTGGGACCTCGTGAAGTACAAGGATGACTGGAACTACAATGCCGTCGGCGCCTCCGGAGCTGTATCGGCCATCCTCTTTGCCAGCATCCTGTTTGAGCCCAAGATGGGCATCTACATTTACCTGATTCCCATTCCGGTACCGGGCTATATCTTCGCGCCGCTGTATCTGTTGTACTGCTGGTACATGGCCAGGCGCAACATGGACAACATCGGCCACACCGCCCACTTCTGGGGCGCGGTTTATGGCCTCATCTTCCCGCTGATCTGCCGTCCCGACATCTTCCAGCACTTCCTTATGCAGTTGGGACTATAATTTGCAACCCGGTTGCGGGGGGACAGCTATTACCTTTGTACTCAAGATAAAGACATTTCTGAAAATACTCACCATCTTCATTGCCATCGGCTGGCCTGCTTGGCCTGCTTTGCCTGCGGTATTATCCTGCCTGATTGGGGCCGGTATTTACGCCTGGCTGTTCTAGCGGATTAGGTGATTCTATTTCTCCCGAACCCTTTTCCCGCTCATGTGCTCAATTGAAAAGTCCAGCAAGGCGGCTCGAGGACCGTTCTTAACCATGTCTGCCTCCATATCGTACCCCTCTGGAAAGTACTTTGAGCCTAGTTTACGCAGCATGGCAAGGCGTTCTGCATCCTCCGAGACTACGCGTAGGGATAACCGCCATCCCCAATCACAGAGAGAAAGCCACGGTAGGCATGGGTAAGTATCTCCTGGCACTCCTTCTCCGGGAGTTCCTGCTTGAACCGGCGCATCGGCCGGAAAGTCATTTCCTTGCTCATACCATTCTAAGCCCGATCACGGACGCAATCAATGTAAAAATAAAGAACAGCCGCCAGAAACTCGCGGGTTCCTTGAAAACCAGGATGCCGATGAGCACCGTGCCGATGGCCCCGATGCCCGTCCATACGGGATAAGCCGTCCCGATAGGAATGGTCTTTGCGGCTTTCGCCAGCAGCAACATGCTCAACGCCGACACCACCACAAATCCCGAATACCATCCGGCAGCCTCCCATCCAGTTGCGAGCTTTGCTTTGCCCAGGCAGAACGTGAACCCGCATTCACACAGCCCGGCAACAATCAGAATGATCCAGTTCATAATCTTGCTTGTCCCTTCCGAGGGCTGCAGAAATACCCGGCGTCTCCTTCTGAGGGTGCACAAAGATAGCCATTTTTCCCGCTCCGACCAAGTGCCCGGCAAGCCGGCACCAACTACTATCCGCCCGATAACGAATATCAGATCCGCGAAGCCCTGGAGGATAGCTGCCGCCTATCACCAGTAATTGCTCCTAACATATTCCAATTATAATTACTTTTTGTCTTCGTCATAATACTCCGAAGCTATCTTGGAATGAAAAACTTTCATGTCTTCATATCCTGCCTCCGGATGTGCTGTGGCATAGTCGAATATCTTCTTCGAATACCTGGACCTTGCCCGCCGCTCTTTCTCAAATACCGCTCTGGTCTCGGCTTCCGTCTTTTCGAACTTCACCACATTGGTGATGGAGAGGCTCATGGTTACACCCTCTACATCATGGTCGGTGCCCATATAGGCAAAGCTCCAGCCCTCTTCCTTCAGGTGCTTAATTAGGGTTTTTACGGCGCTCAGCGTGTACTCCGTGGAACTGTTTTCCAAACCATCTGTGATGATGGTCACAATTACGGAATGGTTGCAGTCATCGTGGAGTTCCTTCTCCATGCGGGTGAGTGTACGTCCCATTGCATCGTATAGGGGAGTGGCAGCCCCGGGAACGTAGGTTTCAGAAGTGAGAACAGGAATCTTAGCCGGATCCTCGTTCCAATACATATTGTCAACGGAGGTGCTGTCAAAGAGCACCAGCGTCATGAAGTGTTCCTGTGTCTCTGAATAGGTCTTGGCATCGGCCTTGATACCGCCCAGCACCTCGTTATAGCCCTGGATGGCCGATTTCTGGATATCCCACATGGAGCCGCTGCGGTCCATGATGATTACGTTGTAAACTTTGGTCTTGCTGCTTGTGTTTTCCATGGCTTTGTGGGTTTAAATTATTAAATGCGTCATTTCGACACAAAGGTAAAAACAATTATCAAACCGTCCAAATATTTCGCGTATTTTTGACGCAAATTTTTGATTTTTGAAACAAAACGGCTAAATTTGCTTTTGTTATGGCTAAGAATTACACCTATGTAAGGGGCGCTGCGTTCCCTTATCAGTATAAATACGAGCACCCGGCGGTCACCACCGATTGCGTCATCTTCACTTATGAGGACTGGAAGCTGAAAGTCCTTCTGGTCAAACGCGGGGGAGAGCCGTACAAGGGGGAGTGGGCCCTTCCGGGTGGATTCCTCCGGAGCGATGAGACGGCCAAGGAAGGCGCGCTAAGAGAGTTGCGTGAGGAGACAGGATTGGAGGCCGCAGCGATAGGTGAGTTGGGTGTTTTCTCCGACCCCGGCCGAGACCCGCGCGAGCGCGTGATTACTATAGCCTTCTATGCGCTGGTGAAACCCTCCGAGGTCCAGGGCGGCGACGATGCCGATGAAGCGGCCTGGTTTCCCATCGATGAACTCCCGCAACTCGCCTTCGACCATGCCGACATCATCCATGTCGCCCTGGAGCGCATCAAGAGGGACATTCATTTCGAGCCTATCGGCTTTGACCTCCTGGATGAAGAGTTTACCATTCCGGACCTCCAGCGGCTTTACGAAATCATTCTGGGCGTCAAGTTCGACCGCCGCAATTTCCAGCGGAAAATCCTGTCCTCCGGCATCCTGGAGGAGGCCGAGGAACCGGTAGAGTTCAGCCGCGCCGAACCGGAGGCGCCGGTGATGGCCATGAAATGCGCACCGCTTCGCCGAATGGCCGACATAGAGATGGACTACTGTGCCGCGCCTGAACCGGCAATGCCCATGGCCGAAGCAAAGCCGAAACGCCGTCCGGGGCGCATCGCTTCGCTTTTCCGCCTGAATAAGGCTAAGTACGAGGAGATGAAAGAAGAAGGAAATAAACTGGAATTCTGACTATGAAACGCGATTACTTTGAAGGGGCCGATGTGGCCGTCACCATCTGTGCCAAGGATGGCACCATCCTGGACATGAACGC
>CAMVMG010000023.1 GCA_947168525.1 uncultured Bacteroidales bacterium
GTCAGGCGTGCACTCTGCGACGACGTTTTTGGCGTTTTTCGCTTTCGCCGGTGTCGGGAAGGCGAGGAGGGTACACAAAAAAGGAGACCGACCAAGTCAGCCTCCTTTTTTGATATCAAGTGAACCGATTATTCGGTCTTGCCGTTCAGGGTGATAATCTTGTTGTTGGCCTTGAACTCTGCTACACCGTTGTAGATGGTCAGTTCGCCGGCCACAACCACCATGTCACCAACGGCGATCTGGTCTTCGGAGGTGAAGCTTGCACCGCCCAGGAACTTACCGCGGTAGATTTCCAGCTGGTACTTGTTGCCGCCGTCGTCGGAAATCCAGTACTGGGCATTACCATAACTGGTGCTTACCTGGTCGATTTGGGAAATGATGCCTGCCACATACACTTCACCGGCGGGCGTCTGCTCACCGTAGACGAGGTCCAGGGCCTTGGTTACATTGAAGGGATTCTCGGCGGTGCCTTCACCGGCAGGGAGGGCCTTGCCGTTGATGGTGATCAGGTAGTTGCCTGCCTTGAATTCGGCCACGTCGTTCTTCTCATAGTAGGTGACTTCACCATAGAGGACAACTTCATCGCCCACCTTGATGGCATCCTTGGTTTCTTCGGTAAACTTTTCTCCACCGTAGTAAAGGCTGCGATAAGCTTCGAAATCAGCGGTGGAACCGTCTGTGGAAAGCCAGTACTGGGCATTGCCGTAACCGGTGTCCACATTGTCGATCTTGTTGATGATGCCGCGTACATAGACTTTGCCTTCGGGGATGTTGCCGCTCTTGATGAGGGCGGCGATTTCCGTTGCGCCGTAAGGATTGCGGAGGGTTCCCATCGGATTTGCCACGTATTCGGCAATCCTGGTGGCCACGATGTTGATGTACTTGCCGCCGCTGGAAAGGCCGTTGAAGTAACCGGTGACGGTAACCTTCTTGCCGTCGAAGCTCTTGGCGTTCAGGGCCTCCACAGGGTACACGATGGAACCCTGCTTGGAACCGTCTTCGAAGCCGTCCAGGGCAATGTTGTAGTAGTTGCCGGAGACGGAGAGGGTGCCGGAGAGTTTGATGTATTCGGCCTCGGAGGCGGCATAGGTGCCAGCCTGCGCGGTGATGTCCTTGGCGTTGGGATAGGTGACGGCATTGCCTTCGCTGTCCACGAACGCATCGGTGATGTCGGTGAGCTCGGGAACACCGTTGTAGGTGGTCTTGCGGGCGCTCATCTGGACGCCGTTACCCAGCTTGAGGGCGGCTGCGCTATTGCCATAGGCATAGATGGCCTTTTGTCCGTCGGAGAGGATGGCACCGCGGGTGGTCAGGGCCATGACGACGGTGGAAGGCAGGGTCTGGACCTGGGAGTCATCGTCCATGGCGATGATCTCGCTCACGGAAGCGCCCGTAGCGGGAATGCCGGCCTGGGTGACGGTGGTGCTGGCCTGGGCGCCGGGACCCTTGAAGGAGATGGTAGCGGTACGCTTGGCCGTGCGGGGGTTCGCAGCAGCGTGGAGCTGATAGGAACCGTCGGCGTTCACACCCGTGAAGGAGAGCCAGTCGGCGTCGATGTTGGCCAGGATGGGATTCACCTTGGAATCAATTTTGAGCGTGAAGGTGGTATCCGTGGCCGGGAGTTCGGTGAAGTCGAAGGGAGCGATCTGGATCAGGGACTTCTCTACCTTGATCACCTCTGCATCCACCAGTTCGTGGGTGCTTCCGTACAGGGTGTAGGGACCTTCCACGGTGACGATGTCACCCACCTCGATGCCGAAGCGGGCCCATCCGCCGTTTCCGTCCTTGGGATAGCCCTGGCTGTCCTTTACACCGTAGATGTAAATGCTACCGGTCTCGTCCTCTACGTAGAAGTTACCATACTGCTCGTTGGCAATCTTGGTCACGGTGCCGCGGATACGGAAGGAACCGGCACCGGCGGCGATTACCTCAGCGATGGTGGAGATGGGACGCTCGGTCTTTTCCGCCTGCTGGATTACGTTGATGGTCTGCTTCTCGCCGTCGCACTCGATGGTGATGACACCCTCGCGGGTATCACTGGCGGCTTCTGCAGAGATGGTGAGGGTTGTCTCGCCGGCGCTGCCGGAAGCGGGGGATACACTGAGCCATTCCGACTTGGAGGAACTCACCGCAGCCGTCCAGCTGCCGGAGGCGTTAAGGATGATGGTCTTGGACCCGCCGTCCGGGGAAATGCCCACGTAGGACTGGTCTACCTTGATGTTGTTCAGATAGTGATCGGCCTCTTTCTGGCAGGCTGTCGCAAAAGCGAGGACTGCAAGCAGGGAAGCAAAAATACCTTTAAGTTTCATAAGAAATGCCGATGTTAATTAGTTGAACAGATATTTGATACCGATGGAGGCATACCAGCACTGGCCCAGGGAGTGGTAGGGCACGAAGGTCTGGGTGTTGCCAGAGATGGAGGCAGGAGTGGAGAAGGTAGCGTAACCCTCGCCGTCCACGCCCTCATATTTGAGGATGCGGGCCTCGGAACCGATGGCCGGGTTCAGGTACTTGCTTACGCCCCAGCTGGAGTTGAACAGGTTCATGACGTTCTTCAGGTCCAGGCTCAGCTGAAGGGTGTTGCGGGTCTGGCCGATCTTCACGGTGAAGTCGTGCTTGTAGCTGAGGTCGATGCGGTGTACCCAAGGGGAATACACGCTATAGGCCTCTGCATACTGGCCCTGGTGCTTGCTCAGGTAGGCGTCCTTGTGGACGTAGTCCATGAAGCGGGCGGCGTCATCCTGGGAGACGAAGCGGAACTGGTTGGAGGCCACTTCTGCATCGGTGGGGATGTAGATGCTGTCGTAGGCGTAGCCGTCGTTGTTCATGTCGTTGGTGGTCATGTAAGAGTAGTTGTAACCGCCTCTCCAGCTCTCATAGATGATGGTGTAGTGGTTGCCGCTCTTGTCATGATGGGTGGCCGATGCAACAATACGGTCCGGGGTCACATACTGGGAGTTGTGCAGCGGAATGTAGTTGGGGCCCTCGGAGGTGGGCACATAGGTGAAGGCGCTTTCTGCGGCGGAACCCGGCATGCCGGTGATTTCCTTGTTCACAGTGTGGGTGTAGGCGGCCATGAGGCTCAGGCTCTCGATGGGCTGCATGTTCACGGTCACGTTGGCGCTCCAGCCGTAACCCTTGTCGGTGTTCTCCAGGACGAAGGCCTTAGGATAGGACACCTTGCCGGTCTTGGGGTTGGTGTAAGGGGTCGTGCGATACTGGGAAGGATAGAGGGGACGGTTGTCCGCACCGTTGAAGCGGGCGAAGCCGCCTACGTTCTGCATACTCCAGTCTGCGATGGAGACCGCGTTGACAGTCTTGTTGAACACGCCTTCTACGGTAATGCTGAACGGGAAGGAGGTGGGGAAATTGTAGTCAAAGGCAAGGGAGGTCTTCCACACCTGCGGCATCTTGAATCTGGGATCCACGCCGTTCACGGCCGACGGAACGGTTCCGTCATCGGAAGAAACGGTGGTGGGATAGCCCATGGCGACGAGTTTGTTGCGGAGGGCATCTACGGTGGCATGGCCGTCGGCGTCGGTTACCAGACCGCCGGCGAACTGGTTCATGTCGGCACTCTTGGCATTAAGCTGGGCCTGGTACTGGACCAGACCGCCGTTAGTGGGCATATTGGTGAAGAATACCAGCGGGAGACGGCCGCTGAACAGGCCGGTACCGCCGCGCACCTTCAGGCTGCGGTCGCTGAAGACGTCCCAGGTGAAGCCCACGCGCGGGGAAATGGTGAGTTTGGAGCTGGGCCACTTGCCGGTATCGATATGGGTTTCCTTGTAACCGTAGGACTTGGGATAGAATGCAAGATCCTTGATGGCATTGTTGGTGATGAGGTCGCTGTTGTCGAAGAACAGGCCGTCCAGGCGGGTACCGTAAGTGAGCTTGAAGTTGTCGGACACGTTCCACTCGTCCTGCACATACAGGCCGGCTTTGTAGAACTGCACGCGGGCTGCGGGAGCGAACTCTACCGCACCGTTCTTTTCGTAACCGTAGGTAAGGTTCACGATCTCAGGGGCGGCGCCGTTCAGGAAGTCTGCGAGGGAGCTGTAGCGGTAGTAACCGGTACCGTTGCGCATGTACTGGTTGTCGGCCAGCTGATACTCGAAGTTGATACCTCCGGTAATCTTGTGGTTGCCGGCATAATAGGTGATGTCGTCCTTTACATTGGCAACGGTGTTGTGCACGGCGTTGTTCCAGGTGAAGAGCTCGTAACCCAGGGCGATGTAGTTGTTATCATTCTCCAGGATGTCGATGAAGGGGAACTCGGAGGAGTTGGTGCCGCGCACGTCGTCCAGCTTGGAGAAGGTGGCCAGGAACTGGTTGGACAGGTTGTCGGTAAGACGGCTGTTCAGGTCCAGCGACCAGGTGCTCACCAGATTCTTCATGGAGTACATGGAGTTGGCGAAGGACATGGAATACTGGGAGACACGGGCGCCGCTCATACGGGTGCCGGCATCCATGGAAGTGGCGTTGGGGTTGTTCCAGACGTTGTTCAGGGTGTAGTTGTAGCGCAGGGCAAGGTGATGTTTCTGGCTGATGTTCCAGTCCAGACGGGCCAGGATCTTGGCGTTGCTCTCGTTGGCCGGGAAGTCGGTATAGGAACCGGTGTCATAACCGTATTTGCTCATCACATGGTCCTTTACCTGCTGGAGGTCAAAAGTGCTGGCGCGGCTGAGGTAATCTTTGTCAGACCCCACGCCGATGTTGGCCCGGCCGGCTACGCCGCCGGTGATCTCGGAGCCTCTGTAGCGGTTCACGATAGAAGGAACCTTGGAGTACTCTGCATTTACGAAGAAGAAGAGTTTGTTCTTGACGATGGGACCGCCGAAAGTGAAGCCATAGGTGGTGCTACGGTTCTTGTCGCGGGCGCCGGCGATTTGTTCGCCGTCCACGGCGTCACCCTGCATGTTCTCGTTCTTGTGGTAAATGTAAGCGGTACCGCGGAAGGTGTTGGTACCGGACTTGGTGATGGCGTTTACGCCGCCGCCGATGAAGTTGGTCTGGCGCACGTCGTAAGGGGAAATCACAACCTGGAGTTCCTCAATGGCGTCGATGGAGATGGGGTTGCCACCGCCCGGCAGGTTGGAGGAAAGGCCGAAGTTGTTGTTGAAGTTGGCACCGTCAACGGTGAAGTTGGCCAGACGGCCGTCGGAACCGGCGAAGCTCATGCCGCTGCCGCCGTAAGGAGAGAGGCGGGTGACGTCGGAGATGCTGCGGTTCACGGTGGGGACTGCCTCGATCTGGCCGCTGTTGATGTTGGTCACGGCACCGGTGCGTTCCTGGGCTGCGAACTTGGAGGCGGCATCAGCCACGATCACAGTTCCTTGCAGCATTTCGGTGCTTTCAGAAATCTGGGCGTTCAGGCTGTAGGTCTCTGCCAGCTGCAGCGTGACACCCGTGTAGGTGGCATCCTGGTAACCCAGGCAGGTGAAATCTACTTTGTAGGGACCGCCGGTACGCATACCCTGGATGGTATAACGTCCGTCGGCGTTGGTAACAGCGCCATAGACGGTGCCGGAAGGCTCATGCTGGGCCAGGACGGCAGCGCCGATGACGGGCGCGCCATTCTGGTCAACCACGCGGCCGCTCAAGGCCGATGTGGTCACCTGTGCATAGGCGACAACGCCCGCAAACATGGCAATGCATGCGAGCAAGAAGCTTTTGAAAGCGTTTTTCATACGGGTTTTAAAAAAATAAATATTGATACAACTGTATTCACTAACCAACAAAATCGTGTGCGAAGATACGACCTTTTTTTGACATTACGAAATCTGTCCCTTCTTTTTCAAAGAAGTTCCAAAAAAAATATTATATTTGTGAATATGAATAATAACACTAAAAAATACTACTTATGAAACTCAAATCTGTTCTGTTGGCCTTATTGGCCGGTGCACTCTCTTTTGTCTCCTGCCAGGAGAAGGAAGAGCTCGGCACTCCCAAGGTTACGGTAACCCCCGCGGAACTTGTTTTCTCTCCTGGCGGCGGTTCCCAGACCGTAACCCTCACCGCTACCCGTGACTGGGTGGTCACCTGTCCGGACTGGGTCAGCGTTGACAATCTGAAGGGAGAAGCCAGCACCAAATCCGTGGATGTCTCCATCACCGTATTGCCCAACAACGGCCACAACCGCTCGGGCAATGTCATTTTCTCCATCGGCCTGGCCAAGGCACAGGTGGTCATCACCCAGCAGGGCTCCCAGGGAGAAGTGGAACTGGGGGACGGCTCCAAGGAGAATCCCTACACCGTGGCCGGCGTCATTGCCTACCTGGAAGATCTGGGGGCCGATGTCAACAGCCCCGAGAAAGTGTATGTGAAGGGTAAGATCTCTTCCATCGCAGAGGCATTCGGCGCCCAGTACGGCAACGGTCAGTTCAACATCTCCGACGACGGAAGCACCGCAGCGGACCAGTTCACGGCCTACCGCGTCCTGTACCTTGGCAACAAGAAGTGGAAAGAAGGCGATACCCAGATCAAACTGGGAGACGACGTAATCATCTACGGCAATGTGGTCAACTACAGGGGCAACACCCCGGAGACCCAGCAGAACAGCGCCTTCCTGTACAGCCTCAACGGCGTGGACAAGGGCGGTGACACCGGCGGCAGCGGCAGCATGGCAGAGGCCAAGGGAACCGGTTCCCAGGAAGATCCGTTCAATGTAGCAGCCGCCATCAACGCGGTGAAAGACCTCACCTGGACCTCCACCACCGAGTTCGACAAAGTGGGTCCGTACTACGTGAAGGGCAAGGTTGCTTCCGTGTCGGAAGAGTTCGGTGCCCAGTACGGCAACGGTACCTTCACCCTGGTGGACGAAGGCTTCGATGCCGAGTTCATCGCCTACCGCGTCCTGTATCTCGGCAACAAGAAATGGAAGGAAGGTGAGGACCAGATCAAGGCCGGCGACGAGGTCATTGTCTATGCGGAGCTGATGAATTACCGCGGCAACACCCCGGAAACCTCCGGCGGTTACCTTTACAGCCTCAACGGTAAAACGGCCGGCGGCTCTGACCAGCCTGCCGGCGAGATAAAGGGAAGCGGCACCAAGGAAGATCCCTTCAATGTCGCGGCTGCCATCAACGCCGTAAAGAACCTCACCTGGACCTCCACCACCGAGTACGACAAAGTGGGTCCGTATTACGTGAAGGGCAAGGTTGCTTCCGTGTCGGAAAAGTTCGGTGCCCAGTACGGTAACGGTACCTTCACCCTGGTGGATGAGGGCTCCAGCGCCGAGTTCATCGCCTACCGCGTCCTGTATCTTGGCAATAAGAAATGGAAGGAAGGCGATACGCAAATCAAAGTCGGCGACGAGGTTGTCATTTATGCGGAGCTGATGAATTACCGCGGCAACACCCCGGAAACCTCCGGCGGTTACCTCTACAACCTCAACGGCCAGGGCGGCCCGGAAGACCCCTCCGGCGATTACGCCAACGCAGAAGTCCGCACTGTGGCCCAGTTCATCGCCGCGGCAGATAAGGAGACCTACTTCAAACTCACCGGTACGGTGTCCAAATTCAACGCCCAGTACTGCAGTTTCGACCTCACGGATGACACCGGCACCATCTATGTGTACAGCGTAGACAACAAGGCCGACTGGAGCAGCAAGATTTCCAACGGCGGCACGGTGACCCTGGCCGGCAAATATGCCTACTATGCAACCAAGGAGCAGCATGAGGTGGTCAACGCCTACATCCTATCCTTCGAGAAGGGCGGAAGTGATACGCCCCAACCCGGCAATCCTGCCGGCAAAGGCACCGTGGAAGACCCGTTCAACGTGGCCGCTGCCATTGACTATGTGACCAAGCTCGGAAAGGATGTCACCAGCGAGGGATCCGTTTATATCAAGGGCAAGATCAGTTCCATCGAGGAAGAGTTCGCCTCCAAGTTCGGCAATGCCACGTTCTATCTGGTGGATGAAGGTTCGGATGCCACGTTCTATGCCTATAGGATCCTGTACCTCGGGAACCGCAAGTGGGTAGAGGGCGACGGCCAGATCAAAGTGGGCGACGAAGCCGTCGTCTGCGGCAAGGTGGTCTACTACCAGGGCAACATCCCGGAGACTGCCCAGAACAGCGCCTATCTGTACAGCCTCAACGGCAAGACCGACGGCGGCGGATCGGACACCCCTGAACCGCCCGTGGGAGAGGCCAAGGCGGTCACCGTCCAGGAATTCCTGGCGGCCGCGGAGTCCCAGACCCAGCTGTACCAGCTCACCGGTACCATCGGCGGCAGCATCAATTCCACCTACGGCAACTTCGACCTCACGGACGAGACCGGAACGGTTTATGTCTACGGCCTCACGGCCACCAACCTGGGCTATGGCGCCCAGAACGACAAGAGCTTTGCTTCCCTGAACCTGGCCGCTGGTGACAACATTACCATCATCGGCTACCGCGGCTCCTTCAACGGCAAGGACGAGGTGATGTATGCTTACTTTGTCAAGAAGAATTCCGGTGGCGAAACCCCGGACAATCCCAATCCTCCCACCCCGGCGGCCAATGACTACAGCAGCACGGTAGGCTGGACTCTTGGCGATAAGGGATACACCCAGAATGCCGTGGTTAACGGTAAGGAAGGCGTGGAAATCCTCAAACTGGGAACCGGTAGCGCCGCAGGCGTCGCCACCCTCACCGTTCCGGAAGAGGCAGAGAGCATCAGTTTCTACGCCATTTCCTGGAAGGGCAAACCTGCCAAACTGGTGCTGAGCAAAGGCACCAGCGTAATCGGCAGCGTGGAACCTGCTGCCAATGACGGCCTGTCCAATACTCCGCCTTATACCCTTACTGTGTCCGAATCCGATTACTACACCGTGAAGCTCAGCGGTCCTTCCGCAGGCATGAGCCGTGCCTTTGCCGGTCCCGCCTTCCGCCGTTCGGCCGCTACCATGGATATCACGGTTACCACCGAGGGCGCCAATACCCGTGTGGCCCTGTTCGGCATCCGCACCAACCTGGACAGCAATGACCAGCCCGGCGGCGATGAGCCTGGCCCCGACCAACCCGGCGGCGATGAGCCTGGCCCCGACCAACCCGGCGGAGACCAGCCCGGCGGCGATGAGCCTGGCCCTGACCAACCCGGCGGAGACCAGCCTTCCGGCGATGCGGCCGGCACTGGCACCCAGGCAGATCCGTTTAATGTGGCGGCCGCCATCGCCAAGGCCAAAGAAACCGGAACCACCGCTACGGCCGATTCCTACTATATCACTGGTACGGTCACTGGCACGCCCGAAGTGAGCGCCCAGTTCAAGAACGCCACCTTCGACATCGTAGACAAGGACGGTGGCGACGTCTTCACCGTGTTCCGTATCAAGTCCTTCGGCGGAGCCGACTTCACCGGCACAGAGAGCATCAAGGCCGGCGACAAGGTGGTGGTCTATGGCCAGATTGTGAACTTTCAGGGCAACAAGCCGGAGACATCGGCCGGTGGAAAACTGATCTCCCTCAACGGAGAAACTTCCTTTGGCGGCGGCGACCAGCCTGGCGGTGACGAGCCCGGCCCCGACCAACCCGACGATCCCACGCCCGCCGGTGGCGAATATGCCAGCAATGTTACCTGGACCTATTCGTCGGCATCGGCCTCCTACAATGAAAAGGCTACTGTAAACGGCACGGCCGACGTTCCCGTCCTCAAACTGGGCACCGGCAGCAAGTACGGTTCTTCCACCCTCACCCTGCCAGAAGGCACCACTTCCCTGAGCTTCTACGCCCTTTCCTGGAAGGGTGCTCCCGCCACCGTGCTCTTCAAGATAGACGGTGAAGAAGTGGCTTATGTGCAGCCCGCCGCCCATGACGGCCTGTCCGGCTCGCAGCCTTACACGTTCACCGTGACGGATGACAACAAGTACATGGTCACTTTCCCGGCCACCAGCACCATCGAGGTGCTTACCGGCCTGGATGGCAAACGGGCGGCCCTGTTTGCCATCCAGGCCGGCTATGAGCAGGGCGGCGGTTCTTCGGCCCGTCCCAAGACGGTGAGCCTGGCCGAATTCGTCGCGGCGGAGCCCTCTTCCACCCAGCCTTACCAGGTACGTGGTACCATCACCAACATCACCAGCACCCAGTTCGGTGTCTTCGACCTTACCGACGGCACCACTACGGTCCGCGTGAACGGCCTCAACAGTACAGACTTGGGCTATGGCGCCCAGAACGACCGCAGCTTCCATAGCATGGGGCTGAAAGCCACCGACAACATCACCATCGTGGGCTACCGCGGCTCCTTCAACTACGCCCCGGCGGTAGAATACGCCTATATCGCCCGCGTGAATTCCAAGGGCAGCGGCAACGAAGGTGGCAACCAGCCTTCCGGCAATGCGGCCGGCACCGGCACCCAGGCCGATCCTTACAACGTGGCCGCCGCCATCAATGCCGTGGCCAACCTCACCTGGACCTCCAACTCGGTATACGACAAAGTGGGCCCGTACTTTATCAAGGGAAAGATCAGCCGGATAGCCAGCAAGGGTACTTTCACGGATGGCGGCACTTATGGCAATGCGTCCTTCTATATCTCCGACGACGGCTCCAAGGAAAATGAGTTCTACTGCTTCCGCATCCTGTACTTCAACAATGTCAAGTACACGGGCGGCACAGATATCAAGGTCGGTGACGAGGTCGTTGTATCGGCCGAACTCATGAACTACAAGGGCACTACCCCGGAGACGGTATCCGGCAACGGTTACCTGGTGAGCCTGAACGGCGCCACCTCCGGCGGCAGCACGGAACCGGATTCCGGCACCGGCACCGGCGGCGGTGACAACCCTGATCCCGGCACCGGCACCGGTGGTGGTGACAACCCGACTGGAGGTGCAACTACGGTTTCTGTCGACCAGGATTATCTTGCAGCCAACCAGAACGGCAGCGTGGGCACGACCGGTGTTATCACCTACACCAATGATTCCAAATATAGCGGTTCGGTTACAGAATTGAGGATTTATAAAAACAAAAACTTTGTCGTAAGCGCCGCAAGCGGTTACAAGATCACCAAGATTGTGATGACCTGTTCTTCCAGCAACGGGCCCGGCGGTTGGGGGGATGGTGCTCCTTCCGGATTCTCCTATGAGGGTACTGCAGGTACTTGGACCGGGTCTTCGAGCTCTGTATCCTTTACCGCTGTCAGCAAGCAGGTCCGTATAACAGCCCTCTCCGTCACCTACGAAGCCGAATAACCGCCGATGACCCGGAAGTTCCTCTATCGCTACGTCCTTGCCCTGGCCGCGCTTGCGGCCGGGGCGTCGGCGTGCGACAAGCCCGAGCCCTTCGATGCAAACACCTCCGTGGTGCTGCGGAGCGCAGAACTGGAGACAGAGGGCGGAAACGCTTTTGTATCCGTGACTTGCAACGGAGACTGGACCCTCTCCCTGGCGTTCTCGGACGGGGGAGGCTGGGCCACGGTAACCCCGTCTTCCGGTTCCGGCAGCAAGAACAACATCCAGCTCAGCTACGGGGCCAATGAGGGCAAGGAAGGCCGCTCCCTCACCCTGATCCTGAAACCTGCGAACGGCGCGGAAGCCCGTTCCACAGCCTATCAGGAGGGCGTCGCCCCGGCACAGGCCTCCTACGGCTACGACGTCGCTCCCATGGGCTGGCTGGAGCTTCCGGCTACGGTAGCCGGAGACGGCCGCGAAGTGCTGGCCCATGACATGGAAGGCGGCAAGTATAAAAACGCCCGTTCCAGCGGCGTACGCAATTGGAGCTGCTACTGGGACTACGACGATTACCTGTCTCTTTGGGTGGCCTATCCGCTGAATCCCAGCCTGATCGGCAAGGGAAGCCGAACCGATGCCTGGGGCTATGACAAACTGCTTCCCGCAGAAATCCAGCCCGCCCTGGTGAGCAATTCCTATGGTGGCGGCTGGACCCGCGGCCATCAGATTCCCTCGGCCGACCGGCTGATCCGTGCCGCCAACGTGTCCACCTTCGTTCCCACTAACATGACTCCGCAGGAGTACAACTTCAACGGAAAAATCTGGGCTTCCCTGGAAGGCCGGGTACGGGGGTATGCTAATAAGGCGGACACGCTGTATGTGGTGACGGGCTGCCTGTTCGACAATTCTACCCAGGTAAGCGGCAACTCGTCCGGATTCCGGGTGAAGATTCCCACGCATTACTTCAAGGCGCTCCTGTACAGGGGCAACTCTACTTACGCCACATCCGGCTTTATGGCGGCCGGATTCCTGCTTCCGCACGACAAGAGCATCGCCGAAGGCGACTGCCTGGACTACATCCGCAGCATCGACCAGCTGGAAGAGGAAACGGGGATTGATTTCTTCCCCAACCTGGCGGCTGCCGTGGGCAAGGACATCGCCTCCAAGATAGAGGCCGAAGAACCCTCCAAATGGTGGAAATAACTGAAATTTAATGATAATGAAGAGTATGAGAAAACCTTTTTATCTCTTGTTGGCCCTGGCGCTAGTCCTGACCTCTTGCGGAACCTCCGGCAAAGTGGCCGGGCAGGGAGGCTATACCAAGAGCCACGTGATTGGTTTCTATAACCTGGAGAACCTGTTTGACACCTTTCACGACGAGGGAAAGAACGACTACGAGTACCTGCCTGACGGTGCCAACCAGTGGACCGAGGCCAAGTACCGGAAAAAACTGGAGAACATGGCCAGGGTCATCGCGGCGATGAAGGCCGACAACGGTGCCTGGCACACTGTGCTGGGTGTCTCCGAGATTGAGAACCGCCACGTGCTGGAAGACCTGGTGTCCCAGCCTTCCATTGCCGAAGCCAATTACCAGATTGTCCACTATGACGGTCCGGACCGTCGCGGCGTGGATGTGGCTCTGTTCTACAAGCCGGACCAGTTCAAGCTGATCGAGAGCGAAAGCATTCCCTTCACCTTCGCTCCTTCCCGCATTGACTTCTCGGCGTGGACTCAGGAAGAGATGGACGACTTCCGCACGCGTGATGTGCTGATGGTGCGCGGCACCATCGACGGGGAGATGTTCGCCTTTTTCGTTGCGCACCTGCCTTCCCGTCTGGGAGGAAAGGGCGCGGACCTGCGTCCCCGCGGAGCCGAAATCATCTACATGCGGGCCATGGAGTTGCAGAAGCAGTTCCCGGATATCAAGATTGTGGTGATGGGCGATATGAACGACAACCCCACCGACGTGAGCATGACGGAGTTCCTGCACGGAAAGGAAGACATTGCCGATGCTACCGGAGAAGAGTTCTTCTCACCTTTCCTGAGCATGCTCAAGGCCGGTTACAGCTCCCTGTACTATCAGGGCGGTGGCAATATCTACGACATTATCCTGGTGAACAGCAATCTGGCCAATGCGCCCAAGGGAAGCTTCCAGATCCAGCCCATCGTCAACGGAAAATACTACGGACGCGTGTTCTCCAAGCCGTTCATGACCAACCAGAGCGGCCAGTACAAGGGTACTCCGTTCCGCACGTTCTCCAACGGTGCCTTCGTGGGCGGTTACTCCGACCACTACCCTACCTACATAGTGATCAAGAAGTAAAACCAACCTATATATGATGAAAAGAATACTTCTCTCATTTGTCACCCTCCTCTGTTCGCTGGCCCTGTTTGCGCAGGAATCCACCGGCGGCGTGAAGGGAACGGTGATTGACCGTAACGGCCGGCAGCCGGTGGAGAAAGCCCGCCTGGTCCTGATGAAGGGCGCAGCAGAGATTGCGCAGGCCACTTCGGCCGATGACGGCACCTTCCTTATCCCGGGGCTGGAAGACGGCATGTACACCCTGGTGATCACGGCTCCCGATTTCCTGGAAACCCAGGTGCAGGTGACTGTGAACGACGGCTACGTGAAGAACATGTTCAACCTTTCCCTTACCGCCGTTCAGCAGGTGACGGAACTGGACGATGATTCCTTCGCCGCCTTTGACCTGGATGACAGTGGTTACAACGACAATCCCACCATCCTGTTCGGCTCCAACGACGTGTTCAACAACATTGCCGGCTACAACTTCAGTGCAGTGCGTTTCAACGCCCGTGGCTATGCCTCGGAGACGCAGGACGTGTACCTGGCCGGCGTGAAGATGAACGACGCCATTACGGGCTATTCTCCCTTCTCGCTGTGGAGCGGCCTCAACGAGGCCATGCGCTCCAAGGAGACGGTGAACGGTGTGGAGGTGTCGGACTACGGGTTCGGCGGCTATAACGGCCTCACCAATATTTTCGGCACGGCGTCCAATGTGCGCAAGGGCCTCCGGGGGAGCCTCCTTACCAACAGCTCCCTGTACCGTCTCCGCGTGATGGCCTCCTATGCCACGGGCGTGATGGACAACGGCTGGGCCTTCGCTGCCAACGTGAGCGCCCGCCTGGGCGGAAACGACTGGATCGACGGTGTATACTATCGTTCCTTCGCCTATTATCTGGCGGCCGACAAGGTGCTGGACCGCGCCAACAAGCTCAGCTTCGTATTCTTCGGCACACCCGGCCAGCGCGGTGCCCAGAATGCCTCTACGCAGGAGGTCTATGACCTTATGGGAGACAATATGTACAACTCCAACTGGGGTTACCAGAACGGGCGGGTACGCAATGCCCGCGTACGTAAGACGCATGAGCCCATCGCCATCTTCAAGTACGACTTCACGCCTTCGGACCAGTTCGAGGCCAGCTTTACCGCCCTGTACCGCTTCGGCAAGAACGGCTACACCGCCCTTGACTGGTACGATGCCCAGGATCCCCGTCCGGACTATTACCGCAACCTCCCCAGCTACTTCATGGACGTGAACCCGGACATGAACCGCCACAACGACATCAAGTGGGGCTGGGCCAAGGAAGTGTGGACCCATTCCAAGGATTTTCCGGAGCTGACCCATGTGAATTGGGACCGCCTGTATAACGTGAACTACAATCAGGAAGACGGTCGGTCCAAGTATGTGCAGGAAGAGCGCCGTACAGACCAGCGGGACCTGAACCTGGCCCTGAATTTCAAGGCTCGTCCCACCTCTGCCATCACCCTCACCGGCGGCTTGAACGCCCGGATCAACCGGACAGAGTATTTCAAGACGGTGGCAGACTTGCTGGGCGGTTCCTACTTCCTGAACATCGACAATTTCGCGGAGCGTGATTTCGCGGCCACCCCGTATAAGCTGCAGAACGACCTGGATTACTACCGCGTACACGGCTATGCCCAGCAGCTGAAAGCGGGCGACAAGTACGGCTACGACTACTACGCCCAGGTACGGAATTATGGCGGCTGGCTCAACGGCAACTTCACCCTGGGCAACTTCAGCGTTTCCGTGGGCGGTCGCCTCGGCTACGAGAGCTTCTGGAGAGAGGGCCTTGTGCGCAAGGGTCTCTTCCCCGGACTGGAAGAGGACGGCAGCAAGGTCATCGTGGACGGTGTCGCGGTGGAGCCCACCTACGACCCTGACGGCTCTGTCACCACTTCCCTGGGCAAGTCTAAGAAGGCCGGCTTCCTTACCTATGCCGGCAAGCTGGGACTCAACTATGTGATCGGCGGCGCCATGCGCGTGTATGCCAACGTGGGTTATTTCAACGAGGCCCCCAAATTCAATCAGGCCTTCCTGAGCCCGCGTACCCGCAACACCATGATCGGGAACCTGAAGCCGGAAAAGATTTTCTCGGCCGACCTCAACTGGCAGTATAGTGGCAACGGCATCAACATCCGCGCCACCGGATACTACACCACCATCACGGACCAGAGCAAGGTGATGAGCGCCTATGACGACGTCCAGAACGCCTTCTCCAACTTTGCCATCAGCGGTATCGACGAGCGCCACATGGGCGTGGAGCTGGGCTTCAAGATTCCTACCTATCTGGTGCCCAACCTCAGTTTCCAGGGCGTCGTGGCCCTGGGCGAGTATGTGTACACCTCCAACCCGCGCATGACCCAGACCGTGGACAACAGCGCCGAGGTGGTGCTCTCCAACGCCTATCTGGCCTATTGGAAGAACACCCAGCTGCTGGACGGAACAGTGGTCCAGAAGCACTATGTGCCTTCCACCCCGCAGACGGCAGTCAGCCTAGGCCTGGCCTATAACTACAACTACTGGTTCATCGACGGAGACGTAGAGTATTTCGGCCGTTCCTATCTGGATATGAGCCCGCTCTACCGTACAGACTATGCCGTGGCCGGCCTGGACAACAACATCACCGACGAGGAAATCCGCTACATGACCACCCAGGAGCAGTTCGCTCCCGCCTGGCTGGTGAATCTGTCCATTGGCAAATCCTGGTACATCGACTACAAGTACCAGTTAGGTTTCTCACTCAATGTGAAGAACCTTCTGAACAACCGGAACGTGAAGACCGGCGGTTACGAGCAAACCCGCATGGTGGACAACACCGTGTCCAAGGAACGCTACTACCGCTTCGACTCCAAGTACTTCTACATGGCCGGTACCAACTATATGCTTAACCTTTATTTCAGATTCTAAGAGCCATGAAAAAGAACCTTATCGCTTTGTTCGCGCTTGCAGCGCTTGTCGCCTGCCAGAGTCTGAAGGAAGAATGGCAGCCCGTGTTCACCTTCGACGCCAACGAGCCTGCCGCCTATATCCCCTATACGGAAGAGACCCTTCCCGGTTTCTCCGGCACTTTCACCACCATCAGCGACCTCAAAGGCATGTACCGGAGCGGAAAACCGCTGGAGGTGTTCGGAAATGTCTGGATCAAGGGCCAGGTGGTCTCCAGCGACCGCACCGGCAACATCTACCGGGAACTGTACATCCAGGACAAGACCGGCGGCATAGACCTCAAACTGGGCAAGTCGTCCCTGTACAGCGAGTATCTGCCGGGACAGTGGATCTATGTCTTCTGCGACGGACTCACCCTGGGTGCCTACAACGGCATGCCGCAGCTGGGCTTGGAGGCCGACCAGACCACCACCAACGAGTATGAAACCTCCTACATTGACGTGCAGACCATCATCGACCAGCATGTCTTCCGCGGCGCCACGGCTGCCCCGGTAGATCCTGTCGTCGTGGGCGAGGCCGACGTCCAGGCTTCCATCTCTGCTGGTTTCAAGGGACAGCTCTGGGGAAAACTGGTGACCATCAAGGGGCTTCGCTACGGCAACCAGATCTTTGCCCTGTTCTATCCCAATTCCAACCTGCCGCACACCAGTGCCAATCCGGAGAACCGCGTATTCCTGTCGGACAATGGCGTATGGGGCATCAACACGTGGGCTTGCTCCAAGGCTAAGTACATCGAGTATGTACAAAGCGGCGTCTGGGACCGTGCCGAGGTAGGCTCCGGTGCCACTCGCTACGGTCCCATCACTGGCAAACCCGTGGAATACCTCAAGGACGGCAAGACGCTGGACAGCTTCGGTGTGGACGCTTATCTTACGTATAAGGAGATTATGGTAAAGTATGCCAGCGGCAACTATGTCTCCCATTACTTCAAGCTGGGCGATACGGATATCCAGGTGCGCACCAGCGGGTTCTCCCGCTTTGCCGACACCCCGCTGGATTCCCGTATCATCAACGGTTCCCTGGTAGATATCACCGGTATCCTGACCATCTACAACGGTGCCGCCCAGTTCTCCCTTGTCGATGACCCTTCCGTTTCCGTAACCATCCATTAAAATGAAAAAATTGTTGGCTGCCTTTGGCGCCGTGCTTATGCTGTCAGCTTGTAACAACCAAACCAAGAACATTTTCCTGGAAGAATGGGATACGCCTTACGGCACCGCCCCTTTCTCCCAAATAACCCTTGCCGACTATCTTCCCGCCTTCAAGGCCGGACTGAAAGAGCAGAAGGCCAATGTACAGGCCATCATCGACAATCCGTCGGCCCCTACCTTCGAGAACACCATCCTGGCGTTTGAGCAGGCGTCTCCCATCCTGGACCGCGTGCAGGGCGTCTTCTTCAACCTCACCGAGAGCGAATCCACGCCCAAGATGCAGGCCATCGAAGAAGAGGTGACCCCCATGCTCACCGACGCCGAGAACGAGATTTTCATGGACGAGAAATTCTTCGCCCGGGTAAAGGCCGTTTACGACAATTCGGCTTCCCTTACGCGTGAGCAGCAGATGGTGGTGAAGAAGATCTACCAGAGCTTCGAGCGCAACGGTGTGGCCCTGGACCCGGAAGGCAAGAAACGCTTCGCCGAGATCAACACCCGCCTGGCCACCCTGAGCCAGAAGTTCGGCCAGAACCTGCTGGCAGAGAACAACGCTTTCAAGGATGCCACCGGAATTACCGTGAGCGAGTATTACGACTTCATGGGCTCCTGTGAAGACCGCGCCAAGCGGGAGCAGGTGTTCAAGGCCTACGCCGCCCGCGGCAACAACGGAAACGCCAACGACAACAACGCCATCGTCCTGCAAATCCTCAAGCTCCGGGCAGAACAGGCCCAGCTTCTGGGCTACCCCAACTTCGCCGCCTTCCAGCTGTCCAACAAGATGGCGGGAGACCCTGCCACCGTGGACAATTTCCTGCAGCCTATCATGGATGCGTCCATGAAGAAGGCCAGGGAAGAGATGGCCGACATGCAGAAACTCGCCGGCCATAAGATCGAGGCCTGGGATTACAGCTATTATGCGGAGAAAGTCCGCGCCCAAAAGTATGCCCTGGACGAAAGCCAGACCAAACCTTACTTCCAGGCCGACAGCGTACTCAAGGGCGTGTTCACGGCCGCTGAAAAGATTTACGGCATTAAGATAGAAGAGGTTCCGGAGGTAGAGGTGTACAATCCGGTTGTCAAGGCCTATAAGCTTTCCAATGCCGACGGCTCCCTCCTGGGCATCTTCTACCGGGATTACTATGTGCGTCCCACCAAGCGTGGCGGCGCCTGGATGAACAACTTCCGCGACCAGGAAACAGGTGTCCGTCCGGTGATTGTGAACGTCTGCAATTTCCCGGCCCCTACGGAGGATACCCCTTCGATGCTGACCATCGACAATGTCCAGACGGCTTTCCACGAGTTCGGCCATGCCCTGCACGGCTTCCTTACCCAGTGTAACTACAAGACGGTGAGCGGCACTTCCGTGGCCCGCGATTTCGTAGAGATGTTCTCCCAGTTCAACGAGAACTTTGCCTTTGTGCCGGAGATCCTGTCGGCCTATGCCAACGATTACCGCACCGGCGAACCCATCCCGCAGGAGCTGGTGGACAAGATCCGCAAGAGCCTGAAATTCAACCAGGGCTTCACCACCGGCGAACTGTGCGCCGCCTCCATCCTGGACATGAAGTGGCACGAACTGTCGGCCCAGGAACTGGCCGCGTTCAACGGACCGGAAGACATCCGCGCCTTCGAGGCCAAGGTGTGCAAGGAGATGGGCCTGGTGGACGAGATCATCCCGCGCTACCGCACCACCTACTTCAATCACATCTTCAACAGCGGATACAGCGCCGGCTACTACAGCTATCTGTGGAGCGAGGTCCTGGCCGTGGATGCCTGGGAGAAATTCGTGGCCGACGGCGTGTTCAACAAGGCTACGGCAGACAGTTTCCGCAAGACCTTCCTGGAACGGGGCGGCTCCGAAGAGCCCATGACCCTGTACCGCCAGTTCCGGGGCTCGGAACCGGATCCGTCGGCGCTTATGCGCGCCCGCGGGCTGGAGTAGTGGAGGTAGCCTCCACCGCTAGGGAACGTAGCTTAAGAGCACCTTCAGGCGAGCGTCGGGGACCAGGCACAGGTCGTCGGCGCTTGCCGGTATAAGGATGGTTTCACCCCGGCCGATACAGACCTCTTCACCGTCCACTTCCAGGGTGCCGCTGCCCTCCAGGCACATGACCACTACGAAGGAATCCAGTTCCGACAGGTCTTTGGCGAAGGGGAGGGAGAGGTCCAGCAGGCTGGTGGTGAAGTACGGGCAGCTTACCAGCTCCACCTCCTCGTCTTCTGCCGGTGTGTAGTGCGTCTGATAGTCGGCATAAACTTTATAGTCGATAGCGTCTTTGGCCAGCGCGGTGTGCAGCTCCCGCGGCTTGCCGTCCAGTCCGGGCCGATTGTAGTCGAAGATCCGGTAGGTGATGTCCGAAGTCTGCTGGATCTCTGCGATCAGGCAGCCGGCGCAGATGGCGTGGATACGGCCTGCGGGAAGGAAGAACACATCGCCGGGGTGTACCTCGTAGCGGGAGAGCACCTGGGTAATGCTGCCGTCGGCCACCCGCTTTTCGTATTCCTCGGGGGTGATGGCCTGCTTGAGGCCGGCGTACAGGGCGGCTCCCGGGGCTGCGTCAATCACATACCACATCTCGGTTTTGCCGTTGCAGCCATGCCGGGCGGCGGCGAGTTCGTCGCTCGGGTGCACCTGGATGGAGAGGTCTTTCTGTGCGTCGATGAACTTGATCAGCAGCGGAAACTCGTCGGCGCAGCGCCCGTAAACGGATTCTCCGACCAACCGGCCCTTGAATTCCTTCACCAGCGAAGCAATGCTGCGGCCAGCCAGCGGCCCTTCGGCCACGATGCTCTCGTTTCCCGGAACACCGGACAGTTCCCAGCTTTCGCCGATGTGTTCCTGCGAGGTTTCAATGCCTTTGTAAGGCGCGATCTTCTCCCCGCCCCACACCAGCGTTTTAAGAATAGGTTTGAATTTGAATACTTCCATACTAATTGCCCATGGTGAATTCCAGCGTACCGCCGGAAACGATGTCTTTATAGTCTATATAGGGTTTGTCGTAGGGCTTCCCATTGAGCCTGATGCCACGGATGTAGGGACCTGAACCATTGGTGGTGACGGTGAAAGTGCCGCCGGAGACGGCTACATCGGCCTTTTCCCAGAGCGGGGCGCCGAACCAGAAGCGCGTGCTGGCGGGTTCCACCTGGTAGAAGCCCAGGGTGGAAAGCACGTACCAGGCGCTCATCTGCCCCACGTCTTCGTTCCCGGGCAGGCCTTCCGCGCTGCAGGGATACATGGTCTGATACACCTGGCGCAGGCGGTCGGCGGCCTTGTCCGGTTCTCCCAGCATGCTGTACAGGTAAATGGTGTGGTGGCCGGGCTCGTTGCCGTGGGCATACTGGCCGATAAGGCCGGAGATGTCGGCCGATGCACTCTCTCCTTCAATGCGCTCCGGAGCGGTGAAAAGGCCGTCCAGCTTGGAGAGCATGGCTTCACGGGAGCCGAAGAGATCCTGCAAGCCCTCTACGTCCTGCGGCACCAGCCAGATGTACTGCCAGGGCGTTCCTTCCGTGTAGTCGGAGGTGGAATGGTGGGAGTAGATGGGGTTGAACGGCTCGGTAAAACTGCCGTCGGTTTTCCGGCCGCGCATGAACTGCAGGTCCGGGTCCCAGTAGTGCCTGTAAGAATGGCTGCGTTCCCGGTATTCGGCGGCCACGGCATCCCACCCCAGGGCTGCTGCGGCGTTGGCCAGCGCTCCGTCGGCAATGGCATATTCCATGTCGTTGGCCACGGATTCCACGTACAGGTCGGCCGGGATAAAGCCGTACTGCATCCGGAGGTCCTGCCCCCGGTCCGGCGTGACGGCCGTGGCTACCATGGCGTCGATGATCTCCTGGTCCGTGAGGCCGGCGCGGAAGCCTTTTACCACAGCGTCGGCAAAGGATACAAGCCCCGGATTCCCCACCATGCAGTCTGTTTCATTGCCCATGAGGTGCCATACGGGAAGGTCCCCCTGCTCCTTGTAAATGTGGTACAGGGTGGCTACGATGTCGTCCATCTTCTCCGGATGGATGACGGTCATCAGCGGCATGGCGGCGCGGTAGGTGTCCCAAAGGGAGAAGGTGGTATAGTTCTGGAAGCTGTCCTGGTGCACCAGGCCGTCGGCGCCGCGGTATTTCCCGTCCACGTCGTTGAATACGGACGGGGCGATCATCGTGTGGTAGAGGGCGGTGTAAAAAACGGTGCGCTTGTCTTTGTCAGGGGTCTGGATGTGGATTTTGCCCAATTCCCGGTTCCAGGCGTCCCGGGCGGCTTTCCGGGTGGCCTCGAAGTCCCAGCCGGGGAGCTCTGCCGCCATGTTGGCCTTGGCGCCCTCGACGGAAACGGCCGACAAAGCCACTTTCACCAGAACCTGCTCCCCGGGCTGCGTATGGCCAATCTTGAAGTAGCCGTAAAGGGGTGAGAGGATGCCGCTTCCTTTGCGGGGATTCTCGGCCTGCGTGAATTCGACGGCCGGCCTTGAGAATTCGGCCCAGAAGAACACTTTCTGGTCCTTGGCCCAGCCGGTGGAGTGCCTGTGCCCGCCCAGGGCGCTCACCTGGCCCTTGTCGTCTTTTACCACTTCGTCGAAGCTGCAGTCCACGGCGCGGTCCCAGCAGCCGCCGTTCTCCAGGTCCAGGACCAGGGTGGCGTCTTCAGCTTCAGGGAAGGTGTAACGGTGCAGGCCCACGCGGGATGTGGCGGTAACCTCCGCCAGGATGCTGTCGCGCAGCAGCGGTACGCTGTAGTAGCCGGGCTCCGCTACTTCTTTGCTGCGCCGGGCATAAGACCAGGCTCCGTTCCCTCCCCGTTCGGGGGAGGTCGGGCCGATAACCGGCATAACGGTTACGTCGAACAGTTCGCCGATTCCCGTGCCGCTCAGGTGTGTCTGGCTGAAGCCGATCACGGTGGAGTCGCTCTCGTGGTAGCCGCTGCACCAGTCCCATTCCTGCGGAATGCTGGTAGGGCCCACCTGGACGGCGCCGAAGGGCACGTTGGCCCCCACGAACACGTGGCCGTGCCCGCCCGTGCCGATTTTGGGATTCACATAGGCGGCAAAGTCTTCTGCCTGAGGGACATGACAGGCGGCGCAGAGTACCGCCAGGGCTATAAGGAGGACAGGTTTCATGTTTCCAAGACGATCTTCGGACAAATGTAATGCTTTTTTGCAGATTTCGGAAATGTGTTGTAGGTTTGGGCAGGGACCCGGAGCTGCTTCCGGGAGATGTGCTAGGATATTTGGGAGATGTGGTGGCCGATTTTGGGAGAGGTATGGGACGATTTTGGGAAAGGTGTTGGAGTATTTTGGGAGAGATGCAATAAATTGATGGGGACCTCTCCCAGGCAATCGGCCCTACAGGCACCTGAGAGGCATTTTCTGCGGGAGAGGCTTCGGCAAAAAAAACGCACCTCTCCCAGAAACGGCTACCACCTCTCCCAGAAACGGCCACCGCTGCTCCCAAAGCCTTGCCGCCTGCGCGATGGTTGCTGAGGCTGCCGTGTGAATATTTGTTTTGTTCTTGCAAATCACTATCTTTGCAGTAGATTTATACGGAATCATTTAACGGGCTTTCCATAGCCTCAAGAAACGGCATAGATGAACCTGTGCCTTCTTTGATATATAAGCGGCCGTAAGCAGAGGGCGCAGTTAAACATCAGTAATTCAGCTTTCAGTCGACTCTTCTTGTAGCCGCTTTTTCTTATTCAACATTTCCAAAAAAAAGTCTGTGTCGGGTGCCCCAGAAGCTATAATCACTTTTCGGAAACGGGAACGGGCCATTCTCAAACTGTCAACGGAGACCTTATTTAAGAGTATTTGTATAGTACTGTCTGGAATCCCGGCGAAAAACAGAGAGATTAGTTTCAAGTTTTCATTCTTTATCCTTGGGACTTGACTACGTAGTTTAGCCATAATACTATTGCAATAGCGATCCAAATCTTTTTCTAAAGACGAAAAGGCTTCGGGATTGTTTCTTAATGACTGAACAGTTTCTTTTATTTCATTAAAAACCACCCCTTTTTCTTTGAGATTATCCATTTGGAAGTACTTCTCTGTCAACGAATCTAAGTGATTTATCCGACCGCTGAACAACGCCCCTAATAAATGTGCCTTCTCTTTTGAGAGTCTATCAATCTCTTTCTTACTGAAGAACAGTTGGGTCATTTGCTCTTTCAACAGTTGATCTTTCTTTCTTGAGGCTACTATGAAACTGGCTAAAGTAAAGAGAGCCAACAATAAACAAATAACGCCAACCAAAGAAACGGTCTGTCTCGTATTCTTCACTCGTTCCTTTTGCAGCGCCGCTTCATTCTTATAATAATCCCGCTGCGAGCAACTGATTGATTGTTGAAGAAGGGTTCGCGTCAAAGAATCTTGGACGGAAACAGCTCGCGTGACGAGGTGGAAGGCAAGGTCAGAGTCGCCTCTAAGAAAAGACAGTTTAGACTTGGAATAGTCAAGAGCTGCAGAATCTGCCCCATTGAGACACGCTGAATAACCCTTTGCAAACCAGTAATCTGCAGAATCCCGATTACCGATTTTTTCATGCGCCAAAGCATAATCAGCGTAGTTTAATATGCTGAAATAGGTTTTGGGCACATTCTGAAACAGAGAAACAGCTTCTACCGGATCAGACTCTGTTATTGCTAAAATGTCGGCATGGTAAAGATTACAGTATTGTATTAGGTTGCTGTCTGTGTACTCCGTTTTGATATAGGCCAAAAGGCTATCAGATTTTTCGTAATGCTGACTGTTTAGATAATCAATGGCTAGAGACAGCTCTGCATACGCCTTGTAATTAATAGCCTTTGCTTTTGTAAAGAAAGAAACCGCCCTTTGCATACTATTCAGCGCCTCTTGTGTATTATTGGTGGCGGTAAATACATTGGCTTTATTTCGGTTGATTAATCCTATGTATAAATCATCGTCCAACGCAGAGGCAATTGTTTCTGCTTTTTCCAATGATACAATGGCATCGGAAAACGAATGACTGTTTTTCTGGATTATTCCTTGGTAATAATATGCCAACATTCTATATCTGGGATAATTATGCCGGGAATAGTATTCTACGGCAGAAGAAATAAGGGTATCAGAGGTAACGTCAATATAATTTTTGTCAAGAGCTGCACTCATAAGAAGAGAATACCTGGCAAGGTCTTTCCTTGAATGCAAGGATAATGGATTGATGCTCTTTAAGATAAACAGAGCGCTATCTGGTCTTTGACGAAGGAAGGACTCAGAGATGTCCATTTTTTCCTTTATTTCACTATGACATGCCGAAAGGGCGAGAAGATGAAACAATACAACAATACGAAGAAACGGTCTCATGACAAAGTATATTCCTTTCTCAAAAATAAGAAAATGGTAGAAAAAAAAGAAATGCTTTACCGTAATTGTTACATAAAATAATATGTAACAATTAGATTATCAACGCAATATGACCGATAAAAAGTTACAGTATTTCTTATGTTTTTAAAAGATAATATGCCATTTTTGCAGAACTGATGTTTAACTTAAATCAAATTCTATGAAAGCAAAATGGCTCTTTTTTCTGTCTGTCTTTTTGATAGCGCTATCTGGTTCTAACGGCTTTGCCAGGACATCTTTTGCACCTAATCCTGACGGAGATGGTCATATTATTATTATCTTAAATCCGGATGCCCCCATCGGAGCTCCCCGCAGCCCGGTCTTCAATCCCTTCACGGCGTACCTGAATGGGGATGCTGTTGTCCTTAACTGCTCCACATCTTTTGGAAATGTTGCCGTAACACTCGTTTCCACTGCGGGCGACTATTACACAACCGTATTCGACACGGAAGACAGTACCATCATCATTCCCGTCAGCGGCCTTTCGGGGCACTATACCCTTCTTCTAACAACCGCATCAGGGAGCCAGTTCATTGGAGAGTTTGAAATGTAGTAATCATTATTTTTAACATTACTTATTGCATATACTTTAAGCTATGAAAAGATTTTTTCTATTATTTATATGCTCCTCTGTTGTTTATTCTTGTACTCCGAGTTTAATATCAGATTATTCTTCTACCGATCATGCTGAGCAAACTATAATAACAAAAAGCTCAGACCCATTAATTATCGATGAGTTTTTTGTGTCAGATAAGGATGTATTAGCCTACATCCGATTCCGTGAATTTGAGTTGAAAAAAGAATTAAAGGTAAGTAGAATCTCCTCGATTCCGGATTCAAATACCATTCCCGCAATATATATTATCAATTACGATAGAGGCTGGGATATCATCAGTGCCGACAAAAGGACAAAACCGCGCCTTGCCTATGATAGTCAAGGAAGTATGGACTGGGATAATAGTCCGGACACACAACGTGCCTGGTTGACATCAATTATCGGGGAAGTTGATGTGCTAAGGAATATGTCGGAACAGGATTTGGATTCTCTTGGAGACAGTGCTATAGAGGAAATGAACTCAAATATAGACTTCTGGGATGCCATCACTGCAAATGAATCATTTTTGCTTCGTGTTTTTGGAGATGAAATATTATCTGGCTCTGAATTGGGGTATTATGAACTTGACGGATTAGTAACAGATACACTTGAATACAATACTGTTAATCACCTAATCAATCTGCATTGGCATCAACAGGCTCCTTATAATAATTATTGTCCATTACGAACCGATATTACAACTCAACGGGTCCCTGCCGGATGTGGCGCTGTCGCTGCAGGACAAATTCTTTGGTATCTGCATACCACATGCAATTATCCGGTATATGCACCTGATTCCGCTTACGTTTCCGGTAATGTGAATTCATATACGATGACACAATCCGGACAGAGCTCTACAATTTGGCCGAGCATGCAGATTTTGAACTCGACTACGGCGGGAATACTACTTGCGAAAATAGGAACTATGGTAGGCATGCAATATTCAAATACCGGGTCTTCATCCTACTTTACTGATTATAGGCCAAACGTCTTTGTCCCATTTGGCGTTAATTGTAATGAATATTATTCTTTTTATACAAATGTTGCCAGCCAAAACTTATTAAACGGATTGCCCGTATTTGTTAGGGCGGCTACGGCAAACGGTGAAGGACATTTCTTTATCATTGATGGATATAAGGCTTATCGCGAGGCTTATGGCTTCAGATATATATGGGTAAGCACAGATCCATCACCGGATCCACAGACAATCATTGAACCCGAAATACATGAATATTACTCTTATGGAACTCCTTTTATTCAGGAGTATTCCATGAATTGGGGCTGGGGGATTTCCTATGATAATGGATGGTATAGTACGACAGGATCCTGGACTTCGGGAGGATATTCCTTTGATTATGGGAAGATGATGCTCGCGGATTTTTCAGAAATACAATAAACATTTACTGATTGGCAGTTCGTTATTTTGATAAATAACCCCAAAAATATATATTTGTAAACCAATACTTATCTGTTATGAAAAAAGTTCTTGTGTTTTTTTCCGCATTTGCAATTCTGCTTTTAGCGGGTTGTGAGACGCTTCCGGTGTCGGAAGAGCTCCAGAATCCTGTGCCGGAAGATACTATTGCGAAGGGAGGACAAGAGAATGAGGATCCGTCGGGGCAGGAGGACAATCCTTCAATGCAGGTTTATCATCCGGCAGTGCCTATCAGATTGTCGGTATCGGATAAGACCGTGCTTACAGCATCCAATCAGTTTGGCCTTAACGTCTTTGGCCAGCTCCTTTCCCTCAATGAAGGGGCAGGAAACGTGGCCTTCTCTCCCCTTAGCCTCTCGCTTGCCCTTGCAATGGCAGCGGAAGGCGCTGCCGGCGAAACTTACAATCAGTTCTCGGCCGTTCTTGGATGGGGAGACGCCACCCGGGAAGAAGTAGGCTCCTTCTATAAGACAATGCTAAGCGGCCTTATCGAGGCCGACCCTCATGTAAGTTTTTCCAGCAGCAATTCCCTGTGGGCGGCGCTGGATCTGAACCTGAAAGAGCAGTACAGGACCCAACTTGCAGAGTCCTTCAATGCCGAGAGTTTTTCCGTAGACTTTACCCTCCCGAAGACGCTCTCGCAGATTAACGACTGGTGCTCGGACAAGACCGGGGGCAAAATCCCTAAGATGCTCTATGACTTGGATCCTGCTACCCGCCTGATGCTAATTAATGCGCTTCTTTTCAAAGCGCCCTGGACCATTGAATGGGACGTGGAGGAAGGTCGTGATTTCCAGGGTGTCCAAGCCGTGGTAAAGAAAGATTATCTGTATGCCGACAACATGCAGCGTTACCGCGCGTTCGAAGGTTATTCTGCCGCGGGGGTGCAATATGGCAACGGTGCCTATGAGCTAATCCTTATCCTGCCGGACGAAGGCAAGTCTGTGGAAGATATTCTGGACAATCTGGACGTGGATGCGCTCAAATCTATGCAGGTAACCCCCATGGAGTTATACCTGCCCAAATTCTCCGAAGAGTACAGCACAGAAGACAAACTGCCCAAGAGTCTTAATGCTCTGGGCCTAAAGCTGCCCTTCATTAACGCGGCCGATTTTTCGGGCATCAGCTCGGAACAGCTTTCTGTCAATGCTATCATGCAGCGCACGGCGATCGACGTCACGGAGAAGGGGACAGAGTTCGCTGCAGTGACTATGGCGGTGATGGCCACATCGGCGGGCCCCGGACAGGAAAAGCCGGAGAAAGTTGTCTTTGACCTCAACCGCCCGTTTGCCTATATTATCCGGGAAACCAGTACCAACGCTATCCTGCTGATGGGGACCCTGTTCCAGTAGGTGGCTGGCTCACTACCCCCGGTACACGGCACTACGCGAAAATGGGCGAAAACGTGTAATGCGGTGTCCTGTGTCACGCCCGGACCAGAAAACTTCCGCTATCACAAGGGCCTGAGAATGGTACTGGATGCCGCGCAGTACCGGGATCTGCCTGGTGGATTCTAGAGGCTGATTTTCAGCGCCAGGGGTTCCTGGGGCAGGTTTTTGGGCAGGGTTACCGTAACCCTGCCATTTTTTATGCTGGTCTTCAGGGCTTTTCCGTTGTTCAGCAGTTTTACCTTACCCCTCGGCAGGTTACCGGTCCATTCAAGCGTAGCGGGCAGGCTTTCCCCATCCGGGAGGGCATAGACAGCATAGAGCGTCTTGCCGTCCTTGGCGGCGCTGAACCAGAGCCGGCCGTCGTTGTAGTCCGGGGTGATGCGGGTGTTGTAAATGGCCTCTCCGCATCGGCCCAGCCACTGGCCGATTTCCCGGAGGATCACTGCGGCGCGCTCCTCGATGAGGCCTTCCGGGGTGGGGCCAACGCCCAGCACCAGGCAGCCGCCCTTGGCCACAATCTCCGCCAGGGTGCCTATTACACGGCGGGCGCTCTTGTACGGCTGGTCCTTCACCCAGCCCCAGTCGTTTCCCAGTGTGATACAGGACTCCCAGGGATGGTCTATCTGCCGGTTGGGAATGCTTTGTTCCGGGGTCTGGTAATTCTCGTTGGGGCCTTCGATGGTGCGGTCTACGCACAGCAGGCCCGGGCTCACCCTTCTCGCCTCCGGCAGAATCTCCGGCAGGCCTACCTGTTCCCCGGTAATCCATCCGCCGTCCAGCCAGAGGATGTCCAGCTTGCCGTATCGGCCTCCGGTGAGCTCCCGGAGCTGGTTTTGGGTGTAGGTCACGTATTTTTCCCACCAGTCCGGGTGCATGTCCACTTTATAATTGATATGACGGTTGGGAGTGGCATAATAGGGGTTCCAGAAGCCGTCGCAGTGCCAGTCCGGTTTGGAGAAGTAGGCCCCCACCATAAAGTCCTGCGCCCGGAAGGCGTCAAAGACGTACTTGGCTGCATCAGCCTTGGGATTGCCTTTGAACGGCCCTGCCTTGGCAATGGAGAAATCTGTGTATTGCGAGTCAAAGAGGCAGAAGCCGTCGTGGTGCTTGGTGGTAAAAATCATGTACTTCATGCCGGCCGATTTAAACACCTGTGCCCACTGCTCCGGGTTGAAGCGCACGGGGTTGAACGCCTGGCTCAGGCCCCAGTACCACTGCTTGTAGCCCTCGTAGGTGGTGCCTTCCGGGCGTACGATCCAATCCTCGTTGCAGAGGTTCCAGGATTCCACGATGCCCGGCACCGAATACAGTCCCCAGTGCATCAGGACGCCGAATTTGAGGTCCTGCCACCAGTCTAGCTTCTCCAGCACGGCCGGGTCCGTGGGCCAAACATATCCGTCCGTAGTATTGTCCTGTGCCCGTGCCTGCAGGCCGATGAGCGCTGCGGCAAGCAATATGATAATCCGTTTCATCTTGTAAAGATACGAAAGCATAAGATTTAAAACAAATAATCGAAAAATTATCAAAAATAGTTGTATAGCTAATTATTTTAGCTATATTTGCAGCAGAAAACGTTATGCTTATGAAACGCCTTACCAAAAAAGAAGAGATTATCATGAACCACTTCTGGGAGCACGGCCCGCTGTTTGTAAGGGAGTTACGGGAACTGTACCCGGACCCCAAGCCCCATTTCAGCACGCTCAGCACACAGGTGCGTACGCTTCAGGAGGATGGTTTCATTGACCATAAGTCCTACGGTCCCACCTATCAGTATTATGCCAAAGTTACACGGGAGGAGTACAAGCAGCGCTCGCTCATCGGTCTCATTGACAAGTATTTCGATAATTCTTACATTAATGCCGTATCGGCCCTGGTGAAGGAGGATAAGATTTCGGTGGAGGAGCTCAGGGAACTTATCAGCCTTATTGAAAAGGAGAAATAACCATGCTCTCATTCCTTATATATGAAGCTAAGGTGGCGGTGGCGCTGCTAGTCTTCTACCTGTTCTACCGTTTCCTTCTGAAGAAGGAGACCTTCCACCGCTTTAATCGGGTGGTACTGGTGGGGACTGCAGTGCTCAGCTTCCTACTTCCGCTGTGCATCATTTCCATCCGCAGGCCGATGGAGATGGCTTCCGTGGCCCCGGAGCCTATGGTGCTGACGGAAATGCCTTCCCCGGAGCCGGTTCCATTCGTGGAACCCGTCCTGCCCTGGTGGCCCGTGGCGCTTGCCGTGCTGTTCTGGGCCGGGGTGGCCTTTGTACTGCTTCGCGTGGCCATTTCCATCCTTTCCATCATCCGCATTGTCCGGCGTGGAGAACTTATCCGGGAAGAGAACGGCTGCAGGATTGTTGTTACGCAGCGGGATATCGATCCCTTCAGCTGGATGAAATATATCGTGCTTTCCCGGAAAGACTGGGAGGCTCCGCACACATCCATCCTCGCCCACGAGAAAGCCCATATCGGCTATGGCCATTCCGTGGAACTGCTGCTGGTGGATCTTCTATCGGCCCTCCAGTGGTTCAACCCGGCCATCTGGATGCTCCGCTCCGACCTTCAGGAACTGCATGAGTATGAGGCCGATGACGCCGTGCTACGCAGTGGCGCCAATATCAAAGAATACCAGTATCTGCTAATAAGAAAAGCTGTTAGCAAGAGCGGCTACTCAGTTGCCAACAGCTTTAATCACAGTATCCTTAAAAACCGAATTACTATGATGTCAAAATCCAAATCCCCTCTTGCGAGAGGGCTGCGGGTGCTATATGCACTCCCGCTTGTGTGCCTGGGTATCGGCCTGCAGGCACAAACCATCTATGTCCCCGTGGACAAAGATAGTGAAAATAATCCTAAGAAGGGAATCCTCGAAGAAATTGTTGTTGTCAAGTACCCGGATGCGTCCCTGCCAACCGTTACAAAGGAAGAGCATCTGTACCAGCTTCCAGAAGTGAATGGTCTCGTTTCTATTAAAGAAGTGGATACCCCGCCCATTTTTAGTGCCGGCTTCAGCCAATGGCTGAATGCCAGAATAATCTACCCGAAAGAATGCGCTCACGAAGGTACAGTGCAAATTAGCTTCGTAGTGGACGAAAACGGCAAGGTGGGCCACGTATCCATCTTACAGGGTGTATGTGACGAACTGGATAACATCGTGTCGAATCTGGTACAGAAGTCTCCGGACTGGCAACCTGCAACGAAAGGAGGCCATTCCGTTGCAGTCCGGCTTATCCAACCGATAGTATTTGGAATTCACGGGCCTCAAAAAGAGGAAGGAAGTGGAAACAGTATTATGAATGTCACTACTGCTGACCAGATGCCTCGCTTCAATGGTGGAAGTACACAGGTGTTCGACGAATGGGTAAGGGCAAATCTGTCCTATCCGGCAAAGGCGGCTGCGAACCATATCCAGGGAAAGGTGACGCTTTCTTTCGTAATCTCGGAAACCGGTGAAGTCAAGGACGTAAAGGTGATTGAAGGACTGGACAAAGAGTTGGATGCCGAAGCGGTTCGTGTCGTGTCCTCTTCCCCTAAATGGACGCCTGCCATGAAGCAAGGAAAGCCGATGGCCACAGAATTGCTCTATACGGTTCCTTTCCTGATTGACCCCGACTTCACCATTCGAAAAACAGGAATAGTCCTGAACATTCGGGCCGACGGGACCATTGAATCCGGGGGCAAGGTTTTCACCACTGCGCGGCTGAAGGAGATTATTCCGCCTCACAAACCGGGAGATCCGCTGACTACGGTACAGATTGTCGCCGAAGACAATGTCCGCATGGGTGCCATTCAGGATGCAAAGGACGAACTGCGCAGATTAGGCTCTCTGAAGGTACAATACTTTTCACGGTCCGGGCAGGAGGGAGTTACCCGCCATATGCCTCCGTTTCCTGCCGCTCAGAAGACACAGGAATCGGCCTATCCGGAGGTGATTCTTCCTGATGTGAAAAGGGAGAATCTCTTTGTGGTACGCATTAACTCCGGGGACAAGATTTTCTTTGGAGACAAACCCCGTCAGGACGATGATGAGATGCTCCGGGTGGGCAAAGAGTTCCTGAGGGGGCATGGCAAAGAGGCTCGTTTTGTCCTCACGGTGGACCGGGGCACCAGTTACGGCGCTTACACGCACATGCAAAACCTGTTGGTGCGCGTATTTACGGAAGTCCGCAACGAAAAGGCCCTGGAACAGTATGGGAAGCCCCTTCCCGAACTGTCGACAGAAGAAAGGAACCAGATCAACTACCAGATTCCCATCGGTATATCAGAGGCCGAAACAAAATAAACCAGATCCCTATTGACTGGGTTTTTGTGCGGTCAGGGAGAACTGCAGCCGGGCGCCATCGGATAGGGCCTCGTGGGGGAGGAAAGGGCTGTTCCACCTCTTGCCGTTGAGCTTCAGCCTGGAGACATAGCAGTTATCGGCCGAATTCTCCGGGGCGTCAATGACCAGGTCTCCGCCGGGGAGGTGCACGGTGGCCTTCTTGAACAGGGGTGAGCCCAGGGCGTATTCGTTGCTGCCGGGGCATACGGGATAGAATCCCAGGGCGCTGAACACGTACCAGGCCGATGTCTGGCCGTTGTCTTCGTCGCCGCAGTAGCCGTCGGCCCAGGGGGTATAGAACTTCTCCATCACTTCCCGCACGCGGGCCTGGGTTTTCCAGGGCTTGCCACACCAGTCATAAAGGTACAACATATGCTGGATGGGCTGGTTGCCGTGGGCGTAGTTGCCCATGCCCATCACCGTCATTTCCACAATCTCGTGGATGGGGAAGCCGTAGTAGGAGTCGTCGTAGAGCGGCGGCATGGCAAAGACCGTGTCCAGCTGGGCTGCAAAGGCTTCCGGCCCGCCCATCAGCTCCATCAGGCCGGGAATGTCGTGGAATACGCTCCAGGTGTAGTGCAGGCTGTTCCCTTCGGTGAAATCCCCGCCCCACTTGAGCGGATTGAAAGGCCGGCGGAAGGAACCGTCTTTGGCGCGGCCGTTCATGAGGCCATTTTCCGGATCGAAGAGATGGCGGTAGTTCCGGGCAGCCTTTCTGTAGGGGGCTAGTTCGGCTTCCGGACGGCCCAGAGCCTCTCCCAGCCGGGCGATGCACCAGTCGTCGTAGGCATACTCCAGGGTGCGGGCAGCACTTTCGGCAATGCCGGCGTCACAGGGGACGTAGCCCAGCGAGTCATAGAGCTGCCAGCCCAGGCGGCCCGTGGAGCCGATCGTGGGGTGTACTGCATGAGCCCCGTGTGTAACGGCTTCCCAGAGGGTTCCCATGTCCTGGCCGCGGATGCCTTTGAGGTAAGCGTCAGCCACCACGGAGGCGCTGTTGTTTCCCACCATGCAGTCCCGGTGGCCCGGCGAGGCCCATTCGGGCAGGAAACCACTCTCCTTGTAATGGTTTACCAGCCCCTGCTGGATGCGGGCGGCCGTTTCCGGATACACCAGGTTCACCAGCGGAAGCAGGGCCCGGAATGTGTCCCAGAAGCCAGTGTCCGTGTACAGGGGCCCGTCACAGACTTCTCCGGTGTGGGGACTGTAATGGACTTCGTTCCCGCCGGCATCCGTCTCCGACAAGTCCCGGGGGAACAGCAGGCAGCGGTACAGGCAGGAATAGAAGGTGCGCAGGTGGTCCAGGTTGTCGTCCTGGACTTCGATCCGGCCCAGAGCGGCGTTCCAAGCCTCCCGGGCGGCAGCTTTCACCGTTTGCAGGTCGCCTTCCGCTTCCCGGAGGTTCAGCCGGGCCTGTTCTGCCGAAATAAAGGACGACGCCACCCGGAGGTTTGCCTCCCGCCCTTCGGGAAGCTTGACAAGGACCGTATGCTCACCGGCGGGAATCTGTTCCATGGGGGCGTCGGAGCTGATGACGAAATAATTGCCGAAACCCTCCGGCACGCCGCCGTGGTTTTGTACACTGGTTCCTGTAATGGTATGGCTGTCAAGAAGTTCCACCGTCCCTCCCGGGTAGGCGTCCACCACCAGATAGGCCGGCCGGTCCTTCGGGTAGTGGATTCTGAAAGCTGCTGCGTGGACCGATGGAGCCAGCTCCACTTTCACATCGTAATCGGCCAGATAGACGCTGTAGTAGTAGGGTTTGGCAGTTTCGGCCTTGTGGGAGAACCAGCTGGAGCGGGCAGCCTCTTCCCACACAGGTACCCCGGTTACCGGCATCAGGGAGAAAGCGCCGTAGTCGTTGATCCAGGGGCTGGGCTGGTGTGTCTGCTTGAAGCCACGGATGTGCGTGGCGTCGTAGCGGTAGGTCCAGCCGTCGC
>CAMVMG010000024.1 GCA_947168525.1 uncultured Bacteroidales bacterium
TATGACGACAAACGACAGGTGTACGCACTTGGTGCTGATCCGCAGGCTTGCTGGGAAAGAAGCCACCCAGCTGGCCAGCACGGCAATCGAGGCGCTGCTACCCTATAAAGACAAAATCTACACGATAACGGCTGACAACGGAAAAGAATTCGCACGCCACAAGGAGATCGCGAAGGGACTCGATGCCGAGTTCTACTTTGCCCGTCCGTACCACTCCTGGGAACGTGGCGCAAACGAAAACACGAATGGACTGATACGCCAATACATCCCGAAAGGTACGGACTTCAGCGAGCTGACCGACGAGATGCTTGCTGAGATAGAATGGAAACTGAACCACAGGCCCCGTAAGTCGCTAGGTTACAGGACCCCGTTGGAATATTGCAAACAATTATTTAACTTTGACTTTTGAAGTGTGTTGCACTTCTAATTAGAATTCACCAATATAGTTACAACAAAAGAAGCAGTTCCTATTGTTTTAACAAAGGCTCAAGAAGGATTTCGTGATGCTGCAAATACTTTTGGCATAGAAGTTTTCAAAAATGTATACAAAGATGCCCTTGGGAAGGATGTCATCTGCTCTCCCTTTAGCCTGAGTATGGTTCTAGCCATGTCGGCGCAAGGGGCCAAAGCCGATACATGGAATCAGTTTGCTGCCGTATTAAACTGGGGAAACGCATCAAAAGAGGATATCGCAGACTACTATAAAGCCATGATTTCCGGATTGGCTAAAGCAGATCCTGCGGTTGGCTTTGGAAACGAATCCTCTGTCTGGGTAACGTCAAACTACGTCATTAAACCGGATTATAAACAGACGCTATCAAGTTTTTTTTCTGCAGAGTCTTATGAAACCGATTTTTCAAAGGCCGCATCTGTAGACCTGATTAATAATTGGGTCGCCAGTAAAACGGAAGGAAAGATTACCCAGATGCTTACAGAGCTTGACCCCCAGACCCGCCTGCTGCTACTTAATGCGTTGCTGTTCAAGGGACCTTGGTCTTATGAAACCACCAAGGCAAAGAAAGACAAGTTTTACGGAAACGCCGGAGAGAGCCGAAAAGACTTCTTTGACATGTCTTGTGAGATTATCGGGTACGAAAAAAGGAAACAATACGAAGTATTCCGCCTTCCCTATGGCAACGGCTCTTACGATATGACCGTTTTGCTTCCCTCAAAGGGTGTCCTTCTGCAAGATATTGTGGAGGATCTTCACGTGTCGGCCTTATTGCCGCACGACTATGCATCGGCCCATGTTCATTTTCCGTGTTTTTCCCTTTCCTGGGATAGCGGGAGCAAGTTAATTATAAACGCACTACAAAAAACAGGGTTAACACTTCCCTTTTCTTCCAATGCCGATTTCTCTGACATTCATGATAATCTGATGATTACCAGCATCCTGCAAAAAACCACAATTGATGTTAACGAGCAGGGGACCGAATTTGAAGCAGCAACGCTGGTGCAAATGGGAGACGGGGCGGCCGGGACAGTCGACATAAAAGAAATAGGCGTAAACCGACCCTTCCTGTTTGCCATCCGCGAAACAAGCTCGGATACATTCCTATTAATAGGAACGGTTTCGAATTAAGCCCTGCGCCCCCCCGTAGGAACCCTCCGCATCGAGGCACAGAACGCCAGCGTCGTCTCCTTCGGCAATGTCTGCGGCATCACGGCCATCGACATCCTGGAGTTCTGAGCAATACCCTCTACTCTACTTCAAAGGTGTATTCCGCCCGCACTGGGGTGCCGTCGGCCTTCCAGCCCTCTGCCACCACCCGGAACCGGCCGGAATACGAGGGGGCCGTAAGGGGGATGCGGACCTGGCCGCCACCGGCTATCTCCAGGGCGGGATGCCAGTAGAGGACCTGACGCAGGTCCTCTGCGCCTGCAACGGGAACGTCACCGGTGTAGGCCACGGGGTAGCTCACGCCCAGGAAAGATAGGACAGATTGCCCTTCTTTTCCACATGCTCATTGCAGTTGATTGCGTTGAGCGTCGAGAAAACAGTTTTCTCTTGCATGGTTTTAAGGATTTAATAGTAAAACATTTATATACAGAAAAGACCACTCCAACTACTGGAATGGTCTTAATTCTTATTCTCTATATGAGACAGGTTTGTTTTGGTTGGCCAGTTCTTCTCAATCCCTTTTCGGCAAACAAGTTTCCATATGTAGATTTTTTTTCAAAAAGTAGGAGGGTGCCCCGGTAAAGGGCGCCAGAATCTAAAGTTTTCCAAATCGTTTGTATAGGGGGGATTAATCCCGATGTGATTTTGCGCGCGCGAGACATAAATAATAACCCTGAACGGAGCTTTTCCGCAAGAATAAATACCACGAAAGTGCTGTACGGGCAACAAAATGTACCTGTAAAGCATGTTTCGGGGTATTTATTTATAGAGGATACATGGTGACGGTGTAGAAAAAGAACTTGTATACAGGTTTCGGGTTATTCTTTTTGCCGAAAATGAAAAATAACTGGAATGATGTTTGCGTTTATAATATAAATGTTATACATTTGCAATATAAAAGATAACACTTATGCAAACAGCAGCCAGTAAAATTCAAACAGCATTCCGTTTCGACTCCGAATTGCTCCGCAGGCTTAAAATCAAAGCAAAGCGTGAGAACCGGAGCCTTAATAATTATGTGGAGACTGTCCTGATGGAAATCGTGTACGATGAACCCAATGAGGAAACCATCGAAGCAATAAAAGAAGCCAAGAGTAGCGACAAACTGGAGGGCCTGGATATGGAGAAGTTTGATGAATATGTAGCTGGCTTGTAGTATGTGGAATCTTGTCGTCACGACGCAGTTCAAGAAGGACCTTAAACGCTACCGGAGTAATTCTTCAAAGCTGATAGCCTTGAAGGACGTCCTGAACCAATTGCAAAACACTGGAACCGTTGACCTGAAGCATAAACCCCATCATTTGGCAGGTGAGTATTCTGGCTGTATGGAATGCCATATCCAGAACGACTTCCTGCTGGTTTGGATTAATCAAGAGGAACACACCATATCACTAGTCAGGCTCGGTTCCCACTCGGAATTATTCAAATAGCTGTAACGCTCACTTCGGTGGGCGTTTTTTACCTTATGATTGTTCGTCCGGTAAAACACGGATCGATTTGAGCCTTTTGACCATTCTGTTGATGTTTTTCTTTCGGCCGGTATTAATCAAAAAGAGCGGCCTTTTGCGAGGGCCGCTCTTTTCGAACCAATCTAACTACTAACTTAAGCTTCGGGTTGAGTGGGGGCGTTGTTGCCGCCCCGGTTGCCGCCGCGACCCATGGGAGGGGGCGTGCCCTGAGGACCGCTCTGCCCACTGAAGAAGCCGCTCTGTCCCAGACGGCCAATCTGCTGATGGCGGAATTTTTCCTCGGCCAGCAGGAGTTTGGCCACTTTCTGCACCGGCAGCACTTTCTTGTATCGCTCTACGGCGTTGGTCTCGATGGCGTCATTGGCCTTCCTGGCATCCAGGTAGTTGGCCAGCAGTTTGGCGGTATTGTCGGAGTCGATGCCTTTTGTGAGCTCCATGTAGGCCTTCTGCATGGCACCGAAAGCCTCCCGGCGCTGTTTCTGGACATCGTTATACACGGGCCAGAAGCTTTGGGCTTCGGCTTCGGTCAGGTCCAGTTCCGAGGTGAGGAAGGCAACTTGCGCAGCGCGGATGCGTTCGCGCCAGTCGCCCCCTTGTTTCCGGTCTCTTTCACCGTTCTGGGCGAATGCCACTGTACCCAGGAGCACCGTGGCCACTAACATACTAATAACCTTCTTCATAACTTACTAACTGTTCAAGTGAAATATTCTCGGCCAAGAGGAAGTTGACGATATCCTCATTGGAAAGGGATGCTTCCGGAGACTGCTCCTCTTCCCAGTACCCGTCGGGATCCAGGGCGTCTGACAGATAGGCGATGTAGTCCCAGTAAGGGTCTTCCTGGGCGGCCGGGGCTGTCGTCTTCCGCAGGACGAAATTCCCCACTGCGACAAGCAGCGCCAGCGAGGCTGCGTATGCGAGATACGGAGCAAAGCGGCGGACTTGGGAAGGCTGGCGCCGGGGCGCCGTTGCAGGAATGGCCTGAAGGCGCTGCTGCAGGTCTTCGAAGTAACCTTCCGGGGTGGATATGTCTGATTTCTTGGTCATAACTGCTTTCTTTGACACCGTTTGTGCAAGAAGGTTTAAAAGGGAGATTCAGAAACTGTGGCCCGGATTTTTTCCTGGGCAATATGGTAGGAGGCCTTGAGCGCCCCCACCGATGTTCCCGTAATGGACGATATCTCCTCGTAGGAAAGGTCGTCCCACCAGCGCATGATGAACACCTGACGTTGTTTCTCTGGCAGTTTGAGCACCGCCCGGGCCAGTTCCCGTTCTACGGCCGTGCCGTTGAAGTATGGGTCTTCCTGGATACGCCGCTCCATCTCCGCGTCGATGGTGGAGAAACGGAGGGCGGCCCGGACTTTCTCTTTCCGGAGGTGGTTCAGCGTCTCGTTGGTGGCGATGCGCCAGACCCATGTAAAAAGCTGCGATTCCCCCCGGAAGGAGGGAAGCGCAGCCCAAACTTTGAGAAAAATTTCCTGCAGGAGGTCGTCTGCGTCTTCGTGGGAATTCACGAACCGGCGCACATGCCACCACAGCCTTTCGCTGTAGTCTTTGACGATCTGGTTGAAAACTTTCTCCCGGGAGTCCATTTACTTTCGTGCAACGGCTTTCTTGGCAGCCTCGGCGATGTGGGCGGCATCAATACCGTACAGGGCCATCAGTGCAGAAGGCGTGCCAGACTGGCCGAATTTGTCGGCTCCGTTCACGAATTCCACCGGAGTGGGGCAGCAGCGGGCAAAGAGCCCGGCGACAGCCTCTCCGAGACCGCCGGCCATGTTATGCTCTTCGGCAACCACGACGCAGCCGGTTTTCTTGGCGCTCTTAAGGATGGTTTCCTCGTCCAGGGGCTTGATGGTGGCGATGTCGATGACCTCAGCCTTGATTCCCTCTGCCTCCAGGGCCTCGGCGGCCTGCAGGCTCTCCCACACGGTGTGACCGGTGGCGATGAGGGTGACGTCGGTGCCTTCGTTCATCACGAGGGCCTTGCCAATCTCGAACGGCTCTTCCGGATCCGTGAAGTTAGGGACGCTGGGACGGCCGAAACGCAGATAGACGGGGCCGTCGTACCGGGCGGCGGCAATGGTGGCCTGGACGGTCTGGTTGAAGTCGCAGGGATTGACGACGACCATTCCCGGCAGGGCGCGCATCAGGGCGATATCCTCCATGGTCTGGTGCGTAGCACCGTCTTCTCCCAGGGTGATGCCGGCGTGGGAGGAGGCAATCTTTACATTGGTATGGCCATAGGCCACCTCCTGGCGGAGCTGGTCGTAGACGCGGCCGGTGACAAACTCGGCGAACGAGCCGATGAACGGAATCTTGCCCGTGATGGCAAGGCCGGCGGCGGCGCCCACCATGTTGGCTTCGGCGATGCCGCACTGGATAAAACGCTCGGGGAATTCGGCGGCAAAGGCGTCCATCTTGAGCGAGCCCTTAAGGTCTGCGGTGAGGGCTACTACACGGCTGTCGGCCTGTCCGGCTTTCAGAAGGCCCACGCCGAAACCGCTGCGGGTATCCTTCTTACCTGTATCTGTATATTTCTTCATATTAAAAATCTCCTAAAGGGGTTTCACCTAACTGCTTGAGGGCGTCTTCCAGCTGTTCCGGCTTGGGAACGGAGCCGTGCCACTTGTGCGTACCGGCCATGAAGTCTACGCCGTGACCCATTTCGGTCTTGAACAGGATCATGGTGGGTTTGCCGCTGCCCTTGCCGGCCTTGGCCAGCTCGAAGGCCTTGGAGATGGAGTCAAAGTCGTGGCCGTCGGCCGTGATGACGTTCCAGCCCCAGGCCGTCCATTTCTCGGACAGGTCTCCTTCTCCGGCCACCTCTGCCACGGGACCGTCAATCTGCTTGCCGTTCCAGTCGGTCATGGCGATGAGGTTGTCCAGCTTGTGGAATACGGCGAACATGCCGGCTTCCCAGATCTGGCCTTCCTCGGACTCACCGTCTCCGCACAGGCAGAAGACGAAGTTCTCTTCCTTGTCCAGCTTCTTGCCCAGGGCGATGCCTGCGGCGGCGGAAAGGCCCTGGCCCAGGGACCCGGAGGCCTGGAAGATGCCGGGGAGATTCTTGCGGATGGACGGATGGCCCTGCAGGCGGGAACCTATCTGGCGGAAGGTGGCGAGTTCGCTCACGGGGAAATAACCCGCGCGGGCAAGGAGGGAATAATACACCGGGGTCATGTGACCTGCGGAGAGGATGAACATGTCCTGTCCCTTGCCGCTGCGTGTCCAGGTGGCGGGATCCTGGTTCATCTCATTGAAGTACAAAGTGGTGAGGATATCCGTGCTGGACATGGAACCGCCCGGATGCCCCGACTTTGCCAGGCAGACCATGCGGAGAATGTCCCGGCGGATCTGCGTGGAGATGGTCTTGAGTTCTTCAGTAGATTTTTTCATATCTTTGGTTTAAGATTTTCGTCATTTTGCAAATATACGGATTTTTCTTCATTCTTTTTAACGGGGTTCGCGCTAAATGAGTCCTTTTGGCAAATTCCGCGATTTGGAGTATCTTTGCAAGTTATGAAGAATATCCGCAACTTTTGCATCATTGCCCATATAGACCACGGGAAGTCTACGCTGGCAGACCGCCTGCTGGAACTTACCCGTACCCTCAGCGACCGGGAAATGGAAAACCAGGTGCTGGACGACATGGACCTGGAGCGGGAGAAGGGCATCACCATCAAGAGCCACGCCATTCAGATGGATTACGTCCGGGGAGGCGAGACATACAGGCTCAATTTAATCGACACGCCCGGGCATGTGGACTTCTCCTATGAGGTGTCCCGGAGCATCGCCTCCTGCGAGGGCGCTCTGCTGGTGGTGGATGCCTCGCAGGGCATCCAGGCCCAGACCATTTCCAATCTGTATCAGGCAATAGACCACGGGCTGGAGATTATTCCCGTGCTCAACAAGATAGACATGGATTCCGCCCAGCCGGAGCTGGTGACGGACCAGGTGTGCGACCTTCTAGGATGCAACCCGGAGGAGGTATTTCGCGTAAGTGCCCGCACCGGCGAGGGTGTCCAGGCTGTCCTGGATGCCATTGTGGACAAGATTCCCTGCCCCAAAGGAGACCCCTGCGCTCCGCTGCAGGCCCTGATCTTCGACTCGGTCTTTAATTCCTTCCGCGGCATCATCGCCTACTTTAAGGTGGTGAACGGCACCATCCGGAAGGGGGACAAGGTGAAATTTTTCTCTACCGGCAATGAATATGAGGCCGAGGAAATCGGCAATCTGAAACTCAAGCTCAACCCCACCGGAGAGGTGCGTGCGGGGGATGTAGGCTATATCATCACCGGCATCAAGGCGGCCGTGGAGGTGAAGGTGGGCGATACCATCACCCATGTGGAACGTCCTTGCGCAGAGGCCATCGCCGGGTTCGAGGAAGTGAAGCCGATGGTGTTCGCCGGCCTTTATCCGGTCGATGCCTCCAAGTTCGAGGAACTGCGCGCCACGCTGGAGAAGTTCCAGCTCAACGACGCCTCTTTCACCTACGAGCCGGAGAGCTCGCTGGCGCTCGGCTTCGGGTTCCGTTGCGGTTTCCTGGGGCTGTTGCATCTGGAGATTGTGCAGGAGCGCCTGTTCCGGGAATTCAACATGGACGTGATCACCACCGTCCCCAATGTATCTTATAAGGTATATACCACCAAGGGGGAGGTGTTGGACGTGCACAATCCTTCCGGCCTTCCGGCCCCCTCGGTTATCGACCATATAGAGGAGCCTTATATCCGCGCTCAGATTATCTCCAAGGCCGATTTCTACGGCCCCATCATGAAACTGTGCATGGACAAGCGGGGAACGCTGATCGGCCAGCATTACATCACCACGGACCGGGTGGAGCTCAATTACGACCTTCCCCTGAGCGAGGTGGTGTTCGACTTTTACGACAAGCTCAAGTCTATCTCCAAGGGTTATGCCTCGTTCGACTACCACGTGACGGATTTCCGTCCGGCGCGGCTGGTGAAGCTGGACATCCTCCTGAACGGAGATCCAGCCGACGCTCTGTCCACGCTCATCCACGAAGACCACGCCTACGACTTCGGCCGGAAGATATGCCTGAAGCTCAAGGACCTCATTCCCCGCCAGCAGTTCGACATTGCGGTGCAGGCGGCCATCGGCGCCAAGATCATCGCCCGCGAGACAGTGCGGCAGGTGCGGAAAGACGTGACGGCCAAGTGCTACGGCGGTGACGTAACCCGTAAGCGCAAGCTCCTGGAGAAGCAGAAGGAAGGCAAGAAGCGTATGCGCCAGATTGGCACCGTCCAGGTACCCCAGAGTGCTTTCATGGCAGTGCTGAAACTGGATTGATGCGGAAAGTATTCCTTCTCAGTGTTTGAGCAAAATAATGATAATCAAGTTGCTATGAGTAAGATTAGTGCGGCTGTCAAATCGATGCGCCTGAGAACCCTGCCCCTTTCCACGGGCGGCGTACTGCTGGGTATTCTTCTTGCCACGGCCGACTGGCGGATAGACCTGTGGACGGCGGTGCTCATCGTGCTCACCACGGTGTGCCTGCAGATTCTGTCCAACCTCTCCAACGAACTGGGGGATGTGCTTCGGGGAACCGACACGCCAGACAGGCAGGGGCCGATGTACGGCCTTAACGGCGGGGAATTGACGGTGGGACAGATGAAAGGACTTATCGCCGCCTTCGTGGTGCTCTGCGTGGTGTTTGGCACGCTCATGACCTGGCGTGCGTTCGGGACGCTCTTTGCTCTCACGCCGGTCCTGCTGCTCATGCTGGGCGCCGGAGCCATCATGGCTGCCATGAAATACACCCTGGGGCGGAATCCCTACGGGTACCGGGCCAAAGGGGACTTCTATGTTTTCCTGTTCTTCGGCCTGGTGGCCGTGATGGGTGCATACTTCGTGTGCACGGCCGGGGCTGGGCTGCACTGGAAACTGCTCCTGCCGGGATCGGCTGTGGGCTTTTTCAGCGTGGGCGTATTGAACGTGAACAACATCCGCGACATGGAGAGCGACGCCGCCAACCGGGTCACCGTGGCCATTAAGCTGGGCGAGCATAAGGCCAAGCTGTATCAGACTGTGCTGATCTGCCTGGGCTGGGCGTGCATGGTGACCTACTGCCTGCTGTGCTGGCCCAGCATCTGGCACTGGCTGTGGGTGATTACGCTACCGCTCTATATCCTGCATCTCCGCGGAGTATGGACCCGCTCGGGCCGGGCCCTGGACCCGATGCTCCCGCTTCTTGTGATGTCCACCTTCGCCCTGTGCCTGCTGATGGGACTGGGCTTCTGCATGTATCTTTTTTAGCAGCTTCCGTTTGGAATTTGTGAACATGATAACATGGCGACAAAGAAAGTAATTGCCCAGTATATCGGAAAGGCCATACTGGTCCTTTCACTTGGCCTGGTTGTCAACTCCTGCAACAAATGGTTCCTGCCCTACAGGGAGCCGCAGCTGAAGCAGGTTACCATTTTCAGCCGCCACGGGGCAAGGGTCCCGCTGGCCGATTACGAGGCCGATCTGGCCCGCGTCGTGGGAGAGGGCAGGCAGTGGCCCGTCTGGCCCGTGGAGGGAGGGCACCTCTCCTTCCGGGGCGCAACACTGGAGTATTTAGCAGGGGAGAGTTTCCGGCGTGAATACCAGAATGCCGGGTTTACCGTGGACCGCTCGGATTCCTATTTCAGCGCCAGCCCCAAGCAGCGCACCGTTGCCACGGCCCAGGCATTTGGCGCCGGATTCTTTGGCGGGGAGAACGTTACCGTGCATTACAGGGGGGCGAAGGATTTCAGCGACCACTATCTGGATCCGGAATTCCTTCCCTTGTTCGATTACCATTCGGTCCCGGACTTCGATTGGGATGCTTTCCAGGCCGAGGCTATCCGGGAGATGGACCAGATGGCAAAGGGTATGGACCTTTCCGGAAACTTCCGGTTTATGGAAAAGGTGCTGGATTTTGAGCATTCGGAATATGCGCAGTCCAAAGGGATTACCCAGTTCCGGCCGGAAGTGTCTTTCAGTGTGGAGAAACTCACTTCCAGCGGGGCCGTGGCGGAACCTAACATTTCTTCCGCCTGCGACCTTTTTGTGGCCAACCGCGCCAGCGACGCCTTCGTCCTGCAATACTATGAACAGGACGACTATGCCCTAAAGAAATACAATCTTACGAAAGACCTCACTTACAACGATTTCCTTACCCTTTCTGCCGTGAAAGATGCTGTGGGGGATATGGTCTTCACTACGCCCATCGTTTCCGTGAACGTGTCCCACAACATCCTGGGTATGCTGCGGCGGGAGATGCAGGTGCCGGGGCGCAAGTTTAATTTCATCTGTGCGCACGATTCTTCCATCGCCGCCCTGCTGGCAGCGCTTCAGGTAGAACCTTATCAGTTGGATCCCAAGACCACCATCGAGCGTCGCACCCCCATCGGTGTCAAGCTGGTCATTGAGAAATGGGCTATCCGGGGGAAGGATTATGCAAAAGTGTATCTGGCGTATTATTCGGCCAGGCAGATGCGTCAATCCAATCCTGCCGGTCTGGGCAAGGCTTCCGGGAACCTGCAGCGTTATTTCCTGCGCTTCAAGGGCCTGGATCTGCAGTCAAACGGCTATTACCGTTATGAGGACTTGATGGCCCATATAGACAAGACCCTGGCCTTGTACGACAAAACCGCAAGGGGAGAAAAACCTTTCTAATCGAGTACCGTTTCCAGCACCGGCAACAAGCAGAACTGCAAGGTGTTATAACTTACAATTAGTAAGTAAAAAATTTTATTAAATTAAAAGTTGTAAATAATCTTGTTTATTTAATTAAAAAGACATACCTTTGCCCTTGGATTATGAAGGAAACTTCATGTCTATTTGTTAAGTTCGTTTTATATACCAGAACGGCGCTCTTGGGGAGGAGCGCCGTTCGTTTTTGATGAGGTTCAGGGGACTTAGTCAATGCTGAAAGCAAAGATGCAGTGGCTGTGGTAGGTTTCGCCGGGACGGAGCACGGCCGACGGCCATTCGGGCTTATTGGGCGTGTCCGGATACTTCTGGGTTTCCAGGCAGATGCCGGTGCGCTGCTGGTAAACGATGCCCTTCTTGCCCTTCACGGTGCCGTCCAGGAAGTTGCCGGAGTACACCTGGATGCCGGGTTCATCCGTATAGACGCTGAGTTTGATGCCGTTCACCGGGTTGTACAGGCAGGCGGCAACTACGTTGATGTCCCGGTTGTTGTCCAGGACCCAGTTGTGGTCAAAACCGTTTCCGAAGCGGATTTGCTCGTCATCGGCCGTGATGTTGTCGCTGATGAGGTGGGCGGTGGTGTAGTCGAACGGAGTGCCTGCTACCGGGCGGATTTCTCCGCTGGTCATATAGGTGGCGTCCACGGGGGTGAAGTTGCTGGCATTTACGTACAGCACCTCGTCCACGATCCGGTGGGTGTCCGGGGCGCCGGCCAGGTTGAAGTACGAGTGGTTGGTCATGTTGATGACCGTGGTCTTGTCCGTGGTGGCCTCGTACCGGATGTCAATCTTGTTGTCTTCTGTGAGGGTATAGGTTACATAGGCCGTTACGTTGCCGGGGAAATTGTTGTCTCCGTCCGGGGAGACACGTTTGAGCTTAAGATGGCTGTTGTCGACCTCTACCATCTCATATACCTGATACTGCCAGCCGGTGGGGCCGCCGTGGAGGCAATGGCCGAAGTTGTTCTGCGGCAGCTGGTAGGTCTGTCCGTCCAGGGTGATGCGGCCCTGGTTGATCCGGTTGGCGTACCGGCCGATGGCGGCGCCGAAATCGGTCTGGTTGTTCTCAGGGAAATAGTCGGCCACGTTGTCAAAGCCCAGCACGACGTCCCGCAGCTTGCCGTCCCTGTCCGGGGCCATGATGGATACGATGCGTCCGCCGAAGTTGGTGATGCAGACCTCCATGCCGGCCTCGTTGGTGAGGGTGTAGAGGGCGGTGTGAGCGCCGTTGTAGGTAGATTTGAAGTCTTCCGGATTGAGCCCGGAGGCCGTTAAAGCCGCATTTTCCTGTTTGGGCGCGCAGGCTGCCAGGAGCAGGGCGGCCGATGAGAGAAGAAGGATTGCTTTTTTCATATTTGTACTCTATTAACGTTCCAGGGTGAAGATATTGAAGGAGAAGGCCGGGATGCTGGCCTGCAGGGTGGTGCCTTCCCCTTCAAAGACAAAGCTCTTGGGGGTATAGTGCTCCGGGTCTTCCAGGGAATTGTCCTGGTAGAGCTCCGTAGAGGAAAGCCGGATGCCACCGGTGGCTTTCAGCGTGGCTTTTTTCTTGAGGCCGGTGAAGTTGAGGTCTATCGTGCGGGCATCCCCCGAGGTGTTCACCACTTTCACATAGACTTTGTTCCCGTCCAGCACGGCACTGGCGAACAGGCCGCCCTGGCCGTCGGCCCCCGTTACATTGGCGCCGTCCATGGTGAGCTTGAGGGTGTTGGAGCCGCGGAACTGGCTATACAACTGCTGGACATGCCAGCTTACCGTGCGGAAGGAGCGCAGGTTGTCGTACCAGATCAGGTCCGGGCGCCACTGCCAGCCTTCTACGTGGGCGAACAGTGGAGCGTAAGTGGCCATCTGCACTACATCGGCATTGCGCTCGATGCCGGTCATGAACGCGGCCTCCAGGAGCGAGGCGAAGAAATGGTTCCACTTGCGGCCGGTGGCGTGGCAGGCGTATTCGCCGGCGAACACCTTGGGGCCTTTGCGGTCATAATTGTCGTAACGGGCGCCCTGGGAGAGGAACCAGCCGTAATTGCGGTAGAAGTGCTCGTCCACCAGGTCTGCGCCCAGCCGCTTCATCTCCGGCCACAGGTAGTCGAACTGCTTGCCCTCGGAGTCAGGGCCGCTGGAGCCCACGATCTTCATGGCAGGATATGCAGCGCGGATGGCCTTCACGAACGGTTCCAGGTGCTCCGGATACAGGCTGTCCCACTGCTCGTTGCCGATACCGATGAACTTGAGGTTGAACGGCTCCGGGTGACCCATGTCTGCGCGGACCTTGCCCCAGGTGGAAGTGACGGGGCCGTTGGCGAATTCGATCAGGTCCAGGGCATCCTGGATGTAGGGCTGGAGCTCGTCCAGATGCACGTGTGCTTCCACGTCCTCGTTCTGGAACTGGCAGGCAAGGCCGCAGCTGAGAATGGGAAGTGGCTCTGCTCCAATTTCCTCCGAGAGCTGGAAGAACTCGAAGAAGCCCAGTCCGTAGCTCTGGAAATAGTCCGGATAGAAGCGGTGCGGGAAGGTGTATTCCCAACGGTTCTCGTTCAGGGGGCGGTTTTCGACGGGGCCTACGGAATTTTTCCAGTTGTAGCGGGTGGCCAGGTCTGTTCCTTCCACGATGCAGCCGCCCGGGAAGCGGAACACGCCGGGGTGAAGGTCTGCCAGGGCCTGGGCCAGGTCTTTGCGAAGACCGTTCTTATGGCCCATCCAGGTGTCTTTGGGGAAGAGGGAGACGTGCTCCAAGTCCACTGTAGTACGGTTGCCCACCAGGAATATCCTGAGGATGGCCTTGGCCACGGTCGCGTCCGGGGTGAGGGAAATCTCATACTGTTTCCACTGGGCCCCATTTACCACCAGGGTTTCCTGGCACAGATAATGGTTCTCTCCCATTGAGGCCGTATTGGCCAGTTCTACCCGCAGGGTGGAGGTGCCGCCGTCCGGCACGCGGGCCCACACGCTGAAGCGGTAGCTTTCTCCCTGCTTGACGCCGATTCCGAAGAATCCTTCGTTGTCCAGGCCGGTCCATTTGTGCGGATGACCGGGATCTGAGAGGCGGACGTAATGCGGATTGCGCTGGAACGGGCCGTCGTCCTTTACTTCCACCTTGCCGAAAGCCTTCCATCCCTGGAGCGGGTCTTCCGGAAATTCGAAGGAGCGGTTTTTCACCAGCTCTGCATACAGGCCGCCGTCGGCCGCGTAATTGATATCCTCGAAGAAGATGCCGTACTGGGTGCTCTGGATGGGGGCTCCCGGCTTTTTGAGGTCTATATCCAGCTGGTAGCTTTGTGCCTGGGCCGAAACAGCGGCGAGGCAGGCAAGGGCCAAAAGGAAGAATCTGAATTTATGCATGGTCGTTAGTTTTAAAAGTCCTCAAATATACGTATTTTTGCTGAATAAAAGGAGGACAAATGAACGCTGGAAGTGTAAAAATAGACCGTATTCTATTGACAATCATTCTCGGACTGGCTTTTCTTCCGGCCGCTGCGCAGGAATCTTTTCAGGACCGTTACATCCAGCGTTGGGTGGCATTGGAGGACGGGCTCCCTTGCAACTATGTAGACGACGTCTGCACGGACCGTTTCGGTTTCCTGTGGATTGCCACCTCCGGCGGCGGGCTCTGCCGCTACGACGGCTACGGGTTGATTACCCTGAATACGGCCACCGAACCCTCCCTCAAGTCCAATTTCACCCGCAATCTGCTGGCCGACGGTTTCGACCGCCTGTGGATCGGCTCCGAGGGCGGCCTGGACGTGCTAGACCTCAGGACCCATGAAAAGCTGGACCTGGACCTGGGCATCCCGGAAGACGACGGAGGAGTCCTCTGCTCTTATCTCACACAGGATGCTACCGGGGCGGTCTGGACCAAGTTCGGCACCACGCTTTACCGTTTTTCCTTTGAGGCCGACGGTTCCGTAGCCCATACCGCTACATTTACGGACGGCCGCCTGTCACCTGCCAATTTTGTCTTCCAGGATGTGGACGGGGACGGTTCCGTGTGGTGCAGCCTGGGCGGCCGCCTGCACAAGGTGAGCGAGTCTGCCCTGGGCGTGCTGGAGGCCGCTCCCGTGCGCACGGCGCTGGATCTGGGCGAAAACACCTATCTGTCAGACTTCTTGCCAGCCGGCCAGCAGGTCTGGATATCGTCCGAGAACGGCCTGTTCCAGCTGCACCGGCAAACCGGTGAGTTCAAGCACTATGCCTCGGATCCCAGCAATCCCCGCTCCCTGACGCAGAATTTTGTCACCGGGCTCACCCAGACCACGGACGGACTGCTGCTCTGCTCTACCCTCAGGGGGTACAATGTCTATAATCCCGTGACCGACAATTTCGAACGGGTCGGGGCCGACGTTGTGAACTGTATCCAGCAGACAGACGGCTACCTGCTGGTGGGTACGGAGACGCAAGGATTGCTTGTCTTGAGCCGGAAGTACCTGGACATCAGGCATTTCACACATATCCCTAACGACCGTGGCAGCCTTCCGGACGGCGCCGTGAATGCCGTTTTCCAGCAGGAGAACGGCCGCCTCTGGGTGGGTACGGTGGAAGGCGGTCTCAGCATCCGGGAACCGGGGGCGGACCGTTTCTCCCACCTTACCAGGGAACGTGGTCTGAGCCACAACAGCGTGAGCGCCTTTGCCCAGGGAGAACAGTCATTTCTGTATGTGGGCACCTGGGGAGGCGGGGTTGATGTAGTGTCCGCCAATCCTCCGTACCGCGTCCTGGGCCATCTGCCTGCGCTGGATACCCGCGCGGAGTATATCGGCGCTTTAGAATTTGATACACGTAACCAGCTCCTCTGGGTGTGTTCCAACCAGGGAATATTCCTCTACAATCCGGCCGACAGGACGTATCGGAGTGCGCTGGAGGGTGGGGCGGCCACCGGATGTATCGGCTCCTGTATAGACCGCAGGGGATTCCTCTGGGTTGGCTGTCAGGAAGGGTTGTACGTGTTCGACCTCAATGCCCGGAAGGCCGACGGAACCTTCCCCTTCAGTCATTACCGCTATAAACTGGATGCCCCCGGAACCCGGGCCGACGAAAAGATCTGTGCCATCCGGGAAGTGTCCGACAGCGTGCTGTACCTGGCCAGCAACGGCTCCGGCATTTACAGGGCAAAGCTCCTGAAGGACGGGATTAACTTTGTCTTTACCTGCTACAATTCCCGTCAAGGGCTCTCCAACGACCGTGCCCGCGGCATCTGCGCAGATGCCCGGGGACGGATCTGGATCAGTACGGAGCACGGTCTGAACATGCTGGACCCGGTGACCGGCGTGGTGGTCCCCTTCCTGGAACAAGATGGTGTGCAGTATACCCAGTTCCATTGGAACAATGCCTGCCAGGGGACAGACGGCCTGCTGTACTTCGGGCACATGCACGGCCTGTCCGTGGTGGATCCCTCCCAATATGTGTCCCAGACCGATGTGGCGCCGCTCCGCTTCACCCGGACGGAAGTGGGGAACCGGGTCCTGATGGATCCGGAACTCGGGCTGCTTAAACTCCACCAGAAAGACCGCTCCATCTTGTTCCAGTTTGCCTCTCTGCAGGCGGGTGCTGCTTCCGGAAACATCCGATACCAGTATCGCCTGGAGGGGTACGACGAGCAGTGGCAGACCGTTCCCCCGGGGCGGCACGAGGCATTGTATTCGTCGCTGCCCAGCGGCACCCACCGTTTCCAGGTCCGCGCCCTCTCGCGCACCGGTATGGTTACGGGGACGTTGGATTCCCTCCTGAATGTCCAACCCTTCTTTTATTATACATGGTGGTTCGCCCTGCTGCTGGGCCTGTTCCTGCTCGGGGTGGTATGGCTCATCATCCGGATCCGCACCCGCTCCATCCTGTCCCGGCAGGAGGAACTGGAGCAGATGGTAGAGCAGCGTACCCAGGAGATATCGGCCCAGAAAAGGCTGGTAGAGCAGCAGGCCGACGAACTTCTCCGGCAGAACGACGTACTGCGCCGCCAGAACGAGGAACTGGTCTCCCGCAAGATGCTGAGCGTGGAGCAGGAGGATCCGTTCAAGAAAAAGACGCTGGACGCACTCCGCTCCCATTATAAAAATCCAGACCTGGATGTGGCCGGCTTTTGCCAGGCCATGGGCATGAGCAAGACCCTGCTCAACACTCGCCTGCAGGAAGCGTTCGGGCAGTCCGTGAGCCAGCTCATCCGCACCTACCGGCTCACGCTGGCGCGTGAGATGCTGGAGAGCGGCAGCGGCTATACAGTGGCGGAGGTAGCCTACGAGACCGGCTTCAACGACCCTAAATATTTCACCCGCTGCTTTGCCAAGGAATTCGGTATCACACCCAGTTCCCTGGGCCGGGAATAGGACTGTTCAAAAATCCACTCATTATGTTTTTTTGTGCACCTATAGCATAAAAAAGCTTTTTACCTTTGCTTCGGTTAACCATTTTTTATGACACTGAAGCAGTTTCTCCTTTCGGTAGTCCTGTTTTTGACACCTGTTTTGTTACAGGCACAGCCTGGTGGTTTCCCACCGCATCAGGACTCCACCATCCCTCCGGCCCACGATCCGGTGGCCATCCTGTGCGAGGGAACCTGGTACCTTTTCTGTACCGGGATGGGCGTCAGCGTCTATACTTCGCAGGACCAGACCAGCTGGACCTACTCCGGCCGGGTGTTCCAGGATCCGCCCAAGTGGGCGCTGGAAACGGTCCCGGGATACCGCGGCCACACCTGGGCTCCGGATATCGCCTTCCATGACGGGCTATACTATCTGTACTATTCCTGTTCCTCCTTTGGCAAAAACGATTCCGCCATCGGCGTAGCCACCAACAAAACCCTGAATCCGGCCTCCCCGGATTACAAGTGGGAAGACCACGGCTGCGTGGTGCGTTCTGTGGCCGGGCGGGATCTCTGGAATGCCATCGACCCCCATCTTTTTGTAGACGCTGATGGCACGCCCTGGCTCTCCTTCGGCTCTTTCTGGGGCGGTGTCAAGCTGGTGCAGCTGGACAGCACGCTCACCCGCGTGGCAGAGCCGCAGGTGTGGTTCCCGCTCTGCCGTCGTCCGGAGGGTACCGCAGAGGATACCTCCCTCACAGACGACGCCATCAAAGCAGACCCCCGCGGAAAGGATTTCGACCCGGGGAACGGCGCCGTGGAGGCACCCTTCATCGTCCGTCGGGGAGACTACTATTATTTATTCGTCAGCTACGACCTCTGCTGCCGCGGCCCCAAGAGTACCTATAAAGTAGTGGTAGGGCGTAGCCGCCAGGTTACCGGCCCTTATGTAGACAAGGACGGCGTTTCCCTGATGGAGGGCGGCGGTACGCCCGTGCTGGTGGGGAACGAGCGATATCCCGGCGTGGGTCACTGCGCTGTTGTCCCCACGGACGAGGGCGACAAGATGTATTTCCACTGCTACGATAAAGAGATGAACTATAACTCCCACCTGCTCATCCGTCCGCTGACGTGGACCGGCGGCTGGCCGGAGGTAACTATATAATAATATTTAAACCAAATTAATAACAAACCAATTTAAAACCAAACAAAGCATGAAAACCCGAAAATTGATGCTTTTTGCTGCTCTTGCAGCAGCGGTATCGGTGGGTTGCACCGGCCTGGAGCCCTACGAGGTGGATGCTCCGGACGATCTTGCTCAAAAGATCGCCGAGTATCAAGCCGAGCAGGCAGCCAAGAACACGGACGATTACACCGAAATCACCCTTACATCGACTCTGGTAGGTGCGGAAGACAATTCCAGCGCCTGGTGGACCGAGTTCAGCCAGTACTTCTCTGTCCCTCCGGGAAAGAAGCTGGTGCTTGAATTTGTTAACTATGGTTCTGGTGTCAACAACTGGAACAACTGGAATGTGTGTGTTGCCAACGGTGAACGGGACGGCGACGACTATTCCGAGTATTTCGTCCTCCGCTCCGACTGTTACGGCTGGGGCAATGCCGACTATGACGGTGCCGTGATTGAATTCGACTATGGTGGCGCAGAAGTGAACTGGGACGAGTTCCGCGAGAAGATGCAGGGCGCCTATGTAACCATGTCCCTGGACCACGCCCGCGCCGGTGCCGCCTATCTGGAAGTGCACAGCGTTTCCCCCGACGGAACAGACATTGTGGAAAAATACAACCAGCCTGTATCCGCTACCAGCAACGTAAATGTGTTCCTGATCTGCGACGGCAGCCATTTCGAGATGAAGAAGGCCTATCTGGTCCCTTCCGAGATCCAGGAGATTCCCGACTATCCCGCAGTGAGCATGACCCTTGCCAACACTCCTGTGGCCGTTGCCCTTGGCAACGAAGACTACTGGGGTGAGACGGTGGCCACCGTCCAGTTCGAAGACGGCTCTTCTACCGAGGTGGCTCCCGAAGACCTTTACATCATCGAACCCGATATGTCCACCGTGGGTACCAAGACCGTGGTTGTCTCTTACAGCAAGACCAAGCAGGGCAATCCGGGCAATCCCGTGGCCGCCTACTATACCTTTGAGGTGACCGACTTCGCCACCATCGCCGTGACCAAGCTCCCGCTTAGCACTACTTATTATGTGTACGACCAGCCGGTTCCCTTCTATACGGAAGGTCTGGAAGTGACTGGTACGAAGTCGGACGGCTCCACCATGGTGCTTGACAACGCCGCCCTGGTATTCGGTGCCGTACAGCCTGTTGCCGGTACGCAGGAAGTGGAGATCGAGTTCTCCGGTGTCAAGACCACCTGCCCTGTCATGGTGAAGATGGGGACCGAGGCCATCGGCGCCACCGACTACAGCAATGGCTGGTGGACCACCTTCCTGAGCGCCGACAAACCCGTTGCCGCCGGTGAAAGCGTTACCGTCCACACCTTCGTCTATTCCGACAACCTGGCCAACTGGCACAGCCCGTGCACCATCCTTCGCGGGGCCGCCCTGAACGAGTATGCTGTCGTCCGTATGGACAACTTCGGCTGGGGCACTGGTTATGATGGAATTGCCGTTACGGAATGCGACTGGAATTTTGATACCTTCGCTGCCAACCAGAATATGTCTGCCGTCAGCATTACCGTTACCAACAACGGCGACAACACCGCCGACATTGTCTACAACGTAACGTATGCCAACGGTGAGAGTCACGTGCAGAAGTACCGGGGCATCGCCGTAGACAGTGCCGACCTCCAGATGGGCATCGTCACCGAGGAATCCTACGTGGTTGTCCTGGACAAGGCCGCCGTGGATGCCAAGCTTACAGGCATTGAGGCCGTTGCTGAGGCTTACCTGATTGGCGGTTCCAAGAGGCTTACCCTCTCTGCCGAAGGTGTAAAGGTGAATGCCCTTTACAGCGACGGCTCCAAGATTCAGGTTGAAACCGGGGATTTTGTCTGCTCCTTTGACCAGACATACCTGACCGTTTACCCGGGCATCTACGATCATGTGGGTGCTGTCAGTTATACGGCTGCTTCCGGAGAAGAATACACCGCCCCGGTCACCCTTACCGTGAAGGCAAGTGACCAGGCCGCCCAGACCGAGATGGTGGGTGCCCAGGACTTCAGCAACGGCTGGTGGATCACCTTCTCCAACAACTGGGCAGTACCTGCCGGTACCATGCAGACGGTTAGCATGCAGGTGGGTTCCGACAACGCCGGCAACTGGCACAGCCCCTGTGTTATCCTTCGCAAGGCCAACCTCGACCTGGGTGCCGACGGTGAGTATGTCGTGGTGCGTCAGGACCATTTCGGCTGGGGTGGCAGCTATGCCGAGACCTTGGCTTCCAGCAATTGGAACTGGGATACCTTCATGGGCGCCATCAACGGCTCCAAGGTGGATATCACCGTGGCCAACAGCGGCGTGGGCAAGGCCAGCATCCGCTACCATGTGATTGATGGAAACGGGGAAGAGCATTTCCAGTACTACGACAACATTGCGGTTGATTCGGCCGATGTCACGTTTGCCATCGTGACGGAAGAGTCCTACCTCATCTTCGACTAAGCTAAAGACAGAAAAGATATGAAAAAGTTATTTGCAAGTATAGTACTTTGCGGCCTGTTGGCCACCCTTCCCTCTGTCTTTGGCGGACGGAACGGCTATGTGGCACTGGCCCAGAACAACGTGACCATCAGCGGTACCGTCGTGGACGAGACTGGAGAGCCCGCCCTGGGCGCCGGTATCGTTGTCAAGGGTACCACCCTGGGCACCACCACCGACTTCGACGGCAAATTCACGCTATCTCTCCCGGAGGGTTCCACCATCCAGATTGTTTCCGTGGGTTATGAGACCCTGGAAATGGAAATCACCCGCGGCGGAGACCTGGGCACCATCACCATCCAGACCGAAAACACCCTGCTGGACCAGGTGGTGGTGATCGGCTACGGTTCCCAGAAGAAAGTAGACCTCACCGGTTCTGTAGCCATCGTGGATGCCGACGAGATGAAGAAAGTGTCCCACTCAAACATCTCCACCATGCTGGAAGGTAAGGTGGCCGGTGTGCAGATCACGTCTGACGGTCAGCCCGGTGCCGACCCTGCCGTGCGTATCCGCGGTCTGGGCAGCTTCGGCAGCACCGCTCCGCTGTACGTGATCGACGGCGTTCCCATGGGAACCACCATCCGTGACTTCTCCCCGAACGATATTGAGACCATCCAGGTGCTCAAGGATGCTTCCGCAGCCGCCATCTACGGTTCCCGAGCTGCTAACGGCGTGGTGATCATCACCACCAAGGGTGGCAAGAAGAACCAGCCCATCCGTGTGGATTACACCGGTTATGTGGGTGTGGATAAGATCCGCAAGAATGTTTACAAGGTGATGGATTCGGCTCAGTACGGCGAATTTGTCCGCATGGCTTTTGACAATAGCGGCCTGGCCGTTCCTGCCGGATACGACCCCTCCAGCGCCAAGTATGTGGATCCCACCCAGGTGAACACCGACTGGTTCAACGCTGTATTCAAGACCGGTATCCGTCAGAATCACAACGTGAACCTCTCCGGCGGCGGTGAGAACAGCACCTTCAACGTTGCCCTGGACTACTTCAACCAGAAGGGCACCATGGTGGGCGCCGGTCCCAATTACGACCGTTTCACTGCCCGTGTGAACAACACCATGGACATCAAGTTCGTGAAACTGCGCACCGGCGTTGTCTATTCCCACAGCAGCCAGGACAGCATGTCCCTTTCCAACGCCAATGAGTACGTACAGGGCCTGTATGGCACCCAGTACCCGGTGATGGCGTCGGCCCTGCTCATGCCGCCTTCCATCAAGGCCTATGACGAGAGCACCTGGTTCCTGGACCGCCAGATTTCCGCCGCTTCCGAGTATTCCTACGACTCCTTCGGCTTCGGCACTTATTATGACGACGTGCACGGTGACATCCGTATGACCAACCCGCTCCTGTACAACAACCTCCTGGAGCGCAACACCCTCGTAGACCGCGTGGTGGCCACCGGTTCCGCCACCGTGGACCTGCTGGACATGGTAGGCCTCAAGAACGACAACCATAAGTTCGAGTACAACCTGAACCTCTCCTACAGCAAGACCGTGGCCAAGGATTTCACCTTCGTGCCGTCCTTCATCCAGAGTACCACCAACTATCTGTCCAAGAGCAACGAGCGCCTCACCCAGGGCTATCGCAGCTACGCCGACTTCCTGGTGGAAAACTACGTTACCTATGACGGCAAGATGGGCCTGCATCATCTGAATGCCGTGGCCGGTATGACCTTCGAGCGCGAGCTCACCCACAACCTCACCGCCTGGGGCAACAACATGCCCGAGCCTTATTACCTGCAGGTGGGCAACGCCGCCGACCGTGACGCCAACTCCTCCGAGTTCGAGCACGTGCTGGCCTCCTACATCGGCCGTATCACCTACGACTACGACAGCCGCTATCTGTTCCAGGCTACCGTACGTCGGGACGGTTCCTCCCGCCTTTCTACGGGCAACCACTGGGACTGGTTCCCTTCCGCCTCCATCGGCTGGCGTATCGACCGGGAGCCTTTCTTTACGGTTGATCCTTCCGTGGTGAACCTCCTCAAGCTGCGCGCCAGCTATGGTGTGCTGGGTAACGAGAACATCGGCGAGTACCAGTATATGGACACCATGGCCCGCGGCAACTACACCTATAGTTTCGGCGGCCAGAAAGTCACCGGTTCTTCCATCTCCAACTATGTGAACACCGGTATCCACTGGGAAAAGAAGAAGACCCTGGACGTGGGTCTGGACCTCGCGATGTTCGGCGGTGCCTTCGAGTTTAACGTTGACTACTACAACGCCCTTTCCGAGGACCTTCTGTACAGCGTGCCCGTCCCGGCTGAGGCCGGCGCCACCAACGAGACCGTGACCATGAATGCCGCTTCCATGCGGAACACCGGTTTCGAATTCTCCGCCACCTACCGCAACTACAAGAACCCCTTCAAGTATGAGTTCTCCGGCAACCTCACCCTGCCCAAGAACACTGTGGTGTCCCTGGGACCTTCCGGAGAATCCCGCAACGACGGTTTCACCCGCACCGAGGTGGGCGCCGAGGTGGGCCGCTTCTACGGCTACGTGTATGAAGGCATCTTCCAGAGCCAGGAAGAAATTGACAACCGCGTGAACGAACTGGGCAACTATGTGACCCAGAACGGTGCCCAGCCCGGTGATGTGGCCTACAAGGACATCAGCGGTCCCGAAGGCGTTCCGGACGGCCAGATCACCTCTGACGACCAGACCTTCATCGGCAGCGGTATGGCCAAGGTGCAGTTCGGCCTGAGCGCCCGCTTCGAGTACAAGAACTTCGACCTGAGCATTTCCACCTTCGGCGCAGCCGGTTACCAGCTGCTTGACTTCGTGGACATGACCCTGCGCAGCTCTTACGGCATGACCAACCGCAGCGTCGACTTGCTCAACGCCTGGACTCCTTCCAACACCAACACCAATGTGCCGCGCGTGTACTACAAGTCCACCGGTTCCATCACCAACGACATGTTCAGTTCCCGTTACTTGCAGAACGGTGCCTACTGGAAGATTGCCAACGTGGAGTTCGGTTTCAACCTGCCCGAAGGTTTGTTCGGCGAGAATGCCTTCATCCAGGGCGGACGCATCTATCTGTCCGGCCAGAACCTTCTCACCATCAGTCCTTACCGCGGTTACAACATCGACTTTGCCGGTGGCGCTTTCACCCCTGGTTACAACTATTGCTCCTATCCGGCTCCTACCACTGTGATGCTGGGTGTAAAGCTTTCCTTCTAAGATGTCCAACCTGAAAATGAACAAGAATATGAAAAAGATAACGATTGTTCTGGCAACTCTCGCGGTCATCGGTTCCGTGGCTTCCTGCGAAAAGGCACTGGATGTCAAGAACCCGAACAACCAGACTACCGCCGACTTCGGCTATACCGAGTCGGACCTGAACGAGGCCCTGATCGCCTGCTATAACCGTATCCGCCTGGAGGGTACTTTCGCCCGTGTGGGATACACCTTGGACGCTGTCCGTGGCGACGAAGTGTGGAACTCCTCCCAGCAGTGGTACCTGCCCTATGACAACCTCAATTCCAACGGCCAGATCGATATCGGCGACCAGTGGCCCTGGAGAGACAACTTCCATATCGTGAACCGCTGCAACCTGGTGCTTTCCCGCATTGCCGGCATGGAAACCATTTCAGAGAACATCCTGGACATCCAGTGCCAGGCCCTGTTCCTGCGCGGTCTGGCCTATTACAATCTGGCCACCTATTACCAGACTGTTCCGCTGTTCACCGACTATGCGCAGTATTCCTCCATCGAGAGCATGTATGCCGAGAATGCGAGCCAGGATGAGGTCTTCGACCAGATCGAGAAGGACTTCAGCACTGCGATGATGACCCTTCCCACGCGCGACAAAGGCGGTGAATGGGCCAACGGTCGTGCTACCAGCGGTGCTGCTGCCGGTTACTACGCCCGCGCCCTGATGTTCCGCCACAAGTACGACGAGGCCCTTGTCGTGCTCAAGGACATCATCGCCGGCAAGTATGGCCACTACGAGCTCATGCGCGACTATGGCGACAACTTCCGTGAGGGCACCCAGTACGAGAACAACGCCGAGAGCCTGTTCGAGGTTCAGTTCCTGGACTACGGCATGGGCGGATCCGACGAGGAATGGACCCCGGTGAACATTTCCACCAACGCCACCCAGGGCCACGCCGTAGAGTCCAACTACGGTTCCCAGGAGCTGGGCAGCTGGGGTGACCTGGCCGCTTCCCCCTGGCTGTACAACCTGTTCAAGGCAGAGCGCTGCACTGACGGTACGCTGGATCCGCGCCTGTACTGGACCATCGTCACCTACGAGCCTGAGTACAGCGCTTATACGGGTACAACCAACGCCGCTTATCCCAACGGCGGCGACCCCCGCTCCAATGTGGTTTATCAGCAGGAAATCACCCGGACTCCGCGCTCCAACAATACCCAGGGCGGCATGTCCATTGCCAAGTTCACCAATGCCCGTAACAACATTTACCAGAGCATTGTGACAGGCCTTCACTGCGGAGTCAACCTTCGTCTGATGCGTTACTCCGACGTGCTGCTGCGCGCTGCCGAGTGCATCAATGAGCTGCAGGGTCCTACCGACGAGGCCATCGAGTACATCAACATCGTACGCCGTCGCGCCGGACTGGCCGATTTGAATCTGGCCGATTTCGCCGGCAACGCCGACAAGCTCTTCGAGCAGATCGCCAATGTGGAGCGCCCGAAGGAATTCGGCTGCGAGAACGGTCGTGGCATCGACCTCATCCGCTGGGGATTTTTCTACGACAGCGGCCGTCTGGACCAGATCAAGCAGCACAGCTGCTACATGCTGGACACCGCCGAGGGAAGCCCTGTTTCTACCCAGGAGCTTACCACTAGCACCGCCTCGGACTACTCCTACAAATACTACACGCCTGGCTTCGAGTACTTCCCGATTTTCCAGGGAATCCGCAATGCCAACAAGAACATCCACGGCAACTCGGCCAACACCAACACCGACAACGGTCCGGAATTCATCCAGAAGTACGGTAAGGTGCGCCCTGTGACTGCCCTGTAGTTATTTGGACATATTTTGCTTATATTTGTGGGTGGCCTTGTCATTCTGAGAGAAGCGACTGTGGCCACCCACATAAATGAAAAGTCATGAAGTTTACGAAACTCCTTTTTGGGGCACTCTGTACCGCCCTCCTCGTAGTTGCATCCTGCCAGAAACCGGACGAGCCCACGGGCATCCATACTTCGGACAATCCCGGCGGCTCCGGCTCCGGCGGTGGTTCCGGTACGGAGCCCGGCGGTGGTGGTGGCGGAACAGATGTTCCCACCTATAGCGCCATCACGCCCAAAAGCACCGGCACCTGGAAGGGAACGGCCGCAGAGCCCGCCGTCACGGACGGCAATACCATCCCCACCTTCAACGACGATTACCGCTCCATCGCCGGGTGGGCCAACAAGGACAGGTGGAACCTGGCTAACGTGCACGATCCTTCCATTGCCTACTACAAAGGCTACTATTACATGTTCAATACAGACGCCTCTTATGGCAACGAGCACCTCGGCGGGAAAGACCATTCCCATTTCCCGGGCAAGCGTTCCAAGGACCTGGTGAACTGGAGTTATGTTCCCGGTCCGTTCACGGATGCGCCGGACTGGGTCTATTCCCGCCTGAACGAGATCCGCAAGCGGATGGGTCTGGAAGTGATCGGCCGCGCCAACCTGCAGTACGGCTATTGGGCACCGGTAATCCGGGAGGTGAACGGCAAACTGCGCATGTACTATTGCATCGTCATAGACAACTACATCAAGACCGGAAAGGCCAATACGCCGGAGAATTTCGACGGTTCCTGGTCGGAGAGGGCCTTTATCGGCATGTGCGAAACAACCAGCCCGGAAACCGGCGAGTGGACGGATTACGGTTTTGTAACCTGTTCCTCCTCTGACAAGGGCAAGGACGGCTGGACCCGGCCCGATCAGAACAACTGGGACGCTTATTTCTATTACAACGCCATCGACCCCACCTATATCATCGACCCCAAGACCTCCAAGCATTACCTTATCTACGGCTCCTGGCACAGCGGCTTTGCCCTGCTGGAACTGAATCCGGAAACGGGTATGCCTGTGAACGACCTGGGAGATCCCTGGGCCGAAACCGCCGTCGATCTTCGTCTGCGCTACGGGTTCCGCGTGGGTACCCGTTCGGTCAATTCCCGCTGGCAGGGCAGCGAGGCCCCGGAAATCATCTACAAGGACGGATACTACTATCTGTTCATGGCTTATGACGGCCTGGATGTGCCCTACAACACCCGTGTGGTGCGGGCAGAGAACATCGAGGGGCCCTATACCGACATCACCGGCCGCAACTTCACCAACGGCCGCGGAGACTGCTTCCCTATTGTCACCCATCCCTATAAGTTCTCCAAGGGGAACGGCTGGGTAGGCATCTCCCACTGCTGTATCTTCCAGCAGGAAGGTACCGGAGACTGGTTCTACGCCTCGCAGGGCCGCTTCCCGGCGAGCGCTGGCGGTAACGCCCCCAACGCCGTGATGATGGGCCATGTGCGCCGCATCGTATGGTGCCCTTCGTCGGCCGATGCCCTGGAAGACCTCTGGCCCATCGCCCTGCCGGAGCGCTTTGGCGGCCTCACCAAAAAGACGGTGAAGGCGGACGAACTCGCCGGCAAGTGGGAGCACATCAACCTCAAGTACGACTATGGCAAGCAGGATGTCTCCTCCAATCTGGAGCTCAAGGCCGACGGCACCCTCTCCGGCGCCCTCACCGGCTCTTGGAGCTTCGACGAGGCCAAGCAGTACCTGACCCTGAAGACCGCCTCCAAGACCGTTGTCGTGGTTGTGGCCAAGGAAGTGGACTGGGAGGCTTCCCCGCGGGTGGAAACCATCGTGTATGCTGGAACGGAAAAGAGCCTTAACGCCACCTGGTGGGGTAAGAAAGTGAACTAAAACCTTTTGACTCAATGAAAAGAACCTTGACAATCCTGGCGGCGCTGGCCGTCTCCCTCGGAGCCTGGGCTCAAGTGAAAGTGTCTGTCCGCGAAAGTCTGACTGGCCAGCCTGTGATCCCGGCCGAAATCTACGGCCAGTTCTCCGAGCATCTGGGCCGGTGCATCTACGAGGGTATCTGGGTGGGTCCGGATTCCTCCATCCCCAACAAGGACGGTTACCGGACCGACGTCCTGGAAGCTTTCAAGGCCCTGAAAGTGCCCGTGCTCCGCTGGCCCGGCGGCTGCTTTGCCGACGAATACCACTGGATGGACGGAATCGGCCCCAAGGAAAACCGGCCTAAGCTGGTAAACAACAACTGGGGCAGCACCGTGGAAGACAACTCCTTCGGCACCCACGAGTTCCTGAACCTCTGCGAGATGCTGGGCATCGAGCCGTATATCAGCGGCAACGTGGGCTCCGGCACCGTGGAAGAACTGGCCAAGTGGGTGGAATACATGACGGCGGAGAACGGCTCCATGGCCGAGCTCCGCGCCAAGAACGGCCGCAAGGAGCCCTGGAAGGTGAAATACCTGGGTGTGGGCAATGAGACCTGGGGCTGCGGCGGCGACATGACGGCGGATTACTACTCCGACGTGTACAAGCGCTACGCCCTGTATTCCCGCAACTACAGCGGCAACCGCCTGTTCAAGGTGGCCTGCGGCGCATCGGACTACGACTACAACTGGACCCGCACCATGATGAAGAACGCCGCTTCCAAGATGGACGGACTCTCGCTGCACTACTATACCTGCAAGGGCTGGACGGGCAGCAAGGGATCGGCCACGGATTTCACGCCCGGGGAGTACTATAACACCCTGGCCAAGTCCGTGGAGATTGACGAGGTCCTCCGCAACCATGAGGCCATCATGGATGCCTTCGACCCGGAGCGGCGCGTAGCCCTGCTGCTGGACGAATGGGGCACCTGGTTCGATGTGGAGCCCGGTTACAACCCCGGCCACCTGTTCCAGCAGAACACCATGCGCGACGCCATGGTGGCCGCCCTGTCGCTGAACATCTTCCAGAAGCATACCGCCCGCCTGAAGATGGCCAACATCGCCCAGATCGTGAACGTGCTTCAAGCCATGATCCTCACCAAAGGGGAGCAGATGGTGCTTACGCCCACCTATCATGTGTTCCGCATGTTCAATGTTCACCAGAACGCCACCTATGTGCCGTCCGAGTACACCTGCGGCACCCTGGTTTCCGAGGAAGGACGCGTGATGGAGAACTTCAGCGCCTGCACGTCCCGCGACGCCTCCGGCGCCCTGCACGTGTCCCTGGCCAATCCGGTGCTGGACAAGGCCGTTACCGTGGAGTTGAGCTTTGATGAACTCAAGCCCCGGAGCGTCTCCGGTGAAATCCTCACCGCCTCCGATATCCACGCGTACAACGACTTCGGCAAGGCCCCGGCCGTGAGCCCCGCCGCATTCACGGGCGCCAAGGTCTCCGGCAAAACCGTGAAGCTCACCCTCCCCGCCGCCTCCGTGGTGGTGCTGGAGGTGATGTAGTGGCTTTTGCGTGGTTTGTAACTACTTGTATTATACTAATTTACGTTAATCGACCGGTGGCAGGATGCGCCGGTCGATTAACGTAATTATCAGACAGTCAGCTCCTGTTTATTTACACTATAAAGAGACTACATAACTGAAATTGGGCAGGATGGGCTTTTATCTGTTATCTAAACGGAGTAAAAAAGGAAATACAGCGTCGGCTGATTGCAAAGATTGGATGTTTTTGTATCTTCACGCAGTATTTTGGCAATTCAGACGTTATATATGCGGATGGAAGAACAGGAATTGGCCCAGAGGTGCGCCCGGGGAGACCGGCGGGCCAGGGAGGAGCTATACAGGAGATATAGTTCCAGGCTGTTTGCACTTTGCCTCCGGTACAGCCCGGACCGTCCTTCCGCCGAAGACAACCTGCAGGACGCTTTTGTAAAGATATACGACAAAGCCTGGCGGTTTCGCTGGCAGGGACCGGGCTCGCTCTGGTCGTGGATGGCGAAAGTAGCCTTGAACCAGATCTTCGACAAGAAAAGGCAGCGGAAACTCCTTCAGGCCGATGTAGACACCTCCTTCCTGGAGAATCTCCCGGTAGAGGAACCAGAATACAACCAAGTGACGACCATCCCCACGGAGAAACTCGCAGGGCTGATAGAATCTCTGCCCGAGCGCTACCGGACGGTATTCCAGCTCTACTGCGTAGACGGACTTCCGCACAAGGATATAGCTAAACTATTGGGAATCAAGGAAAAGAGTTCATCGGCCAACCTGGCGAGGGCTAGAGCCATCCTGGCGAAGGAAATTAAAAAGCTTTTGGTATGAGCAAAGACTGGACAGATGCTTTGAGCGAAAAATGCTTCCCGGAAGAGGTGACTCCTCCCTCCGGGGGCTGGCAGGCAATCTCGGGCCGATTGCACCGCCGTGTCCTCCTGCGCGGAAGCCTGGCCGCTGCACTGTTGCTACTGTGCGGCGGAATGGGATGGCTGCTGCTGCCAGACCGCACGCCTACACCGGCTGTCACTCAGCGCCTGGCACACTCTGCAACGGGAACCCCGGACTTTGCCCGCCTGCTGGAACTGCCTTCCGCTGCCGTAGAGGCTCCCCGTCCAGCCCCTTCAATGCCGATAGAAGTTGTAACGGGTGCGGAAGAGGTTGCTCCTGTGGAAAATACATCCGCCCAGCCGATGCCGGAAGAGATACAGGAAACGGAACCCAGGCCAGAAGCAACTCCTGGTATGGATGTCGATCCCTTCAAGAATACCGACAGGCCTGCCAGAAAGCCCCGGAGGAGAGTCATCATCGGCCTGGAGGGAAGTTTTGCCAGTGGAAACAGACAGTCTTATTCACAGATGGATTATATGTCGTACCTCAGTACCGATCAACTCGTCAACAGCAAGAGCAGTTTCTCTTCCAATCATATTCAGGCAGAATTGGTTCCCGTTCAGTCCTCTTCCGTTACCCATTATCGGCACGATATTCCCCTTAGCCTGGGGCTTATCGTCAGGGCTCCTATCACTTCCCGTCTTTCCGCAGAAAGCGGCGTTCAGTATACCTACCTGCATTCCGCAGAAGAGGTCTCCGGGGCCGTTACACATCAGAAATTGCATCTTGTAGGTGTTCCGCTGGGATTGAACTACCGTCTGGTGTCCATCGGCCCGGTGGATGTGGCAGCCGGGGCTGGTGGCGTCGTGGAAAAATGCATTTCGGCCACTTTCGGCGGCATCCGCTGTGAGGAGCCCCAGTGGCAGTGGTCGGCCCATGTGAACCTGGATGCCCAGGTGCGCCTTTCCCCACACATCGCTCTTTACCTGCAGCCCGCTTTCAACTGGTACTTCACCCAGACCGCCCTTATCACCTACCGCACCGAAAACCCCCGGAGCTTCTCCCTCCAGGCTGGCCTGCGGTTTGGCTTATGAACCGACGCAGTATCTCCCGGATTCTTTCGTTATATTGGCAGAACTTCAGTAGAAACAGTCATGAAACATATCACGGTAATGATGCTGGCCGCCCTGATACTGGGGGCTTGCGACAAGTTGACTTTGGCAGAGATGCAAAAGTCTGTTCCATTTGTGTTCAGTCGTGAAGACGGAACGGAACTATCTCTTGGCGAGGTCTGGTACTACGAGATAGCGGGCAGTGGTACTGTTTTTATTCCGGCTCGGGGCAAAATGGTGTATGAGATGCCCCTGGTCAGAATCCGCTATGATGCGGGCCGATTAAAGACCGGGACACTGCTTCCGGTGACACAATGCCAGTTTTCCCTGCCCGCATCCAGCGACAGCCGTGATTACACGGAGGAATACACGGGAGCCATCTATCTGTTGAGGAAGTCGGAGTATGAACTCACGCTCCGGATGCAGCATGTGCGGTGGGAAACGGCCAATTATGGTGCTTACCGGATGGACGGAGACATTGTGCTCCCTTACAATTTCAATGTTAATTAGTACTCCTGCCTGGCCTAGTACACCTGCTGGTGGAACCAGTCGAACCAGGCAGCGCCGCCCTCGCCTCCGGTGTTGAAGCAGTAGAGGCCGGTGCGATAGCCGGTGAAATAGTCCAGCGTGAAGCGCATCTGGAGGGCGTAGTTTAGGTGGGTCCAGTTTTGTCCGTCGGTGGAGTAGCTGAAGAAAGCGGTGTCGGCCACATCGTCCTCGTCCACGGGGGTGAAGACGTAGCGGACGCGGAGGTACACTTGGTCACTTTCCAGCGGCATCTGGGAAAGGATTTCCTCCCGCTCCCGGAGCACCAGCAGGCGAGCGCCGTCCCGCGCCACCTCTATGCCCAGCCGGGCGCTTCCGCTCTGGAAGGCACAGATGCCGGCCTGGTCCATCGGCTGCAGGGCCGATACATCCAGTAGCACCTCGCTGATGCTGCGGGGGCCCACCGTGCGCTGGGTAAGCGTGCCGCGGGCATCGGAAAGGCCGTAGCAAGGGCCGTGTGCGCTCAGTTTCAGCCAGCCTTTGCGTTCGCTCAGGGACCAGCCGTCGGGCTCCTTGTGATTCCACTGCCACACCAGGGCCAGCTTGGGGGAATCGAACTCATCCGGGGCCCAGACATAATCTTCTCCGTCGGCCTTGAGGTTAACCGTCACATGCTCCTCGGGGACACCGTTATCGCCCATGATGGGCCAGTCTTCCACCCAGGTTACACGCTGGATGGTGGGAATCCTGCCCACGGCGCCGTGGTCCTGAAACTGGATGGCATACCAGTCCCCGAACTGCGTGTCTACGATGGGGCCCTGGGCGATGCCGTCCCTCCGTCCGCCCAGGGTGCCCTGCAGTACCACTTTGCTTTCATAGGGGCCTTCAATGTCCTTGCTCCGCCAGCAGGTTGCCGTGCGCACGCCGCCGCGCGGCCAGTCAATCTCCAGCACGTAGTAATAGTCGCCGATGTGATAGAAGTGCGCTCCTTCGGCCCGGAGCATCCAGCCTTGCCTGGGGGATTCGATGATGACTTTCTCCTGGGCCCCGGCCTTCACAGCGCTGCCGTCCGGTTCCAGTTCGATCATGCGGAGATCCCCGTTTCCCCAGACCACGAACAGACGGTCATCGTCAAACAGCAGGGAAGCGTCGTGCATGAAAAAGCCTTCTATCTCGTTGCGCTTCCAGGGGCCTTTCTCGATGTTCCTGGTTTTGTAGAGATAGGTCTTGTGCTGGTCGTTGGCCACGAACAGGGCATACCAGGTGCCCTTGTGGTAGCGGAGTGTAGTGGCCCACTGGCCCTTTCCGTAAGCGTTTTGCTCGTTGCGGAGGTTGTAGATGTCATCGTCTTCCACGACATCGTAGATGTAATTGACGATGCGCCAGTGCACCAGGTCCCGGGAGTGCATGATGGGTGCTCCGGGGCAGAAGTACATGGTGGTAGAAACCATGTAATAGTCATCGCCTACGCGGACAATGTCGCTGTCCGGAATGTCTGTGTAAGTGAGGGGGTTCACGGCTATCTGGGAACCGGGTTCCACGGAAGTGCTGCAGCCGGCAAACAGTGCCAGGGCGCAAAGGCTTAGAAGGATTTTTCTCATAATGTGTAAATATAGTCATTTTTCCGGAAATGCCCATGCATCAGGCCGATAATACGCCCCGTCCGGCCGTCGGGCGTGCACTCTGCGGCGACGTTTTTGACGTTTTTCGTTTCCGCCGGCGTCGGGCGTGCACTCTGCGGCGACGTTTTTGGCGTTTTTCGTTTCTGTCGGCGTTCACCATGACGGCGGTGGTGGCGGGAGGAAAAGTTGCGGGACAGCGAGCGTGAAATGGAAGCGGTTGATTACAAGCGGTTTACAAGAATGCGTCTAGGCGATAATGACCAGGTAACTTTGCATAAGCAGTTGATAATCTGCAAGTTGCATTTTACGGGATTTCGGCAGTGACTTGTCCTGAAATAAGTTGACAAAAACTTATGTTTAATGTAAAACTTATTT
>CAMVMG010000025.1 GCA_947168525.1 uncultured Bacteroidales bacterium
GAACGGGATTGCAAAGGTACACCTTTTTTCTGATTCCACAAATTTTTTCGGGAGAATTTTTCGGAATTTTTTAAAAATTTTCAAAATTCACTTGTAATCAGCTACTTACAAAATCCGACGGGAAAAAGCCCCGCCGGAAATAAAACTAACACGTTTATAATCAATTATTTAAGTGATTCTATCACCGCCTTGTTCACCGCCCGCAGCTTGGCCGGATCCATCTTTGTCAGTTTGCGGTCGTAGGTCATCAGGCCGTTCACCTCTATCTCTACATCGGTGGTCTGGGTATAAACTGCAGCGGATACCCCCTGCGCGATGGTAGGAATGAGCTGGCGGGCAAACTCCTGATACTGAGCGAAAACCTCGTCGGACGAATGGTACTGCACATAGCCCCAGTTACGGTCCGGCTGCCAGAGGTGGCCCTCTACGGCCCAGCCGATACCGCCGTATTCTCCCAGGACATCGATCTGCCGGCCGCCCGAAGTGAACTTCATGTGCGGGTCCGGATAATTGTGGCTGTCGAAAATATCCCCCACCGGATAGGAATTGCCTCCGGAAGCGGAATTCACCAGACGGGTAGGGTCTGCCTGGCGGGTAAAGTCTACCACCGCCGGCGTGTCGAACTGGGCCCAGGCCTCATTAAACGGCACCCATACCACGATGGACGGATGATTGGAAAGTTGGCCGATAATCTCTCCCCACTCCTTATAATAATTCGCGCGCGCATCTTCGCTCAGGCGGGAGTCGTCTTCCTCAGAAGCCCATTTCCACTGCTCCCATCGGCCATGACGGCTGTCCGAAACCGACGGCATGTCCTGCCAGACCAGGATGCCCAGACGGTCGCACCAGGTGTACCAGCGCTCCGGCTCCACCTTGATGTGCTTGCGGATCATGTTGTAGCCGAAGTCCCGGGTCTGGAAAAGGTCGAAGCGAAGCGCCTCGTCCGAGGGGGCGGTATAGAGCCCGTCGGGCCACCAGCCCTGGTCCAGGGGACCGAACTGGAACAGCGGCTGCCCGTTAAGGCCGATGCGCCGGTACCCAGCCGCATCCCGAACCTCCGACACCGTGCGCAGGGCGGCATAGCCTTTCACCCGGTCCAGCACCTTCCCGTCGCGCTCCAGGGAAACTTCCAACGCATAGAGATACGGCGAATCCGGACACCAGAGCTGCGGGTCCGCCACCTCCAGGCGCAGGGACTCACCGGAAGAACCGACAGCGCGCGCCACCACTTTCCCGGCAGTGTCTTCCCCGACAGAATACCCCTCTTTGCCTTCCCGGACCACCACGACAACCTGGTCTGAAGGCAGGACGCCCGGGGCCGATACCCGGACATCCCAACCGGTGAGGCTGGCCGTAAGCTGATACCGGTCTATGGAAGCTTCCGGAACCGGCTCAAGCCATACGCTCTGCCAGATACCGGTGACGGGGGTGTACCAGATGCCGGAAGGCTGGGACACCTGCTTTCCGCGGGGCTGACGGTCATTATCCGTCCCGTCCAGCACCCGCACCACCAGCGTCTGCTCTCCCCGCTTTTTCAGGAAAGGCGTGACATCGAAGGAAAAGGCGGTATAGCCGCCCGTATGCCGGCCCACATACGCTCCGTTGAGCCAGACATCGGCCTGCCAGTCCACGGCGCCAAAGTGCAGGAGTACCCGTTCCTTCCATCCTTTGGGCACGCGGAAACGGGTCCGATACCACAGCGCCTCATCCTCCCCTATGTGCCGGCCCACGCCGGACAGGGACGACTCCGCACAGAAGGGCACCAGAATCTTGCCGTCGGCCCGGGCGGGATAATCCACCCCTTTCTCCAACTGTCCGGTATCCGTGCCATCCAGCCGCCCTTGCGGGAGGATGGCATAGTCCCAGAGGCCGTTGAGCGACAGCCAGCGATCCCGCACCATCTGCGGACGGGGATACTCTGCCAGCACATGGCCGGGATCCAGGGCGTCGGCCCACTCAGTGCGGATATGGTCTCCCACGGGAGCCCAGGAATACGGTTCCTCTGCGGAACAAGCCGCCAGCGCAGACAACGCCAGCAGCCAGGTAAAACGGGTGATACGCATGGTCATTTCAGTTTTTCTACAAACGCCTGGGCCGCCTTGGAGCGGGGAAGCAGCTGTTTCACCGCCCGCAGCCAGGCATCGGCCTCATTCTCGCCCACGCCCTTTACGGGGAACACTTCCTCCACCTCCCCATTCCGCGTGGTGGCTACAATCTCCAGCTGCAGGGCCACCTGTCTGATAGAGCCGGGGGTTTCCATCCGGTCTTTGACCCGGGCCGATACTTCCAGGGGCATTCCTTCGGGGATGTCGGCAAGCTGCAGGCCGCCGGCCTCCAACATCTGGGTAAAACGCTGGGAGAGCACCTTGGCGGCCTCTTCCGGAATGGCGGCATCAATCCCGATGCAATATTTCTGGGCCTGCAGGCCCCATGTGGCCAGGAGCAGCAGGGCTCCCGCAAGAATCCATCGTTTCATGTGCTAAAGATACACACTTTCACCCAATTAAACAAAAAGCCCCGTGGCCAGGGAGCCACAGGGCAGATCATTTCTGGCCGACCGGCTGTTACATCATGCCGCCGGCAGGCATGGCAGGCGCTGCGGGAGCGGGCTCGGGGATGTCCACGATGCCGCACTCGGTGGTGAGGAACATGCCAGCTACGGAAGCGGCGTTCTCCAGGGCTACGCGGGCCACCTTGGTGGGATCGATCACACCGGCCTCGTACATGTTCACGTACTCGTCGGTGCGGGCGTTGTAACCGAAGTCTCCCTTGCCCTCGCGGATCTTGTTGATAATCACGGAAGACTCTACACCGGCGTTGCCGGCAATCTGGCGGAGCGGCTCCTCGATGGCGCGCTCGATGATGCGGATACCAGTGGTCTCGTCGTCATTCTCGCCCTTGAGGTTCTTCAGGGCCTCAGCGGCACGGATGTAGGCAACGCCGCCGCCCGGCAGGTAACCCTCTTCCACGGCTGCGCGGGTAGCGTTCAGGGCGTCGTCCACGCGGTCTTTCTTCTCCTTCATCTCCACCTCGGTGGTGGCACCCACGTAAATCACGGCCACACCGCCGGCGAGCTTGCCCAGGCGCTCCTGGAGCTTCTCGCGGTCGTAGTCACTCTTGGTGGTCTCGATCTGGGCGCGGATCTGGTCGGCCCGGTCCTTGATGTCCTGCTGCAGGCCGGCACCGCCCACGATGGTGGTGTTCTCCTTGGTGATGGTCACTTTCTCTGCACGGCCCAGCATCTGCAAGTTGGCATTCTGGAGGGTGAAACCGCGCTCCTCGCTGATGACCACAGCACCGGTGAGGGTGGCGATATCCTGGAGCATTTCCTTGCGGCGATCGCCGAAGCCGGGAGCCTTCACGGCGGCCACCTTCAGGGTGCCGCGCAGACGGTTCACCACCAGGGTGGTAAGGGCCTGGCCCTCAACGTCCTCGGCGATGATGAGGAGGCTACGGCCTTCACGGGCGACGGGCTCCAGCACCGGCATCAAGTCTTCCATGTTGGCAATCTTCTTGTCGGTAATCAGGACATAGGCGTCGTCCAGGACGGCTTCCATCTTGTCGGCGTTAGTCATGAAGTACGGGCTGATGTAGCCACGGTCGAACTGCATGCCTTCCACCACCTTGACCTCGGTCTCGGTGCCTTTGGCCTCTTCCACGGTGATTACGCCGTCTTTCTTCACTTTGGCCATGGCGTCGGCGATGAGCTTGCCGATATGGGCGTCGTTGTTGGCGGACACAGTGCCCACCTGCTCAATCTTGGAGTAGTCTTCACCCACGGACTGGCTCTGCTCTTTCAGGTTCTCGACCACCTTGGCGACAGCCTTGTCGATACCCTTCTTGAGGTCCATGGGGTTGGCACCCGCGGCCACATTCTTGAGGCCTACATTGATGATGGCCTGAGCCAGCACAGTAGCGGTGGTAGTACCGTCACCGGCCTGCTCGTTGGTCTTGGAGGCAACCTCCTTCACCATCTGGGCGCCCATGTTCTGGAACTGGTCTTCCAGCTCCACTTCCTTGGCCACGGTTACACCGTCCTTGGTAATTTGGGGTGCTCCGAACTTCTTGGAAATAACTACATTGCGGCCCTTGGGACCCAGGGTCACCTTCACTGCATTGGCCAGGGCGTCGGCACCTTCCTTCATCGCGGTGCGGACATCGGTATTGAATTTAATCTCTTTTGCCATAGTACAATCTCCTTATTTGAGAATAGCCAGAATATCGGCCTGCTTTACAATGAGGTATTTCTTGGTGTCTACGGTTACCTCGGTGCCGGCATACTTGCCATACAGGACGGTCTCGCCCACTTTCACCTCCATGGGTTCATCCTTGGAGCCGGGGCCGACGGCCACAATCACACCCTGCTGGGGTTTTTCCTTGGCATTGTCCGGGATATAGAGGCCCCCGGCGGTCATGGTCTCTGCCTCTTTGGGCTCTACGACCACTCTTGTTCCTAACGGTTTAAGCATAGCTATTATTGTTTTTTAGTAGTTACCAATTGCCGCCCCTCCCGGAGGAAGGACGGCTAAGGATAATCAAGTGCTGTGCCAAGGACAGCCGACTGCCAAATTGGCAGGAATTACGCTCACCAAATCCGTCATCATTTGCTTTCTCTCGAAAAACTATGTAGATTTGTATATTTATAATCTTTTCTGACATGAATAAGTTTTTGCTCATCACCCTTTCGGCCCTGGCCGCTATCCAGCTCAATGCCCAGAATGCAGTAAAGGGCTCCATCGAGGCCGCTCCCCAGCATGCATCCTATCACCCCACGTACTCTTCGGACGGTAGTGCGCGCAAGCCCTTGAACGTGATCCTGATGATCGGGGACGGCACCGGCCTGGCCCAGATCGCTTCCGGGCTGTATGCCAACGGCGGAGACCTTACCTATGCCAACCTCAAGCATATGGGCTGGGTGACCACCCAGAGCGCAGACAACTTCACCACGGATTCGGCCGCCTCCGGAACCGCCTATTCCACCGGGCAGAAAACTTATAATAATGCCGTGGGCGTAGACCTTCTCAAACGCCCCATTCCCAATATTCCGGAAATCATCATCGACGAAGGCTTTATCTCCGGCGTGGTTTCCACGGACGACCTTCACGGCGCCACCCCGGCGTGCTTCTTCGCCCATCAGCCGCACCGCCGTATGACCGACGAGATCTGGGCGGACCTTCCCGCCAGTGTGCTCAAGTACTTCGCCGCCGGCAGCAAAGATGTATTCGAGCAGCGTCCGGAGGCCACGCAGAAAGCCATCGGCCAGGTCTTCACCGTGGTCAATTCCCTGGACGATCCCCGCTGCGCCACGGCCGACAGGCTGGGCGTGCTTCCTCCCAAGGTAGAGACCGGCTACATCGTGGATGGCCGCACGGATTTCCTGCCCAAAGCCACCCGACAGGCCATCGACTTCCTGAACGCCCGCAAGGAGCCCGGCAAAGGCTTCTTCCTTATGGTAGAGGGCGCCCGCATCGACAAAGCCTGCCACTCCAACCAGTACGAGAGCGCTGTGCGGGAACTCCTGGACTTTGACCAGGCCATCGCCGAGGCCATCAAGTTCGCCGACCAGGACGGCAACACCCTGGTGGTGATATCGGCCGACCACGAAACCGGCGGTCTGGCCCTCTGGGGCGGTGATCCGGCCAAAGGCAACATGGAAGGCGTCTATGTGAGCCGCAGCCACACGCCCATCCCCGTTCCCATCTTCTCCTACGGTCCCCACGCCCAGGACTTCATGGGCGTCCAGGGCAACGAGCAAGTGGCCCAAAAAATCCTGAAGCTTTTTGCCCGCTAGTTCTCGGCCACGGTAAAGCCGACAGAGACACTGTTGCCGTCGCCGTCCACACAGGTGAGGGTGTGCTTGCCCACGGGAGGGGCCAGGCGCAGCTCGTGGATGAAGCGGGTCTCCCCCACATAGGTCTGGTCCAGATGCCACCAGACGGTTGCGTCGGCTTTTCTGTGCGCCAGACGGAACACTGCGCCCTGCACCGAGCCGTCCAGCTGGCGGGGCAGATACAAGGTGGTCCCCCCGGCGGGATAGATGAACTCCATCAGCGCGGTGGACGTGGATTTCACGGCCCCGGTGTATTCCGGGTGATGCGGCTTGTAGTACCACTCCATGGCAGGGGTGAGGGTGAAGACGCCGTCCGTATGATACGGGCAGGGATCGCTTTCCAGCCCGGCTTTCGGGATGAGCATGGACTGGAGGTTGGGGCAGTCGGGGCCTGCCAGCATGCCGCTGTCCGCACAAACCTCTGCCCATACGCCTTCGTCCACGTTTTGGGCCGTTTTCGTGGACGAATCGGGCTCCGGGAACCAGCGGCCGCTCTCCGGCAGCAGGTTTAGGATTTCGAACATGGCGGGACCGGCGGCACGGGCTCCGGTGAGGCCCGGAACCCCCTGGCCCTCGGCATTTCCGGCCCATACGCCAATCGTGTAGTCCGGCGTCATGCCCACCGCCCAGGCATCGCGGAAGCCATAGCTGGTGCCGGTCTTCCACGCCGCCCGGCGGACCGATGAGATCAGCCGCCAGTCCAGCTCGTCGGGCCGGTTCACTTCTTTCAGCGCCTCAAACGTGTACCATAGCGCCACCCGGTCCCACTGCGGGGCCTGTCCCGCCTTGCCGCGGCCGGCTGAAGGATAGCCCATGTAGTAGCGGACCAGGGAGGCATAGGCGGCCGTGATCTCCGTCAGGCGCCCCTCGCCGCCACCCAGGATGAGGGAAAGGCCGTAATGCGAGGCGTCCTGCCCCAGCGTGGTAAGACCGCACCGCTGCAGCAACTCATGGAAACGTGGAACGCCGTAGGAGCGCAGCAGGAACACCGCAGGCACATTCAGCGAGCGGGCCAGAGCCTCGGACGCAGGCACGGCCCCGTAGAATTGCCGGTCGAAATTCTGCGGCGCAAAGCCGCCCATGTTCACCGGAATGTCCGGCAGCAGCGTCTGCGGCAGGATAATACCGTCCTGCAGCGCCGCAGCATAGAGGAAAGGCTTGAGAATACTTCCCGTAGAGCGGGCCGATGCCGCAATGTCTACCTGCGCCCCGGGCCTTGCCCGTCCGGGAGAGGCATTTCCCACATAGGCAATAACCTCGCCTGTGCGGTTGTCCATCACCACGGCAGCCAGGTCCCCCACCCCTTCGCGGGCCAGCTCGTCCGAGCGCCGGTCCATGGCAGCCTCCACGCCTTTCTGGATGCCGAAGCGGAGTGTCGTGCGGGTCTGCACCCCCTTGGGGCAGGCCTCTACATAGTGCGAAGCCAGGGAAGGCAGGGGCAGCGGCTCTTCCGGAAGGGGTTCCGACAAGGCGGCCTCGTAAGAGTCCTCATCCATCTCCCCATGCTGGTACAGATGCGAGAGCAAGCGGTTCCGTTTTTCCAGCAGCGCATCCCGGTTCCTGCCCGGATGCATAGATGCGGGCGCATTGGGCAGCACCGCCAGGGTGGCGGCCTCCCCCCAGGAGAGCTCATCTGCGGGCCGGCCAAAATAGCGCCAGGCCGCCGCCTCCAACCCCACAACATTGCCGCCGAAAGGGGCATAGGACGCATATAGGGCCAGGATTCTCCGCTTGGAGTAGCGCAGCTCCAGCCGGGTGGCCTGCACCGCCTCAATCAGCTTCTGCCACAGCGTACGCTCTTTCTGCCGGGACAGCCGGATTACCTGCATGGTGAGGGTGCTGCCCCCACTGACCACATGGCCGGAACGGATATTGTCTACCAGCGCCCGCACCAGCGACACCGGATTCACGCCCGGATGCCACCAGAAATGCCGGTCCTCGAAGCGGATGACGGCCTTGGCATAGCGCTCCGGCACCGTGTCGCAGGGCGGAAAGCGCCACTGCTGGTCTTCCGCAATCCGGGCGCCCAGCAGTTCTCCCTCGGCCGAATACACCACGGTGGAACAGGGAACGTCCTTGAACAGGTTCCGGGGCAGACAGAAAAGGTAGCCCAGCAGGATAACTGCCAGGCAAGCGCAGGCATAGAGCCTGCGCTTGCCCCCAGACCCCCTGTGTCGCTTTGCTCCGAACAACTTCCAGTATTTGATTGGTCTGACAGCTAGCGCGTTACAACGGCCGAACCGGAGGCGGTGGAGGCGTTGATACCCCGCTGATACATGGCTTCACAGACGATGGCCGGGAGGGTGTAAGTGCCCTCGTAAGCGGCCCGCAGCTTCACGGTGAAGGTCTTGGACCTGCCGGCGGGCAGGGCGAAGAACCAGTTCACACGGTCGTCCCGGATGTCCTTATGGTCGTATCCGCCCTCATCCTCGCCGCCGGTGAGGCGGTCGTTCTGGATTTCCCAGCCGGAGGGGATGCGCAGGCCCAGTGCCAGGTTCTCCACGTCGCCCTGAGTGGCATTGACCACCTTCACGGTGGCGCTGAAGCGGGTACCCTGGGCCAGGCTGGCGGGATTCACGCTGCGGCCCTTGTCGTCCTTGTAGCTCACTTCCAGACGGAGACCGTTGGAACGGGCCGGAACCACAGCGCCGGCAACGGGACGGGAGAGGGACACCAGCGACCCGTACAGCGGACCGTCGGCATTGTTCTTCACCGTAATGGCGCCGGAAGCGGGCACGGTGGCCACGGAGCCGGAAGACGCCACATTGCTGCCGTTCACCGAAGCCTGGATGGCCGATGTCCCCAGTTTGTCGTGCAGCCGGTGATAAGCGATGGCCGCAAAGGCGGTCTCCTGGGTGGAGAGCCAGTCCATCTGGTTCACGGCTTCCTGGGCGATGGGAAGGGCCGTGGTGAGCCGGCCGGTGAGGGAGAGGGCCTCCAGGGCCACCATCCTGTCACGGAAGGACGTACCATAGGTGAGGTTGTAAGGCAGATATTCGGGGAATTCGGTGCTTACCTCGTCTACCAGGCCCTCGGCGATCTTGGCCTTGCCGGAGAGGGCATAGGCGCTGGCGAGCATCCACTTGGCGCGGTCACCGATACCCTCGGCCTCACGGAGCCGGTTCATGGCGGAGATATTGGCATTGCCGGTAGCAGCCATGGTGTACAGGCGGTAGCATTCATCCAGGTGGGAGAAGGCGTTGTTGCCGGCGATGCGGTAGGCCTGGGACATCTTCTTCTGGAAGCCTTCCCAGCTCTTGAGCACGCCCTTGTTCACCTCGAACCCGGCCTTGGAGGCCTCGCTGAGGAACTCGCCGGCCATGGAGGTGACCCAGGTATCGGCCTGCTTGCTGCTGCTCCAGTACATGAAGCCGCCGTCGGAGGTCTGCCGGGCGTAGAGCTTGGCAATGATGCCCGGAATCAGGGTCTTGGCCTCGGCGGCGTCGGCCTCTGACAGCAGGGGCATCAGATGCAGCATCGTGAGGCCCTTGGACGAGAGCTGCTCGGAGCAGTCGTAGGCGTAGTCCCGCATGGACAGGTACAGGCTACGGGCATCCAGGGCCGGGAATCCGGCCAGCTGGAGGGTGGCACTCTCACCGGCATTCAGGCTCTGGGAAGCCCCGGCCTGGAGCGAGAAGCGCTGCACGCTGGCAACCTCCGAATTGGGATTCTGGACGGTAAGGGCGATGGTCTCCGTGGCCTTGTGGCCGGCACCGGAGGCATCTACGGTAATGTGGGCCACGCCTTCACCGGTGGCCTTGAGGGCAAAGCGCACCAGCTGGTCTCCCTTCTCGGGGAAGTTGACCGTCTGCTGAGAAGAACCGGCAATCTCTACCGGACCGTCTACAGTGAGTTTCACGTTGGCGCTCTTCACGGCGTCTTCCATGGCAAACACGTTCACCGGAACGGCGGTTTGCTCGCCGGTGCCCAGGATGCGCGGCAGGGTGGTCACTACCATCAGCGGGCTCTGGACCGGCACGGTGGCCTCTGCGTTGCCGTAGGCACCGTCATGGGCGGCCACCACCATCACGCGGACGCTACCCACATACTGCGGGAGCTTGAGTTTGATCTCGTCAGTGCCCTTGGCAAGGGTACGGGGCTGCTGGAACAACACCACCGGGTTGAAGCGGTTGTCCTTGCGGGCCGCCACCACGTTGGCCTCGTCACCGCCGATGGCTGAGAGCGGGGAGAAGCGGCCGCTGAAAGCGCCGATTACTTTGTCGTACAGGTCCCAGGTCTTCACGCCCAGGGCTTCATCCTTATACATGGCATCCCAGGGGCTGGGCGTCTTGAAGGCGGTGAGGTCCAGCAGGCCCTCGTCCACGATGGCAAGGGTATAGGTCATGGGCTTGCCGCTCTTCTCGGACACCTTCACGGTGAAGGACTCGTCCGGATGCAGGACATCGGGTATGCCGATCACAGGCTGCAGATGGGACTCCGGGTTCTCCACCTTCACGCGCTGGACGCCGTACAGGCGCAGCGGGAGGTCGTTCACCGTGGAGCCGTAGGGCTGCAGCAAAGTTACATGCACGTAGAAGTTCGGGGCCATTTCCGGCTGGATGTCAAATTTGTAAGGCGTATCTTTGTCGGAGGTGGACACCCACTCGCGGCGGATTACGCCGCTGGCGTTCTCCAGGGAAACCAGGGCCTGGCCGCCCGGAGCGGCGGGAATGTAGATGGTGGCTTTCTCACCGGCCTTGTAGGAAGACTTGTCCACCGAGAAGGTGAGCATGGTCAGGGATTCGGGATCCTGACGGCCGCCACGGCCACGGGTTTCCGGCCAGTCGAAGCTGAACAGCTGCCCGGAGACATGGCCGCTCGTGAGATCGCGGGCCAGTACCAGGTAGCGGCCCCAGGCAGGATATTCTTCCCGCATGGAGAAAGAGGCATCTTTGTCGGCGCTGCTGGTTACGGTGCCGCCGGTGAGCTTGGTCACGGAATTGCCGTTCACATAGGAATCCAGGTCTCCGCCGGGGTTGTCCCACCACCAGTTCCAGCCTACCTTGAACACGGCGTATTCAATCTTGTGCCCGCGCACGCGCTTGCCGCTGGCATCCACCACGGCCAGGTTCACGGTCTGGTCCTTGTCGGTTTCCAGGTAATAATTCCGGGCCTCCGGCAGCTTGATACCCACATAGGAGCTGTACGGGGAGTACGGGATGGTCTCGGTGGTGAAGCTCTCGTCACCGCCGGCTTCCATCACGGACGTGACGATAAAGGCGCTGAGCATGCCCGGAGCCCCTTCCGCTGCAGGAAGATCTACCTGCACGGAAGACTCTCCGCTGGAAGAGAGCTTGGAGTTATAGAGGGTGAACTCCGCGCTGGAGAAGTTGGACGACGGGTCTGTAAAAGTGTACTTCTCGAACCCGGCGAACGGCGAGCCGGATACCTTGCGGAGGGTCATCTCCGCACGGACAGGCATGTCGGCCGCCACGCCGCCGGAGAGCCAGTCGGCCGCGGTACGCACGGTGATGCGCTCCCCGGCGTTTAGGACGGAGGCATAGCGGGTATTGATCTTGAGGCGGTTGGGCTTCACGGTTTCTATGTGCAGCACCTTGTGGAAGGTATTGCCGCCCACCTTGAAGTAGGCATTCCAGTAGCCGGTGGGATCATCGGCCTTGGTGGGAATGTCGTAGCTGAAGAAGCCGTCCTTGCCGGAGCGGACCATGCGGGTGTGGAACTGGCCCTCCGGGGTATAGAGCTCCAGGGTGGCCGGGTGGCCTTCCGGGAGGTTCTTGCCTTTGTCGGACAGGAGCATGGTCACGTGGAGGGTATCTCCGGGGCGCCATACGCCGCGCTCGCCGTAGATGAAGGACTTGATACCTTGCTGAAGGACCTCGCCGCCCACGTCGAAGCGGCTCAGGGAGCGCTCTGCCCCGCTGGAGATCTTCAGATAACCTACCGAGCCGCCGCTACGGGCAACGACCGCAAACGGCTTGTGCGGCAGGGACACCTCTGCCAGGCCCTTGCCGTCGGTCTTTACCGTCGCGATGCTCTGGAGCTGGTAGTCAAACACTTCCAGGCTGAGCCCGGAGATGGGCTTGGCGCTCAGGAGGTCTGTAGCGGCCAGCCAGAGCTTGTCACCATCCGCATATTCCGCCATCAGGCCGATATCGGAAGAGAGCAGCTGCACGGACGGGAAGCGGTCCGAATCCATGTAATAGGAAGGCTTGGCGGGATCCGAGGCCTCGTCCCAGTTGTAGCTTTCCCAGTCGTAGTCGTTGTCCCAGTAATAGGAGCTCTGGGTGTCCCAGACATCGTCATCCTCCTTTGTAGGGGTGCCGTTGGGGCCGCCCAGGGTGCGGAGCGGCTCCTTGCCGCCGTAGAGCGACTGGTCCATGCGGAAGCTCAGGCGGATCCGGTAGATGGCGCCGGGCTCCTTCTTGATCATATTGCTGAGGTCGATACTGTGCGTGTTCCACTGGTGCAGGTTCTTGGAGGCATCCAGGGAAACATCTCCCCGGTACACCAGACGGCCGCTGCGGCGCAGGCTACCTTCCTCGCCCAGCTCGTTGTCCTGCAGGTACATGAGCACGTTTTTCTCGTAAATCTTCACCACACGTACCTCCACGGCGCTCAGGTTCACGGCCTTGAAGGGAAGGATGAGGTTGGACTTGTCCGGAAGGATGTTACCCTTGAGGGGAATCTCCACGGCAGGGAATTCCTCCGTGCGGGCGAAGGTGCGAACGAAGGAGTCTCCCAGGGTTTCACCCTCGGCGCTCTTCAGGGAGCGGTCCAGGGTGAGGGTGAGGTCTCCCTTGCGGTTCTCGAAGAACACGCGCAGGAGGGTATCCTGCACCTGGACATAGCTGCGGGCGGCGCCTTCCAGCTCTACCAGACCCCTCAGAGTGGCGTTGGCGGGCGCCTTGCTCAGGACCACGTCGATGCTGGGAGTATCGCCCATCACCTCTTTCACTTTCACAACCCGGAAAGCCCTGCCGTTGTCCGGCTCCAGGGGTTCTTCCTGAGCGGGGGACAAGTCACGGCCCTTGACGGTGAAGCCGAAGTTGAACTGCTTCAAGCCGGCCTCAGGGATGTCGGCCAGTTGGTCCAGTGCCACGCTCACGGCATAGTCCTGTCCTACTTTGAGGGCGCCTTCTTCAGGGACGAAGGAGACGGAAGACGGGGAATTCCACCGGAGGGTTCCCTTCACTGCGGGGCTGAAGGAGAACAGGCCGTCTGCCTGGCGGGCAGCCTCGTCAATGTCGCCGGTGAAATCTACACGGATGACAGCATCGTCGGCCACGATGCCGCCGGTGTATGCCTTGATGTACTGGGCAAAGGCCGTATCCGGGCTCTGGGCCGCCTTGTTCTGCTTGGGGGAGCAGGCAGCCGCCAGCAGCATAAGGCCGGCAACTGCCGCAGCATAAGCTTTACGTGCGTGAAGTGTAAACATATGATTAGGATTTAGTGAATCGATAGGTATCGGCCGCCTGCTTGAGCCGTTTGAGGCCTTCCAGGAGGGTGGTGCGGGGGCAGGCGATGTTCAGGCGTTCGAAGCCCTCCCCTGCCGCGCCGTAGATGGTGCCGGTGCTCAGGACCAGGCCCTGCTCCTGCAGGTGGGCGGCAAAACGCTCGCTGAAGCCTTCCAGCGGCTCTCCGGGTTGCAGGAGGGCGCGACAGTCCAGCCACATCAGATAGGTGCCCTCCAGGGGAAGGGCCTGCAGCTGCGGCAGTTCGTCTTCCAGGTAGCAGTACACGGTGCGGGCGTTGTGGTAAAGATAGTTGCGGAGCTCGTCCAGCCAAGCGCCGCCCTTGTTATAGGCGGCCTGCAGGGCAGTGACCCCGAACACGTTTACGTCGCAGCACTCGTTGTCGTTGATGGCGCGGTCCATCTTCCTGAGCACCCCGGGGTCTTTGGCGAAGATGTTGGCAATCTGGATGCCCGCGATGTTGAAAGCCTTGGTAGGTGAGATACAGGAGACGGAGCCACGCACCAGCTCTTCCGGCAGCGCGGCCCAGGGGGTATAGTCATGGCCCGGATAGGTGAGCTCGCAGTGAATCTCGTCCGAGATCACGAAAACATTGTTCCGGAGGCAGATCTCTCCCATCCGCTGCAGCTCTTCCCGGGTCCAGACGCGGCCCGCGGGGTTGTGGGGGTTGCACAGGAGCAGCACCCGGGCATCGGCCGCCTTTTTCTCGAAGTCTTCCCAGTCTATGCTGTAGGTGCCGTTCTCATAGTGAAGCGGCTGGTCCAGCTGGACGCATTTGTTGTTGCGGATGGCAGGGAAAAAAGCGTTGTAGCAAGGGGTCTGGACCATCACTTTGTCGCCGGGGACAGTCATGGCCTTGATGGCGGCCGAATACGCGGCGATAACGCCGGTAGTGGGCACCATGTTTTCCCGGCCGATGCCTTCCCAGCCGTGCCTTTCCCGGAACCAGTGGGCGATGGCCTCATAGTAGGTGTCCGGCACCAGCTCGTAGCCGAACACGCCGTGGTCCAGGCGGCGCTGCAGCGCTTCCAGGATTTCCGGGGCGGCTTTGAAGTCCATATCGGCCACCCACATGGGCAGCTTGCCGGGGAACTCGTCCCACTTGACGCTCTCGGTGTTCCTGCGGTCTACGATTTCGTCAAAATTATACATTTCGGGTAAGGATTTCGCAATTGCCAGGGGCTTTGATATTGCTGTCCAGGATAATCTCTCCGATGCTGTCCGCCTCTATGCGGCCGGAGCGGGGGTTTTTCACGGAGGTGATGTGACCGTTCACCCTGGCGGTGACGCTGCTGTACTCGAAGGCCAGGTCTGCGTCCGGCTCAAAGGTGCAGTCTTCCAGCACCAGGTTCTCGCAGTAGCACAGCGGCTGGGTACCGCCGATATGGCAGCGCACCAGGCGAAGGTTCCTGGAATACCAGGCCAGGAACTCCCCGTTGATCACGGAGTCGTAAATGGTCATGTTCTCGCTTTCCCAGAATGCGTCTTTGGTCTGGAGATTGGCGTTGCGGATCACGGCGTTCTTCACATACTGGAACGAGTAGTTGCCGTGGAGTTCGTAGCCGTCGATGTCCAGGTTCTCGCAGTGCATGAAGATATAGTTGGCGTCGGCCGTATAGACGCCACGGAGCTTGATGTCTTTACTGTCCCAGAAGGTTTCCTGGGCGTTGGGGATTCTTACGTTCTCCAGATACACGTCTTCTATGCGGCGGAACATCTTGGGAGCCTCCACCAGGGTGTTATACATCTTGCAGCCCCGGGTGTACCACAGGGCCGCACGGGCGCCTTCCCGGAAAATGCAGTCCCTGACGGTGAAATTGTCGCACTCCCAGAACGGATATTTCCCTTTAAACTCACACTTGACGGCCTCTATGTTAGCGCCTTCCTTGATGGAAGATTCACCGGGGCCGATCACCACATTTTCCAGGTAAAGCCCGTCCCTACAGGTGTAGAAAGGACGTTCTCCCTCGAAATACTGATCTTTGACAATTTGCATAATTCAATTAGCCTTGTAATCTGCAAATATAGTCATTTCCCGGCCTTATTCCAAGCTTTCCAGCTGCACGCCAGGGAAGGAAGAGAGGCGTTCTACCAGCTGTTCCAGGTACTCTTTCACGGGGACGCGGAGGGTGATCTCTGCCTTATAGGCATCGCCTTCCCGGTAATAGCGGTAGCGCTCTACCCGCTTGCCCAGGCTGTTCACGGCGTCGGAGAGATTCTTCAGATTACCTGAGAGAAGGACCACCACCACGTTCTTGTCCCCCACCCTGATGGTGACAAAGTGCATGGCCTCCAGAATGGCCAGCGAGAGCACGGTGCACACCGCCGCCACCACGTGCATGCCGCAACCGGCTCCCAGGCCGATGGAGGCCGTCACCCACAGGCCCGCCGCCGTGGTGAGCCCGCTCACGCGGTTCTTCTGGAAGATGATGATACCCGCGCCGATGAAACCGATGCCGGACACCACCTGCGCCGCCACCCGGGACGCGTCGAAATGGTCGGCATCCCCAAAGCCATACTGCGAGATAATCATGAAAAGGGCGCTGCCCAGGGCTACCAGCACATGCGTGCGGATACCCGCGCCCTTGGCCCGGATTTCCCGCTCGAACCCAATTGCGGCGCCCAGGATGCCCGCCATCAGCAATCTTAGAATGAGTTCTCCTGTCATAATCTTAACGTTATTCATTCAAAGATACGGCTTTTTCTGCAAACTTGCACGTTTGCGGCGGGAATTGTTGGGGGGCTATTTTTCTAAGAAACTATTGGTCGTCTATACCCACGTACTTGACAGTCCAGCCGACAGGGACAATCTTGTTCCATGTGCTGCCGTAATTGGTGACGGGACTCAGCGAGCTGTCCAGCCAGAGTTCACCTGTGGATGCAAAGCCGCCGAGCCAGTTCGTGTTGTCGGAGAAGAAGGCGTCATTGCGGTAATTCTCCTTGCCGAGCATCTTGATGTAGTTGATCTTCGCGCAGCCATAGAACATTCTCTGATAGCATCCCTGGGCCAGTTTCGTAGCCGCCAGGACTGGCGCATTCTCCAGTTTGGCGCAGTTGTAGAACATATTGCGGTAGCAGGTCTTGCCCAGGCTTGTGGCCGGCAGGAGTTGAGGCCCCCTCTCCAGGTTGGTACAACTGTCGAACATGGACTTGTAGGAGCTGTGTTCCGCCTGGCCCACCGCAAGGCCGATGCCACCGTCTTCTGGCACCTGGACCAGACCTACGTGGGCGAAACCCGCTTCATCCACGAGCTTCGCCTCTCCCCCGCCCCCGTCAGGCACGTGGTTACCTGCGTGGACGGGGAAGGAAACAGCGTTTCGGTTGGGTTTACGGTGGGGGAATAGCTAATTGGCTGCCTTGAAGCCCCAGATGCGCAGGACGGAAATTACCGCGTCACGGTTATTGGGAGCCTGTAATTCAATGGTAGCAGTCTTGTAGCCCCGTGGAATGCTCCAAATATATTCGGCATAATGGGCCGGATACTGATAAACAGTACTTTCCTCGGGAGATTCTATTTCATAAGACAGGTGTGCCTGAGGGATTCCGTCCTCGGACTTGTATAGCAACTGGACACTCGCCAGTTCACTGGAAGTATCAGTATAGACACCCCCCGTATAATTCGTATAGAGAAGGATTGTCATCTTGTACTTTTTCCCTTTTTCCAGCACAAGACCATCGTCACTTACTCCGGGTTTTATATCAAAAGAGATTCTGGCATTCGTATTTTGAGTCATACCAATTCCATTCTTACTGGCAGATCCTCCAAACCAGCTCTTCAAGTTATTGGCAGGAATCCGGGCTGACAGCATATCGCCAACAAAACGCTCTGCGGTAACCGTTTCTTCCACATAGCCATTGGACTTGAGCGTTACCGAAGCAGGAGTAGTACCTGCAACGCTGGTCATTATTGCCCAATAATAATCATCCCGTCCGGCATAGGGTGAATCGTGCAGTTTAGATTTTGAATAGTCCACCGTTTTGTCGCCGTTGTAAGTAAGTCCCGCTTTATTGGCAAAATCTACTACAGGAGTGGGATTGCCGGCATCGGTAGAGAATCCGAACAAAACATTTTTCCCGCCTATACTATTCACCATCCCGAACGTCACATTGGATCCCCATACCTGATCGGAAACAGGCGCCGTGGTATGCGAACTAATGAAGCCCACATTGGAGAAATGCCAGGGAACCAGGATGGCAGGTTCGTAGGACTCGTCCTCGGAGAACAGTTTTACGGAAACGTCTCCGGATTCGTTGACAGTGGTGAAATTGAGGGTGATATCGTCCTGCGTAGGAGTGAATTTATAGGCCTGGCGGGCAGCATCATAAGTACCTTCGGCCCAATTAAGGTTATTGAGCTGCAGATACACAGGAAGATACTGGCCGTTGTTTTCCTTCTGAACGCCGAAATTCACGGAAACGGTTCCACCGGGAGTCCTGGGGATGGAGGTGGTGAAAGAAGGGGTTCGGAAGGAACGGAAATCGGTAAAAGCGGCCGATGCAGAATAGAAGAACCTGTTGGCTACCCAGATTTCCGTCGCACTGTTCTCACAATTGGTCTGGAAGTGGCAGGAGAACGTTTTCCAGCGGCTTTCATCGGCAAAGTTCACCGTGGTATGAATCTGCTTGTAGTCTTCCCAGGTGAGGGTGCGTTCAAACTGGAAACGGGGTTTCGTGTCCCCTTCCGGTACATTGGGGTTGATGGACTTTCCATATACTACGGGCAGATGGACCTCGTCATTGACGGGAGACAGGGTCATCTCTTCCGGCTCTATGGTGAATACCAGCGGGAACATACTCTCCACCAGGCCGTCCGGAATGCTGATATCTACATATTGGTCTTCTTTGACATAACGCGGCAAGCGGGGATTCCTGCAACTCACCATCATAGGCTGCATAGGCTGCAGGGTGAGGATAATATCCCGGTACAGAGGTGATTCGTTGGCATCCTCGGGATGGGTCTTGCAGAGGATACGGAGGGTCTGCGTCCGGGCCACATCCCCCGGCCGGTTAACCCGGAAACGGATGGGCCTCCAACCCTGATCTTCTTTATTTCCTTCACTGACGGGAGCTCCGATAATAACTTCATCATTCTGGATAACCCCGCCGCCGGAAGGCGTCAATTCAAACCAGACGCTACTTAAGTCCATGTTGGGACTGGGATCATCCACGTTGATATCGTCGTAGAATTTCACGAACAAATGGGGATCCAGGGCACCCAGGGGAATGGGATCTCCGTTGCCATCCACCTCTTTGTCCCCTTCGATGAAGGTATAGGACATCCAGGGCCGGATGGCCATCCTGCGGGTACCATCCGAGATATCGGCCAGATGGGAAGCCGTCACATCGGCCGATACGTCGGCGCTGCCGGCCGAAGCGGCTGCCTCAGCGGGTGTGGCATGGCCCCTGGAGCTGATCTTGCGGATAACAATCTGATACTTGAAGTTTCGGTAGATGGGATAATACTGGCCGTCGGCCATCAGATCCACCTTGTAATAGCACATGACTCCACCGGCGGCTTTCTCCTCATCGGTAAGGGAAGGATCGGTAATATCCGTATATTTACCGTAAACAATCACATAGGAAGGCTCCATGGTGCTGGTGGGGACCGGCCGTTCATACAGATACACGGCAGGTTCATCGTCAGATTCGGCACCACCAGGCCCTGGATTCATTCCTGGATCCATTGATTCATTATACTGAACAACTCGGCCGGAGGGATTCACAAAGTCAGCCGCATCAGGAATTGCAAGGAAAGCACACAAGCGTCCAACTTCTTGTTGGAAATCTATCTATCAATTGCGAGACAGGTGGAGCGGAAACATCTGATAGTGAGCGCGTTAAGCATTTTCCTATGTAACTGGAGTCACACAGGAAAACTTTTAATTGGCCGATAATCAGGCATTTGCGCTCCACCAAAAACCGCCGCCAATCCAGAAGAACGTTAGTTCGTTTCCAGTCTGTTTTTTTTCGTGCGCTTGACCGTGTGCTTGAGTTTGCCGATGACGAAGTTCAGCTCCAGCGTAGATTCCGTCTCGGTAGTCTGTCTTTCTCGTTATGAAGTTCTAACAGTTCCCGCTTCAGGCTCCGCACTTTGGCAAATGTCTCAATAATAGCAAAAGAGACAGCCATGGCACGTTTTCCTTTCAAAACAGTAGCCAACATATAAAGCCCTTTCTCAGTAAATACTTTTGTGCCCCGGCGATTGCTACTTGATACTTTTGATATCAAAATTTTTGATTTCAAATCTTCACGTGCGCGATCACCATTTAAGATAGTAGCTATCATATAGAGCCCCTTTTCTGTGAATACTTTTGTCGTACTCCGGTTTTTGGACGACACCTTTGTGGTCGAAAAATTCGACCGAAAATCTCTCTTACCATGAACATGCCGGGCATCATCTTACTGAATTTCAGTTTTTTAAGGTGGTCAAAAAATTTGACCACCTCTTCTCTTCTATTCCTTCCATCTCCGTGGGAAGCATAGGGATAGATACCTTTTGCTATTGATTCAAAAAATAGATAGAATTTTGAGATTTTAGATAATTGTATTATTTTTGCAAAGAGAAAAGACGATGAGGATTATTGCCAAAAAGACACTTGTTCAGTTCTATTCGGATTATCCGGATGCGAAAACCGCATTGGAAGAATGGTACGAGAAAACAGCGGAAGCTGAATGGGATAATTTTGCTCAAGTAAAAAAAAGCTTTAACTCGGCAGACTATGTTGGCAATAACAGGATTGTATTCAATATTAAGGGGAATAGTTACAGACTGGTTACATTGGTGCTTTTCCGTATAAAAATGGTATATGTGAGGTTTATCGGGACACACCGGGCATATGATCAGATTAAGAGCATAGAAAACATCTGAATAATGACACGTATAGAGAACGAGATGCAGTACAATTCTGCTATGCAAAGGATTGAACAGCTCCTTAGAATAGTAAAGGAAGACACGCCGGAGAATGACATCAACAGCGTGGAATTAGTCTTGCTCTCCAACCTCGTGGCCGATTATGAGGATGAGCACTACCCTATCACTAAGCCATCACTCATTGAAATCCTGAAACTGAGGATGTTTGAGATGGGTCTTAGCCAGAGCGCACTGGCTGCTCTCCTGGGAATGAATCAATCCAAAGTAAGCGAGATTATTTCCGGAAAATGCGAGCCCACCTTAAAGCAAGCCCGCATCATCTCACAAAAACTGTCCATCAGCCCCGCCATTGTGCTGGGAGTCTAAGACATAAAAACGACGCCGGCGGGGCGGCTGCGGGTGTGGAGGGGAAGCGGCTGAATATGAGGAAGTTAAGCAATTTCCTGTGTAACTAGAGTTACACAGGAAAACTTTTAATTGGCCGATAATCAAGCGATTGCGCTCCACCAAAAACCGCCGCCCATCCGGAAAACTCTTATTATATGCCGCCCAGATGGATTGGCGGCCAGGAACAAATTATCCATTGCCCGGCTCCAGGGCCGACAGGAAGTCCCGGGGGGAAATGACGGTTAGGGGGCAGAAGGGAGAATTCAGGTCAAAGAGGGCCTTATCCCTGGTTATGAAAAAGTCACATACGCCGCTATAGGCACTGGCATACTGGGCATCGTCTTCAAAATCTCCACTGTGATGGGCAAGAGCCCAAAGCAGGTCCAGATCATCGATGGACAGGATCTGGACAAAAGACCGGAGCGACTGCAGGAGGGATTTGAAGGACTCGTAGTCCATCCCGTTTTTTCTGGCGCAATAAGCCAGGTCTATGATGCTTTGCGTGGTAATGCACAGCTGGAAAACGCTGGCCCGGGCGGCGGAGAATATCTTCTCGGCAAAGGGTTTTTCCGGCCGATTCTCCAGGCAAAGGTCCATAAGGACGTTGGTATCTATGAAAACCTTCATCACTTGCACAGCAGATGGGCCAGTCTGTCGTCCTGCTCCAGCATCTCCGGGGTGGGTGCCGGGATTGCCCCGCTGATGGATTTCACAAGCGGATCCAATTCAATCTCCTTGGAAAGTTTGGGAATGGAGACCTTTGTGGCCTGGTCCAAGATGCTTTCCACGAATGCATTGAACGACATCTTGTTTCCCCGAGCCTGATATTTCACCCGCTCCATCACCTCCGGACGAATCCGTATAACCGTCTGTATCTTTGTCCTTGTTTCCATAAATGATAACATTTTTGCAAATGTAATCATTTTGGGGAAAGAATACAAGATGGGTGAGACCTTGTTTCTTTGCTCCCAAAGAATTGCAGACTAGGCGTAGAATAAAAGTGAGTAATACTCAAGTGTTTCCACTCTAAGACCGAAGGATTACAAATCTTTGACGCAACGGATGGTAGGCATCGTCTTATTATTGTCGGCCATCAAGAGGTGGCCCTTACTCATACCCCACCCCCACTTGTTGTTCATTTTTTTTGAGCCTTCTACGCCGAAAGACCAGTGAGTCCTGCAAGGTACGGCATTGTTGTCGTCTTTCCCAAGATAGCCGGAATCGCTTGTTCCCATTGCCGCCAACATAGTCCACATGATAGACATCTCCCTTACGTTGGGGAGTCTGTATCCTTCCGGGCATATACTAAGATTGGCGTCAAGATTAGGGAAGCTGTCATCGAGGTATTTGTTAAGCTCGTTAACCTTCGTCAGATTGTAGGTCGTGTTGTTAAAGGAATAGGATGAGTAGTTGCTGAGACTACCAGTACTGATTGCAGGCAAAGTGACGAATCCGCTTGACAGACAGGCCATCTTGCTATGCTCGTCGTGACCGATGAGTTGATGGTCTACCGGCTCGCGAAGTGACGCTTTGTTAATTCTGGAGCAATCGAACTCGTAGTATGTCTTATCGTTATAAGTGTCTTCGAACGTTCCGCTTGTTTCAAGATTCTTTCTGGTTACCGTAACAAATGGATTAGGCTCCACTTCAGGATTTTCGGCAAGTGTGATATCCTTGCGCTGGCCTCCTTCAAGGTAATATCCCAGATTGCGGACACAGCGTGTACTGAACTTTGTGGTCTGATCGTTTCCTGAATAATTATAGTTACTGCCGTTTACTCCTTCTTCGGCCCAAACGATTCGGGGATACTTGTTACTGTTGTTCCAATCCGATTGCTGTTTAGGAGTATAAATAAACCGGTTGCTGGCAACAATATGCTGACGCCATTTATCCTTGTCGCCACTGGCCTGATCTCCGGCGCTTCGCTGATACAGACGAGCATCGCCCTCAATTCCATAGGAGCCCAGGAACACACCAATCAGCTGGATGTCCGAGGCCATATACCAACGGATCTCGTCGGTATCGATATATCCGTCGCCATTGTTGTCACGATTACGAGAAAGACAGCTGTATCGCAGATAATCATAATCCCTGCCATTTGATCCTTCGTCAGTCGGGCGCCATAGATGAGCTGTTTCATTGGTGCCGTTAAGATTCAGGAATTCGTCCCATCTCATTCTGGTCGGATTCGAAGTTCCATCAGGGTTGATGATACCCCAGAGTTTAAGAGAGTTGAGTCTGCCGTTGGTAGGGCTTGTATTGCCACAGTCCTCAAAATCTTTATTCTTCCAATAGGTGGTCAGACCTGTCTCGCGGTTGTCATCAGTGAATTCCATGCCCCAGGCAGACTGCAGGCCGGCCGTTTCATTCACAGCATAGATGCTCTGGATCGAGCGCTGCTGAAGGGTGAATGACGACCCGATCAGCGTGCTCTCCTTGTCGGCCGAAGTGGCGGATGAAGCCAGGATATGCATTCGCCGCATAGGGTGGTTCACAATATCCTTCCAGAGGGTCGGGTCATATTGACCAGTAATAGGATTCTTGGTATAATAATACTCGTCAATGAAAGCCGTTACGGAGATTTTCGGTCCATCGGTGCCTCCATCGGTATCAAAGTCGCTTTTAGGTACCCAGTCAGGATCATATGAAGGATCCGATGAATCGGCTTTTCTCTTGTCAATGTCGTACTGCTCCTTCTGCACCTTGAGGTATTCGACAAGTTCATTAACATACATCGTCCGCCTCTTGTCTCCGGGAGGAATGGCGTCTCCGTTAATATCTCTGAAATCGTAGTCGTGCGGTTTATAAATGGCACGCCGGTCAGAATAGTAATTACCGCTAGCGTCCTTTTCGTTTACATAAAATTCAACCCATTTGTAGTCAATCTGCGACAAAATGGCTCTACCCGTGGCAACGTCCGTCCCTCCCACTCCGTCTGGATTGAAAGGGGTTTCTACGTACCAGCTTATGTTCTCAGGGTCCATATAGTTGGCGTGGAAGGAGATAACCTGAGTGCTGTAGTGGCAATCGCTGTCAAAAACCTCTTCAAGAGCAACGACTACCCGGCCTGTCGCGCCTGGTTCAGGTTCGGTCAGCGCACCGGTGCTGAAAGCCTCGACTTCTGCCTTTATATCCTCGGCCCCACCGATAAAGATATTGTAAACGTAGTTGTAGTTTCGATTTGTATTGAAATCGTCAAGGTTAGATGTGAAATCTCCCAAATGTATCTCATAGCGGACATTCGCATCCAAGGTCGCATTGTCATTCCCCGAAGCAGATACGCCCATAACTATTTTGCCGGTCAGTACAACGTAGGCAGACAGAGGGTCTGTGTAAATGTAATCGCCATTATCGAAGAAAGTACCAGTGGTATATGATGCGGGTTTCTCCCTTCTCTCACGGTCTGCATATGTGCTTATGCCGGATTTAGGAGCGTGACGATTCTCCATCATATAGAAGGAGAAACTATGAATGGAGACTTGAGTTACTCCGTCATTATAATAGTCATTCTTACCGGCAAGGGTCTCTGTCTCGAAACCCAGTTCTTCAGTTGAGAACAACTCTGCGGGAGTATCGGCTGCATCTTCCGCCCTAGGTAGCAGATAGGAACAAGTAGGCACATTCACTACCTGCCAGGTATATGGTACAAAATCGCGAAGAAGGGAATTATTCTTTTTAGGGTTGGAAGATGACTGGTCTGGATTTCTCGCGACCCTTACATTGAACGTAACTTTGGCGTATAGACGTTTGAGAGTCAGCGTTTTTTTGCTTATATCGTCAACATCTTCCGTGTTGCCCTCTATGTTGACTCCGTCCACCTGCCCGGTCATAAGGAAGAATCCGGAATTTGCAGCAATCTCGCTTCGCACCTGGGTTGCGACTACACCTTGGAGTTCACCGAAGCTCTGGATAGTTGAAAGCAGACCGGCAGATACATCCAGGTCGTTAGGGTTCATGTTGGCAACCGCGACTATAGTGCAGCCAGTCTTCTTGGGCACCTTGATATAAAGGGTACCGTTTGTAGCAGGGCTGTCCTTGGTGCTCATATTGGTGACCGTCCAGTAGTTTGATTCTCCTGTTGCATTCAGGTTGCTTCCGTCGAAATAATGGCCGTATATCTTCTTGCTCCCGGAAGCGTTCCCCTCAAACACCATCAAGTAGATATTAAAGACATTGCTCTCGCGCACAATGCCGAGTTCGGCTTTGGTGCCAACATCGATCGTTGCACCTTTAGGAGAGCCGAACGAGATTACACAATCGACAAGGTCTCCCTCCGAACCCGATCCGGGATTCTGAAATTCTTCCCTTGCGCAGCTCCCGGCCAGCAGAAGTGCGCAAAGCAAAAACAAAAGTTCGAGCAGACGTCTTCTCATTGCGTAATCAATTGAAAGTGTGTGTCGAAGTTGTCGCAGCTTTCCAAGTAGAGTTATCCACTACGAAGTTCAGTTCTGCGGTCTGGTCAGAATAATAGACGTTAATTACCACATTAATCTCTTCGTTTCGTGCCATATAAGTAAGGGGCACTTCCTTATTATTCTCTTTCAGGATGCGTCTCATCAATCCTCCGGACAAGTACTTGCCGAACAGGGCAAACTGGCGGTCTCCGTTGGTCTGATTATTCTCAAATAGCTTAAGATTTGTCTTCTTATCTGGTTTCGTCTCGGACCAAAGTGCATCGCACTGAATATATTGGTTAGTGTTCTTCTTGAATCGAACCAGATAATTCGTCATATCCTCAGGATTCTTCCACGAGTTATTCTTCTTATAAGAGACGCCTTTTTCAATCTCAAATCCGGAGAATTCTGTCAAGCACTGCCCGTTATTATTACTGTTGTTCTTTTGCAAGGCCAATCCGCTGATCGAATATGTGCCATTGGACTTTGTCAGGGTATGGAAATACCTGCTTTTTGCACCAGTATAGTCAAATCGGGTGGCTGTTGACCCATCCGAAGCATTAAGCCCATCCCATCCGGAATAACCGTTTGCATCAGAATAAGAATACCGGGGCGAGTAATCATAGTCATCAACCTGATTCCAGATGGCCAGAGCACGGTTGAGAAAGCCATTGTAATTCTCATATCCCGCGCTTTCCCACACCATATTATTATCCGAGCTGATGTTGCATAGAATACGACCAGAACGGGCGCTTGTTTGTGGATTGACCACCAGGACGTCCACCTGTTCACCATCGTCCATTCCGTTTAAGATTGCATAATCCAAAACTCCGAACGGGTTGTCTCCCAGGCTGAGTTCCAGGTCGCTCATAGGTTCGTCACGGTCTAAGCCAAGCGTAGCATAAATCTTATAGTTGCCAGGAAAGGCATTCTCATATATAAGCCGCTGGTAGATAAGCTCTTCAGCTTCTGCCGCTACGGTATTGTCATCACCGGCAGAGGGGTCGAATGCAGGCATCGCCCTGTAAGTTGCGTCCGCAGGTACGGAAGGAACGCCTGATTCATCGAGGTGATCAATAAGGTATGTTTTGTCGGGATTGAAGTTGCTGAATCGGAGTTCGTTTACGCTCACGGGGAACTGCGTGTGGTTACGAACTGTGACCTTGAAGCGAACAACTGGACGGAGAAGATCGAGAGTTTCGGAAACTCTCGCAAGGCCGACCGGAATCTCTTTGTGCCCGGTAAGGAGCATTGAAGTGGACGGTTCCGAAGGGACATCCGTACCGGTGAGCGCGGCAAGCTCACGGTCAATGAAAGAAGAAAATGAGGCTCCGACTGCAAGCCCCTGCTCCTGGGATGAAATCAGTTCACTCCCGGTTTTCTGCCACGCCTCAGCATCGATGTTCGCATAGGCATAGACGTGATAGGTTCCGGGCAAAAGGCTATTGAAGGAGATGACATCATTTGTAACCGGAGAGCCTTCTGCTTTATATTCCTTTGCGACGAGATTTCCGCTGTTGTTTACCAGAATGACGAGGACATTGTTGAACTCCAGCCCCTCTTCAAGATCTGTGGCTTTAGTCTGAAGGGTAACGGCTTTTTCTGAGTTAAGCCTTAGTTCAATGCTTCCGCTACCCAAGGCGGCATCAACCGGATCCACCTCTTTGCGGCAGGACCAGGCAATGAATACGCCAAGAAGAAGCAGTATGGACAAAGACTTTCTCATCGTTATTCGAAGTTGAAGTCGTCGGTGGTTACTTGAACCTCATCCCAAGGAATAGCCCGAACGGTGAGATCGAGGCCGCTTTGGTTGAGGGTGATGAAATAATTATAGACCTGATTCGGAGCCCAGGTGATTCCCGACTCGCTTGTATGGTCTGTTGCGCCATAGAAGTTGAGGACCGTCTCTACCGGAGCACCGCCGTTATAAGAAACCGAGAAACGGACAGCGGCGTCTGCTGAGAGTGTCTGAGGAACCATATAGTACCATCCCATAGCAGTGTATCCGTCCGGGTCGTTAACATCGGTAGGATGAGTGATTGGCTTACGGTCTCCAACTTGATCTGCTTCCCAGGAAAACAGTGTAGTATAGACATTGCTGACCGACCAGTTGGATGAGGTGATGGTTGGAGAGCCTGTTACTCTGGTCGCCATCGAAAACTCCCCTACGCCGATGATATTCTCCAGCTGGAAGGAAGTTAGTTCGTACTGATCACTATCGGATGAAGACGATTTACCAAATAGGAAGCGGACTGCTGATGTCGTATGCTTGAACGTCAAATTGACGGGATCTTTGCTTACAGCAGCATCCTGATGGGTTCTGGCAACCATCATATCTATATTGTCTCCAGCGAAGTAATTGACATTCAGCGCATAGGTATTGTCGATTGACACATTGTCTGCACTATACGGGAAAACCGCAGAGAAATAATAGTCTCCATTGTCTTTCCAATACGCGACAGGCGAATAACTCCAGGCACTGCTGAGCGGGTTCGACGGAGTCGATGGATGGGGCGCGGCATCACAATGAAGCGCAAGGTTGGAAAAAACCGCTTCTGGTATTTCATTATATACCCTGGTAGCGAAGATACTGGCCTCCTTGCCGACAGAAATAAGAACGGTAGGGTCATCCGGCTTAATAGCTTTGGTAATAGTCGATACCCCTGCCGAGAAACTGATTGGCTTAGGACTATCCGGAACATCCACGCGAGATTCTTTTCCGCAACTGAATAGTAGCGCGGAAACAAAAGCAAGCGATATGATGTACCTGAATTTCATCTTAGCTTGAAAGATGATAGTTGTGATCGGCTCCCCAATCATCCCAACTGACCGTAAACTGGATGGGTCTGTCGGGGGAGATTAGGAGTGTTACCGTGTAGTGAGAATTCTTAGTCCAGGCTGATCCAACGTTAGAAAACACTTCTCCAAGATATGCGTTGCGGGAAGTACTGTAAACCAATAAAGGAGAACTGAGGTCTGAAGGATCTTCGTGATACGAGACATCAAATTCTACATGAAGCCAGCAGGCTTCGTTGGTAAGATCCTGAGGAAGGGGCATCACGCTATCAAGCGGAGTTGCAATCCCGTGTTCGAGAACAGCACTGCCAATCCACACCGCGAGGTCCTGCCTGGATCCACTGTAATTGTCCCAACTCCAATTGGGGCTTGCCGGACTCGCCGGGCTCGCCGTGCTATTCTTTAAGATTCCGGTTGCGTAAATCCCTTTGAAGCTGACTTCCTTCAGGGTTACTCCGTATAGCCCACCCTCATCTTTCTTTTCCGCTTTGAGTTCAACAAGCGATAGTGCATGGTGAAAATCAAATACGACTTCTCCTGAATGGGAGGCGGATGTTTGGTCCGCTTCGACATCGGAATAAAGAAGATCGGTCTGTCCGTCTGCCGTAAACCTTATATCGGGTAAACCGACGGAGTTGCTTGAGTAGGCGTTAGAGGTACTTCCTTTGACCAGCAATTCAGCAGCGCCGTATGGGCTATATGCCCAGAACGTGAGTGTATTGACTGCAGGATCCGGCCAGTATCTGGTCGGGGAGTAAGTATACACGGCACTACTGTTATGGACTTCCTGGTTGAACATGAAGTTCGGTTTCCATTTCTTGGAATTCAGTTGCGACCAATTGCCTCCACTCTGCCTAAAGGCGAACACCCCAAAGCTGGTGTCGTCGTAATAGTCTGATTTTGTGTGCGTTGCATTATCATGCAGCAAGGCGTTCCCGGCGGTAAAGGAGATGGGGGTCTCATTCTGTGCCGGGAAATCCGGCTTCAGGCATCCTGCCAGTAGCAGGAAGCCTGAAGCGGTTGCCGCTATGCGTATGATGTGGTTTAAAAACACTTCTAGTTAAGAAGATAGTTATAGCCGTTAACAATGGGTGTGGACCAGTCATTTATGTCAGCGGTGAAGCTAATCATATTGGCATCGATTGTCAGTGTGTAGATATAATGAGTTGCTGCGGCCCAAGCACTGATTGGAGTGTCGGGAGAACCATTGGTGGTGTTCTCTTCTGTATCAAACAGATTGAGTTTGATTTCCTTGTTGCTAAAAATGTTCTCATTACCGGCTTGATCGGTAATCTTGTAGGAAATCTTGAGAATCTTTGCGTCTGTCAGAGTCTGAGGAATCACAACCAAGGTGTTAATCAAGTCATCGCCAGTTGTTCCAACGTCGGTAGGGAGAGTGCAGTCAACCGCTCCGCTTGTAATACCATAAGTGGTATTACCGTCAAGATTTGTCCAGGAAACTGAAGGAACGTTGCTCGAGTAACCAGTAACGGCCACCTTGCCTTCTCCGTCAATGTTCTCAAGCGTCACACCGGTAATAGCTACAGTAGCGCTTGCAGTATTGAGCGTTGCAGACTTCTTTACTTTAAGATCCACAAGAGCTCCAATGTGATTGAAATGAAGAGCCACGGGTGAGCCGTAGGGAGGGATAACCTCAACGCTGTTAGCAAGAAGAATGTCGTTGTTTTTTCCTGAGAATGTTACATCTGTGGCAGCAATCGTGCCATTAGTTCCAAGTGTGAGGACTGTGTTAGGCGAAGAAACAGCATAGAAATCATACTTAGAAGCACTGGAATCCCAGAAACGCGTATTTTCATAAGTCCACGTTGATCCGTCTGTGGTGCTGACGGTAACATTGTCGAACACAGTTGAGGGATTACTTTCCACAGTCTTAATTCCTTCGACCACGAAAGAGTCACCCGATCCGAACGTGCTGGTGCCCGCGGTACGAGCCTTCGTCAGCGTCTCGGTCCAGGTCCCGAACCCGATGGCTTTTTCGGGCGCAGTCTTCACCTCGTAGGTGTTGCTGCAGGCTACGGCGCCCAGCACCGCAGCACTCAAGATTAAAAACTTTTTCATACGCATGAAGTTTTAAATGTTAAGTATAAATATCGTAATAAAATGTTAATCAGTTAATGATCGTAGTACTTCCGGTTTCCTCGTTCCATCCTTCGATGAGGGCGCTGAAACCGTCCGTTCCGCCGGCACGTTCGTCCGGAGGGAAGTCGTTCACATCTATGTCCAGGGTAATCACCCCGCCTGTGGGGAGATCCCGTACCTGGTCGGTGATGTCGGCCCGGATATTCCGGGTAGAGCCATTCACATAGGTGACGTTGAGCACCAGGTAATGCCTTCCGGAGGGTGCTGCCTCTACGGAAGCTTTGTCGTAGGGGTTGCAGCCGGGAATGCCGAAGGTATACACCTTGGCTCCCAGCAAATCCTGTTCCTTATCCATATACACGTCCATGGGGACGCTCACGGTCCCCTGCTCCGTCTCCCGGGTAAACAGGTTCACGCCCTCCGACATGCCCGTGATGGCCGCCCCGCTGCCGCTGCCGATCACCCGGCCGTCGTTGTTGCGCAGCCGCACCTGGATCAGGTAGATGAAGGTGGAAGGATTTAACTGGCCCTCGATCCGGAGGATATATCGGCCGTTTTCAAAGACAAGCTTGTCAGGGTCGTCGGTGATGAAGCGGGAAGGGTCGTAGAGGGAGAAAAGGTCGTCGGGGGTGAGGGAGACAGGTTCCTCCTCCGGTTCGCCGGCCTTGGTGGTGTAGCCGGCCTTTTTCTGCTCCAGGGTGAGCACCGGAAGGGAGGTCTTGAGGCCGGAGGAAATGGTGCGCGTGTAGGCGTAGATCTCTGAGAGGTCGTCGTCGGAGCGGAAGAGCAGGGCCTCGGAGTCGTTGTTGTGGAAAAGGAGGCCGTAGTTGCCCACGGTGACCTCGATCATGGCCATATTGCCCACGAAGTTATGCTCTGCGTGGTTGGCGCGCTTCCCTTCCGCGTCCAGCGCATACAGGTGCAGGCGCATGCTGCCCGGCTGGGAGTATCCCAAGGGGCCCAGGGCGCGTACGTCCCAATTGAAGTCCCAGATGGCATCCCAGTTAATCTGCCACATCAGGTCCACATTCACTTCCGTGGCCAGCACGACGCGGGTTTCCACGGCCTGCCGCAGATGCAGCTCCGGCTGGATGGAGCACCCCGCCGTCGCCGCCACGACCGCCGCGCCGATAAGCCCTATGATCCCCTTCCCCCTCATCGCTTGTCCTTGGGTTTGCGGTTGAACAGGTCCACGCCGACGGAAATGTAAATCCGCGTGGGGCCCAGCCAGGTGAGCCGCTTGTTGCGGGGGGAGAAGTCGGCCGGGTCTCCGGCGTAATCGTAATAATACCAGTCTCTTTCGTCGAAGCCGTACACATAAGGGTCGAATCCGGAGTAGAAGAAACCTACGGCGGCGCCCAGGTCTATATAGAACCGGCCGAACACCCATTTATAGCCGGTGCCCAGGGAAACGCCCAGGCCCTCGCCTTCCCAGCCCTTGGCGTCCCAGCCGATCCCGTAACGGGCGGCATTCACATTGCCCAGCACGTAGATGCCCCGATACCGGTTTTCCCGAGGCTTGAAATAATACCGGGTCCAGAGGGTGAGGTTGTTGATCTGCAGGTACCGGTGGCTTTCCGGGTGCCGCCACATGGGCCACTCCAGGTCTGCGCCGAAGGAGAACTTCCCCCGGGCGGGGTAGAACTCCAGGCTGAAACTGGGGATAGAGGTGAGCCCGTAACCGGGAATGTAGGTGATGTCGTAAGGGAGATTGGTACTGATGCCGATAACCGGCCGCACTGCGGGCTCTGCCGCCAGCAACGTGTCTGCCTGGCTGACAGGGGCCGCAACTGGCATGTTTTCTGCCTCGATAGGAGCAGATAACAGCACCAACGCGGTTATGAGACAAGTTTTAATCATAGTATCCCCGATACAAAATTATTACTTTTTTTTAGATAATGGTGCAGATATAACAAATAAATGCATTTTGGTGCATTCCGGGGCCCTTTTAGCGCCTTTTTTGCCCTGCTGCGGGGAGCAAATCGGGCCGATTTTGCACTTGCGGCCAGATGTTACGCTAAGGTTCCGCCGGCATCGCGCCACTGAACGCCGGCGACGACGTTTTTGCCGTTTTTCGCTTCCGCAGACGTTCACCGTGACGCCGGCGACGACGTTTTTGCCGTTTTTCGCTTTCACAGACGTTCGCCATGA
>CAMVMG010000026.1 GCA_947168525.1 uncultured Bacteroidales bacterium
GCGGTTCTTAGACACCCTCCGAGTGAAAACCCGGAGGGTGTTTTTTTTATGTATAGGGGTCAGCTGTTGTTAAAGATGGGAATATTTCGTAAATTTGCGGCGCTTACAAGCAAAAAACACTTTAAAATTCTATAAAATTATGCAGATCGTATCCGTTTTCGGTAGAGAAATCCTTGATTCGCGTGGAAATCCTACCATTGAAGTAGAAGTTACCCTTGATTCCGGTTTTGTTGGTGTAGCTGCCGTTCCTTCCGGCGCTTCCACCGGTGAGAATGAAGCACTTGAGCTTCGTGACGGTGATCCCAATCGCTATTGCGGCAAGGGAGTTCTCAAGGCAGTCGAGAATGTGAACAAGGTAATCGCTCCCGAAATCATCGGCATGGACGCCACGCAGCAGCGTGCCATCGACAAGGCCATGATCGAGCTGGACGGCACTCCTACCAAGAGCAAACTCGGCGCCAACGCCATCCTGGGCGTTTCCCTGGCTGTTGCCAAGGCGGCTGCCGCAGAGCTGGGCATGCCCCTGTACCGCTATCTGGGCGGCACCAACGCCTATGTCCTGCCGGTTCCCATGATGAACATCATCAATGGCGGAGCCCACTCCGACGCCCCTATCGCTTTCCAGGAGTTCATGATCCGTCCGGTTGGTGCCAAGAGCGAGGCCGAGGCCGTCCGTATCGGAGCCGAGGTCTTCCACGCCCTGCAGAAAGTGCTCAAAGGCCGTGGCCTGTCCACCGCCGTGGGCGACGAGGGCGGTTTCGCTCCCAAGCTCAAGGGTATTGACGATGCCCTGGACTGCATTATCGAGGCCATCAAGAACGCCGGCTACGAGCCCGGCAAGGATGTGAAGATTGCTATGGACTGCGCCGCTTCCGAATTCTGCTTCAAGGGCGAGGACGGTAAGTTCTACTATGACTACAAGCAGCTCAAGGACGGCAAGAAGAAAGACCCTCGCGGCCGCCGTCTCACCACCGAGCAGCAGATCAACTACCTCAAGCAGCTTATTTCCAAGTACCCGATCGACTCCATCGAGGACGGTCTGTCCGAGGAAGACTGGGAAGGCTGGGTGAAGCTCACCAAGGCCATCGGCGACCGCTGCCAGCTGGTTGGCGACGACCTCTTCGTGACCAACGTGAAGTACCTGCAGAAGGGCATCGAGATGGGAGCCGGTAACTCCATCCTCATCAAGGTGAACCAGATTGGTTCCCTCACCGAGACCCTGGACGCCATCGAGATGGCCCACCGTCACGGCTACACCACCGTTACCAGCCACCGTTCCGGTGAAACCGAAGACACCACCATCGCCGACATCGCAGTTGCCACCAACAGCGGTCAGATCAAGACCGGTTCCCTGAGCCGCACAGACCGTATCGCCAAGTACAACCGCCTCATGCGCATCGAGATCGAGCTGGCCGACGAAGCCCGTTATGGCTATACCAAGCTCCGTTAATCCCGCTTACATATTCCTGAGAGGGCCGGCCATCACAGGTCGGCCTTCTTTCGCAGAATCTTTGTATCTTTGCGGAAAGTTGCCACGAAATGAGAAAGCTACCGTTGTTGCTGTCTATAGTTCTTTTGTTTGCGGCCTGTCATCGGGCCGACGAAACACCTGTGGCAGGGCCTGTTACCCCGCCATTGCTGCAGATGGCTCCGGCAGCGGCTATCGTGGAGTTTGACGACGCTCTCACAACGCTGATAGAGGATGCTGTCCGGGCAGGCTCGGTGGTTACCAAGTCGGCCCCCCTGGATGCCGTCCTGCAGGATCTGGGTATCGAGAGCCTGGAGCGCGTGTTCCCCGATGCCGGGGAATACGAACCCCGCACCCGCCGGGAAGGCCTGCACCGCTTCTACCGGGTGAAATACGCCGCGGACATTCCCGTGACCAAAGCCGTGGACGGTCTTGCCTCCGTTCCGGGGGTGCTGTCGGTGACACCAGTAAAAAAAGTGCGTACCAGGGCCTTCAACGACCCTCTTCTGGACCGGCAGTGGCATTTTGTGAATACCCGCAATCCGGGGGGCGACATCAATGTCCAAAGCGTCTGGGATAACTATACAACCGGCTCGCAGGACGTGATTGTGTGCGTGGTGGATGAGGGCATCTGGCCAGCCCATCCAGACCTGTCGGCCAATATGTGGAACGACGGCTCCGGGCACTGCGGCTACAACTTTGTGGACCGGAGCTATAACATTGTGACGGACATGGGGCACGGAACCCATGTGGCCGGCGTGATCGGGGCCGTGAGCAACAATGGAATCGGCGTAGCCGGTATCGCTGGCGGCAATGCGGCAGCCGGAATTTCCGGCATACGCCTCATGTCCTGCGCTATCTTCATGGATGACCATGTGGCCGACGATTACCAGACGGCTGCCGCCATCAAGTGGGGCGCGGACCATGGCGCCGTGATCAGCAACAACAGCTGGGGCTATTATGCCGACGGCGCCGTAGATGGGGAGGAAGACGGTTATGTCTCCGAGGAAGAGCTGGAGGCTTACAAGACCTGGGAATTGCCCCCGGTCATAAAAAAGGCCATCGACTATTTTATTTTCTATGCCGGATGTGATAATGAGGGCAATCAGCTGCCGGATTCCCCGATGAAAGGCGGCCTGGTGCTTTTTGCCGCCGGGAACGAAGGCATCGACTATGATGTCATCTCCTCCTACGCCCCGGTTATCTCTGTGGGTGCATTCAACTACTACGGGGAGCGGGCGGGCTATTCCAATTATGGAGACTATGTAGATATCGCGGCCCCGGGCGGACAGGGGACCACTTCTGAAGGCGGTATCTGGAGCACGGTGCCCCTGGATGTGAGTACAAGCGGGTACGAAGGCCTTTACTGGACCGGAACTTCCATGGCCTGTCCGCACGCTTCCGGAGTGGCCTCCCTTCTGGTGAGCTACTTTGGCGGTCAGGGCTTCACCCAGGAAGACTGCCGGAAAATCCTGTTGGAGGGCATTGAAAAGCCGATAGGAGGGAACCGGCCCATCGGCAAAAAACTGGATGCAGCCGCTGTTTTCGAATATGGCTTCGAAGTGATGGCCGGCAAGGATCCGGATGTGCAGGTTCCGCCGCAGATTACCCTTTCGGCCGAATCCCTCACGCTGCATGCCCATGAGAAGGCCCTTGTTTCCGTGTCGGTCCGGGATGTGCATGCGGGAAAGATTACGGTGAGCTGTACGCCCGGGTCTGCAGCCTTGGTGTTCGATCCCGCTACCCTGAAGGCCACAATAAGCGGAAAAAACGCTCCCGCAGGGACTTATGAGGCCGTCTTTGTCGCCACGAACGAGTCCACCGGGCTCCTTTCCCGGGCTACGCTCCGCTATACGCTGCTCCCCAACCATGCGCCGCAGGTGATAACTGCCCCGGCCGACTGTCTGCTGCGGAGCCTGGAAGACCGTCCGGAACTGGACCTCTCCACCCTGTTCCTGGATATGGACGGGGAAACCCTCCGTTATGTGGTATCGTCCTCGGGAGACGCCGTTAAGCTAAGCCAGGCTGGGACCAGCCTGACGTTACTGCCGCAGAAAAACGGTTTGTCCACCGTCACTATATCGGCTGTGGATGGGTTGGAAGACGCGGTTTCCGTCTCTTTCCTGGTGGCGGTACGGCTGTCATTGGCCCCCATGGAGGTGTATCCGGTTCCGGCTACCACGGTGGTTTATTTCTGGCCGGACAGCCTGATACCGGAAAAGGTCAAAATCACCTTTTATGCTGCTACCGGCGCCAAGGTGCTGACGGTAGAGACTCTCGGCAGCGCCATTTCTCCGGTTCCTGTAGACATCACCTACCTGTCACCCGCAAAATATACCGCCATATGGGAATATGGCGGTAAGACAAGCAGACAGACCGTTGTAAAAATCTAGAGGGTGTCCTGTTTCAGGCTTTCGATATAGCGGTTGATACGGGCAAGTTCCGTAGGGATGGGAATGCTCTGCGGACAGTGGCTCAGGCATTCGCCGCAGTTGATGCAGTGGCTTGCCTGGCGTACCGTTTCTACGGCGCGGTCGTAGCTCACAAGATAGGCCTTCTTCAGCTTCCGGTAATTCTTCTGCTCCCGTGACTGGGCATAGGTGCCTTCGGTAACGGACCGGTTATAGTGCTGGAAGGTGCCGGGGATGTCGATACCCCACGGGCAGGGCATGCAGTATTTGCAGTCCGTGCAGTTGATCATGGGGTACTCCATCATCTGCGTGGCCATCTCTTCCATGAACTCCAGTTCCTCTTCCGTGAGGGGCTTGAAGTGCGTGAATGTCTTGATGTTGTCCACGAGCGGATCCATGTTGGTCATGCCGGAGAGGGTGCACAGCACCCGCGGATGCGTGCCGCAAAAACGGAAAGCCCAGGAGGCGATACTCCTGTCGGGCTCGCGTTCCTTCATCTGCCGGGCGATGCCTTCCGGCACATTGGCCAGACGGCCGCCCAGGAGGGGTTCCATGATTACGATGGGAATGCCGCGTTTGTCCAGTTCTTCGTACAAGTACTTGGCGTTGGCATTCCGCACACCGTCGGCATGGGTCCAGTCTACATAGTTCATCTCTATCTGGACAAAGTCGAAGTGGTATTCCCCGCTGTCGTGCAGGGCAATCAGGCTGTCGAATTCTCCCGGTTTGCCGTGGAATGAAAAGCCCAGGTTACGGATGCGTCCTTCTTCCCGTTCCTTGTTCAGGAATTCCATCATCCCGTTCTCTACATAGCGTTGCCGGAAAGCTTCCACGCCGCCGCTGCCAATCGAGTGCAGCAGGTAATAGTCGAAGTAGTCGGTCTTCAGCTGGTCGAAGGAGTCGTGGTACATCCGGATGGAAGCTTCCGGCGACTGGTTTCTGAAATTTGACAGCTTGGTGGCGATATAGTATTTGTCACGGGGATGGCGGCTGAGGGCGATGCCGGCGGCTTTTTCGCTCTGCCCCATCAGGTAGGCGGGAGAGGTGTCGAAGTAGTTGATGCCATGTTCGATGGCATAGTCTACCATCTCGTTCACGGCCTCCTGGTCTATCTCGGGATTTCCTTCGGCGTTGCGGATCATGGGCCAGCGCATGCAGCCGAAGCCAAGCAGGGAAACCTTGTCCCCGTTGTTGGGATTGGTCCTGTAGACCATCTCGCCCGGACCTTCGTCGCTTACCTTGGCCCCCTGGGAACCCTTGGGAGCACAGGCGGCGGCCAGGGCCGCTGCACCGCTTATCTTGATAAAGTCTCTTCTTTTCATACGTGTACCTCCTTTCCGTTAACCGTAATTGCGCTGATGGGCCTCACAGGGCACAGATATTCGCATTTGCCACAGCCGATGCAAACCTCTTCGGCTACGGCGGGGCGCCTGTGTTCCCCATCGGCCACCATCATAATGGCACCCGTGGGGCAGGCCTGTGCGCACTTGCCGCACGAGCTCTTTCCGGTGGCCTCCAGGCAAAGGGTCACATCCACGCCGGCCGTTCCCAGATGGAAGTTGGTCTTGACCTCTTTGGAGATGGGCAGGATGGCGCCGGCGGGGCAAAGTTCGCCGCAGCGGGTGCATTCCGGCCGGCAGTAGCCTTTCTCGAAGCTCATCTCCGGCTGCATCAGGTGTTCCAGCCTGCCGGAAGGACGAAGCACGTTATTGGGGCATTCGGCCACGCATAGCTGGCAGGCGGTGCAGCGGCGGTAGAAGTTCCTGGCGCCAAAGCTGCCCGGGGGCGTGATGGGCGTTTCCCGCCGGGGTGCCTGCTTGGGCAGGACATCGGCAAAACCGCCGTCGGTCTTCTTGTCGGCCTCCTGGGCCCGGGCTTCGATGCCCTTAAGCGCGGCGGCTCCCAGTGCCACGGTGGCTCCGGTCATGAAGGCACGGCGTCCTTTGAGGGGGCTCTGTCCCCTACTATCCCCCGCGGCCTTATCGCCCTCTACGACTTTCTGTGAAAGTCCCGGGTCCGGCCGGGCGCCTGCAGGCGTCATCGCTTCGCTCCATTCCCCGTGCTTTTTCCCCCAGGCGAAGCGGTATTTCAGGGCGTCGAACTTGCACTGCCCGATGCAGTTGAAGCAATCTACGCAGCGGGAGTAATCGATGCTCTGCGTCTCTTTGCCGATATTGATGCACTGGGCCTTGCAATGGGTTTCACAGGCCTTGCACTTCTTGCACTTTTCCGTGTCGATGACGGGACGGAACATGGCGAAGCGCGAGAAGAAGCTGAGGGTGGTACCCACCGGGCAGATGCTGTTGCAATAGGTGCGGCCGCCCTTGAAGGAAAGAACGACCACTACCACCAGCGTAACCAGGGCGATGACCAGCGTAGGAAGGCTCCGGAGCCACACTTCCTTCTCATAGAAGGTGTAGCTGCCGGCCCGCTCGCTCAGCCAGGCCAGCAGGTTGTTGCCCCACAGGTAGAGCGGCTGCAGCAGATTCTGCACCATGCGTCCGTAGGCGCTATAGGGGGCCAGCAGGGCCACAAAGGCCTGCACCCCGGCCACCAGGGCAATCACGAACAGGGCCCACACGCCGTAGCGGAGCCATTTGATCTCTTTCTTGTACTTGTACGGGCGCTTGCTGCGGAGGGTTCCCAGATGGGAAACCGCGTCCTGGAAAACGCCCAGGGGGCAGATGACGGAGCAGTAGACACGTCCGAACACCAGGGTGAGAACCACCAGCAGGGCAATTACGCCCACATTCAGGGCCATAACAGCAGGAAGGAACTGTACTTTGGCCATCCAGCCCAACCATCCGTGCAAAGCTCCCGTGAAATCCAGCAGGAGCAGGGTGATGCCTAGCCAGAAAAGAACGGCCAGGATTACTCTCAATTTTTTTAGCATAGGCCTTTTATTATTGTATCCGGGCAAAGATAAATATTTTTCAAAAATATTACTATATTTGCAACCGCACTAAAAATAGAATTATGTTACCTAAAGCGAAAGAAATCGTGGATGCGTCTGCCCTGAAAATGCAGGACGCCGTAGACTATCTGGAGGAAGACCTCAAGAACTACCGTGTAGGCAAGGCCTCTCCGGCCATCCTCAATCCCGTGATGGTGGATTATTACGGCAGTGCCACTCCGCTCAACCAGGTGGCTTCTGTCACCACGCCGGATGCCAAGACCATCACCATCCAGCCCTGGGAGCGTAACATGATTGGCAAGATAGAGAAAGCCATCCTGGACGCCAACGTAGGCCTCACCCCGTCCAACAACGGAGAAATCATCCGCTGCGTGGTGCCGGCCCTTACGGAAGAGCGCCGCAAGGAACTTATCAAGAAGGCCAAGGCCCAGGGAGAAACCACCAAGGTAACCATCCGGAACGCCCGCCGGGACGGAATCGACCTCCTGAAGAAGGCCCAGAAGAACGATGGCCTCTCGGAAGACGGCGAGAAAGAAGGCGAGGACGAGCTCCAGAAAGTGACCGACAAGTGGGTGAAGAAGGTGGACGAGATAATCGCCGCCAAGGAAAAAGATATCCTCACCGTATAATGAGGAGGGTCGCCATCCAGGGATACAAGGGCTGCTTCCACGAACAAGCAGCCCGTTTATTTTATGAAGACCCGTCGCTTCCCATCCTGGAATGCGACACCTTCGCCGCTCTATTCTCCGCCCTGGACCAGGGCAAGGCAAATGCCGCCGTCATGGCCATCGAAAACACCGTCTCCGGCGGTCTCATCCATAATTTCGAGCTGCTCAGGGAAAGCGGTCGGAAGGTGAAAGGAGAGGTGTATATCCGAATCCAGCAGAACCTGATGGCCCTTCCGGGGCAGCGCCTGGAAGATATCCGCGAAGTCCGTACCCACTACATGGCCATCAACCAGACGCGACCCTTCTTCGTGCACAAAGCCCCCTGGATCAAGCTTTCCGAGTCGGAAGACACCGCCAAAAGCGCGGCGGAGCTTGCCGCTTCCGGGGAAAAAGGCGTGGGCGCGGTGGCATCGGCCCTGGCGGCGGAAATGTACGGACTGGAAATCCTGGCCCCCGGTATTGAGACCTACAAGCAGAATTTCACCCGCTTCCTGGTGCTGGACGACGCCTTGAAGGTGCCGGAGGCCGACATCAACAAGGCCTCCCTGTGCTTCACCCTTCCGCACAAGCCCGGTTCGCTGGCGCAGATCCTCACCATTCTGTCGTTCTACGACATGAACCTCACCCGTATCCAGTCGCTGCCCATCCCGGGCAAGGAGTGGCAGTATTTCTTCTATGCCGATATCAAATTCGACCAACTCCACCGTTACCGCCAGGCGCTTTCTGCCGTGCGCCCGCTCATCGAAGATTTCCAGATTTTAGGCGAATACAAAGCTGCATTATAAAACGAACGCTATGATTATCCAACCTGCCAACAGGACCCTGTCGGTCAAAGAGTATTATTTTTCCATCAAGAACAAAGAGATTGCCCGCCTCAACGCGGAGCGTGCCGCCAAAGGACTGGACCCGGTCATCAACCTGGGCATCGGGTCGCCGGACGGATCTCCCGCCCCGGAGGCTGTGGAGGCCCTCTGCACCTGCGCCCGGAAATCCGGCGTGCACGGCTACCAGAGCTATGTGGGCATACCGGAGCTCCGCGGCGCCATCGCCGCCTGGTACAAGCGCTGGTATGGCGTAGAACTGGATCCCGCCTCCGAAATCCAGCCCCTGATGGGCTCCAAGGAGGGCATCCTGCTCCTTTCGCTGGCCTTCTTGAACAAGGGCGACAAAGTGCTGGTACCGGACCCCGGCTACCCTACTTATACATCGGCCACCTACATGTGCGAGGCCCAGTTGGTCAAGTACGACCTGGTGGAGGCCGGCGGCTGGTATCCGGACTTTGACCAGCTGGAGGGCATGGACCTTTCCGGCGTCAAGCTCATGTGGGTGAATTATCCCAACATGCCCACCGGCGCCCCCGCCCGCCAGGATGTGTTCGAGCGTCTGGTGGCGTTTGCCCGGAAGCACCGGATTCTGCTGGTGAACGACAATCCCTACGGCTTTATCCTGAACCGGCCGCAGTCCATCCTCTCCGTCCCCGGAGCCCGTGAAGTGTGCCTGGAAATGAATTCCCTGTCCAAGAGCCACAACATGGCTGGCTGGCGTGTGGGCATGCTGGTGGGGGCGGCCGATGTGATCAAGGAAGTGCTCAAGGTGAAGACCCAGATGGATTCCGGCATGTTCCGGGGCATCCAGGAGGCCGCCGTGGTGGCCCTGAATCAGGGTCCGGAGTGGTATGAGCAGCTGAATGCCGGATACCGTGCCCGCCGGGAAGTGGCCTGCCGCATCATGGACGCCATCGGCGCCACCTATGACCAGAATGCCGGTGGCCTGTATGTCTGGGGCAAGGTGGATCCTTCCGCCTTCGAGCCTGGAGAAAAATGCGTCGCGGAGCAGATGTCGGACTTCCTCCTGTACAACGCAGGCGTCTTCCTCACGCCGGGTTTCATCTTCGGGAAGAACGGCGCCGGACACGTGCGCATATCCCTCTGCGCCGACGTGCCCACCCTGACGCGGGCGCTGGAAAATGTTCAGTTATGCGTAAATAACTTTAAATAAGATTATTATGCGAATGTCCTGCTGTAAGATTGCAGCAGGGTTCTACTGTAAGTATTTGAGAATGAACAAGATAAAGAAAACTATCGGAATCATCGGCCTGGGTCTTATAGGCGGTTCCATGGCCATTGACCTCAAGCGCCGGGGCTTCGCCTCGCGGGTGCTGGGCGTGGAGCAGGTGCCTCTGAATGCAGAGGCGGCGCTCAAGATGGGCCTTGTGGATGAGGTGGTCCCGTACCAGGAATGCATCGAGCGGGCCGATATCATCGTGGTGGCCGTGCCTGTAGGGGCTGCCGTGGGCCTGGTGTGCGATATCCTGGACCGCTTCCAGGCAGGGGCAGAGACCTCTCCTGGAGCATTTTCCCGTACAGGGTCGCAAAGCGACGCGGAAGGAGAGGTCTCTGCCCCTGCCTGGAAGGACAAGATCGTCATCGATGTCTGCTCCACCAAGGAGCAGATCTGCCAAGCCACGCATTACCATCCCTGCCGCAGGCAGTTCGTCTCCACCCACCCTATGGCGGGCACGGAGTACAGCGGCCCCTGGGCGACCATGCCGGGCCTGTTTGACGGCCGCGCCTGCATCTTCGCCAATGCGGAAGAATCGGCCCCCAAGGCCCTCAAGACCATCGAGGATCTGTACGACGTGCTTAACATGCGGCCGCTGTACATGGTGGCCTCGCAGCACGACGTGCACACCGCGTATGTCTCCCATATTTCCCACGTCACGTCCTTCGCCCTGGCACTCACGGTGCTGGACAAAGAGAAGGACGAGAAACATATCTTCGACCTGGCCTCCGGCGGCTTCTCCTCCACGGTCCGCCTGGCCAAGTCCAGTGCCGACATGTGGGTCCCCATCCTTACCCAGAACCGCGACAACGTGCTGCACGTGATGGATACGTATATTGAAAAAATGAATGCTTTCCGCGAAGCCGTGGCCGACTTCGACGAAGACCGCATCCGGGAGCTCATCTGTGAGGCCAACCGGATCAAAAAGATTATCAGATAATGGCAAACGAACTGGATATCATCCCCGGAACCGGGTGGGGCTTCTTTACCCTTCCCCGTCCGATGTGCATTGCAGGCCCCTGCAGTGCAGAATCTGAAGAACAAGTGATGGAAACGGCCCGCGGCCTGGCGGCCTTCGGCATCCATGTATTCCGTGCAGGCATCTGGAAGCCCCGGACGCATCCGGGCAGCTTCGAAGGCGTAGGCACGCCCGGGCTCAGGTGGATGAAGCGCGTGAAGGAAGAACTGGGCATGAAGATCTGCACCGAGGTGGCCACGGAAAAACACGTCCTGGAGTGCATCAAATACGGCGTGGACATGGTGTGGGTGGGTGCCCGCACATCGGCCAATCCCTTCCTGATGCAGGAGATTGCCGATGCCCTCAGCGGCACCGACATGCCTGTGCTGGTGAAGAACCCCGTGAATCCGGACCTGGACCTGTGGATCGGCGCCCTGGAACGCCTGAACCGCGCGGGTATCAAGAAGTTGGGTGTAATCCACCGCGGTTTTTCCACCTCGGCCCCCATCGCTTACCGGAACGACCCGGGCTGGAAGATCGCCATCGAGCTCCGTACCCGCTACCCGCAGCTGGCCTTCTTTGCCGACCCTTCCCACATGGCGGGGGACCGCAAATACCTGCAGGAGCTTTCCCAGCGGGCGATGGACCTGGGTCTGGACGGCCTGATGGTGGAGTCCCACTGCGACCCTTTCTGCGCCCTGAGTGATGCCAAACAGCAGCTTACTCCGGCCGCCCTCCAACAGCTGCTGGAGAGCCTGGTGATCCGCGACAACACCTCCGACAACGAGGCCTACCGGGAAGGCATCGACGCTCTCCGCGCCCAGATTGATGTGCTGGACGAGAACCTCCTGAAGCTTCTCCGCGCCCGCATGGAAGTGAGCCGGAAGATCGGCCAGTACAAGAAAGACCACAACGTTGCCATCCTCCAGGCGGGCCGATGGGAACAGCTCCTTGCCGACATGGTGCGGAAAGGCGCCGCGTGCGGCCTCTCGGAAGCTTCGGTCCGCTCCATCATGACGGCCATCCACGACGAAAGCGTCCGGGTCCAGAACGAAGTACTGGAGCAATGATGCTGTTTTGGGACGATTGTGACCGGGATTGAACGGAATCGGCCTTCATTCTTGGAATTATTGACTAAAATTGCAGCAACAAACCAAACCCATATGAAAAAGACACTGTTTTCCATTGCCATCCTCGCCGCGGTGCTGACGGGATGTGCACAGCAGGACAAGACCATCGTCAAGGTGGACGGCGGCCTGGTGCAGGGGGTGGAAACCTCCATTGAAGGCGTTTATGTTTACAAGGGCATCCCGTATGCCGCCGCTCCGGTGGGCGACCTCCGCTGGAAGGCACCGCAGCCGGTCACTCCCTGGGAAGGAGTGCGCCTGTGCGACAAATTCAGTGCTGCAGGCGTCCAGGACGCGCATACACCTGAAAACCCTTATACCAGTGAATTCTTCTTCGAAGGCGATCCTGAATTCAGCGAGGATTGCCTGTACCTGAACGTTTGGACCAAGGCTCCCGGCGAGCCTGGCAAGAAACTGCCCGTGGCCCTGTGGGTCCATGGCGGCGGCTACACCGCCGGCTGGGGCTTCGAGCCCGAAATGGATGGCAAGGTGTGGGGCTCCAAGGATGTGGTCCTGGTTACTTTCAACTACCGCCTGGGCGTGTTCGGCTTCCTGGCCCATCCTTTCCTGAGCGCCGAGAATGAGCACGGCGTTTCCGGCAACTACGGCCTTCTGGATCAGATTGCTGCCGTGAAGTGGGTCCACGACAACATCGCCGCTTTCGGTGGAGACCCGGATAACATCACCGTCTTCGGCCAGAGCGCCGGCGCCGGCAGCGTAAAGAACCTGGTGAGCTCGCCGCTTACCGGCAACCTTATCAAGAAGGCCATCATCCAGAGCGGTGGCGGCGTTTCCGACCAGCCCATGCTGCAGGCTACCGGTCTACAGCAGATTGCAGAGGCCAACAAGGCCATCTTCGACTGGGCAGGTTACGATACGCTGGAGAAGATGCGGGCGGCGTCGACCCAGGATATCTTCGCCATCAACACCCGTTATCGTCAGGAAACCGGCCAGTGGAGCGGCATCAATACCTCTCCCATCGTAGACGGCTACGTGAGCCCCAAGAGCTTTGACGATGCCGCACGGGAAGGCTCCATCAAGGACATTCCTTACATGATTGGCTCCACGCTGGACGACATGGGCATCCTGGCCCAGGGCATCGACACTTTCTGCGCCCTCCGCAACGCCGCCGGCAAGCCTGTGTATGCCTACCAGTTCGCCCGTCCGCTCCCGGACACCGACCCCGCCACCCACGGCATGAAGGGCGCCTTCCACTCCTCCGAGCTCTGGTACACCTTCAACTCCATCGACCGCAGCGACCGTCCCTTCACCGAGGCCGACAAAGTCCTGGCCGACCATATCAGCACCTGCTGGACCAACTTCGTGAAGACCGGCAATCCCGGCGAAGGCTGGACCGCCTACACCCAGGCAAGCCCGGACTACATGGTGTTCAAACTCTCCGAAGACGGCCTCTCCGATGCTTCCGCTATGGGCAAACCCATTTACAAGGAGCCCGAAGACTTTATGGCCATGATGCGCACGGCCGCCGCTGCCTCCAACCGCGAGTAAGCGTGAAATGTAAATAGCTCAGCGCGAGCAAATTGTACAAAAGTGCCTGGTCGTTTCCGACCAGGCACTTTTGTGTAATTGATTGATTGTAAGACGCTTCTGTTTCACGGTGCGAGCGTGTCGGAATCGTCCGGGACAAAATCGGCCTGGCGGATAAACGATTCTGTGTACGCGGAGGGTTGATTTTGTGCCAACGGGTTGCACCGGAACGCCCGGAATTGTTATTTTTGCAAAAAATACCTGCACATGAAACGACTGCTGTCCCTTTTGCTTTTGGGCTGCCTGGCGCTGCCCGGCCTGGCCCAGACCCTGTTGCTGTATCAGGATAATCCGGCCGAAAACACGGAGGAGGTCACCTACGATGCTTCCGGCGAAGTGTCCCAGTACCGGAAAGTGAATACGCCGTCCCTTACCGTAAGCCTTCCGGAGGCCGGCAAGGCCGACGGATCGGCCGTGGTCATCTTCCCCGGCGGCGCCCTGGTGTCCCTGTCCTGGGATACGGAGTTCCGGCAGATTGCCTCCTGGCTCAACGAGCGGGGCGTGGCTGCCATCGGCGTGAAGTACCGTCTCCGCAGTGGCTTCCCCACCATGCCGCGGCGAGAACCATCGGCCGGCCCTGCGCAGCAGTCCGACAAGTTCCTGATGATGCAGGGGCAGATATACGATTTCACGGAGCTTCGCAGCGCTAACACCAGCCCTTCCGAGCCGGACCCTTCTGACAAATCCACCGACAATGCAGCGGCCGACGCCCTTCGCGCCATGGAGCTTGTGAAAGCCCATGCCGATGAGTGGGGTATCGACCCTTCCCGGATTGGCTGGATGGGCTTTTCGGCCGGTGGCGGCGTGGCCCTGGCGGCCCTGATGAAGGCCCGTCCCGAGGAGATGCCCGCCTTCCTCTGCTCCGTCTACGGCCCTTCGCTGGTGGATATCACCGTGCCTGAAAACGCTCCCAAGCTGTACGTGGCCGTCCACGCCGACCATCCCAACGTGGCCGCCGGCTGCATGGCCCTTTTCATGGAATGGAAAAAAGCCGGGGCCGATGCCGAAATCCACGTCTACGACGCCGTGACGGGCGGCTTCTTCGGCGGCATGGGCCAGCATGCTGTGCAGAACCCCACCCCGGAGGGCTACTGGCTCCACACCTTCTACAGCTGGATGGCCGCCAACGGCTTCGCCCGCCCCTAATTGTCTTTCCCGGAAAAATGCTTAAATTTGTAAGATTTAAACAAAGATTTCTATGGAACGGCAAATCAATACCATCGGCATCCTTACTTCCGGAGGGGATGCGCCCGGCATGAATGCGGCCATCCGGGCCATCACCCGCACCGCGCGCTTTCACAGCATGAATGTGATCGGCGTCATGCGCGGATACCAGGGCCTCATCGACAAGGAGTTCGTGAAATTCACCTCCTCCTCCGTGTCCAACACCATCCAGCGCGGCGGAACCATCCTCAAAACAGCCCGAAGCGGGGATTTCATGGATGCGGAAGGCCGGAAGAAGGCCTATGACAACATGGTGGAGGCCGGGATCGATGCGCTGGTGGTGATCGGCGGAAACGGTTCCCTCACCGGGGCGCAGCTCTTCGCCCGCGAGTACGACATCCCCATCATCGGCTTGCCTGGCACCATCGACAACGACCTTTACGGAACAGACTACACCATCGGCTACGATAGCGCCCTGAACACCATCGTGGAGTGCGTGGACAAGATCCGCGACACCGCCAACTCCCACGACCGCATTTTCTTCATTGAGGTGATGGGCCGCGACGCCGGTTTCCTGGCCCAGAACAGCGCCATCGCTTCCGGTGCAGAGGCCGCCATCATCCCCGAGAGCAAGACGGACGTGGACCAGCTGGCGGAATTCATCGAGCGGGGCAAGCGCAAGAGTAAGAACAGCGCCATCGTTCTGGTGAGCGAGTCTCAGAAAGACGGCAAGGGCGGTGCCATGTACTACGCAGAGCGTATCAAGAACGAATATCCCCAGTTCGACGCCCGGGTCACCATCCTGGGCCACCTGCAGCGAGGCGGCAAGCCCAGCGCCTATGACCGGATCCTGGCCTCCAGGATGGGTTACGCCGCCATCGAGGCCCTGCTGGAAGGCCAGCGGAACGTGATGATCGGCATCAAGAACGACGAAATTGTGTATGTGCCCATTTCCCGGGCTATCAAGATGGACAAGCCCATCAATCAGGAACTGATTGCGGTGCTTAACGTGCTTTCCATGTAGGCCATGATCTATCGCGCATTTCTGGCTATACGGCATTTCCTTTACGACAAAGGCTGGAAGAAGTCTGTCCGGGCCGACATCCCGACCATCTGCGTGGGCAACATCACCGTAGGGGGGACGGGAAAGACCCCGCACACGGAAATGGTGCTCCGGACGCTTCTCAGGAGCGACGACTGGGCCTACAGCAACATCGCCGTCCTTTCCCGCGGCTATAAACGCAAGTCCAGGGGCTTCCAGAAGGTCTCCCGCGAAGGGACCGCCCTCCTGTACGGGGACGAGCCCCTTCAGATGGCCCGGAAGTTCCCCGCCGTCACCGTGGCCGTGGACAAAGACCGGTTGGAGGGCATCCGTTTCCTCACGCACCCCGAAGAGCTGGAGACGTCCAAGAAAGCCCGCCGCTGCCTGGACAAGGCCGTTCCCAAGGCCGATGTGGTGGTGCTGGACGACGCCCTTCAGTACCGGAAGCTCCGCCCGCACCTGAACATCGTCCTGGTAGACTACAACCGTCCGGTGCACAAGGACCGTCTTCTGCCCTGGGGCACGCTGCGGGACCTGAAAAGCCGCCTGAAAGTGGCCCGGATGGTGATTGTGACCAAATGCCCGGCCTATGTGGATGACTGGGAGCGCAGCAAATGGCGGAAGTACCTCCGCCTCAGGGAACACCAGCAGCTCTTCTTCACCACCCTCACTTATGGGTCGATGGAGCCCGTTTTCCCGGAAGGAGACCCCCGCTACACCTACTCCAAGCGGCTGGTGCTGTTCACCGGCATTGCCAACGACGCGCCCCTTAGGAGTTACCTGTCAGACACCTACAAGATTGTCCGCCGGATTGGCTTCCCGGATCACCACAAATACACCCGGGCCGACATCCGAAGCCTGAAGGCCGCCGTGAAAGAATTCCCCACCGCCTGCCTGGTGACCACCGAAAAGGACGCTCAGCGCATTGTGGACGTGAAAAAAGTCCCGGAAGAGCTCCGGGGGCGTGTTTTCATGATTCCTGTCCAGGCTTCCTTCCTTACGCCGGAAGAGGAATCGGCCTTCGAGACCAGCCTGCTTGACAGTCTGAGAAACGTAACTAATAACCAAGAAATATGAAACCCCTGACCTTTGCCTGTGCAGCCCTTGCGGCTGCCATGGCCGTTTCCTGCGGCCAGCCTGTGAAGAAATCCTTTGACGGCCCCGCCTATCTGGACGAATCCCTTCCGGTAGAAGAGCGCGTAGAAGACGCCCTCTCCCGGATGACCACCGAAGAGAAAGTGGCTCTCACCCACGCCCAGTCAAAATTCAGCAGCGCCGGCGTACCCCGCCTGGGCATTCCGGAGGTCTGGTGTACGGACGGCCCGCACGGCATCCGTGCAGAGGTGCTCTGGGACGAATGGGACCAGGCCGGCTGGACCAGCGATTCCTGCACCGCCTTCCCGGCCCTGACCGCTCTGGCTGCCTCCTGGGACCCTTCCCTGGCCGGCCTGTACGGAACGGTGATCGGCGAGGAAGCCCGCTACCGCAAGAAAGATGTGCTGCTGGGCCCCGGCGTGAATATCTACCGCACTCCGCTCAATGGCCGTAATTTCGAATACATGGGCGAAGACCCGTTCCTGGCGGCCACCATGGTGGTGCCCTATGTGCAGGGCGTGCAGCGCAACAATGTGGCTGCCTGCGTGAAGCATTATGCCTTGAATAATCAGGAAACGGCCCGCTTTTTCACCAACGTCACTGTGGATGACCGTACCCTCTATGAGATATACCTGCCGGCCTTCAAAGCAGCGGTGGACGGCGGCGCCTGGGCCATCATGGGCTCCTACAACCTGTACAAGGGCCAGTGGAATTGCCATAACCAGTACCTGCTCAACGATATCCTCAAAGGCGAATGGGGCTTCGACGGCGTAGTCATCAGCGACTGGGGCGGCGTGCACGACACCGACCAGGCCATCACCAACGGCCTGGACATGGAGTTTGGCTCCTGGACCAACGGCCTCACCATGGGAAAGACCAACGCCTACGACTCCTATTTTCTGGCCAATCCTTATTTGGAGCGCATCCGCAGCGGGCAGGTGGGCACTACCGAGCTGGACGACAAAGCCCGCCGCATCCTGCGCCTGATTTTCCGAACCAGCATGAACCCGGAGCATAAAACCGGCAGATTCACCTCTCCGGAGCATTACGCTGCGGCCCGCAAGATCGGGGCCGAGGGCATCGTCCTCCTGAAGAACGACGGCGGCATCCTGCCGCTGAGGGGCGCGAAGAAGATCCTGGTGGTGGGTGAGAACGCTATCAAGATGATGACCGTGGGTGGAGGCTCCTCTTCCCTGAAAGCCCAGCACGAGGTATCCCCGCTGGACGGCCTCCGCGAGGCCCTTCCGGGCGTGGAAGTGGTGTATGAGCGCGGTTACGTGGGTGACGCTGGCGGCGAATACAACGGTGTTTCCACCGGCCAGGACCTCTCCGAAAAACGTTCCGCCGCCCAGCTCATCGCCGACGCAGTGAAAGCCGCCCAGGGGGCAGATTACGTAATCTATATAGGCGGTCTCAACAAGAGCGACTATCAGGACGCAGAGGGCAATGACCGCCAGCAGTACGGCCTGCCTTACGGCCAGGATGCCGTAATCGAGGCCCTTGCCGCCGCCCATTCCAAGTTGGTGGTGGTGAATATCTCCGGCAATGCCGTGGCCATGCCCTGGGTATCCAGGGTCCCTGCCATCGTCCAGGACTGGTACCTGGGCAGCGAGGCCGGCCATTCCCTGGCCGATGTCCTCACCGGCGCCGTGAACCCTTCCGGCAAGCTTCCCTTCACCTTCCCGGTGGCCCTGGAAGACGGTCCGGTCAAGACCCCGGAGCAATTCCCCGGCCTGCCCGGCGACAAGACGTGGGAAAGTTCCTTCGGCTCCGTGCCCATTCTGGAAGAAACGTATTCCGAGGGCATTTACGTGGGCTACCGCTGGTTTGAGGCCAAACAGGTGGCTCCGCTGTTCCCCTTCGGCTATGGTCTCAGTTACACCACCTTCGCCTATGGCGATCCCAAGGTGTCCAAGACCGTTACCACCGACGGTTCCGTGACAGTGAGCGTGCCTGTGACCAACACGGGTGCCGTAGCCGGCGCAGAGGTGGTGCAGTTCTACGTGGCGGATCCGGAATCCTCCGTGGACCGTCCCGTGAAAGAACTCAAGGGCTTTGACAAGGTATTCCTGCAGCCCGGCGAAACCAAGACCGTTTCCGTGCAACTGACCCGGGAATCCCTCAGTTTCTTCGACGCCGCCAAGCATGCGTGGGTGGCCGAACCCGGCCGCTTCGATGTGCTGGTGGGCGCCTCGTCGGCCGACATCCGCGGTAGTGTAAGCTTTGAATTGAAGTGAGAATCGGCAACATAGACCTTGGTGAGCGTCCGGTCACACTGGCTCCGATGGAGGATGTGACGGACGCTTCTTTCCGCATCCTGTGCAGGGAGGCGGGGGCCGCCATGGTCACTACCGAATTCGTGAGCTCCGACGGCCTGGTGCGGGATGTGGGCAAGACCATCGCCAAGATGCACACCCTGGAGGAAGAGGCGCCGGTGGCCGTGCAAATCTACGGGAGCATCCCCGAAGCCATGGTGGATGCCGCCCGGATGGCCGCCCGCGCCGCCGAGCTGGCCGGGGGACACGGGGCGGATGTCATCGACATCAACTTCGGCTGCCCTGTGTCCAAGATAGCCGGCAGGGGAGCGGGCAGCGGCATGATGCGTGAGCCCGACAAGATGGTCTCTATCACCAAAGCCATCGTGGATGCCGTCCCGGACAAGCCCGTCACCGTGAAAACCCGCCTGGGCTGGGACGAGGGCTCCAAGATAATCGTGGAGCTGGCGGAGCGCCTGCAGGATGCGGGCATCGCCGCCCTTACTATCCATGGCCGCACCCGCTGCCAGATGTACAAGGGAGAGGCCGACTGGACCCTCATCGGAGAGGTGAAAAACAATCCCCGGATGCACATTCCCATTATCGGCAACGGAGACATTAATTCCGCCCAGAAGGCCCGGGAGGCCTTTGACCGCTATGGGGTGGACGGGATCATGGTGGGGAGGGCTTCCTTCGGCCATCCCTGGATTTTTACGGAGATCCGGCATCTGCTGGACACTGGCGAGGAACTTCCGCCCATGAACGTCCGGGACCGGGTGGCCCTGGCCAAGCGCCATTTCCAGCTGTCCCTGGACTTGAAAGGCCCCGTGACCGGCGTGTACGAGATGCGCCGCCACCTGAGTTGCTACTTCAAGGGACTGCGGGATTTCAAGGAAACCCGCATCAAACTGGTCACCTCCAAAGACCCCGCCGAGATTTTTGCTACGCTGGATTATGTCGCGGCGCGCTGGGGCGAAGAGGCGCCGGAACCGGTGTCGGCATACGAAAAATAGAAAAAATAGTGTTACGAATTATTTTTTTATTTATATCTTTGTAGTTGTGTTTGAAAGAAAATTGTAAATTTATAACCTAACTTATTAATTAATTACTTTAGTAACCACCGACCTATAACCTGAAAGTTTAATATACTTAACCAATTAACCATTATTAACCAATTACTCTATGATTCAACTACTTAACCGGAAGGTAACGACGGTTTTCGCTTTCGTCGTCGCCTGCATTCTGGGGGTAAGCGCTTTTGCGCAGAACCGCCCTATCTCTGGTACCGTCGTTGACGGAAGTGGCGTGCCCGTTATCGGAGCATCCGTCGTGGTGGTGGGTAACGCCTCCATCGGCGCTGTCACGGATATCGACGGTAAGTTCGCCCTCACTGTCCCTGCAGGGGCCAACATCACGGTGTCCTGCATCGGTTACTCTTCGCAGACTGTCGCTATCGGCAACCAGACCGAATTCCATTTCGTCCTGGAAGAGGATGCTGAGTTCCTGGAAGAGACCGTGGTGATCGGTTACGGTGTCCAGCGCAAGAGCGACATCACCGGCGCCATCGCTTCCGTGAATGAGAATGACCTGAAGAACCGTTCCACGGCCGACGCCGCCAACGCCCTCCAGGGTAAGGCTGCCGGCGTGCAGATCCTCAACTATTCCGCTGCTCCTGGTTCCGCTTCCACCATCCGCGTGCGTGGTTATTCCTCCAACTCCGGGTCGGCCCTCGGACCGCTCCTGATCGTTGACGGTCTGCAGGTGGACAACATCCAGTATCTGGATCCTTCCAACATCGAGTCCATGGAGGTCCTCAAGGATGCCGCTTCCGCCGCTATTTACGGTGCCCAGGCTGGTAATGGTGTGGTCCTTATCACCACCAAGTCCGGTAACAAGGACAAGGGCAAGGGCCAGGTGTTCTACAATGTCCAGTACACCGCCAGCTCCCTCCAGAAACCCGCAGAGGTGATGAACGCCGCCCAGTACATCGACTACAAGAAGGCCCAGGGCCTCCTGTCCGACGCCACCCTCCAGAGCGTAGGCTACGACGGCACGGACACCAACTGGTCCAAGGCCATCTTCGGCACCGGCCTCACCAAGAAGCACACTGTCGGTGTCCAGGGTTCCAACGACCGCGCCAACTACTATGTGGCCATCAACTACAACGATGAAAACGGTATCGTCAAGGGCGACAAGGATATCTACAAGAGACTTTCCGGCCAGTTCAACGCAGACTACAAGATCAACGACTGGCTCACTGTAGGTAACAACATCGCCATCGAAAAATGGAGCACCAACGCTGTTTCCCAGCACTCCCAGTACGGCACTGTGATGATGTCCACCATCACCAACGACCCGCTGTTCCCCGTTGTGTACGAGAATGAGGCCGCCATCCCGACAGACCTCAAGAACCACATCGCCCAGGGCTTCAACGTGCTGGCCGACGAGAACGGTCACTACTATGCCACCTCCGCCATCCAGACCCTCGATGCCGGTGGTAACCCGCTCCTGCAGAGAGACCGCAACAACAACACCAACACCGGTATCAACCTCCGTGGTGTCCTGTTTGCCAATATCACCCCCATCAAGAACCTGGTGATCACCTCCCGTTTCGGCTTCCGCGCCAACCAGAGCTACAGCACCAGCTATTCCGATCCTTTCTATCTGGACAGCTCGGCCAACTCCACCACTTACAGCATTTCCGCCAACGCCAACAACGGCTGGTTCTATCAGTGGGAAAACTTCGCCAACTACACCCTGCCCATCAAGAAGCATACCTTCAACCTCATGGCCGGTATGTCCTTCATCAACCAGATGTCCTACGGCGTAAACGGCAGTTCCTCCGGTGAAGATATCCTCTCCGGATACGAGCCCAACTTCCGCTATCTGAGCTACCTGCTCTCCGACGCTCCCAAGAGCGTTTCCTCCAGCCCGAGCGAGATGGCTTCCATGTCCTACTTCGGCCGTCTGGACTGGGGTTTTGACAACCGCTACAACCTGCAGGTGAACTTCCGTGCCGACGCCTTCGACTCCTCCAAGCTGTCGCAGCAGGCCCGCTGGGGTTTCTTCCCCTCCGTTTCCGGCGGTTGGACCGTCAGCAACGAGCCTTTCTTCAAGAACAATGTGTCCCGTTCGGCCATCTCCTTCCTCAAGCTCCGCGCTTCCTGGGGTGTGAACGGTAATGTGGCCGTGCTGAGTGGTTACCCGTATGCTGCTACCATCCGCTACAACAGTACCTATTATCAGTTTAACGGAGACAACAACAATCCTGCCTATGGTTCCCGTCCTTCCGGCCTTGCCAATCCTGACCTGAAGTGGGAGACCTCCCATCAGGTGGACGTGGGTCTGGACGCCCGCTTCCTCAATGACAAACTTTCCCTGGGCGTAGACTGGTACCGCAAGGAAACCAAGGACCTGCTCGTGAACATCAACCCTCCGGCAGAGCTCGGTATTTCCAGCACCACCATCAACGCCGGTTCCGTGCTCAACACCGGTGTTGAGTTTGAACTCAGCTGGAAAGACCAGATCGGCGACTTCGTGTACAGCGTCACCGGTAACTTCTCCACTCTCCACAATGAGGTGACTTACCTGGATCCTTCCATCTCCAGGATCAACTCCGGCAACACCCCCAACTCCGTCGAGCTTACCACCGTGTTCGAGCAGGGTCATCCTGTATGGTACTTCCGCGGCTACAAATACGAAGGCGTAAACAAGGAGACCGGTGACCCCATCATCACGGATGTCAACGACGACAACTCTCTGGGCGATGCCGATATGATGGACCTGGGCAGTGGTATTCCCAAGTATACCTACGGCATCACCATCAACGCAGCCTGGAAGGGCTTCGACCTCACCGTCTTCGGCACCGGCGTGGGTGGCAACAAGATCTATCCTGTGACCTACCGTCCGGACCGTCCGCTGGCCAACTCCCTCGAGTACTTCCACAAGAACGCCTGGACTTCCACCAACACCAACGCCCCCATGCCCAGCGCAGAGAGCACCGCTTCCAACGGCAAGTTCTGGAGTTCCAGCGCCATGCTCTTCGACGGCTCCTTCTTCAAGATCAAGCAGATCCAGCTGGGATATACCCTGCCTAAGAGCCTGCTCAGCAAGATTTTCATCAAGAATGTGCGCATCTTCGTTTCCCTGGACGACTACTTCACCTTCACCAAGTATCCCGGATTCGATCCTGAAACCGCTTCTGCCGGTTCCGCTTCCTCCGTTGGATTCGACTTCGGTTCCTATCCTACTTCCAAGAAGCTGATGGGTGGTCTCAACCTTACATTCTAATCCTTAATCTTGAAAGCAATGAAAAAATATATCATCCCTATCCTAGTGATTGCTCTCACTGCCGTATCCTGCTCTCAGAAAAGGCTTGATATCGAGCAGAAGGGTGTGGTCTCCTACGAGGCCTTCTATGACGGGTCCGACGAAAGCTGCCAGTCTGCGGTAACGTCCATGTACGACCAGGCCATCCGCACCACGGGTAACTACCGTATCTATGTCCCGATGAATTACCTGTTCAGCCTTCCCGGCGATGATGTGTACGCCGGTGGCGGCCAGTACGGCGACTGCGACTATGCCGGACAGATCTCCGACTTCCGTACGGATGTCACCAATGAGGTCTGCTCCAACTTCTACGGAGAGTCCTATCAGATTATCTATACGGCCAACCTGGTCATAGACAACTTCGAGCCCAGCACCCCTGCCAAGAAAGACCTGATCGCCCAGGCCCGTGCCATGCGCGCCGCCTATCATCTGTATCTGGCTATCGCCTTCGGCACCCCGCCGCTCGTAGACCATGTGCTTAGTGCTACCGACAAGCCCGGTAACTCCGACCATCAGGAACTGCTTAAATGGTGCGCCGAGGAGCTTGAAGCTGCCGCCGCCGACCTTACCGAAAGGGCCAGCACCGAGGACAAAGCTCTCACCTACAGGTGGTCCAAGGGCGCTGCCTATGCCTTCGCCGGCAAGGCCCGCCTGTTCATGGGCGACTTCAACGGTGCCAAGAGCGACCTCGAAAAGGTGATCAACTCCGGCAAATATGCCCTCGTTCCCGGTAATAAGCTCCACTCCCTGTGGGAGGTGGATGGCGACGGCAGCGCGGAGAAGATCTTCGAGTACAACATCGACTTCAACAGCTCCATTCCTGTCTGGGGCAGCGGTGTAACCGCCCAGATTGTGCACACCACCTGGATGGCTGCCCACTCTGGCAACTGGCGCTGGGACCACACGGCTGGCATTCCTTCCGACATGTACAACCAGGGCTGGGGCTTCTCCGGTGTAACCAAGAAGTACGCCGAGGCGCTCATCAACAATGACGGTATGGATTCCGACCGCCGCAAGGCTTTCATCAAGACTTATGACGAAGCCCTCGGTATCAGCGGCAATCCGGAGACCGACCTGGCCTATCCTACCGACGCTGCCTGCCCCACGCTGGAAGACAAGAAGAAAGATCCCGCCCGTGGATCCAGCACCGCTGCCGGCATGTTCTGCGTCGAGGGCTATCTGACCTGGAAGACCATCAGCCTGGCCAAGGACATCCGGCAGGGTATGTGGAACGACCGCAACTTCCACCTGATGCGCTATGCAGAGGTGCTGCTGATGTATGCCGAGGCCTGCGCCCAGCTGGGTGAGACTTCCGGTGCCGGTCTGGCCGCCCTGAACGCCATCCAGACCCGTGCCGGTGCCAAGCACGTGAGCACCACGCTCAACATGACCGAGGTCAAGAACGAGAAGTTCCTGGAAATGTTCAACGAAGGCTGCCGCTGGGCCGACCTGGTCCGCTGGGGTGATGCCGCCAAGGAGCTTGCCTCCATGGGTGAGGAGCATCCTATGCAGAGAGACCGCATGTTCACCGACGGCGCTGCCACGCACGAAGGCTATGTGGTTTACGAAAAGAACAACTCCAAGCTCGAGCACGGCTTCAAGACCGGCAAGCATGAGCTGATGCCGTTCCCGTACTCCGCCACTTCCGTGAACGAGAACCTGAAACAGAATCCTGGCTATTAATCGTTTCCAGATCTGACAGATGTTATGCTGGCCCAAGTCCTGCGACTTGGGCCATTTTTTTGACGGATAATTGAAAGCATTTGGGCTATGCCGGGCACCCTTGCCGCAGGGTTTTTGCTATCTTTGCCATACACTAAACTGTACTGATATGAAAAAGACGCTTTTCCCCTTTCTTGTGGCCCTGACACTGGGCTGCGCGGTTGCTCAGGCACAGACTGTAGAGGCCGTGGGTGAATCTGAATACTGTATCACCTCCGGAGACATGTCCCTGCGGGTGAATGCTGCTACCGGTGGCAAAATCCTGTCGTTCAAGTATAAAGACACGGAGGTGCTCTCACAGACCCGCTTCCCGAATTCCTTTGGCAGCACATTCTGGACCTCTCCGCAGGCCCAGTGGAACTGGCCGCCCGTGGCCGAATACGACACCAAGCCGTATGAGGCTAGCGTCCAGGATGGCGTACTCACCCTCATCGGGCAAAAGTCCGAGCGCTTCGGCTACCGGGTGTACAAGCAGTTCAAGGTGTGCCCGCACGACGGCGCCATTGTCATTACCTATTCGATCGTGAACGAGTCCGGGGAAACCCGCCAGGTGGCCCCGTGGGAGATTTCCCGCGTGCCCAACGGCGGCGTACTCTTCTTTGACGCCCCGGCCGTGGAACCTGCAAACAACATGGCCGGCCTGCCCTTCGAGTTCCGCGAGGGCGCTGCCTGGTACGTGCTGGACCAGGCGGGGGAGAACCGGAAAATCAATGCCAACGGCAAGGGCTGGCTGGCGTTCAGTTCCGGCGGCGTGCTGTTTGTGAAGAAGTTCCAGGATCTGGCCGACGGTGAGGCCGCCCCCGCCGAGGCCGAGATCCAGGTCTATGTGAACACGGGCAAAACCTTTGTGGAGATAGAGGAGCAGGGCGCCTATACCACCCTGGCCCCCGGCGAAAAGCTGGACTGGACCGTCCGCTGGTACTTGTTGCCGCAGCCCGGCCCGGATGTCCCTTCCGCCGAGCTGTTGAAGTTGGCCACCGGTGGAGCTTAAGCATCTGTGTATCAAGCAGTTCATGGTTCTCCTGTGTGCCTGGCGGCGCACAGGAGAACCTGTTATTGTGCTGACTGCCAGGCAGTTAACCTCCGCTGCTTGTGTCTTTACGGGAAAATATGTGCTTCCATTCTTGGCTTTATATATTGCCGTGTTGCAGCCGCAATCGGTCTCTCAGGGCAGTCTAGCCTGCGACATGGCCATGGTTTAAGCCGCAGACCTGGTTTTCCCGTCCATGTTGCAAGTGAAATCGGCCTTGTAGGGCATTACAGCCTGCAACATGGCCGATTCGGAAGCCCGTATCACGTGATTCTTCAGACCAGCGTATCTTAAATGGAGCATGCAGGGAAAAACTGCCTACACGTTTTCGGCCCTTTTTGCGTAATATGCCGTGTCGGGGGACCAAGTGTACTGCATCAAGCCCATGTGAGCTTGGCCTTGGTATTTGTATTTCGTCCGAATTGTTCTAACTTTGCAGTAGAAGCCTATGGTAATCCATAAGGCTAACATAATGCTAAGTTTTGCTTAGAAATTTTGTTTAGGGTACACGCATAATCCGGACAATTAATCAGTAGCCCCTACACAGGATTTTCTATGCCGTCTCCTATAGGGTGGCATAGAAAGTCAACTGGTAGATGCTACTACGGCCGTTCCAGAGCCTGCGTGTAACTATCGGTGGCTTTCTTTTGTCACCCTTTTTATTTAGAGACGGCATAGGCTGCCGGGCATGATATAATAGTTTAATTCACCTGTTTTTAGTATTGTTCAGGCAGCCTTTTTTGTATATGATAAGATCAAAGCAGTTTATTTTTGCGTTTGCCCTGTTTCTGTGGGCGCTTTCCTGTACGCGGCCGATAGACCGGCAGTTTGATGCGATAGAGCAGGAGATTTCGTCGGATCCGTATGCGGCCTACGAGCAGCTTTCCGATATCCCGCAGGAGCAGTTGCGGCCCTCGTCCCGGAAGGCCCGGTATGCACTGCTTATGTCTTTGGCCATGGATAAGTCTTATATTGACGTGACCGATGACTCTTTGGCTCTAATTGCGGTAAGGTATTTCGACAGGCACGGGACGCAGAAGGATAAGATGCTCTCATTGTATTCTTTGGGCCGTGTACAGCGGAACGCCGGGAACAATACCGGTGCGATTATCTCATTCCTTCAGGCGAAAGAGTTGGCGGAGAAGATGGAGGATCTCCACTACATCGGTCTTATTTTGCGCAATATGGCGGAGATTTATGGTGATTGCCAGGATTATGATACAGAGTTGGCGTATTATCAAGAATCAGCCCAGTTCTTTCATGCAAATGACGAACCTTATTATGCTGCCTATGCAGAGCTGGGCGAATCCATGTCCTATATTTCTTTAGGAGAATTGCAAGTTGCAGATTCCATCTTGGTGCATTTGGAATCCTATGCGCGCAAAGAGGGGAAAAAAGAGTTTCTTAGCAAAATTCTAAAGGACCGTGCATATATTCTAACGACGCAAAGCGGCAATAATTCGGATGAGACAATTACTTTGTTCCGTGAGGCCGCATGGCTCGGTTTTCCTGCGGCGACGACGGCAGATTATTGTTTAATGGCTAGGGCTTTTGATAGTAATCTTCAGAGGCAAATAGATTCTGCTGACTATTATCTTTTATTAGCAGAGCGTGCAGCTAAAACGTTACTTGATTCCATTCACTTGTGCAATGCCAGGGTCTTCATATATGAACGCAGGAATTGTGCTGACCTTGCCTTTGAGCAAATGAATAAAGGGATAGAGTTGCATAATAAAATGGTCTTTTCGAAAGAGAACCAACAGATAGCTAACACTGTCCGAGATTATCGTGAGCAAGAGGCTACCCATCATGCCGTATTGGCCCGTTATCGTTTTATTTTGCTCGTTCTATCCGCATTAGTTATTATCGCTTTGTTTTGTGTTCTTGTTTTATACATCATATTGCATAGGCGACAGTTGGCCGAAAAGGAAAGAGCCTTGCAAGAGCAGGAAGAGCAACTCGAAGAAGATTTACTGCAGATTCGCGAGATTACCGATTCTCTTCTGGCGGCTCGGCAAGATTGTTCAGAGCTCGCCTATGCTGTGAACCTCGCATTGCAGGAGAAAATATCCGTCGTAAAAATGTTTGCAGATACATATGCTGCCCTCCTTGATGATTCGACAGGTAAAACTTCTGATCCTTATAGGTATTTGGATGAAGATTATCAAAAAAGAAAAGATATTCAGTTGCAATCGTTTGTCAGCGCACTTGATGCACTTCGGAAGGATGATTCTTTGTTTCTTCTTCTCGAAGACAGCATTGATAAATTTCGCGATAATTTGATGGCTCGGTTTAGAACGGCATGTAACTCTAGTGATAAGGGACGACCTTTGTTTAACGAGAGTGACTATAGAATGATTATGCTTTTTTTCGCAGGAATTCCAGATAGGACGGTTGCTTTTTTGATGCAAATGACTTGTGGAGCAGTTCGAACAAGAAAGACAAGATTTAAGGAGAGAATTAGCCGGAATCTTGGGCAAAATGGAGATAATTATATTCGCGCCCTGTCCGGGGAAGCCCCAGAAATATGGCTGTAATTGTGGATTTGACGTAACCGATTGATATACAGCGGATAATTATTTAAATTGTAACATCTTTTTTCTTGAAAAATAATGTAGAAACAATGAACTTTGTGGCGAATTAAACTTTTATATTATGTCACAAAAATTATTGTTTCTAATTTCTTTATCCCTGTTTGCAGGGGTATTATTCTCCCCTTTCTTGAGGGCGAAAGAGTTTTTACAGACTGACGGACATAATGAAATTATTGTGCGTCCGTCGAACGACCAACAATCCACAGGTCCTCGCGTTCCTTCGTCAACTCGAATTGAGGCCTACTATGATGCAGAACTTGCATCCGTATGTGCCTACATGGTAAATGCAGGAGATACAGTAGATGTGGAATTCAACAATCTTACTACCGGGGATTCGTTCACGTTCGAGATTCCCGGCGCAGGCATGTCTATAATGCCAATCGGGGGAGCGACAGGATATTGGACCATAACATTCACACTCTCCTCCGGCTCTGTCTATTTTGGTGAATTCGAGATTTAAAAATAATTGATTATGAAACGGATAATTATACTTTTATCTTTGTTAGCCACCTTTGGATCATGTACAAAAGAGAACATCGTTTTTTCGGAAATTGCTGAGGACGAGACATCATCAAATGCTATCCTGTTTTTCAACTCTCCGGAGGCACTATGGGAATCAATAAGTAAAGGAGAGGACGATTGTATAACTACTAAGGCAGCAAGAGGGACTTCTTTCTCTAACTTGTTTACAAGTCTTACGGAGGTGGATATTGAGTCGGATCCAATTTTATCATATGAGGCGAAAAAGCGGTTCTTCGAAGGAAAAGAGACAATTTACAAAGCGTTGGGCTACGACGAACTGGTTCCTAATGAGAATTTTGCCCGGTTGTTGAATACTCATGGGGAATTTCGAGTTGGCGATTTCGTCTATAAAGTATCTCCTCGGGGGACGTACTTTTTCCCTGAGTCGGGATTGGAGCAGTTCGAAGCAAATTATGCGGCATATGAGAATATGGAAGGAGAACTTGTGAAAGAGAAAACTTATTTAATAGCTCCTTCCGTCTATCGTTATGACACTTTTGCGGGGGTGGTTGAAGAGGAAATGATGCCGGAGACAAAAGTGAATCCGATTCCATACTATAACTGGTCCCAGGCGGAAACACATCAAGGAAGTGCGAATGAAGTATTTGAGAATCAGATCTTTTACAAAGAGTTTCAGTGGAATGTAAGGATGAAAACTCGTGTGTATAACCACGATTACGTCGTATATCAGGAGCGCGGAGCATATGTAAAAACACAAAATAAGACATGGATTGGATGGTGGGCCGACAAGACTGCTACAGGACTTGGTCTGGGGTGGAACAATATTATAATGACAAAACCCTATAACGGACTAAATGGGCCTATCCTTTCGGTGTCTCCGACTTTTTATGGAATCAGCAACGAGCAGTTCAATGGAAGCACGGTCTCCGTCTATACGATATTCGCTTATTCTATCCCCGAGGCTGATTACCCGCAAATAGTCAGCGGCAACATTGATTCTTTAAGATTATTTCTGCTTAATAGAACAGGCCTTGATATTATAGGGCACGATGCTGTTCGCCTAATTGGACCGGAAGTGGTACAGACGATATTCCCGGCAGACTATCGAATAGGCCAAAACATTGATGAGATTAAGATAATCTTTTCCGATAACGTAATGGCTCCGAGTTATAAATTCGCGGCAGGCCAGTTCTTCTACGTAGGGCAAGACAACGACCTGTTAGTGACGATGCGCGTTGGAACATCATTCTAGATAGCTGTGGCACAGGGTTTGTCTAAACAAGAGTAACTTCGAAGTTGTTTATTCAGAGAGGCCTCTGATTCAATCATTTAACTACTAAAAGCATGAAAAAAACATTAGTATTTTTAGTTGCCGTCATTATGTCCGTCTCGCTGGGGTATGCCCAGCAGGTAGACAAGCGAAAGGTACAGGCCGTAGAAGCGGAAATTGCCGTCGGGACGGGAATCGGCATGTATAAGTTAGGTTTTGATCAAAACCGTCTAATGCTTATCGGGCGCGGCGAGGTTCGGTATAACTTCCCTTCCGGGGCTTTTGACTTGGGCCTTGGCGCACAGATAACAAGAATGGAACGTGTCTCGTTAGCCGTAACGCCCTCCCGATACGATGTGTTTCCCTCTTGGCAGTTATATGTCGTAGGGGATTACAACTGGCAAACCTCGAATAATCTGTCACTGTTCGCAGGCCTGGCTGCCGGCTTTTCGCGCTGGACGCAGGCCTCAGGTTACGCCGCTTCTGTTGTTCCGGACAAGTGGTCTCCGTATATAGCCCCTCGCGTGGGCCTGGAAGCCTGGAATCGTCTGCGTGTCACGCTGTCGGCCAACCTGATGAACAAGGAAACCAGCTTTGTGGGCTTGAGCCTGGGATATGCCTTTGGCGGGAAGCCGTTGAAATAGTTGCCGTGTTGCAACCGCGATCTGCCTCTCAAGGCATTTTAGCCTGCAACATGGCCATGGTATAAGTCGCAGACGTCGTTTTCCCGGCCATGTTGCCATGAAAACGGCCTTGCAGGGCACTCTAGCCTGCGACATGGCAGGCTGTCCGGCATGTGCTGGACCAGGCAGGACACCCGGTTACACGTTTTCGGCCATTTTCGCGTAATGCCTTGTACCGGGGGTACACCGCATTACGCGTTTTTTGCTATTTTCGCGTAATGCTCCGTATCCGTGCTATTTTATTTATTGAATGAGGACATGCAAGAAATGTCGGAGACTGGTTGCGGAAACGACTCTTTTTGGGTTATTCAGGAGCAGGACATCCTTTCTTGAACAAGTCCAGTTCACAATAGCAGGTCTCCAGGTCGGGAAAAGAATATATGGAATGGCAGAACTGGGGGGTTGGTTATTATTTCTAGCACGATGTGATGGCTGGCATTTCTGATTTTCTTTGTTTTGTGGCAAAAAATTCGTACCTTTGCGGTCCCTCTGACTATGGGGGGATCGCATTTTTTATGTTAAACCATTAATAATCAAGACAGTGGACACACTTAGCTACAAAACAGTCTCGCTGAACAAAGCAACTGTGAACAAAGAGTGGCTCGTCATTGATGCAACCGACCTCGTGCTCGGTCGCCTGGCTTCCCGCGTTGCCCTGGTGCTTCGTGGCAAGAACAAGCCCGGCTTCACCCCGCATGTGGACTGTGGCGACAACGTGATCATCGTCAACGCCGAAAAGATTCGTCTTACCGGCAAGAAGATGACCGACCGCGTTTACACCCGCTACACCGGCTATCCCGGTGGCCAGCGTTTCACCACGCCCCGCGAGATCCTCGCATCCCGGCCTGCCGAACTCATCCGTCGGTCTGTGAAGGGCATGCTGCCCAAGACCCGTCTTGGTG
>CAMVMG010000027.1 GCA_947168525.1 uncultured Bacteroidales bacterium
AAATAAGTTTTACATTAAACATAAGTTTTTGTCAACTTATTTCAGGACAAGTCACCTCTCCCAAACTTTCGCAGGACCTCTCCCAAATAGTAGCCAGACCTCTCCCAAGCAATCCCGACCTCTTCACTCATACTGTCCCTAGCGAAGCCGATAAACTGCGACCGCACAACACGAATAGTATCGTGTTTTCCAAGAAATAGTTTTATCTTTGTCTGGAAGAAAAAAGCAAGACTATGGCCAAACAACGTAAAGACTTGAATCCTTACAAGATCAAGGAGCCTCTTGAAGCACATACCCGTGTTATCATTGAAGATCGACTTCGTGCTCTTGGGTACAATATGGATGAAAGTCATCCGGAAGTCTGTAATATTTTCAGAGAAAGAGCAAAATACCAGTATCAAGACGATGTTTTACAAGCCAAAAATCCGGATTTTTTGGTGTATGAGACAGGTAAAAGTCGTATCCTTGCCGTGATAGAAGCCAAAAGGCCATCCTGTACTTTAGAGAAAGCAATTGATCAGGCCATCGATTATTATGCGACACCACTGGATATCCCTATTGTATTTGTCTATAATTCCAATGCTTTTTTTGCTTGTTCCAAAGATAGAAGAGCCATTAAAATCAATAAAATAGAGATTAGTGATTTTGTCGATGAAAAAACGCTAATAAGCCTTATTGACAATAATTTTGAAATAGAAACCGTTCCGCCAGGCTTCAAGTTAAGCCGCGCTGATTTGCTAAAAAAGTTTAAAACAGCGAACAACCTGCTTAGAAAAGCCGGACTAAGGGACGGTTATGAACGTTTCTCTGTTTTTGCAGATCTGATGTTCCTCAAATTGAAAAGTTCTTTTAACGACATTGGGGAAACGACCTCTTCTACAGAAGAAGCTCCTTCATGGGAAAAGCTAATCAGAAAAACGCCGAAATATCTTAAGGAAAAGTTTCACATAGAAGACAGTGAAGTAAAAAGCTATCTTGAAGATACAATTAAGCCCAGATTAAAAAGAACATATGGTGATGTATTTGAATCGTCTTTGAATGTGTCAGATGAAGCGATTTTAATTCAGCTGATAGAAGAAATTGACGGGATTGATTTTTCCTGTATAGATAGTGATGTCAAAGGAGATGCATTCGAATTTTTCTTAAGGAATGTTACAAATGGGAACAAGGATTTAGGAGAGTATTACACACCACGTCATATTGTAAAAATGATTGTTTCAATCATCAATCCCCAATACGGAGAGACAATCTATGATCCTTGCAGTGGAACGGGTGGTTTTTTGTTAGAGAGTTTCAGAGTACTGTCGCAGAATTCAAATATCGTAATCAACGAGAGCGATAGTGAAGATGAGATTAAAACAAAAAAAGAGAAGAAGCGCTTTATTAAAGAAAGAAGCATTTATGGCCGGGAAATCACATCAACGGCACGAATTGCTAAAATGAATATGATTTTATTTGGCGACGGGCACACCAATATCAAACAGAAGGATTGTCTTTCTGAACCTATTGATCAAACTTTCGACATTGTCCTCTCCAATATTCCTTATTCACAAAAAGTTGACAATGGCGCATTATATGACTATCCTACCACACAAGGAGACAGCCTTTTCATGCAGCATATTTGGAAAGCTGTCAAAAAGGGAGGAAGAATCGCCGTTGTTATTCCAGATACGTTCCTTTACTCCGAAGACGACGCTGTCTTTTTTATCCGAAAGAAAATCCTGGAAGAAAGTAGTTCCATCATCGTCGCATCGCTTCCTCGTGGAGTGTTTAATCCCTATACACCTACTAAGACAAGTGTTCTTTTTGCTCAGAAGAAAAGAGATGCTGAGCAATCCATGAAAGATGTTTTTTTTTATATCGTAAGAAATGACGGCTTTGAATTAGGTGCAAGGAGGCGGCCTCTTCCCGGGCAGTCAGATTGTAACCGTTTTCTCATGGATTATAACAGAGACCCTCGGTTGAGGGCGGACAATCCTCCTACAGCTATTACTGTTTCCAGAGAAGCCATTCTCGGGAATAACTATAGTTTATTCCCATTTGAATACATGGAACATTTACCTCAAGCGAAGGGCCCATTATCACCTATTGGAATGTATATTGATGAAAGGGACACCCCATTCTCTCTAGAGGAGTTTTCAGATGCAGAAGAACAATGTGCCATTATTTCTATTACCCAAAATGGCGCTTACATAAGTGATGTCCTTACCGCAGCAGAACTGGCCAATTTAAACCAGCGATACAAGAGAGTATATGCCGGGGACTTTGCATATAACCCTCACAGAATCAATGTTGGAAGTATCGCAATCGTTCCCGACTTGCATAAAAATATGTTTGTCTCAATTATCTACCCTATTTTTCACATCAAAGACGAATCAGTACTCCCAAAATACCAGTTGCTAAAGATATTAAAGAACAGTGAGTATAAAGAGATTATAAATGATTATTGCCTTGGTGGCGCACGGGCAGATCTGAAGCTTAGCTGGCTCTCCAGAATCAAGATCATTCTTCCCTCAGAAGAAGACAGAAAGCAGATTGAAATACTCTCCCGAGAGTTGGATAAAGCTTATAAACAATATCTCTCTTTGTATCAGAGACTGATGACCTACTAATATTCTCAAGAATAGAGCCGGTGGTGGGTAATTCTGGGAGAGGTGGTCGATGTTTTTGGGAGAGGTGCGATAATTTGATGGGGACCTCTCCCAGGGAATCGGCCACTCAGGCCACTGGGAGGCATAATGAGTGGGAGAGGTGTCGACTGAAAAATCGCACCTCTCCCAAACTTTCGCAGGACCTCTCCCAGAACACCGGTAGACCTCTCCCAGATAGCAGCCAAGCCTCTCCCAAGCCTTATCGCCGAAGCTGACGGAGGATTTCTGCCACCTGCTCCCGGGGCAAGCCGAAGATGCGGGCAAGCTGCGGCAGGGTAGTCCGCATGGTACGCCTTACGTAAGTGAGCAGGCGGATTTTCTTGTCCATGGGGATTACTGCGATGTCCTGCCGGTACCACCTCTGGCACATGTCGTTCACAACTTTATGGAACTCGCTGTCGGGCAGCCGGATGCGAGGCTGCTCGATGAGCGCATAACGCATCTCGGGGCTGTTCAGCGAGCCGATGGTGCGAATGAAAAAGGCCTGGTCCCCATGGAAGACCTGCTCCAGATAGGCCGTGTCGCAGAAACTGGACGGAATCAGGTGTCCTTCGCTGTCCAGCAGCCAGGGCACATCGGCCAAATTGTCGCAGGTGTGCATGAGGGCGGCCTTTTCCCTTTTTGTCAAGGAAGCGACCCTCCGGGCGCCTTCCACGCCGGCATCGCCCCTCCGGAACATGGCCCGGTAACCGGTCCAGGGGTACTCGTTCACGTTGCAGCCGTTATCCAGGGCGTTGCGCGGAATATAGGCCAGGGCGTTCCGGACATGCTGGTTACTGTCCAGACCTACCGCACTGGCGTCCACGTCCTTCATCAACTTGGCATCTCCGTACTTACGGCGCACCCACATGCCAATCATTTTCTTCACGTCCTGTGCATACGCATTGGCACAGTCCAGGTCTACGGCAAGGATGGCTGCGTGCGCATGGTTGGACACCACGGCATGGATGACAATCAGGACATTTTTGCGTCTGGCACAGGTAACCAGCTGCTTCTCCACTGCATCATAGTCTTCCTGGTCCCGGCAGATAATAGCCGTCTCCAGCCCCTCCAGACTTACGTGGAAGGGCTGGACCCTCCGGACACTCCCGTCGGGGAGCTTCCGGACAACCGCGCGTTCCATCAGCTAGCTCTTGATTTTTCCGGGCTGGATCTCCGGGCCGAAAGTCTGGATAATCCCGCCTCGCTTCTCGAACTCCCTTTTGGCTACCTGAAAGGCGTGGGCAAGATCCTGTGACAATTGGTCCATTTCCCGCAACATCGCTTTCCGGTGGGCGCATAGGGAAAGGTCGGCAATGGCCAGGCAGCGGATCATGGCCAGGACAGACTGCTCGTTTCCGCCCCAGAGTTGAGTGGCCATGTTGAAAGACACCAAAGAGGAGATCTCGGGGATCACTTCCGGATTTTTACTCACATCGATATCCGTGTTGAATCGGAAATCGAATTCGCCGTACTGGAGTACTTCTAAAATCTTTTTCATGATAAGAACATTTAAATACTCCAAGCTCCATATCATCGGCATAAAAGTAAGGATAATAGCGATGAAAAGCAAGAAAATAGTCCTATCTTTGTCCTGTTACCAATATGCAACAGCTATGAAAACGCTCAGAACGCTCGTAACGCTGGCCCTGCTCCTGGCGGCCACCGCCCTGTCGGCCCAAAACAATCCCGGCGGTAAGTATTTCCAGCTCATCTGGTCGGACGACGGCAATTCCCTGCTGTCGGAAAACAACCTCACTCTGATTCCGCACGACGGCACCTTCGATTTCGCGCTCACAGTCCGGAGGGAGGACGGATCCGTTTCATGGGTCGGCTCGGACGAGATAGACGTTGTCCGCGTGAAGGACGGCCATATCTGGTACACGCACCCCAATAAGAACTATGATTTCGAGCTGGAGATTATCCCCAACCCGGTCGATGCCGACGGAGAAGTGCTCCGGGACTGCGTCCGGGTGATCGAGCACATCGGCGACAGCGGCAGCCCGTATCCTGCCGACGTGGTTTTCAGCGGAATCTACTCGCATGTGATTCCCACGTTCACCGACGACAAGGGCTACCTTTACCAGATGAAGGGACCAGACGGGTGCGAGCTCATCCGCGGCGGATTCTATGCCGGGACGGTGACCGTCCCCGAAAAGGTGTTTAACTGGTTCGGAGAAGAAGTGGAAGTGTATGGCATCGCCGCCGAATGCTTCGCCGACAGCTACGATGTCACCGGTGTTACGTTTGCCAATGAGCGTCAGTATGCCGGCCCCGGGGCGTATGTGGGCACCCAGATTCCCTATGATTACCTGGAACTTCCGAAACCCTACTTTGCCTATCCGAACGCCGCGCTGGACACCTTCGTGGTGCCGGCGGGAACGGAGACATCGGCCCCGGAAAGTCCCCGGCAATGGGTGGTTTTCAAGCAAAATGCCGCCCTGGGCATCCTGGTGGCGGACACCCACGCCGACGAGGACAAGGACTTGGGGCGGGCCGACTTTGACTTCGACAACAACCAGGGATTCTTTTTCACCATGCCGGATGCCGAGTTTGTGAAAGAAACCATGTTCCGCGGTTATGAGCCCTACGAGACAGAAACGCTGGTGGCCCCGTCGGAGTTCGTGGCACAGCACCGTTTCCCGTCCTTCAGCCGATGGAAATTCCCCGAAACGGTGCGGGAAGCCAGGCCCTACGTGGTAGACCAGGTTCTGGCCCGCTTCCCCGGCCACAAAGTCATGTACAGCCGGTGGATAGCCTCTATCCGCCAGGGTGCCGGCCAGGGAGCGTTTTCCATGGTGGAATTCGAGCACCAGGACGGCCGCGCCATGGTGGTTTTCGTGTGGGAAGACAGCGCCGGTGAACTGGCCATGGGAGACCTGCAGGTGGATCTGTCCGAGGAATCCGAAGAATATGGCGTATGGAGCATAGACGATGACGGCACTTACGGCATCCCGGACGTAGTGACCATCGCCCTGGATCCGCAGGAAAACGTTACCATCTTCGTGGCCCAGAACTCCCCGGAAGCCATCGAATGCTATGCCTGGCACCAGGTGGGCGACCGCCTGGAGTATGAGGAGTACAGCTCCTGGTACCGGTACTATCCTTAATAGCTTGGCCGATATGGTCCCGGGAGCGGCTCCGGTTGCGATCTGGGAGAGGTCTACCGGTGTTCTGGGAGAGGTCCTGCGAAAGTTTGGGAGAGGTGCGATTTTTTAGTCGACACCTCTCCCACTCATTATGCCTTCCAGCGGCCTGAGGGGCCGATTCCATGGGAGAGGTCCAGCACAAAAAAACGCACCTCTCCCAAAAACATCGACCACCTCTCCCAAAACGTTGGGGTATTCCGAAAAGCCGGGGCTATTCGGCAAATAGCGTAATGATGTTCAGGATGACCTCGGAGGCCTTTTCGATGCTTTCCAGGGGCACGAACTCCATCTTGCCGTGGAAGTTGAGCCCGCCGGCGAAAATGTTGGGGCAGGGCAGGCCCTTGAACGAGAGGTTGGCGCCGTCGGTGCCGCCGCGGATGGGCTGGATCTTGGCCTTGATGCCGGCCATCTCCATGGCTTTCACCGCTTTGTCGATGATGTGGTAGTGCGGCTCCACCTGCTCCCGCATGTTGTAATACTGGTCGCGTAACTCCAGGACGGCGGTTCCCTCGCCATATTTCGCGTTGATGAAGGCTACAGCCTGCTCCATCAGCTTTTTCTTGGCCTCGAACTTGCCGCGGTGATGGTCCCGGATGATGAAGGCGATGTCGGCATTCTCTACCGTTCCCTTGAAAGAGATGATGTGGAAGAAGCCCTCATAGCCTTCCGTGTACTCCGGACGCTGGTCTACCGGAAGCAGGCTGCTCAGTTCCTCGCCGATGAGGATGGCGTTGCGCATCTTTCCCTTGGCGCTGCCCGGGTGCACGTTCCGTCCCTGGATGTGGATCTTGGCACTGGCCGCATTGAAGTTCTCGAACTCCAGCTCGCCGATTTCCCCGCCGTCCATGGTGTAGCCGAAATCGGCCCCGAAGCGCTTGACGTCGAACTTGACCACACCGCGGCCGATTTCCTCGTCCGGGGTAAAGCCAATCTTGACCGGTCCGTGCCTGAACTCCGGATGCTCCACCATGTACTGGACGGCGTTCATGATCTCCGCCACGCCGGCTTTGTCGTCGGCGCCCAGCAGTGTGGTGCCGTCCGTGGTGATGAGCGTCTGGCCCACATAATGAAGCATTTCCGGAAATTCCTCCGGCTTCAGCTGCAGGCCGGGAACGCCTTTGAGGTCAATGGCGCCCCCATCGTAATCGGGGACAATCTGCGGTTTTACATCGGCCCCGCTGGCATCCGGTGCGGTGTCTACATGGGCGATAAAGCCCACGGCGGGCACTTTCTTGTCGATATTGGAAGGGATGGAGGCCATCACATAGCCATATTCGTCCAGGTTGGCCTCTACGCCCATGGACTGGAGCTCTTCTAGCAGCATCTTGAGCAGGTTCCACTCCTTGGCGGCCGAGGGCTGGGTGTCGGAGTCTTCATTGCTCTGCGTGTCCACCGACACGTAACGCAAAAATCGGTCTAAAATCTTTTCCATTTATTTCGAGGTTTTCATTGATGCATAAACCATATAGGCCAGCAGGCACAGGAACGGCACAATGGCCACGGCTTCTCCGTAGGAAGCATTCCAGCCCGTAAGGAACAGGTCCACGTTGGCAAACTTGAGGATGGCGCTCACCACGCCCATGAGGGCACCACCGGCGATGAAGCCGGAAGCGATGAGCGTTCCTTTCTCCATCCGGGCGCTGTTGAGGGCCGCATCCTTGCTGCGCGTACTCACGTACCAGGAAATGGCACCGCCCACCAGCAGCGGGAGGTTGAGGTCGATGGGGATGAACATACCCAGGGCAAAGGGCAGGGCCGGCACCTTGCAGAAATTCAGGATAAGGGCGATGGCCGCGCCGATGCCGTACAGCAGCCAGGGAGCGCCGCCGCCGGAGAACATCGGCTGAATCACGGCTGCCATGGCATTGGCCTGCGGGGCCACCAGGGCATTGTCGCCGGTGAAGCCGTATGTCTTGTTTAGTACCAGCATCACACCGCAGACGGTGACGGCACTCACCGCCACGCCCAGGAATTTCCAGCCTTCCTGCTTTTTGGGCGTAGAGCCAATCCAATAGCCGATTTTAAGGTCTGTGATAAAGCTGCCGGCTACTGACAGGGCCGTGCACACCACACCGCCGATGATCAGCGCCGCCGCCATGCCACTGTTGCCTTTGAGGCCCACAGCCACCAGCACCAACGAAGCAATGATCAGGGTCATCAGGGTCATGCCGCTCACCGGGTTGGAGCCCACGATGGCAATGGCGTTGGCCGCCACCGTCGTGAACAGGAAGGCCACCACGGCCACGATCACCAGACCCACCAGCGCCTGCCAAATGTTGTTCACCACGCCGCCGAACGCGAAGAAGGCGAAAATGGTCAGCAGGGCAATCACCACGCCGAAGACGATGGTCTTCATGGGAAGGTCTTCCTCCGTGCGGACAGATGTTTCGTCCAGCGTGCCGGGCTTGCGCCTGAATTCCTTCACGGCCAGACCGGCCGCACTCTTGATGACCCCGAAACTTTTCACGATGCCGATAATACCCGCCGTGGCAATGCCGCCGATGCCGATATGCCGCGCATAGTCCTTGAAAATCTGCTCGGGCGCCATGTCGCCGATGGCGGTAGTGACGCCGGTATTCATGAGGTCGATGACATCGGCCCCCCAGATGAGGTTCATCAGCGGGATAATCACCAGCCACACCAGCAGCGAACCGCAGCAGATGATGAAGGAATACTTGAGGCCGATGATGTACCCCAGGCCCAGCACGGCCGCGCCGGTGTTCATCTTCAGGACCAGTTTGGCTTTGTCGGCCACGGCAGCGCCCCAGCCCATGACGGTAGTAGAAACCGTCTCCGCCCAGGTGCCGAAGGTGGCCACGCAGAAGTCGTACAGTCCGCCGATGAGACCGGCCGTAACCAGGGTTTTGGCACTGGAGCCGCCACCTTCACCGCTGATGAGCACCTGCGTAGTGGCCGTTGCCTCCGGGAAGGGATACTTCCCGTGCATCTCTTTCACGAAGTACTTGCGGAACGGGATCAGGAACAGGATGCCCAGCACGCCGCCCAGCAGGGAACTGAGCACCATCTGCCAAAAATTCACCTCCACGCCCAGGATATAGATGGCCGGCAGGGTGAAGATGGCTCCCGCCACCACGGCGCCGGAACAGCCACCGATGGACTGGATAATCACGTTCTGGCTGAGCCCGTCCACCTTTTTCAGGGCTGACGTCACCCCCACAGCAATGATGGCGATGGGGATGGCGGCCTCGAACACCTGGCCCACCTTGAGGCCCAGGTATGCGGCGGCAGCGCTGAAAAGGACCACCATCAGCACGCCCATGGCCACCGAATAAGGCGTTACCTCCGCGTATTTTTTCTGCGGGTCCAGGATGGGTTTGTATTCCTCTCCCGGCTTGAGCTCCCGGTGTGCATTCTCCGGCAGCGAAATGTTTTTCTTATCCTCCATAACTAAAAGCTATTAAGCGTTTACATGCCCGGCGAGCGGAAAAAAGCCACCGGGCCCAGCTTGAAGCGGATTCCGCCGGCGCCGTCCGGCCATTCCTCTACATATTCGAACACCGCCCGGTAGCCCCAGTCTTCGTACACGGTACGGTAGCGGAGCAGGGCGGGGTCTTCCGGGTCCGGCCAGCGGGCCTCCAGGTGTTCCATGATGTCGCAGCGCAGGAGTTTTTTGCCTTGCGGAGAAACGAATGTCACGCCACGGGAATCTTCTTCTATCCGGTAATCCGAGCTGGGAACAAACTCCGTGTAGCCGCCGGCCGCCACAGAGCCCTTGAGGGCGTAATGATTGAGTGGCTGAGGCGCTTCCGGAGCCATACTTGTTACAGGTTCTGCCATAATATCTTCCGTTATAACTGGTTTTTCTGAAGCGGAACGGGGCCATTTCCAGACAACTCCTCCCAGAAGCAGGAGAAAGAGTGCCAAGGCAGCCCAGAACAGGGTTTTCCACGTATTTGTCTTATCCATACGGGTATAGTTTTCCCCAAAGATAACAAAAAAAGAAAGGTTGAACAATAAAGTCACCTTTCTTTGATGCATCACGGGTGGCCCCAGCAGGATTTGAACCTGCGACCCACGGATTATGAGTCCGCTGCTCTAACCGCTGAGCTATGGGGCCTTCTGATAAAATCAGGACCACAAAGGTAGTAAACTTTCACGAATAATTCAAAAAAGCAGTAACTTTGAGCACTTAAACGAATGTAATGAAAGCTATCGTCATCGGCGCCGGCATCTCCGGATTAACCTGCGCAAATTACCTGCAACGCTCCGGCATCCATACCCTAATCCTGGAACAAGCGGCCACCCCCGGCGGCGTATCCACCAGCTGGAAACGCAAGGGGTATACCTTCGAGGGCGGTATCCACTGGCTCATCGGCGCCAAAGAAAGCATTCCGCTACACAACATCTGGGTGGAAACCGGCGCCCTGCAGGAAAACAACCCCGTTTATTTCAAAGACCCCATCTATACGCTAGTTGACAGCGAGGGGCGGATGCCCCTGTACCGGGACCTGCACGGCCTGGAACTCACCGGCCTGCGGGACCGCCTGGCCCTGGCCACCCTGAAATTCCACCTGGCCTGCTTCAATGGTTTCCATCAGCCCATTACGGACATCAGCGGCGTCAAAGCCAGATATCCCCGGCCGTTTTCCCTATGGGAATACATCAAAATGGGCGGGGCAGCCGCCCTGTCGCCGTTCCTGATGATGCAAAGCGCCCGCGGCTATGCCCGGCGTTTCCGCAATCCACGCATCCGGGAGCTCCTGGCCGCCGTGGTAGAGCCTTCCATCAACGCGCTCTCCCTCATCTACACCCTGAGCACCTTCGCCATGGGAGACAGCGGCTACCCCAAAGGCGGGTCGCTGCAGATGGCCAGGAACATGGCCGGCCATTTCCTGGGGCTCGGCGGAGAAATCCGCTACCGAACCCCGGCCCTGGAAGTGCTCCGGGAAGGCGGAAAATGGACGGTGCGTACCGCCGACACTCTTTTTTCGGCCGACGCCGTGGTCATTTCCATGGATGCGCGCAGCGCGATTGACAAACTATTCAAAATGCCCCTGCAGGAGATCTGGGCGCAGAAAATGCGGAGAAGCCTGCGCACCACCCAGTGTATGTTCCTGGGCGCAGGCATCCGGACCGATTTAAGCGCCTGGCCCCGCTCCATGCAGCTTGTGCTGCCGCAACCGCTGCGGGCCTCCGGACACATCTACAAGACCCTCGTGGTAAACAATTATGCCGACGTAAAAAGCTATGCGCCGGAGGGTTGCAGCGTGGTCACCTGCCTGCTGCACGGGCCCACATACGCCTGGTGGAAAGCGGCGAAGGAGGACGGCACCTACGCCACCCGCAAGCAGGAAATCATGGAGGCATTCCTGGATGCCCTGGGAGAAATGATTCCCGACATCCGGGGAAAGGTGGAAGTGACCGACATGGCCACACCGCTCACCTACGAGCGCTACTGCAGCACCTTCGAGGGAAGTTACATGAGCGACTGGCCGCCCTTCCAGCCCTTGTACCATGCACCCTATAAATACAAGGAGGGGCTGTATTTCACCGGGCAGCGGACGGCCTATTCCGGCGGCCTGCCCCCCGCCGCCCAAAGCGGCCGCATCACGGCACAGTACGTGTGCAAAGACCTGGACACGGAGTTCGTCGCATACTGAAAAAGGCAGCCACACAGGACTGCCTTTTTACTGATGCGGGGGTTAACCTCACACTTTGATCTCAACCTCTACGCCGGAAGGAAGCTCGAGCTTCATGAGGGCGTCTACGGTTTTGGCGTTGGACTCGTCGATGTCGATCAGACGGACGTAGGAGTCCAGTTCGAACTGCTCACGGCTCTTCTTGTTCACGAAGGTGGAGCGGTTCACAGTGAAGATCTTCTTGTTGGTAGGAAGCGGAATGGGACCAACTACCTTTGCACCCGTTGCCTTCACTGTATCGACGATCTTGGCGGCGGACTTGTCCACCAGCATGTGATCGAAAGATTTCAGCTTGATTCTGATTTTCTGGCTCATATTGCTTACTTTTTAACTTTTGCTAAATTTTACTCGTCGTCGGAGGCTACCCTGTAACCGCTCTTCTCGATGATGTCCTTGGCCAGATTGGCCGGAACCTCTGCGTAGTGGTCGAACGTCATGGTACTGGTGGCACGTCCGGAGGACAGGGTGCGCAGCACGGTAACGTAACCGAACTGTTCCGAGAGCGGTACATAAGCCTTGACGATGCGTGCTCCGTTGGCGGTGGAGTCCATGGCAACAATCTGGCCGCGGCGACGGTTGAGGTCGCCCACGATGTCTCCCATGTAGTCTTCCGGGGTAACCACTTCCAGGCTCATGATGGGCTCCAGAAGGACCGGATGGCACTTGGGACAGGCGTGACGGAAGGCCATGCGGGCTGCCAGCTCGAAGGAGAGCTGGTCGGAATCGACCGGATGGTAACTGCCGTCCAGGACTTCCACTTTCAGGGAAGGCACCTCGTAACCGGCGAGCACGCCGTTGGCCATCGCGGAGGTGAAACCCTTCTCGATGGACGGGATGAATTCCTTGGGGATGTTTCCGCCCTTGACCGAATTGATGAACTGAAGACCCTGTACGCCTTCGTCGGCAGGAGAGATATTGACGATGATGTCTGCGAACTTGCCGCGGCCACCGGTCTGCTTCTTGAACACCTCGCGAAGCTGGTGGCTGCCGGTGATGGATTCCTTGTAATTGACCTGCGGGGCACCCTGGTTGATGTCTACGCCGAATTCACGGCGAAGACGGTCCACGATGATGTCCAGATGGAGCTCACCCATGCCGCTGATCACGGTCTGGCCGGTCTCCACGTCCGATTTCACGGTAAAGGTGGGATCTTCCTCCGCCAGTTTGGCGAGGGCGATTCCCAGCTTGTCCAGGTCTTTCTGGGTTTTAGGCTCTACGGCGATGCCGATCACCGGATCCGGGAACTCCATGGTTTCCAGGGTGATGGGCTTTTCTTCCAGGCACACGGTATCACCGGTACGGAGATCCTTGAAGCCCACGGCTGCGCAGATGTCGCCGGCCTCCACGAACTCGATGGGGTTCTGGTGGTTGGAGTGCATCTGGTACAGACGGGCCACACGCTCCTTCTTGCCGGTACGGGTGTTATAGACGTACGAGCCGGCGTCCAGGCGGCCGGAGTAGGCCCTCATGAAAGCCAGACGGCCCACGAACGGGTCTGTGGCAATCTTGAACACCAGGGCGCAGAACGGTTCCTCGGCGGAAGGCTTGCGGTTGATCTCTTTTCCGGTGCGCGGGTCGGTTCCCGACACGGCGCCCTTGTCCAGCGGAGAAGGCAGATACCGCATCACGGCATCCAGGAGGAACTGCACGCCCTTGTTCTTGAAGGAAGAACCGCAGCAGGCAGGGACAATCTGCATGGAGATGCAGCCCTTGCGGATGGCGGCGATAATTTCCTCCTTGGTGAGGGAGTCGGGATCCTCGAAATACTTCTCCATCAAGGTCTCATCGCACTCGGCGGCCGCCTCCAGGAGAATGTCTCTCCAGCGGGCGGCTTCCCCCTTGAGGTCTGCGGGAATCTCGCCTTCCTTGTAGTTGACGAGGTCCTCGGAGTTGCCGTCGTAGAAGATGGCCTTCATGTCGATGAGGTCCACGATGCCTTCGAACTTGTCTTCGGCACCGATAGGGAGGCAGATGGGGACGGCGGTGGCGCCCAGCTTGTTCTTGATTTCCTCCACACAGGCCAGGAAATCGGCGCCGACGCGGTCCATCTTGTTCACATACGCGATCTTAGGCACGCCGTACTTGTCTGCCTGGCGCCAGACAGTCTCGGACTGAGGCTGTACACGGCCGACAGCGCAGAAAGTGGCCACCGTACCATCCAGTACGCGAAGACTCCGCTCCACCTCTACGGTGAAGTCTACGTGCCCGGGAGTGTCGATCAGGTTAATCTGGTAGGTTTGCCCGTTATAGTGCCAGAAGGCGGTGGTGGCGGCAGAAGTGATGGTGATACCCCGCTCCTGCTCCTGAACCATCCAGTCCATCGTGGCGGCACCTTCGTGGACTTCCCCGATCTTGTGGGTTTTTCCGGTGTAGTAAAGGATGCGCTCTGATGTGGTGGTCTTACCGGCATCGATGTGGGCCATGATGCCGATATTGCGTGTAAAGTTAAGATCTCTCTTTGCCATTTAGCATGCAGTGATTAGAAACGGAAATGTGCAAAGGCCTTGTTGGCTTCTGCCATTCTGTGCATGTCTTCCTTGCGCTTGAAAGCACCACCCTCGTTGTTGAAGGCAGCCACAATCTCTGCACAAAGTTTTTCTGCCATCGAGTGACCGGAACGCTTGCGGGCGAACTGGATCATGTTCTTCATAGCGACGGAGACTTTCCGTTCCGGACGCAACTCGGTCGGCACCTGGAAGTTTGCACCACCGATACGACGGGACTTGACCTCGATCTGAGGGGTCACGTTCTCGAGTGCCTTCTTCCAAATATCGAGAGGAGCCTTGTCAGAATCTTTCATCTTCTCGCCCACCATGTCGATGGCATCATAAAAGATAGAATACGCGATACTCTTCTTCCCCTGCAGCATAAGATTGTTCACGAAACGGGTAACCTCCACGTCGTGAAACTTAGGATCAGGAAGTAGAATCCTCTTTTTAGGCTTCGCTTTTCTCATTTTGAAAAAGAATTAAAGGTGATAAAATTACTTCTTAGATTTCTTGGGACGTTTTGCGCCATAGAGGGAACGGGACTGAGTCCTTCCATCTACACCGGCGGTATCCAAAGCTCCTCTAAGGATGTGGTAACGAACACCCGGCAGGTCCTTTACACGGCCTCCACGTACCAGCACGATGCTGTGTTCCTGGAGGTTGTGGCCTTCGCCCGGGATGTAGGCGTTGACCTCTTTGGCGTTGGAAAGACGGACACGCGCTACTTTACGCATAGCGGAGTTCGGCTTTTTAGGGGTTGTCGTGTAAACACGCAGACAAACACCACGCTTCTGAGGGCAAGCATCCAACGCACGAGACTTGCTCTTTACCTCGAGCTGCTCGCGTCCTTTACGGACAAGTTGTTGAATTGTAGGCATAAATGTTTGTTAATAAATAAATTAAAGTTACAGCCCATTCTGAAGGGCTTATGTCCCCGCAAAATGGGCTGCAAAGATAAGAAAAAAATTTTAATTAACAAAGTTATCCACAGGGTGGACACGCCTCCCTAATGTTTTTTCTTAGGAGCGATGTAGTGCACATACCCGATCTGGACGGCCAGATAGTCCAGGTCGCGGGAAATGCTGAAGGACGACATGTGGGCGTCGTTCAGGGTATTTGTCTTGTGCTGATACGTGTACTGATAGTTGGCGCCGACCAGGGGAATGCTGAGGGTGATGGCGCTGTTGTCCCGGAGCCGCACGCACAGGCCTCCTGCCAGCTTGAGACCGGCGTTCCATACATAAGAGGTACGGGCCTTTTCTGTCTGATAGACACCATCGACGTCGATGGGGCATGAATCGATATTAGCATAACTGCCATACAGACGGGCCTCGCCGAAGACCGCGAAAGTGTTGCTGCCGAAGAAGGAGAGGTATTTGCGCAACTTCAACGACTCTCCCCAGGCATTGCGGACCATATGGCGGCCGGACAGCCTCACATTGAGGGCACTTGACATTTCTTTGATTTCCTCCTGTGTCTGAGGGTCGTCCAGCTCTGACACCACGTTGTTGATGTCAAACATATTGCGGAAATCCAGCCGGATGTCCGTATCCAGGGAATAGCCGCTGTAATCCAGCGAGAGGCCCAGCGAAAGGTCGTCGGCCACGAAATAGGAGAAACTGGGTGAGGCATTGTACATTTTCAGGTATCCGTTGCCGATATTGAGCAGGGACAGGATGGAGAAACCGTCACCGGCGCCGTTCCCGCCTGCCTCGAAACTCCGGTATCCGCCGGATATGCCCCAGGACCAGTGTCCCTTGGAGATGAACACACTATGCCCCTTCTCGGGGTCTTTGAAACGGTCCAGAATGCCGTCGATTTCTTCGGCGGAAGCCACAAGCGGCAGCAGGGCTGCCAAGATACATACTAACTTTTTCATAGTTTTATAGTTGTTGATTTCAGGTTTTTGGATTTGACGGTAACTGTAACGGGACCGGGGCCTGTGCGGCGTACGACGGCCGATGCCTTGCCATGGAAGGCAGGCAGGTTATGGCTGTAGAACGGCACATGGGAGGTGGGATCCCCCGCATCCGTCGCCACAATCTGCGCCGGGCCCTTGACATCGAACACAAGCAGGTTGTCCGCATCCGGAACCGGGGTTCCCGCGCGGTCCAGGATATCGGCATTCACATAAATGAGCTCTTTTCCAGAATAGTCGACGGAGGCCTGCAGCCGGGCGGCCTTGCCGGCTGTGACCACCTTGTCCCGGGCCCATTCCCGCCCCTGTTTCCAGGTAACCACCTCCACGGTACCGGGCTGGTAAACCACCCCGTCCCAGCGGAAACGGTAGCCCTCCCGTTTCTGCCGGCCCTGGGAGACACCGTTCACGAACAGCTCCGCCTCGTCGGCCGACGAGTACACGTGCACCGGGGTCACTTCCCCTTCCCGGCCGGGCCAGGTCCAGTGCGGAAGGATATGGGCCATGGGCACTTCCGGTGCCCAGCGGGCCTGATACAACCAGTAGCGGTCTTTGGGGAAGCCGGCCAGGTCAATGATCCCGAAATACGAGCTGCGGGAAGGCAGGGGAACCTCGGCAATGGCCTGGCCCCAGCCGGCCACCATCTTCTTGAAGGCCTCTTTCTCCTCTTCCGTATGGAAGTTGGTGAGCACCGAAGGATCCATGTTGAAGGGCGTGGGCTCTCCCAGGTAGTCGTAGCCCGTCCAGACAAACTCGCCGGCGCACTCTGGAACCTGGTCTTCGTACTCCCACTCATAGTCCGGCCTGGAAGCCCAGCCGGGGGCGTACAGGTCATAGGAACTCACCTGGAAGGGCGCATTCATGTCCCAGCCCTTCCCTTTTTCCTCCTCTACCGGGAAGCGGTAAAAGCCCCGCGTAGAGATGCAGGAAGCGGTTTCCGAGCCGAAGAAAGGCTGGCCCGGGTGAGCGTTCCGGAACTCCTGATACAGGTGCGGCTTGTAGTTGAAGCCATATACGTCCAGGGTGGCGGCATAGGGCTGGGAAGAAGCCCAGGGGTTGTCGTTGCCCGCAGTAGTGGGCCTGGTGGGATCTTCGCGATGGCAGATGTCGGTGAGCATCTGCGGGATCCACCACTTGTCCTTGTCTCCCTGCTCGCCGCATTCATTGCCGATACTCCATGCGATGACGCTGGGGTGGTTGCGGTCCCGGTGGATCAGGGCCACCAGGTCTTTCTCCGCCCACTCTTCAAAAAGCGTTGCGTAGCCGTTCTCTTTCTTGGCCACTGTCCAGGTATCCGTGAGCTCGTCCAAGACCAGGAACCCCATGCGGTCGCACAGGTCCAGCAGTTCCGGAGCGGGCGGGTTGTGGCTGGTGCGGATGGCGTTGCAGCCCATCCGCTGCAGCATTTCCAGGCGGCGGACCCAGGCATCGTCGTTCCACACAGCACCCAGGGCACCGGCGTCATGATGCAGGCATACGCCTTTGAGGAAAGTCTTCTCCCCGTTCAGATAAAACCCGTCCGGGCGCCACTGCGCGGTACGGATGCCGAAGGGGGTCTCATAGACATCCTCCGTGCCGTCCTCGGCTTGGACCACGGTGCGGGCAACGTACAGCTGCGGCTTCTCCACCGACCACAGGCGGGGGCTCTCCAGGCGGAAGTCCTGGAAAACGGTGCGGCCGTCGTAGATCTCCGCCACCGAGCGGGTTTCGGCCACCACATGCTCGATGATCTTTCCGGGCTGTTCCTCCTTATACAGGAGGCGGGTGGTTATCTTCGCTATCTGCGGCTTGTCTGTCTTGACGCTCACCTGCAGCAGCACGGTGGCAGCGTTGTCACCCACATTTGCGGTGACATAGGTTCCCCAGTGATTCACCGAGGTCTTTTCTGTCCGAGTAATCCATACGTTACGGTAGATGCCGCCGCCGGGATACCAGCGGGAACTCTCTGCCTTGTTGTCCAGGCGCACTTCGATGCGGTTGGAGCCTTCCTTCAGCCAAGGGGTCAGTTCCACGGCCCAGGAGGCATAGCCGTAGGGCCAGCCGCCGGCCTTGCTGCCGTTCACATACACCTGGGCATTGGAAAAGGCTCCGTCCACTTCCAGACGGATGTCTTTTTTGAGGTCATCGGCCTGTATCTCCAGCACTTTGCTGTAAGTGGCCTGGCCCCACCAGGGAAGCTTCCCCGTTTCTCCGGGGTTTTCCTGGGCAAAGGGCGCCTCTACGCCCCAGTCGTGCGGGAGGTTCAGTGTCCGGGTGACACCGTCTTTGGTGAAAGACCAACCTTCGTTCCAACTCTCACGCCCCAGCGGCTGGGCAGCGGCAGTGAAGCACGACAGTAATACTCCTAAAAACAAAAATAGTCTCTTCATAATCCGCGAAGGTAGTAAAAAAAAGCATTTTACCCAAATCCCCCTGTGGAGGCTAACTATTTAATACATAAACTCTTGAGGGGTGTCCCTGTGCGCTCCGGGATGCACAGGGACTAGCCTTAGTTGATTGAAAAAGAGAGAATTAGCCTCCACCCGAATTGTTGCATTTGGCAATTAGAATTTGTATTTTTGCAAAAATACACGTTTATGAAACTGATTGCTAAAATTGCTATGCTTGCCGCAGTGGTGTGCGCCGCTGCCTGCGGGCAGGCACCCGCCTCCAGCGAGCCTTCCGCCCTGGATGTAATCATGAGCAGGAAGAGCGTCCGCTCCTACACGGCAGAGCCTGTCACCGACGCCCAGGTAGAAATCCTCCTGAAGGCCGCCATGGCCGCACCCTCCGGCATGAATGTGCAGCCCTGGCGCTTTGTGGTAGTCCGCGACCAGGCCGTCAAGGACAAACTCGCCGGCCCCCGCGGCGGCATGATCGCCCAGGCCCCTGTCGTCATCGTGGTCTGCGGTGAAACCACCTTTACCCGCACCAGCCCGGAAGGAGAGCCCGTCACCATGCCCAACGGCAACTGGACGGCCGACTGTGCAGCCGCCACGGAGAATCTCCTGCTGGCGGCAGAGGCTATGGGCCTGGGTGCCGTGTGGACAGCCAGCTACCCCTACGAAGACCGGATGGGACCTGCCCGGGAGGCACTATGCCTGCCGGAGAACGTCTCCTCCTACTGCGTAGTTCCTGTTGGCTATCCGGCCGGGGACGACAAACCCAAGGACAAATGGAAACCAGAAAACATCCACTACGACAAGTGGTAAGCCTTTAATCTGTATCCGATATGAAAAAAGTACTTGTACTGACCACCCTCGTGCTCCTGAGCGTGGCCGCATCGGCCCAGAAAAGCCCGCAGCCCCAAAAGGTAACCAAGGCAAATTACGACCTGGCCGAAAGGTTTTCGGCCAAGAAGGTGGGCCAGATGGTGTATTCCACCCGCATCACTCCCAATTGGTTCCGCGACAGCGACCGTTTCTGGTACAGCTGGAAAACGGCCCAGGGCACCCGCTATTACATCGTGGACGCCGCCACAGGTGCCAAGAAGGAAGTGTTCGACATGGCCAGGCTTGCCCGGGAACTCACGGAGATCACCCGGGACCCGTACGATGCCCAGCACATTCCCCTGAGCCTGGAGCTCAAAGACGACAAAGTGTTCCAGTGGGACCTGGATTCCAAGACGGAAAAACGGGATTCGGCCGGCAACACCACGGGAAAATTCATCAAGTACAGATTCTACTATGATATCGACACGCAGAAGCTGACCTACGACACGGAAGAACATGAGAAGGAGTATCCCATGTGGGCCAACGTGTCCCCGGACGGCAGCGTGGGCGTGTATCTGAAAAATTACAACCTGTATATCATGGACCGGGAGAACCTGAAAAAAGCCGCCAAGGACCCCAAGGATTCCACCATCGTGGAACGCCGCCTTACCAAGGACGGGACCAAGGAACTCTCCTGGGCCGGTGACAACTATTCCGGCGACACGGAAACAGACACCACCGCCCGCCACAGGGCGCCCATCCAGTGGGCCCCGGACGGAAAGCACTTCGCCCTGCTCCGATGGGACATGTCCGATATCAAGAACCTGTGGGTAATTAACTCCCTGGCCAAACCCCGTCCGGAGCTGGAAACCTACCATTACCAGATGCCGGGAGAACCCGGTCCCAAGGGCACCCTGTATGTCCTGGACATGGAAGGAAACACCCACGAAATCGCCTGGGAAGCCTTCAAGGACCAGGACGGTGACATCCTCTCCGCCCCCCGCAAGGTAAAGGACCGCTACCTGGATTACTTCGGCGGCAGATGGATGGGCGGCAACGATTACTTCTACCTGATCCGTCGCAGCCGTGACCTCAAGCGCACGGACCTTTGCCGGGTAGATATCACCGCCGACAGCACCCGTACCCTGGTGAGCGAACGCATGAACACATATATCGAAACCCGCAGCCCGCACTTCCTCCCCAGCGGAGACTTCGTGTGGTGGAGCGAGCGCAACGGCTGGGCCAACCTGTATCTGTACGGGGCCGACGGAACCCTCAAGAAAAACCTCACCGAGGGCTCCTTTCACGTAGAAGACGTGCTGGGTGACGCCCCCGGCTACCTGGTGGTGAGCGCCTGCGGCGTGAACCCTGCCGAGAATCCCTATCAGATGCACAACTACCGCGTCCCGCTGCAGGGCGGCGCCATGGTCCAGCTGGACATGGACGACATGGATGTGCTGGCCACCGCTTCCGACAACGGAAAATACCTGGTAGCCAACTACTCCCGTGTAGATGCCAAGCCCGCTGCATGCCTGATTGCCACCGCCAGCGGCAAGCGCACCGCCCTGGAAGAGGCGGATTTCTCCCGCCTCCTGGCCGCCGGCTACAAGTTCCCCGAGCGCTTCAAAGTAAAGGCCGCCGACGGCGTTACGGACCTCTGGGGCTCCATGTACAAGCCCTTCGACTTTGACTCCACCCGGGTATATCCTATCGCCGACTACGTCTATCCCGGACCGCAGGTAGAGGCCAACAACATCTCCTGGAGCTCCGGTTTCACCCGCGTAGACCGCCTGGCCCAGATTGGGATGATCGTGGTCACTGTGGGCAACCGCGGCGGCCACCCCAACCGCTCCAAGTGGTACCACAACTATGGCTACGGAAACCTCCGCGACTATGGCCTGGAAGACCAGAAATACGCCATCCAGCAACTGGCCGCGCAGCACAAGTTCATCGACCCGGAGCGCGTGGGCATCCACGGGCACTCCGGCGGCGGCTTCATGTCCACCGCGGCCATCCTGCAGTATCCGGACTTCTTCAAGGTGGCCGTCTCCTGTGCCGGCAACCACGACAACAGCATCTACAACCGCTGGTGGAGCGAGCAGCATCACGGCGTCCAGGAGAAGGTTGCCCAAGGCGACACTACCTTCGTCTATCACATCGACACCAATCAGGAGCTGGCCTCCCGCCTCAAAGGCCACCTGATGCTGGTGCACGGCGACAGGGACAACAATGTGAACCCGGCCAACACCATCCGCGTGGTAGATGCCCTGATCAAGGCCAACAAGCGCTTCGAATTCGTGCTGCTGCCCGGTCAGCGCCACGGTTTCGGCGACATGAACGAGTACTTCTTCTGGAAAATGGCCGACTGGTACTCCCGCTGGCTCATTGGAGACAAACGGGAACGCCCTGTAGATATAGCCCCATTGAACAATGACTAAGACACACTTCTTTGTCCTGCCCGCGCTGCTTCTGATAACAGCCGGTTGCCATTCCTTCCGCACACAGACCTATGTGGACGGGCTGGCCATGCCGCTGAAAGAGGGCAGCCAGGACTCCCTTTTGTTCGACGTTTCCCTGGAATATGCAGTTCAGGGCCTGCCGGAGGAAGTCATCGGCACATTGAACAGCAACATCCTCACCCTGGCGTTCGACCTGGAAGACGCCCCGCTCACCGTGGAGGAGACCGCCGCCCGCTACCGCGAAAACCTGGTAGACGCCTACTTCTCGGAGAACGCGGACATCCAGGCGCAGCCAGGATTCGCCACCTGGGAAGACCACATCAGCGGCCTGTTCACCCAGCCTTACAAGCAGTGGCTGAACTATCAGATGGCCTATTACTCCTACCGCGGCGGGGCACACGGCGAGCAAACGGTGACCAACCTGGTCTTTGACAAGGAGACCGGGGCCAGCCTCACAGAGAGGGACTTGTTCACTGACGGAGCTGACGGAGCACTCTCCGGCATGCTGTACAGCCACATCCTGGAAAACCTGGACAAAGAAGACGAATCCCTGGCGGAACTGGTAGAAAAGGACTGGGTGGGCGCCAACGGCAACTTCAGCGTGGGAGCCGACGGCGTCACCTGGTACTTCCAGCCCTACGAGATCGGCCCCTATGCACTCGGGGTGGTCAGCGCCACCCTTTCCTGGGAAGAGCTGAAACCCTTCTTGAAATAACGCCTATGAACTGGATTGTCACCGAGATTGACGGAAAAATCGCCTCCGTCGCAGCCGACTACCGGCACTTCAAGCGGATTGCAGCAGAGGTCGCCGCCCTGCCGCCGGAGTCTGTGGGCTCCGTAGGTACCCGGAAAATCTCCACAGAAGAGCTGAAGGAAGCAGCGCAGTTCCTGACTTGGGAAGACCTGCGCCTGTTCGGCTCTGATTTCCAGAAAGGTGTGTGGAAAGCCCTCTTCGACCTCTCCCACGGGAGCGGGGAACTGCGCCTGTACAGCTACTCTGAACTGGCCGCCATGGTAGACAATCCGCTGGGCGTCAGGGCCGTAGCCCATGCCGTAGCCATCAATCCGGTGGCCTATGTCATCCCCTGCCACCTCATTGTGCCCAAGGAATCCATGGACCGGATCAACGACATCCTTTCCACCGCCCTCAAAACCCTTTTCCAGGGCAGCGACGTCTATCTGCTGGACTCCATCGACGTGGGCGAATACGCCTACGGGAAAGATCTCAAGCGTGAACTAATCAAGTTGCAGCTGGGCCGATGATACTGGAGGTGTGTTGCGGAAACCTGGAGAGTGTGCATGCCGCCGTGGCAGGCGGAGCACCCCGTATAGAGCTTTGCTCCGCCTTGGAACTGGACGGCCTCACTCCGTCCTGGGAAGATTTGGAGGCCGCCCGGAAACTATACCCCGCCCTGAAAATCCACGTGCTCATCCGCTCCCGGGCGGGGGATTTCTGCTACTCCCCCGCCGAGGTGCAGGAGATGGCCGTACAGATAGAAAAAGCCCTTGAACAGGGGGCCGACGGCATTGTGCTTGGCGCCCTTACCCCGTCCGGCAGCCTGGACCGGGACGCCATCCAGACTTGGATGGACGTCATCTCCAACTGGATACTGGCCAAGGGCCTGGAAGCAAGCGGCTGTCATTCCAGCCTGGACGCCTATTTCTTCAAGGAGCTGGTTCCCCAGCCCTCCGTCACCTTCCACCGGGCCTTCGACCGCTGTCGGGATCCTTTCGGGACCCTGGAAGCGCTCGCCGACATGGGAATCGGGCGCATCCTCACTTCCGGCCAGACGCCCACGGCCCTGGAAGGTGCACCGCTGATCCGCCGTCTCCGGGAAAAAGCCCGGGGCCGGATCGGCCTCCTGCCGGGTGGCGGTGTCACCCCGGAGAACGCCCGGGCCATCCTGGAGCAGACCGGCTGTACGGAACTGCACGCATCGGCCTCGGTAACGGAAAAGGGCCGCAAAGTCACCTCTGCAGCCCTTGTCTCGGCGATTCTTTCCAGCTAGCCCATCAAAATCTGGGTTTTCTTGGCAATGAGCCGGTTGTAGCGGTCCAGAACCTCGTCCACAACGTCTTCCCAGGAACGGACGATGGAATGGGAGGATGTCATGCCCACCTTATGTACCAGCTCAGGATTCCCTATCAGTTCCCGCAGACGGGCCGCGAAGGCGTCCAGATTGTTGGGTACCAGAAAGCCGTTCTCACCGTCTTTTATGATGGTGGCAGCGGTAGATTCATCAATCATGATGGAAGGCGTATGCAGGGCAGCCGCCTCACGGACCACCAGGGGAGCATTGTCGTAGAGCGACGGGAAGAGGAACAGGTCTGCCGCCGCATAATAGCGGGTGATGTCTTCCCTGTTGGTAAGCATGCCGGTAAAGGTGACACAGTCTTCCAGGCCTTTCTCCTTCACTAGTTGCTTCATTTCGTCCGCGGCATAGCCGGTACCCACAAAGAACATCCTGAACTTCAGGTCCTTGACTTTCTCCAGACCATCAATGACAAAGCGGACGTTCTTCTGCCAGACATGCTGGCCCACGAACAGGCACACGAATTCCCCAGGGGCGATGCCCAGCGCCTTCCGTGCGTCGGCAAAATAGGAGTCCTGGTAATCCGCCACCAGGTCCGACCCGTTTTCCACCACCTCCACGGGGCCTTTGAACCCATACTCGCGGATTACTTCCACCACAGATTCCTGCGGCACCCACACTTCGTCGGCCCGGTCGAAGAAATCCATGGTTACCTTGAGCATCTGGTCTACCACAAACTCCGAGGGGATGATTTTGGCGTAGTCGTCCCGGAACTTGGAGTGGAAGGTGGCTACGAGGGGAATGCCCTGCGACTTGGCCACCTGGGCGGCCACACGCCCGGAGGTGAAGGGCGAATGGGCATGCGCGATCTTGAACTTCCGCTTGGAAAGTTTGGTCATGAAAACCGGGTCTATCTGCGCGACTCCAGTTACGTAGGGATGCCGAAAAGGGACCGGAACAGACAGGTAATCAAGCACTTCGTACTTATAGGACTTATAATCGGCGCCGTATACGTTGGGGGTAATCACGCTTACGCCTCCTACCTTTTCCTGCATCCAGTAAGCATAGTTCTGTGCACAGACGGCCACGCCGTCCATGATGGGAGGAAACGCCTCGCTTGCAAGAAGAATGTTCGTATCTTTCGTCCACGCCATATCTCTACTGCAACGTTCCGTTCTCTGCTTCCTTGACCATTTCTTCGTTGGCAGAAATGTAGATTTCCACGCGACGGTTCTGGGCGCGGCCGGCCTCCGTACTGTTGTCGGCCACGGGGAAATTGAAGGACAGGCCCTCGGAGGTCATGCGGTTCTTTTCAATTCCCTTGGTGCGGAGGTATTTCTCCACAGATTCGGCACGCTGGGCAGACACTTTCGCGTTGGCTTTCTCGGAACCGATGTTGTCGGTGTGGCCGTAGATGGTGAAATTGGTCTCCGGCATGTCGGACATCTCGGCGGCGAACTTGTCCAGCTGGGTTTTGGCGGCGGGCTTGAGGGTGGCCTTGTTGAAGTCGAACAGGATGCCGCTGTCGAAGGTGACCTTGATGGCCTTGAGGCCGTTCACGTCCGTAACGGTTTCTACCTGAGCGTCTTCCAGCTCTGCCAGCTGGGCGGCTTTCTCATCCATTTTCTTGCCGATGATTGTGCCGGTTCCGGCACCCAGGGCCGTACCCACGGCAGCTCCGATGGCGGCAGACTGACCGTCACCGCCGAGCAGATAGCCGATACCTGCGCCCAGAGCCGCACCTGCGCCCGAGCCGATCAAAGCTCCGGAACCTGTTTTGGACATACCGCAGCCCACCAGAAGGGCTCCGCACAACATAAGGGATACAATCTTTTTCATAATAGCATTGGTTTAATTTGTTTGATTCTCTTTCAGGGGCCACCACGCCGGGCGGCTGTAATCGTACTGGGCACGCGTTTCTTTCCAGGAGGCATGCAGGAACACGGTGTCGGCCCGGTCTATATAAAGCGTACCGTCCAGGTGGTCGCACTCGTGCTGGAAGATGATGGCCGTATAGCCCTCTACCGTTTCTGTCCTGGGCTCCAGGGTTTCCGGATGGATATAGGAGACCTTCACTGCGGAATACCGGGGTACCAGCCCCCGCATGGGTGGCACGGAAAGGCAGCCTTCCGGCCCGTGCGTCATCTCTCCCCAGAGACTGTCCAGATGAGGGTTCAGGTAACACTCGAAGGGCTCGCCGGGTTTGTCGAAGCGCTGTACCCAGATAACCCGTTTGTCGATGCCCACCTGCGGAGCGGCGATGCCCACACCATCCTGCTGCGGCGATGTTACGGTGGAATACATCTTGTCCATCAGGGTTTTGAGCCGGTCCGATGCCAGTTCTGCCGGGGTCAGGTCTGCGCTGGGGGTCCTCAAGACGGTGCTGTCCGCCCCGATGACCGTTACGTACATCACCTCCGCCGAGCGGTCTATGATGCACTGCTCCGCCGCGGTGAAGGCCTGCGGCCGGCCACAGGCCACCGCCAGCACGACGATCGCACACAGGACCGGCCATTGGGAAAGCTTTTTCATAACTTACAAAGATAGAAAAAACCCGCGCAATTTTGTACACTTTGGTTTTTTTTCGAAAAAAATCCTTGAAAAACTTTGCAAGTTTCAAAAAAAGGCGTACCTTTGCAATCCCGTCCGCAAGACGGAAGTTCTTTCAATAACTGCGGAAATAGCTCAGTTGGTAGAGCACGACCTTGCCAAGGTCGGGGTCGCGAGTTCGAGTCTCGTTTTCCGCTCCCCGTTATGAAAATATGCCTTACAGCGCGCTGTAGGGCATATTTCTTTTTATAATAACCCCGAAAATGGGCTGAAAATCTCAAATGTTTCCCCTATGTTATACCTGCCATTTAGCCTAAATGCCGCTAGATGAACGTATTATCAAGGGTCCGAAAAACGAGTTCGAGTCTGACAAGACCCCAACTTTGTGGCCGTTCATGTCGGGTTCGCTAAACTTGCTTCAAAGCCTCTGAGCGGGAACAATAACAGCCATTTTTGTTCCCTGCGAGAAACTCGAGCACGCCGGCGGGAACGTTTTCGAGGTTTTTTGTTCCCAACGAGACACTCGACGGACTGAAACGATGAAGGAGGACCGGGTATGATTAAACGCGGATCCAGGGTCAGAGTCGTTAAGATGGACACAGCCGGCGGAATGGACTGGCAGGCAAAGCGGCTCGAAGGAAAAGTCTTCACCGTGCGCTTTATAGACTCCGCCGGCCAGATTCACCTTGAAGAAACTGGAATCGCACTCATCCCCGGTGTCGATGAATATGAGATTGTGAAGTAACGCTATTGGAAAAGGGCCTAGTGCCCTTTTTCTTTTCAGCTAATTGACTTATATTTACACCGATAAATCGTAATTCCCAGTTGAAATCCAAATAAAAGTTGAAAATATTTTTAGCCTTTTCAATAAATCACTATAAATCAAGCACTTGAAAAATGTTTGATTTGAGGCGAA
>CAMVMG010000028.1 GCA_947168525.1 uncultured Bacteroidales bacterium
CAAGCCTGCGGATCAGCACCAAGTGCGTACACCTGTCGTTTGTCGTCATAATGGCACCCTTGTGATTCTTGCCAATTATCGTATCTATTTCAAAGTCACCAAAACGCCTCTTCTCATCTACAACCGCCGGCCTCTGCGATATGTCAACCCTGTCCTGGATGATTCCTCTGGATCTGTACTGGCTGTCACGTCTTCGCTTCCGTCGCCCGTGATGTCTGAGGTTGCGCGCCATCTCGTCGTTGCCCCGGCGCTTCTCCTGCCAGATCCACCGGTAGATTGTCTCCGCACATACAATCTCTTCCCCTTTCAACCGGAAACGGCCGCAGATCTGCTCAGGGCTGTACTGGCCGTAGATGATGAACCTTCGCACGGTCCGTTTCATCTCGTCGGTGAACTTCAGGTAGTGTCGTCGTGCCTTCATCCTTCTTTCATACTTCTTTTGAGCAAGGTGCCATCGGTACCGATGGTAGCCTCGCATATCGCAGTTCCTCCGGATCTCACGGCTCACTGTACCTGTACTGACCCCGATTACTTCTCCAATCTCCCTCAAGCTCATCGGTGTCTGCAGCAACGCCTCAATCGTATATCGCTGCTCCCTTGTTAAATGCTTGTATCCCATCTTCTGTCGCTTTTTCTGTTTATGACAGTAAAGTTATACTGTCAGACTTCAAAGCGTTGCACTTCAGAGTAGAATCCAGCTGCAAAACCAGACAGTTGAAAAGGATATAAAGAAAGGGTTAAAACAGGCTGAAATCACACCCTTTTCACACCCCTTGACAAAAAGAAAAGCACCTACGTTTCCGCAAGTGCTTGATTTAGACTTGTCGGGGTGATGTGACTCGAACACACGACCCTCTGCTCCCAAAGCAGATGCGCTAGCCAACTGCGCCACACCCCGTTGGAAAGGCCTGCAAATTTACATCATTTTTCGTATCTTTGCAAAGATATGATTATCGAGGCACATAACATACAAAAAAGCTTTGGCACGCTGCAAGTGCTGAAAGGCGTAGAATTTACGGCCCAGCCGCAGGAAGTGGTGTCCATCATGGGCGCCTCCGGTGCAGGAAAATCCACCCTCCTGCAAATCCTGGGCACCCTGTCCTCACCGGACGCAGGCACCCTCACCGTGGACGGCACCGATGTCCTTCACCTGGGTCAGAAGCAACTCGCCGCATTCCGGAACCGCCGGATCGGCTTTGTGTTCCAGGCCCACCATCTGCTGCCGGAATTCACCGCGCTGGAAAACGTGATGATCCCCGCACTGATCGGTGGGGAAAGTGGCCGCAAAGCCCGGGAAAAAGCCCTGGCGCTGCTCAGGGAAGTGGGGCTGGAAGAACGTGCCGCCCATAAACCGTCCCAGCTTTCCGGCGGGGAGCAGCAGCGCGTAGCCATCGCCCGCGCCCTGGTGAACAGCCCGGCCATCCTCTTTGCCGACGAACCGTCCGGCAATCTGGACAGCCGTACCAAGGAAGATATCCACCAGCTGTTCTTCCAACTGCGCAAACAACTGGGCCAGACCATTGTCATAGTCACCCATGACGAAGGCCTGGCCCGGATGTGCGACAGGGTCTGCCGGATGAAAGACGGTTTATTCGTCTAATCCTTCGATGGTCCGGATGGTTCCGTCCGGATTGTACTTGAGCTCACAGACCTTCAGGCTCCTCAGGCGGTTGATGCCCTTGGAGGGAACACTGTCGTGGTGGAAGAGCCACCACTTTCCTTTGTATTCCACGATACAGTGGTGCGTGGTCCAGCCGAACACGGGGGTGAGAATCACACCCTTGTAGGTGAACGGACCGTACGGGTTGTCGCCGATAGCGTAGCAGAGCTTGTGCGTATCACCGGTGGAATAGCTGAAGTAATACTTCCCGTTGTACTTGTGCATCCAGCTGGCCTCGAAGAAACGGCGGTCGTTGTCGCCCACGGTGATGGGTTTCCCGTCTTCGTCCAGCAGCACCACCGGTCTGGGGTCCTCGGCAAACTGCAGCATATCTTTGCCCAGTTTCACCACGCGGGCGGGAATGGCGGGCTGGTCGTCGGCCGGATAAGAGGTGCCGCAGTCCTTGGCCAGGTTGTCTTCGTAGCGCTGGAGCTGGCCGCCCCAAATGCCACCAAAGTACATGTAGTATTCGTCGTCTGCGTCGTCGTGCAGGATGGCGTAGTCGATGGAATAGCTGCCGCGGATGGGATCCGGCATGGCCTTGAAGGGGCCGGTGGGAGAATCCGACACGGCCACCCCGCAACGGAAGATATCCGTCTTGTCCTTGGCCGGGAAATACATGTAGTAACGACCGTCGCGGCCTTTCACCACCTCGTTGTCCCACAGCTGGCGGCGGGCCCACGGAACATCTTTGATGTCCAGGATTACCCCATGGTCTTTCACGGGGGAGGTCATGGGGTCGTCGCCCTCCAGGGAAAGGACATGGTAGTCTTTCATGTCATATTCACTGCCGAAGTCGTCGTCCGGGGCGGCGGATTCCCAGTCGTGGGAGGGATAGATGTATAGTTTGCCGTCAAATACATGCACGGAAGGGTCGGCCATGTAGTCGGAGGGCAGAAGGTAACGTTTTTTAACTTTGTCAGCCATAGTATTATATCGGATTATGGGTTATTCGGCTTTGGCACGGGCTTCGATCTCCATGTTGATCTGGTCCATCTTCTCGTCGGAAAGCTCGTAGTTGGAAATGATCCAGATGGCCAGGAGCAGCAGCACGGCAGGGATGACGCACACCAGCCACAGGATGCCTTGCAGGGCCAGGGGCGTTTGTTCGGCGGCCTCTGAATTGAAGCCTACCCAGGCCAGGACGATGCCCGGAACCACGCCGCCGAGGGCCATACCGGCCTTGAAGAAGATGCCTGTGAGGGCGTTCACGATGCCGGCGATGCGGCGGCCGGTGGTGTACTCACCATAGGCGATCACCTCCGGTACCAGGGCCCACATGTAGCCGGTGGCGGTGATGATGCCCGCAGATTTGATGAACTGGGCGATGCACAGGAGTACGAAGTTGTTCTTGGTGGCCGGGATGGACACGAAGATATACATCAGGGCCATACCCAGGATGGCTACACCCAGGAACAGGTAGAACATGCCCTTCTTGCCGATCTTGCGCTTGATGGCGGGAACCAGCGGCATGAAGATGAAGGCCGGGATGGTGCCCAGCCACATGAACAGGGTGGTCAGGAGCGGAGTGGCCTTGACGTTGTAGGTCATGAAATAGGCATCGGCCGCATTACCTACGCTCATCATGGCGAACGCCGTGATGAAGAAGAAGGCCACAATCCGGAGGGGCTTGTTGCGGACGAACTCCATCCAAAGGTCGCTCACCTTCACGTTGGCGGCCTCTTTCTGGTCCATCACCACTTTCTCCTTGCACTGGGAGAAGCAGAAGAACAGCAGGGCCAGGCCGGCCAGGGCGAAGATGGTCATGGTGATGAACCAGGCGCCGCCGGCTTCCGGCGTGTTATACACGGCCACGGACTTGCCGGTGAGCGGGTCTGTCACCTTGGGGGCGAACAGGGCGATAATCAGGGGCAGAGACTTCACGCACAGGGCGCCCAGGTTGGCCATGAACATGCGGGTGCTGGTGAGCACCGTAATCTCATTGGTGTCCCGCGTAAGGGAGGCGTTGAGGGCGCCGTAGGGTACATTCACCAGGGTGTAGCACATGGACATACCCACATAGGTAACATAAGCATACAGTAACGAGCCGCTGAATCCGTTCCAGAAGCACAGGATGGCCAGGCCCACCAGCGGGATGCCGCCCAAGATGAGCCAGGAACGGTATTTTCCCCATCTGGGATTGCCTTTGTCCACGATGGTACCCACGATAGGGTCCCAGATCACATCCACCAGACGGACGATCAGGAACATCAGGGCGGCCACGTCCGGTTTGAGCCCGAATACGTTGGTGTAGTAAAACAGCAGCCAGATGCTGATGGTCTGGTAAATCAGGTTCTGCGCCATGTCACCGGCGCCAAAACCGATGCGCTGGAGCCAGCTCAGTTTGTAGAAGCCTTTGGTCTCGGTTTTCGTTGTATCCATAGTTGAAAGAAGTGTTATTTCAGCGGCAGTGTTGTATGATGTAACAAAGTTAATAATTTTCCTTGCTTAAAAAGGCAAAAAATGTGTCAGCACCTTAAAGATTTAGACCAGACAGGCGGAGAAAGAGTTTGTTTTCCTTCCGTTTTTGCGTATATTAGAGGCCTGTAATAACACTAGTATATGGAAAGAACCTGGAGATGGTTTGGCAAGAAGGACACAATCACCCTTGCCATGCTCAAACAAATCGGGGTGGAAGGAATTGTCACCGCCCTGCACGATGTACCCCTTGGAGAGGTCTGGACCCGTGAAAAGATCCGGGACCTCCGCGAATACATAGAAAGCTATGGGATGCGCTGGAGCGTAGTGGAAAGCCTCCCCGTCGTGGAAACTATCAAGTACGGCGGTCCGGACCGGGACCACCAGATAGAAGTGTACAAGGAGTCCCTGAGGAATCTGTCGGCAGAAGGCATCCACTGCATCTGCTACAATTTCATGCCCGTGCTGGACTGGGCCCGGACAGACCTGCTGCACGCCAACCCCAACGGCAGTTCCAACCTCTATTTTAATTACGCAGAGTTCGCCTACTTCGACATCTATATCTTAAAGCGGGAAGGCGCCCGGGAGGAATGGGCCGCTTTCCGCTTCCCGGAAGGCTACGGGGAAGGACGCAACGTCCTGGCGGAGGCCGACGCCCTGGCCCGGGAGATGACCCCGGAGAAAGACCACAAGCTGGTGGAGAACATCGTCATCAAGACCCAGGGCTTTGTCAGCGGCAATTTCTCCGAGAATGACGAGGCCCCCATCCGCAAGTTCCGCGAGTTCCTGGACCTGTACAAGGGAATCGACAAGGCGCAGCTGCGCGCCAACATGAAATACTTCCTGGAGGCGATCATGCCCACCTGCGAGCAGTACGGGATGAACATGTGCGTCCACCCGGACGACCCTCCCATCGAAATTCTGGGCCTTCCCCGCATCGTGCGCACCCGGGAAGACATCCAGTGGCTGCTGGAAGCCGTCCCCAACCCGCATAACGGCCTCACCTTCTGCGCCGGCAGCCTGTCGGCCGGGGCCTATAACGACGTGGTGGAACTGGCTCGCCAGTTTGCCCCCAGGACCCATTTCGTGCACCTGCGCTCCTGCCACATCTTCCCCAGCGGAGACTTCACCGAAGCCTCCCACCTGGGCGGCCGGGCAGACCTCATCGAGCTCTGCCGCATCTTCGAAAAGCAGAACCCCCAGCTCCCCATGCGCGTAGACCACGGCATGACCATGCTGGGCGACGAGACCAAAGGCTACAACGCCGGTTATTCCTTCCTGGGACGCATGTTTGCCATGGGACAGGTGCAGGGCATCCTCGCCACCGTAGACCGCGAACTGGGCATCACCTACAAACAGCCTGGATTTTTTGACTGATATGAAACTGACCGATATCCTCAAGGGCGGCCTGGACGCCGCCGCATGGGAGCGTAAAGGCTACCAGCTCCCCCGGTTCGACATCAAGGCGCTGCGCGAAAAAACCTTCCGCGAACCTACCTGGGTGCACTTCGGCGGCGGAAACATCTTCCGCGCCTTCCCCGCCTCCATCCTCAACGACGCCCTCAATGCCGGTGCCTGTGACCGGGGCGTCATCGTGGCGGAAACCTTCGACTTCGAAGTCATCGACAAAGTCTATCTTCCCTATGACAACCTTTCGCTCAGCGTGAGCCTGTGCCCGGACGGCAGCATCGGCAAAAAGGTCATTGCCAGCGTGACAGAGGCCCTCAAGGCCGACTACGCCTTCCCGGACTGGCAGCGGCTGGTGGACATTTTCCGGAGCCCTTCGTTGCAGATGATTTCGTTCACCATCACGGAAAAGGGATACGGTTTCAACGAGGCAGACCTCTCCCGTGGGCTGGGTAAAGCCGTCTTCGCCCTGGGCAAGGTCACGGCGCTGCTCTACGAGCGATATCAGGCGGGGCAGCTCCCCCTGACCGTCCAGTCCATGGACAACTGCTCGCACAACGGAGACAAGGTGAAGGCCGGCGTTTTCGCCTATGCACAGCGCTGGGTGGCCGACGGAATGGCCCCGCAGGGCTTCCTGGATTACCTCCAGGACGCTCGCAAGGTCACCTTCCCCTGGTCCATGATCGACAAGATCACCCCCCGTCCGCACCAGAAAGTGAAAGAGCTCCTGGAGGCCGACGGCTTCGAGGACAACAACTATATCGAGACCGAAAAGCACACGTTCACCGCCCCGTTCGTGAATTCAGAAGAAGTTCAGTATCTGGTCATTGAAGACAATTACACCAACGGACGGCCTCCGCTGGAAACGGGCGGTGCACTCTACACCACACGCGACACGGTAGACAAGGTGGAAACCATGAAAGTGACCACCTGCCTGAACCCGCTCCACACGGCCATGAGCATCTACGGCTGCATGCTGGGCTACACGCTGATATCGGCCGAGATGAAAGATGATGACATCCGCGCTTTCGTGCAGAAACTGGGATATATAGAGGCCATGCCCGTGGTCACGGATCCCGGCGTGCTTAACCCCTACGAGTTCATCGGGGCCGTCATCAACCGGCGGCTGCCCAATCCGTTCATGCCGGACGCCCCCCAGCGCATTGCCATGGATACCAGCCAGAAGCTGCCCATCCGCTTCGGCGAAACCATCAAGAAATACATCGCCCGCGGGCTGGACATGTCCAACCTCGTGCTCATTCCCCTCACCCTGGCCGGCTATGCCCGCTACCTGAAAGGAATCCAGGACGACGGAACCCCCTTCGAGCCCTCGCCGGACCCGCTGCTGGAGCAGCTGCAGGCCATTGTGGCCCCGCTGGAGGTGGGCAAGCCCAATCAGGACTATTCCTGCCTGAAAGAGCTCTACTCCCGGGTCGATGTCTTCGGGCTCAACCTCTACGAGGCCGGCCTGGGAGAGCAGATCGAGGGAATGGTCCGGGAACTGTATGCCGGGCCCGGCGCCGTCAGGGCCACGCTGCACAAGTATGTGACGCGCCGATAATTTAGCCTGCCCCTTTGTTTTTATAAGATAATTCACTATCTTTGCAATATAAACGCTAAAACCTTTTAACATGTATCTTCTCGGTTACGATATCGGCAGCTCTTCAGTGAAGGCTTCCCTGGTAAATGCAGAAAGCGGAAAATGCGTTGCAACAGCCTTCTACCCCAAATCGGAGGCGCCCATCATCTCCAAGAAAACGGGCTGGGCAGAGCAGGATCCCGCCATGTGGTGGGGGAACCTCAAGCTGGCCACGGACGACATCCTGGACCAGGTTAGGCGCAAAGCCTCCCTGCAAAGCAAATCTTTTACGGAAAAAGATATCCGTGCCATCGGCATTTCCTACCAGATGCACGGTCTGGTGTGCGTAGACAAAGACCTCAACGTCCTGCGCCCCTCCATTATCTGGTGCGATTCCCGAGCCGTCCCTTACGGCCAGAAAGCCTTCGACACCCTGGGCAAGGAGTACTGCCTTCCCCACCTGCTGAACTCCCCCGGCAACTTCACGGCCGCTAAACTGGCCTGGGTCAAGGAGAACGAGCCAGACCTGTACAAACGCATCTGGAAGGTGATGCTTCCCGGAGACTATATCGCCATGCGCCTCACGGGCTCTGTCTGCACCACCGTCAGCGGCCTGTCAGAAGGCATTTTCTGGGATTTCGAGAATAATGCGCCCAGCAAGGAACTGCTGGATTTCTTCGGCTTCGACGAAACCATCCTGGCCCAGCGCCGTCCCACTTTCGGGCTGCAGGGAACCGTATCGGCGGAAGCCGCCGAATATCTGGGCCTGTCAGAGGGCACGCCCGTCACCTACCGCGCCGGTGACCAGCCCAACAACGCTCTCAGCCTCAATGTGTTCAACCCTGGTGAAATAGCTTCCACCGCCGGCACTTCCGGCGTGGTGTATGGCGTGATTGGCCAGGTGAACTATGACCCGCTGTCCCGCGTGAACACCTTCGCGCACGTGAACCATTCGGCCGATAACCCGCACCTGGGCGTACTGCTGTGCATCAACGGCACCGGCATCCTCAATTCCTGGATCCGCCGCAATGTAGCCCCGGAAGGCATCTCGTACGCAGACATGAATGATGTAGCCGCAGAGGTTCCCATCGGATCGGACGGCATCTCCATCCTCCCCTTCGGCAACGGGGCGGAGCGCATGCTGGAGAACAAGGATACGGGCTGCAGCATTCACGGAATCAGCTTCAACCGCCACGACAAACGTCACCTGATCCGGGCCGCCCAGGAGGGCATCGTGTTCTCCTTCCAGTACGGCATTGAGATCATGGAAGCCATGGGCCTGAAGGTGGACAAAATCCACGCCGGCCTGGCCAACATGTTCCAGTCCAAAATCTTCCGCGACACGCTCTCCGGCGTTTCCGGTGCCACCATCGAGCTCTACGACACCGACGGTTCCGTGGGTGCCGCCAAGGGTGCCGGTATCGGCGCGGGCATCTACAAAGACAACCGGGAAGCCTTCTCCACGCTGGATCGGCTGGAGGTAATCGTCCCAGACCATGAGGCCGAATACCGTGAGGCCTACGAAAGATGGAAACAATACATTTAATCACATAAACAATTATGGCAAAAGAGTATTTCCCCACAATCGGCAAGATTCCCTTTGAGGGAACCGAGAGCAAGAACCCCCTTGCATTCCATTATTATGACGCCAACCGCGTAGTCATGGGCAAGCCCATGAAAGACTGGCTCAAGTTCGCCATGGCCTGGTGGCATACCCTGGGACAGGCTTCCGGAGACCCCTTCGGCGGCCAGACCCGTTCCTATGAGTGGGACAAGGGAGAATGCCCCTACTGCCGCGCCCGTGCCAAGGCAGACGCCGGCTTCGAGATCATGCAGAAACTGGGCATCGAGTACTTCTGCTTCCATGACATCGACCTCGTGGAAGACTGCGAAGACATCGCCGAGTACGAAGCCCGCATGAAGGACATCACGGACTACCTGGTGGAGAAGATGAAGGAAACCGGCATCAAGAACCTCTGGGGCACCGCCAATGTGTTCGGCAACAAGCGCTACATGAACGGCGCCGCCACCAATCCTCAGTTCGATGTGGTCGCCCGCGCCGCCGTGCAGATCAAAAACGCCATCGACGCCACCATCAAGCTGGGCGGCACCGGTTATGTGTTCTGGGGCGGCCGTGAGGGTTACTACACCCTGCTGAACACCCAGATGCAGCGTGAGAAAGACCACCTGGCCAAGATGCTCACCGCAGCCCGCGACTACGCCCGTGCAAAGGGCTTCAAGGGCACCTTCCTCATCGAGCCCAAGCCCATGGAGCCCACCAAGCACCAGTACGATGTAGACACGGAGACCGTGATCGGCTTCCTCCGTGCCAACGGCCTGGACAAGGACTTCAAGGTAAACATCGAGGTAAACCACGCCACCCTGGCCGGCCACACCTTCGAGCATGAGCTCACCGTGGCCGTGGACAACGGCTTCCTGGGATCCATCGACGCCAACCGTGGAGACGCCCAGAACGGCTGGGATACGGACCAGTTCCCGGTAGATCCTTACGATCTCACCCAGGCCATGATGCAGATCATCCGCAATGGCGGCTTTAAGGACGGCGGTACCAACTTCGACGCCAAGCTGCGCCGCTCTTCCACCGACCCTGAAGACATCTTTATCGCCCACATCAGCGCCATGGACGCCATGGCCCACGCCCTGCTCAACGCAGCCGCCGTGCTGGAAGAGAGCCCGCTGTGCAACATGGTCAAGGAGCGCTATGCCTCCTTCGACAGCGGTCTGGGCAAGAAGTTCGAGGAAGGAAAGGCTACGCTGGAGGAAGTTTACGACTATGCCAAGAAGAACGGAGAACCCGTCGTGGCTTCCGGCAAGCAGGAACTCTACGAAACCATCCTGAACCTCTATGCCAAGTAGTACTTACAGACAAAAAGGCAGTCCCGCTTATCTGTTCGGCATTGTGCTGGTAGCAGTCATAGGCGGGCTGCTTTTTGGATATGACACAGCGGTCATATCCGGTGCGGAAAAAGGCCTCCAGGCCTTCTTCCAGAGCGCCAGTGACTTTAGTTACACGGACGCCACCCACGGTTTCACCACTTCCAGTGCCCTGATCGGCTGTATCATCGGCGCTTTCATCTCCGGATTCATGGCATCCCGCCTGGGCCGCAAGCGGTCCCTGTTCATTGCCGGTATCCTGTTTTTCCTGAGCGCCCTGGGCTCTTACTATCCCGAATTCCTGTTCTTCCCCAAGGGAGTCCCCTCCAGAAGCCTTCTGGTAGCCTTCAACCTGTACCGGGTGTTGGGCGGAATCGGTGTGGGTATGGCATCGGCCCTGTGCCCGATGTACATCGCAGAGGTGGCCCCGGCCAATAAGCGCGGCACGCTGGTTTCCTGGAACCAGTTTGCCATTATCTTCGGCCAGCTGGTGGTATACTTCGTGAACTTCCTGATTATCCGCAGCCACGCCTCAGACCCCAACGTGGTGGCATGGACCAATGCGGTGGGCTGGAGAGTGATGTTCGTGTCCGAGGCCGTTCCCGCCGGGCTGTTTGCCCTCCTGATCCTGCTGGTGCCGGAGACGCCGCGTTTCCTGGCCATGAGCGGGCAGGACCACAAAGCCCTTACCGTGCTCTCCAATGTGAACGGCGAGGCCAGGGCCCGGGAGATTCTCGCAGAAATCAAGGCTACCGCCGTGGAGAAGAAGGAAAAGCTCTTCGCCTATGGTTTCATGGTGGTGTTCATCGGCTGCATGCTGTCGGTATTCCAGCAGGTAATCGGGATCAACGCCGTGCTGTACTTCGCCCCGCGTATCTTCGAATCGATGGGCGTGTCCAACAACATGCTCTTCACCGTGATCATGGGCGTGATCAACATCAGCTTCACGCTGGTGGCCGTGTTCACGGTTGAGAAGCTGGGGCGCAAGCCGCTCCTGATCACCGGCTCCCTGGGCATGGCCCTGGGCGCACTGGGTGTGGCCCTCTCCAACATAATCGCCCTCCCGGCCGTCATTCCCGTAATCAGCATCATGGTGTACAGCGCATCGTTCATGTTCAGCTGGGGCCCCATCTGCTGGGTGTACATCTCGGAGATCTTCCCCAACACCATCCGCAGCCAGGCCACAGCCATCGCAGTGGCTTTCCAGTGGATCTTCAACTTCATCGTGTCCAGCACCTTCGTGCCCATGTACAACATGAAGCTGGGTGCCATGGGAGAAAACTTCGGCCACTTCTTCGCCTACGCCCTCTACGGCCTCATCTGCATCGTGGCGGCCATCTTCGTATGGCGCCTGGTCCCTGAGACCAAGGGCAAGACCCTGGAAGACATGACCGCCCTCTGGCGCGAGCGCAACAAGAAAAAAATGAAAACATTTTAAATAACTGACTTATGATTTGGATTGTGATTGCCGCTGTGGTTCTCCTGGTACTTTGGGGAATCTCCATCCAGAACAAACTTGTCCGGAGCGACGAACTCTGCAAGAATGCGCTGAAGCAGATCAACGTGCAACAAGTGAGCCGCTACGACGCCATCGCTGCACTGGTCAAGCTCACACGCGAGTATGCCTCCTACGAGGGAGAAACCCTCCAGAAAGTGGTGGAAGCCCGCAAGATTACCGCATCGGCCAACCCTACCGTGTCCGACATCAATGCCAACGAGCAGGCCCTGCGGGAGATGAGTGCCAAGCTCATCGCCGTGGCAGAGAACTACCCTGAACTCAAGGCCAACGAAAGTTATGTCAAGACCATGGACAGCATCAAGGAATACGAAGAGAATGTCCGTCTCTCCCGCATGACCTTCAACGACACAGTGACCAGGTACAACAACCAGGTGCGCATGTTCCCCGGCTCCCTGGTCGCCGGCATCCTGAACTTCCCGGCCCGTGAGTATCTGGCCGAGGACACCTCCAAGAAGGATTATCCCACCATCTAGTGAAACGCTTTTTCACCTTTTTACTGGCGGCAGTCATCGGATTGTCCGCCGGGGCACGGCAACTTACCCGCGACCTGGACATCACCGTTGAGCTGCAGCAAGACGGTAGCGCCTGGATTACCCAGGTGTGGGACGCCTACTCCAACGAAGGCACGGAATGGTACATTCCCATCGGCAATCTGGGGCCGATGACCGTGTCGGACTTGTCCGTGCATGAAAACGGTGTTGCATTCGAAAGCCAGGGAGACCGCTGGGATGTGGACTGGTCGCGCAGCCGGAAAGCCGGAAAATGTGGCATTGTCCGCAAGAGCGACGGCGTGGAGCTGTGCTGGGGCATCGGTGACTACACAGACCACAAATGGGTGGTCCGCTACAAGGTCACCGGCCTGGTGCAGTCTCTGGAGGATGCCGATGCATTCAATTTCATGTTCGTGGCGCCCGGCCTGGCGGCATCGCCGGAGCACGTACGGGTAGTGATGCGGCCGGCATTCGACGCACCGGAGCTCACCTATGACAACACCCGCGTATGGCTGTTTGGCAGCGAAAGCGACATCAACCTCCGGAGCGGCTCCATCGTGGCAGAGTCTACGGAGCCCTTCGAGTACCGCAGCAGCCTCATCGCCCTGGTCAAGTTCGAAAAAGGCATTTTCAGCCCCACCGTAGAGCGGGACATGTCGTTCCAGACCATGCTGGACAGGGCCCTGGAAGGCAGCTCCTACGGAGAAGATGACGACGAGACCTTCTTCCTGATCGGCTTCGCCATCATCCTTCTGGGTTCCCTGGGCATCCTGATCTTCGCCGCCATCGCCACGGCGCTGGGCTACAAGTACAGGAAGTCTTTCTTCGGCAAAACCAAGATTACGGAATGGTACCGGGATGTTCCGGTAGAGGGCAACTTGAACGCCGCCTACTACGTGCTGGAGGCCGGCCGCCGCTTTGCGGGACAGGGTAGTCCCCAGAACCTGATTGGCGCGTATTTCCTCCGATGGGTCCTCAACGGTGACGTCCAGGTAGAGCCGGACCCCAAGTCGGCCAAGCGTGTAAACCTCAAGTTTATCAACAAGGAAGGCTATACCAACAGCGTAGAAGATTCCCTGTTCCGGATGGCCCTTACCGCCAGCGGTGTCAACGAGGTCCTGGAGAAGAACGAGTTCGAGAACTGGTCCAAGAAAAACTACCAGAAGGTAACGGGCTGGCCGGGCCGCGCCAAGGCCGACGGCAAAGCCTGGTTCCAAGGAAAAGGCTGGCTCAAACCCGGCAACAAGACCACGGAAGAAGGCGCCCGGGAGGCTTCCCATGTGATTGAATTCAAGAACTTCCTGAATGATTTCACCCTTTCCAAGGAACGGGGCGCCATCGAGGTGGGCCTGTGGAAAGAATACCTGGTGTTCGCCCAGCTCTTCGGCATTGCGGAGAAAGTGGCCAAACAATTCCAGAAACTGTATCCGGCCGAGTTCCAGGAGCTGTCCCGGAGCACCGGCGCAGACCTGATGAACACCATCTACATGTCCAACTACCTTTCCACCAGAAGTTTCACGGGCGCTGCGGCAAGGGCCGGCAGCATCAGCGGAACGGGCGGACACGGGTCGTTCGGCGGTGGCGGCGGATTCTCCGGCGGTGGCTTCGGAGGTGGCGCCCGCTAGGGATCATTTCATAAAACCAAAAAAGACAGCCTGAGAAGCTGTCTTTTTTTTGGTGCGGGTGGGGAGAGTCGAACTCCCACGGGCCATCGCCCACCACCCCCTCAAAGTGGCGTGTCTACCATTTCACCACACCCGCATTGTTTTGGGACTGCAAAGATAATGAGCATTTTTGAATTCCCAAAACTTTTGGCCATTTTTTTACAGACATCGGTCTACAAGCCCCTGATGAGGGTGGCCTGGGACGGGGCTCCTTCAAAGGAAAGGCAGCATACGTCCACTTCTTCTCCGTTTTTAAACACGTACATGTTCAGGTCTCCGAACATCTGGTTCCAGCCAGGTGCCCCCGTTCCACGGGTGTTGATGTACTGCAAAGATGCTGTCCCGAAGGAGCATCTGTAGTCCAGGCGCTCTTCCCGCCGGCCATCCAGGCTTACGGACCATCCTTCCGCGTTGGTTTCTGTGTCCTGATACCGGCTGGCCACCATATTCACCTCCGTGGGGTACAGGTTCTCTTCAGAGACCAGGGCAAAATCCCCGGCGTAGTTGAGTGCCCATCGGCCTTCTCCGGTACAGCGGATCGAGAGGTCTTTGAACGCACTGTCCTCGGCCTTCACCCGCCAGACGGATCCCGGAGTTCCCAGCGCTCCGCCTATCTCGAAATGGGCGCTTCTGCCGGCTCCGCGCTTGTCTATCTCCAGGGCCAGCTCCAGTTCGTCCAGCATGCCGGCCATCAGGTCATCGGAGAGGGACATCATGTATGTACGGGCCCGATGGGTCGAATACCCTTCCCATCCGCCGACATAGTCTTCATCGTTGAAACTTTCCCCCTTCACGCAGGAAGGAAGGACGGCCAGAGCAGCCAAAGCTATGATAATCCAAAATCTTTTCATGGTACGATACGCTTTAAAATCTGAAACCTACCCCGATGCGGCCGCCCTGGATGACACTGCCATAGCAGAACTCCGCGTTTCCGTAGAAGCGTTGGCCGCCCCATTCCGCACCGATGGGCACCACGTCCCAGGCAAACTCCACAGGGCGGGATTTGCTGTACAGGGTGCCGAAATTAAACTGTAACCCGCCGGCCAGCTTTCCGTACAGCCGGAAATGCCGGGCACCGGGGATACAGAACTTCACCTGCGGGAGTACGCTCACCATCTGCTGCCGGAACGACTCCGGAGCACGTCTGCTGAGCTCGTACCGGTAATTGCCGGAAAGACCGGCCCAGTTGAGCTGCGCGCCCACGCGGATCCACTTTTTCAGGATGTAATGATAATTCACGGTGAGCACCGGGCTGCTATTAATGTGATAATGCGGCTCGTACAGATCTGCCAAGTCTCCGTAGTGGATATTGTCCGTGGCGTCGAAGAGCAAGTCTCCGTAATAGCCCCGGGACTCGTCTCCCTGGAAAAATTCTGACTTGTACCCTCCTACGAACACATTCACTTCATGCTTTCCCTGCGCCCCGGCAGACAGGCCGCACAGAAGGAGGATAAGCGGTAAAAGTACTTTTTTCATTGTCTTATCGCAAAAAATTTTTCAAAGTTAAGATATAATTCTTATCTTTGCAAGTTCCCACGAGATGGGAGCAATACGCAAACATTTATCATTATTTAAAACAGATTCACAATGGCTGTTAAAATCAGACTCCAGCGCCACGGTAAGAAGAATTTCGCATTCTTCCACATTGTTGTGGCGGATTCCCGCGCACCGCGCGACGGTCGCTTCATCGAGCAGCTTGGCTCCTACAACCCCAACACCAACCCCGCCACCATCGTCCTCAACGGTGAAAAGGCCCTTCGTTGGCTCCAGGTGGGTGCCCAGCCCACGCTCACTGCCCGCCGCATCCTCTCCTACGAGGGTGTCATGCTTCGCAAGCACCTGGCAGAAGGCGTAGCCAAAGGTGCCATCACCGAGGCTCAGGCCGACGCCAAATTCGCTGCCTGGAAAGCCCAGCGCGACGAAAAGATCGCTGCCAAGAAGACGGGGCTCAAGAATGAAGAGATTGCCAAGGCCAAAGCCGCCAAGGCTGCTGAGGCAGAGGTGAACGAAGCCCGCGCCAAGGCCATCGCTGCCAAGAAGGCAGAGGCCGAAGAAGCTGCCCGCAAGGCCGCCGAAGAGGCTGCCGCCGCTGCAGCAGAGGCCGCCGAACCCGTGGAGACGCCGGCAGAATAATGCTGCGCATCGCCCAGGTTCTGAAATCCAACGGGACAGAAGGGGAACTGCTCATCAGTTTCTTCGACGTGTCCCCGGAGGATATCGACCTAGAGGAACCGGTGTTCGTCTATTTTGACGGACTTCCGGTTCCCTTTTATTTTGAATCCTTCGTCCGCCGCGGCGTAAACCGCGCGCTGGTACGTCTCACCGGCATCCGCAGTCTCAGGGACGCCGACGAGCTGGCCGGACAGGCCCTCTATGCCGACTATTTCGAAGAGGAGGAAGAAGAAGACCTCACCGGCTGGGAAGTCCTGGACCAGCGGGGCAACTCCGTAGGCACCATCGCCGACTACGAGGACATTCCCGGGAACCTTTGCATCTGGGTGCGGCGTCCCGGTGGCGGGGAGATTCTCCTTCCCCTCCACGAAGACCTAGTACAGGCGACAGACCCCGTCTCCCGCCGGATTTCACTGATTATCCCCGAAGGGCTTGATGCGCTCTAAAGCATCTTCTTCACCAGGGCGAAGAACTTGTACGGCATATAGCGGAACTTGAGGTCTATCCAGGTGGGGCTCTTGATTACAGAACGCTCGTGGCTGAACGCCAGGAAACTTCTCTCCGAATGATAGCTGCCCATGCCGGAATTGCCCACGCCGCCGAAAGGCACCTTGCTGTTGGCAATGTGCATGATGGTGTCGTTGAGGCAGGCGCCGCCGGAAGTGGTCCGGCCGATGATATCCCATCCGTCGGCCCCTTTTCCGAAGTAATAGAAAGCCAGCGGTTTCTCCCGACCGTTGACAAAGCGCACCACTTCTTCCCGATTCCGGAAAGTGAGGATGGGAAACAGGGGGCCGAAGATTTCTTCCTGCATCACGGGAGCGTCCGGAGAGACGCCTTCCAGTAAAGTAGGTTCGATCCAGCGCGTTTCGCGGTTGAAGTGCCCCCCGGCAATGACTTTCCCGTCGGAGAGATAGCCCGTAAGGCGGTCGAAAGCGCTGTCCTTTACAATGTGCACGAACTTGTCGGAGTGCTCCGTCCCGCCCGGATAGAGCCCGGAAAGTTCTTTCTTGAAGGCCTCCACAAAGGCGTCCTTGATGCTCTCGTGCAGGAAAAGATAGTCCGGAGCGATGCAGGTTTGTCCGCTGTTGAGGCATTTGCCCCAGGCGATGCGCCGGGCGGCGATGGTCAAGTTGGCATCCTTGTCTACGATACAGGGGCTCTTCCCGCCCAGCTCCAGTACCATGGGTGTGAGGTACTTGGCCTGCGCCTCCATGGCAATGCGGCCCAGGGAAGGGCTGCCGGTAAGGAATACGAGGTCGTAGCGGTGCTTAAACAGCTCCCCGTTTACCAGGCGGTTTCCCTGCACCACGGCCACGTACTCCTCCGGGAAAGTGTCGGCAATCATCTCCTCCAGCACCTTGGAGACGCGCGCGACATACGGCGAAGGCTTGAGGATGGCGGTGCATCCGGCCGATATGGCCCCCACCAGCGGATTCAGCAGTAGCTGCACCGGGTAATTCCAGGGGCTCACGATCAGCGTGCAGCCCAGCGGCTCCCGGACGATATAGCTGGCCGACGGCATCACGGTAAGCGGCGTAGGTTTCCGGCGCCGGCGGGCCCAACGGCCCGTTTTCCGGATGGCTTCGCCGATTTCCGCATACACCAGACCAATCTCTGTCATGTAGGCCTCTTCATAGCTCTTGTGAAGATCGGCCCAAAGGGCGTCGGCAAGGGGTTTCTCCCATTTCTGGAGCCCCGCCTTGAAGGCCTTGAGCTGCGCTTTGCGCCAAGGGATGTTACGGGTGGTACCGGTGGCGTAGAACGCCCGCTGCTTTTCTACCAGTTCTTGAATTCTTTCTGCCGGAGTGTTTTCCATATTATACAGATTATCAATCATTTATAAGACCACATTATTTCTTTCGTCCGGTGAAATGGTCCATCACCGTATAGAGCCCGCAGATGTCTCCGAAGACAAAGTTGAAGAGGCGGTGCGGGAAGATGCCCTGCATCAGGCGGATGAAGTGCTCGGAGAAGGGAATGCCCCGGTAGCCCAGGTTACGCTCGATTGCATCCAGGGCCTTCCTGGCTACTTCCTCCGGCTTCCGGATGCGGAAGAAAGACCGGATGCCGTTGAACATGCCGGTATTGATGAAATACGGGGCAATGGTGGTGACCTTCACCGGGCTTTTCTCCCGTTCCAGCTCGATCCGGACAGATTCCGACCAGCCGATGGCTGCCCACTTAGAAGCGGCGTAAAGGGACATCTTGGGAAGGGCCAGCATGCCAGCCGACGAGGTGATGTTGCAGATGTGACCGCTCCCGCGTTCCTTCATCTCCCGCAAGTACCTGAGGGTGACGAACATGGCACCCTTGGTATTGATGTCGATGGTGCGGATGATATCGGTGTCTGTCTGCTCTGCGAAGGTTTTATTGTTGGTGATGATACCCGCGTTGTTAATCAGGATATCCACGGGGCCGCAGGCCTGGCGGGTCATGGAATAGGCATTCTCCACGGAAGCAGGGTCGGAAATGTCGGCCTTGAACCCGAACACGTTGCCTTTCCCACCGGAGGACAGTTCGGCTGTGGTGGTCTTGATGGCCTCCTCGTTGACATCCCAGATAATCACCGGGTTGGCGCCCTTTTCCAGGCAGCGCCGGGCCATGATTTTGCCAATCCCGGAGCACCCCCCCGGTAATGAGCACGGTTTTTCCACTGATCTTCATATTCTTCATTCAGGTTTTAGAGAGGCACAAAGTTAACAAAAAATCGTATATTTGTGCCCAGTGCTTAACGCTCCCACCATCATGAAGTTTTTAGGAAATATCGTCTGGCTCGTACTCGGGGGCTTCCTCATCGCCCTCATTTACTATTTCGTCGGCCTATTGATGTGCATCACCATCGTGGGCATCCCCTTTGGCGTGCAGCTCTTCAAACTGGGGACCTACGCCCTGTGGCCGTTCGGACACGAGCTGGTGGACGGTCCGGGAGAGCCGGGCTGCGTGTCCATCGTGATGAACCTGGTCTGGATCCTGCTGGGCTGGTGGGAGATTGCGCTCATCCACCTGGTGTGCGGCCTCATCTGCTGCCTCACCATCGTGGGCATTCCCTGGGGCCTTCAGCATTTCAAGATGGCCCTCGGATCTGTCTTTCCCTTCGGAAAACAGATCCGGTAATCAGAACCACTCCACCTCCGTGAGATCCAGCGGATTGCCGGGGAGGCTGGGCGAGGGCGTGAAGAAAAAGGTATAGTCCCGCAGCTCGCGGGGAATCCGGTTGAGGAACGCCAGCTGGGGCGCGCCGAAGTCGCCGGAACTGCCGTACAGGGTCATGGTCTTGCGGGCATCGTCTTTGAGATACCAGCCGCCGCCGTGCACTTTCACGTAGCCCTGCACCAGGTCTTTGTGCTGCCACACCAGGCCATAGACAAAGGTGCCCGCCAGCGGAGACTTGGGATCCGACACCAATATGAACTTGGGATTCATAGTTAAAAGTTTTTGCTGATACAAAAATACAAAATCGGCACGGATTTCGTACCTTTGACATCAATAATCCATTGATATGAAAAAGAATCTCTTACTGGCAATCTGCCTGCTTTCAGGCTCCCTGGTCTTCGGCGCCCCCAACCCGAAAGCGGCGCCCGGCGCCCAGGTGGTGGCCGGGAACGCCCGCTTCACCGTGCTCACCGACCGCCTGGTCCGGATGGAATGGTCGCCGTCCGGCAGCTTTGAAGACAGGGCCACCCTGGCCATCATCAACCGCAACCTCCCCGTGCCCAAGTTCACGGCCACGCGGCAGGGAGAAGGGGTGACCATCAAGACACAGGCCCTTACGCTCACCTACAAGGGCGGCGGAAAGTTCACCGACGGCAACCTGCAGGTGGCGTTCCGCCTGAACGGCAAAACCGTGACCTGGCGTCCTGGAGCCGACGCATCCGGCAACCTGATGGGCACCGCCCGCACCCTGGACGGCTGCCAGGGACCGGAAAAGATCAACAACAACGACCCCATGGAGCCGGGCATCCTCTCCCGTGACGGCTGGGCTCTCGTGGACGAGAGCACCCGCCATCTGTTTGTCCAGGACGACAGCGACTGGGGCGAGTGGGTGGCCGCCCGTCCCGAGGGCGACGTGCAGGACTGGTACCTTTTCGCCTACGGGCACGACTATAAAGCCGCCCTGGCCGACTATGCCCAGGTGGCCGGCCGCATCCCTATGCCGCCGAAGTTTGTCTTCGGCTACTGGTGGAGCCGTTACTGGGCCTACACCGACGAGGAGTTCCTGGCCCTGGGCGAGGAGTTCCGCACTCGCAAACTTCCCATCGACGTAATGGTGATTGATATGGACTGGCACTATACCTGGCCACATGCCCATGAAGAGGGCGTGGGCTGGACGGGATACACCTGGAACAAAGACCTCATCGAGCAGCCGGAAGCGTTCCTGGCCCAGGTGCACGGCATGAACCTCAAAACCTCCCTGAACCTCCACCCGGCGGCCGGCGTGGCCACCCGGGAAGAGATGTACCAGAACTTCCGGAAAGACTATCTCTCCCGTACCACCGACTATGACGGTCCCAAGGACTATATCAGGGACAACGGCTACTACGCCACCGTCCCCTTCCGGATGGACCAGCAGGCCTGGGCCGATGCCTACTTCAACTCGGTAATCCACCCGCTGGAAAAGCAGGGCGTAGACTTCTGGTGGCTGGACTGGCAGCAGTGGAAAGAGAGCCGCTATGTCCCCGGCCTCAGCAACACCTTCTGGCTCAACTACACCTTCTTCAACGACAAAGTCCGGCGTAGCAGGAACCTGCCCCCCGAAGAGGCCGGGCGTCCCATGATCTATCACCGCTGGGGCGGCATGGGCAGTCACCGCTACCAACTGGGCTTCTCCGGTGACACCCACATCAAGTGGGAGGTGCTGGGCTTCCTGCCCTACTTCACCGCCACCGCCTCCAACGTGCTGTACGGCTACTGGGGCCACGACCTGGGCGGCCACATGCAGCGCGGCAACGCCCCCACAGACCCCGAACTCTATACCCGCTGGCTCCAATACGGGGTGTTCTCTCCCATCTTCAAGACCCACAGCACCTCGTCGGCCGTATTGGAGCGCCGTTTCTGGGCGTTCCCAGACCATTACCAGTACATGAAGGAGGCGCTTGAGCTCCGCTATGCCCTTACGCCCTACATCTACGACATGGCCCGACAGGCCTACGAGACTGGCGTCTCCCTGTGCCGGCCCCTCTATTATGAGTATCCGGAAGACGAGCGCGCCTACAGCTGGGACCAGGAGTATTTCTTCGGAGACAACATCCTGGCCGCCACCGTGTGCGAACCCGTGGGCGAGGACGGGACTGCGTCCCGCAGTGTCTGGCTCCCGGCCGGCAACGACTGGTACGACATGGCTCATCACCGGGTAATCAAGGGCGGCACCACCACTACGCTCCGCTACAGCATTGGCGAGAACTGCTGGTTCGTCAAGGCCGGAGCCATCCTTCCGCTGGCCCAGGAAGGCATCCAGCACCTCCAGCAGATCAGCCCTGTCCTGCGGCTGTACGTAGCGCCCGGCAAGGGAAAGAGCACCTATGTCCATTACGAAGACGACCAGGTGAGCCAGGCCTATCCGGACCAGTATGCCTGCACGGAGATTGTGAAAACCGCTACCGCGTCGGCCCTGACCGTGGAGGTAAAAGCCCGCCAGGGATCCTACAAGGGGATGCCCGCTACTCGCAAGCTTTCCCTGGTCCTGGGCGGCATGGACCGCAAGCCTGTCCGCGCCACCCTCGGCACAGAGGAACTCCCCTGCAGCTACAATCCCGACACCCGAGAAGCTGTCGTGGAGCTTCCCGAGCACCTGGCCTCCCGGGCCATCAAGGTGCAAGTAAAGTTTTAAAGCCTTAGCCTATTCCTTCACCAGGCGGACGCCGTAAATCTCTCCGACCTGCCGGTCCGGCTTGGCCACGAACTTCACCCGGACCTGGTCTTTCCCTTCCAGCATGGAGGCGGGAATAGGGAACGACTCGTACTTGAACTCGGAGATGCGATACTTGCCCGTGTTGTTCACGCTGGTAAGCAGCTGGTCGTCGATAAAGATGTCGAACTCGTGGGTTTTCCACTCGCCCACGCCCCAGAACTGCAGGCGGAGGCTCAGGTCCGTGCGGCCCTGGGTCTGCATCAGATAACTGAAGAACTTGCCGTTGCGGGCGTCACGGAAGAAGACATCGTTGTTGTTGCCGGTGTAGGAGCCATCGGTCTCCATCTTGTGGTCGGTTTCCGGCTGCTGCTCGCCGGGTTGCACTTTGTCCACCGTCCGGGCTTCCAGTTCCTGGCGTTCTTTCTCGGCCCGGGCCAGTCCGTCCAGGTAATCCTTGTACCCCTTTTGCGACAACGTAAGCCAGTACATCATGTAACGGGCGTCGTGGATCTCGAAAAACGGCTGCAGTTCCCCTTGGACGGGATTCTCCATCCGCACGTCCAACGTGAAATGCAGCGGCTTTCCGGCAACGGGATGCAGATGAGCAGGCAGGCTGCCGGGCTGGTCGGCAATGAGGATGGGCGCGCCGTCCAGGGGAAGCTTTTCCCCGCTGGCATACTGGCCGAAGCGGCTGTCATCGGCAATCAGGTGGGCCATGTCTTCCGTGCCGGTTTTCATGCCCAGGAGGATGGGACCGTACATCAGGGCCACATACTGGGGCACGTTGGGCAGATACTTCACGCTGCCGTGCATGGGGAAGGAAAGCTCGACGATGTCTCCCTTCTTCCACTTGCGGTCGATGCTGACATAGCTGCCGGGGCCGGTGACTACTTCTACGGGCTTACCGTTCACTTTGACGGCGAAAGCTCCAGGGGCCACCCAGCCGGGATAACGGACCAGCAGGGGGAAGGTTCCCTTGCCGCCGGTGACGGTGATGCGGCTGGACTCCCCGTAAGGGAAGCCGGTCTCCTGGCGCAAGGTAATGCCTTTTTCGCGCCAGTTCAGCTCCGACGCCACGAACAGGTTCACGAACAAGGCGTTGCCCCTGTGGGTATAGATAAACTGGCCGTACTTACCATGGTTCTCCATGCCGGTACCCACGCAGCACCACATGGCCTCATTGGGGGCCGAGTAATTGCGGTAGTGCCGGGGACGGGCAGGCGTGAAATACACATAACCGCCATGTTCGGGATGCTGGGTAGAGAGGATGTGGTTGAAGGTGGCCAGCTCGTAATAGTCGGCGTACCGGGCGTCGGGGGTGCGCCGGTGCAGCACCTCCGTGAGCCGGAGCATGTTGAAGGTGTTGCAGGATTCTGGTCCGTCGATATCCTTGATAAAGTCCGTGCAGGCCTCCTTGCTGGGAAAATGCTCCCGACGGCTGTTGCCGCCGAAAGCCAGCGAGCGCTGCCCCGTGACCGTGTCCCAGAAGAAATCGGCCGCGTTGTAGAAGGCCTCGTCGCCGCCCAGCTCCGCGATGCGGGCAAAGCCTACGGCCTTGGGCACCTGCGTATTGGCGTGCAGGTTGTCCAGTCGGTCGATCCGCTGCGACAGCGGGTCCATAATCTGCCGATGGGAGAAGCGCCGGGCCACCGTGAGGTATTTCTCCTCCCCGGTAATGGCATAAGCATCCGCCAGGACCTCGTTCATGCCGCCATGCTCATTGCCCATCATCTGCTCCATCTGGGCATCGCTGAGCCCGGCCGTGAGGTCGATGGCCCAGTCGCAGAAGCCCAGGAAGAGGGCCCTGGCCTGCTCATTGCCGCAGTAGAGCCAGGCGTCCCTGAGGCCGGCATACATCTTGTGGATGTTATAGAACGGGGCCCAGGCGCTGAAATACACCCGGAAATCGCCCTTCTTGAAATGGCTCCAGATGCGTTCACTGTCCGGCATGCCGCCCACATAGCCACGCCCCCACTCCGGGTGGTTCCTCACGTTGGCATCGGCACACTCCTGCAGCTGTTCAATCATATATTCCATCCGGCGGCGGCACTCCTCATTCCCGGTAGCGGCGTTCATGGCCATGGCTGCCAGGTAATGGCCGGCCACATGGCCGTCCAGTCCGTCCCAGTTGGGATAGGCCGGAGCTTTGGGTTCCAGCCCCGCCTCTTTGCGGTAAGGAGCCAGCAGCCTGTCGCAGTTGTACAGCAGGAGGGTCTGGATATTCAGGTCCCGGGCCCGCTGCAGCGGACCGTCCAGCAGTTTCACATCGCCGATGGGGAATTCGTCGGCATACAAGCGGTCCTGCGCGTTGAGGGTAACACCAAAGGACAGCACAAACAGGGCAAGGAGTATCTTTTTCATCATGGAGCTAAGATACGAAAAAAAAGATACAATAAGAACAGCCGGGGCAAATCGCTTCTAGTCAACGCCCCTCTGGAAGGCCGATGTCCCCACCCTCCCCCGCCAAAGTCCCGGGGTACATGCTGATACGCGAAAATGGCTGTAAACGTGTAACAAGGTGTACCCCGGGTACAGGCCGATACGCGAAAATGACCATAAACGTGTAACAAGGTGTACCCCGGACACATGCCGATTCGCGGAAACGACGCTATTGCACGTCGCAGGTTCCACGGCAGATAGTATAAAAAAAAAGATCAGATACCGTTGTAAGTATCTGATCCTGAACTTGTGGAGGTAGTCGGATTCGAACCGGCGACCCCATGCTTGCAAAGCATGTGCTCT
>CAMVMG010000029.1 GCA_947168525.1 uncultured Bacteroidales bacterium
GACGAGCACGGCTGGGACAACAAGGGCGTGTTCAACTTCGAAGGCGGCTGCTACGCCAAGGTGATCAAGCTGGACAAGGAATCCGAACCCGACATCTACAACGCCATCCGCCGCGACGCCCTCCTGGAGAACGTTACCGTGGATAAGGACGGCAAGATCGACTTCAACGACAAGTCCGTCACCGAGAACACCCGTGTCAGCTACCCGATTTACCACATCGAGAAGATCGTCCGTCCGGAAAGCCACGGACCGGCAGCCAAGCAGGTGATTTTCCTCAGCGCAGACGCATTCGGCGTTCTGCCTCCGGTCTCCATCCTCACCCCTGAGCAGACCAAGTACTACTTCCTCTCCGGCTTCACCGCCAAACTGGCAGGCACCGAGCGTGGTATCACCGAGCCCACTCCTACCTTCTCCGCCTGCTTCGGCCAGGCTTTCCTGGAGCTGCATCCTACCAAGTATGCAGAGGAACTGGTGAAGAAGATGAAAAAGAGCGGTGCCAAGGCATACCTGGTGAACACCGGCTGGAACGGTACCGGCAAGCGTATCTCCATCCGCGACACCCGCGGCATCATCGACGCCATCCTTAACGGCAGCATCGACAAGGCCCCTACCAAGAGCATCCCTTACTTCAACTTCCAGGTTCCTACCAAGCTGGAAGGTGTAGACACCGGCATCCTGGATCCCCGCGACACCTACGCAGATCCCGCCCAGTGGGAAGAGAAAGCCAAAGACCTGGCCGGCCGCTTCATCAAGAACTTCCACAAGTACGAGAGCAACCGTGCTGGCAAGGCCCTTGTAAAGGCTGGTCCTAAGCTCTAAACTTTACCAATCAAGCACATCCTGAGGTCGGCTCAAATAATTGAGCCGGCCTTTTTTTGCGGATTGTGCCGCTTTCTCGTAAATAATTCGTAAGTTTGTAAGAACTAAACCACAGACTACGATGAAACGATCCCCCCTATTGTTGCTTTTGGCATCTCTGCTGTTTTTCTTTGCGTGTGATGAGGACCTCAATCCCGAAATCCGTCTTTTTGAAAAAGAGTATGTGATTGGGGCCGATGGCGGCGAACTCATTATTCGCTTTGCGGCCAACGTGGATGTGACGGCCAGCTCCAATGTGACCTGGATTACCGTCATGGACCTGGGCGAGATGGACTGCCTGGTGTCTGTAGATCCCAATCCCGGCAGTACCGAGCGCACCGGAAAGGTGGTCTTCGCCAATTACGAAAACAGGATTACGTCCTCCGTCTTTATTTCGCAGGCGGCCGGGGAAGCGGTTTCCGTGGAAAGCAGCGAACTGGAGTTCGACTACAAGTCCCAGGCTTTCTCCGTGAAAGTGAACAGCATGATAACGCCGGAGGTTCAGGTTTCCTCCGACTGGATCCACCATACCGGCACGACCGTATCCGACATATGCCAGGAGGTGTCTTTCACTCTGGATGACAATCTGGGCAAGGAGGTGCGTGAGGGCACCATCCGCATCTCGGCCGGCAAACAGGAGAAGAATCTCAGCGTGAGGCAGATGGTCACGACATATGCTCCGGCCAGCAAGGAAGAAATCGAGAAGTCGGAAAAGATGGGAGAGGAAGTTGCCAATTCGGTGCAAGCCATTCTTTCCGGGACATCGGACAGCACGCCGGCCACCACTATTGCCAATGAGATTGAACAACTGGACGATGTGGTGTATGCCTATGCCGACGAGGAAGGGGAAAACATCCGTTTCATGAAGCGGGACAGTACTTTCACAACCGTAGTGCTGCATCCTGAGAAGTATGGGATAGATCCGACAAAAATGGGAAGGAGTAGTTCCCGTAAAAGGGCGGCAGACTTTCCAAAGTCAGGTGATAACGGCGTCGGACATTTCGCCGCGAAAAAAGTATTACTGTTGCTACCGTTCTATTCTGCCTATATTGTAAATGGTGAAGATACTGAAGCAGGAAATATAACCTTTAATTACAAGTGGTTGGGAGAGGAACTGAGCAAAGCCGGAATTCGGATGGAGTATTATCTTGATGAAGCGGCCGATTTAAGTACGTTTAGGGGAGATTTTTGGGCTCAATTTGATTTGATTCTTGTATTTACACACGGAGGATCTTGGACATTCACCGATTCACCTAATACTGTTCCTCCTTTTACAATATGTACCACCGGACAAGATTATCAGGAATATCCAGATGCTTTGGATCCAAAACTGTTTTCAAAAGTGGAGACTATTGTCATGAAAAGTGGATCATGGCCTAGGTATGTTGTAACAGAAGGATGGTTTGACGCTACATCCAAAGATGTGAGCCTGTCATCGTCTATTATTGTAAATGCCAGTTGTCATAGTATTGAGAATCCAGACTTTCGGGAATTATTTATGAAACGCAAGAAAGCTATTGCATATGCTGGTTTTGATAATACTACTGGAACAGTTTATGCCAAGGGCGTTCTTTCCTCAATTTGCAGGTCTTTTTTGAGAGGTATGACCGTTCTTCGTACAATGAATTACGTTGAACGGGACCCAGAATTACAGACGAAAGAAATAAAGCGCTCGGCTGATACATACCCCGGAAGGCTCAACTGGGATATTGATCTTAGTAAAACCAGAGAAGTATTGGTAGACCCTACACCTTTTAATCTTAATGGCTATCCTTCTGGCAATCAGGCTATTCTAAAATGGGACGTTGTCCATACCACTGGAACTTACCGATACACCGTCTTGATGGACGGGGAAAAGGAATACTCGGCAGGCTCCAATCTAACCCTGTCTGTTCCCGCAGGAGAACCAGGGTGGCACGACTGGCAGGTACGGGCCGATCTCTATATCGGCCAGGAAAAAATAGATTCCTATACCAGCGGACAAGAACGCTATGAAGTGAAGGAAACGCCTTATTTTACGGTGACTACCGGAGAGCCCTTCCTGATTATGGACGACAGCGCCACCTTCGATGTCACTTACCAGACCAACCAGAATCTGCACGTTTTCAGTGGCGGCGTGGTGTATTCTTCCGTACGGAACGAACCGGACTTGGAGAAGGCCTATTGCCAGTATATTTATAACTCGGCCCAGGACAATCCTTTCCGTGTCAAGGTGGAACCGCTCAACGGTGGCACTACGTACTATGCGCGCGCATATGTGATTACTGGGGAATCGGCCTCCACGCCGGCTTTGCAGCGTACGGTCCAGTATGGAGAGGTGGTTACGTTCGAGACGCTTCCTGATCCGGAATACCCGACCAATGCCAGTATTGAAGTGGAGAATGAATACGGGCAACAGATTAGTACCGTGGACTTTGGAAATGTGGATCTGGGACAGACGCCCAGTTTCAAGCTTTATCTGTGGAACAAGAGCATGAACTACCGCAACGTCAAGGTGAAGTCCGTCTCCGAAGGCTTTGCCGTCGATATGCCGGCGCAGGAACTGCCACCCAATTATGCGGCTATCGCCATGATTACCTTCCGTCCTACCATGGCGGCGGACTACTCTGGGTCGGTGGTGTTTGACTTGGGAGAAGGCTTTAATCCCATAGAGGTGAAGCTCCACGGTACCGGCGTTCCCCTGCAGGCCGAATTCACCTTCTCGGCCGACAACCTGCGTTTCGACGAGGTAGAGGTAGGGAAGAGAGCCCACCAGACGGTCGTGATCTCCAATGTCGGCAAACAGTCTGGTTTCATTACCGATGTGGTGCTTCCGGAAGGATTCGGGAGTGGCTTCTACCAGGCCTTCCCGCTTGCCCCCGGCAAGGACTACACTCTGGAAATCGCATTCATGCCCACCGAAGCTAAGCGTTATGCCGGCGATGTGATTGTCTACACCGATACGGCCGAATCGGGCTTCAGGATAGCCGTGGAGGGCTACGGGACCATCGACACGGTTCCAGTCACCGGTGTCAGCCTGGACAAGCAGGAGATTACGCTCACCGTCGGCGATAAGCATACGCTGCACGCGACAGTCCTGCCCTCCAACGCCACCAACAAGGAGGTGAGGTGGAAGAGCATGGATCCGTCGGTCGCTACGGTAGAGAACGGCGTGGTCACGGCACTCAAGACCGGGGCGACCACCATCGTGGTCACGACGGAAGAAGGCGCCCATGTGGCGGCCTGTAAAGTGAACGTGTTCCCGGTAAACGGCAGCCACGAGGGAACCGGTGATGATGAGTGGAATTAATTCAGGGAGGAACAGACCATGAAAAAAGCATTATTCTTCTATATTGCAGCGCTTTTGCTCTCCGCGATATCCTGTACTAACAAGGCCGGTGAAGAGGAGTTCGGCGGTCCGGTCCTCACGTTCCGCGCCATGGGTGGGGAAGACCCGGATACCCGTACCGCTCTCCGGCAGGACGGCGCCGTGGTATGGTCTCCCTCCGACGAGATCATGATCTATTACGGCAGCCAGTCCGGCAAGTTCACGTCGACCAATACTACAGAATCGGTTACGGCCGAATTCAAAGGAAAACTGGGCAGCGTGGAGATGGACGGCAAAGAATCTTTCCTGGGCGTATATCCCTACAGCGCGGCCCGTTCCAATGACGTGAACGTGGCGGGCGACGGCTTCAGCGCCTATCTGCCCTTCCAGCAGACGGCCGTAGAGGGCGGTTTTGCCGACGACCTGTTCCTCAGCGCCGGCCGCAGCCTTAACTTCGACCTGTATTTCTACAACCTCTGCGGTGGCATCAAGTTCTGCCTGAACACCCCGGATGTCGTGCGTGTGTCGTTCACTGCCAACGGAAAAGAAACGCTCGCCGGGACCGGTTACTTCGACTTTCCTCTCGGAGAGGTTCCCACCTTCTCCCACAGCGGCAGCGACAGCCGGGACTGGGTGGTCCTTTCCGCCCCGGACGGCGGAACCTTCAAGCCTGGGGTCTGGTACTATATGGTCACCTTCCCCCGTACCCTGACCCAGGGCTATACGATTAATCTGTACAACGCCACCAACCTGCTGGAGACCATCCGAAACGACAAGCCCGTCGAGATCCGCCGCAGCCGCTGGGGCGTCCTCCGCGATTTGGGTGAGCAGCCGGCAGAGCCTAAGGCGGTGCTGCAAGTGAGTACTGAAACGCTCGGCTTCGGGGATATAAAGGTCGGAGAATCAGCAACCCGGGATATTACGATTACGAATATCGGCGAAGCCAGTACCTATCTCGGCTTCTCCCTTCCTTTGGGTTATTCGGTCAATCCCGGCCCGATAGTTGAGCTTCTTGCCGGACAGAGCAAGACCTTTACCGTGACGTTTGCCCCTGCATCAGAAGGTGATTATAATGGCCAGATGAAGCTTAGCTACAATGAGGGGGAAAGTATGGTCATTACTCTTATCGGAGCCGGCATATCTGTCGGTTATGCAGTTCCCGAGATTGTAGACCTTGGGTTAAGCTCTAAGTGGGGGAGTTTTAATCTGGGCGCCACTTCTCCGGAACAACTCGGCGACTTGTTTGCCTGGGGTGAGGTAGAGACCAAGACGGATTTCTCATGGAGCAACTACCGCTGGGGCAGTTCTCCGTACAATATTACCAAGTATCGGGTAGGACATGGCGTCTACCGCTTGGAGCCGGAAGACGATGCGGCCAGTGTACAACTTGGTGGCCAGTGGAGAACGCCGTCCGGGAATGATATCTGGGAGCTGATTGAGTTCTGCTCATGGACAAGGACTACGTCAAACGGCGTGCAGGGATTCAAGGTGAGTAAGAACGGGAAGAGTATATTCATTCCGTCCACCCAAGATGCGGAAGAGCTGTATTGGACTTCTACAGCCTATGCCCATAGGGATTCTTCCTCCGTGGGTAAACGATTCATATCCAATAGTCTAAACTTGATTACGTTGCCTTATCGCTACTCCGGAGCATATATCCGCCCTGTTTATGGGGCAGACAAAACGTCATACTCTTATATGGTTCACCACACACTGGACGACTTTGGTGAGGTGCCTGTAGGACAGTCGGTTACGAAATCCGTGCTTATTACCAATTCCGGAAATATCGCAGATTATCTGAATTTCAGTTCCGTCCCGGACGGGTTCTCGGTATCTATCTCAAGCGGAGTCCGAGTTGATCCCCAATCGGGGGTATATGTGGATATCACGTTCAAGCCGACCAAGGAAAAGACATATTCCGGTACATGGAAGATAGAGAATACGGACAAAGCTTTTAACGGTAATTCCAAGCATCAGGAGATCAAGCTTTCTGGAAAAGGCGTAAAAGCTCCGGCTGGCCCTACTATAGTAGACTTGGGTCTGTCTGTGCAGTGGGCCAGCTATAACGTAGGCGCAACCAAGTCTGACGAATATGGAGATTACTTTGCCTGGGGAGAGACAGCGCCGTACTATAGCAGCCTGAGTCCGCTCTCATGGAAAAGCGGAAAGACGGGCTACAATTGGGCATCCTACAAGTTTAATCCCAGTGGCGACGGAACCACTTTCACAAGATATAACGGAAGCGACTCTAACACGCTTTTGCCAGAGGATGATGCCGCTACGGCCGCCTATGGCGGAAAATGGCGCATGCCAACAGCTGCAGAGTGGAAAGAGCTGATGGATAACTGTACATGGGAATGGAAGACGATTGACGACGGTTATGCCAGTAATGGCTATGTTGTCACCAGTAATATCGCCGGCTACCAGGGAAACAACATCTTCCTTCCTGCCACCGGTCTTCTCGGTAACGATGGAATACTTTCTGTACCAGGCTATTCCAGCGTTTACTGGTCTTCTTCCCTCAGTAGGAGCCGATCTGATGTTGCACAGCGTATATGGATTGGTTCAAGCGCTATTGAAATGGATTACCTGAGCTACCGATATTCTGCCGAATCCATCCGTGCGGTTTACGACCCGGCCAGCACTAAATCGGCTACGGCGTCACGCCATGCCGTTTATGCTCCAGCGGCGAACTGCGATAATCTCGTAACGTCAAAGGTTGATGACAGGTAAGAAGACTGCAAATGGGAGAGGTGCGATTTTTTGGTCGGGACCTCTCCCAAAAGTATCATTTAACTCCGGGGAGCAGCTGGCGGAGGGAGGGTGCGGCCGCCGACCAGGTTGAGCCAGTCGTAGAAGAAACTGTAGGAGGGAAGGAAGAGAAGGAGCAGCGTCAGGGCCGGCCAGGGGGGAAGGACTACAAACAGCAGCACGCCCAGGATGAGTCCCCAGAGGGGAGTGCCAACCAGTTTGACGGCATAGCGGACGGTGTTGTTCCAGGCGTGGTCTTTCATGCGGGCGCAGAGGAGTTCGGCCGATACCCACATGGGAAGGGCCAGGACTGCACTTAGGACAAACAGCGGAAACAACAGCACGGAGAGCAGCAGGTCCCTCAGGCGGTGAGACGGTTGCGATGCCTTGAACGAGGCAAGGGTTTCCTCATACTTGCCGTCATCCGGGATGAAGAAAATAAGTGAGGACAGACGCCTGTAGATTTCTTCCAGAAGAACGGAATCCTGGCGGCTGTCCTCCGGTGTTTTGGAAATGGAAGAAACAAAGGCGTTTACGTCTATGGGTTCTCCAAAGTGGATGCGCACACGACCGCGGAAGTGGAACCAGTCACTATAATCCAGGCCCACAGGAAGAATGGATGTAGGGCGCTGTGCGGCGCTCCGGAATGCCATCGACGCTATTCCACGGTGCATCGGAAGCAGTGAATGCATAGGCCGATGCCTCCCTTCGGGGAAAAGGCAAAACGGGACTCCGTGGGCCACGATCTGGTCGATGTACTCCATGGTCTGCCTGTTGTGGGCTACTTCCTCCGGCCTGTCGCGGTCTTTGCGGGCCAGCGGGACAATCTTGCAGAAATGAAGGAGCCGGGCGGCCGTGGGATTGTGGAAGACATCGGCCCGGGCACCGAAGGCGGTGGCATCCTTGCGGCACTGGAGAAGCACCAGGGCGTCCATCAGGGTGTTGGTATGATTGGACACGATGAACCAGGCCCCGCTGTCCATCGGGGGCAGCTTGCCCACGGTCTCTATGGAGAAGAAACTGTGTCTGGTGCACCAGTCTATGTATCGGCGCCAGAAAGAGTAGGAATTGTCGGGAATCCAGAAATCAGGCATCGGTGCGTTTGCTACGATTGAAAATGGTGGCTATGGTGAGCCCGGAAACGATGTGCCAGATGCCCCACCAGGCCGTGATGACCAGCATGCCGCCGTGGGGCGGAAAGCCCGCGAACAGGGTGGTTCCCAGCATAAGTGCAAGACCCAGCCCGGAGTTCTGGATGCCCGTTTCGATGGTGAGCGTACGGCGGTCCCGGAAGGGCACTTTACCGAGTGTCCCCACGCCAAAGCCGATGCCCAGTGCCAGCAGATTGTGGATGAGCACTACCAGGAAGATGTATTTGACGCTGAGGAGGAACGCGTCGATGTTGCTGCTGAACGACAGCACCACCATGGCGATAAAGATGACGATGGAAAGCCACTGGAGGGGCTTTTTCAGCGCCTCTGCCAGCTTGGGCAGATACATGCTGGTGAGGATGCCCAGCCCCAGTGGGACGCCCAGGAGGATGAAGATGGTCTTGAATACATCCCACAGCGGGATTACCAGTGTAGGGATGGTCCCTGCCACGCCGGCGCTGTGCAGGTACACTGTTCCCCATGCCCAGAAATTGAACGGGGTAAGAAGGATGGCCAAAGCGGTGGAAATGGCCGTGAGACTGACCGACAGCTCTACGTTGGCCTTGGCCAGAGAACTCATGAAGTTGGAGATATTCCCGCCCGGGCAGGCGGCCACCAGGATCATGCCCAGCCCCATCATGGGGGAGATCCAGCCGGTGAGCAGGATGGCCAGCAAACAGGTCAGTGCAGGCAGCAGCACCAGCTGGCACAGCATGCCTAGCAGCACCGATTTTGGTTTTTTGAAAACTTCGACAAAGATTCCGGGCTTGATTCCCAGTGCCACGCCATACATCACAAAAGCCAGGATGATGTTGATGGTGTTCATCCCGCCGGCGTTCAGGCTCACTTGGATGCTATCGATGGTCTGGATGGTTTCAGGTGACATATACTGTGATACTTTATCCTTCAATGGTAAGTCCGTCGTAGGCGGGCAGCACTTCGGAGCGGATGCCCAACTGACAGCAGCGCTCACGCAGTTCTTCACAGAAGGCCGAATGGCGCGGGAAAGCGTGGCTGAGGTGGGTGAGCCAGGTGTGCCGGGCACCGATGCGACCGGCCAGGGCAAGCGCCTCCTCCAGGGAGAAATGGGAGTGGTGCGGATGGTAGCCTACCGTATTCAGCGTCACGTGTTCCAGGCCCTTCAGCTTGTCCAGCTCCTGTTCCGGAAGGCTGCTCATGTCCGTGATGTAGGCGATGCCGCCGAAGCGGAAGCCCAGCACCGGCATCTGGTCGTGGAACCCCCGGATGGGGATGATGTCGGCCTGGTCATGGGAGGCTTCCCGGATGGCATTGTCTGACGGAAGCAGGCTGCCGTCGGCCTGCCGGTAAAAATAGCCGGTGTCGTGCACCCATTCCAGGTCTCCGGTATCCTGGAGGGATTCCACCCGGAAAGGACGTTCGTCGATCAGGTGGACGTGCCACTCCGGCGCACCGGGGTATTTGTGCTCGGAGAAGGCATAGGCGTAGTCGTTCCGGATGGTTTTCAGCACCCGTTCCTCGCAGTAAATCTCGGCCGCCTTGCGGTCTATGTAGTTGAAAGAGCGTACGTCGTCCAGCCCGCCCGTATGGTCTTTGTGGTTGTGGGTGAGCAGGATGGCGTCCAGGTGCCGGATGTCGTGGGCGAGCATCTGGCTGCGGAAATCTGGCCCGGCATCTATCAGGATGTTCCTGCCGTTGTATTCCACGAAGGCCGACGAGCGGAAGCGTTTGTCCCGCGGGTCCGTGCTTTTGCATACGGGGCACTGGCAGGCGATGATGGGCACGCCCTGGGAGGTCCCGGTGCCCAGAAAAGTCAGTTTTGTCATAGTACAATCTCCTCCAGCTGGTTAACCCGGGTGGCGTCGAAGGAGCGTTCCACCCGGATGTAGTTGCCGGTATACCCGCCCATAATTCCTTCTTTGTCGGAGGATTCCCAGAGGACAGTCTCATGTACGCCTTTGTTGGCGGCGACAAACGCCGCGTGTAACTCCTGGCAGAGAGCTTCCAGACAGGCTACTCGCTCAGTCTTTATACTGTCCTGCACCTGGTCTTTCCACGCGGCCGCCCGGGTGCCGGGCCTCCGGGAGTAGGGAAACACGTGGATATAGGCCGGCCGGATGCGTTCCTTCAGGAAGGTACAGGTTTCCTGGAACAGCTCTTCCGTTTCTCCAGGCAGGCCCACGATGACGTCGATGCCGAAAAACACGCGGGACACCCCGGGCCGTTCCATCGCCGCGCGGATATAATCGATCCGGGAGGCGAACAGCGCGGTGTCGTAGCGCCGCCCCACCCGTTTGAGCAGAGTGTCGCTACCGCTTTGCAAGGGAATGTGGAAATGCCGTTGGAATTTGGTCCCGGAGGCAATCCAATCGATGATTTCCGGCGTGATCAGGTTGGGTTCGATGGACGAAATCCGGTATCTTTCGATGCCCTCCACCTCATTGAGGGCTTTCAGCAGGTCCAGGAAGCTTTCCCCGGTGGTGCGGCCGAAGTCTCCGGTATTCACTCCGGTGAGCACAATCTCTTTTACCCCTTCCGCCGCAATGCTCCGGGCCATTTTCACCACCTCGCAGATGGAGAGGTTCCGACTCCGGCCCCGGGCAAAGGGAACCGTACAGTAGGCGCAGAAATTGTCGCAGCCGTCCTGCACCTTCAAAAACGCCCGCGTGCGCTCCTCTCCGGAAGAATATGCTCCAAAGGTGGAAGAGGCATTGTCTCCCGAATCTGTGGCCACCCTCGGCCGCATAAGAGGGAGGGGCCCGCCGGCTTGCCGGTGGGAGGGGTCGCGTAGCGACGATTCGGGAGAAAATGCCTCTGCAACCGTCGGAACAATCTTTTGTTTTTCACCGGCGCCGAAGACCTTCCAGACGCCGTCCAGCTCCAGCAGTTTCTCTTTCCGGAGCTCGGCGTAGCAGCCGGTGACCACGATGCGTCCTTCCGGGGCGGCGCGATGGGCCCTGCGGATCAGGTTCCGCGACTTCTTTTCGGCCGTCTGCGTGACGGCACAGGTATTGATCAGGTATACGTCGGCCCGTTCCGTCCAGGGAACAACCTCCCAGCCGGCGGCGACGAGTCCGCGTTCATAGGTGGCTGTCTCGGCATAATTGAGCTTGCAGCCCAGGGTGGTGAAAGCTATTTTCATGCGAGAATCAGGAATACACAGGGACGTTTGCCGATACTGACAGGTGCGGCCTTCCACTGGGCCACCGTCCGGGTGCGGATGAATGCGTCAGGACAGGTGATGTCGGCGGCGATGCAAAGGCGGACCGTGCCGCTGAGGCATTGGAGCATGTCTTGGAGCAGGGAATCGTTGCGGTAGGGCGTCTCGATGAGGATTTGTGTCTGGTGGGCGGCCGACGAACGGCGCTCCAGGGCCTTGAGGACGCTGCGGCGCTCTTCAGTCTTGGCCGGAATGTAGCCCACGAAAGCGAAGGACTGTCCGTTGAGGCCAGAAGCCATCAGGGCAAGCATCAGGGAAGACGGTCCCACGAAGGGAATTACCTCGATCCCGTGTGCGTGGCAGAGGCTCACCAACTGGGCGCCGGGGTCCGCTACGGCGGGGAGCCCGGCTTCGGAGATGAGGCCCACGTTCCGCCCGTCCCGGAACAGCTGCAGATAAGCTTCTACCTGTGCGGGGGCGGTGTGCTCGTTGAGCTCATGGAATTCCAGTTCCCCGATCCGGCCTTTGAGGCCGGCCTTGGACAGGTAGCGGCGGGCCGTCCGCACTTCCTCCACCACAAAGCAGTTCAGCGAGAGCAGGAAAGAGAGGACCGGAGCGGGTATCACTTCGGCAGGATCTCCCTCTCCCAGGGGAGAAGGGATGAGATAGAGTTTACCGTATTCTTTCATTTTGGATGGTGGCTTGGCCGGTGGAGTCAATTTGCAGCACCTTCATGCGGGACCGTCCCGTAGAATCTCTTTCCTGGCGCGCGGGACGGCGCCTTTCCGCCTGTTCGCCGGTGGGCCGGTTCCGGGTGAACAACTCGCGGATAAACTGGGAGAAGGTGTTGAATTCCCGCTGGTAGGCGATACCGCCGCCGTTCCGCTGGCTGTTATCCAGGTAGGAGGTGAACTGGTCGGCCGAGTGGGAGAACAGATTGGCGCGCAGGGAACCGCTGGAGTTGAGTTTGATTTCGATGTCGATGTCGCCGGCCACTTCCGAGGTGGAGGTGCCGTAGCGCTGTTTGTTGCCCACGGAACCGTTCACGATGACCCGGTTGTTGAACAGCTGGGTAGAAAGGGCTACGTCAAAGATATTGGTTCCGGTGGTGGTGGACTGGTAGTTCAAGCCCAGGTCCAGCGGAATGTTCAGTTTCTCGAAGATGTTGTTCAGCTGCCCGGCCATGATGCCGGTGACGTTGGAAAGCAGCACCTCCGACCCGTTGGTGGTGATGCCGGATTCTTCCGACGGCAGGAATCCGCCGGCCAGCAGCAGGTACAGGAACTGTTTCTGTACTTTGTCGTCTGTGTTCAGGGCGGCCTCTACCTCTGCCTTGGTGGTGGGATTCAGGTCAGGGATGTCGATGGAGAACTTGAGTTGCGGGTTGCGGAGCTTGTCCGTGATATCAATCCCGCAGTTCACCGTGCGGCGGCTGACGGCGTTCTCGTCGGAGATGAGGTTGGCCAGGCTGGCCTTGGTGGTGTAGAGGCCCTTCACATCCAGTACGGTGTCCCAAAGGTCTCCGTTGAAGTGGACGGAACTGCCGTCCTGGATAGTGAAGTCCCGGCTGACGAGGTTGAGGGCGGAGAAGTGGAAACTGCCCTGGTTGAGCAGGTAGTTGCCGTTGAGGGTGAGCGACTTGGTGGAGCTCTGGCTGTCTATTTCGATGTTTCCGGTTCCGCTGGCCATCAGGGAGTTTTCTTCGCTGAGGTCTATGTACACCGTCACGTCCTGGGACGGACGCACGTTGAGCCGGATGCCGGTATTACCCGTGCTGCGCTGGGTCTTGGACGCGTTGGAGGCCATCATTTGCTCGTAAGGGTCCAGGATGGTTTCTTCCCGGGGCTCCACGAAAGTGAGCAGTTGCCGGGAGCGGTCTCCGCTGGAAGAGCCAATCAGCAGGTGCAGGTTTCCATTGCCTACGGTAGAGGCGTCCAGGTCGATGTTCAGGTCCGGGGCCCAGCCGGTGACATCGGCCGTTCCCGTTGCGGAAATGTCTCCGTACAGGAGGGAGTTCATGCCGCGCTTGAGTTCCAGGACCTTCATCCGGTTCACTCTCACGTGCACGTCCAGCCCATAGCGGGAGAACCCTTCGTCCAGCAGGACGCTGCCCCGGATGGTTCCGTTGCCGTTGTACTGGTCCTGGAGCCGGACGTCGGTAAAATGCAGGCCCTTGTTGTCCAGGTCCAGCTTGCCCGACACGTGGTAGGGCACCTGGGTGAAGTCCAGGGCTACAAGCCCGTCGTCCAGGCGCAGCCCATTGCTGGAGAGGTTCAGGCTCTGGAAAGGACCTTCTGCGCGGACCACGCCGCTCAGCCGGCCGCTAAACTCCGAGAAGACACTCTCCAGCAGCGGACCGGCATATTCCAGGCTGAACCCGTCCAGGGTGGCTTCTGCACTCATCCGGGCGGAATCGGGTTTCAGGAAACCCTCAATGCCGATGGTCTTTTTTCCGTCCAGCTTGTTGGCGACGCTCATCTCGAAGCGGTTCTCGGTTTCGTTCCAGACGCTTTGGATCTGCAGTTGTCCCAGCCGCTTGCCGGAGACCATGGTGGAGTCGCAGGCGATGGCGGCCAGCAGGCCCACGGCAGGGGAGGATGGCGAGATGACCAGCGCCTCTCCTGTGGCCAGGCCCTGCAGGGGGAAAAGGCCTCCCGTGAAGGTGTTCAGCAGGGAAAGGTCGAATTTCTCCATTTTCACGTTGAGCGTGTCCTGCTGCCGGGGGGAGAAGCCGCCGTTCACCAGCAGGGTTTCGTCTTCGTGGCTGGCCAGCAGGCGTTCCACCTTCCATTCACCGCCCTTGAACAGGATGCGGTCCGACGAGATGCCCCAGCCGTTTCCCTCGAAGTAGAAGTTGGAGGGAAGTGCCTGGGCATCAATCACCAGTTCGCCCTCTTCCCGGGACAGGTCCGCTCCCAGGAGCAGTTCTGCGCGGGTTTGGGCATCGGCCTCGTTGTCGAAGGAGTAGGAAATGCCCAGGTGGTTGTCGTTGGCAAAGAGGGAGAGCCGGTTGCCCTTGAGTTCCAGGCCGGACAGGTACAGCGAAGGGCTCACCAGGTCGGCCTGGATGGCCGACGACGCGTTGTCCACCGCCAGGTCTACGTCCCGCAGGTATTTGTCCAGGAAGGCCAGCCGGCCGGAATGGAGCCGGACGGAGAGCATGCCGTTCTTTTCGATGGAAGCGCCCAGCTGGGTGCCGTTCTCGATATAGAGCCCCGGGAGCACGAAGTCCAGCAGCTCACGGGTGTCTTTGGCGAGGAGGGAGAGGTCGTAGTCGGTGCCGTCCCAGGCAGGGGAGAACTGGTCCGGAAGGGCGGGAAGTTCCGTGTCCAGGACCAGGCTTTTGAGGTCGTTGACAAAGGTCAGGATATCTTTCCCTCCCTCAAAGCTGGCCTCCAGGAAGTCGGACTGCAGATCCATCCGTTGCCGGCGGGCGGCGGCTTTCGCCGTGAGGGTGATGTCTCCCAGCTCGTGGATGCCGGAATCGTTCTCCAGCGAGAGCCCCTGGATCAGGAGGTCTCCGCCGAACTCGGCGGCCGACGTCACCGACAGACGGGAATCGGCCATGAAACTGACCCGGGAGGTGCCCCGCTTGTCGAAGTTGAGGGCGTTGAGGTCTGCGTAGCCCAGGCTCAGGAACAGCTGATAGTCCGTAGCGCCGTCGGTTCCGGGCGTGCCTGCTCCATGGAGGAGGAAGCTGAGGTTCGGGTCGGCCGAGACGACATTGCCGCGGAATGCCCCGGCCTGGTAGGTGAGCGAGCCGGAAATGTCTGAGTACGTGTAATCCAGAGCCTTGATGCGGCCGATATACAGGGTGTCCAGCTGCAGCTGCGGGCCGCGGGGCGTGAGCGAGGCCTCGAGGCGGGATTCCAGGGTGACGCTGCCCAGCTCCCCGATGCCCAGCAGCCTTCCCAGGTCCAGTTCCCGGGTTTGCAGGCCGCCGTCAAAGCCGATGTCCCGCTTGGGGTCCACCACGTTGGACAGGATCATGTCTACCAGGACGTCCCCGTTGCCGGGGCTGGCTTTTCCTTTGACGGCTAGCAGGTTCATGGGACCCTGGACACTTCCGGCAAAATGGAAGTGCTCTCCCTTGGCCAGGGAAGACAGGTCCAGGACTGTTTCCGGCGCCCAGGATTTCACGAAGCCCTCAATGCCGGGAAGGTCAAATTCCAGGTTCCCGATCCGGAAGTCCGTGACGGTAGTTTCTATGTACGGCAGGCCTTTCATGCCACCGTCTACCTGCAGCCGGATGCCGTTGTCCGGGTCCTGGACGCTTACCCCGCTGAGGAGGAAGTCGCTTACGGTCCCTTCTGCATGTCCCTGGAGATACCCCCGGAAAGAGATCCCTTCCGGCAGCGGGCCGAAGTGGCTGACGGATTTCATGGACACCAGGGTGCCCGGAAGGATGTCGGCCTCTATGCGGATTTTTTCGATAAAGTCTGCGTAGTCATCCAGCGGACCGTCCAGCAGCAGTTTGTCGGCGTGGATATAGCTGTCTGATTCGGTGATTTCCAGGTTCTGGATCAGAACCTGCCTGTTGCCCACCTTTACCTTGCTGGAGGCGTTCTCCACCACGAATCCAGTTTGGTTCTCGCCCAGGCGGAGCTGGTCTACAGTGCCGGTGATGATGTTGTGGGAATAGCGGATGTCCCTGGCTTTGAGATTACTGACCCAGGCGTCCAGGTTGTTCCAGTCGATCACGCCTTCCGGCCAGGTTTCGCCCCTGTCTGCCATCTGCTGCTGCCCGACAGGATTGATGAGCCGGAAACTGAGGTCCCGGGCCTCTACCAGGCGGGCGTCAAACAGGTTTCCAAGGTCTTGTGGCTCACCGCCTTCAGTGACGGGAATGCGGAAGATGCGCTGGAGGTTGGTGGTGATTTGTCCGCTGGTGGAATCCGGTTCGATGACCAGGTTGAAGGCGGCGTCCTGCAGCAGCAGGCGGCTCACATGCACGCCCTCGTTGTAGAAAAGCCCGCGGATGGAGAATTTGGCCGACAGATGCTGTGCGCGGAAAACGGTGTCTGCCCGGGGACTGACGGCCGCGGGATCCGTAACCAGGACATCCTTGATGATGAGGGCTTCGAAGGGCTTGAAACTCACTTCGCTGAAACGGATGTCTGCGTCCATGCTTCCGTGCAGCCTCTCCACCACCTGCCGGCCGATGAAAGACTGCACGGCAGGGGACTGGACCGCCACCATGGCGGCCAGGATGAGCAGGAACACGATGACCAGTGTCCATCCCAGCGTTTTGAAAGTTATTTTGAGCCCTTTACCCATTATCTTACAAAAATAACAATATTTTTTGTAAAAAGTAAGGGCTTGGCGAATCGGGATAAAATCAGAAATCCGCCATGCGGGAGACGGGGGCCACGTCCAGCGGGGTACGGACGCCGGCCTTGTACTGGAACCAGCCAGCCACAGCAATCATGGCGGCGTTGTCGGTGGTGAATTTGCGCTCCGGCAGATAGGTGTTCCAATGACGCTTGATACCCTCTGCGACCATCCGGTCCCGGAGCCCGCTGTTGGCGCTGACCCCGCCGCCGATGGCGATTTCCCGGATGCGGGTTTCCCTGGCGGCACGGATGAGCTTTTGCAGGAGGATGTCGATGAGCGTTTTCTGGAAGCTGGCGCAGAGGTCTTCCTTGTTGTTCTCCAGGAAATGGGGGTCCAAGGCCATCTGGTCCCGTACGAAGTACAGCAGGGAGGTCTTGACTCCGCTGAAACTGTAGTCCAGGCCGGGAATGTTGGGCTTGGCGAAGTGGAACCGCTGCGGGTCTCCGGACTGCGCCAGGCGGTCGATGACGGGACCGCCGGGATAGCCCAGCCCCAGCATCTTTGAGCATTTGTCGAAAGCCTCGCCCACGGCGTCGTCGATGGTCTGGCCCAGAATCTCGTATTCCGTGGGGCTTACCACCTTCACAATCTGCGAGTTGCCGCCAGAGACCAGCAGGCACAGGTACGGGAAGGATGGTTCCCGGACAGGGACGTCCGGCTGCCGGATGAAACTGGCCAGGATGTGTCCCTGCAGGTGGTTGACCATGACCATGGGAATGTCCAGTGAGAGCGACAGCGCCTTGGCGAAGGAAGTGCCCACCAGGAGCGAGCCCAGCAGGCCGGGCCCGCGGGTGAACGCAATGGCCGTGAGGTCCTTCGCCTCAATACCAGCCTTCCGGATGGCCTCCGAGACCACCGGGACGATGTTCTGCTCATGGGCGCGGGAGGCCAGCTCCGGCACCACGCCGCCGAAGTCCTTATGTACCTGCTGCGAGGCAATTACGTTGGACAGCAGCACGCCGTCGGCAATGACGGCCGCGGAGGTGTCGTCACACGAAGATTCGATTCCCAGGATAATATCTGCCATAGTGGCTGCAAAGATAGCAAATTATCCGCATTTTTCGGCACAATTGATGCCGTCCATGGCTGACGAAACGATGCCGCCGGCATATCCGGCGCCCTCCCCGCAGGGGTACAGTCCCGGAACGTCCACATGCTCCAGGGTCTGAGGGTCCCGCGGCAGGCGGACGGGCGAAGAGGTGCGGGATTCCACGCCCAGCAGGAGGGCGTCGTTGGTGTAGTAGCCGTGCATCTGGCGGTCCACCTGCGGGAAAGCCCGCCTCAGGCGCAGGGCCACGTGCTCCGGCAGCAGCTCGTGCAGCGGGGCGCTCAGGGCGCCCGGGTGATACGAAGTCTTGGGAAGGTCGGCCGATACAATCCCCCGGCAGAAGTCCTTCATCCGCTGGGCGGGCGCCTGGAGCGGATGTTTTCCGCCGTGCTCCTGGACATAGCGGAACATGCTGCGCTCGATATCCCGCTGGAAGTCCATCAAGGCGAAGGGCCCCTCATACTCCGCGGGCTGGTCGCCGGGCTCGATCTGTACCACTGCGCCCGCATTGGCCCATTTGGAATTGCGGGCCGCATTGGACATACCGTTGAGCACCACCGTGCCGTCTTCCGTGGAGGAAGGGACCAGGATGCCGCCCGGGCACATACAGAAAGAGAACACCCCGCGGCCCTCTACCTGCTGGACGAAGGCATATTCGGCCGTGGGCATGAACGGCTGGTGTTTTCCATGATAGCGGATCTGGTTGATGAGCCACTGCGGATGCTCCACCCGCACGCCCAGGGCGAATCCCTTGGCTTCCAGGGCCCAGCCCTTCCGCTGGAACAGTTCATAGATGTCCCGGGCCGAATGCCCGCTGGAGAGGATCACTTTCGGGGCGCTGTACTGTTTTTCCCCGCAGTACACCGTAAAGCCCTTCCTGTCCGTCTCCGACCCTCCCGTCATGCCCGGCATAGACCGGGCATCTCCCGGCACGATGTCCGTTACCCGGCTGTCGAAATGATATTCCCCGCCGTGGTCTACGATGCACTGCCGGATGTTTTTCACAATTTCCGGCAGCCGGTCCGTGCCGATGTGCGGATGCGCGTCGATCAGGATATCCGGATGGGCGCCGAAGGCCACCAGCTGGTGCAGGACCTCGCGGATGTCGCCGCGCTTGGAAGAGCGCGTGAACAGTTTCCCGTCGCTGAACGCACCGGCGCCGCCTTCCCCATAGCAGTAGTTAGAATCCGGGTCAATCACGCCTTGCGTGGACAGTTTGGCCATGTCCACTTTCCGGCGCTCTACATCCTTTCCCCGTTCCAATACAATGGGTTTCAGGCCCTTCTGCAGCAGCTTCAGGGCGGCGAACATGCCGGCCGGTCCGGCACCGATCACAATCACGGGGGCGGCCTGATGAACATCCTGATAGGGAGCTATCTGGTAAGGTTCATATGCCTCGCCCTCCCGGTACGCCTGCACCCGGTAGCGGTACAGGATCTCCTGCCGGGCATCCACGCTCCGGCGCACCACTACGGTCTGGCCCACCTTTTCCGGCTTAACGCCCAAAGCTTTGGCTGCCGCTTCCTTCAACTCGGCCTCCGTGAGCTCTTTCCCTATTTTCTTGGCTATCTCGAATTCTTTCATACTGTCACTTGATTCCCAGTGCAAAGGTACACAAAAACTTGGAAAACAACCGGCCGGCCCACGAAAACGGGATCTCCGGTGATTAATAGCTACATGGCATTGCTGTCCACTAAAAGTTGTGGACGTTGACTTGTCCTGAAATAAGTTGACAAAAACTTATGTTTAATGTAAAACTTATTTA
>CAMVMG010000030.1 GCA_947168525.1 uncultured Bacteroidales bacterium
GTCTGCTTGAAGCCACGGATGTGCGTGGCGTCGTAGCGGTAGGTCCAGCCGTCGCCATCGGCCCCGGTCTGGGGCGTCCAGGCATGCATGCCCCACGGCACGGTAATGGCCGGGTAGGTGTTGCCGGTGGAAAGGTTGTAGGTGGACATGGTACCCACGAGGGGATTCACATAGTCTGCCGGTTCCAGGACCGGTTCCCGGGAGCAGGCAAAGGAGAGGAGCAGCAACAGGGGCAGGATTCGTTTCATACGGCGAAAAATAAACTTACCGCCACTGAATGGTGGAGGCGCCCACCAGGTCGGTATGGGTAATGCGGAAGCCCTTGTTCTTGCCGTCCAGGCGTACGCGGGAAGGGGCCGCGCCGCTACGGGTAATCACCAGCGTGTGGCCGTCCGGGAAATCCATCTCGGCCCGGGAGAAGGTGGGCCGGGTGAGGGTGTAAGCCGGGTCTCCCGGGCAGTCGGGATAGAAACCCAGCATAGAGAACACCGCCCATGCGCTCATGGTGCCGGTGTCGTCATTGCCGGGCAGGCCGCCGGGCGTGTTTTTGTAATAGTCGGCCAGAATGCGTTCCACGGTGCTCCAGGTCCATTTTTCCTGCCCCTTGAAGCGGGAGAACAGGTAGGGATACACGATGTCGGGCTCGTTGGACGGGTCATAGTAACCACCCTCGAAAACCGCTTGCAGCCGTTTCAGGTACACTTTGCTGCCCCCCATCAGCTTGGCATACCCTTCTACGTCGTGCGGTACGGCGAAGGTGTAGTTCCAGGCGCTGCCCTCGTGGAAACCCGGTGCATTGGAGAAGTTGGCCCCGTCCGAGGGGTCGAAAGGCGAGAGGAACGTGCCGTCCGGGCGGATGGGCCGCAGGCAGCCGTATTCGGCGCTGTAATAGTTCCGGTAGCCCAGCGAGCGGCTCTTGAACCGGGCGGCGTCCTCCTCCTTCCCCAGGGCCGATGCCAGGCGGGAGAGGGCATAGTCGGCCAGATAGTATTCCAGGGCGTGGGAGACAGAGTTGTCGCCGGAGAAATCGGCCGCGAAATGGTCCAGGGGGATGTATCCGCCGTCCAGGTACGGGTCTATGTCCGGCCGCATCAGGTTCTCTGTCCCGGGAGTGTCGGCACTCTTGAGGAAGGCCTCGTAGGCGCGCTGGATGTCAAAGTCATGCAGGCCTTTAAGCCAGGTGTCGGCGATCATGCAGATGGCCGGGTCTCCTTCCATGGTCCATGTTTCCCGGCCGAAGAGCTCCCATTTGGGCATCCAGCCCCATTCGCGGTACATATCTATCATGGAGCGGACCATGTCCAGCTGCTTGTCCGGATACAGCAGGGTGAGCAGCGGATGCAGGTTGCGGTAGGTGTCCCAGAGCGAGAAAACCGTGTAGCGGTTCCCGCCCGACACGGTGCCAATCCCTTTTTGCCGGAGCTTCCTCAGAGGCTGCCCGGCCGGTCCGGTGGGAATGCTGTAGTCATCCTCTGCAGCAGGGTTTCCGAACTCCATCAACGGATACTGCCCGTTGACATCGTTCAGGATGCAGGGATGGATGAGGCAGTGGTAGAGGGCGGTGTAGAAGACAGCCAGCTGGTCGGGTGTTCCGCCTTGCACCTGCACGCGGCCCAGGTGCTCCTCCCAGGCGGCTTCGGCGGCGGTGCACACGCTCTCAAAGCGGAACCCCTGCTGCTCGGCATCCAGGTTTTCGCGGGCATTGCTGATGCTCACGAAAGAGACGCCCATCTGCACCAGTACCTGCTCGCCGGGTTGCAGATGGTCGAAGTGGAACCAGTAGCCGATATCGTCCCCGCTCAGTTCCCGGGAATAGGCCTTGTACAGCTTGTAGCGGCCGGCGTCGGCATCCCAGGCGGCCTCGGCGCCCATTGGCCTCTGTTTTTTCCAATAGCCGGAACTGGAGGGAAGTTTGTTGACGCGGAGCACAAAATAGACGGGGAACACCGCCTGGTTGTTGTAGCAGAAGCCGCCCATGAGCTTGGTCCCTTCAATCTCCGTTTCGGACACCTTCCGGACCATGGCGCCGCTCTCGTTGGTGAGCCCTTCCCCCAGGTTCACCAGGATATTCCCTTCGCCGCCCGGGAAGGTGTAACACTCCAGGGATGTACGCGTGGTGGCCGTGACCTGCGCCCGGACGCCGTTCAGGAGCTGGACGCCGTAATAACCCGGACGGGCTTCTTCTTCCGTGTATTCACAGCCGTAGAGGTGATAGTCGGCCTGGACGGGGCCGGTGGTGGGCATGGTCAGGAGCGCCCCCAGCTCGGGACAGCCTACGCCGGAGAGATTCACGTGCGAGAAGCCGGTGAAGTACCGGTTCTCGGAGGTGTACGGGGTGCTCCACCAGCGGCTGTCCTTGTCATAGACATTCAGGCTGGAGCCCATGACATTGAAGGGAGAAACGCTCATCATCCCGTTGGGCGTGACAGCCCCGGGGTTGCATGCGCCGTAATTGGCCGTGCCGATGAACGGGTTCACATGGCGGGTGACGCCCTGGGCGTGGAGGAGAAGGGTGCCCGAGAGCAGGAACGTCAGGATGGCTGCGGATTTCATTTCAGGGTGGCTTTAAGCACGATGGTTTCTTTCACCTGGCCGATATCCCCGCCCTCTTCCTTGAGCTCGATCAGGCGGAACAGGTATTCGGCGGCTTTCTGGGCAATCTGCGGCAGGGGCTGCAGGATGTAAGAGATGGCCGGACTGAAGAAGTTGTACACATTGGAATAGTCGAACCCCACGATCCGGATATCCTGCTGGATGTGCACCCCTTTTTTGAAAAGGGCCTTGAGAACGGCGACGGAAGGCACGTTGGAGGCGGTGATCAGCCCGTCGGTCTCCTTCCGGAGTACTTCGTCGGCCACGGCGTCGGCATCCTCGTCCGTGAGGTTGAACGGCAGGTGGTAGATGTGGGCGTGAGGTCCCATCACTTCCCGGAAGCTGTCTTCCCGGTCGGTCATGGAAGAGATGCGCATGGCGTAGGAAACCATCTCGATCTTCTGGGCACCCTGGCTGCGGATGGCCCTGAGGGCCTGGCGCATGGCGTCGGCATTGTCGGTGAGAACGGACGGGACCTGGAATTCCGGAAGATGCCGGTCGATCACCACGAAGGGCCTTCCGGAGGCAATCAGCTGCTGCATGCCGGCCGCCCCGTCCTGGGTAGGCACCACCACAAACCCTTCTACGTCTTTTTCCAGGAACGACCGCACCAGGCGGCTGAACTGCTCGGGGTCTTCCTCGGTGTTGCCGAAGAGCACCGTGTAGCCGTGAAGGTGCGCCATCTTTTCCAGGTAATGGGCGATGGTGCCATAGAAGATGTTGCCCATGTCGGAGAGAATCACGCCCAGTACGTGGGTGCGTCCCTGCCGGAGCATGCGGGCGGCGGAACTGGGGCGGTAGTCCAGTCTTCGGGCCACTTCCAGGATGCGCTCCTTGGTGGCTTCGCTCACACGGTATTTCTGTTTCCCGTCGGCGCCGATCCGGTTGTTCATGACAAAGGAAACCAGGGCGATCGAGACTCCGGCTTCTTGCGCTATGTCCTTGATAGTGATGTTCTTGGGCATATCAGTACAGATAGGTTGTAGCTTGTTTGTGCTGTTTTCCCGGCAGCAGGGTAAAGCGTTCTTCCGGGATTATCTCCAGGCGGGAGCCCTGCAGGCGGAAGCAGAACGGCTTGCTTCCCGCGAGGGTGAAGCGGTTGCCTTCCAGGTAGGAAGTGTCCGTGTACAGGTCTGTTCCTTCCACGGCCTCCCGGACAGTCTTGAAAGGGGCTTCGGTCCGGTTGTCCGGCTCCCGTCCGAAGTAATTCCAATGCCCTTTGTCCGCCGGCAGAAGAAAGGGGTTTCCGGGGCTTTCCACCTGCAGGACGCCGCTGGGCAGCAGGGTAAAGCGTGCCAGACTCCGGCTTCCGTCCGGCAGGGCATACAGGGCCTGCAGCACCACGCTGCCTTCATGGACGATATAGCTGCACTGGGCCCGGGCGGTCCAGGCAGGCGTCAAGCCTCCTTCCAGGTACTCTTTCCCTTTGATTTTCAGGGATTTTACGCTTCCGTCTACCCGGTCAAAGATCATCTCTGCCTGTTTCGAGCGAATCACCAGGCGGGTGTCTCCTTCCATGACGCTCAACGGGCCGCCGGAGTTGGGTGCCTCTTTTTTCAGTCCCTCTTGCAGCAGGAACTCTGCGGTGGCCAGCACGGCACCGTCCCGGGACACGGCCTCGAACAGCAGGCGATATTCGCCCGTTTCCTTTCGTTTGGGCAAGCGGATGTGGAATGCTTCCTCGGCCTGGGGAGGCGTGTCAAAGTGCAGGGTTTTCCGGGGGAACAGGCCCACGGGTTTTCCGTTGCGCTCCACCCACCAGCGGACCTGGTAGTCTGCGAGGGACGCGAATCGGCGGTGGTTGCTGATGGTAAACAGGCCTTCTGACAGACTGCTTGCCGTGATGGACAGTTCCTGCCGTTGCTGTTTTAGGGCGCGGGACTCCGGGTTCGGCATCCCCAGCGTATCCCGCTGCGGGAACACGTAAAAGCCGATGCTGTCGGCCAGGACTGCCAGGGCGGGGGAAAGCGGAGCGGTGTTGAGGGCGTTGACGTTGAGGCGTTTGAGCCGCACAAGCGTTTCCACGGCCTGGTCGGGGCTATGGGCCTGGAAGTCCGCCCCCTTGAAGGGAACCTTCTTCCCGTTTACCAGGAAGGTGTCCCGGCTCCGGGTGGGAAGGATGCTCCGGAAACCCAGCGGAATCACGCTGTTGTGCCCGTTCACCACCAGGTGTAGCGTATAGCGTTCCGGCGTCTCCGCCGTCCAGGGCAACACGTCCCGGATTTGTTCCGGATAGGTGCTGGTAACACTGTCCACCTGGTAGGCGGCGTCGCAGAGTACGCGGCCGTCCCGGTCCTTGATTTCATAGAACACCTCCGACGGCCTGGCCGCGCGCAGGCGCATTTGGAAAAGACCGCTTTGCGAGCTTGCGTCCCAGCGGGCGTCCACCGCATAGCTGAGCCCGTCCGTATCCAGGGATAAGGCGCTTCCGGGCCTGGCTGGTTCCCTGCTGCAGGCAAGGAGCGTCAGGGCAATCGCTATGAGCGCTCCCGCTTTCATTTTTTGCTGTGGGTACTCCGTCCTCCGCGTTTTGGGCCTTTTTTGCGTTCCTCGGTGTGCTCCGGAACGGCGGGCTCCACGTTTTCGGCGTTATTTGCGTTATTCGACGTGCCCGTACGCTCCGGCTCCACCAGTTCGTAGTCCAGCAGCTTCTGGTCCAGGTTCGTTCCTTTTACACGAATCCGTACCCGGTCTCCCAGGCGCAGGGATTTGTGCGTGCGTCGGCCCACGGCACGGTAGTGGTCTTCGTCAAAGGTATAGAAGTCTTCCTTGATGGTCCGGTAGGGCACCATGCCCTCGATTCTGGTGGGGTCTATCTCTACGTAGATGCCCCATTCCGTCACGCCGGAGATGTTGCCTTCGAACTCCTGGCCCACCTTGTCTTCCATGAATTCCACCAGTTTGTACTTGATGCTTTCGCGCTCGGCCTCTGCAGCCACGACTTCCCGTTCAGAGGCGTGCTTGCACTGGGCGGCATAGTAGTCTGCGCTCTGGGAGTCGGCGCCGTCCAGGTACATGGACAGCAGGCGGTGCACCATCATGTCCGGATAGCGGCGGATGGGGGAGGTGAAGTGGGTGTAGAAGTTGAATGCCAGTCCGTAATGGCCGATATTGTCCGTGGAGTAACAGGCCTTGGCCATGGAGCGCAGGGCCAGCATCTGAATGGCGCCCAGCTCCGGTTTGTCGGCCGCATCTTTCATGAGAGCGTTGAGGGTTTTGGCAATGTCTTTTCCATTGTCGATGGGGCCCACCTGGTAGCCGAAATGCCCGGCGAAATCCCGGAGGCCGGAAAGCTTCTCCAGGTTGGGCTCGTCGTGTACGCGGTATACGAAGGTCTTGGCCTTGGCAAGGGCCTTGCCGCCCATCTTGCCGCCGGTGGCAACATATTCCGCCACGGTGCGGTTGGCCAGGAGCATGAACTCTTCAATGAGCCAGTTGGCCTCTTTGGAAATCTTCTGGTGTATGCCGACAGGTTTGCCGTCCGCGTCCACTTCCACCTTCATTTCCGGACGCTCGAAGTTCACGGCACCGGCCTTGAAACGCCTTTCCCTGAGTTTCAGGGCCAGTTTGTTCAGGACCAGGATGGCTTCTTTGACGGGGGCGGGCACGATGCCGCATTCGGTCCCCCGGCCGAATTCCTCTTCCATGGCTTGGTCGCCCGCTTCGATGATGGCCTGTGCGCCTTCGTAGTCGAAGCGGTAGTCGGAGATAATCTCCGTCCGGCCCAGCCAGGGATGCAGGACTTTCGCCTGCGGGGTAATTTCGAATACGGCCGAGAAGGTCAGTTTTTCCTCATTGGGGCGGAGCGAGCAGAGCTTGTTGGAGAGTTTCTCCGGCAGCATCGGAACGGTACGGTCTACCAGATAGACGGATGTGCCGCGTTCCTGGGCCTCCTTGTCCACCGGCGTGCCAGGACGGACGTAGTAGGTGACATCGGCAATGTGCACGCCCACCTCGTAATTGCCATTCTCCAGTTTGCGGAAGCTGAGGGCATCGTCGTAGTCTTTGGCGTCTGTGGGGTCGATGGTGAAGGTGAGCACTTTCCGGAAGTCGCGACGGTGGGCGCGGTCCTTGTCGGAGATGACCTCGGAAATCTGGTCGGCCGCGTTTTCCACCTCATTGGTAAAGCGGTAGGGAAGGCCGAATTCCGCCAGGATGGCGTGCATCTCCGTGTTGTTCTCCCCGGGCGTGCCCAGGATGTCTACCACATGGCCGTGCGGGCTGGTTTCTCCCCGCTCCCAGCCGTCTACCACGGCGGCCACCTTCATGCCCCGTTGCCCGCCCTCCGGAACGGGGACGGCAATGTCGTAAGGCATGGTCTTGGAGTTCATGAGCACCCAGGCCTTTTTGCCCACGATATGCAGGATGCCCACGAAGGGCCGGTTGTTGCGTTCCAGCACAGCCACGATTTCTCCGCTGCGGCGTTTGGCGCTACCCACTTTTTCCTGGGTCACGGCTACCCGCACCAGGTCTCCGTGCAGGGCGCCGCGGGTTTTGGATGCCTTTACGTACACATCTTCTTCCTGGCCCTCAATACGCACGAACACAAATCCTTCCCGTGACATCAGGGCTTTTCCTTCGTATTCTGGAATAATCTTCTTCTTCTTTTTTCCACCGGCGGACCGTCCGCCGTTTCTGCGGTTGTTTCTTCTTGTCATCTTGTTTTCTTGTGAATTCTGTGCAAAGATACAAAAATACTGCTAAACTTTAGCAGGTATCCTGTAATTTGCTGTCAGTGAAAAGGCCCGAGGCTACCGGTACAGCTCCCGCAGTACATCCAGGGACTTGACGCGGATGGGCTGTTCGGTGTGGAATTCCAGATAGCGGAGCAGGGCCTCGCAAAGGTTGCTGCGGGTTTCGCCGGACAGGGGGTACAGCATGGACTCCGTGAAACTGCATTCCAGGAAGGGTTTCAAGGCCAGTGCATTGTCTCCCGCAAAAGGAGCCACGTCCTGGAAACTGGGCCGGAAGCCCAGCGCCCCTGAGAGTTCCAGCAGGAAGCGGACATGGAAATTGGCATAATCGCTCTGCAGGGCGTCCAGCGTAAGGATGCTGCCGGTGCACCATTCATACAAACCGTCCTCGTAAGCGCCCTCCCGGACGGTCCGCAGCAGGACTTCGGCCAGGAAAAGGCTCATTGTATTCTTGTGGACATTGCTGCGGATGCCGTTCAGCGCATCCCGTGCGTGGATGTTTTTCAACGACCAAAGCTCCGACTTGGGATTCTCCACCACGTCGGCTTCCAGGATATTCAGCGGCAAGAACAAGGACATTCCAGCCTTTTTGGCCGAAGGTACCAGAAATCCGCGCCTTCCCCACTCGCGGGAGAGGGTGTGCACTACGACAGCGCTCTCTCCCACCTTGGTGGTGGAAAGGACAATCAGTTCTGCCGTCTCCCGGGTCATTTGGCCTGCTTAAGGTATTCCGCCATGGCCCGCAGGGCCTTGCCCCGATGTGAAATGGCATTTTTTTCGTCATCGGTCAACTGGGCGGCCGTGACAGAGTACCCTTCCGGGATAAACACGGGGTCGTAGCCAAAGCCGCCTTCCCCATGGCGCTCCAGGGCGATGCGGCCTTCCATGATGCCATCGAAAAAATGCTTTTCCCCATTCAGGATCAGCGTGACCGAGGTGCGGAAGCGGGCCTTCCGGTTGGCGTGCTCCATCGCCAGTCCCAGGGACCGGGCCGACGAAGCCTCCTTCTCCCGGCGGGTCATCTCCCGGAGCAGTTTCCGGATGTTGTCCGCGGGGCTTTTCTGGGGCCCGGCATAGCGGGCGGTCTGTACGCCGGGGCCGCCGCCCAGGATATCGACCTCCAGGCCGGTATCGTCGGCGAAGCAGTTGAGCCCGGTTTTTTTATAGATGTATTCGGCTTTCTGTAAAGAATTGGCCCTAAGTGTGTTTCCGGATTCCGGAATATCTTCGGTGATGCCTGCCTGGGCGGCAGTAACTATTTCAAAGCCTTTGCCCAGAATCTCCTGGGCCTCGCGGACCTTGCCCGGGTTCGCGGTTGCAAAAACAATCTTCATAACGTCTTTCCTCTAAAACGGCCGGCACCGATTGCCAGCCCGATACACTAACTGATGAATCCGCCGCAAAGATAGCACTATTTTTGTTATCTTTGCAGTCTTATGAGACGAAACTTTGTTATTCTGGCCGTGTTATCCGGCCTTTGCATCTGTTCGGCCGCAAAGGCCCAGTCCAAGAGTTTCACCCTGGGTCAGTGGGTGGAGATGCACAATGCCATCCTCAAGGAACTCAACCGTTCCTATGTAGATTCCCTGGAGGTAGGGCGCATCGAGCGGGAAGGGGTAAAAGCCATGCTGGAGGCCCTGGACCCTTATACTGTCTTTGTGCCGGAAGAGGAGCAGGAAGACTTCCAGATGATGCTCTCCAGCACATACGGAGGCATCGGCGCCGTGATCTACAAGCCGGATGTGAACGGGAATGTGATCATCAACGAGCCCTATGAAGGTTCTCCTGCCGCCCGGGCGGGGCTGGTGTGCGGAGACGAGATAGAATCCATCGACGGGCTTTCCACCCACGGGCTGGAAAGCGGCGAGTGCAGCGAGAAAATGCGCGGAAAGCCGGGAACGACCGTGGTATTCCGGGTAAAGAAACTCAGGGACGGCGACACCTGGAAGGCCGGTGACGTGATTGAGGTGCCGGTGGTGCGGCAGCGGATTGTGTTGCCCTCCATCGAGTATGCCGGCATGCTCAACGACAAAGACGGCTATGTACTCATGTCCAAGTTCACGGACGGGGTGGGCCAGGGTGTCCGCGACGCATACAGCACACTCAAGGCCCAGGGCATGCAGCGCATGGTGCTGGACCTGCGCGGAAACGGGGGCGGCCTGCTGAACGAGGCCGTGAACATTGTTTCTCTCTTTGTCCCCAAGGGCTCGCTGGTGGTTACGGCCAAGGGGCGTGCCTCCGGGTCGGAACAGGTTTACAAGACCACCACGGAGCCGGTAGATACGCTGATGCCCCTGATTATCCTGGTGGATTCCGCTTCGGCGTCGGCCTCGGAGATTGTTTCGGGCGCACTGCAGGATTATGACCGGGCCACCATTATCGGCACCCGTACCTATGGCAAAGGCCTGGTGCAGAGCATCCGCCCGCTGCCCTACGACGGCCAGCTCAAGGTGACCACCGCCAAGTATTACACCCCTTCGGGCCGTTGCGTCCAGGCCATCGACTATTCTCACCGCAACGACGACGGCAGCGTGGGACATATTCCGGATTCCCTCACCCACGAGTTCAAGACGGCCCATGGCCGCACGGTGCGCGACGGGGGCGGCGTAACCCCGGACTTCGAGATCAAGCCCCACCGTTATTCCCGCCTCACCTATTCCATCGTGATGAACGGAATCATCGAGCAGTATGCGCTCAAGTATGTCCGCGAGCATCCTGCCATCGCTCCCGTAGACGATTTCCACTTCACGGACTACGACGACTTTGTGGCCTTTGCCGCGGACAAGACCTTCGATTACCGTTCGTCGGCCCGGGCCCTGCTGGACGAAGTGAAGAAAGCCCTGTCGGAAGACGGCCTCACGGAGACCATGTCGGAGGAAGTGGGCGCGCTGGAGAAGAAGATGGAGATGGACAAGGAGACCTTCCTGCGCCTGAAGAAAGAGGAGATCGTGCCCTTCATCGAGGAAGAGATTGCCGTCCGATATTACTTCCAGGAGGCGGGCATCCGTGTCCGCATCCGCTACGACGAGCAACTCGCCAAGGCCCTGGAGCAACCCGCCATCAGCTGGTAGCCTATGCAACGGAAAGAGTTGGAAATCATGGCGCCGGCGGGCAACTTCGGTTGCCTGGTCGCTGCCATTGAGGGCGGGGCAGATTCCGTATACTTCGGCATCGGCCATCTGAACATGCGGTCCCATTCGGCCAACAATTTCTCCCGGGAAGACCTTCCGGAGATTATCCGCATCTGCCGGGCCTATGGGGTGAAGGCCTACATGACCTTGAATATCACCCTGTACGGAGAAGACCTGCATGCGGCATACGATACCCTGGACGCGGCCAAGGCCGCCGGGGTGGATGCCATCATTGCCTCCGACATGGCGGCCATCCTGTACTGCCGTCGGATTGGCCTGGAAGTGCACATCTCTACCCAGCTTAGTATCTCCAACGTGGAGGCCCTGCGTTTTTACGCCCAATGGGCCGATGTCGTGGTGCTGGCCCGGGAACTGCGTCTGGACCAGGTGAAGGCCATCCACGAAGCCATTGTCCGGGAGCGCATCTGCGGCCCTTCCGGGCAGCTGGTCCGTATCGAGATGTTCTGCCACGGAGCCTTCTGCATGGCGGTTTCCGGCAAATGCTACCTGTCGCTGGCGGCTTATGGCGAAAGCGCCAACCGGGGCGCCTGCATGCAGGTGTGCCGCCGGGGCTACCTTGTCACGGACATCGAAACCGGCAACGAAATCCATATCGACAACAAGTACATGATGTCGCCCAAGGACCTCTGCACCATCGAATTCGTGGACAAGTTCGTGGGGGCAGGCGTGAAGGTGTTTAAAATCGAGGGCCGCGCCCGTAGCGCAGACTATGTGAAAACGACCGCACAGTGTTACAGGAAAGCGGCCGATGCCGTGGCCGATGGCAACTTTACCCCGGAGCTGGGATCTGCCCTGAAAGAGCAGCTGGCTACCGTGTTCAACCGGGGCTTCTGGGACGGCTATTACCTGGGTGCGAAAATGGGCGAGTGGAGTGCCATTTACGGCTCCCACGCCACCCGGCGCAAGGTGTATGTGGGAAAGGTGACCAACTGGTTCGCCCGTATCGGGGTGGCGGAAATCCTGGTGGAGGCAACGGACCTGCACGCGGGGGATGATATCCTTTTCATCGGCCATACCACCGGCATCCTGGAAATGAAAGTGGAGGATATGCGGGTGGATCTGAAACCCGCGGCCCTGGCACCTCAGGGTGTACGCTGCTCTGTGGGCGTGCCGCTGGACGACATGCCGGAAGACCTCGTGAACCGGAACCCCGACATGCAGCCCGGTGAGCGCATCCATCCCCGTCGCGGCGATAAAGTCTTCCGCTGGGAAACGGCCTGACCGGTTCCGCACCGGGCCGACAGGTGTCTTCAGCGGTCCGGACCTACCACACCCAGAGCGTTGGAATGAGCATAAGGAAGCCCAGGACCAGCAGGACCAGTACGGCTTTCCAGATCCAGGCAAGCCAGCGGGAGTAAGGGATGCGGGCCATCGCCAGGGCGGCCATCAGGACGCCGGAGGTGGGGGTGAGCATGTTAGTGAAACCGTCGCCGAACTGGAAGGCCAGCACCATCGCCTGGCGGGAAACGCCCACCATATCGGCAAAGGGAGCCATGATGGGAATGGTGATGGCGGCTTTGGCCGTGGCGCTGGGAATGAGAAAGTTGATAAGCGCCTGGATGCCGTACATGGTGCTCAGGGACGTCATCGGCCCCGTGCCGTCCAGCCCTTCCTGCATCCCGTGCAGGATACTGTCTACGATGCGTCCGTCCTGCAGGATAACGATTATGCCGGAAGCGAAACCCACCACCAGGGCGGCGGAAAGAATGTCCCGGGCGCCGGCGATAAGTTCATCGGCGATGCGGTTGGCCGAGAAGCCCGCGATGATGCCGCAGACGATACCCATCAGCAGGAACAGGCCGGTAATCTCCGGCAAGTACCAGTCCCAGCAGGTAACCCCCACAATGAGCGCAACAACCGTGAGACCCAAAACGGCCAGGATCCAGCCCTGGCGGGAGGTCAGGCGGAGGGTGGTGGAAGTGTCCGGGGGGCATCGGCCTTCTTTTTCGTCCCCCGGCACTTCCACCACCTCCGGCATAGACTTCCTGCAGCGGCCGGCGTAAATCCAGACGGCCAAAACCAGCAGCGCGGTGAAGAGGGCCCAGCAGATGAGCCGGTAACCCATCCCGGAGAAAAGGGGCAGGCCGGCCATCCCTTGTGCGATTCCCACCGTAAAGGGATTCAGGAAAGCGCTGGAAAAGCCGATGTTGGACGCCACATACACCACCAGCATACCCATAAAGGCATCGTAGCCCATAGATACCACCAGCGGCACTACGATTCCCACGAAGGGAATGGTTTCCTCGCTCATCCCAAAGACGGCGCCGGCCAGTGAAAAGAGCACCGTAATGGCCGCCAGCACCAGGCGGTCCCGTTTCCCCACCTTGCCGATGAAGCGGTTGATGCCCTCCGATACGGCTCCGGTGGCATTGAGCAGCCAGAAAGCCCCGCCCACCACCAGGATGAACACGATGATGCCGGCCTGCTTCACAAACCCGTGGTAAATAGCCGAAAAGACCTGCCAGGTCTGGGGCTCCGAGGGAACGTTTTCGAAGCTGAGGGTCCCGTCTTCCGCCGTGATGTATTGCCCGCCCGGCACCACCCAGGTGGCCACCGCACACAGGACAATCAGCGTGGCAATGAGCACATAGGTATTGGGCAGCTTGAACTTACGCATTATAAGGTGCGTCCCACCAGTTTCTGGGCGAATGAGCGGAGCACCTCACGGGCTTCGGGAGAAAGTTCCCGGATTTTTCCGATGGCGCTTTCGTTGAGCGAGGCAATCTGGGTGCGGGCAAGTTCCGGGATGCCGGCCGCATCGTAAATGGCCTTTACGGCGGTAATCTTACAGGCCTGCTGTTCAGGCGTTTCTGCCGGCAGGGCCAGGGCGGCCGCCATCTTCCCGGGAGAGAGTTCAGAGGCCTTTATAATCAGCCAGGACTTTTTGTTCTGGACGATATCCCCGCCGATGGGCTTGCCGAATACTTTCTCGTCGCCATAGGCGTCCAGGTAATCGTCGGCCACCTGGAACGCCAGCCCCAGGTCGTAGGCGTAGTCGTAGATGGCCTGGCTGTGGGCGGCGGGGGCGCCGGCGATGAGGGCGCCAGTCTTGGCCGAGCAGGCCAGCAGCACGGCGGTCTTCAGCCCCACCATCTGCATATAGTCCTGCATGGACACCATGGGAACCTGTTCGAAGTCCATGTCCAGCTGCTGCCCGTCCATCACCTGCTGCGCCGTGGTGAAAAACAGGTTCAGCACGGCCGGGAGAACGTCTTTCGGGCAGCGTGCCATACGTTGGCAGGCATCGATGTACATGACGTCCCCGCTGAGGATGGCCGTGTCCTGGTTCCATTTCTTCCACACGGTCTCGTGGCCGCGGCGAAGCGGCGAGCGGTCCATGATGTCGTCGTGGATAAGGGTAAAGGTATGGAACACTTCCAGCCCGGCTGCCGGCTCCAGGATCTCCGGACCCAGCGTGTCTTTGTAGAACCCATAGGTGGTAAGGCACAGCCGCGGACGCAGCCGTTTGCCGCCGATGGAAACCATATACCGGAGCGGGTCGTACAGCCCTGCGGGTTCTGCCTGGAATTCAATATGGCGGAAAAGGTCCTTCAGGGTCTGGCCGATGGTGTCTTCGCTGATCATACGTGCAATTTTTCCCAAATATACTGTTTTTCCTCGGAAAACCCTACTTTCTTTCACGAATCGGGGCCTGACTAAAAATCCAGACTGCCTCCGCGGTAGAAATTCACCAGGCGGCTCTGGAAGAGGTACTCGTAGGTGGCCTGGACGGCGTCGGAGCGGGTTTTCAGGAGCTGGTTGCGGGATTCGTTGAACTCGGTGATATTGGCTTTGCCGTTCTCGTACCGGGCCTGCACCAGCGTGAAGGAATCCTGGGCCGATGCCGCCGCCGCCTGGGTGGCTTCCCATTTGGAACGGGCGGCTACAGCGGAATTCCAGGCCTGCTGGATCTCCTTGTAAAGCGTCTGTTTCACCCGGCGGAGCTGGATTTCCTGGTTCAACTGGTTCAGCTTGGCGGTGCGTACCTGGTTGCGGAGGGTAAACTTGCTGAAGATGGGAATGCTGAGCCGCAGGCCGACATACTCGCTGAAATTGTTCCGCAGCTGGTCCCAGAAGCCGGAGATCTCGAAGTTGGAGTAGTAGTTGGTACCGGCGCCGGCATTCAGGCTCAGGGAGGGGTAGAAACGGCTGCGGGCGATCGCGATGGACCGGTCTGTCCCTTCCAGGCGCAGCTGCTCGGCCCGGATGGCCGGGCGGATGCCCAGAGCGTCCAGGTAAATGTCGTCAGGATGGCCGATATCAATCTGGTCCATCCTTACCACCGGCCGTACGATGGAGAAGTCTTCCCAGTCGCTCAGTTCCAGCAGCTGGGCCAGGTCCAGTTTCGAGGTGCGGAGGTTGTTCTCCGCATTGGTGAGCGTCACCCGGCTCTGTGCGAGCGACGCCTTTTGCTGGGACACTTCCGAGGCCGAAGCGCGTCCGTTGAGGAAGAGCTGCTCCAGGCGGTCTACCTGCAGCGAGTCTATCTTGATCTGCTCCTGCGCCACTTCCAGGATCTCGTAATTGTAGAGGATTTGGACATAGGCTTTGGCCACGGATACCCGGATGTCGTCCCGGGCCTTTTCCAGGTCTTCCAGGGCGGCGTCCAGGTTCAGGGAGGCCAGTTTGCTCTGGTTGTAGATGGCGCCTCCGTCGAACAGGGTCATGTCGGCCCCGATGCTGAAGCTAGTGGTGGAGGAGTTTCCCCGCTCGTAGGTGTTGTAGCCGCCCAGTCCGCGGCCGAAGTTGAAGTTCTCGCTGGCCGATGCGTTGGCCTGCGGCAGCCAGGCCCACTGGGCCGTGTGCCGCTCCACTCCCTGCCGGGAGGCGGTCACCTCCTGCTGGGCCAGGGTGAGGTTGTGCTCCATGGCCCATTCGGTGCACTCGGCGAGCGTCCAGGGCCGGGAGAGGTCGGCCTGGGTGGTGTCGGCCCCGGCATAAAGGGCTAAGGCTATAATCAGTGCTTTCATAATCAGTTGTTTATTATCTGAGGTCCGCGGACTTTGTCGCTCGTGGTAAGGCCGCTCTTAATCTCGATGTTCACCCCGTCGGAGAGGCCGGTTTCCACCGGACGTTCTTCGTAGGTACCGTCGGCCTTGAGAAGATAGACAAAGGTTTTTTCACCCTCGAACTGGAGGGCACTTTCCGGAATCATGAGCACATTCTCCACCCGCTGGAGCTCGATTTCGGCATTGGCGCTGTACCCGGAACGGACGGTTACGTCGGGGGGCATGTTCACGGTAGCCTTGATTTCGAACAGGTTGGTGCCGTTGGACTCGGTTGCTTTGGGGGAGATATACTCCAGCGCAGCATCGAAATGCATATCCGGCAGGGCCCCTACGCTGATGCGCACAGGCAGACCGACATGCAGGCGGCCCACCTCCGTCTCGTCGATGTTGCCGTCAAAGATGAGGTCTTCCATATAGGCCACTGTAGCGATGGTGGTGCCGTCGTTGAAGGTGTTGGCGTTGATGACGGTGTTACCCACCTTCACCGGGATATCCAGGATCAGGCCCGACACGGACGACCGGACAAGGGTGGAACTGCCTGATTTATTGGACGATGATACACCATCCCGGACAATCTCCAGGGATTCCACGGCCGCAGCATGCTCTTCCTTGGCCTGCTGGAGCGCCTGTGCAACCTGCTCGAAGGCTTCGGCGCTCACCAGCTGCTGCTCGTAGAGTTTTTTCTCGCGGTCGAAGTTGGTCTGGGCCTGCTTCAGGTTCACTTCGCTCAGCCGCACGCGGCTCTGGGCGCTGGAAAGCTGGCTCATTTCGGGAATCACCTTGAGTTTGGCGATTACCTCGTTCTCCTTTACTTCGTCACCGGCCTGCTTGTACAGCTCGGCCACGATGCCGCTGATCTGGGCCTTTACGTTCACCTCGTCCCGGGGCTGGATCTTGCCCGTGACCACGGTGGACTTGGCAATGGTGCCCATCTCGGGCGTCAGTTCCTGATACTCGACAACCTTGGGGCGCGAGCGCTGGAAAAGGTAGGCGAAAGTGCCGATAAAAACGGCCGCCACCAGGACAATCATCAGGATTCTACCAAATTTTTTCATATCTCGGTTGTTTTTATTATTCGTCTCTCATAGCATCTACAGGCTTGATCTGCATGGCCCGTGAAGCCGGCATCAGCCCGGCCACGACACCCAGGACCGTGAGCAGCAGGGCGGCCGTTATGGCTATGCCGAACGATACCTGGAAAGGAGCTTCGAGCACACCGTCGGTGGTCATGGCCAGTTCCACCCCTGCGAGGATCATCACGCTGAACACGATGCCCAGCATTCCGGCCGACAGGGTAAGGACGATGCTCTCGGAAATGATCTGTCCCAGAATCTGTCTGGGCGTAGCGCCGATAGCCCGCCGGATACCAATCTCGGTGGTTCTCTCCTTCACGCTCACCATCATGATATTGGACACGCCGATAACCCCGGCAAGCAACGTTCCCAGCCCGATGAGCCAGATCAGGAAATTGATGCCCTTGAACAGATTGTCTACAATGCCGAAGATGAGCTGGGTGTTGAGCAGGAAAATGGCCTGGTCGTCGGTGGGGTCGAAGTAGTGGGCCCGCGCCAGGATTTCCTGTACCCGGGGCGTGATGTCGCTCATGGTGATGCCCTCCTTGGCCGTGAAGCAGATCAGGTGCACGGTCTTTCCCAGATTATAGGCCCGTCTGGCCTGGTTGATGGGAATGGTGACGGCATCGGCTGCATTGCCATTGATGCTGATGCCTCCGGAACTGTTCCAGTCCACGCCGATGACGGTGTAATAGCTTCCGTCGATGCAGATGCGCTTTCCCACCGGGTTGCCTCCCTCCGGGAAAAGGTTGGTATAGACCCGTTTCCCGATGCAGCACACTTTCCTTTCCTGCAGGTTGTCGGCGTCATTGATATATCTTCCGTACTTGATCCGCGGGGTTTCGATGTAGGCGTAATCGGCCCGGGCACCCTTTACCACGGAACGGGAATAGGTGTGCTCGTCGCGGGTGACGGTTTTTCCCCACAGGCTCACCGTGGGAGACACGGTCTCCAGCTCGGGAATCATGTTCTTCAGGCGGTCTACGTCGGTGTATTCCAGTTCCCAGGAGCGTCCTTTCTTGAAGCCTTTGTAGGGTTTGGTGGTATAGCTGGACACCACGATGCAGGTGTTCTGCGCGAAGCCTTCGAAGTTCCTCACCAGCATCTGCTTCACGCCTTGGCCGCCGCCGGAAAGGACCATCAGCATGAAGATGCCCCAGAATACGCCGAATCCCGTGAGGAGACTGCGGCTCTTGTTCCTCAGGATGCTGTCCAGGATTTCCCGGAAGGTATCTGTATCAAACCATTTCATTCTGCACGTAAAGCTTCAACAGGTTTAACACGGGCGGCTTTCCAGGCGGGGACGGCCCCGGCGATGGATCCCGCAACAATCAGCAGGATGGTGGCTTCCAGCGCAACGTCCAGCCCGACCGTTGGATTCACCAGCATCTGGATCTTTTCCATGCCGATATCTACGGTGTTCTGGCCAATCGTCTTGTCCATGACCTGACAGGCAATCATGCCCAGGAACATGCCCACATAGCCGAAGGCGGCGGTGATAGTGATGCTCTCGGCGATGATGAGCTTGAGGATTTCGCCGGGACGGGCGCCGATGGCTTTGCGGATGCCGAATTCGTGGGTGCGCTCTTTCACGGTGATGAGCATGA
>CAMVMG010000031.1 GCA_947168525.1 uncultured Bacteroidales bacterium
TAGAGCAGCTGACTCTTAATCAGCGGGTCTAGGGTTCGAGTCCCTAAGAGTGCACGAAAGGCGGTCAATTTGACCGCCTTTTTCGTTGTGCATCAGTATGTAGGGGGAGGATCAACTGTCTCCGGGGCGGTATTCCAGGATATCACCGGGCTGGCAGTCCAGGGCGCGGCAGATGCCTTCCAGTGTGGAAAGCCGGACGGCTTTGGCCTTGCCGCATTTGAGAATGGAAAGGTTGGCGGGGGTGATGCCGACTTTCTCGGCCAGCTCGCCGGAAGACATTTTCCGGCGGGCCAGCATTACATCGATATTAATGATGATCGGCATACGCGGTTACTTGGCCTCCTCCTGCATGGTCTGATCCTCGGGTTTCTGCCCCTTTAGATAGGAAGGGAGTTCCATGCCGGCCATCTTGAACAGCTCGTCCAGCGGGGGGACGGATTTCATCATGCCGGAAATGAAGTTGGACGTGGCGGTTTTGCCGTCGGCGCCGTTTCCGGTATCCCAGACGGTGACCTTGTCGATGTTGATGCCCTTCACGGCCTCTACCTGGGTCTTCACCAGATCCGGCAGTTTGTCGGCGATCATCATCAGGACGGCCTTCTGGGCGTCGCCCTCGGCGGCTCCTACCAGGTTCTTGAAACCGTCGGCCTGTTTGGTGAGGATTTCCAGCATACCCTTTGCCTGTGCGTCCATCTTGGCGAAGATGGCGTCGGCCTCACCTTTGGCCTTGCGGCGGATTTGCTCGGCCTCGGCCTCGGCCTCGATGATCTTTTTCTGCTTGTCGATTTCTGCAGCCACCACGATGTTGGCTTTCTGCGTGGCTTCTTCACGGGCGGCACGGGCCAGCTCGGCGTCGCGCTCGCTCTGGTAGGCTTCTTCCAGGGCCTTGGCGGCCTGCACCTTTTCTGCGGCTACAGCCAGGCGGTCGGCTTCTGCCGTCTTCTGGCGCCGGAGGGCGTCGGAGTTGGCAATCTCGATGCGGGCGGTGTTTTCTCCCTTCACAGCGTCTGCGTCGGCGGCGGCCACGTTCACACGCGTGTCTTTGTCGGCCATGGCCTTACCGGTTTCACCGTACCGGTTCTGCTCGGCCACGCTCTTCTTGGCGTCGTTGATGGCCTTGGCGGCGGCTTCCTTCCCCAGCGCCTCGATATAGCCGGATTCGTCCCGGATATCGGTGACGTTCACGTTGATGAGCTTAAGGCCGATCTTGCGGAGCTCAGCCTCCACATTGGTGGACACGTTCGCGAGGAATTTGTCGCGGTCTGCGTTGATTTCCTCGATGTCCATGGTGGCGATCACCAGACGGAGCTGGCCGAAGAGGATATCCGTGGCGATATTCTGGATGCTGTCCACGCTCAGGCCAAGCAGGCGCTCGGCGGCGTTGGTCATGTTCTCCGGCTCGGTGGAGATACCCACGGTGAAGCGGCAGGGAACATCTACGCGGATGTTCTGCTTGGACAGGGCGTTGGTCAGGTTGCATTCGATAGAGATGGGCTTGAGGTCCAGGAAGGCATAGTCCTGGAAGACCGGCCAGATGAAGGCGGCACCGCCATGGATACAGCGGGCGCTGGAAATGGAACCGGCAGCGTTCTTGCCGGTTTTACCGTAGATGACGAGGATTTTGTCCGACGGGCAGCGGCGATAACGCTTGAGGATGGCCGCCAGCGTGACGAACACCACGGCCACAATGATAAGGATCAAATAAAGCTGGTTCATATCAGATAGTATAAGTATTGGTTTCTTCCACTAATAAAGTATTGGAGTCTATTACATCCACTACGCGGATGGAGGAGCCGGTTTTCAAGGGCTCTTCGTTCTCGGTGATAGCGTCGTATTCGCGGACGGCGCCGTTAATGGTGATCTGCACCTTGCCGGAGCCGGTGCGGGAAGCGGGGATGGTCAGATATACCTTTCCCTCACAACCGGTGGCGCTGCGCTGCAGGTTGATGTTCCCGCTCTGCTGCATGCCGGCGAGCCATTTGAACAAGTACATGACCACGGCCACCAGGGCGATGCCGATGGCCACGCCCACCACGATCAGGAGCGGGGTGGATGGGATGCTCTCCTGCAGCAGGATGACGCTCCAGCCGAAGCCCAGCACGAAGTTCACGAGGTTGCGGAACGTGTACAGGTTGGAACCGCCCTCGATGTTGGAGAGGTCTGCCCCGTCCATGGATGTGTCCACATCTACGTCGAAATCCGAGTCGACGTCGGCCCCCAGGAAGGTCATGATGCTTTGGATGATGAAAATGAGCGAAGCCGCGAGGGTTACGCCCCAGAGGATTTTCATAATGAGGCTCAGTGAAGCCCACCAGGTTGCAATCATAGCAGTTCTGTATTTGGTTTTTGCAAATATAGTAAAAATTTATTGAATTACAACAAATATTTTTAAAATATGGAAAAATTCCGGAAATAATGTATATTTGTAAGCCATGCTTAAAATTCTCAAGGCGTCGGCAGGGTCCGGCAAGACATACAACCTGGCCAGGGAATACATCCGGCTACTGGTGACATCCGACAGGCCGGACACCTACCGGCACGTGCTGGCCGTCACGTTCACCAACAAGGCCACGGACGAGATGAAACGCCGTATCCTGGCAGAGCTTTCCCTCCTGGCCCGGAATCCGGAACAATCTCCCTATAGGAAAGACTTCGTTCCGTCCCTGCTGCCGGACTTGGAAACCCTGGGAAAAAGGGCACGCGCCCAGCTGTCCGGCATCCTGCACGACTATTCCTCCTTCGCCGTCTCCACCATCGACCGCTTTTTCCAGCAGACCCTCCGGGCTTTTTCCCGGGAGATCGGCCAGTACTCGTCCTATCAGGTCCAGCTGGACCGGAAAGCCCTGGTGGACGAGGGAGTGGATCGTGTCCTGGACGACCTTACGGAGCAGGACCAGACCCTGCTGGACTGGCTGACCAAAGGGGTGAAAGCCCACCTGGAAAGCGGCGGCGGCCTGTCCCTGGATGGGGAACTCAGGAAAGTAGGGAAGAGCCTGCAGGAGTATCCCGCCGGGGAACTGCAGGTTTCCCGGGAACGCCTGGAGGCCCTGCACGCCCGTTGTGCCGCCCTCAGGAAGTCTTTTCCTTCCCGTGTGGAAGAAGCGGCGAAAAAAGTCCTGGCCGTGTTTGAGCAGTGCGGGATAGACCCCGCCGACAGCAACGGCCATTTCCTGAAAGCCCTCTATAATTATATTCCGGCCGATCCTTCCGCCGGGGTGAAGGACCTCACGCAGGCCTTCCTGGCCAAGGCGGCCGATCCGTCCAAGTGGTTCGCCAAGGCCAAAGACCGCTTCCGTGTGCAGTTGGAGGGCGTGCTGGACGGCCCTCTGAACGATTTCTGCGCCCTTTTCGGCAAGCCTTATAAGGAGTATATGACTGCCCGGGAACTGCAGGGCCAGCTGTACAGCCTGGGTGTGGCCGGCGAACTCCGGGAAGCTCTGGTACGGATCCAGAAAGAGCGAAACGTCCTTTCCCTGGAAGATTCCAACACCATCCTGCACGGGATCATCGACGGCTCGGACGCCCCGTTCGTGTACGAGAAACTGGGAGTCCGCTTCGAGGATTTCCTCCTGGACGAGTTCCAGGATACCTCCCGCATCCAGTGGGACAACTTCAGCCCCCTGCTGCACAACAGCGAGGCCTCCGGCTTCGATTCCCTGGTGGTGGGGGACGTCAAGCAGTCCATTTACCGCTGGCGGGGAAGCGACTGGAAACTCCTGGGCCATACGCTCCAGGAGGAGTTCAGCGCGGGGCAGACCCAAATCTCAGCGCTGGCTGGCAATTACCGGACCTGCCATGCCATCGTGGAGTTCAACAACGCTTTTTTCCGTTTCGCCTCCGAAAAACTGGACGAGCACCTGGGAGACGGGCCGCTCCTGCAGCCTCTCTATGCCGATGTCGACCAGGACCCGCGTTTCTCCGACCCGGCTCCCGGAGAGGTTTCCGTGTGCTTTACCGATGACCAGATGGAAGAAATCCTCTCCACCCTGTCTGGCCTGTCGGAGCGGGGCGTCCCCTGGAGCGGGATCGCCATCCTGGTCCGGGACAACAAGCGAGGTGCGGAGATTGCCGCCCGCCTGGTGGAGGAAGGCATCCCAGTGGTGTCGGACGACTCCCTCTTCGTGAAAACCTCGGTGGTGGTGCGGCGCCTGGTGTCGCAAATGACGCTGGTGGAAAGGCCGGAAAATCCTCAAAAGCCCTCCGTGGCCGGTTTCCTGGCCGGAAAGCTGCAGCTCTGCATCCCCGCGCATTATCATTCCCTTCCGGACCTGGCAGAGGGCATCCTCCGCAGCCTGCGGGAGTCGGACCCCGTCCTGTTCCAGGCCGATATCCCATATATCCAGTCCTTCATGGACTATCTCCAGGACTGGGTCTCTACCGGCGGAAACAACCTGGGCGCCTTCCTGCGCCACTGGGAACAGGCAGATCCGAAGATTGCATCGCCCCGCAGTGGAAACTCGGTGCGCATTATGACCGTCCACAAAGCCAAGGGGCTGGAATTTCCGTATGTGATTTTCCCCTTCGCAGAGAAGGTGGGCCTGTATAAGGAAGCGGAACGCTGGTGCTCGCCGGACCTGGAGAACACTCCGCTGAAAGGGACTTCCCCGGAGGACGCCTTCTATGTGACGCTGGGGAAGAGTGCCGGGCGGACCCTGTTCGAGAAAGACTTCCTGGAAGAGGCCCGCCTGCAGGCCGTCGACAACATCAATGTCTTCTATGTGGCCCTGACCCGTCCCAAATACGGGCTCAAGATTATATCGGCCCCGCCGCCGAAATCCATTTTGGAACCGCTGAAAAGCGGCGCCCGGCCCGCCTGGACCAGCGTTTCGCAGCTGCTGTACGCCTTCGTGGGCGGGAGCGGATACGCTGCCGGGGAGCCCTACGATTTCTCTTCGCTGGAATGGGCGTCGGAAGATGCTCAGGTGATTCCGGCCGCGTACGAGTCCTATCCCACCGGGAGCGGAAACCGCCTGAAATTCAGTCCGGAGGCGGCCGATTACTTTGGAGAGGACGGCAGCTTTGGACCGGAGGCCAGCAAGCGCATCCGGGGCAACTTGCTACACCGGATCCTGTCCCGGGTGAAAGTGGCGGAAAACGTGGATGCGGCGGTGGAGGCCGCCGTGCAGTCAGGAGAGCTCCCGCGTTCCCTGGAGGAAGAAACCCGGGCGCTCCTGCGGGCGCGGATTTCCTCCGTCACTTCGCTGGGCTGGTTCGCCCGGGGGGCGCGCATCCGCTGCGAAGCCCCTGTCATCGGAGCAGACGGGCAGGAATACCGCCCGGACCGTGTCATCCTCCAGCCGGACGGGAGCGCCAGCATCGTGGACTACAAGTTCGGCATCCCCGAAAAAAGCCACGTGCGTCAGGTAGAACGTTACAAGCTTCTGTACCAGCAGCTGGGTTTCAGCCCTGTGAAAGGCTATCTCTGGTATTTTCAGGAAAATCCAGAGGGGAAAATTGCAGAAGTTTGACGCGAATTGTTTATCTTTGCAGATATTCTTTTAATTAATGCGTGAGTCTATGGAAGCGAGCGAAAACAGCATCAAATTATACTACAATACAGAAGTGGAGCCCCTCCGGATGCCGGAATACGGCCGGAACGTGCTCCAGATGGTAGACCAGCTCAAGGAAATCCCGGACCGGGAAAAACGCACCCAGCAGGCCTATGCCGTGGTAAAGGTGATGGAAAGCCTGAACCCTCAGGTGCATCAGCAGGAAAACTACGCCCAGAAACTGTGGGACCACCTGTACATGATCGCCGGCTACGACCTGGATGTGGACAGCCCTTATCCCGCCCCTGTGCCGGAGGTGGTCAACAGCCGCCCGGATCCCATCCCCCTGAACATCAAGCCCATCCGGGCCCGTCATTACGGGCGCAATATAGAGAGCATCCTGGAATTGATTGCCTCGGAACCGGAAGGGGAGATGAAGACGGAGATGATCCGCTGCCTGGCCATCTACATGCGTCAGCAGTACCTGATCTGGAACAAGGATACGGTGGCCGATGAAACCATCTTTGCCGATATCGAGCATCTTTCGGGCGGGCGGGTGAAAGTCCCTGAGGGGCTGGAGCTTTCCAAGATCTCCTCCGACGCATCATTCAACCGTCCCGGCCTCAATCTGGGCTTCCAGGGCGGCAACAAGGGTAATAAATTCAACCGGAATTTCCGCAAAAACGGCAAGAAGAAATGAAGTGGGTTCCCGCATGGTGGTCTCGGATGAGTGAGCGCAAGCAGACAGGAATCCGCCTGTTGGGTATTGCCGTGGTTATTCTCTTCACCGTAATCACGCTCCTGTCTGTCTGCTCCTATTTTTTTACCTGGCGTCAAGACCAGAGCGTGGCAACGGCTGCCGCCGGTGCACCGGTCCAGAATGCAGCCGCCTCGTCGGGATTCTCCCTGGGACAATTCCTGGTGACGGACAGTTTCGGTGTGGCCGCACTCTTGGTGGTGGCTTTCCTCCTGGTCTGGAGCATCAAGCTTTGCTGGAAAAGCTGCCCCTGGAACCTGAAAAAGTGGTTTTTCGCTTGTCTTACCGGTAGTTTCCTCTTTTCCTGGATCAGCGCCTTCGCCGGCAATTTCCTGGGATTGGGTTATCTGTTCGGCGGGGGAGCCGGCGGACGTGCCGGCGGCGCGGTCGTCGATGCGCTGCTTTCCCATGTGGGGATGCTGGTCACGGGCCTGGTGCTACTGCTTCTCCTGCTGGTGTGGCTGTATTGCCTAAGCCGCCGCTTCTCGGACTGGATCATGGGTGTGCGCAGGCAGCCGGAAGCACCGGAAGAGCCTGAAGAAGAGCCCGAAGAAGAGCCTTCTCCGGGACAACCTCAGGTGGAGGACGTTCCGCAGGAGCAGGTTCCCGAGCAGCCTGTTCCGGCCTTTGTCACATCCCCGGCACCAGCCCTTGAGACGGAAGAGGAGGAACCGTCCGGCTCCGGGGAAGAAGGCAAGTTCGAGGTGGTGACGGACGATTCCCTGGAAGAAGAAGTTCGGGAGCCCCTTCCTCCCATCGACAACCGGCTGGATCCTCCGGACGGCCTTCCCAAGTATCAGCTGCCTCCGCTCTCCATCCTGGGGGACTATGCCAATGCCCGCCACGAGGTGTCGCAGGACGAGCTTAACCGCAACAACAACAAGATCCGCGCAACCCTGGCCAGCTACAAGATTCAGGTACGGGACGTGACAGCCGTCGTCGGCCCCACGGTCACCCTGTACAAGGTGTACCCGGCGCCGGGCGTGAAGATATCGGCCATCAAGCAGCTGCAGGAAGATATCGGCATCTCCTTGAATGCCAAGGGCGTGCGTATCACCACCCTTTCGGATTCGGTGGGCATCGAGGTGGCCAACGACAAAGCTTCCATCGTGCCGCTGAAAGCCCTGCTCAATGCGCCGGCGTTCCGGGAATCCAAGGCAGAGCTTCCGGTGGCCATCGGCTACACCATCTCCCAGGAGGTGAAGGTGTTTGACCTGGCCGACGCCCCCCACCTGCTGGTCGCAGGTGCCACCAAGCAAGGTAAATCCGTGGGCCTGAATGTGATTGTGGCCTCACTCCTGTACTCCAAGCATCCCTCGGAGCTCAAGTTCGTGTTCGTAGACCCGAAGATGGTGGAGTTCACCCCGTACGGGAACCTGCTGCACCACTATCTGGCCGTACTGCCCAACGCCACCTCGGAACAGGAAGAGAAAGACCGGTCCATCGTGAAAAACGCCAAGGACGCCGCCGCCGTGCTGCAGTCGCTCTGTGTTGAGATGGACGCCCGCTACGAGCTCCTGTCCAAGGCCTATGTGAACAACATCAAGTTGTATAACAGCAAGTACAAGGAGCGCCATCTGCGTCCGGACGAAGGCCATCATTTCCTGCCGTACATCGTGGTGGTCATCGACGAATACGCAGATCTCACCATGTCGGTGGGCGCCGGGCCGGAATCCAAGGCCCTTGCCCGCAGCATCACCACTTCGGTTATCCGTCTGGCCCAGAAGGGCCGTGCGGCGGGCCTGCACGTAATCCTGGCCACCCAGCGGCCTACGGTAGATGTCATCACCGGCCTCATCAAGGCCAACTTCCCCATGCGCATCGCTTTCCGCGTCACCTCCCGCATCGACTCTGCCACCATCCTGGACCAGCCTGGTGCAGACAAACTGATCGGCCGGGGCGATATGCTCCTGTACAGTGGCGTGGAGATGGAACGGGTGCAGTGCGCGTTTATCGGCAACGACGAAATTGTGAACCTTACCCAATCGGTAGGCTCCCAGAACGGATATCAAAAGAGTTACAATACGCCTTATTATCTGCCGGAGCCCGCTCCCTCCGAGGGAGAAGAGGGCGGTGCAGGCGGCATGGTGGACATGAAAGCCCTGGACGAGCGCTTCGAAGAGGCCGCCAAGATGGTGGTCATCAACCAAAGGGGCTCCACCTCAGACCTGCAACGTCGTCTTGGCATGGGATATGCAAAGGCAGGAAGAGTGATGGACCAGCTGGAGGCCGCAGGCATCGTAGGCCCGCAGAACGGGGCAAAGCCCCGCGAGGTACTGGTGAAAGACCTCAACGAGCTGGAGGAAATCCTCAGACACTTTATGGCGTAAAATGAAAAGAACCCTTCTGTTTTTTGTTTGCCTGGGTGCCTGCCTTCTTGCAGGAGCCCAGAAGCGCATCCCGCTACTGGACCGCGTTCCGGGTCACCGGGTCAGTTGCAACTATACATACAGCCTCTCCAAAGACGGCGCTCCTTTTTCGGAGGTCACTTCCGGGACGCTGGTGGTAGAGGACAATGCCTTCCGGCTGGATGCCCTGGGGCTCAGGCTGTTCAGTGACGGTACCACTCGCTGGACTCTGGACGACGAAGCGCTGGAGGCCGTGGTGGAGAATGTTTCAGAGGAAGACCTGGTTACCAATCCCGCCCTCCTCCTTTCCGGATACACCCGCTACGGGGATAAGATCACCGTTAACGGCAGCGGAGACAGTTTCCTGGATGTAACGCTGGAGCTGGACGACACCAACAGCGCCCGCTTCGTCCTCAAGGACATCGTCTTTGCACACAGGCAAGGAAAAAGCGATTTCTCCGTAGATGAGAAATCGCTGAAGGACAAGTATCTTATTACAGACCTCCGCTGAGCGGGGGCTTTTTTTATTCTTTGATGCAGCGGACCGACAAGGCCAGCGACGTTTTGCTGCCGAATCCCTTCTGGACCTCCGGTTTGTCGGCATAGATGTAGCGGAATTCTCCCTTTTCTTCGTCGTCAGAAGTATCAGCGGTCCAGAAGATGGCGTAGTTCATGAAGCCCTGGACATTGTTCCTTCCGCCGGTGAAGTCTACGTAGCCGGCAGGGATGGCGTTGAACCCCTTGGCGTTGGTGATGTCCATGCCAGGCCAGTAGGTCCACATCTGCTCTTCCAGGAGCACGGCGTTTGCCATCAGCGCGCAGGCGTCCGTTCCCAGGGCGTCCCACTCCGCGGCCGTGGGGAGGGACCAGCCGGCCGGACAGGCCCGCCTGGCTTCTTCCCAGGTGTAGAACCGGCCGATAAAGGAGTCTGTCACGGAAGAAAGGTAGAAAGAAACCCCGTCCTGGGTGCCGTACAGGTTGTTGGCCATCCAGGTGGTTCCGTTGATGTCCGTAGTGTAATACTTGTTGCCGGCGATGGAGGAGATGGTGCCTTCCAGGCCGGAGAGGGAGTGTTCCGGGTCGATTACCGAGAAAGTGCAGGCTGCGGTGCTGTTGATATAGTCCGGTCCGGCGAAGGCGTAGCAGGTGATGGTCACTTTTCCCAGTTCTTCCGCTTTGAACGTGAACGGGGGATTGGAAGTGTTGATATTCCGGGTGGTGGTGTCCCGCTGGATGGTCTTGGAGTTCATGCTGGCGATCCAGTAGATGCCGATGGGTTGGGAGGGCGTTTTGTCGTCCGATGTATAGATGCTGGATACGTCGGCCTTGATGGTTATGGTTGTTCCCGGGGCGACATAAGGGACGGGTTCGTCGTCGAGCAGCAACCCCTGGAGAGAAGGGACCGTAGAGGAGGTCTCTTCTTTCTTGCAGGAAAGGATTCCGAGCGCAAGGAAGGCGGCGGCCACGACGTATAGGAAGTGTTTGTTCATACTTGTCTGTTTCAGAATTACAAATATCGCTATTTTTTTGTATTTTTACACAAATTTCTTGCCACGATGAATAAGTTCCTTACGCTCTGCGCCCTTTTCCTGGTTTTTTCCTGTTCCGGGGGAGACCGCTACATCCAGGTCAGCGGACAGGCACAGGGGGGTGCCTACTCGGTGAAACTGAACATGAAGGGGGTGAAGGTGCCGGCAGAGACCATCAGGGACAGCATCGATGCCCTCCTGGTCCATATCGACACCACCCTTTCCGGCTACAACAAGCGCTCCCTGCTGTCCCGTTTCAATGCCGGGGAGCCCATCCGTCCCAATGCCCTTTTCCTGCAGATGTACGGATTCGCCTACCGGATGTGGGAACGCTCCGGCGGGGCGGTTGACTGCGCCGCGGGCCCGCTGTTCGACGCCTGGGGGTTCGGCTTCCGGGAAGGGATGCTTCCCGCGGACGAAGAAATCCAGGTTCTCAGAAGTAACTGCGGTATGGCCCTTCTTCCTGCAGAGCTGCCGCTGGAAAACGGCCTTCTGGTCCCCGCCCGCCTGGGATTCCCGCGCCTGAATTTCAACGCCGTGGCCCAGGGATACAGTTGTGATATCATCGCCCGCTACCTGTACGGCCTGGGGGTGAAGGACATGCTGGTGGACATCGGCGAAATCTGGTGCGACGGACGCAATCCTTCCGGCGGCCCCTGGGCCGTGGGCATCGACCGTCCGGTAGACCGGGAGGCGGATTCGGTCATCGGCGACGAAGGTCTCACGGGCATCTGGAGCTCCGGCGGCGCCCCCTGCGGAGTGGTCACCTCCGGCAATTACCGGAAGTTCTATGTGCGGGACGGCCGGAAATATGCCCATACCATAGACCCCGTGAGCGGTTATCCGGTGCAGCACAATCTGCTCAGCGCCACAGTGATCTCTTCCGAGGGCGCGGGTGTGGCCGATGCCGTGGCTACCTGGTATATGGTGGTCGGGCTGGAAAAGGCGAAGGAACTGGTGAGCGCGGATTCCACCCTGGAAGCCTATCTGGTTTATGCCGACGAAGACGGCCAGATGCGTGAGTGGGTATCGGCAGGCTTTACCCTGAAAGAATAATCAGAGGGACGCAATGATCTCCAGCACCTGCTGCAGCAAGGTGCAGAGCCAGTCTGTGGCTGTGACCAGCAGCTGTGGACAGCACCCGGCTGCGGAGAGGACCAGGGTGGCCACGGCCGTGCCCATCACGGCTGTAGTCAGGGGAAGCGCCAGCAGGTTGGTGAGCAGGAAATACTTCGGGAAGGTGTGGAAGCGCAGCCACACCAGCGGCGCAGTGGTCAGCTGGCAACTGATGCTCAGGACGGCCGCTTTCCAGATGCGCCGCAGCGGGTCCCATTTCACGGAGGCGGGATACCATTTTTCCATCGGCGGATAGACAAGCAGGATGCCGCCCATGGCCAGGTACGACAGCTGGAAGCCCAGGCTGCTGAGGACGGGCGGATCCAGCACCACTTGGACCAGCAGGGCCAGGCAAAGTACGCGCGTGGGCTTCATGGGACGCCCGGTGAGCAGTGCCGTCTCACGGATGAGGATGAACAGGAACGCCCGCACCAGGGAAGGGGAGGCTCCCGTCATCAAGGTGAAAAACGCCGCGGCCGCAATACAGACCACGCTCCGGCTTATTCTCACGGCGGGCGCGTTCCCCGCCAGGGACAGCACGCTGCCTGTTATCAGGTATAGGATGCCCATGTGAAGCCCGGAAAGGGCCAGGATATGGGAGGCGCCGCTGTCGCGGAAGGTGGCTACGGTCTCCCCGGTCAGCCCGCTGCGGTCTCCCGTGAGCAAGGCGGTGACAAGGGGCGCGGTTCCCCGGGAGGGAAAAGGAATGCGGCCGATTAGCTGGCGGAGCCCTTCCACCGCCCTTTGGGGGAGCCCCTCCTGCAGGGACATATCCTCCGATAGGGAAAGGGAGGCGGAAAGGGCCGAAAAAAAGCCCAGTGCCAGGAAAGAGAACAGGATGATGCCTGTGGAGAGCGGCTGCTGAAGGGACAGGAGGTGTTTCCGGAAAAAAAGCGGCAGGGCGCACAGCACCAAAGCCGCGACGGACAGTGTGCCGACCGCCCCGCCTGCTGCAACCGTCCCTGCCAAAGCCCCTGCCGTAAAACAGACCGACAGGACTTCTATACTCCTGACCTCAACCATACATTGCGAAATTACTTAATAATTTATTATCTTTGCAAGAATTTAGGAGAAAAAATATAACTCTATTCATAAATTATGATCATTCTTGTTATCAATTGCGGAAGCTCCTCAATCAAATATCAGCTTCTGGACATGAAGAGCGACGATGTGTACGACATCATTGCCAAAGGTATCGCAGAGAAGATTGGTCTGCCGGCCGGCATTCTCCAGTATGCGCCTTCCGGAAAGGACAAAATTGTCACGGATGTCCCCATCCCGGACCACAAAGTTGGCATGCAGCTCATCTTGGCCGCCCTCACGGACAAAGAACACGGCGTGCTCCAGTCGCTGGAAGATATCGAGGCGGTCGGGCACCGTATCGTGCAGGGTGGAGACTTTTTCTCCGGTTCGGCCATTGTGACCGACGACGTCCTGGAGAAGATTGCCTTCTGCTCCGACTTCGCACCGCTGCACAACCCGGCCCACCTGCTGGGCATCCATGCCATGCAGGAAGTGCTGCCCAGCGTTCCGCAGGTGGTCACCTTCGACACCGCCTTTCATCAGACCATGCCGGCCTATGCCTACATGTATGGCCTCCCGTACGAGTATTATGAGAAATACCGTGTCCGCCGCTACGGCGCCCATGGCACCTCCCACCAGTTCGTCGCCGGCGTAGGCGCCAAGCTGGCCGGTCTGGATATCAACAATTCCAAGATCATCACCTGCCACCTGGGCGCCGGCAGTTCCATCTGCGCCATCCAAAACGGCAAGTGCGTAGATACTTCCATGGGCTTCAGCCCGCTGGAGGGTATGATCATGGGAACGCGCGTGGGCAATATCGACGCCAATGCCGTCATCTATCTGGAGAACAAGCTGGGCGTAACCCCCGACGAGATGTCCGTCATCCTCAACCGCAAGTCCGGTTTCCTGGGTGTGTCCACCAAGACGTCCGACGCCCGTGAACTCAACGAGCTGGCCAATAACGGAGACCCCAAGGCCAAGCTGGTGTTCAAGAAGTTCACCTACGATATCATCAAGAATATCGGCTCCTATGTGGCGGCCATGAACGGTGTAGACCTCATCGTGTTCACCGGCGGTATCGGCGAGCACAACAGCCGCCTGCGCCGTCGCGTGCTGGAGAACTTCTCCTATCTGGGCCTGAAGGTGGACTACGAGGCCAATGTGGCCTCCGGTGAAGACACGATCATCACCACGGAAGACTCCGCCGTGAAGGCCGCCCTTATCTGCACCAATGAGGAACTCGTAATTGCCCGCGACACCATGCATCTGGTACTGGAAAATCAAGAATAACACTTATAACTATGATTACTAATTTCAACGATCTGTTTGCCGAACTGAAGGCTAAAGGAATTTGCAAAAGAATGGTGGCTGCCTGGGGGGTGGATTCCCACACAATCGAGGCTGCCTCGCTGGCTAGCGACATGGGCTTCGTGAAGGTGACCCTGGTGGGAGACCCTGACATGATTTCCGACGTTTGCAACGCTGCCAAGATTGACATGGAGAAGTTCGTCATTGTCCCGGAAAAGGATGAGCTCAAGGCTGTCGCCAAGGCCGTCCAGATGGTGCATGACGGAGAGGGAGATGTCCTGATGAAGGGCCTCTGCTCCACGGACAAGATCCTCCGCGCCATCCTGAACAAGGAAGTGGGCCTGCTGCCTCCGAAGGGCCTCCTGAGCCATGTGGGCGTGATCGAGAACCCCAACTATCACAAACTTATGTTCATTTCGGACATGGCCGTGATTCCGGCGCCGGACTTCCGCCAGAAGGTGAAGATGGCCGGTTTTGTCACCGGTGTCGCCCGCAGTTTCGGCATCGTGATGCCCAAGATTGCCTTCATCGCCGCCTCCGAGCAAATGCTGGACAGCATGCCCGCCTGCATCGAGGGCGCCATGCTGGCCAAGATGTGTGACCGCGGCCAGATCAAGGCCATCGGCGACGGCCCGCTGGCACTGGATGTAGCCATCGACCAGGAAGCGGTGGAGATCAAGAAGCTCAAGAGCCCCGTGGCCGGCGACGCCGACTGTTTGCTCTTCCCCAACATCGAGAGCGCCAACGTGTTCTGGAAAACCAATTCCAAACTGGGCAATAACGTGCGTCAGGCCGGTTTCCTGGTGGGAACCAAGGTCCCTTGCATCCTGGCCTCCCGCGCAGACTCCGTAGACGTGAAGCTTAACTCCATCGCCTCCGCCGTGATATCTGCCAAATAAGTTAAAAACCCATATTCAAAACATAAAAATGAGAAAGTATATCGTAGCAGGGAACTGGAAAATGAACACCACCGTTCCCGAAGGTGTAGCCCTCGCAAAGGCTGTGGTAGAAAAAGCAAAGGAAGTCCCCGCCAATGTAGAGCTGGTAGTTGCTCCGCCCTTCACCCATCTCGCCTGTGTGGCCGATGTCCTCAAGGGCTCCAAGGTGCAGCTTTCCGCACAGAACTGCGCAGACCATGAGAAAGGCGCCTATACCGGAGAAGTGGCCGTGAACATGCTCACCTCCATCGGTTGCCAGTACACCATCCTGGGGCATTCCGAGCGTCGCCAGTATTACGGTGAGACCGACGAGAAACTGGTCGTTAAGACCAAACTCGCCCTGGAGGCCGGTCTCAAGGTGATCCTCTGCGTGGGTGAGAATCTGGACGAGCGTGAGGCCGGCAAGCACTTCGAGGTGGTTACCGCCCAGACCAGGAACGTGCTCTACAATTTCACCGCCGAGGATATGAAGAACGTGGTGATTGCCTACGAGCCCGTCTGGGCTATCGGCACCGGCAAAACTGCCACCGCAGCCCAGGCCGAGGAAATCCATGCCTGCATCCGCAGCGTCATCGCCGAAAAGTTTGGCAAGGACGTGGCCGAAGACATGACCATCCTCTACGGTGGTTCCTGCAAGCCTTCCAACGCCAAGGAACTCTTCGCCGAGAAGGACATCGACGGCGGCCTCATCGGCGGCGCAGCCCTCAAGGCCGATGACTTCATCGGCATTGCTACTTCTTTCTAAGAGGCCTCCAACAGCAATTAAAACAAGAAAACCGGTTCTTGAGGAAAGCCTCTTGAACCGGTTTCTTGACGTGTACTAAAACCTAAACCTATTATAAAGATGCAATAAAAAACAAAATGTTGCAGAAAAATGCTTTTTTCTGCAACATTTTTACTCTTGTTCCTGTTTTTGCTTATTTGGCAGCGTCCACGGAAACTTTGCGGAAATCTTTCAGGTCCTTCATGAGGTTGAGGGCAGCCTTGCGGGCGCGGGCGCCAGCAGCCTTGTTACCTTTGACAACTTGTGCCTCTGCGTTCAGTTTGAACTCGGCGAATTCGGCATTGATTTTTTCAACAAGCTCTTTCATGTGATAATTAATTTATTTTGGTTCGTTAAACGTTAATTCACAAAGTTTTGTGCAATTTAGGCACAAAAAAGAGAAAAACCAAAAAAAATTCGAAAAAATCGGCTTTTAAGCCTGAAAAAGAACGGTTTCAGCTGTTCTCTTCCTTTTTTTGAGGCTTCGTATTGACAGAATTCATGGCGCGCTGGGCGCCGACGACAGACCAGTCTTTGATGCCCTGGATGACCCGGAGGGCCAGTTCCGGGACCTGCTCCTGTTCCTCGGGGGAGAGGGCCCCCAGTACGAAATCCACCTGTCCGCCCCGGCTGAAACCGTTGCCGATACCCACACGAATCCGGGTCCACTGGTCGCTTTGCAGCAACTCGGTGATGTTCTCCAGTCCGTTGTGGCCGCCGGCGCTTCCGCTGGTGCGCATGCGCAGCGTCCCAAAGGGAAGGTTGAGGTCGTCCGAGACCACCAGCAGGTTCTCCAGGGGCAGATTCAGCTTCTGCAGCCAGTACCGGACGGCGTTTCCGCTCAGGTTCATGTAGGTGGAGGGCTTGAGCAGGAAGAAGTGACGTCCCTTGAAGGAGACCTCGGCCACGGAGCCATACCGCTCCGTACTGAAAAGGACATTGGATGCCTGAGCCCAGGCATCCAATATCATAAATCCCATGTTGTGCCGGGTGTGGGCGTACTCTGCGCCAATGTTCCCGAGCCCGACAACAAGGTAGTTCATCCCTCAGCCGGATTACTTCGCGGCCTTGGCAGCCTCGGCGGCAGCCTGCTGCATGGCACGGGTGGTCTTTACGCTGCAGATGATGGTGTTTTTGTCAGAGATGATCTGGATACCTTCGAACTTGAGGTCTCCGGCGACCATTCTCTTGTCCAGCTCCAGCGGAGTGACGTCGATGTCCAGCTGATCAGGGAGGTCCTTCATGAGGGCGCAGACCCTCAGGGAGCGGGCGCTCTGGGTGAACTTACCACCAGCCTGCACACCTACCGGGTGACCGGTGATGTTCAGCGGAATGTTGATGGCGATAGGTTTGTCCTCATTGACGGCGAGGAAGTCTGCGTGCAGGCAGTTATCCTCTACCGGGTGCCACTGATACTCGTGGGCGACAGCGGTATATACCTTGCCATCCAGCTCCAGGTCTACGATGTAGGAGGCGGGAGTGTGGGTGAGACCCTTGAGTTCTTTCTCGGAAACGGTGAAAAGGATATTCTCCATACCCAGTCCGTAGAGGTTGCAGGGAACCAGACCCTGACGACGGAAGGCCTTGAGGACGGCCTTGTTGCCCTTCTGGCGGATTTCGCCTTTCAGTGCAAAATGCTTCATTGCGTTAGTTGTTTAAAATGTGTTACTCAGTGCGATTTTTCACGCACCCCATTGCACCAAAAGCCCTTATGGCTTTTAAAGCATGCAAAGATACGAACTTTTTCCCGATTTGCAAAACTATTTATGCCTTGCCCTCGCGCGGATGGTGCCGGAGTATGTCCTCATGCCAGGTGGAACTGTCGATGTGGGTGTACAGCTCGGTGGTGAGGATGCTCTCGTGCCCCAGCATTTCCTGGACAATCCTGAGGTCGGCCCCGTTCTCGATCAGGTGGGTGGCGAAGGAATGTCGGAAGGTATGGGGGGAAATCTCTTTCTGAATGCCAGCGGCCATGGCCTGCTGTTTCACCAGCTTAAAGACGGAGATGCGGCTCAGGGGCTTTCCGAAACGGTTCAGGAAAAGGATGTCTTCGCAGGCCCTGGCGGCGGGGACCGGCCGGGCGGCCAGATAGGCCTTGATGGCGCTGGCGGCCATTTCCCCGAGGGGAACCAGGCGCTGCTTATCTCCTTTTCCCACGACGCCTACGAAACCCTCTTCCAGATGGACGTGGGAAATCCTCAGCCCCGCCGCCTCGCTAACCCGGAGCCCGCAGCCGTACAGCACTTCCAGGATGGCCCGGTCCCGCAGGCCGTTGGATTTCCTGAGATCTACGGATTCCAGGATGGCTTCCACCTCCTGCACACTCAGGACGGCGGGCAGGTACTTCCCCAGCTTGGGGGAATCCACCCGGTCGCAGGGGTTCTCCCGGATGTCCCCCTCCTGGACACACCAGTCGAAGAAAGAGCGCAGGGAACTCAGTAGCCGCGCCGTGCTCCGCTTGCCCAGTCCGTCCGCGGCGACTTTCCCCAGGTACAACTCAATCTGCTCCGTACCGATGCCGGCGGGATCCTTCGCGCACCAGTCGAGCAGCCCCTCCACGTCGTGGCAATAGGATGCCACCGTGTTGGGCGACATCCTCCGCTCCAGCCGAAGATAATTCCTGTAGTCCTTGACCGAACTTTTCAATGGTAAAACGAAGTTTTGGTACGCTGTGGCGATGGTTCTTTGGGAAGTCCCCCTCTG
>CAMVMG010000032.1 GCA_947168525.1 uncultured Bacteroidales bacterium
CGTTTTTCCGTCCGCGAGTGCCCGGAACGCTTGTCCCGCCGGAAAACCGGCCGAAATCCCGTCCGCGAGTGGCCGGAACATTCGTTCTGCCGGAAAATCGGCCGGCGTTACCCTGCCGCCGATCGATTTGTGTCTTTATTTTCGTATCTTTGCAATCTATGAAAAGAGTGCTGATCATAGCGTACTACTGGCCGCCGTCCGGGGGATCGGGCGTGCAGCGTTGGGTGAAGTTCTGCAAATACCTGCCCGCAGAGGGCTGGCAGCCGGTGGTTTTTGCGCCGGAGAATGCCGATTACCCTTCCCTGGACCCCACGCTTGAGTCCGAAGTGCCTGCCAGTGTGGAGGTGCTCCGCGGCCCCATCTGGGAACCCTACGCCGCCTATCGCAAACTCTTGGGCGGCAAGGGCGCCAGTACGCAGGTGACGGAGATTTCCTCCGGAAAAAAGACCTGGAAGCAGCGCCTCAGCCTTTGGATCCGGGCCAATCTGTTTGTGCCGGACCCGCGGGTGGGCTGGGTAAAACCCAGTGTGAAAACGCTCAAAGCCTACTTGGCGGAACATCCTGTGGACGTGATTGTTACAACCGGTCCACCCCATTCCGTGCACCTAATCGGCCAGCAATTGCATAAGGCCCTGGGCATTCCCTGGATTCCGGATTTCCGGGACCCTTGGAGCCGGATGTATTACCTCAAGCACCTGCCGATGACCCGCCGCACCTGGAAGCGGCTCCTGGCTATGGAGAAATCTGTGCTGGACAGCTGTTCCACGGTGCTTGCCTGCACCCCTCTGATGCAGGAAGACTTCCAGGCTATGACCACCACCCCGGTGGCCATAATCACCAACGGCTACGATGAGGAAGACTTCTCGGGGCCCGCTCCGACTACCGATGGCCAGTTCAACCTGGTCCATACCGGCCTGTTTGCGGCTGACGGCAACCCTCTCATGCTGTGGAAAGTGCTGGGTCAGATGGCGGCCGATGATCCCGCTTTCCGGGAGGCTCTCCGCCTGCGTCTGGTAGGTCGAGTGGACAAAGAAATCCTGGAAGCGCTTGATCGTGAGGGACTTTCCGGCAACATTCTGGTGCTGGGTCCCTGCAACCACTCCGAAGCGGTACGCGAGCAGCGCGCTGCCACTCTGCTGTTGCTTCCGCTGCGGAATGACCCGCAGTATCGGCCCATCCTGCCCGGTAAGTTGTTCGAGTACCTCGCCGCCCGGCGTCCCGTGCTGGGCATTGGCCAGACCGACGGCGCCATGGCCAGGGTGCTTGCCGATACCGGGGCCGGCATCACGGCAGACTGGGAAGACTCCGCTGCTATGCGTTCCTTCCTGGAATCGGCCTGGAAACAGTTCCGGGACGGTCGCGTTCTGGCCACAAGCGGGGACATCAGCCCCTACACCCGCCGCAACCTTACCCACGCACTGGCGGTATTATTGTCCGATTAACCCTTCCCAAGTGCAAAAACGGCCAAATTTGCACGTGGGAGCCATTTTTTTTGATTATGAGTTGGAAGAAAATAGCCATCGGCCTGGGCATCGTGGCCCTGTTCCTGGTGCTGAGTTACGGCTTCGTGCCGCAGGTGCTGGACGGCAAGATTGTGAATCAGAGCGACATCTCCGGCTATGTGGGAATGTCGCATGAAATGAACGAGTGGAACAAGGCGCACCCGGACAATCCCACGTACTGGACGGATTCCATGTTCGGCGGCATGCCCACCACGGCCATCTCCACCCAGAACGGCGGAGACTGGACCCAGCCGCTGTACGATTTGCTCCTTACCGGAAAACGGCCCGCCACCTATCTGTTCATCGCCCTGCTGGGTGCCTTCCTGCTGTTCCTCTCGCTGGGGGTAAGCTGGCCCGTTGCCGTCGGCGGCGCAGTGGCCATAGCCTTCTGCAGTTACAACTTCCAGATTATCCAGGTGGGGCACAACACCAAGATGCAGGCCATTGCCTTCATGCCCTGGGTGCTGGCCGCCGTGGTGTTCACCTATCGCAGCGCCTTCCGGAGGAAAGAGGTTTCTCCGGATGCATTTGCCCGTACAGGGTCGCGAAGCGACGCATCCGGAGAAACCTCTTTCCTCCGGAGCGCTCTTCCGAAAACAGTGCTGGGGGCCGCCCTCTTCGGCCTGGCCCTGAGCATGCAGATGAAGGCCAACCACCAGCAGATCACCTACTACCTGGCCATCATCGTGCTGGTCTATGCGCTGGCGGAACTGATACATACCGTGAAAACCAAGGCCTGGAAGCCTTTCATAACCGCATCGCTCCTGCTTCTGGTGCTGGGCAGCGTCGGCATTGCCACCAATGTGAACAAGCTGCTTCCCCTGGCCAAATACACGCCCCACACCATGCGGGGCGGTTCCGAGCTGTCCGGAGAGGGTGCCAATGCCAAGGGCCTGGACCTGAGCTATGCAACGGCCTGGAGCTACGGTTGGGAGGAACTACCCAACCTGATGATCCCCAACTTCAATGGCGGATCCTCGTCCGGGGCCGTGAATCCAGACAAATCGGAAACGGTGAAACTTCTCCGGCAGGCCGGGCAGAAGAACGTGCGGGAAACGGCCAAGGCCCTCCCCCTGTACTGGGGTCCGCAGCCCTTCACCGCCGGGCCGATGTATATGGGCGCTATATCCATCTTCCTCTTCGTGCTGGGCCTATGCCTGTACAAGGGGAGGGAAAAATGGTGGCTGCTGGCGGCCACCGTCCTAGCCGTGCTGATGGCGGTGGGAAGCCATTTTATGGCCTTTACCAAGCTATGCTTCAACATATTGCCGCTTTATAACAAGTTCCGTACTGTGTCTATGGCCCTGGTGGTGCTGCAAGTAACGCTACCGGTACTGGGTTTCCTTACGCTGGACCGTCTGGTCAAAGGGGAATACGATCTCAAGACCTTCCGGAAAAAGGGAATCATCGCCTTTGCTGTCACCGGGGGCTTCTGCTTCCTGTGCTGGCTGGCGCCCACCCTTTTCGGCAGTTTCACCGGCGCCTCCGACGAAGGCATGCAGGATGTTCTTGTAGACGCCCTGGTAACCGACCGCATCGCCCTGTTCCGTTCCGATGCCATGCGGTCCCTGCTGCTGATTTTCGCCACGGTTGGCCTGATTGTGTGGGCCCTCTCTCCCAAAGGCCAGACGGCGCACGCCAAGGCCTTTGCCGGATACGGCCGGAAGTGGATTGCCGCGGCGTGCATCTGCCTGCTGGTGACGTTGGATTTGTTCGCCGCCGGCAAACGCTACCTGAATTCCAGCCATTTCACCACGCCCAAGGATTTTAATGCCCCGTTTGCGGAACGTCCGGTAGATCAGATTATCAAGGCCGACAAAGACCCGCAGTACCGGGTGCTGGACCTCACGGTGAATGTGTTCAACTCTTCCGTGCCGTCCTACCATCACAAGAATATCGGCGGTTATTCCCCGGCCAAGTTGCAGCGGTATCAGGACCTTATCGAGCACTACCTCACCGGGGAAATCAATGGCTTGTACAAGCAGCTGAATTCGGCCGAAGATTTGCAGGAAGTATCTGATTATATGGCTATTTCTACGCCGATACTGAATGCGCTTAACACTCGCTACGTGGTACTGGCCGACGATTATCCCCCGCTGGTGAACGACGGAGCCTTCGGTCCGGCCTGGTTCGTGGATTCCGTGGTGGAGGCCGCTACCCCCGATGAAGAGATAGCCCTTCTGGGTTCCGTGGATCTTCGCCGCCAGGCGGTGGTCACTTCCCCTGTCATTCTGAATGAAGTGAAGAATCTGCCGGCCGAAGAGGATTTCATCTCCCTCACCTCCTATGCGCCCAACGAACTACATTACAGCTACAAGGCCGCCACGGATCGGCTGGCCGTGTTCAGTGAAATCTATTATCCCGACGGCTGGAACGTCACCGTGGACGGACTGCCCATAGACCTTCTCCGGGCCGACTGGACCCTCCGCGCAGCCCTGCTTCCTGCCGGAGAGCATGAGGTAGAGATGTACTTCCTGCCAGAGAGCTACCGCACTGGCGCCGCCGTGTCCCGCGCCTCCTCCATCCTGCTCCTGCTCATCACCCTCCTCTCCCTCGCCGGTCTCTTCCTTCCGTCCCGGAAAAACGCGGTGGAGGCTAACTAGCTGATAGGCAGTAAATTAAGTGATACTCCTGTGTGTTTCTCGACGCACAGGAGTACCACTTAATCGATTGAGGGACAACGGATTAGACTCCACTGAGGAGTACGGTGATTACACGACTTCCACCAGCTTGGAGGCAAGGTCAAGGAAAGCTAAGGCGTCGGGCCGGGTGCCCAAGGCGGCCGGCTGTCCTGCATCACCTCCCTCGCGGATGCTCTGTACCAGCGGAATCTGCCCCAGCAGGGGGATGCCCAGTTCTTCGGCCATCTTCCGGCCTCCGTCCTGGCCGAAGAGATAGTATTTCTCTGAGGGATGCTCTGCTGGGGTGAACCAGGCCATATTCTCTACCAGGCCGTATATTTTGCGGTTTACGGAAGGGTTCTGGAACATGTCCACGCCCTTACGGACGTCGGAGAGGGCCACGTCCTGCGGGGTGGTCACGATGACGGCGCCGGAGAGCGGGATGTCGCTTACCAGAGAAATGTGGATGTCGCCGGTTCCCGGGGGCATGTCCACCAGCAGGAAGTCCAGCGGACCCCACTGGGTTTGCAGCACCAGCTGTTTCAGGGCGTTGCAGGCCATGGGCCCGCGCCAGATGAGCGCCTGTCCGGCCTGGGCAAAATAGCCGATGGACATCCATTTCACATTGAATTTTTCCAACGGGACAAAGAGCTCATGGCCTTCTTCTCCCACCATTTCCGGGCCGAATCCTTCGGTTCCCGTCATGATGGGGATGGAGGGACCGTAGACATCGGCATCGGCCAGCCCAACCTTGTATCCCAGACGGGCCAGGGCGATGGCCAGGTTCACTGCCACGGTGCTCTTGCCCACGCCGCCCTTGCCGGAAGCGATGCCAACGATGTGGCTCACTTCCCGCAGCTGGTCCAGGCCAAGGTCGTTGATGGAGGGTTTTTTGGCGGCTTCCCGGACGATGGTTTTCACTTCCACTTCCGTTCCGCCTGGGGCATTCCGGTAAACGGCCGCTTGGGCCGCGCCCACCAGATAATTCTTGAGCGGGTCTGGCCGCTTGGGGAAAGCAAGTGTTACAATTATTTTACCTTCAGTTGTTTCCACGCCGGACACCATACCCAGGGACACAATATCCTTGTCTTCCCGGCCGGGATGCTGCACTTCCCGCAGCCACTGCAAAACCAATTCTTCTGTCATTTTATGGAATAATTTCCACAAAATTAGTCAAAATCCCCATGATTTAAAACAGTTGGACCCGGTAGCCGAAGGTGAGCTCAAAGGCCGTGCGCTGTTCCGTGTAGAGGGATTGCGGAGCTTCGGGGCCAGGGAAATACCAGGTCACGCCTGGCTGGACAAACAGTGCGCTGTGTTGGAACAGACGGAACTGCAGGCCCAGCGCCAGATTGGCCGACCACAGGGCGTCCCGGCAAAGGGTTTTGTCTTCCGCGATGGTCTGCGTGTTACCGCCGGAAAGCGGCGTTGTAGTTGTGCGGGTCCGGGTGGCCACCGCAAACTGGTACATGGGCCCGCCGGAAGCATAGACACCCAGTCGCCGGCCTTCCCAGATGGAGTACTGCAGATAGAGCGGGATACCCAGATAATACTGGTCCGTGCGGGTTTCGTAGTGATAGCTGCCCACTTCGGCGACGGCCGTGGTGCGGAGCGGGGAAAGGACCAGGCCGGTCTCCAGGGAGAGGCGGAACGGCAGGCCGATGTTCACGCCCAGGGACCAGCGGGGCAGGCGGGAATAGCGGGTGTCGGCGGTGCTGGGTTTGTTCCGTCCCAGCATCCGGTAATCCGGGGCGTCTTGCTCCCCGGAGGCTTTGGTAATAATCCCGGACGGAAGGCCGTACCCCTGCGTGGTGGCCGATGCATGCTGCTGCATACCGGAAGAGGCCAGGGTAACCCGGAGGCCGGGGGCGGGAGATTCCCGCTCAGTGCGGGGAATGACAGGTTCGGAGCCGGGAATGACAGTCACAGACGCTTCGTCATGGCCGACTTGATCGGCCATCTCCTGTTCAGGTGACGGAGGTGTCCCATTTTCAGGGACATCTCCGTCATTTTGGCCTGTTTTTGCAGGAGGTGTCCCATTTTCAGGGACACCTCCGTCACTTTTAGGTGCAGGAGATTCCCGGTTGGGGCCGGAAATGACAGGGGTGGTGGGGACGGGTTCGGGAATGACGGGACCGGGCGTCACCTGGGCCAGGTCACCGGGGACGACGGTAACGGAAGGGACCGGAGCGGATGGCCGAAGGAAGAGCAGAAGGACTGCTGCGGCAGCGGCAGCCAGGCCGCCGGCCACATACCACACCGCAGCAGGAATGCGGCGTTTACGGGAAACCATCCTGGAGCTGACTGCGTCCCACAGCCCCTCCGGCGGCGCTTCCTGATAGTCCTGCAGCAGGTCCGGAAGCCGGTCTGTCCAATTCTTACCCATTATTCTGTTCCTTTAAATAGTCTTTGATCTTTTTTACAAGCGCCGCCCGGGCCCTGAAAAACTGGGAGGCCGAAGAATCGGCCTTGATTCCCAGCAGGGCGGCTATTTCCTTGTGGCTTTTCTTTTCGAATACAAACAGGTTGAAGACGGTCCTGTAACCATCGGGAAGGGAACGGATCATCTCCTGAATCACGCCCGGAGGGATGTCCGGCAGGGAGAAGTCCTCCTCTTCTTCCAGGTCCGGAAGGTCCTCCAAAAAAGTGAGCCGGCCGTTTTTGCGCAGCAGCTTGAGGGACTGGTTGGCCACAATCCGGCTGGCCCAGGCCTTCAGGCTTCCGGCGCCGCGGTACTCGAACCGGCCCATGTGGTCAATCATGAGAAGGAAAGACTCCTGCAGGGTGTCCTCCACATCGGCCTCGCTGGTTAGATAACGGGAGCATACCGCAGCAAGATACCCGGCATACCGGTCATAGAAACACCGGATTCCGTCAGGGTCTTTGCTGCGGACCAGTCTGGAGAGTTCCTGTTCATCCGGGTTCATCTGTCCGGCCCTTGAAGAGGAACTTTTTTTCAGCAGGCTGTCCTGCACAGGTCTTCCACTTAATCGTTATTGTATTGTGCTCTTCGTCAATATATCGGGAACGGTCATTGATGTCAAAATAAATGAGGGCGTCTGTTTTTTCTATGGGCTCATCACCCTTGGCATTGTGCCGGAGGGTCAGTTCAAGGGGTTTTTCCCCGTCATCGGGCGTAAGGGTCAGGTGATGCCAGACATTGCTGTTCCCAAACCAGGCCGAATAGTGGATGGTCAGGTATCCGTCTTCCAGGGTGGTCATCCAGTCATCTATCACGTCCAACCCGTCATCGTGTAGTTTAATGTAAGTGTCGGGGAAACCGCTATACATTGATCCGTCATCTCCCCTCTCCACATTCTCATACCAGTCCAGTTCCGCCCAGAAAATACCGGCGGCGGGTTCTTTATCCAGAAGCCGGAACTGGCAATAGACCCTGCCGCTGACCTTAGTAAGGCCATGATTAACATCGGCAATGCATAGTTCCTCGTTAATCTTTAAATAGTTGAATCCGTCGCTATAGTTACGGCCGGTTTGCAGGTACTTTACCGTTGCAATGGCCGTATAGGTCTTTCCCGCCTGAAAGCCATCCGGATAGGTATACAGGGACGGACACTTTTGAATATCCATGGAAGCTGAACAGGAAGCCAACAGGCCCGCCATAAGGAAAAGCGATATGAACAGACACTTTTTCATTTTCCGTATATAAAACCCTTGTTTGTTCCAATCTTGCTCGAATATAGGGATTTTTTGTTATTTTTGTCTTCCTAATCTATTTACGCATGAAACGATTTTTAGCTATTGTCGCCGCCCTCGCCGTTTCGGTGAGCGCTCTGGCCGACGAAGGAATGTGGTTACTGCCGCTTCTGAACCAGATGAACAAAAAGGACCTGAAGGCTGCGGGCTGCAAGCTCACGCCGGAAGAGATTTATTCCATCAATAAATCTTCCCTCAAAGACGCCATCGTCCAGTTCGGCGGCGGCTGCACGGGAGAGATGATATCGGCCCAGGGCCTGGTAATCACCAACCACCACTGCGGTTACAGCAGCATCCAGGGCCTGTCCACGGATGAAAACAACTACCTTATGGACGGCTACTGGGCCAAGAATACCGGCGAGGAAATCCCCGCCCCTGGCCTCAGCGTTACCTTCCTGGTTTCCATGGAGGACGTTACGTCCATCATAGAGAAAGCCGAGAACCAGGAAGCCAAGGCCGACGAGCTGGTGAAGGCCGCCAATGAGGCCAATCCCTTCTGCCAGGCCGAGGTGGAAAGCTTCTACAACCAGAATGTCTTCTATCTCATTGTGTACAAGACCTACCGCGACGTGCGCTTCGTAGCCGCCCCGCCGGCATCCATGGGCAAGTTTGGCGGAGAAACGGACAACTGGATGTGGCCCCGCCACACCTGCGACTTCTCTATGTTCCGCGTATATGCCGACAAGAACAACCAGCCGGCTGCCTACAGCAAGGACAACGTGCCCTACAAGCCCGCCCGCAGCCTGAAAATTGCTACCGGTGGCGTGAAGGAAGGCGACTACGCTATGATTATGGGCTACCCGGGAAGCACCCAGCGCTACCAGACGGCTACCCAGCTGAACCAGATGATAGCCACCCACCGCATCTCTATCGACGCCCGTACCGTGCGCCAGGACCTGATGTGGGAAGCCATGTGCGCAGACCCGTCCGTACAGCTCAAGTACGCCAACAAGTACGCCAGCAGCGCCAACGGTTGGAAGAAATGGCAGGGCGAGGAACTGGCTTTCGCCAACCTGAACATTATCCCGCGCGAGGAGCAGAAGGAGGCCGACCTCAAGGCCTGGATCAACGCCGATCCCGCCCGCAAGGCCCTGTACGGAGACCCCGTGGCCGATATTGACGCCTATGTAACCAGGAATGCCAAGGTCAACCAGGCGGTCACCTTGCTTTCCGAAGTGGTGAACTCTATCGAACTGGTGGGAATGGCCGCCAACCTTATGAACGCCTATTCCCGCGGCCTGCAGCAAGGACGCGACAGCGTCGCTGCCCTTGAATCGGCCAAGGAGAGCCTCCAGAGAAGGTATCGCGACTATGTGGAACCCCTGGACCGCAAGGAAGCCGTGGCCATGCTGGAATTCTACCGGAGCCGGGCCAAGGAGGAAGACTATTTCAATCCCGGGTTCGCCACCCTGGACATTCCCGCCTACGTGGAGGAGCTGTTCAACACTAGCTGGTTTACTTCGTACGACAAGGTGAAGGCCGCTCCGACCGACAAACTGCTGGCCGATCCGGCCATGGTACTTTATTCCTCGATAATGCTGGTGGTGAGGAAGCATTACCAGACCCTCTACGGCGGCGACGACGCTTCCTACAACGCTGCCCGGAAGAGTTTTGCCGCCGCCCTTATGGAATGGCAGAAAGGCCAGGCTATGTATCCGGACGCCAACTTTACCATGCGCCTCACTTACGGCCATGTGCTCCCGTACTCACCCAAGGACGGTCTCAAGTACTGGCACTATACTACCCTCAAGGGCGTGATCGAGAAGGAAGATCCCACCAATCCTGAATTCATCGTCCCGTCCAAGGTGAAACAGCTGTATCTGGCCGGGGATTATGGCCGCTGGGCCGACGCCGATGGCACCTTGCACACCTGCTTCCTCACCAACAACGACATCACTGGCGGCAACTCCGGTTCCCCTGTGCTGGACGCCAAGGGCAACCTGATCGGCCTGGCCTTCGACGGCAACTGGGAGAGCATGAGCTCGGATGTGATGTTCGAGCCGGACCTCCAGCGCTGCATCTGCGTGGATATCCGTTACGTGCTGTGGATGGTCGAGAAGTATGGCGGAGCCACCAACCTCATCAACGAGCTCACTTACGTGAAGTAAGCTAATAACGTAGCGTGATACCGGCGGAGACCACTCCGCCGGTTTTTTTGCATACCTGGTTCAGGTAGGAGAAAGGCCGGTAGCGGAAGGTGAGGCCGAACCCATAGTACCAGACGGCCGCGATGGCATCTAGCCGGAAGCCGATGTTCCTGGTGCTGTGGAAATTGTTGTCGTACCGGGTGCCGTTCTGCGTATAAGAGTTCTGATACGTTGCCATGTCGATGCCGGGGGCTATAGAAATGCCTGCTCCCCAGCCACTTCCAAACTTATGGGTGTAGCCGATGGGAATTGTCATGCCCAAGGTGTAGATCCGGGACCTGACTTTGCTGTAGGCTGCCGGTGCGGGGACGATGCTGCCGCCATCTTCGAACAGATGCCCCTTCTGCGGGAAGAGGAAATCCACGGACAGGCTCACAAGGTCTATCGTGAGTATGTGGCGCTCGCTGGCCGACACATATTGGATCTGAGAGAGGGGGAAGGAAAGGCCCCAGCCGCTGTGGGACAGCCTTTCCGGCGTGCCCATGTTGTAATTGTAGTAGAAGTCCAGGTGGTTCACCGGCTCGGCGTTCCACCAGGCTTTGTTCTGGGCGCCGGCCAGCAGGCTGGCCGATATCATGATTAGGGACAGGAGGATTTTTCTCATAAAAGCAAGGTTGTTATTATGTCGGTAAAAATAGTAAAAAAGGGGAAACTAGAAAAGCCCGGGCTCCAGTTCCTTCACGTGGAAGGATTTCCGGTGCCAGGGCGTGTAACCGTAGAGGCGGATGGCCTCGATGTGGTCCGGGGTGGGATAACCCATGTTGTGCTCCCAGCCATATTCCGGAAACTGGTCCGACAGTTCCCGCATGAAGGCGTCCCTGTACGTCTTGGCCAGTACGGATGCGGCGGCGATGGAGGCAAAAGTGGCGTCTCCGTGCACTACCGTGCGGAAATCCTTGAACCCATACGGGCCGAACGGACGGAATTTGTTCCCGTCCACCAGCAAGAAATCCGGCGCAGGAGAGAGCCGCAGCACGGCCCGCTGCATACCCGTAACGGAGGCCCAGAGGATGTTGAGGCGGTCTATCTCGTCGGCCTGGACTGCCTCTACGGCCCAGGCGACGGCTTCCTGCTCAATGACGGGCCTGAGGAGGTCTCGCTGTTTTTCGCTCATCTGTTTGGAGTCGTTCAGGAGCGGATGGCGGAAATCCTGCGGCAGGATCACGGCGGCGGCAAAGACAGGGCCTGCCAGCGGTCCGCGGCCAGCCTCGTCGCAGCCCGCTTCCAGCCGGTCGGGTTCCAGATAAGGTTTCAGATTCGGTTTTCTCATTCCGGGCGAAGCGAAGAATCTATGGCAAATTTCGCTATCTTTGCGCAAAATTACAAGATTATGTCCTCTATCAAGGAAATGCCCGTTTGGAAATGGGTTTTGCTGTTTATCCTGAGCCTGTTTCTGTCCTTGCTGCTTTACTGGATAGGAGGGATCGCCTCTTTTGCCCCTTCCGGGTGGCTGCAATGGCTGTTCAATCTGCTTACGGCCGCGGCCATGCTGGGGCTGTATGCCGTGTTTGTCCATTGGTTCGAGGGTCTCTGGCCCAAAGACCTGCCGCTGGGCAAGGCCTGTCCCCATACCGCTGCCGGCATGGGCATCGGCCTGGGGTATTTCGTCGTGGTGGTGGGTATCATGATGGCCGCCGGCTGCTACAGGGCGGTCGGATTCGGCGCCGGCGCCAGGGAAATCCTGGACGCGTTCTTCATGTTCCTGGTCGTGGGCGTGGGGGAAGAAATGGTGTTCCGGGGTGTGCTCTTCCGCTGGATCGATGAAAAATGGGGCTTCGTGCCCGCCCTGGTGGTGTCGGCCCTGGTTTTCGGCCTGGTTCATATCACCAACGACAACGCCACCTGGTGGTCTTCGCTGGCCATCGCCATCGAGGCGGGCCTGCTGCTGGGGACGGCCTACAAATGGTCCGGCACGCTGTGGCTGCCTATCGGCATTCACTGGTCCTGGAACTTTTCCCAGGGCAATGTTTTCGGCTTCGAAGTTTCCGGAAACGAGGCCGGTCCTTCGCTGATCCATGCGCAGGTAGAAGGCCCGGAGTGGATTACCGGCGGGGCCTTCGGGGCGGAGGCATCGGTGGTCGCTGTCGTGGTGGGGGTGCTTGCTTCGGCCTGGTTTATCTGGCGGATTGTGCGGAGGAAAAAGGCAAATGAGGCCTAAAACACACCTTAAATATTGGATTTGAGCGAAAAATCGTTATATTTGCAGGCTGCCTTGAAAAACGCAAAAATAATTAATAATACCCAATGAAAGCTTACACTACTAAAAACATCCGCAACGTTGTCCTCATCGGCGCACCCCGTAGCGGTAAGACCACCCTTTCCGAAGCTATGCTCTTTGAAGGCAAGGTCATCGACCGTCGCGGCTCCGTAGAAGAGAAAAACACCGTGTCCGACAACACCGAGTTCGAACAGACCAACCAGAAGTCCATTAATGCCACTCCGCTGTACGCAGAGTTCGGCGGCTGCAAGATCAACTTCATCGACGCTCCGGGTTCCGACGATTTCTCCGGTGGCGCCCTTTCCGCCTTCAAGGTGGTAGAGGCCGCTGTGATGGTGATGAACGGAACTGCCGGCATCGAGGTGGGCACTACCCTGTTCGGCCGCTACGCAGACCAGTACGGCATTCCCATGATTATTGCCGTGAACCAGATGGATCACGACAAAGCCAACTGGGACGGTGTTCGTAACGCCATCTCCGAGGAATTCGGCAAAAAGGCCGTCCTGTGCCAGTTCCCGGTGAATCCGGGCGTGGGCCTGGAAGGTTTCGTGGATGTGATTACGATGAAGTTCTATAATAAAAAGAACGAGGAACAGGACATCCCCGCCGCCTACGCAGACGAGGCTGAGGAACTCCGCGCAGAACTCATGGAAAAAGCCGCCGAAGGTTCCGACGAACTCATGGAGAAATTCTTCGAGACCATGGAACTCTCTACCGACGAGATCCGTGAAGGCCTGCGTGCCGGCATCCTCAAGGGAGAGACCATCCCGGTGTTCTGCACCGCCGCCAAGGAGAATGTGGGCGTACGCCGTCTGATGGAGTTCATCGTGAACGTCGTTCCTTCCCCGGAAGGAAAGGAAGAGCCCACTGTAGACGGTGGCACCGTCAAGTGCGACCCTGCAGGCCCCACCGGTATCTTCATCTTCAAGACTTCCGTAGAACAGCACCTCGGGGAGGTATCATACTTCAAGGTGATGAGCGGAACCCTCAATAAGGGTGCAGACCTGGTGAACCCGGAAACCGGCAACGGAGAGCGCCTGAGCGCCATCTATGCCGTGGCCGGCTCCAAGAAGGAAGAAGTTCCCTCCATCAGCGCCGGTGATATCGGCTGCGTCATGAAACTCAAGGCCGGCAAGACGGATGTCACCCTGGCCCAAAGCGGCATGGAGGCCTTCAAGCACATGGTGTTCCCGGATGCTAAATACCGCTGCGCCGTCAAGGCCGTGGACAAGAACGACGAGGCCAAGGTGGGAGACGCCCTCAACAAGGTGGCCGCCCAGGATCCTACCATCAACGTGGAATACTCCAAGGAGCTGCGCCAGACCATCCTTTCCGGTATGGGCGAGCAGCACATCAACTACGTGAAGTGGAGAGTGACCAACGAGTTCAAGCAGAACATCGAGCTTTACGCTCCCAAGGTGCCCTATCGTGAAACCATCACCAAAATCGCTACCGCCCAGTACCGCCACAAGAAACAGTCTGGCGGCGCCGGTCAGTTCGGTGAGGTCCATCTGCTGGTTTGCCCGTACGTAGAGGGTCAGGAAGCTCCCAAGAACTTCAAGATTGACGGCAAGGATGTAGTGTTCAACTTCAAGAGCCAGGACATCACAGACCTCGAGTGGGGCGGCAAGCTGGAATTCTACAACTGCGTGGTGGGTGGTTCCATCGACCTTTCTTTCATGCCTGCTATCCTCAAGGGTATCAAGAGCAAGATGGAAGAAGGCCCGCTTACCGGTTCCTACGCCCGCGATATCCGCGTGTATGTGTACGACGGTAAGATGCACCCGGTAGACTCCAAGGAAATCGCCTTCATCATCGCCGGCCGCAACGCCTTTAAGGAGGCCTTCCGCAATGCTGGTCCCAAGATCCTGGAGCCCATCTACAATGTAG
>CAMVMG010000033.1 GCA_947168525.1 uncultured Bacteroidales bacterium
GCCACCAAGTTCGTGGTCCGCAGGGATTATGTAGAAGAATAATCATTGGAGGAGAAGAAAATGAAAGTATCTGAAGTACGCGAGATGAGCATCGCCGACCTGCGCGATCGCATCGAGATCGAGAAGAACAACCTCGACACCATGAAGCTCAATCATGTAATCTCTCCGCTGGAGGACACCTCCAAGATCAGAAAGACCCGTCAGGATATTGCCCGCATGATCACCATCCTGGCCGAGAAAGAGAAACAGCAGAACTAAAGCAAGATTGAATTATGGAAAGAAATCTTCGCAAGGAAAGAGTAGGTATCGTGGTCAGCAACAAGATGGAAAAAACCATCGTCGTGGCGGTGGAAACCCATGAGAAGCATCCTATTTACGGCAAGTTCGTAAAGAAGACCACAAAGTTCGTCGCTGAAGACGCCAAGAACGAGTGCTCCGAGGGAGACACTGTCCGCATCATGGAAACCCGTCCGCTCAGCAAGACTAAGAACTGGAGATTAGTTGAAATCGTAGAAAAAGTCAAGTAGTTATGATACAGCAGGAATCACGTTTACAGGTGGCTGACAACAGCGGTGCTAAGGAAGTCCTGTGCATCCGCGTTCTCGGTGGTACCCGCCACCGTTACGCTACCATCGGCGAGACCATCGTCGTAACCGTCAAGAGCGCCATCCCCGGTGGCGATATCAAGAAGGGAACCGTTACCAAGGCTGTGGTCGTGCGCACCAAGAAGGAAATCCGTCGTCCGGACGGTTCCTATATCCGCTTCGACGAGAACGCCTGCGTTCTCCTGAACGGCGCTGGCGAGCTCCGCGGCACCCGTATCTTCGGCCCTGTTGCCCGCGAACTCCGCGAGAACTATATGAAAATTGTTTCACTGGCACCGGAGGTCCTCTAAAGATCAGAAGTTATGAGAAAGTTCAATATCAAGAAAGGCGATACCGTGTATGTGAATGCCGGTAACGACAAGGGAAAGACCGGAAAGGTCCTCGAGGTGCTCCGCGACAAAGACCGCGTGATCGTAGAGGGCGTGAACATGGTGTCCAAGCATACCAAACCCAACCCTAAGGCTCCGCAGGGCGGCATCCTCAAGCAGGAAGCCGGAATCCACATCTCCAATGTCCAGCTCATGGACGCCAACGGCAAACCCACCAAGGTGGGCCACAAGATGGAAGGAGACAAGAAAATCCGCTATGCTAAAACAACTGGAGAGGAGATCAAGTAATTATGGCAAAGAAGACAAACAAACCCGCAGAAGTCCAGGCACTTCCCAAGGGATATACCCCCGACCTCAAAAAGGTTTACAAGGAGGAGATTGTTCCCGCTCTCGTGAAGCAGTTCTCCTATACCACCGTCATGCAGGTTCCCCGTCTGGTGAAGATTACCCTCAACGAAGGTGTGGGCGACGCCACCCAGGACAAGAAAATGGTAGAAGAGGCCGCAGAGGAACTCTCCATTATCGCCGGCCAGAAGGCTGTCATCACCAACTCCCGCAAGGATATCTCCAACTTCAAACTCCGTAAGGGCATGCCCATCGGCGCAAAGGTCACCCTCCGCGACGTCCGCATGTACGAATTCCTGGAGCGTCTTATCCGTGTGGCGCTTCCCCGTATCCGCGACTTCAACGGTATTTCCGAGAAGATGGACGGTCAGGGTAACTACACCCTCGGTATCAAGGAGCAGATTATCTTCCCCGAGATTGAGATTGACAAGAATCCGCGCATCCACGGTGTCGAGATCACTTTCGTGACCACCGCCAAGACCGACGAAGAGGCCCACGCCCTTCTCAAAGCCTTCGGCCTTCCTTTCAAGAAACACAATAACTAATATAGTAGCATGGCAAAGGAATCAATGAAAGCTCGCGAAGTTAAACGCGCGAAATTAGTTGCAAAGTACGCCGCCAAGCGGGCAGCCCTGAAAGAGGCCGGTGACTACGCCGCCCTGGACAAGCTTCCCAAGAACGCAAGCCCCGTACGTCTCCACAATCGCTGCTCTCTTACCGGTCGCCCCAAGGGTTACATGCGTGAATTCGGCCTCAGCCGTATCCAGTTCCGCGAAATGGCCTCTCAGGGTCTGATCCCCGGCGTCAAGAAGGCCAGCTGGTAATAGTAATAACAATTAACAATCGGATATCGGGCGTCCAAGAGGCGCCGGTCCACAAAACGACAAAAAAATGACTGATCCTATTGCAGATTATCTGACCAGAATCCGTAACGCTTACCTCGCCGGTAAGAAGGTGGTCGAGATCCCTTCTTCCAACATGAAGGTGGCTATCACCAAGATTCTGTGCGAGAAAGGTTACATCCTTAGCTACAAGGTAGTTGAGGGCACTCCTTTTAACACCATCAAAATTGCGCTCAAGTACCATCCGGAAACCAAGGCCGCCGCGATCAAGAGCATCGTGAGAGTGAGCTCCCCGGGTCTCCGCAAATATGCCGATGTGGCTGGCATGCCCCGAGTCCTCAATGGCCTGGGTATCGCTATCCTGTCCACGTCCAAGGGCGTTATCACCGACAAAGAGGCCAAAGAGCTGAATGTGGGCGGTGAGGTTATTTGCTATGTTTACTAATCGAACAATCGAATAAATTATGTCAAGAATCGGTAAATTACCTGTAGTCCTTCCCGCCGGCACCAAGGCAGAGCTCCTGGACGGCAATATCGTGAAGGTGAAAGGCCCTCTTGGCGAGATGTGCCAGAAAGTAGATCCGGACATCAAAGTGACCATCGAGGGAAATGAAATCAAGTTCGAGCGCCCCAGCGACCTTCCCCGCTTCCGCTCCATGCACGGCCTGTACCGCGCCCTTGTCCACAATATGGTGGTGGGTGTGTCCGAAGGCTTCACCATCAAGCAGGAGTTTGTAGGTGTGGGTTACCGCGTGGCCGCTCAGGGCCAGCTCCTGACCATGTCCCTGGGCTATTCCCACGACATCCAGATCATGCTCCCCAAGGAGGTTACCGCCGAAACCCCGCAGGTGCGTAAAGGTGAGAACCCCGTTCTCATCCTCAAGAGCTTCGACAAGCAGCTTGTCGGCCAGGTTGCCGCCAAGATCCGCTCATTCCGTCGTCCTGAGCCTTATAAGGGCAAGGGTATCAAGTTCGCCGGCGAGCAGCTCCGCCGCAAGGCCGGTAAGACAGCATCTGCCAAATAATTAGGAGGAACAAGTTATGGCATTGAATAGAATTGAAAGAAGAAGACGGATCCACTATCGTATCCGCAAGCATGTCAATGGCACAGCCGAGCGTCCCCGCATGGTCGTGTTCCGCTCCAACAAGCAGATCTACGTCCAGGTGATCAACGACCTCGAAGGCAAGACTCTGGTCTCCGCCGCTTCCAACGACAAGGCTCTCGCAGCCGAGACCAAAGGAAAGAATGGGATTGACTCCGCCGCTATCGTGGGCAAGGCTATCGCCGAGCGCGCCCTGGCTGCCGGTATCTCCCAGGTGGCTTTCGACCGCGGAGGTTACCTCTTCCATGGCAGAGTAAAAAGTTTGGCAGACGCTGCCCGTGAAGGCGGCCTCGTATTCTAATAAGAGACTACTATGGCAAATTCAAATGTAAAAAGAGTAAAGACCTCTGACCTTGAGCTCAAGGACAGACTGGTAGCCATCAACCGTGTTACCAAGGTCACCAAGGGTGGTCGCCACTTCCGTTTTGCCGCCATCGTCGTTGTCGGTGACGAGAACGGTGTCGTGGGCTATGGCCTGGGCAAGGCAAACGAGGTTACCGCCGCCATCGCCAAGGGCGTAGAGGATGCAAAGAAGAACCTGGTGAAGGTCCCCGTCATCAATACCACCATTCCGCACGAGCAGGTTGCCCGTTTCGGCGGCGCAGAGGTGTTCATGAAGCCCGCTGCCCCCGGTACCGGTGTAAAGGCCGGTGGTGCCATGCGTGCCGTGTTCGAGAGTGCCGGTATCCAGAATGTGCTTGCCAAGAGCAAGGGTTCTTCCAACCCGCACAACCTGGTAAAAGCCACCATCGCCGCCCTCACGGAGATGCGCGATGCTTACACGGTGGCCGGTCTTCGCGGCGTTCCTATGAGCAAAGTGTTTAACGGTTAATTCCAGAGAGACTATGGCAAAGCTTAAGATTACCCAGGTCCGCTCCAAGAATGGAGAGACCAAGCGTCAGATCGCGAACCTCAAGACTCTCGGTATCCGCCGGATGCATCAGACCGTAGAGGTGGAGGATACCCCCATCACCCGCGGCATGCTGGCCAAGGTCCAGCACCTGGTTACTTATGAAGTAATTGACTAAGAGGAGGACACAGAGATGAAACTTGAAAACCTGATGCCCGCAAAGGGCGCAACCCATAACAGCAAGCGCGTTGGCCGCGGCCAGGGCTCCGGTAAGGGTGGCACCGCCACCCGCGGTACCAAAGGTGCCCAGGCCCGTGCCGGTTACGAGCACAAAGTTGGTTTCGAAGGTGGCCAGATGCCTATCCAGCGCCGTCTTCCCAAGTTCGGTTTCAAGAACCCTACCCGTGTTGCTTACAAGGGTGTTAACGTGGCTACCATTCAGGCCCTGAGCGAGAAGCTCGGCGTGAAGGAGTTCGACGTAGATACCTTCATCGCTGCCGGTATCGCTTCCAAGAACGACTTGATCAAGGTGCTTGGCAACGGCGAAATCACTGTTGCAGTGGATGTGAAGGCCAATGCTTTCTCCAAATCCGCTATCGCAAAGATTGAGGCTGCCGGTGGTAAAGCAACCGTAATCGAATAACAGCGATGAAGAAGTTTATTGAAACAATTCGGAATATTTACAACATCGAAGAACTGCGCAAGCGGATCGGTTACACGATTCTGCTTGTGCTGATTTACCGTCTGGGTAGCTTCATCCTTCTTCCCGGCCTCGATCCGGAGGTCCTGAAGGGCGGAATCAGCGGCACCCAGGAAGGTCTCGTCGGTCTGCTGAACATGTTCTCCGGCGGTGCTTTCGGTAATGCTTCGATTTTCGCCCTGGGCGTGATGCCGTACATCTCGGCATCCATCATCGTCCAGCTGCTGGGCATGTTCGTCCCTTCCTTCCGCAAAATGCAGATGGAAGGCGAGTCCGGCCGCCGGAAGATGAACCAGATTACCCGTTATCTCACCATCCTGGTCCTCGCTATCCAGGGCCCTGCCTATGTGGCCGGTATGATTCCCGCCGCTGCCCGCACTGTCACCTGGAGCCCGTTCTGGTTTAACCTGGTATCCACCGTCATCCTGATGGCCGGTTCCATGTTTGTCATGTGGCTGGGCGAGCGTATCACGGACCGTGGTATTGGTAACGGTATCTCCCTGATCATCATGATCGGTATTGTGGCTCGCCTGCCTTATGCACTGGTGGCCGAGGCCTCCCAGAAGTTCTCCGGCAGCGGCGTGGGCGGTCCGCTCATGTTCGTGGTGGAGATGGTTGTCTGGGTGCTCGTCATCCTGGCTGCCATCGCACTGGTCCAGGCTGTCCGCAAGGTTCCTGTACAGTATGCCAAGCGCGTCATCGGCAACAAGCAGTACGGCGGTGTACGTCAGTACATCCCCCTCAAAATCAACGCTGCCGGCGTTATGCCGATCATCTTCGCCCAGGCCCTGATGATGTTCCCGATGCTGCTGGGCCGCTACGATGCCACCCGTGGCATTGCCGCCGCCTTCTCCACCTATACCTCCGTTTGGTATAACATCGTATTCGGTCTCCTGGTCATTCTCTTCACCTATTTCTATACCGCCGTCACCGTGAACCCCACCATGATGGCAGAGGACATGAAGAAGAACGGCGGATTTATTCCCGGCGTAAAGCCCGGCAAGAAGACGGCCGAATATCTGGACGGCATCATGACCAAGGTAACCCTCCCGGGTTCCATTTTCCTTGCCATCATCGCCTGTCTGCCGGCTCTGGCCAACGTGATGGGCGTGAACAACCAGTTTGCCAGCTTCTTCGGCGGCACCTCGCTGCTGATCCTCGTGGGCGTTGTGCTGGATACCCTCCAGCAGATCGAGAGCTATCTCCTGATGCGCCACTACGACGGTCTCATGAAGACCGGCCGGCTTACCGGACGTTCCGGCATGTAATTTTTGAAATGTAATTTTGAGAGTGGAATGATTAAGCCTAAGACAGAGGAAGAAATCGAACTGCTGCGGATTAACGCAGACCTGGTGTCCCGTACACTGGCAGAGGTCGGTAAGCTGGTCGCCCCTGGTGTGACAACTGCGAAGTTGTGTGAGGTGGCCGAGACCTTTATCCGTGACCACGGCGCAGTTCCTTCTTTCAAAGGATTCGAAGGCTTTCCTGCAGCGCTCTGCATGTCTGTAAACGATGTTGTGGTCCACGGTTTTCCCAGTGACCGCCCCCTGGAAGAGGGAGACATCGTTTCCGTAGACTGCGGAACTTTGTACAAAGGATACAACGGAGATTCGGCCTACACCTTCCCTGTGGGGGAGGTGGACGCCGAAACCCGGAAGCTCCTGGACGTCACCAAGGCGTCGCTGTACAAGGGGATCGATGCTGCAGTCTCTGGCAATCGGACGGGCGATATCGGATACGCGGTGCAGTCGTACGCTGAGTCATTCGGATTCTCCGTTGTCCGCGAACTTGAAGGACACGGAGTGGGCAGGGAAATGCACGAGGCTCCCGGAATTCCCAATTATGGGAGGAAGGGACACGGTGCACGGCTTGTCGACGGAATGACCATCTGTATCGAGCCGATGATCTGTGCCGGCGGAAGAGGTGTGTATCTTGCAAGAAATGGTTGGGCAGTACACACAGCCGATCACAAGAACGCGGCCCATTACGAGCTTACGGTTGTTGTCCGGAAAGGCCATGCCGAGCAGCTTTCCACTTTCGAGTACATCGAGAAAGATGGTTCGATTAAATTTTAAAGTGATTTTTTGACTATGTCCAAACAAGTGGCTATTGAGCAGGATGGAACGGTGATTGAGACCCTCCCCAACGCGATGTTTCGCGTAGAGCTGGAAAACGGTCATGTCCTCCTCTGTAACATTTCAGGTAAGATGAGGATGAATTTTATCCATATCCTTCTCGGCGACCGGGTCAAAGTGGAAATCTCACCTTACGATTTAACCAAAGGAAGAATTTCTTTCAGATACAAATAAAAATTAGATAACGATGAAAGTCAAGACCTCCATCAAGAAACGCAGCGAAGACTGCAAGATTGTCCGGCGTAAAGGCCGCCTGTACGTTATCTGCAAGAAGAACCCCAAGTTCAAGATGCGCCAGGGTTAATGTGTAACTAATAAAAGTACAGATAGAATATGGCAAGAATAGCCGGTGTTGATTTACCGAACAACAAACACGGAGAGATAGGCCTGACCTATATCTTCGGTATTGGCCGCAGCTCTGCGAGGAAGATCCTCGACACCTGTGGTATCGACCGCTCCATCAAGGTGGGCGATTGGAACGATGAGCAGATTGCCGCCATCCGTAACCTCATCAATAATGAGTACAAGATTGAAGGTGAGCTCCGTTCTTCCGTCCAGATGGATATCAAGCGCCTGATGGATATCGGCTGCTACAGAGGCATCCGCCATCGTTCAGGCCTGCCTGTCCGCGGACAGAGCACCAAGAACAACGCCCGTACCCGTAAGGGTAAGAAGAAGACCGTTGCCAACAAGAAGAAAGCAACCAAGTAAAGTCTGATGAATTATGGCAAAGAAAACTACAACCACCAAGAAAAGAGTTGTCAAGGTTGAGGCTTATGGCGAGGCCCATATTTCATCTACCTTCAACAACGTCATTGTGTCCCTCTGCAACGCCCAGGGTCAGGTGATCAGCTGGTCTTCCGCTGGCAAGTGCGGTTTCCGCGGTTCCAAGAAGAACACTCCTTACGCTGCCCAGATGGCTGCTGAAGATGCCTCCAAGACCGCCTTCGATGCCGGTCTCCGCAAGGTCAAGTGCTATGTAAAAGGCCCGGGTTCCGGCCGTGAGTCCGCCATCCGCACCATCAACAACGCGGGTATCACCGTTACCGAAATTATCGACGTCACCCCGATGCCGCACAACGGTTGCCGTCCTAAGGGCCGCCGTAAAGTCTAATCATTAAAGGAGAACTAAAATGGCAAGATATACTGGTCCTACCACCCGCATCGCCCGTAAATTCGGCGAGCCTATCTATGGCCCTGACAAGACCTTCGAAAAGAGAAACACTCCTCCCGGACAGCATGGTCTGGCTGCCAAGCGCAAGAAGCAGAAAGAGTATGGCACCCAGCTCAAGGAGAAGCAGAAAGTGAAGTACATGTACGGTGTCCTGGAGCGTCAATTCCGTAACACCTACGCCCGTGCCGCCCGCATGAAGGGACAGACCGGTGAGAACCTCGTCCTCCTGCTGGAGGCCCGCCTGGACAACCTCGTGTACCGTCTGGGTATCGCCCCCACCCGTGCCGCTGCCCGTCAGCTGGTCCTTCACCGTCACATCACCCTGGACGGCGTCATCTGCAACATCCCGTCCTGCCAGGTGAAACCCGGTCAGGTAATTGCCGTGCGTGAGCGTTCCAAGAGTCTGGAAGTCATCCAGAACAGCCTGGCCTCCGCCACCAAGTATTCCTGGCTTGAGTTTGACGGCAACAACCTCTGCGGCAAGTTCTTGAATGTTCCCGCCCGTGAAGAAATTCCCGAGAACATCAACGAGCAGCTGATTGTTGACCTCTACTCCAAGTAATAGATTTAACACCCCCAAATTATGGCAATCTTAGCATTTCAGAAACCCGACAAGGTGATCATGCTCGAAGGCACTGAGACCGTGGGACGTTTCGAGTTCAGACCGCTTGAGCCTGGCTACGGACAAACCATCGGCAATGCCCTTCGTCGCATCCTCCTCGCCTCTTTGGAAGGTTTCGCCATCTCCCAGATCCAGGTGAGCGGTGTCCAGGACGAGTTCCAGACCATCCCTGGCGTGATCGAGGGGATGCAGGACATCATCCTCAACCTGAAGCAGGTTCGCTTCCGCAGGATGGTGGACACTGTAGACTCCGAGGTGGCGAACATCACAATCAGCGGCAAGCAAGAGTTTACCGCTGAGGACATCTCTAAAGGATTGTCTTCTTTCAAGGTGTTGAATCCCGAGCTGCATATCTGCTCGCTGGAGCCCTCCGTAAAAATTGAAATCTCCCTGACCATCACCAAGGGCCGCGGCTTTGTCCCGGCCGAGGAACAGCGGGACGAGAATACGCCCATCGGGACCATTCCCGTGGACGCCATCTACACGCCCATCAAGAAGGTCAACTGGACCGTGGAAAACTACCGCGTGGAGCAGAAGACCGACTACGAAAAGCTGAACCTGGAGATTGTCACGGACGGATCTATCTCTCCGGAGTCCGCCCTGCAGGATGCCGCCAACATCCTCATCTATCATTTCAAGCTCTTCACCGACGACAAGAAGATCGCCATCGAATCCTCTGTCGAGAGCGACAGCAAAGAGCTTGATGAGGAATCCCTGAGGATGCGTCATCTCCTTCTCACCAAGCTTTCCGACATGGGTCTCTCCGTAAGAGCCTTCAACTGCCTGAAAGCCGCAGATATCGACACGTTCGCAGACCTTGTGTCCTACAACCGTTCGGAGCTGATGAAGTTCCGCAACTTCGGCCGCAAGTCCCTGAACGAGATCGATCTCCTGGTGGAGAAGATGAAGCTTTCCTTTGGCATGGATGTCTCCAAGTACAATATTGAAATTAAGAAAAAGCCCCTTTAAACAATGAGACACAATAGAGCAGTCAATCATCTTGGTCGTAAGAGCGGTCACCGCAAGGCGATGCTCGCCAACATGGCATCCTCCCTCATCCTGAAGAAGAGGATCATCACCACCGAGGCCAAGGCCAAGGCCCTGAAGCCTTATGTAGAGCCTCTTATTACCAAGTCCAAAGAAGATACTACGCACTCCCGCCGCATCGTCTTCAGCTATCTGAAAGACAAAGTGGCCACGGCCGAACTCTTCCGTACCATCGCTCCCAAGGTGGCCGACCGTCCGGGTGGATATCTCCGTATCCTCCACACCGGTTTCCGTCAGGGAGATGCTACCGAAATGGTGCTCGTAGAGCTGGTAGACTTCAACGAGGCCGCCCTGGCTTCCGCCGCTAAAGAAGCCAAGAAGACCACCCGCCGCAGCCGCGCCAAGAAGGCCGATGCCCCCAAGGCAGAAGCTCCCAAGGCCGAAGAACCTGCAGCAGAGGCTCCCGCCGCCGAGTAATATCAAACAACGGAAAGAAAAACACCCGACCTGCAAAGGCCGGGCGTTTTTTTGTCAGCCATCAACCCTCAGATACCCGTGCCTGACCAGATCCTCCCGGCATCGGACAGGGCTGGTATAGCCGTCGGCAATGACAAAGAGGTTGTCGGCCACGGAAGAAATGGCGTCGTAGTTATGGTCGGTGACGATGATGCCGTGGTCTTTGCTGCGCTCCCGGATCAGCGCCTTGACCTCCTCGATGTTCACGGAATCGACCTGCGTAAACGGCTCGTCCAGGATGTAGAACGATGCATCGCTCAGCAACACCAGGTACAGTTCCGCCAACCTGGCTTCTCCGCCGGACAGCTCATAGATGGGCGAATCGTAATGCCGGGAGAACTTGGGGGCGCGGTTTACGAACGCCCAGTAATTCACACCGTAGAGCTCGAACGCCCGCTGCAGTTTCATCCCTTCCGGAATCAATCGGCCTTGGGGCAGGTATTTGATGGAACGGCCGATAACCTGGCGGTCCACGGGCCTCCCGTCCATACTCACCATCACATTCTCTACGCGGAGGCCGCCCATCAGCGCCCGGAACATACACGATTTGCCGGCGCCGTTCCGGCCCAGAAGACCGGTGACCATCCCCGTTTCGGAGGTGATATAGCCGCCGCTTAGGACGTTTTTCTGGCCGAAGCGGACCACCACGCTGTCTACGATGAGTTTGTGCTTATCCATAGATCAGATGCGTAATGGCCATCAGGATGGCAAGGGCCAGGAAATCGGCCAGGATAACGCTGACAAGCAGTTTCCTCCGCGAAAGCCCCAGGTTGATGTAGAAAAAAATGGCGTCCCGGTCGGTGAACTGTTTCATCAGATACAGGGCGATGGCTATAATGACGGCCTTGATGATGAAGGAATCCACCAGGAAGGTGTAAGAGAACCCTCCAGCCTGGAATCCGGAGCTGACCAAGTTATACACCGCGCCGATCAGGAAGAGTCCTTTCCCGTAGCGCCAAGTGAGTGATATGCGGTCCCGGAGGGTCATAGTGCCGATGGGTGGTTCAGCAAAAATCAAACCAGCCTTCTTCGCGATTGTCCCTAAAGGAAGGCCGTTCCAACAATTCTATCACCACCCCATAAATAAAAAAGCCATCACAAGGGGTTGTGACGGGTATATAGAGAGTTTAGTCTATGAGGTTGATCGTAGTCAAACCAAGACCTATATGTGTTGTTTTGTAGCGGGAGTGGGTCACGATCCCACGACCTCCGGATTATGAATCCGACGC
>CAMVMG010000034.1 GCA_947168525.1 uncultured Bacteroidales bacterium
AAATGCGCGACATCCAGAATGTGGAAAACTATTTCCGCAGGGTCACCCTTGCCGAAGGACGGGAACAAGGCATCGCCGAAGGACGGGAAGAAGGCCGAAAACTGGGCATTGCCGAAGGACGAGCCGAAGGACGAGCTGAAGGACGGGCTGAAGGACGAGCTGAAGGACGGGCTGAGGGACGGGCTGAGGGACATGAAAATGACGCCCGCGGCATGTTGAGACATGGAATTTCTGTCGATATCATTTCCGACATCACAGGCTTGAGTCCGGAAGCGATCTTGAAGCTGAAAAAAGATTTGGAATAATCTCAAGCGTTGGCAGCATTTTGGCGCAAGTCGGCACTAACTTGCGCCAAAAAATTATAAGGGCGGTCATCTATGAAAGACATGTCTGATAAACAGAATCACAAGAGTGAAGACAGAGAAGCGGTCTACCTATTCAAGTTGTCAATCTTTTTCTCCAGGTCATCAATCCGGCGCAATACCTCATCATTGTTATCCCCAGCCATGGCGTCAACGAAAATAGAGTTAATGAGGGACAATCCCAAAATGCCACCAATGAAAAACAGGACGGAAAAAAGAATCTTTGCCAAGCTTCCCACAAGGGCGGAACTTTTCGCGGATATTTCAATAGGTATCTCGCTCCAACCATCGCCAGAAAACAAGCGGAAAATCGTAAACAGCGACGTTCCCGGATCTCCGAATAGTTCAGGGACAATCTTTCCATACAACGTGGAAGACAGTATAGAAATGATAAGGAGAAGGATCGCAAAGGCGACACATACAATAAACGAAGTCTTGACCGCGATGCCGATGCCTTTTAACAGACCGTTGATGTCGGGAATGAATTTCAGCAGTCTGAAAGATTTGAACACTCTCAGCGTCCTTAACGAAAGGAGTATGTTCGTGGCAACACCTGTTTCTACAAAAAGATTCATCAATGACGGGGCAGCCACCAAGGTTATAATGAAATCAAATTTGTTCCAGCCATCCTTCCAGTAGTTTTTCCAGCCTTCAACCCTGATCTTGACAAAGACTTCGGCAAGGAACAGGAGGGTAAACAGCGAATCTGTCCATACGAACAAACGCGATGAACTGAAATAACCACCAATAAAGATGGTGATGGTATTCACCACCACCAATGATAACATTATCTTGTCATTCGTGAAGAATGACTCAACTGACGTTCTCTTGCCCATAAGGTTATTTCTTCAGTGCACGGAATGATACGGATTATCCTTTCCCTTCTCCAGGGAATCGAGCCTTTCGAGAATTCTTTCAAGTATCATATCAGCAGGTTGTTACGTGGTCCTTTATTCTACTAGCCTTCTATTCACCGCTTTGTTTCCAGCAGCGAATTCATTGTACAAAAATAGTAATTTTAAGCCGATAATGAAAGTTTAAATCTGATTCGATTGTTGCTTTGGTTAGCCTCCGACGAAGTACAGTAAGTGACCTATGCTCATCTTCTATGAGTTCTATGAGCAGAACAACATCTCCGCCTTCAAGAAGATCTTCATCGACCAGTTCGCCTTCGCAATTCAGACATACTTCTGATTCACCGCTCTCCGTAGTGTCCGCCCGCAGCTGAATTAGGACTTCGTCACCTTCCGCTCACCCAGACATGCGCACCGATGCAACGGCTCCAACTAAAGTCGATTGACTTCAATGCGCGTTAATGAAAGTGCAGCGGCTTCAACTAAAGTGGTTGAAGCCGCTGCAAAACTTTAAGAATCGCAAGGGTACTTTACGGGATGCTTACAATCTAAAAAATGCTTACGTCGTAGATGTCTTCTAGCCGTTCCTTATAGGCATCATTCCGGAACTGAATGTGCCCGGTACCATCTGCACAAACTCCCCGGGACCACTGGAGGCCTCGTCTTGTAAACGGTATTTGCGCTTTGCTTTGTAGAAGTTCCAGAAAGGTATCTCCAGTTCTTCCAGACGCTTCTTGTAACTTACCTTATGCTCCCGACAGTACTGATCTATTTCCAGAATTTGTTCTCGTGTCATCATATGCTTCCGATTTTTTGCAAATGTAGCCAGGATCTCTCCCGGCTACAATATGCAGTTTATCGGATGCTTACGCAGCAACCCCACGAGGAGTTACTGCAAATTAACATATGATAGTATAACACCTGAATGTAATACTAATTCTGGTATGTGATCGTAATAGTATTAATCCTCGCAGTGGCGGTTGTGCCAAAAACTACAGAAGTTACATCTGAGCTGGCGGTCCAAGTCATTGGCGTGCCGCCAGACCCAGTGAGGGAACCTCCGCCAGATGATACTGACCAACTGCCCTTATCAGTGCCGAATGTAAACACAATCTTCTTGATTTTCTTCTCCCCACCCGACACTTCAAGAGTATTCTGGTTATATAAACGAATTGCGGTACCAGTATTATAGTATTTCGGTTGAGTACCTTCATTCTTGTTATATGTCAACGTAATGCCAGCTTGAGAATCAGTAGTTATAACACAGTTAGTCGTGCAACTACTATAAATGGTGCTGAAAGTGAACGTGGTCTTAGGCAGATTGGCATCCTGGGTAATCTTAATAGTGTAGTCGTAAGTGGTGAGGCCCTTTGTCAGCCTGATCACAATATCTCCCGATCTTTCGGTAGTTCCATTCTCTTCTACCACATAAGAAAGCTTCGTGCAATCAGCAGCCGGAGTAGCAGAGGTGACCCAAGAGGGTTTGCTGACAAGAGAAGGAGTCCAACCAGTAACCCTATAAGCGCTAATGGCGAGATCAGTACTTGGAACACCCTCGCCGGATACACCGGTAATATTGTTATAAACAAGAGCGGGAACAGTATCGTCCTTAGTAATTGAAGTCACACATACATTTATTCTACCACCACTGACACTAGAGGCATATCCCTTAACCGTTACATAATCGCCCTTAGATAAACCCGTACTCAGATCGGACCAAATATTATAAGAGCCCGTGTTTGCAGTTGCAACACCACCGACACAAACGTTGACATAGGATGAAGGAGAAGAAGGAATAACACCGCTGTACTGGACATAGGTGGCCAAGCGATCAGAATCATCCGCAATATAAGAAGTCACATCGCTTAATGAATAGGCTGTTGCCGCAGGATAATCATAACTGCCAGCAGCACCAGGTGTAACGGTTGCCTTGCCTCCATTTACATCAAACTGCAAGCCTTTGTTATAAGCGCTTACTTCACCTTCAACCTTCATTGCTTGTCCAATCGTGTAGGTCGAGGTAACATCAGTATTGGTATATACCAAAATCGCGCCAGTCTCATCCGCAAGGATAAAGCCCTTGGTCGTTAGAGCGGCAACTTGAGCATTTATGGTAACACCAGTGCTAGAAGCGGTCAGGGTATTAATCTTAGTAGGCGCTCCCGCCTGAGTAATGGTTACGGTCTCATCCACACCAGCAGATGCACTGCTCACGCTAACAACGATATCACGAGGAGACGTGCTTCCGTTAGCAGATAAGTTTACAGTAATGGTATTGCCAGCAACGGAATAATCTACATAACCAGCACTTGAGGAGTCAACAACGAGGTCAGCGATATTCAGTTGTTTGATGGTAATGTCAACCGAGCCGACCGTATATGCTGCATCAAATGCCTTTACAGGAACGATAAGAATATGGTCAGAAGCGGTTGCCGTCCTGTAGAAAACGCCAATGTTCTTAATATTCCAAGTATCAGAAGCAGTAAACGTGACATCCTGGGCAAGGCCAGTCCAAGTAGTTGTTCCTTCGGTGTATGTGCCGGAATCGGCAGAGAGTTTGGCGGCCGTCAAGCCAGAACCAGCGAATGTAACCTTTTCAATCACATAAGAATCGCTGTTAGGAGCAATCGTGAGGGAACCACCATTCTTATAAACACGGAGGTCATAAGTGTCAGGAGTACCAGAGGTCTTGTGAACACGAGTTTTCGTTCCACCATCAGTAGATGTAATTGTAATTACGTCTACGGTCTGAGCAGCACCGTCCAAGTCCTTGTCGCTGTTACCTCCAGGATTAATGCTCTGGGCGGTAAGCCAGGCAGGATCATTATACGGGAATTGCGCCATATTCACCGTCTTGTTGGTGAAATTGAAATTCAGCGTATAAATCTTACCAGCTGTGAAAGAGTATTTAGCAGGAACAATATTCTCAGATAACTGAATACCTTCACTTGTCGTTACTCTAATAGTGAGAGAAGAACCGGCAGGAGCGTCAAAAGGCTTTACAGCGAAATAGTAAACGCCAGAGGCATTTTTCGCCAGAGCAGAAGCGCCAGAAACATTCAATGTGGCAATTCCCTCACCCGCAGAGTTCGAAAGAACAGGAGAGGTGCCAGAGAAGTTGACACGATACTCACCAACCAAATGAGTTTCTGCTGAGGTCCAAAATTCGACCTTAGAAACCGTGATGGGGGCATCAATCTTGTTAGTCACATTAACGGCTATGACAGAAGTCATCTGGTTCATAGTGATTGCAGGCTTTGTTGCCGCAGCAACATTGGTCTTCTTGCCCCACAAAGGATAACCGTCGCCAGCCAAATGTGCTTTGCTGTCGTTGCCTACCTGAGTCTGTGTGTAAGAATTGTTGCGATCCGCAATATACACATAGTCGAACGAAGCGGGAGAATTGGCATAGTCATTCTCATACGGATAGAGAGCATACCAGTCATAGTTCTTTTCTCCATCAAGAGCTTCACCCAAAGTACCGTTGAAGGCAACAGAAGCGCCATCGGCGGCAGCGGTAAAAGAACCGTCACTGACATAGCTATCCGTATCTTTCTCGGCATGGAAGAGGTTAATCTTGTCACCGGCTACCCAAGTGGTGTGTACATCGTCATTGGCAGTCTTGGTATCGACAGTGCCGGCAGTAATCTCAAAGGGAATTCCCTGAGGTTTCTCGGGGACATTGTTATCCTGTTCTTTCTGGCAGGAGACGAGGGCGGCGGCAGTTACTGCAACGACGCTCAAAATAATTGTTTTTTTCATGGCCTTCTGCATTTTAGAATGGTAACGGGAATTCTTTACCGGGAGTTTCCCAGTCATTAATGCCATTGTTTCCAGTGCTCTGGCAAATCACGCCTTCAGTTTGTACTGTGAAGACGTCTACCGTTGGTACAACGTAATCTAATTTTTTGTCCATAAGCATATAAATTTAATAATTAATATATCGGGGATAAATGCAATACGAAACCGGCCCCACTTGTGTGTATAATGGGGTGTGTGCAATGGTTTGAGGATTAATGAATCTCATTGCAGCGCTGGTTTTTAGTAGTGTTATTGTTTCCGCCTTCAAAGCGGTAAAGTTACAAACTCTTTTCAACGATTGCAAGATGAAATCCCACTTTTCCCGTCGATTTAGTTTTTCGCGATGAGAATGACCCTGTTGTCCCTGACAGCCTCCATCAGGTCCCGTTTCAGGGAAAGGTCCACCAACTTTCTGGAAACGCCCCGCACGGCGCGGAAGCCGTTGGAGAGATTACCCCAGTCGCGGACGGTGTCGCCTTTCCACAGCTCGGTGCCGTCCGGCCGACGGATGGAAGGCGTCATAAAGTAGGTCTTGCTGGTGAAGGAAGCCTCGGTCCAGTCCGACCAGCCCTCGATAGAAAGGACGAAATCGGCCGAACGTTTATCGGCCACTACCACCCAGGGGGAGTCTTCTTCCAGGTACTCACGGATGTAGGCGTCTTTCTCGTCGAAGTCGCCGGTCTTGTCTTCAAAGACAATCAGGACATGGTTGCCCGGAGCTACCAGCTCTGCCAGGGTTGCGTCAGGGCCGAGGCCGTGGCTCGCCGGATTCTGCGCCTGCAGAGGCAGGATGCCCAGCAGCAGGGCGGTAACGAGTATGAGGATGTGTTTCATCGGGTTGCGAGGTTCATCAGGTGCAAAGGTATGGAATATCCCGGGAATCAGCAAATGCTCTTTGGCTAGGGTGCACATTTCGGTGCACCCTACGGGATGTATGCCTGGCTAGGGTGCACATTTCGGTGCACCCTACGGGGGTGTATGCTGGCTAGGGTGCACATTCCGGTGCACCCTAACCCTGATACCAGCAAACGCCCGGATAATTGGAATGCCTGAAGCACAGTTTTGGCCTTGCTGAATGCGAAGTGTGCTTCAGTGTACCCGCGAGGCCATGGCTAAAGCACGGTTCAGGCAACCAGAGGTCGAAAGTGTGCTTCAGTGTACCCGCGAGGCCATGGCTAAAGCACGGTTCAGGCAACCAGAGGCTGAAAGTGTGCTTCCGTGCACGGGGTTCCGTGATTTTTTGTAATTTTGTTCATGGATAAAAAGGGAATTCGCATGACAAAGCGGCTACAACAAGAAAGACAGACCCTTCCGGCCGGAACCGTTGCAGAGGCGTTGAATAAGACACTGCAACGGGAGCAGACCGTGGTTGTGTCGGCCCGGCCAGGGGCGGGCAAGTCCACGCTGCTCCCGCTGACCCTCCTGGAAGCACTCCCGGAGGGAAAGATCCTGATGCTGGAACCCCGCCGGGTGGCCGCCCGGCAGGTAGCCTCGCGGATGGCCTGGCTACTGGAAGAGCCGGTAGGGAAAACCGTCGGCTACCGCATCCGCTTCGAGAGCAAGGTTTCCCCGGAAACGCGGGTAGAGGTGCTTACCGAGGGCATCCTGACCCGGATGCTGCTGGAAGACCCCGCCCTGGAGGGCGTCGGCCTGGTGATTTTCGACGAATTCCATGAGCGGAGCCTGCACACCGACGAAGCCCTCGCCCTTACCCGGCAATGCCAGGCGCTGCTCCGGGAAGATCTCCGGGTGGTGATTATGTCGGCCACCATCGACACGGAAGCGCTCTCGCAGGCCCTCCGATGCCCTGTCCTGCAGAGCGATGGCAAGATGTTCCCCGTAGAGGTAATCCATTCCCGGGAAGAGGCCGATGCTTCCACGTGCGTGCAGCTGGTGGCCCGCACCGTCCTGCAGGCGCACCGCTCCCGCGAGGGTGATATCCTGGCCTTCCTGCCGGGAGAAGGGGAGATCCGCCGGGTGGAGGAGCTGCTCCGCGAAGAGCTGGACGCCCGGACAGGCCTGTTCCCGCTGTACGGTCTGCTCTCGAACGAGGACCAGGCCCGGGCTATTGCTCCCAGCCCGCCCGGACAGCGAAAGGTGGTGCTCTCTACGCCCATCGCCGAAACCTCCCTGACCATCGAGGGCGTGCGGACGGTGGTGGACTGCGGCCTGTGCCGCAAGATGGTCTTCGATCCCCGTAGCGGGCTCAACCGCCTGGAAACGGTACGGATCTCCCTGGACATGGCCGCCCAGCGTACCGGCCGCGCCGGACGTGTGGCGCCCGGGGTGTGTTTCCGTCTGTGGAGCCTGGGTACCGAATCCCGCATGGCTCCCACCCGGAGTCCGGAAATCCTGGAGGCGGACCTGACGTCCCTGGTACTGGATGCGGCGCTCTGGGGAGAACGCGAAGTAGAAAGCCTTCCCTGGCTCACGCCGCCGCCCAAGCTGGCGCTGGTGCATGCCCGGGAACTGCTCACCGCCCTGGGCGCCCTGGACGGCGAGGGAAAGGTAACGGCGCACGGAAAGTTGCTCTCTAAGCTGCCTTGTCATCCCCGCATCGCCCAGATGCTGCTGGCGGCGGATTCCCCGGAGCGGAAAGCCCTCGCTGCCGACTTGGCGGCTCTCCTCGAGGAAAAAGACCCGCTGGCAGGGGTGGGGGATGTTTCGGCCTCCCGCAGGCTGGAAGCGCTCCGCCGGGCCCGCCATATTTCCCAGCCGGGCAAATGGGGCCGGATCCTGAGCATCGCCCGCCAGTATGCCGACATGGTCCATGCCCCGGAAGACGATGCCCCGGTGAACCCCTTTGAGGTGGGGGCGCTGCTTGCATCGGCCTATCCGGAGCGGATCGGGAAGGCGTGGCAGGAGGGCACGGGAACCTTCCAGCTCTCCGGCGGGGAACTGGTGGGGGTGGATGCGGCGGACCCGCTCTCCGGAGAGGAATGGATGGTGGCCGCCTCTATGCATCGGAAAATGGGCGGGGTGGGAAAAGTGTTTCTCGCCAGCCCTGTCGCGGAAGAGGATTTGCAGCGGTATGTCACGCGACGGGAGACCGTCTTCTGGGATGCGCGCGCAGGGGCTGTCGTGGCCCGACGCGAATCCCGGATTGGGGCGGTGCTTCTCTCTGCCCGGCCCCTGGACGGCGTGCGGCGGGAAACGGTGCAGCAAGTCATCTGCGAGGCCATCGTCCGGGAGGGTGTTTCCCTACTTAGCTTCGACGATGCGGTGCAGAACCTCCAGCGGCGGATTGCTTTTGCCGCCGTCCGGCATCCCGACCAGGGCTTCCCGGCTGTGGATACCGATGCGCTTTGTCAGGATGCCCCGGAGTGGGGGCCGCTGTTTATCGGAAAAGCCACCAGCGTGGCGGAACTCAGGAAGATCGACCTCTGTGCGGTCATCCGGAGCCGGCTCAGCTACAGCCAGCAGCAGGCGCTGGAGCGCATCGCGCCCACACATGTCACCGTTCCCACCGGAAGCCGGATTGCCCTGGAGTACCGGGTTGGTGCCCAGGCACCTGTGCTGCGAGTGCGGTTGCAGGAGTGTTTCGGCCTTGTAGATACCCCCATGGCCGACGGTATGCCTGTCCTGATGGAGCTGCTGTCGCCCGGGTACAAGCCCGTGCAGCTCACCTCCGACCTGCGGAGTTTCTGGGACGGAGCCTATTTCGAGGTCAGGAAAGAGCTCCGCCGCCGTTATCCCAAGCATGCCTGGCCCGACAATCCGCTGGAGGCCGTCCCCGTGCGGGGTGTCCGGCGCTAAGCCCGCTGTCCGGACCGCCTGCATTCCGGGCTTCCGGATTTCCATGGCCACCTACTTCCCGGGCCGCCGGGTCCACTTCCGCCAAAATGTCAGTTTATTGCGACAGGACCGTATTTTGCAAGAAGAGCGGCAAAACGTGATTGAAATATGGGTTCAGCAAAATGGATAGCCGGATTTCTGGGCTGGGTGGCCTGGGGGCCGATCGGAGCCCTACTGGGGTTCCTGGCCGGAACGGTATGGGACCGTGCCATCGATGCAGCGCGGCAGCTTGGCGGTGGTGAAGACGCTGGGGAAAGTGCCCGGCCGCGCACGTACGGACAGCGGGGGTACAGCGCCGCCGAGCAGCGCAACAGTTTCTTCGTCTCGCTCCTGGTACTCTCGTCGGCTATTATCAAGGCCGACGGCAAGACGGTCCAGTCCGAGATTGACGTGGTGAAAGACTTCATCCGCCGGAACTTCGGCGAGTCGGCTGTCGCCGATGCGGTGAAGGTGCTGGAGCGGCTGGACGCCCAGCAGGTGAATATCTATGAGGTGGGGCCCCAGATTGCCCGCTACATGAACTACTCGCAGCGGCTCCAGTTGCTGCACTACCTGGTGCAGATCGCCATTGCCGACGGCCAGTTCGACAAGCGGGAGAAGTCTGTCCTGGAGGCTGTCGGCAGCACCATCGGCCTTTCCGCCTCCGATGTCAACTCCGTGATTGCCATGTTCTACAAGGACAGCACGTCGGCCTATGCCGTCCTGGAAGTGTCTCCCTCGGCCACGGACGACCAGGTGCGCCAGGCCTACCGCCGCATGGCCATGAAGAACCACCCCGACAAAGTGGCCACCCTGGGCCCCGAGGTGCAGAAGGCCGCCGCGGAGAAATTCCGCCAGATCCAGGAGGCCTACGAAACCATCAAGAAAGAGCGGGGAATCAACTGAACTTTATGGGTCAGTTCACGGCTTCGGTTTTGTTCCAGAGCACCTCGGATTCACGGACGGCGATCTGCCATTTCCCGTTTTTCTTGGTGTAGGTGTCGTGGTAGCGAAACCCTTCCGTCATGCGGACGGCCTCTCCGGTCTGGGGATTCTTGCCGATCAGGACCACATAGCAGTAGGAGACTCCTTTTGCATTTGCCTCATCGATGAGTTCCACTGTCTGCTGGCCGTTGCTGTGATAGACGGTCTCGAAAAGCGAAAGGAAATTGGCGCTGGCCGTGACGATATTCTCCCGGCCGTTGAGGCTGGATACCTCTACGCCGTCCTGCATGGTTCTCATGATGCCGTCTTCGGTGAACAAAAGTCCCTGGGCATCCGTATCTTTTATGTCGGCCAGGACAGAAAAGGTGTCCACGAGCGCTTTGAGCTGCTGACGGTTTTCAAGATTGTCCAGACGTGCCTGGAGTACACGTAACTCGGAGGTGGAAGTACAGGAAGCGGCCACAAGGGTGGCGGCAGCAAAGAGAATGAGTATCTTTTTCATTTTGTACGGTTTTTAACTGCTGCAAAGCTACCGCTCCGTTTCCAGAAGACCGATATCCGTTTTTCCTTTTTTTTTATCAATATTTCCTGTTCGGCTCTTGTTGAGCGTAGGGTGCACTACGCCTCGCGAGTGCACTAAAGCACACTTTCGGCCTCTAGTCGCCCGAACCGTGCTTTAGCCATGGTCTAGCGAGTGCACTGAAGCACACTTCGCATTCAGCAAGGCCAAAACTGTGCTTCAGGCATTCCAATTATCCGGGAGTTTGCTGGTATCAGGGTTAGGGTGCACCGAAATGTGCACCCTAGCCAGCATACATCCCCGTAGGGTGCACCGAAATGTGCACCCT
>CAMVMG010000035.1 GCA_947168525.1 uncultured Bacteroidales bacterium
GCGGTTCTTAGACACCCTCCGAGTGAAAACCCGGAGGGTGTTTTTTTTATGTATACAGGCCGCCGTTGATGGAGATGACCTCTCCGGTGATGTAGGAGGCATCGGGGGAGGCAAGGAAACCCACCAGGGCTGCTACTTCTTCCGGATTTCCAAAGCGGGCGGCGGGAATGTCTTTCTTCAGGCTGGCCTCGTCCAGACCTTCCACCATGTCGGTGTGGATGAACCCGGGCGCAACGGCATTGACCGTTACTTTCTTACGGGCCACTTCCTGTGCAAGCGCCTTGGTGGCGGCAATCAGTCCGCCCTTCGCAGCCGAGTAATTGGTCTGCCCGGGGAGCCCCTTGATGCCGCTAAGGGAGGTGACATTCACGATGCGGCCGTACTTGTGCAGGAGCATCGGCTGCAGCAGGACGTGCGTAACGTGGTAGAAACCGTCCAGGGTGGTGTCCAGCACCGCTTTCCAGTCGGCATGTTCCATCCAGATGAGCAGATTGTCCCGGCGGATGCCGGCGTTGTTCACCAGCACCTCGATATATTCTTCCGGGTGGGCTGCTTTCCATCCATCCAGGGCGGCCGTGACGGCGGCTTCATCGGCCACATCGAACTGCATCAGTTCGCCGTGACCGCCGATGAGCGCGAGCGTCTCCTCTGCTGCAGCCTGGTTGGACACATAATTGATAAGGACTTCGTAGCCCATCTGATGGAGCTTTTGGCAGACGGCCCGGCCGATGCCGCGGCTGCCGCCGGTGACTAAGGCGTATTTCATGACGTAAAATGAAACATTTGGTTGATGATGGGGGCTCCCAGGATGACCGAGCAGGTACGTACGGCCGTATAACTGACCCCGAGAACCCCGTGCAGTCCCAGGTTCTGCCCTGTCAGGAAAAGCCCGGGCAGGGGGGTGCGCGGAGAAACCACGCACAGGCTGAGCCGGCCGCACTCCTTGAGGATGCCATAGGCCGATCCTCCGGGAGTGCCGGTATAACGCGCCCAAGTGTCCGGCGTGCTGGTCCAAAACTGCTCTACAGCGTCTTCCAGTTCCGGAAAACGGACTGAGGTCTTTTGAATGCTGGAACGGGCAAACGCTTCCCGGTCTGCCACCGGACCCTCCACATGGGTCATCAGGTCGACCGAACGGGCGAACCCGTCCGGTCCGGGATGGCCGAAATGGACCAGCAGCCCATTGATGGAAACGGCATGGTCCAGATAACGGACGGCCTTGGGTTTCAGCTTGATATAGACGGTGAAAATCCCCGTTCCGTTCCTCAGGACAGAGAGTCTTTTGAGATAGGACGGACGCAGGGAAGGACGCACCATGGCGGCGGTGGCCGCCGGATGGATGTCCGACACGCAGATGCCCTGGTACAGGCTTCCGTCGGCACAGCGCACATGGCACTGTCCGGGAGTGGCGGGGGCAATTTCCACCACTTCCTTACGGGTGAGTACCTCTCCGCCGCGGGACAGAATCTGGTCCGACAGGGCTTGGGCCAGGCAGGATCCGCCGCCTTCCAGCCGGTAGCTGCCGTTCATGAAGTGATAGGTGATGTGGGCAAATTCATGCAGGGATACCTCCTGCAGGGGCGATTGCAACCGGAGGGGGACCCCCAGGTAGAGTTGCTCTTCCAGTCCGTGGCTACGGAGCCACAGGGCGGCACCCGTTCCAGCTTCTTCGGAAAAATCGGTCCCGATGTCATATGCCAGCGGGGAAAGCGCCTTTAGGGCAGGGACTTCGGAGGGTTTGGGCAGGAAACGGGAGACCCCGTCCACGACGACCTCGTCCGGGGAATCTACTTTTCTCCAGGGCAGGTCCATCAGGCCCAGCGGCTGGAAAATCTGGTACAGCGGTTCTCCGGGCGCGAGTGCGGCCACCGAGTGGAAGCCCGTGTCGAAGCGGATTCCGCCCCGGACAAAGGACTGCAGGCTGCCGCCCGTCTGTGCCCCCTTTTCCAGCACCGTCACCCGGTACCCATTCCGGGACAGGATGCAGCCGCACAGCAATCCGCCGAGCCCGGAGCCTATGACAACGGCGTCAGACATTCCGGATAATCAGGGTGGAATTGGTTCCCCCAAAGCCGAAGGAATTAGACAGGAAGGTGTCGAACTTGCGCTCCAGGCGGGTGGACGGAATCCACAGGTGACAGGAATCCTCGTCCGGATGCTCAAAGTTGATGTTGGGGGCGATGAAATCACCTTTCATCATCAGGATGGAATACACCACCTCGGACGCGCCGGCCATCCACATCTCGTGGCCCGTCTGGGACTTGGTAGACGTAACCGGGATGGTCTTTTCTCCCAGTACCCGGAACAGGGCTTTTGCCTCGTTGGCATCCCCCACGTGCGTGGAAGTGGCGTGTGCGTTCACATAGCCAATCTCCTGCAGCGAAACGCCGGAGCGGCGGATGGCCATCTCCAGCGAGCGGGTCGGACCGTCTACATTCGGGGACGAGATATGGTCTCCGTTGGAGGAGAAGCCGTATCCCAGCACCTCTGCCAGGATGGGGGCGCCCCGTCGCCGGGCCGATTCATAGCTTTCCAGGATTACGGTGGCCGCCCCGCCTCCGGGGACAAGCCCGTCGCGGTCGCGGTCGAAGGGGCGACTGGCGGCACTGGGATCCGATTCTCGCATGGAGAACGCGGAAATGCCGTCAAACGAGGCGGTTGCGGCCATATTCACCTCCTGAGCGCCGCCGCAGACCACCATTTCCTGCAGTCCGTTTTGGATGAGCAGGGCGCCCAGGCCGATGGCGTGGGATCCGCTGGCACAGGCCCCGGATACAGTGAGGTTGATGCCCTTGAGCCGGAAGATTACCCCCAGGTTCATAGTGACCGTAGAATTCATGGACTGGAAAATGGTACCGCTGCCGCAGAGCATGGTATCCTTCTTTTCCATAATCTTGGCAATACCGGTATAGACTGCCTCGGCCGTGCTGTCGTTGCCGTACAGCAGGCCCACCTCGTGGGCGTCCAGATAATCCTGGTCGATTCCGGCCGCCCGCAGCGCATCCCTGGTGGCACAGTAGGCATACTGGGCCGGTTCCGGCATGTATACCCGCTGGGAGCGGGGAAGTTCTCCTTTCAGTTCCGGTTTGGGAACCTTTCCGGTGAGGCCGGAACGGAAGCCCATGGCTTTGCGCTCCGGATCCAGGATAATGCCGGATTTCCCCTCGTAGAGGGAGTCCCTGACCTGGTCCAGGGTATTGCCCAGGCAGGACCAGATGCCCATGCCGGTGATGACGACTCTTTGTATCATGTTTGCACTTAGTTCTGATTATTTATGCAAAGATACCAAAAAAATGGCTATATTTGTAAAGTTTACGTAAACTGTTGACTATATGGAATACAGACCGCTAAATGCCGGCGAAATACAGTGCCTGCAGGAGAGGGGATGCAAATCCGACGATTGGGAACTTGTAGAAACTTCGGATGCGTCGTCCGTACAGTATATCAGAAATGTCCGTTTCTCCGGACACGTACGTTTTGGTAGCTTCCAGGCGGAATTCACCCTTCCAGGAGGCCTCAAGAAGCATTCCGGCATCAGAAATGCCACCCTGCACAATGTCACGGTAGGGGACAATTCCCTGGTAGAGAACATCACGGACTACATTGCCAATTACGATATCGGCCACGACAGCTACATTGAAAATGTGGATATCATCCTTGTAGACGGCCCCTGCCGTTTCGGCAACGGGGTAGAAGTGTCCGTACTCAACGAGACCGGCGGCCGGGAAGTGAAAATCTTCGACCGGCTCAGCGCCCAGACAGCCTACGTGCTGGCCATGTACCGGCATTGCCCGGAGGTAATCGCCCGCCTGAATACCCTTATCGAGGATTATGCCCAGGCCCAGACGTCAGAGAGGGGCACCATCGGCAACCATGTCTCTATTCGCAACACCCGCTTCATTGGCGGCGTCAGGATCGGGGACGGGGCCGATATTTTCGGTGTAAGCCGCCTGCGCAACGGCAGCATCAACAGCAACCTCACGGCACCGGTCACCGTGGGCCACGGGGTCATCGCCGACGACTTCATCGTCTGTAGCGGTTCTTCCATCACCGACAACACCACCATCGAGCGTTGTTTCGTGGGGCAGAGCTGCCGGATGGGACACGCCTACAGCGCGTCGGATTCCCTGTTTTTCAGCAATTGCCAGGAAGAGAACGGAGAGGCCTGCGCCATCTTCGCGGGGCCGTTCACCGTCACCCATCACAAGTCCAGCCTCCTGATCGCCGGCATGTTCTCGTTCATGAACGCCGGCAGCGGGTCCAACCAGTCCAACCACATGTACAAACTGGGCCCCATCCATCAGGGCGTGCTGGAGCGCGGCTCCAAGACCGCCTCGGATTCGTATGTGCTCTGGCCTTCCCGTATCGGCGCGTTCTCGCTGGTGATGGGCCGGCACGTCACCCACTCGGACACCACCAACCTGCCCTTCTCTTACCTGATAGAGCAGCAGAATACCACCTATCTGGTGCCCGGGGTGAACCTGCGCAGCGTGGGTACGGTCCGCGATGCCCAGAAATGGCCCAGGCGGGATGCCCGCAAGGATCCGGACCGGCTGGACTGCATCAACTACAACCTGCTCAGCCCTTACACCATCCAGAAAATGCTCAAGGGCATCAAACTGCTCCAGAATCTGCAGTACTCCTCCGGTGAGCTGTCAGACATTTATTCCTACCACAGCACCAAAATCCGCAATTCCTCGCTCAAGAACGGCCTCCGCTATTACCGGACCGCCATTACCAAGTTCCTGGGCAATTCCATCATCAGCCGTCTCAAGGACATGCCCGCAGGCGCATCGGATGCGCAGATCCGGGAAATCCTGAAACCTTCCACGCCCGTCGGAACGGGTTTGTGGGTAGATATCAGCGGGCTCATCGCCCCCAAGGGCGCCGTGGACGAGCTGCTGGACCAGATCAAGGACGGAAAGGCCGGCCTGGCAGAGGCAGACGCCGCATTCCACCGGATGCACGCCAACTATTACGAGTACGAGTGGACCTGGGCCTACGACAAATACGGAGATTTCTTCGGCTATCCGCTGGAGGAAATCACCGCAGCCCAGGTGAAAGACATCGTGGAGCAGTGGAAGAACGCCGTGATCGGCCTGGACAAAGACCTCTACGAAGACGCCCGTAAAGAGTTCAACCTGGCGGCTATGACCGGCTTCGGGGCCGACGGAACCAAGGAAGACAAGGAACACGACTTTTCGGAGGTCCGGGGAGATTTCGAATCCAACTCCTTTGTCACCGCCGTTCTGGAGCACATCAAGGTCAAGGAAGCGCTGGGCAACGAACTCATCGCCAGACTGTCTTGCTAAACTTTAACCCTGATTCAACCTGATTCTACAAGCTATGAGTTTTCTCCGACGGATTTTCTCCTCTAAGGTTCTCCCTTCCTGGATAATTCTTCTGCTGGATATCATCCTGGTGGCCGTTTCGGTCATCGTAGCCTTCCTGCTCCGGTATTCGTTCCCGGAACTGAGGGAAACCTTCCATATCCAGGCCTGGGTCACCATGGGCATCGCCCTGGTGGTGAACCTGGTGTTCTCTCGTCTGTTTCACACCTATTCCAATGTGCTGCGGCTGTCGTCCTTCGCCGATGTGATGAACATCTTTGTGTCCGTGACGCTCTCCTATATCACCAGCATCATCATCGCGGTGGTGATTGACTTCACGGCAGGGGAGGCCTATGCCCCGCCCATCTCGGTGCTCGTGATTGCTTACGTGATCACGTTCCTGCTGATGGCTCTCCTGAGGATGGTCATCAAGAGCATCTACGATATCTTCAATGAAGACCGCAAGCGCACCTTGAACACCTTCGTGTACGGAACCAAGATCGGCGGCGTGAACATCGCCAAGAGCATCCGTATGTCCACCACCAACCGCTTCCACCTGAAGGGCTTCATCGCAGACGACCCTGCCATGCGGGGCAAGGTCATGATGGGCGTGAATGTATATATGAACGACGATTCCCTGCTGGAGCACATCCGCGAGAACGACGTCCAGGCCATCATTGTGTCTCCCGTAAAGGCGGATAAACTCAAGGATACGGACATCGCCGACCGCCTGCTCAAGGAAGACGTGTCTATTTTTCTGGCTCCGGAAGTCACGGACGACTGGAAAGGCGTCAAGGGCGGGCAGACCATCCGCCAGGTGCAGATTGAAGACCTGCTGGGGCGCGATCCCATCAAGATCAACATGCAGAAGATTGCCTCCCACCTGGAAGGCAAGCGGGTGCTCATCACCGGCGCCGCCGGCTCTATCGGCAGTGAGATCATGCGGCAGGTGGCCATGTTCAATCCCTACCAGCTCATCCTGGTAGACCAGGCAGAAACGCCCCTGCACGACATCCGCCTGGAACTCAAGCGCAAGTGGTCGGAGCTGGACGCTCCCACCATCGTGGCCGATATCTCCAACAAGCAGCGCATGGAAGATATTTTCAGCATATATAAGCCCGAATACGTGTTCCATGCGGCCGCCTACAAGCATGTTCCCATGATGGAGGACAATGTGTCGGAGGCCATCCAGAACAATGTGAAGGGTACCAAGATCCTGGCCGACCTGTCCGTGAAATACGGCGTTTCCCGCTTTGTGATGGTCTCTACGGACAAAGCTGTGAACCCGTCCAATGTAATGGGCTGCTCCAAGCGCATCTGCGAGATATATGTGCAGGCCCTGGCCAAGAAAATCCAGCGGGAAAAACTGGGTGGCACCCAGTTCATCACCACCCGCTTCGGCAATGTGCTGGGCTCCAATGGCTCGGTGATTCCGCTGTTCCGTAAGCAGATAGAAAACGGCGGTCCCGTCACCGTCACGCATCCGGAGATTATCCGCTATTTCATGACCATCCCGGAAGCCTGCCAGCTGGTGCTGGAGGCCGGCAGCATGGGCAAGGGCGGGGAAATCTTTATCTTCGACATGGGCGAGCCCGTCAAGATCCTGGACCTGGCCAAGAAGATGATCCGGCTCAGCGGCCGCCAGGACGTGAAAATCGAGTTCACCGGGCTGCGTCACGGAGAAAAACTCTACGAGGAACTGCTGGCCACCAGGGAAAACACCAAACCCACCTCGCACGACAAAATCATGATTGCCAACGTGCGGGAGTACGACTTCGATGACATCTCGGACGATATCGACGCCCTGATCGAAAGCAGTTATTACTTCGATTCCATGCGTACAGTAGGCCGGATGAAAGATCTGGTACCGGAGTTCAAGAGCCTGAATTCGCCCTACTCCGTCCTGGATCACGATTAACGGCTGTTATACTGTTTCAGCGCTTCTTCCAATATCCTCAGGCATCGCCTGAGGTCTTCTATTTTCAGGACATACGCCATCCGCACCTGATTCTTCCCCAGGCCCGGGGTGCGGTAGAACCCGGCCGCGGGAGCCATCATCACGGTCTCTCCGTCCAGCCGGAAGTCTGTGAGGCACCATCGGCAAAAATCCTCCGCGTCTTCAACGGGCAGGGAGGCCACCGTGTAGAAAGCGCCCTGGGGCAGGGGAGACACCACACCGGGAATACGGTTGAGCCCGTCGATGAAAAAGTCCCTGCGGGCTTTGTATTCGGCATGGCAGGCTTTCAGGTAGTCTTCTACACCGTCGATGGAGGCTTCTGCCACAATCTGTCCCAAAAGGGGCGGGCTCAGCCGGGCCTGGCAGTACTTCATCACGGTGTCGTGCACGGTCTTGTTGTGGGTGACCACCATCCCGATCCGGATGCCGCACTCGGAGTAGCGCTTGCTCACGGAGTCAATCACCACCACGTGGTCGTCGATGTCCAGAGACAGGGCGCTGGTGTAAGGCTCTCCGTTGTACACGAATTCGCGGTATACTTCGTCGGAAAAGAGGAACAGGTTGTGCTTGAGCACGATATCCTTGATCTTCTGCAGTTCCTCCGGCGAATAGACATAGCCGGTAGGGTTGGAGGGGTTACACAGCAGGATGGCCCGGGTGCGGGGAGTGATGACTTTCTCGAAGGCTTCGATGTCGGGCAGGGCGAAACCGTCCTGGATAGAGGATGTGACCGTACGCACCTCCACCCCCGCCGTCTGGGCGAAGGAGATGTAATTGGCATAGCCGGGCTCCAGCATGATTACTTCGTCGCCGGGGTCCAGGCAGGCCATGAAACTGAGCAGGATGGCTTCCGAGCCGCCGGTAGTGACGATGATCTCTTCCGGGCTCACCTCCAGGCCGAACCGCCTGTAGTACCCGGACATTCTCTGCCGGAGGGAGAGGTAGCCGTCGGAGGGGCTGTATTCCAGCGTCTGACGGGTGACGTGCCGGAGGGCTTCCAGTCCCTTTTCCGGGGTGGGAAGGTCCGGCTGGCCGATATTGAGATGGTACACCTTCACTCCCTGCGCTTTTGCGGCTTGCGAGAGCGGGGCCAGTTTGCGGATGGGGGAGGACGGCATCAGGCTGCCGCGCTTCGAAATCTGAGGCATAAGTTTAAAGGATTCCAAGAATACGGCTCCGGGCCAGCAATGCTGCGCCGATGGGGGCCGCTGTGCGTTTGAGATCGGTAATCTTGATGGTCGTGTCCTGGTTGGCGATGTTCAGGACATGTCGCTTGACGGCGGTGCGGATGGGCAGCATCAGGTAGTCGCCGGCGGCCACGGCCAGTTTTCCGCCGATCACCACCAGTTCCGGATTGAAGATGTTGATCAGGCCGGCAAGGCCCTTGCCCAGATTGGTGCCCACTTTTTCCACCATTTCGATGGCCAGGATGTCCTCGCTCCGGATGGCCTCGAAGATGTCGTTCAGGTTCACCCGGCCCTCGCTCCGGTATTTACCGGCCAGGGACGATGCCCGCCCGGATTTGAGCTTTTCCCCGATCATCCGCACCAGGGCGCTGCCGGACGCGCCGGTTTCCAGGCAGCCGATTTTACCGCACCGGCACATCTGGCCGTTGTCCAGCAGGGGGAAATGGCCGAACTCGCCGCTGTAGCCGGAGGTGCCGTAATAGAGCTTTCCGTTGAGAATCATGCCCATGCCCAGGCCCCAGCTCACGTTGACAAACAGCACGTTTTTCTCTTTGCCCACCCCGCCCAGGTATTCGCCGTAGGTCATGGCGCGGGAGTCGTTCTCCAGCACCACGTGGATGCCCAGTTCCTCTTCCAGGATGTGGGAGATGGTGCGGTGCTCGTCGAAGGAGTAGCTGTTACTGTAGCCGGTAACCGGGTTCACGCGGCCCGGGAAGCTGATTCCCAGCCCCATCACCTTGTTCCATTCAACATTTTCTTCGCTGAAGAACGTGCGGAGCATGGAGGCGATGCGGTGGACGGCTTCCTCGTTCCGTTCCATCTGGAAGGGGATGTCGTCCTTGAAGGCCAGCAGCCCGCCCTTGAAATCTGTGACGGCGATGGTGGCGTGCGAGTTCCGGATATCAATGCCGATAAAATAGCCTGCTTCCGGATTGAGCCCGTAGATGGAAGGCCGCCGGCCACCGGAGGTGCCGGATTTGCCCATGTCCACCATGAAGCCTTCGTCGATGAGTTCGCCGATGAGTTTGGTAGCCGTAGGGACCGATGCCCCGATGGCTTCGCTGAGAGCGGCGATGCTATGTTCTCCCTGCTCGATGCTCAGGTATAAAATAGTTTTTTTGAGAAGGCTGTTCTTGTTATCTTTCTTCTCGAGGAAAGTCTCTCTCATATAATCTTGATATTTGGGAAACAAATATAATAAATTAATTGCAATAGTGTGCGTGTGTTTAATAAAAATATTAAAATTTCTTTGTGCCGGTATTTTTTACTGGGGAATGCACCCTACAGGGGTGTCTGCTGGCTAGGGTGCACATTTCGGTGCACCCTACAGGGGTGTCTGCTGGCTAGGGTGCACATTTCGGTGCACCCTACAGGGGTGTCTGCTGGCTAGGGTGCACATTTCGGTGCACCCTACAGGGGTGTCTGCTGGCTAGGGTGCACATTTCGGTGCACCCTACAGGGGTGTCTGCTGGCTAGGGTGCACATTTCGGTGCACCCTAC
>CAMVMG010000036.1 GCA_947168525.1 uncultured Bacteroidales bacterium
GGGCCGACAAGCCCCTGAGAGCGTTCTTCATTTGGATTACAAACATAGTTACTTTCTGGTTGCAGAAACGGCTTACCCTTCCCTGGTCGGCCCAGGAAGACCGGCGCGTCTATTCCCTCTTTGCCGCCTCCCGCATTCCGCGGGTTTATGTGGTAGACCGCTCAGGAAGGGTACGCTCTATTTTCCACGATAATCCCGTTCCTTCCCGGGAAGAACTGTCGGCCGCTCTGGATGCCGTGCTGGCAGAGTAAATAATCTCGCATAAATATTGTATAATATTCACGCTAAGCTAAAAATATATCCATTTATTCCCAAATTATTAGGTATTTTATTCAAAACTTTGTATATTCGCAACTGGATTAGTTAGCACCAAATAATGGAATTTACAGTTCAAGTTGCCGACGGCAGCCATGGAGTTTTTGCCGAGGAAATCTGCCAGGAAATCTATCTTTCTTCCCTGGAACGGAAAACGGGTATCGCCAAACGTACGCCGGAATATATCATAGACAAAATGGAGCAGGGAAAAGCGGTCATCGCCCTTTCGGAGGACGGCCGTTTTGCCGGTTTTTCCTATATCGAGTCCTGGGGCGGGAAGCAGTTCGTGGCCAATTCCGGCCTTATAGTTGCACATGAATTCCGGGGAATGGGCCTGGCAAAACGCATTAAGGAACAGACATTTATTCTTTCTCGCAAGCTGTTTCCCAATGCCAAGATCTTCTCCATCACAACCGGTGCGGCCGTAATGAAGATGAACTACGAATTCGGCTTCCGTCCGGTGCCGTACATGGAACTTACCGACGACCCGGAGTTCTGGAAAGGCTGCGAAGGCTGCCGCCATTTCCCCATCCTGCAAAGCCACGACTACAAGATGTGCATCTGCACCGGGCTTCTGTACGACCCTAACGAGCACCTCACCATTCACCACCCTGGTGAATAATAGCACCATAATAAATCCCTCCCCCGAGGGAAGGGGTTTCGGGAGGGGGGGAACGTAAAACAATTATTGATGACAAGAATTGGCATCATAGGAGGCGCCGGGTATACGGCCGGCGAACTGTTGCGATTGCTGGTGAACCACCCGGCGGTCGAGATTGCCTTCGTGCATTCGGAAAGCCACGCCGGAGAGCCTGTAGCCCTGGTTCACGAAGGACTGTGGGGCGATACGGACCTCCATTTCTCGGCCGAAGCTCCGCTGGAACAAGCCGATGTCCTTTTTCTCTGCGGCGCCCACGGCAAGAGCGTCCAGTTTTGGGAAACGCATCAGAAGCCTGAAGGGCTAAAAGTTATAGATCTGGCGCAGGATTACCGGGACCAGTCGGAAGGCTATGTTTACGGCCTTCCGGAGTGGCAGAAAGCCAGGATACAGGGCGCTGGAAAAGTGGCCAATCCCGGCTGTTTTGCCACCGCCATCCAGCTGGCCCTGCTGCCTCTGGCGGCCGAAGGATTGCTGCAAGAAGCCGTGAACGTCACAGCCATCACTGGCAGTACCGGTGCCGGCGTAAAGCCCTCGGCAACCACCCATTTCAGCTGGAGGACCAATAATTTGTCGGCCTATAAAGTATTTGAGCATCAGCACCTTCTGGAAATCAGGAGGAACTTGGGAAGCCTGCAGGAAAACCTTCCGGAAATCCAGTTCGTCCCGGTCCGCGGAGACTTTGCCCGGGGGATTTTTGCCACCCTCCATACCGCCTGCCCCCTTTCGCAGCAAGAGGCCGAAGCCCTGTACCGGGATTATTATAAAGACGCCCCTTTCACCTTCCTGTATCCCGGCCCCGTGGACCTGAAGCAGGTGGTGAACACCAACAAATGCCTGATAGGCCTGGAGAAGCACGGCGCGCAGCTGGTCATTACATCGGTGATCGACAACCTGCTCAAAGGCGCCTCCGGACAGGCTGTGCAAAACATGAACCTGATGCTGGGGCTGGAGGAAACAGCCGGTCTCCGGCTTAAGGCATCGGCCTTTTAGCCTCCCGGCCATGAAAATGGCCCCAAAACGTGGCCGAACTGTGCCAAAGCCAGCTTTCGGCCATGAAAATGGCCCCAAAACGTGGCCGAACGAAAAGAACCGACTATGGATTTATTCGAAGTTTACAAGAAATGGGACATTGAGCCCGTGTGTGGCAAGGACACCACCCTGTGGACGGCCGACGGAACGGAATATACAGACCTCTACGGCGGCCATGCCGTGATTAGCGTGGGGCACTGCCATCCCCATTACGTAGAGGCGCTTACCCGGCAGGCCAAAAAGCTGGGATTCTACTCCAATGCCGTCAAAAACAGCCTCCAGAGCAAGCTGGCGGCCAAGTTGGGAGAAGCCAGCGGCTATCCGGACTATGCGCTGTTCCTGTGCAACAGCGGGGCGGAGGCCAACGAGAACGCCCTTAAGCTGGCCTCTTTCGCTACCGGCAGGGCGCGGGTCCTGGCCTTCTGCAAGGCCTTCCATGGCCGCACGTCGGGCGCCGTGGGCGTAACGGACAATCCCAGGATCCGCGCCCCTTTCAACGCCAATCCCAACGTGAGCTTCGTCCCGCTGAACAACCTGGAGGCCGTGGAGAAGGAGCTCACCCAGGGGACCTATGCCGCCGTCATAGTGGAAGGCATCCAGGGAGTGGCCGGCATCTATGAACCCTCGGACGATTTCCTGCTGGGCCTGCGGGACCTCTGCGACAAGACAGGCACCCTCCTGGTGGCCGATGAGATCCAGTCCGGATATGGCCGTACGGGGCTTTTCTACGCCCATCAACACGCCGGTGTCCGGGCCGATATCATCACATCGGCCAAGGGCATGGCTAACGGCTTCCCCATCGGCAGTGTGCTCATCAGTCCTGCCGTCAAGCCCTCCTACGGTATGCTGGGCACCACCTTTGGGGGCAACCACCTTGCCTGCGCCGCCGCCATCGCCGTGCTGGAGATCATGGAAGCGGAGCACCTGGTAGAAAACGCCGCCAAGGTGGGCGCCTACTTCCGGGAGGTCCTCCAGGGTAGCAAAGCCGTGAAGGAATACCGAGGGAGGGGCCTGATGATTGGCCTGGAGCTGAAATCGGAATATGTGGGCCTGCGGGACCGCCTGCTCTTTGAGAAGCACTTCTTTACCGGCGCCGCCGGCGAAAATGTTATCCGGCTGCTGCCGTCCCTTACCATCAGCATGGAGACGGCCGAAGCCTTTGTGAAAGCCTGGAAAGAACTTACAGCATGAATACTTTTACATCCGTCAAACAGCTGGGAGACTTGAAGAAGGCCCTGGAAGCCGCCAAGTATGTAACCGCCAATCCCTTTGCCGACAAGGCTCTGGGGCAGGACAAGACCGTCCTGCTGGTATTTTTCAACAACAGCCTCCGAACGCGCCTGAGCACCCAGAAGGCCGCCCTGAACCTGGGGATGAACGTGATGGTGCTGGACGTGAACCAGGGCGCCTGGAAACTGGAGACTGCGCGTGGCGTAGTCATGGACGGCGACAAGAGCGAGCATCTGCTGGAGGCCATTCCCGTGATGGGCAGCTATGCCGATATCATCGGCGTGCGTTCGTTTGCCCGTTTCGAAAGCCGGGAGGACGATTATAACGAAGTGATCCTGAATCAGTTCATCAAGTATTCCGGAAAGCCGGTCTTCAGCATGGAGGCGGCCATCCGCCACCCGCTCCAGACCTTCGCCGATCTCATTACCATTGAGCAGTATCGGCAGAAGGCCCGTCCCAAGGTGGTAATGACTTGGGCCCCGCATCCCAAGGCGCTGCCCCAGGCCGTGCCCAATTCCTTTGCCGAGGGCATGTCAATGACGGATTTCGACTTTGTGATTGCCAATCCGGAAGGCTACGACCTGGCGCCGGAGTTCACCAAGGGCATCCGCGTCACCCATAACCAGGACGAGGCCCTGGAGGGTGCCGACTTTGTGTACGCCAAGAACTGGGCCTCCTACGAGCATTACGGACAGGTCCTTTCCAAGGATATGAACTGGACCGTGACCAAACAGAAAATGGCCCTCACCAACGATGCCTTTTTCCTGCACTGCCTGCCCGTAAGGCGTAATATGATCGTGAGCGACGAGGTTATTGAAAGCCCCCGTTCCCTGGTGATTCCGGAGGCCGCCAACCGGGTTGTATCGGCCCAGACGGTGCTTAAGATGCTGCTGCAAGACCTATGATCAAGGTTGTGAAAATAGGCGGGAACGTCCTGGACGATGAGGCTGCTTTAAGGCAGTTCTGCCGTGATTTTGCCGCCCTGGAAGGACCCAAGGTGCTGGTGCACGGCGGCGGCCCGCTGGCGTCCCGCCTGCAGGAGTCCCTGGGGCAGCGGCCAGTGAAAATCCAGGGCAGGCGGGTGACCGATTCCGAAACACTGCAGGTAGTGACCATGGTGTATGCCGGCTGGTGCAACAAGCAGCTGGTGAGCCTGCTGCAGGCGGCCGGCTGCAATGCCGTCGGCCTTTCCGGCTGTGATGGAAACGTGGTAAAGGCCAATAAGCGAGCGCCTCTGAACGTGGACGGAACGCCGGTGGATTTCGGCTTCGTGGGCGACATGACGCCCGCCTCTGTGAACCGGGATTTCCTGGAGGCGCTGTTGCGGCAAAACCTTGTGCCGGTGCTCAGTCCCATCAACCACGACGGAGCGGGTAATCTCCTCAATACCAATGCTGATACGGTAGCCGCTTCCGTAGCCGCCGCGCTGGGCGCCGAACTCTGGACCTGCTTCGAGAAGGACGGCGTTCTAAGGGATGTCAACGACCCCGGCAGCGTTATCCCGCAGCTCACGGAAACCGCTATTGGCACCCTAAAAGCGGAAGGCGTCATTGCCGACGGTATGCTTCCCAAGCTGGAAAACGCACTCCGTGCGCTTCGGGAGGGTGCAAAAAAGGCCGTCATTTTAAATGCGGCCAAACTTTTGGAAGGGAAGGGGACGGAAATCTGCCTATAGTTTTTCCTTGACCTGGTAGTCGTTGCGGCCGGTGGCCGAGCGCGAAATCATCTCGCCGATGAAACCGGCCAGGAAGAGCATCACGCCCAGCACCACGGCCATCAGGGCCAGGTAAAACAACGGCTGGTCCGTTACGGCGCGGAACTTGAGTCCCTGCGCCTGGTGCACCAGCTTGGCCACGATAATCCAGACTGTCATCACAAAGCCCACCAGGAACATCAGGATGCCGCTGGCGCCGAAAAAGTGCATCGGCTTTCCGCCGAAGCGGGACAGGAACCAGAGGCTCATCAGGTCCAGCAGGCCGTGCACGAAGCGGTCCATTCCGAACTTGGATACCCCGTACTTGCGTTTCTGGTGGTGTACGGGCTTTTCCCCGATGTTACCGAACCCGGCATTCTTGGCCAGGTAGGGGATGTAGCGGTGCATCTCCCCATAGACCTCGATGTTCTTCACCACCTCTTTGCGGTAGGCCTTGAGCCCGCAGTTCATGTCGTGCAGGCGGATGCCCGTGACCTTGCGGGCTGTCCAGTTGTACAGCTTGGAGGGCAGGTTCTTCGTGAGGGCGTTGTCCTGGCGGTGCTGTTTCCAGCCGGATACCAGGTCGTACCCCTCTTCGCGGATCATCCGGACCATTTCCGGAATTTCTTCCGGCGAATCCTGCAGGTCTGCGTCCATGGTAACCACGATATCCCCCTGGGCGGCGGCGAAGCCTTCATAGAGCGCGGCCGATTTGCCGTAGTTGCGGCGGAAGCGGATACCCCGCACGTCATGCCCGGCTTGAGCGGCCATCTCTTTGACCACTTCCCACGAACCGTCCGTGGAGCCGTCGTCCACGAAAATGAGTTCATGGCTGAAGTCCTTCAGGGAGGATTCTATCCAGCTGTAGAGTTCCGGGAGAGATTCCCGTTCATTGTAAAGGGGGATGATGACAGAAAGGTCCATAGTCTATTGCTGCTCCGGGGAGCCCGGGTCCTGCGGGCCCTGGCCGCCCTGAAAAAGATTCTGCATGAAGTTATAGCGCGACAGGATGCGGGCGAGCAGGCTGCCGTACAGGTAACAGTACAGCCACTGGAAGATGAAGGTGAACAAGGGCAGCTTGTCCAGATAGCCCTCCATCTGCTCCCGCTGGGCAGCGGTGAGGGCGGTGCCCAGTTCGCTGAAAAGGGTGTTCATCTGCTCTGGCGGCATGTTCAGGACGATCAGGGTCTGGGCCGTGGCCACCAGCAGGCCGGAAAGCAGGGCGGCCCGGCTGCCGAAACGGGCGGTGTCGGCCATCTTGAGCCCGCCGTATTTGGCCGACAGGCGTAGCATCAGGTTCTTCATCAAGAGGATGCAGCCGAAGAACTCTACGGCCCACAGGATGATGGCGGCTGCCTGAATGAGGAAGGTGGAGCCGGACAGGACACTGAGTTCCTTTCCCAGGATGCAGCCGATGGAAACGGCGCCGAGTGCGGCACCCGCTTTGGCGGCCTCGTTCCACAGGCTGGTATTGTCGATTGTCCCGTTCACAAGTGCAAATATAAGGATTTTTTGTTAACTTTGCAGGCTCAAGTGCAATTGTGAATAAACTCATCAAAAGTACGTAAATTATGATCAACATCACGTTTCCCGACGGAAGTGTAAGGCAGTTCGAGTCCGGCGTCACCGGCTACGACATTGCCATGTCCATCAGCCCTCGGCTCGCCGCCGAGGTGCTGGCCGTATCTATCAAGCGTCCCGGCGAGGGCGAAATTTCCCGCGGAACCACCATAGATGTCACGCGCCCCATCACTGAAGATGTCCAGATCCGCCTGCTCAAATGGGAGGACGAAGAAGGCAAGAAAGTATTCTGGCACAGCTCTTCCCACCTGATGGCAGAGGCCCTGGAGGCCCTGTTCCCGGGCGTGAAGTTCGGTATCGGCCCCTCCATTGAGAACGGCTTCTATTACGATGTGGACATGAACGGCCGTACCCTCACGGACGCGGACTTCAAGGCCATCGAGAACAAAATGCTGGAGTTCGCCCGAGAGAAGCAGGACTACACCCGCATAGAGGTGTCCAAGGCCGAAGCCATGGCCTACTTCACCCAGAAGGGAGACCAGTACAAGCAGGAGCTCATCTCCGAGCTGGAAGACGGCACCATCACGTACTACACCAACGGCCAGTTTACAGACCTGTGCCGCGGACCGCATCTGCGCAATACGGAGGTGATCAAGGCGGTCAAGGTTCTTTCCCTGGCCGGCGCCTACTGGCGCGGTGACGAAAAGCGCCAGCAGCTCACCCGTATCTACGGCATCACCTTCCCCAAGGCCTCCATGCTCACCGAATACCTGCAGGTGCTGGAAGAGGCCAAGAAGCGGGATCACCGCAAGATCGGCAAGGAAATGGAACTGTTCACCTTCTCCCAGCGGGTGGGGGCGGGCCTGCCCCTGTGGCTCCCCAGAGGCGCCGCCCTGCGCAACACGCTGCAGACCTTCCTGGCCAAAAAGCAGGCGGAGTACGGCTACCTCCCGGTGGTCACTCCGCACATCGGCGGAAAAGAGCTGTATGTCACTTCCGGCCACTATGCCAAATACGGCAAGGATTCCTTCCAGCCCATCCACACCCCGCAGGAAGGGGAGGAGTATCTGCTCAAACCCATGAACTGCCCCCACCACTGCGAGATTTATCGCAGCGCTCCCCGCAGCTACAAAGATCTTCCGCTGCGTTTCGCTGAGTTCGGCACGGTATACCGCTACGAGCAGTCCGGTGAGCTGCACGGCCTCACGCGCGTGCGCTCCTTCACTCAGGACGACGCCCACCTTTTCTGCCGCCAGGACCAGCTCCAGGAAGAATTCGAGAAGGTGATCGACCTCATCCTCTATGTGTTTAAGACTCTGCACTTCGACAAGTTCACTGCACAGGTGTCGCTCCGCGACCCCAAGAACCCGTCCAAGTACATCGGCTCCGACGAAAACTGGAACAAGGCGGAGCAGGGCATCATCGACGCCGCCAAGAAGAAGGGCCTTCCCTATGTGGTGGAAACCGGCGAGGCCGCTTTCTATGGCCCCAAGCTGGACTTCATGGTAAAGGACGCCATTGGCCGCAGCTGGCAGTTAGGCACCATTCAGGTAGACTACAACCTCCCGGAGCGTTTCGAGCTGGAGTATGTAGATTCCGACGGCACCCGCAAGCGCCCCGTCATGATCCACCGCGCCCCCTTCGGCTCGCTGGAGCGTTTCGTGGCCGTTCTGCTGGAGCACACCGCCGGACATCTCCCGCTGTGGCTGCACCCGGACCAGGTTAAAGTGCTGCCTGTGAGCGAAAAATATGCAGATTATGCGAAAAAAGTTGTAAATCTGCTGAATAATTCCGATATTCGCGCTTCAATAGACGACAGAAACGAAACACTCGGCAAGAGAATCCGCGAGACTTCCCTCAAGAGAGTTCCGGTTCTGGTGATTGTGGGCGAAAAAGAAGTCGCCGAAGAGTCGGTGTCTGTCCGTCGTGGGGCCGTGGACCAGGGCTCCATGAGCATCCAGGGCCTTGTGGACTATGTCCGCGCGGCCGTGGAGGAAGAACTGGCCCAGTAAAGTTTAACCGTTTAAAGGAGCAAGACTATCGCAACACCTTTCAAACCGAGACCTTCGGGTCCCAAGAAGACCGCCCGGGTACAACCCGGCGCCCGTCAACAGGACGAAAACGCCCTGCGCATCAACCGTGAGATCACAGCATCGCAGGTGCGCCTGGTGGGGGACAACATCCCCGAGCCCGGCATCTATCCTTTTGTCAAGGCCCTTTCGATGGCCGAAGAGATGGAATTGGACCTTGTGGAGATCAGCGCCAAGGCAGACCCGCCCGTGTGCAAGATTCTGGATTACCAGAAGTACCTGTACCAGCAGCGCAAGCGAGCCAAGGAGATGAAGGCGAATGCGGCCAAGATAGTCATCAAGGAAATCCGCTTCGGCCCCAACACGGACGAGCACGACTTCCAGTTCAAGCTCAAGCATGCCCAGG
>CAMVMG010000037.1 GCA_947168525.1 uncultured Bacteroidales bacterium
TACAAGGAGAACAACATCAAGCAGAACCGCTACATCATGCAGGACAAGATCAAGTCGCTGTACGGCAAGGGCCTGGCCCAGCAGTACATCGCAGATTTGGAGTCCCATGTCCTGTACAAGCACGACGAGAGCGGCACGCCCGGCTACCCCTATTGCGTGGCCATCACTATGTATCCTTTCCTGGAAAGCGGGCTCCGGGAGCTGGGCGGCGTGTCTATCGCCCCCACAGACCTCAAGAGCTTCTGCGGGGAGTTCATCAACCTGGTGTATTCCATCTCCTCCCAGTTCATGGGCGCCGTGGCCACGCCGGAATTCCTGATGTACCTGGACTATTTCATCCGCAAGGACTACGGCGACAATTACCTGGAGCGCCTGGAGGAGGTGGTGGAGAACAATACCAAGCGTCGCACTCTCCGGAAAGTAATCGACAACTGTTTCCAGCAGGTGGTCCACTCCATGAATATGCCCGCCGGCAACCGGGGATACCAGACGGTGTTCTGGAACATCGGCTATTTCGACAAGCCTTATTTCGAGGGCGTGTTCGGCGATTTCCGCTTCCCGGACGGGTCGGCCCCCAAGTGGGAAACCCTCTCCTGGCTCCAGAAGCATTTCATGCAGTGGTTCAACGAAGAGCGCAACCACTACATCCTCACTTTCCCGGTAGAGACCATGGCGCTGCTCACGGATGGCGGGGACGATTACGCAGACAAGGAATACGCGGATTTCACCGCCGAGATGTGGGCCAGGGGCCACAGCTTTTTCTGCTACATCTCCAACAGCCCGGACAGCCTGTCCAGCTGCTGCCGCCTGCGCAACTCCCTCAAAGACCTGGAAGACGACGCGCACAACCACACCACGCACCAGTATTCCATGGGAACGGCTTCAGTGGCCACCGGCTCCAAGAGCGTGATGACCATCAACCTCAACCGCCTCATCCAGGATGCCGCCCGGAAGTATTTCAAGCAGGAGAAAGGGCAGGCCATCGCCCCGGATATGCCCCTGACCCCATCCATGTACGACAAAGACGTCCTCTATAAGTATATTGCCGACGCCGTCACCGAGCAGACTGTCCGCGTGCACAAGTACCAGACCGCCTTCAACGAGATCATCAAAGACTTCCTGAAGGCCGACATGCTGGACGTTTACCGGGCTGGCTTCATCGACATGAAGAAACAGTACCTCACCGTGGGCGTGAACGGCCTCACGGACGCGGCGGAGTTTCTGGGACTGGAAATCTCTCCCAACGAGCCGTACCGGGAGTTCGTGAACACCCTGCTGGAGACCATCAACGTGTGCAACCGGAAAGACCGCACCAGGGAAACCATGTTCAACACGGAGTTTGTCCCCGGCGAGAACCTCTCCGGCAAAAACTACAAATGGGACAAGAAGGATGGCTATTTCGTGAGCCCCAAACACAACATGTACAGCTCTTACTTCTACAATCCGGAAGACGAAAGCCTGTCCATGATTGACAAGTTCAAACTGCACGGAGAAGAATTCGTGAAATACCTGGACGGTGGCAGCGCCCTGCACATGAACATCGCGGAGCACCTGACCAAAGACCAGTATCGGCAGCTGCTCAATACCGCCGCCCATTACGGCACCAACTATTTCACCTTCAACTGCCGCAACACCGTCTGCAACGACTGCGGCTACATCTCCAAGGACACTTTGAGCGTCTGCCCCAAGTGTGGCAGCACCAACCTGGATTACCTCACCCGGGTCATCGGCTACCTCAAGCGCATCTCCTCCTTCAGCGAAATGCGTCAAGAAGAAGCGGGACGCAGGTTCTACATCGACCAGCAGTGATCAAGTACGTCCCGGAGATGACTTCCGTAGTCCTGGAAGAGATTCCGGACCGCGTTTCTCTGGCAGTGGATATTTCCAACTGCCGGGGAAACTGCGTGGGCTGCCATTCCCCGTTCCTGAAAAAGGATATCGGAAAGGAACTTACCCCGGAGGTCATCGATACGCTGGTAGCGGACAACTTCGGGGTGAACTGTTTCCTGTTTCTGGGAGAGGGAAGGGACCCGGAAACCCTGCTGGACCTCGCCGACCATGTCCGTTCCCTGGGGCTGGAAGCGGCCGTATACAGTGGCCGGGAAGTGGTGGAGGACATCTTCTGGAACCATTTCGACTTCATAAAGGTAGGTCCTTACCGCCCGGAGTGCGGCCCGCTCAACAACCCCTCCACCAACCAGCGCCTTTACAGGGTGGTGGACGGCCGTCCGGAAGACATCACCTCCCGCTTCTGGCACCGTGGCCTGGAGGCCGGCCTATAATTTCCCGCCTGACGTCACCTGGAACCGCCGCCGTGGCCGCCGCCGTAGCCACCACGACCACCGCCAAAGGAGGTGCGTCCGCCTCCGCCGGAGGAACGACGTGCCTGTGCGGCCTTGGCAGCCTGGCGCTCCGCCTGCCTGTCCATGGCTGCAGACATCATGGATGCCGAAGAGTTGTTGAGACTGCCCAGGATGGAGTATATGGTTGTGGCATCCAGCATGTTGGATTCCCTGGCATACTCTTCCATCATCTCGGGATAAAGTTTCTCGAAGTTCTTGGCCACTTTGTCCGCTATTCCGAAGGCGGAAGCCACGATCATGTACTTCTTCCACAGTCCCACTTCCGGTGCAGAGCGCTCTGAAATAATGGTGAAGTCCTCGAGAAAGTTCTTGAATTCCACTACCTTGCAGCGCTCTTCCAAGGACGCCGCTTGCCACACAGGGCGGTTGCAAGAGATGGCCTCATTGGGCCAGGAGGCCACTTCCGTGTCATTATTGCGGGACCATTTCTTGAATTCGTCGGCTTCCAGGAGGTCGTCTCCGGCGGCCACCGCGGCTGCGTAGTAGACAGTCGTTTCCATCTTGTCCGTGAACTGTGGAGTCTGGGACGGCTTGACGAAACGGAGGTTTACGCGCTTTTCGTTCTTGGGATCCCGTTCCGTGCGGAGGATTCCTTCCTGTATCCACTTCAGGAAGTATGCGCTTATCACATCGGAATATGCGGAGCTCTTGCTCTTGCAGAAGTAGTCTCCGCTCTGCATGAGGCTGTATATGACCGTCGGGTTGGCGTCGAAAGGAATTTCGCGGGACCAGGTGTCTATCTTGCTCTTCCCGAATACGTCCTTCCTGTAGCGGTTGCCGCTGCACCGCCGCCAGATGCGTTTGATGATGTACCCGATAAGGAGCAGGACAAGCAGGACGGGGAGTCCTATGATAACGATAACCCCCAGGGATATGCCGATGTAATCCCAGAAGGTATACTCCCCGTCGTCGTAGTCGCTGTCCTCGAACGCCTCGTCCTTGAGGTCCTGGAAGGTTCCGTCTCCTTTTTCAGAGGGCAGGAACAGACCTTTCTTGAAACTGACCAGTGCAGAGAAGTTGCTGCCGTAGGAAAAGGCTTCCGTCGACTCAAAACAGATGGCGTTGTCTTCCAGCCAGGACTCTCCGTTCATGCCGAATCCCCAGTATTGGACGTTGCAAGAATCGGCCTTTTCCCAGTACCAGGGTTCGTTATCTGTCATGTTCACGATTCTGATGGAGGCATGCTGGGGAAGGGTGTTCCACTCATCGTTCAGGAAATGCCAATGGAAACCGTCGCACTCAGGATAGGAGAGCACAAGGTTGTCAATGATATATGAGATCGTATAGACGTGGTCTCCGTACTGGCCCTGTCCCCAGCAGAGTTCTATGCTCCCGTGGCTTTTCTCCACAATGCCGCATCGGCGGGTCTTTTCCTCCAACGAGCGGTCAGGGTTCCAGCTCCTGCCGTCGTTGGCATACTCTTTCCCGTTTTCGAAGACATGGAAATTGTGGATGTAGGACTTGCCGGGGTTGTCTATGGGAATGTACCATTCCGTGCCGCTGGTGACGGTGACGTCCCATTTCTGGATAACCTGGGCGTTACCGGTGCGGAAGAGGTTAACGGTAGTGGAGATATCGCGGATCTCCTGTGCGTGGGAAAAAAACGTAGCGGCCATCATGGCTATTGCTACGGATGCAAGCCTTGAGATCCTTGGGACGGTTTGTCTTTTCCGGGTGGTCATAGTACAAATAGCTAGTACCCGAAGATCTCTTCCATGGAAACCTGCTGGACAGGGCCCAGGGTCTTGAGGAAGTTCAGGTCCAGGTCGGCAGGGTCTCCGAGGATGGCGTACCAGTAGGTGCGGCCTTTGACCCACTTGGCGTGGGTGGCGAGCAGGTCTTCCATGGTCAGGGCGCCCACTTTTTCGAACACCTGTTTCTCGCGCGGTTCCTGGAGGCCCATCTCCTGGGCGGTGAGGTAGCTCTGCAGCACGGCGGCGCCGGTGGTGCGCTGGGTGCGCAGGCGGCCCAGCAGGGAGGTCTTGGCGATTTCCAGGTTCTCGGGCGCTACGGGCAGGTCTTCGATGATCTCGTCAAAGCCGCGGACCGCCTTCTCCAGCTTGTCGTTCTGGGAAGCGATGGTGGCACGGAAGCCGTAGGTGTCGCCCGGATAGGACGGGCTGCTGAGATTGGCGCCGGCGCTGTAGGCCAGGGCGCGGGACTCACGCATTTCCTGGAACACGATGGCGTTCATGCCACCGCCGTAATACTCGTTGAACAGGCTGATGGAAGGATCCTGCGTCAGGTCTAATTGCTCGCCGCGGTTGGAATACTGCATGTAGTTGAACTGGCGGGCATGGAACGGGACCAGCACCACGCGCTTGTCCGGGGTGAACTGCTTGACGGGATAGCTCTTGGCCACTTTCTCCAGGGGACCGGCCACGGGATGGTTCTGTGCCAGGATCTCCAGAAGTTCCTGCTCGGAAGCGGGCCCGTAGTAGAGAATCTTGTGGTCCTTGGCCAGGAGGCCGCGGAGCGCCTCCAGCAGCTGGTCGGACGTGGTGGCTGTCAGGGCAGGATTGCTCAGGGTGGTACGGGCGATATAGTCCGGGCCATACATCACATAGGCCTGGAGGGCGCTATTGCAGGCGCGCTGGTTCATCTTGGCATCGGCCCGGGAGCGGAGCATGTCGGCCTTGAGCTCAGACAGGACTGCTTCGTCGGCTTTGGCACCGGAGAGCAGGTCTTCCACGATGGAGAGGGCCTTGCCGATGTTTTCTCCCAGACCGTTCACGCTGAGCTGGCTGGAATTGGCACCGCTGCGGAAGCTATAGCTGCAGGCCAGCCCGTACATTTCGGTGGCGATGTCGGCCTGGCTCTTGGAGGCAGTGCCCAGGTAGCTCAGGTAGGAAGGGGCCAGGCCCAGGTACGGGTTACTGTCCGTCCCCAGGTCGCTGCGCAGCACAAGCTGGGCGATGTCGTTTTTGTCGTTGTGCTTGTAAAGCACCTCCAGTCCGTTATAGTTGAGCACGGACATGTCCTTGGAGAAATCCGGGAAAACCGGCTCGATGGGAGCGGGTTCGTTGGCGGCAATCTCCTGCAGGAAGGCGCTCTGCTTGTCACGGTTGGTCACGATGGGCGTGATGCGCGGAGCCTCGATCTTCTTCTCGTTGGGATCCTGGCCGTTGTGCTTGTAAACGATGGCATAGTTGTTCTCTCCCAGATACGCGTTGGCCCACGCCACGATATCGGCCTTGGTGAGGGCCATCACGCGGTCCATCTTCTGCACCTCAGACGTCCAGCTGGTGCCGTTGATGAAGGAATCTACAAAACGGTCGGCGCGGCTGCGGTTGCTGGTAAGGGCCTGCATCTGCTGCAGTTTCCAGTTGGCCTTGGCGGCTTCTACCAGTTCCTCGGAGAATTCTCCGTCACGGAGCTTGGCCATCTCCTGGAGGAAGATGTCCCTCACTTCCTGCAGGCTCTGTCCCTGTTTGGGATAGGCCTCTACCATGAACAGGCCGTAGTCGGTACGGTTGTACGGGAAAATGCCACCGTCCAGGATTTTTTGCTGTTGGATTACATCCAGGTCTACCAGGCCGGCCATGCCGTTGGAGAGCACGGCGCTTACGATCTCTGCCGCGTCACTGTCGGTGGAACGGGCGCCGGGAGTGCGCCAGCCCATAATCAGGAAATCGGCCTCAGGGCCCCAGACCTCGGCCACCTGCGGGGTGGAGAGGGCGGCTACGGGGGCAACCTTCCACTCCGGGAGATCCGGGTTGGCCTTCCAGGAGCCGAAGTATTTCTCTACCAGGCTAACCACCTGGTCCGGGTCGAAGTCGCCGGAAAGGCAGATGGCCACGTTGTTGGGGACATAGTAGGTGTCTTTCTGCCGGCGGATGGCCATGAGCGAAGGATTCTTGAGGTGCTCCTGCGTGCCGATCACCGTCTGCGTGCCGTAGGCGTGCCCCTGGAAAAGCATGGAATCCAGCGCCTCCATGGCATTCTCGCTGCCGGAGGCCATGCCCATGTTTTTCTCTTCATACACGGCTTCCAGCTCGGTGTGGAACCCGCGGAAGACGCAGTTCATGAAGCGGTCGGCCTCGATGCGCGCCCAGTTTTCCAGCTGGTTGGAGGGGATTTCCTCTACGTAGCAGGTGACGTCGTTGCTGGTGTAAGCGTTGGATCCCCTTGAGCCGATGATGGACATCAGTTTGTCGTACTCGTTGGGGATGGCCAGCTTGGAGGCCTCATAGCTGATGGAGTCTATCTGGTGATACAGGGCCAGGCGCTCGCCGGAGCCGGTGAGGGTGCGGTATACCTCGAACAGGGAGTCAATCTGCTCAAGCATGGGCTTTTCCGCCGCATAGTCCTGGGTACCGAACTGCTCCGTACCCTTGAACATCATATGCTCCAGATAATGGGCCAGGCCGGTATTGTCGGTAGGGTCGTTCTTTCCGCCGGAACGCACCGCGATGTAGGTCTGGATGCGCGGCTCGTCCTTGTTAACGCTCATGTAAATCTTGAGGCCGTTGGCCAGGGTGTAGATCTTGGTCTGTAAGGGATCTCCCTTCACGGTCTGGTACTTGTTGCCGCAGGATGCCAGTGCCAGCACGGCCGCGGCTAGAATAAGGATTTTTTTCATACACTACATTTTTGAACCATAAAGATACGTAAAAAAACAATAGGGTGCACCGCATGGCGCACCCTGATCATAAATAATTAAAAAGTGTTTATCTCTTGCCGCCCAGGATGCCGCCCAGGATGCTGGTGGCTGCACCCAGCAGGCCGCCGCCCAGACCGCTGGAGGTCTGTTTGCCGCCGCCCTTCAAGGCCAGGATGATGTCGTTCAGGTCTACGTCGCCGTCACCGTCCTGGTCTTTAAGGATACCACCCAGTTTGCCCATGATCACGGGGATGAGGCCGGAAAGGGTGGCGCCCAGAGAGCCCAGGTTCAGTTTGGAGAGGACATTGCTGTTGAACAGGCTGCCGGCCAGTGCGGTGATGGGGCTGGTGGCGGCATTGGAGGAACCGGTAAGGAGACCCTTCACGAGGTCTACGCCGCCGGGCTTGGCCACGGTTTGGGTAAGGCTGCCCAGAATAGAATTGCCCAGACCACCCAAGACCTGGTCTTTTACGTCGGAGGGGATGTTGACGCTGCCGGTAGAGGCTTTCACCTGCTGCATGATAAAATCGGTAATAGATGCCATAGTAATAAGTTTTAAAAGTGTTTCGTGGCTGTAACCCTACAAATTTACAAAATAAAAATTTGAATTGCAGGGTTTTTTGCTTAAAATTGTAACCCCGTCTGCAGGCGGGGCAGAATCATTGAACGATGAATACACATGTAGTGATTATGGCCGGTGGCGTGGGTAGCCGTCTTTGGCCGCTTTCCACCCCCGATGTGCCCAAACAGTTTATCGATATCCTGGGTGTAGGACGCAGCTTGATCCAGCTCACGGCAGAGCGCTTTGCCCCGTTGTGCGCTCCGGACCATTTCTGGGTGGTAACCGGGGAAAAGTATGTGCAGCTGGTACGCAGGCAGCTGCCTTTCATCCCGGCGGACCAGATCCTGGCAGAGCCGGAAGGCCGCAATACGGCTCCCTGTATCGCCTATGCCTCCTGGAAAATCCAGCGCAAAGACCCTGAAGCCAATATTGTGGTTACCCCGGCCGATGCCCTGGTCCTCAAGACGACGGAGTTCACGGAAACCATCCGCAAGGCCCTGGGATTTACTGAAAAGCGGGATGCCATTGTCACGGTGGGTATCGCCCCCACCCGTCCGGAGACCGGCTACGGCTACATCCACGCTGCGGAGGCTATCCACGGACAGGTGCTCAAGGTGAGCGAGTTCCGGGAAAAACCGGACCTGGACACCGCTATCGGCTATCTGGAAGACGGAAAATACTTCTGGAACGCCGGCATCTTCGTGTGGAATGTGAACACCATCCTCTCCGAGCTTCGCGCCTACGCCCCGCAGATTGCCGACGTGATGGACCTGCTGGCCCCGTCCTTCTTTACGGAGCAGGAGCCGGAACAGCTTCACCGGCTTTTTCCCACCTGCGAGAAAATCTCCATCGACTATGCCGTGATGGAGAAATCTCCCCGAATTTATGTGATTGCGGAAGACCTCGCCTGGAGCGACCTGGGCAGCTGGGGCTCGGTGAAAACCCACCTGGACCAGGACGGGGACGGCAACAGCGTTGTCGGCGGCGATGTCCGCCTGTTCGACTGCCAAGATTGCTTTATCCATACGGCCTCGGAAAAAACCGTAGTGGTGGAAGGGCTTGATGGTTATATCGTTGCGGAATCGCGGGATCGCCTTCTGATTTGCCGGCTTTCCCAGGAGCAGCGGATTAAAGAATTTTCGGCGTAAAAAAATGCGGAAAATAATTTGCAAGTTCCCAAAAAATACCTACCTTTGCAATCCCGTTCACCAAACGAGGAAAAGGAAGACTCGTTAGCTCAGTTGGTAGAGCACAACACTTTTAATGTTGGGGTCTCG
>CAMVMG010000038.1 GCA_947168525.1 uncultured Bacteroidales bacterium
TTCATCCAGATGTTCCGCTATGCGGCCGAACCTTTCTTCTTCCAGCGGGCGAAGGACAAGGATTCCAAGCAGCTGTACGCAGTTGTGATGGAATACTTCACGGCCTTCTGCGGCCTGGTGTTCCTGGGGGTTATCGGCTATATCGATATTATTTCCCTGTTCCTGGGGCGGGATTTCCGCATGGGCGTGGGCGTGGTGCCCATCATGCTCCTGAGCTATATGCTGCTGGGCATGCTCTTCAACGTATCCATGTGGTACAAGCTCTCCGGCCGAACGCAAATGGCTATCTGGATCACCCTGGCGGGCCTTCTGGTAACCACCGTGGTGAACGTGACGTTCATGCCGCGCTACTCCTATTGGGCATCGGCCTGGGGCCATCTGGCCAGCTATCTGGTGATGTTCATCATCAGCGCCTGGCTGGGGGCCAAGTACTATCCCATCCCGTATAACTGGAGGCGGCTGGGGGCCATTTTCGGCCTCATGGGGCTGGCCTATGCTTTTATCGCCCTGTCTTCCGGCACCTTCCCGGCCCTGTTCCCGGGCTTCTCCTTCTCTGCCGGCCCCGGCGTCCACTGGATCCAGCTCGGCCTCAATACCTTTGTGATCCTATCCTACTGCGCCTGCGCCTGGGTCCTCCTGCGCCGCCGTCCCAATGCGGTGTAACCACCTGTCAGTGAGGGGAATATAAAAATCAATCGTTCCAAAACGGAACGATTGATTTGTGTAAGTGGCTGGGGTACAGCGTGTTGTGCCGCATGGGATTACCAAGCGGGTTTTTCCAGTTGTGCGAGTTCTTCGGGGGAGCGGGCGGGGATGCGGTCCAGACCCACCAGGCCGCGGCAATCCAGGCTGTAGTTCACGCCCATGGCGTCCAGGATGGCAAAGGTATGGTCCAGGGAAGCGTCGAAGCGGGCGTAGTCCTTCTTGTCGGGTGCGCACCACTGAATTTCCGACAAAGCACACATGCGGGGCAGGAGCATGTACTCCAGGTGCTCGGGAGTGGGAATGTATTCCGTCCACAGATTGGCCTGGACGCCCAGGATGTGTTTTTCGGAACCGGGGACCATGCCATTATACGGTTCATAACCATATACTTTCTCCAAGGGAAGGTATCCGCCGATGCCGAAGGGCTCTTTGTCGCGCTCCTGGCCCTGATAGTAATCGAAATAGGCATAGTCGGTAGGGGTCATCACCACGTCGAAGCCCTTGGCGGCCGCCTTGATGCCTCCGGCGGTGCCGCGCCAGGACATCACGGTTGCTCCCTCGGCCAGATCGCCCTCCAGGATTTCATCCCAGCCGATAATCTTGCGGCCGTGGTCGTTCAGGAACTTCTGGATGCGGGCGGTCACGTAATTCTGCAGGTAGTGCTTGGCCATGGGGCCTTTCTTGATGCTCAGCTCCCGCATTTTGGCGGCGCATTTGGGGCAGTGCTCCCACGGAATGCCCATCTCTTCATTGAAAGCTTCGTCTCCGCCGATGTGGATGTACTCGGAGGGGAAGATATCCATGAGCTCGGTGAGCACGGTCTCCAGGAAGGTGTAGATTTTCTCGTTGCCGGCGCAGAGGATGTCGGGCGCCACGCCCCAGCGGGTCCATACCTCATAGGGACCGCCGGTGCAGCCCAGCTCAGGATAGGCGGCCAGGGCAGCCACCATGTGGCCGGGAAGGTCAATCTCGGGAATGACGATAATACCCCGCTTGGCAGCATAATCCACAATCTCCTTCATCTCTTCCTGGGTATAGAAGCCGCCGTAGCGGATGCCGTCGTTGGAACCCCAGTCTTTCTTGATGACGGTTCCGTTGCGCCAGGCGCCCACTTCGGTGAGCTTGGGATAGGCCTTCACTTCCATACGCCAGCCCTGGTCTTCCGTGAGGTGCCAGTGGAAGCGGTTCAGCTTATAGGCGGTCATCACGTCCAGATAGCGCTTGGTTTCCTCGATGGTGAAGAAGTGGCGGCAGGGATCCAGGTGCATGCCGCGGTAGGCGAAGCGCGGCTGGTCCAGGATGCTCACGCAGGGGAGCACCCAATCGGCCTTCACAGCTTCTTTGCCATAAATGGCTGCCGGAAGCATCTGTTTCAGGGTTTCACAGGCATAGACGAAGCCGTTCAGGGCCGATGCCTCCACCGTAACGCTCTTGGGCGTAACGTTGATGGAGTACTGTTCTGAGGCCAGGCTGGGATTGACGCGGAAGGTCATACCGCCTTCGTCCCATTTGCACTGGGTGCCGGTGGCCGTTTCAATGGCTTCCACAAAGCGGAGGACGGCGCCCATCGAGGCTTCGTCCAGATCGTCGTCAAAGTGTACCGCGGCGCCCTTCACGCAGAAGGAGCCGTCGCTGACGGTAACATCGGCCGGCATGGGAATCACGTGGAAGGCCTGGGGCTGCGGTTGGGAACAGGCGGCAAAAACGAACAAAGCCGCCAGTAAAAGGGAAAATGGTTTCATAAGATGCTTACGGTTTTGTGATACGAAGATAGGGATTTTTCCCGCCTTTCGCAAGAGCATCAGTAAAGCAGTAACCCCAGGACGGCACCGGCCAGAATGAGATAGATGGGGTTCACCTTGCCCCAGTAGCCGGCTACGAAGGCGCCGCCCAGCAGCACCCAGCTTTTCCAGTCGGGGAAGTTATCAGCAACCACTCGGACAGAAGGCACTCCGCCGGTCCAAGTGGTTTTTAATATGAGGATGATGGCCGCTGCACCGATAAGGCCCACTACGGCCGGCTTGAGCCAGGCCAGGGTACCGGCATACAGCGTGCTGTTCTTGAAGCGGAAATAGAACTTCACAATCAGCAGCATCATCACGAAGGACGGCAGCATGAGGGCCAGGGTGGCGGTAAGGGAGCCGATAACCCCCATCACCGGGCTGCCGGAAGCGCCCAGCAAAACATCATAGCCCACATAGGTGGCGCTGTTGATGCCGATAGGCCCTGGCGTCATCTGCGAAATGGCCACGATGTCGGTGAAGGTGGCTTCGGAAATCCAGCCGTGCTCCACCACCACCTGGTTCTGGATGAGGGACAGCATCGCATAACCGCCGCCGAAAGTAAAGGCGCCGATCACAAAGAATGTCCAGGCCAGCTGGGCCAATAACGCTAGCGTTTCCATCGGCCCTCCTTATAATAGGTTATGCTGAAGCCCAGCACCAGCACGCACAGGATGATGTAAATGGGCGAAACGTTGAGGAAGGCCACCAGCAGCAGCGAAACCACGGCCAGAAGCCAGTGCCAGACGTTTTTGCAGGAGCGGCGGGCCATGTTCACCATGGGCACGGCGATGAGCGATACCACCACAGGCCGAATTCCCTTGAATGCGCGTTCCACATACGGATTGTCCTTGAAGGCCACGAAGAACATGGCGATGGCCAGGATCATCAGGAACGACGGCGTGATGCTGCCCAGCGTGGCCGCCACGCTGCCCTTGAAGCCCCGCAGCTTATGCCCGGCGAAGATGGAGATGTTCACCGCCATCACGCCCGGAGCACTCTGGGAGAGAGCCACGATATCCGGCAGTTCGTCTTCCGAAATCCAGCCGCGGCGGGAAAGCTCGGCCTGGATGAGCGGAATCATGGCATAGCCTCCGCCAATGGTGAACGCACCGATTTTGGCGAAAACCTTGAAAATCTGCCAGAGGGACACTTGTTTTTCCATATCGGCCACAAAGTTACCAAATAATTATTTGCTATCTTTGTAGTATTATGAAAAAACTTGTCCTCCTTTCCCTGGCCCTTATGGCCCTTACCTCTTTGCAAGCCCGAAAATTGGAACCCTGGCAGGATCCTGAAGTGTTCCAGGAGAACCGCCTTCCCATGCACACCAGTTTCGTCACGGACCAGCAGCAGACCCTCTCGCTCAACGGCCGGTGGCGCTTCCACTGGAGCGAAACGGTGGAAAAACGCCTGAAAGGCTTCGAGGCCATCAACTACAACGATGCCGGCTGGGCCGAAATGCCCGTTCCCGGCCTGTGGGAGCTCAACGGCTACGGGAATCCGGTGTATGTGAATATCGGCTATGCCTGGAAGGGACTGCAGCCCAATACGCCGCCCATAGTGCCCAAGGAAGGCAACCATGTTGGCCAATACCGCCGGGTGTTCGATCTTCCGGCCGATTGGGAAAAGCAGCCGGTATACCTTTGCATCGGCAGTGCCACCTCCAACGTGCGCGTGTGGGTGAACGGAAAAATGGTAGGCTACAGCGAAGACAGCAAGCTGGAAGCCCGCTTCGATGTGAGCAAGTTCGTAATGCCGGGCCAGAACGTCATTGCCCTGGAAATCTTCCGCTGGTGCGACGGCACCTATCTGGAAGACCAGGACTTCTGGCGCCTGAGCGGCATCTCCCGCGGCATCTATCTCTATACGCGCGCAAAACAACGCCTGGAGGATGTGCATATCCTGGCCGGGGCCGATGGCTCCCTTCAGTTGCAGGCCGATGTCACCTCCGGCATCAGCTCCGTGCGCGGGGATCTGTACGATGCCACTGGCGTCCAGGTAGCCAGTTTATCGGCCAAGCCCCGGAAGGGGAAAGCGATGGCCCAGACGCAGGTAAGCGGCGTGAAGCCCTGGAGCGCGGAAATCCCTTATCTGTACCGCCTGCAGGTAAGCGCCCTGGATGCCCTGGGCAACGTGGTGGAGAGCGCCCCCTTTGAAGTGGGCTTCCGCACGGTGGAGATCAAGGACGCCCAGCTGCTCATCAACGGCCAGCCCGTTTTGATCAAGGGGGCCGATCGACACGAAATGCATCCCACCAAGGGCTATATCGTTTCCGAGGAAGACATGATCCGGGATATCCGCATCATGAAAGAACTGAATATCAACGCAGTGCGCACCTGCCATTATCCCGATGACCCTCGCTGGCTCACCCTGTGCGACCGTTTCGGCCTGTATGTGGTAGACGAAGGCAATATCGAATCCCACGGCATGGGCTATAGGGACGGCGAAACCTTGGCGCAGGACCCTCAGTTCCGTGCCGCGCATCTGGTACGCGATCAGCGCATGGTCCAGCGCGATTTCAACCACCCTTCGGTGATTGTCTGGAGCCTGGGCAACGAGGCCGGCGCCGGTCCTAATTTCGTGGACAGCCGGGACTGGATCAAGGCCTATGACCCCAGCCGCCCCGTCCAGTACGAGAATGCGCTCATGGGCCCCTACGACTGTTCCGATGTAGTGTGCCCCATGTACTGGTCGCCGGACGAGTGCGAGAAGTATGTGTCCGGAGCACCGGACCGCCCGCTCATCCAGTGCGAATATGCCCACGCCATGGGCAATTCAATGGGTAATTTCAAGGAGTATTGGGACCTGGTGCGCAAGTATCCGGCCTATCAAGGCGGCTTCATCTGGGACTTCCAGGACCAGGCGCTGTGGAACGGCCAATTCTTCGCCTTCGGCGGCGATTACAATCCGGCCGATCCTTCCGACGGTTCCTTCAACTGCAACGGCGTCATCGCGGCCGACCGCAGCCTGCATCCGCACGCCTATGAGGTTCGTTACCAGTACCGGGATATCCTCACTTCCGGCACGCCGGAGGCCCTGACCATCTATAATGAAAACTTCTTCCGGGATTTGGCCGATGTGCGCCTGCTCTGGAGCCTGGAGGCCGATGGCATTCCCGTACGCTCCGGCGTAGTGGAGGACCTGGTTGTCCGTCCGCAGAAATCCACGGAACTGGACCTGGGTATCGGCCCGGTAGATGCTGTTCCCGGAACGCTCACCCTTACTGTACGCTATGTGCTCAAACGGGCGCGGCCTTTGCTCCCCGCAGGCTGGGAGCTGGCCTATGACCAGCTTCTGCTCCGCGACAGCCGTCCGCTGCTGCTGGAGTGCGAAGGCGGCCAACTGGGTCTGTATAACAGTTCGCAGGTTCTGGTGCTCACCGGATTCCTGCCGGCTCCCGGCACCGCCGGCGAACGTGAGGCCCTGTGGACCGCCAGCTTCGACAAACGCACCGGTGCGTTGGATTCCTATACCGTGGAACGCAAGGAACTGCTCACGCAGCCGCTCATGCCTTGCTTCAACCGCGCACCTGTGGAGAACGACCTGGGTGCCGGCCTGCATTTCAAGCAGGGGCTGTGGCGGAATCCGGAATTTATAGTATCGGACTTCCGCGTTACGCCTCAGGACGGTGCCTGCCTGGTAGAGGTGGAATATGCGCCCATCGGCGGAAAGGCGGCGGTGTCGGTTTTCTATCGGGTTACCTCCGACGGTACGCTCAGCGTAGTGGAGAAGATGGCCGATGCAGGCGGCCTGTCAGAGGCTCCGGACCTGTTCCGCTTCGGGATGGCCTTTGCCATGCCGGATTCCTTCGACCGGCTGGATTTCTTCGGCCTGGGTCCTTGGGAGAATTACTCCGACCGCAACAGCGCCGCTTTGTTAGGCCGATATCATCAGAGCGTGGCGGAACAATATCATTACGGGTACGTGCGCACGCAGGAATCGGGCACCCATACGGGGCTTCGCTTCCTGCGCATCCTGAACGAGGGAGGAAATGGCCTGGAAGTATCGGCACCGCTGGATTTCTCGGCATCGGCCCTCCCGTATTCCATCGCCGATCTGGACGTGGTGGCACCGGAAGGGGATACTCCTGAGAAGAACCACAACGGCCAGTATGGCGTTCCTCGTCATCCGCAGGAACTGGTGCCCTCCGGGAACACCTATATCCATGTGGACGCCGTGCAGATGGGCGTGGGCGGCATCAACTCCTGGGGCCGGCGGCCGCTGGAGAAGTATCGTCTCCCCGCCACCGAGCGCGAATTCCGCTTCGTAATAAGACCCATAGCAAATTTGTAAACATACTTGTGATCCCCGGCTTGACCGGGGATTTCTTTTTTTCTAAAATTTTTGCAGAAAAAATTTGCCAGTTAGGAAATAATTACTACCTTTGCAGTCCCGTTTGAAACGAACGGGATTTTTTACGGCTCATTGACAATATTGAAAGACTAAAAGTACAAGCAAGCAAATTTAAACGAGCGTCAGTTTCTTTAAGGAAACTAGAATGTCAGGGACAAGCTTAGAATTATAAAGAATATACAATGAAGAGTTTGATCCTGGCTCAGGATGAACGCTAGCGGCAGGCTTAACACATGCAAGTCGAGGGGCAGCGCGAGTAGCAATACTTGGCGGCGACCGGCGAAAGGGTGAGTAACGCGTGAGCAACATGCCCGGTACTGGAGGATAGTCGATGGAAACGTCGCGTAATACTCCGTAACAACAGTCCTCGCATGGGGAATGTTTAAGAGATTTATCGATACCGGATTGGCTCGCGTTCCATTAGCTAGTTGGCGGGGTAACGGCCCACCAAGGCGACGATGGATAGGGGTTCTGAGAGGAAGGTCCCCCACATTGGAACTGAGACACGGTCCAGACTC
>CAMVMG010000039.1 GCA_947168525.1 uncultured Bacteroidales bacterium
ACGGCGGCGAACGCGAAAAACGGCAAAAGTGTCGCCGCAGCGTGCATGCCCGACGGCAGATAGCAGATAGAGGTCATCATCGGCAAAAAATACAGATTCTGCCGTATCTGTTTTAAACAGACAAACATCTGATTATCAGGCAGGTATTATCGTCCAAAAAGATATTTGAACTATTTGCAATCTTTTGCAAAGGGGAAAAACGGCCTTTGAAAAGCGTCAGAGGGCTTTTTTCAAAAGAAACGTTTCTCATTTCATAACACGGATAATTCTTCTTTTCTTCGGCGTATGAATAAACGAAAAGAGCGGGAAGAATTCCGCGCAAAGGGTAAAGGATATTACCACCTTTGCACTGAAGGTCTTACTGGAGGCCTCATCTTCAATACAGTGGGTGCGTTTGCATATGGAATGCTACTGATGGGCCTGATTTGCCTTAAGTACTCCATCAGGATATATGCGTTTGTCCTGATGCCGAACCACATCCACATCATACTCAGCGGAACCGGGGCAGACTGCCTGGAAGCATTTGACTACCTGAAGCGAAAACTATCGGCCCGATTGCTCCGGGACGGTTTTCCACCTCTGCCGGACGACTATTGGTTCAAATTGGAAAGCATAGAGAGTCCGGAGCAGATGAAAAACGAACTCCTCTATATCTTGCGCAACCCCCTTGAAAAAGGGTTGGGAATCGTTGGATGCTATCCCTGGGGGACAAACTGGATTTATTATTCCGGGATGCCCGATGCACTGGGAGGCTCCCGGGCTGGGGATATGTCCAAACGCAACCTAGCCAAATTGTTTGGAAGCAACATAGATATCCCCGCCGACTGGATCATTCACCCTTACCTCGGCCTGCTTCCCAACTCGTTCGTCGACGTATCGTTGGTACAAAAGTTATTTCCCACCCCCAAAGACCTCCAAACGGCACTTGTCAAGGATTATGAGATCTTTTTCCAAATTGCCAACCGCCTGGGAGAACTGGCCGATTTCAATAAAAACGAAGTCGCAAGCATTGTGAGCCAGACGCTGCAAAAACGATTTGGCGGAAAAGAATTACGCGCACTCTCCGAGCAGGACAAGGGAAAACTGGCCTTGATTCTGAACCGGGAATTCGGCCTGAGTTCCTACCAGATCTCTACTTCCATTTTCGTCCGGGAGAAGACAATCCGGCAATTGCTTGCTTCGAAAGAAGTGAGATAACGGTCAGGACGTCATGCCCGACGGCGGCGAAGACGAAAAACGCCAAAAACGTCGTCACAGAGTGCATGCCCGACGGCGGCGAACGCGAAAAACGGCAAAAACGTCGTCACAGCGTGCACGCCCGACGGCGGCGGGGACTGCGGAAACGAAAACGGCAGAGCAAAGCCGGGGCCGGGCGATAACAGCGGGAGGAGGATCAGCGGTTGGGCTGGTCCAGCTGCAGCTCCGGATGGCGGGCCGATGACCGGCGGAAAATAAGGGCCACCACCACGGCGGCTACGCACAAAGCCACGAACATCAGTTCTACGTGAACGGGGCCGGAAGTACCTGCGACCGATGCGCCCAGGATGATTCCGGCCAGCCACTTGAAACTGAGCAGCCCCAGGTTCTGTACCCAGTAGATGAGCGCGAAAGTGGTTCCCAGCACCTTGTCCGGTACAATCTTGGGCACGCTGGGCCAGAGGGCGGCCGGGACCAGCGAATAGCCGAAGCCCAGGAACACCATGGCCAGGTAGCCCCAGAACGGGACGCCGGCAGGAGCAAAGGCCAGCAACAGGTGGGCCACCAGGGCCAGAATGGCGCCCAGCACCATCCAGCGCGTTCCCTTTCCGGCCTTATCCACCAGCATGCCGAACAGCGGAGCGAAAATGACCGTGGAGAACGGCAGCATGCTCACCATCCATCCGGCGGCTACAGCCGGGATGTCAAAACGGGGAATCAGGATGGCCCCGGCAAATTTCTTAAAGGCGATGATGATGCTGTAAAACAGCACGCAAAGCAGGCCAAGCAGCCAGAAATTCTTGTTACCCAGCACCTTAAGGACATCGGAAAACCTGAAAGCATCTTCCTCTTTTGACGCCCGCGAAGGCACCCCTTCCTCCGCTGAATTATAGGCCGATGCTCTGGAAGGGGCATCCTTCTCCGGCATTATTGCCGCGGAAGAGGAAGAGGGTGTGTTTTCGGAGGAATCGGCCTTTTTCTTTGACGGAGAAAAAACACCCTTTCCCTCTGAAGCTGCATCCAGCGCCACGAAAACGGCCCAGAGGATGAGCCCCAGGGCCATCAGGCCCATGCCCACCACGGCAGGGCGGGCGGTTTCGGCCAAAGAATACACATGAGCGGATTGCTGGGAAACCAGTTTCGGGGACAGCACCAGCGCGAAGGCCGTACCCAGCCGGGCGATAGCCAGCTGCAAGCCCATGGCCAGTGCCATCGGCCCGCCCCGGAACCACTTGGCGATGCTCCGCGTGACGGCCGTGCCGGCTATCTCCGACCCCAGGCCGAAGAACATGCAGCCCACATAAGCCGCCTGCAGAGACCAGGATGCCCCGGAAAGCAGCGCCCACAGCACAAGGCCGGCTCCGGCGGCCATCATGCCCACAAAGATAGAGCCCGTGATGCGAACGCCCCATTTGTCCAGGAGGATGCCGCATACCACCAGGCCGCCGAACACGCACAGGACGCTGTACCCACTGGTATAGAGCCCGTATCCTGCCGCATCCCAACCCAATTGAGTGAGCGAAGGATTCTCGAACAGGTAGGAGATGCTGGAGAACATGTCGTCGAAGAAGTACGACGCGAACATGGGCACAACCAAACAGGCCAGCGCTATCCAAGCGGCTGACCTGTTGAAAGACTTCTGCGTTACCACAGGCATTATTCCTGAATATTAGGTAGTTCCAGTCCCAGATTCTTCTTGCGGTCCACCACCTTGAGCACCAGACCCAGGACCAGGGCGGCCACGCCCAGGCAGGCCAGCATTACCAGCGGGGCGGTGTAGTTGAACTGCGTAGGATCCGTTACGCCCGGATTGGTCTTGTCCAGCACCTTGCCGATAAGCAGCGGGAACAGCCACAGGCCGATGTTCTGGATCCAGAAGATAAGCGCATAGGCGCTGCCGATGACCTTGGCGTCCACCAGCTTGGGAACGGAAGGCCACAAGGCGGCGGGAACCAGCGAGAAGCTGGCGCCCAGCACCAGGATGGTGGTATAGGCCACGATTACGCCTCCCACGGTATTGCCCTTGAAGGCGGGCAGCACGAAGGCGAAGGTGAGGTGGCAGGCAATGAGCAGGATGGCGCCCAGCACCAGCATGGAGGCACCTTTGCCCTTGCGGTCCAGATAATTGCCCAGGATGGGGGTAATGAGCACGGCCAGCAGCGGGAACACCGCAAAGATGGATTCGGCGCTCTGGCGCATGTAACCCATATAGCAGTAGGCGATAAGGGCTGCAATGGAAATACCCAGGAAGATATACTGATTGGTCTTTTTCTTCTGGAAGTTGCTGGCAAAGCCGGCAGCGGCCACCACCAGCATGATGATGTACTGGACAATAGTGACGCTGGAGCCGGCCCAGTAAGAATCGGCCGCGGGTTCAACCAGCGTAAGATTGCACTGGAGCATGTTCACCGCATACTTCTGGAACGGGAAGATGGCGCTGTAGTAAAGTACGCACAGCAGGGCCACGATCCAGAATCCGCCGTCCGAGAGAATCTTGCCGATATCTTTCACCTTGAACGGGTCGTCCTTCTCTTCGGCCTCCCCGGTCTGGCTGTCCAGTTTCTTATCCATGAAGAAGTAGACGATGGTCATGATGAGGGCAATGCAAAGGAGCACCACGCCGAAGGCTACGCTGCGGGAAACGTCCACGCTGCCGCCCAGTTTAGCGAAGAAGGGGGAGAAAATCATGCAAGTGGCAACGCCCAGGCGGGCCAGCGCCATCTCCGAACCCATAGCCAGGGCCATCTCACGTCCCTTGAACCATTTCACGATACCGCGGCTCACTGTAATGCCGGCCATCTCGCAACCGCAGCCGAAAATCATAAAACCGCAGGCCGCCAGTTTGGCCGATGCCGGCATGCCCCTGTAGAACGGAGACACGCCCAGCTCATCGAAGAGTGGAATGTAATTAAGGTTGTTGGTGAACCAGGTCTCCAGGCCGCTGCCCATGAAAGATTCGCTCACGGCGAACCACTTGATGACGGCGCCCACCAGCATCACCCCGGCGCTGAGCACGGCGGTGAAGCGGACCCCCATCTTGTCCAGGATGATACCCGCAAAGATGAGGAAGAACACAAATACATTCAGGAACACCTCGCTGCCCTGCATGGTGCCGAATGCCGTGGAGTCCCATCCGCGGGTTTCCTGCATCAGGTCCTTGATAGGGGACAAGATGTCCATGAAAATGTAGCTGCAAAACATCGCGAGGGCCAGCAGCAGCAGGGCTGTCCAGCGCATGGCCGCCGAGTCGCGAAGGGTTTTCTTCATCTGATCTGCCATTATTATTGTTTTTTAGTTAATTCATTTCCAGTTGTCTGCGGGCCTCTGCCCGGGCCTGCTGCAGTTTCTGTTTCCGCTCCGTCAATTCTTTGGACGCCTCTGCCATTTCTTCGGCATCATTGCCCCGGGTGGCCTTCAATAGCTTTTCCTGCTGGGAACTGAACACATCCAGATCCTTATCCGTTACCTTCATCATGAGTTTGCACTGCTCAAGGCTTCCTTTCATCTGCCTTAACATACCAAAACCATAGAAAGGGAAATTGGAAGTATCAAAATCATACAGGGCGTCGTAATCATACAGGGCTTTGGACGCTCTGTTCAGGAATTCATCCGCCACCAGGCTTTTATAATGCGCCCGCTTGTCATAAAATGAAGATACGGTTTCCACAAAGAGAATGCTGCCGATGGTCTGGATGGTTTCGGCATTGGATCGGAAAATATTTTCCGTTGTGGTAGAATATGTGAGACTGGGAAGATACGTGGCCAAAGTCCCTGTCTTCTCCCTCAAGCCGGCGTCATACTCCTTTGGATGGGCGATAATATCCATCTGGGTGTCGAAAAAAGAAAGAATATCTTCGTTACACCGTTCCATTTCCGTGAGCGATTCCCGCATATCGTACATAATCATCATTACCATCTCCCGCTTTTCGGCCTTCTGTTTTGTGCGGTCAATAATGGCGGAGGTACCGAAGGTGAGCACGATGGAGACCGTGGTGGCCGCCAGCGTACCCAGGAAATTTTTCAGACTCTTTGACATCGTTTCAACTACTAATCCGCAAAGATAATCATTTTCTTTTAGAAGGGCAGGGTTTTTGCTAAGGAGAAAGGCCGATGAAATCGCTCGTCGAAAAAAGCGGCACATTTATCGAAATAATTTTGCAGAATTAAAAATCCGTATTATCTTTGCAGTGTAATAGCATACTAATACAGCAAAAATATGCTCATCGAGCTTAAAGGAGTACATAAGACATACAACAACGGGCAGCCCCTGCACGTACTCAAGGGGATAGACCTGGAAATTGAAAAGGGAGAGTTCGTGTCCATCATGGGCGCATCCGGGTCGGGGAAATCCACCCTGCTCAACATCCTGGGGATCCTGGACAATTACGACGAGGGAACCTACCACCTGGGTGGCACCCTGATCAAGGACCTCAGCGAAAGGCAGGCGGCCGACTACCGCAACCGCATGATCGGCTTCGTGTTCCAGAGTTTCAACCTGATCAACTTCAAAACGGCGGTGGAGAACGTTGAACTGCCTCTGTATTACCAGGGGGTAAGCCGGAAAGAGCGGCACGCCATAGCCATGGAGTATCTGGAGAAGATGGGGCTCACCCCCTGGGCAAGCCATTTCCCCAACGAGATGTCCGGCGGCCAAAAACAGCGCGTCGCCATTGCCCGTGCCCTCATCACCCAGCCCCAGATTATCCTGGCCGATGAACCCACCGGTGCCCTGGACTCCAAAACCAGCGTGGAAGTGATGCGGCTTCTCAAGCAGCTGAACCAGGAGAACGGCATCACCATTATCGTGGTAACGCACGAAGGCGGCGTGGCCAACGAGACCGATAAAATCATCCACATCAAGGATGGCATGATAGGGGAAATAGAAGAAAACATGGCTCACAAAGCCTGGGAGGGGGCCATTATCAAATGAGAGAACTGTTCCACGAAATTGCCAGTACCCTGCGGGGCAACAAGCTCCGCACGGCCCTTACCGGCTTTGCGGTGAGCTGGGGTATCTTCCTGCTCATCTGCCTGCTAGGTGCCGGCAACGGCCTCATGAACTCCTTCATGGGAAATGTGGAGAATTATGTGAGCCAGAGCATCCAGGTGGAAGGCTGGACCACATCCAAACCCTATGCCGGCTACAAGGAAGGCCGGCAAATCCGGCTGGATCAGGCCGATGTGACCTTTACCGAAGGAAACCAGTGGAAGGATATTATCTCGAATGTATCCACCTCCACGTCCACCACCTCCGTCACCCTGGCGCTGGACGGGAATACCGTTTCCGGATCGCTGGCCGGCCACATGCCGGATTACCAGATGCAGGCCAAGCTCAAGATGTCCCAGGGGCGTTTCCTGAACAGGAAAGACCTCGAAGAGCGCCGGAAAGTGATTGTCATCAACTCCGACCAGGCCAAGGAGCTCTGTCCCAGGAATCCGGAGTCGGTGGTGGGCCGGTGGATCTCCACAGGCAATCTCATGTTCCTGGTGGTAGGCGTCTACTTTGCCGACGAAACCAACATGACCCGCAACTGCCCCATCCCATACACCACTTACAAGGGAATCTTCGACTTGACCGACAAGGTGGAGACCATCTCTTTCTCCGTCAGCGGGCCCCAGACCCTCGAAGAACACCAGGCTTTCGAAAACGAATACGCCCTTGCGCTGAAGCGCCGGCACGAAATAGCCCCTGATGACCGGCGGGGCATCTGGATCAACAACGGCTACACCGACAACCTCCAGATGACAAAGGCCACGCGCATCCTCCGGACGGCCCTCTGGATCCTGGGTATCCTCACGCTGATCAGCGGCATCGTGGGCGTGTCCAACATCATGCTCATCACCGTGAAAGAGCGCACCCACGAATTCGGCATCCGCAAAGCCAT
>CAMVMG010000040.1 GCA_947168525.1 uncultured Bacteroidales bacterium
CTATGATCATTGGTATTCCCAAGGAAATCATGCACGACGAAGCTCGTGTAGCCGCCACACCCGAAACGGTGGGGAAGTTTGTCCAGGATGGTTTTGAGGTGCTCGTGGAGCGCCACGCCGGCGACGGCGCCCTCTATCACGACGAGGATTACATCAAGGCCGGTGCGAAGATCATTGACAATCCGCAGGAGATTTACGACCGCGCGGAGATGATCCTCAAGGTCAAGGAACCCTTGATGAATGAGGCCCTGGGCAAGCATGAAGTGGATATGATGCATAAAGGCCAGCTGCTGATCACCTTCATCCATCCGGCTTCCCCGGTGAACCACGGGATGGTGAAGGCCCTTTCGGCCAAAGGCGTTACCGCCATCACCCTGGACGGCATTCCGCGCATCTCCCGTGCCCAGAGCATGGATGCGCTTACTTCCATGAGCACCTGCGCCGGATACAAGGGTATCCTGATGGCGGCCAACATGCTCACGACCTTCGTCCCGCAGATGTTCACGGCCGTCGGCCAGATCAAGCCGGCCAAGGTCATGGTCATCGGCGTGGGCGTCGCCGGCCTGCAGGCACTGGCTACCGCCAAGCGGCTGGGTGCGATCACCTATGCCGCCGATATCCGTCCCATGGCCTCCGAAAATGCCATGTCCCTGGGTGCAAAGGTGGTGGATACCACGGTTCCGCCGGAACTGGCCATTGCGGAAGGCGGGTATGCCAACCGGCTCCCGGCCGATGTCCTGATTAAGGAACAGGAAGCCCTGAAGGCGACCATCCAGGAAATGGACATCGTGTTCTGCTCCGCCCTCATCCCCGGCAAGATCGCTCCGATCATCATCACGGAAGAGATGGTGAAGGGCATGAAGAAGGGATCCGTCATCGTGGACATCTCCATCGACCAGGGCGGCAACTGTGAGCTCACCCCGAAGGGGGACATCGAGACCAAGTACGGCGTGACGCTGATGGGTGTCAAGAATATCCCCGGTCTCCTTCCGACAAGCTCCACCTGGATGTTCTCCAACAATCTGTACAACCTCGTGAGCTACCTGGTCAAGGACGGCAAACTGGTCCTGGACCGCAGTGATGAGATCATCCAGAAGTCGCTGGTCTGCATTGACGGCGAGCTGGTCCATCAGGGTGCCCGCGAAGCCATGGGTTTATGATACATCCGCTGATTCTTATCGCAGTCTTCCTCGTGAGCGCGGTCCTGGGATATTTCATCATCAGGACCGTGCCCAGTCTGCTCCATACGCCGCTGATGTCCGGCATGAACGCCCTGTCCGGGGTGACGATCGTCGGTGCCATCGTGGCGACGGGCGTCGCTTTCCTCGCAGGGGACGGCCTGCTGGCGCAACTCGCGGGAGGCCTTGCCATCGTGCTCGCGGCGGTCAATGTGTTCGGCGGTTTCGGGGTCACGCACCGGATGCTGAAGATGTTTGACAAGAAAAAGAAATAGGGATGCCGGCGTTGCAAATCATAATCAGTGCGGTTCTGGCGGTGCTCGTGCTCGCCGGAATCTCCATGATGAGCAGGGTCAGGACGGCCGTCGCAGGCAATCTGCTGTCGGCCTTCGCCATGCTTTGCGGCATCGTGGCCACGCTGCTGTTTGCCGGTGTCGTGTCGGTCTGGACCATCTATGTGTCCATCCTCATCGGCGCGCTGGTCGGCAGCCTCCTGGCGGTCCGGGTCCAGATGATCCAGATGCCGCAGACGGTGGCCCTGTTCAACGGCCTCGGCGGCGGCGCATCGGCCCTGGTGGGCCTCCTGTCCGTCCAGGGAGACACTCCCTTTGTCCGGTTCACCGCGCTCCTGGCGGTGGCGGTGGGCATGGTGACCCTGGTGGGCAGCCTGGTCGCAGCCGGCAAACTGCACCGGGTACTCCCGCAGAAGCCGGTCGTCTGGAAAGGCCATGCCCTGTGCACCTTGCTGTTCCTGGTGCTTACGCTGGTCTTTGTGGTGGTTGGCACCTTTGCCCAGGGTGCCGGCCTGACGGTGTGCATTGCAGGCGCTTTTGTGGCCGCTTCCCTTTTCGGCCTCTGGTTCTCCCTCCGCGTCGGGGGAGCGGACATGCCCATCACCATCTCCCTGCTCAACTCGCTTTCGGGTGTAGCCGGGTCCATTGCCGGCATGGCTGTCGGTGATGTGTTCCTGGTTGCCGTGGGCGGTATCGTCGGCGCCTCCGGCCTCCTGCTTACCCAGATCATGTGCCGGGCGATGAACCGCAAGCTGATGAGCATCCTCATGGGCGGCACGATGACTCCGTCCGTCCCCACCCCTGTCATTGATGAAAACGAAAACGAAGAACTGGTTCAACGAATTATGGATTTAGAGAAGAAAATCAAGGAACTGGAGGCGATGGTCGCCGACCTCGAAGCCCGCGTCAAAGTGCTGGACGGCCAGCTGAATGCAGCCGCACCCGCCCCTGTGGAAGAAGCGCCCACCGCTGCATCCGTCCTCTCAAAGGCCAAGGATGTCATCATCGTTCCGGGTTACGGCATGGCGTTGGCGCAGGCCCAGCACCAGGTCCGCCAGCTGGCGGACAAGCTGGAAAGCCGCGGCGCCCGCGTCCGTTTCGCCATCCACCCGGTCGCCGGACGTATGCCGGGGCACATGAATGTGCTGCTGGCCGAAGCGGATGTCGATTACGAGAAACTGTATGAGATGGAGGCCATCAACGACGACTTCAAGAATGCGGATGCCGTCGTTGTCATCGGCGCCAACGATGTCCTCAACCCGGCAGCCCGCAATGCCGTGGGAACCCCCATCTACGGCATGCCGGTCCTCAATGTGGACCAGGCTCCGGAAGTGATCGTGTGCAACTACGACCTCAAGCCGGGTTACGCCGGCGTGGAAAATCCGATCTACAGCCGCGAAAAAGGCGTCTATCTGGAACTTGGCGATGCCAAGGAAACCCTCATGCGCCTGATGGCCGGGATCGCCTGACCGGCGTTTCACCGGATTTAACAGTTGAGATTTCAGCACGGGGACCCTTACTGGGGTCCCTTTTTTATATTTGTTTTGCAGAATAATCCTTGGAAAACCGGGTGAATATCCGTAATTTTGCAAGTTGAAATGACTCGAGTAGCTACATATATGACACGCTCAACCACCGCCGTTATTGTTCGGGGGGCAGAAAGTAGTTCTATATCAATAGGTTATACAGTTAATCCTTGCTTTTCCATAACTGGGGAGGCAAGGGTTTCCGTTTTGTGTCCGTCTCACGGAAACAACTGAATTTCAAACGAATATACATAAACAAAAACAATAACGTTATGAAGAAAAAACTTTATCTTGAATCACCTCAGGCCGAATTGATTATTGTTCGGTTCGAGGAAAACATGATGGCCTCGGATTTCGAGGTAAAACAACTCCAACAGGGCAATTCTTCCTGGTGGGATGATGAAGAAGAATAACCCTTAAAGATGAAGACAATGAAAAAGTATTCTATCCTTTTGGGCGCAGCCTTTGCAATCTTTGCCCTTGCTTCTTGCCAGAAAGAAGTTGACGTAAATGTTCCTGATAATGGCGTTGCCAAACATATCCCGTTTGAATTGAATGCCGATGTCCCTCAGACTAAAACCACGCTTGATGCTGAAACCTGGAAAATGGATTGGGAAGATGGGGATGTTATGTATGCTGTTACGACCGATGAGGCGTGGGGTGAAGCCTATCCGGTTGAAGCTGATGAGACCATCGCAGAATTCGTTTACGATTCCGAAAAGGGTTCCTTCTCTACCGATATGGCCATAGCTGACGGAAACCACACTTTCAACTTCCTCTATACAGCTGGTCAGCAGAAGTCTTATCACCGTGGTACCAGTACTACTTTCCAGCTTTATGGAACGCAGACGTTTGATGCATCCGATCCTACGGCAAGCCTGAAGATCTATGACGCTTTGGCAGGACAGGTTACTGCGACTACTCCGACCACTTTCGCAGGTGTGGAGATGTCGCACTTGTTTACACTGATGAAGGTAACGCTCAAGAATAAAACTGGCGCGTCCGTAAATATCAGCAAGTTCGAAGTAGAAATCCCCGGAGAGAACCTTTATGGTATTTTCAACGTCACATTTGGGGCTACTCCCACAACTGCCTACAATAGAAACGGCGGAGATAAGATTACCGTCAACATCTCCAACGGCACCGTTGACAACAACGGGTCTCTGGATGTTTACTTCGTAATGGGTGCTGTTTCAGATTACGTCGGAGAGGTAACCTTCACTGTAACTGACAACGCATCCAATACCTATACAAAGACCAATACGATTTCTGCTCCTGGTGTGTCTTTTGCTGCTGGTACTTATAATACGGCTTCCTATTCTCTTAAAACTGCTGATCCCACTGAATGTGTTACACTGGATTGGATTTATGCAGGAGGCACAGCTGCTGAGTTGAATGCCGTTCCTGGTGTAACAACGAACGGCCTTGGAAGCGATTACGCTGAGTCTCATGCCCCCTATAGAGTCAAGTTTGATGGAAATGGAGATTACATTCAAGTCAGAACAGATGCTGCTATTGGATCGGTTTCTGTTGGATATAAGAAGATTGGCGGAGCAGGAAACTCTTCACTGACAATTAAAGAATCTGCGAATGGCGCGGACTGGACAAATGTACAGACTTTGGAATTGTCAGGTGCCAATAACGCGACGGGTACTGTATCAACTACCAATTCTTTTGCTTCTTCCTCTCGATTTGTTCAAATTGTTTTCACAAAGTCAGCTAATGTGGGCATCGGTCCAATCTCTATTACAAAGGTTAATACCGATCCTGTCATTAATGTTTCTTCTTCGAATCCGATGGCCGTCTCAAATGAAAATGATTTGTATGCCGTTGAATATTCAATAGTGAATCCCACCAGCGCTTCCATTAGCGCGTCTTCAAATGTGACTTGGATTCATGACTTTGATTATAGTGTTGATGGCGAGGTATCATTTGAGGTTGACGCTCAAGAAAATGGAGCCTCCGAAAGAAGCGGTGAAATCACCCTCTCTTACGTAGGAGCTTCTGATGTGATTGTCACGGTTAATCAGGCGGCTGGCCCCGGTGCCGTAACAAAGACCTACTACACAAAAGTCTCTACCATTACATCGGGTAAAACCTATATAATGGTTGATAACACATATTCAATGATTTTCGACAGCTCTAATCCCGTGCAACCTTCTGTTGGGATTGATGCTTCGTCCTTAATTACCGCTAATGGAATTGAGTCAACAAGTACTACTGATTCGTATTCTGTTACTATCACAAGCGATGGCAGTAATTATAAAGTATTGCTCAGCACAGGTAAATACCTTGTGATTAATGCATCCACCAGCAATAATGGTAGTATTACTGAGAGTGACGCCGGAGAGTCAATAACTATCACAAAGGTAGAAGGCGGTTTTGAGTTTATCTCTAGTAATCGTAATACACGAGCTTTGGTTTATAGAAGCGGTTACAATTTCAGAAATTACGCTACAAGTAATATTGGTAATAGCGGATATGGCGGCTATTTCGACCTCTATGAGTTAGCTAATTGAAACCAATCCGGAGGCGGAACCTCCGGGGATGGAAGCATCACCGCCGTCTCCTCCTTTAACGAAAGCGCGTCAGGGGCAACCCTGACCGCTTCGTTTACAGGAGTGAGAACCTCTCCGGCCCCGCAGGAAGCGGGGTTCCGGATTGGAACAAGCAGCAACGACCTGACACTTCAGACCGTTTACACAAACGACCTTCTGGACAGTGCGTCAGGTAAGTTTACCGCAGATGTCAACAGCCTTGCCCACGGTACCACTTACTACTACCAAGCCTATATGGTGGTGTCTGACGGCAATGGCGGATACACGGAGATAACAAGTTCAATCGGCAGTTTCACCACGACGAACAATGTGCCCGGAACTCCGTCCGGCTGGCTGGAACTCCCTGCAACGACGGGCAGCGAAGACTATGTGGGCGTGTTCTACGGCAGCGGTGGCGCCACGGAGGAGTATCGGAATTATAGCTACAACTACAGCTATACCTATTATGCCTCTCTTTGGACTGCTTATCCGCTGACTAAAGCCTTGACAACCGGTTCGGCCTCCACGAGCAGCTGGCGCTTTAACCCAAACATTGACCAGAGCAAGCAGGTGAGCATCACTAAGAACAGCTATGGCACGATGTACGGGAACGACACCTATTCCCGTGGTCACCAGTGTCCGAATGCCGACCGAAAGAGCGACGACACGATGAACCTGCAGACCTACTATGCCACTAACCAGACACCTCAGATTCAGTATAATTTTAACCAGGGCATCTGGAGCTCGTTGGAGGACGCGGAAAGGGCGCTCGTAAGCAGCAATGCCAGTGAAACCGTGTATGTCGTCACAGGCCCGGCTTACAGAACCGTAGGCGGCAACGAGACCATTTCTTACCTCACGGGCGCGACGGGCAAGGATGCGAACCCTACGAGGCTACCGATTCCGAACTATTACTGGAAAGCATTCCTGAAGGTGAAATGGGATGGAGACCAGGTTAAGTCCGCCTCGGCCATCGGCTTCTGGTTTGTGCACAAGACCTACACCGGTGACAGCTATACGAAATACGCCGTAAGTGTAGACTATATCGAGCAGATGACCGGCTTCGACCTCTTTACTAATCTTCCGGGAACACAGAGTTCCGGAATCGAAATGAATGCCGAATCCAATACCTCCTGGGATGACTTTCGAAGCTTTTAAATCGTAGAATGTTTCAGGGGCCCCGCTCGCGAGGCCCCTTTTT
>CAMVMG010000041.1 GCA_947168525.1 uncultured Bacteroidales bacterium
GTAGGGTGCACCGAAATGTGCACCCTAGCCAGCAGACACCCCCGTAGGGTGCACCGAAATGTGCACCCTAGCCAGCATACACCCCCGTAGGGTGCACCGAAATGTGCACCCTAGCCAGGCAGACTCCCCCGTAGGGTGCACCGAAATGTGCACCCTAACCAGGCAGACACCCCCGTAGGGTGCACCGCCAAGTGCACCCTAACCATTTACAAGCACCACCGCAAACGCACAGCTTGCAAACCCGCCAAATTCTGAGTATATTTGTAGAATTAAGAGCATAACGGATGCGTGATTTTGTGAAAATGATGAGGCAGTACGCCTCGCCCTATAAAGGATACCTGGCCGGAGCGGTGGTGCTGAACATCTTCTCAGTGGTGTTCAACATCTTCTCCTTCGCCGTGCTGGTACCCCTGCTGAACATCCTGTTCAAGGTAGACACCACCACCTACGAGTTCATCCCCTGGGACAGCATGCACGGCTGGTCCGGCCTCAAGGACACGCTGATGAACAACTTCTACTATTACGTGTCCCAGTACATCGTCCAGCACGGGCCGATGAACACCCTCCTTCTGCTGGGCGGAGTGATGATTTTCTTCACCGCCCTCAAAACCACCTGCTACTTCGGCGCCAACGCCGTGATGGTCCCCATCTCCACGGGCATCGTCAAGGATATCCGCAACCGCATCTACAACAAGATTCTGGACCTTCCTATCGGCTTTTTCACGGAAGAGCGCAAGGGAGACATCATCGCCCGCATCAGCGGAGACGTGTCGGAGGTGGAAAACTCCGTGGTGGCGTCCATCTCCATGCTCATCAAGGATCCCATCCTGATCATTCTCTACTTCGCCTTCCTCACCTTCCTGAGTCCGGAAATGATGGCCTTCACCATCATCTTCGCCCCAGCCTTCGTGTGGGTGATGGGCGTGATCGGCAAGCAGCTCAAACGCAATTCGCTGGAGGCCCAGACCCTCTGGAGCGACACCATGTCCCAGGTGGATGAAACCCTGGGCGGCCTGCGCGTGGTCAAGGCCTTCAACGCAGAGAAGAAAATGTCTGGCCGGTTCAACCAGATCACCGACAACATGCGCGCCAAAATCGCCCGCGTAAGCATCCGCCAGGCCACGGCCCATCCCGTGAGCGAATTCCTGGGCACCATCATGATTCTGGTAGTCCTGTTTGTGGGCGGCGCCATGATCATCCGCGGAGAAAGCTTCCTGGGCGGCAAGTTCATGGACGCCTCCCAGTTCATCTTCTTCATGGTGGTTCTGTACTCGGTCATCGAGCCCATCAAGGAGCTCTCCCGCGCCACCTACAGCATCCCCAAAGGCCTGGCCTCCATGGAGCGCATCAACAAGGTGCTGGAGGCCCAGAATCCCATCAAGGACCCGGACAACCCGCTGCCGCTCAAAGACTTCCAGGACAGTATCGGCCTGCACAATGTGAGCTTCCGCTACGAAGACGGCCGGCCCGTGCTCAAAGACATCAGCCTGGAGATCCCCCGTGGCAAGATGATTGCCATCGTGGGCGAATCCGGCGCCGGAAAAACCACCCTGGTAGACCTCATCCCCCGCTTCTGGGACGTATCGGAAGGCAGCATCACCATTGACGGAAAAGACATCCGCAGCGTGGCCGTGAAAGACCTGAGAAGCCTCATGGGCAACGTGAACCAAGACCCTATCCTCTTCAACGACTCCATCTTCAACAACATAGCCTTCGGGGTAGAGGGCGCCACCGAGGAGCAAGTCATCGCAGCCGCCAAGATTGCCAACGCCCACGACTTCATCATGGAAAAGGAGCAAGGCTACCAGACCAACATCGGCGACCGCGGCAGCAAGCTCTCCGGCGGGCAGCGGCAGCGCCTGTCCATCGCCCGGGCCATCCTCAAGAACCCGCCCATCCTTATCCTGGACGAGGCCACCGCCTCGCTGGACACCGAAAGCGAACGCCTGGTGCAGGACGCCCTGGACCGCCTGATGTCCACCCGCACCACCATCGCCATCGCCCACCGCCTGTCCACCATCAAGAATGCCGACGAGATTATCGTGATGCACGAAGGCCGCATCGTGGAACGCGGCCGCCACGACGAGCTCATCGCCCTGGACGGTTATTACAAGAAACTCAACGACATGCAGGCCCTGTAAGGGAGCAGCCAGGCCGATAGAACCATGAACAAAAGCCACAGAACAGCAGCCCGGATTCTGTTTTTCCTGTACCTCGCAGCGGTGCTGGTGCTCTGCTTCGCGCACTTCGGAAACACCCCGGACGTGCCCACCACCTTCCTGGGCATCCCCACGGATAAAATCGTGCACTTCTGCATGTTCTTCCCTTTCCCCATCCTGGCGTTCCTGGCCTTCGACAAGTACACGGAATCCATCCCCGCCACCCTTGCCTTCGCCGGGGTGAGCTTTGTGGTGGGCCTCCTCCTGGCCTGCGGCACGGAATGGGGCCAGGCCACCCTCACGGACTACCGCAGCGGAGACCGGTACGATCTCCTGGCCGATACCCTCGCCCTGAGCCTGAGCACGCTCTGCGTTATCGGCTGGGATATCTACAAGCAGCACCGCTCCAAAAAAGCCCATCGTTCATGAAAAAATTCCTCCTGCTCTTCTCTGTCCTCATCCTTTCCACCACCCTCCAGGCCCAGCAGCGGCCCGGCGCCAGGGCGTTCCTGGAAGCCACGGACTCGCTGCAGCAGCGCCTCAAGCGCCGCACCACCGTGGACACGCCCCTGAAGCTGGAAAAAGTCACGGCCCGGGGCAGTGCGCTGGACTTCTACTTCTCCCAGGAACTGGCCGACTATCCCTGGCGGAAAGAGGATGTCCCCTGGTTCCGGGAACAGTTGCAAACGCTTGGGAAAGAGCAGCTTGGAACTTACAGCATAGGCAATATCTACGCCAAGCGGCAAAACCTGAAGGAGCTGCCCATGCCCCAGCTCACCCGCGACGGCAATCCTTCCCCCACCGCCCTCAAGGTGCAGGATCCCCGCCCGGGGACCATCCCGCTGGTGCAAGGGGGAGACAAATGGCCGCAGGGGCTCAGCGGCACGCACATCGCCCTCTGGCAAAGTCACGGCCGATACTGGGAGGCCAAGACAGACCGCTGGGAATGGCAGCGATCGGCCACCCACCGCACGGTGGAAGACCTTTTCACCCAGAGCTTTGTGCTGCCCTTCCTGATTCCCATGCTGGAGAACGCGGGGGCCGTGGTCATCACCCCCCGGGAGCGGGACCCGCAGCCCTATGAGGTAGTGTGCGACAACGACCCTTCCTTCAACGCAGACCGCACCGGCTTCCTCCGCAGGCAAGGCTACTACCAGGAACACGGGGCCTGGAAGGACGCCGGCGAGGGTTTCGCAGACCGCAAAGAGGTATACCTGATGTACGAGAACCCCTTCCGGATGGGATCGGCCCGGAAAACAACCACAACCGCCGGCGAGGAAAGCGCTTCCATCGTGTGGCGGGCCGATATCCCGGAAAAGGGCAACTACGCTGTCTACGTGAGCTACAAAAGCTTCCCGGAAAGCACCACGGACGCCCGCTACACGGTGCATCACTTGGGCGGGAGCACCCTTCTGCATGTGAACCAGACTATGGGCGGCGGCACCTGGGTGTATCTGGGAACATTCCCCTTCGACAAAGGGGAAAAAGGCTACGTAAGTCTCTCGAACAAAAGCAGTTCTGGCGGAAAAACTGTATCGGCCGATGCCGTCCGCTTCGGCGGCGGGATGGGCAAGATGGAGCGCGGCGGCACGCTCTCGGGCATGCCGGCCTACGTAGAGGGCGCCCTGTACCAGATGCAGTGGAACGGGGTGGAAATGAATCTCTTCGACGACTGGGACAACGACTACACCAAAGACTTCGCAGGACGGGGCAAATGGGTGCAGGAACTCTCCGGGGGCTCGCGCGTGAATCCGTCGGCCCCGGGGCGCCGCATCCCTGTAGACCTGTCCCTGGCCTTCCACTCCGACGCCGGCATCACCCCCAACGACTCCATCGTGGGCACCCTGGCCATCTATACGCTAAAGGCCGACAATTCAGACATTTACGCCAACGGAGAAAGCCGCATGAACGGCCGCCTGCTCTCGGACTTGGTGCAGACGCAGGTGGTGGAAGACATTCGTGCGCTCTATGAGCCGCTGTGGAGCCGTCGGCAAACCTGGGACCGCTCCTACAGCGAATCCCGCACCACGGGCGTGCCCGGCATGCTGCTGGAGTTGCTCTCGCACCAGAATTTTGCCGATATGCGCTACGGCCTGGACCCTGCCTTCCGCTTCAGCGCGTCGCGGGCGGTGTACAAGGGCGTCCTCAAGTACCTGAGCGCCCGGTACGGCAGCACGTATGTGGTGCAGCCGCTGCCGGTGCATGCATTCCGGGCCAGGCTGCAGGACGGCAAGGCAGTGCTGTCGTGGCAGGCCCGGCCAGACCCGCTGGAGCCCACCGCCATGCCCGCCTACTACCGGGTGTACACGCGCGTGGACGACGGCGGCTTCGACGCTGGCCTGCAGATCCAGGACACCACCTGTACGCTGAATCTGGAAAGAGGGCATGTGTACAGTTTCCGGGTCGAGGCCTGCAACAGCGGCGGGCGCAGTTTCCCGTCAGAGATCCTGGCCGTGGGCATGCCAAGCGGTTCCCATTCCGGCGGCTCTAACGGTTCCGGCGACGCTAAGAAAGTGCTAATTGTGAATAACTTCACGCGACTTTCCGCACCCACCTGGTTCGACACGCCCACCTACGCGGGCTTCCTGGACAACCAGGACAGCGGCGTTCCGCTGGGCACGGATATCCTGCTTGCCGGCAGCGTGAACCAGTTCGACCGTTCGGCCGAATGGACCGACGACGACAATCCCGGCTTCGGCGGCTCCTACACCGACCAGGGCGGCACCCGCATCGCTGGCAACACCTTCGACTACCCCGCCATGCACGGCCGCGTCCTGCTCCGCGCCGGCTACAGCTTCGAGTCCTCCAGCCTCGCCGCCTTCACCGCCTCCCCCGCTGCCTCCACCGCTACCTCCACCGCTGCCTCCCCGGGCACCTCTACTTCCTCCGCCGGCTCTTCGAGCTCCACGGGCGGTTCTTCCAGCTCCACGGGCGGTTCTTCCAGCTCCGCGACCGGTTCCTCCGCTGGTTCCGCCGACACCTCATCGGCCAGCGACACCGACGCCTTCGTGCTAGACCTAATCTGCGGGAAACAGGTCACTACCCGCGTCGGCCGCGGGGCCGTTCCAGACCGATACAGCGTGTTCCCGGAGGCACTGCAGGCAGCCATCACCCGCTTCACCCAGGCCGGCGGCAGCGTGCTCCTCTCCGGGTCGTACATCGCCACCGACGCTTGGAACCGCCTCTACCCCGTTCCCCTGGCTCCGGAAAGCACTCGCCAATTCGTCCAGGAAACGCTTGGCTACAAGTGGGTTACCAACTTCGGCGACATCAGCGGCAAGGCCGATGCCACCACCTCCTCCCCCATCCGGCTGCCGGCCGTCACCTACAATCGGCAATGGTCCGAGCACATCTACCGCGTGGAAAGCCCCGATGGGCTGGAGCCGGCATCGACCAAAACCCGCGTGCTGCTCCGCTACAGCGGCACCCGGATCACTGCCGCCACCCTCTTCGAGCCTGGCTCCTACCGCGTCGCCGCCTTCGGCTTCCCGCTGGAAACCAGCCCCCAGTTCGCCGACATCCTCACCGCCACCCTCCGCTACCTGGAGCACCCCTGACTGCCATCCCCCCCGTAGGGTGCACCAAAATGTGCACCCTAGCCAGCAGACACCCCCGTAGGGTGCACCGAAATGTGCACCCTAACCAACAGACACCCCCGTAGGGTGCACCGAAATGTGCACCCTAACCAGCAGACACCCCCGTAGGGTGCACCGAAATGTGCACCCTAACCAGCAGACACCCCCG
>CAMVMG010000042.1 GCA_947168525.1 uncultured Bacteroidales bacterium
AAACGTCGGCGGTGGTCCAGCCAGGTAGCAGACCTCCGACAAAAACGGCCCGAAACGTCGGCGGTGGTCCAGCCAGGTAGCAGACCTCCGACAAAATCGGCCCGAAACGTCGGCGGTGGTCCAGCCAGGTAGCAGACCTCCGACAAAATCGGCCCGAAACGTCGGAGGTGGTCCAGCCAGGTAGCAGACCTCCGACAAAAATGGCCCGAAACGTCGGAGGTGGTCCAGCCAAGTGGCAGACCTCCGACGAAAATGGCCCGAAACGTCGGCGGTGGTCCAGCCAGGTAGCAGACCTCCGACAAAATCGGCCCGAAACGTCGGCGGTGGTCCAGAAAAGTAGTAGCCAACCAGGCTATCAGTATGTATAGTGTTAAAGATTGAGGAGATGAGAAAGTTTTATTTGGTTTCCACAGAGCATCTGGAGGATGGGTTGTGGTTCAGGAATGATGGAGATTTTGCTATCGGAATGGATTACGTGGCCATTCAGGTGGCGATTACTCCGGAAGTGACTGTCCTGGTGTTTATTCTGATGTCGAATCATGTCCATTTTGTGCTGTACGGGACACGGAAGGAGGTAGAGACGTTTGTCAATAGCTTCAAGAGAAGGTATTCCCAGTATTTTCGAATCCAGTATGGCCAGAAGGAGTTCCTTCGGCGCAACCGCTTGGATATTAAGGAAATACCGGAGGAAGAGGCAGAGGCTTTGGAGCGTGTGATGGCCTATGTTCAGATGAACTGTGTGTCGGCCAATATCTGCCTGTATCCCGGACAGTATCCGTGGGGGACGGGAAGTGCGTTCTTCCAGAGGGAGGCTGTGGCCGGGGGTGTCAGGAAATTTCGTCGGCTGGGAGAGTTGTCCGGTCGGGAACGGGTTCGTCTGATGCACAGTGAAGACGCCTTGAAACTGCCGGAGGAATGGCTGCTGTCCGACTCGGGCTTCGTGCTGCCGGAGTCGTATGTGGATGTGGCGTATGTGGAATCGGTCTTCCGTTCGCCCAAGCGGATGCAGTATTTCCTTAACAGCTCTTCGAAGGCCCGGAAGCGACTGGAGGCAGCGGACGAACATTTGCCGGCTTTCCGGGACCAGGTAATCCTGGGCGCGCTTCCGGACCTTCTTCAGAGCCTGTTCCAGAAGCCTTCGTTTTCGGCGCTGAGTGTGCCCGAGCAGGCGGAGACGCTCCGTCAGATCCGTTTCCGATTCAGCGCCGGTGTGCATCAGGCCGCCCGTGTCTGCGGAATCACCTATGCCGATGCCGCCCGCCTGCTGGACACTGCATAGAGGGACAGATTTCCTGGCTAATCTTGACGGCTGTCATGGCTGATCTTGACGGCTGTCGCCAGTATTTTGAGGCGTTTTTGCCGATTCCTGTCGGCGGTGGTCCAGCCAAGTGGCAGACCTCCGACAAAAACGGCCCAAAACGTCGGCGGTGGTCCATTCCGGCAACAGACCTCCGACAAAAATGGCCCGAAACGTCGGCGGTGGTCCATTCCGGCCGCAGACCTCCGACAGAGAGAGGCGTCGGATTAGGTATTTTTCGGCAAAAGAAGTATCTTTGGCATCGCAATGAGACGGGAAGACGAAATAGCGCGCGTAACCCTGGTGGGAAGCGTGGTGAACCTGCTCCTGGTGGCCCTGAAGGCGGTCGCCGGGGTGGCGGGGCATTCGGCGGCGATGCTCTCGGATGCGGTGCATTCGCTGTCAGACTTTGTGACGGATATCGTGGTGCTGGTGTTTGTGCGGGTGGCTGCCCGGCCACAGGACAGCGACCACGAGTACGGTCACGGCAAGTTCGAGACGTTGGCGACGCTCTTTATCGGCCTGGCGCTGGCGGCTGCTGCCGTGGGAATTGTGGTCAACGGTGCCGTCAAGTTGGGCCGTTGGCTGCAAGGAGAGAACCTCCCGGCGCCTGGGACAATGGCACTGTGGGCGGCCCTTATCTCCATTGTTGTCAAGGAGTTGCTGTATCAATATACGCGGTTCAGAGGCCGCAAACTGGGGTCGTCGGCTCTGGAGGCCAATGCGTGGCACCATCGGTCAGACGCCCTCAGCTCCATCGGGGCGGCTGTCGGTATCGGCGGGGCCATCTTGATGGGGAAGCGGTGGACGGTGCTGGATCCGCTGGCCTCCATCGTGGTGGGCGCGATGCTGGTAAAAGTAGCCTGGGACCTGCTGGGGCCGTCTTTCGGCGAGCTCACGGACAGTTCTCTTCCGGCTGACACCGAGCGTGAAATCCTGGAAGTTATCCGCGGCATCCCCGGTGTGGAGGATCCGCACAACCTTCGCACCCGCCGCGTGGGCAGTCGCATCGCTGCAGAGGTCCATGTCCGCATGGACGGCCGCCTGTCGCTCTCCGATGCCCACGAGAAAGCCTCGGAGGTGGAGCGCCGCTTCAAGGCCCGCTTCGGCGGGGAATCCCATATCATTGTCCACATGGAGCCTGTCAAGTAGGTTCTGCGCTTCACGATGTGTCGGAGGTGGTCCATTCCGGCAGCAGACCTCCGACGAAAACGGCCCAAAATGTCGGAGGTGGTCCAGCCAAGTGGCAGACCTCCGGCCCTCGAGGCTCACACCTGGCCTTTCAGGTACCGCTGCCGCTGCGCTTCGGGGAGGCGTTCGATGGCGTAGCGGAGCATGGTTCGGGGCATCTGCCGATAACGGGGGAGGTTGCTGGCCTGCACGTCATGACCGTCTGTTGCACCCTGTCCAACCGACTCTGTTGCACCCTGTCCTGTCACTTCCGGGACACCCAGTAAATAGGCCTCCAAGGCCGCCTGGTCCCGTTTTCCGGCCTCGCGAAGGAGCCAGCCTACGGCTTTGTGGATGAGGTCGTGGGGGTGGCGGAGGAGGATATCGGCCATGGCAAAGGTATCCTGCAACTGCCCGTGGCGGATGAAGGTCATGGTGCTCACCATGCCGATGCGTTGCTCCCAAATGGTGTGGCCGTTGCGGGCTAGGTTGTACAGGAGCGTGCGGTCTTTGTCCAGTAGCCATTCGCCCAGCAGGGGGTAGCAGGACAGGTCCACAAGGTCCCAGTTGTTGATGCCGCTGGTGTGGGAGAGGTAAAAGTCGATGCACTGCTGCTTCGAGATGCCCGTCCCAACGTTGCTTGCCGATGTCGTGTTGGTGCTTGCCGCCGCCATATTGGTGCTTGCCGATGTCGCCATATTGTTGCTTGCCGCCGCCGTGGAGGTGCTTGCCGATGTCGCCGTGTTGTTGCTTGCCGCCGCCGTGGAGGTGCTTGCCGATGTCGCCGTGTTGTTGCTTGCCGCCGCTCTTGCCGATGCCATCGGCCCGGCCGGGCACGTCTTCGCGTGCGAGAAGATTTGCACCAGCGTGAGCAGGGCGGCCAGGCGCATCTCATGGTACTCGCTGGCCATGCAGCGTTCCAGCTCCGCCAGGTCCGTGGACTTCCAGCATCGGCGTACGATCTCCCGCGTCACGGGGACTTTGATTCCCAGGAACTTATCGCCTTCCCCGTACTGGCCGGGGCCGGTCTTGAAGAAGCGGCAGAGTCCCGGGACTTGCGCCGGGCAGGCCGCTGCGAGCATTTCGTCATGAAGGCTCATCGGCAATGTGCACCAGGCGAAGGCCTTGGCGGTGCGGAGGTCGGCATCCTTGAAATGGTTGCCAGGGTTCCACTCCAGGGTGTGCGGGGTATCGGCCAGAAGCGCGTCCATCTCGCGGATGCAGTCGCCCACCGTGGCCATCACGCGGTTCCGCGTTTTGGGTTCTGCGTCGCCCAGACTCAGGTAGATCCGTTTTGCCTGGGGGGTTCTTGCTTTCGCGTAGTCCATCCAGCCGGGAAACCAGACCGAGGGCGAAGCCGCTGCGATACTGTGGAACCGGCTGCTCTCATACCCTGCCCAGAGTGCGAACAGCGCCGCCAGCGAATAGCCGCCCAGCACGGTTTCCCGCCCCTTCAGCGCCGGAATCCTGCTGAGCACTTCTGGAATCAGGGTGTGCTCGATGAAGCGAAGGGTGTTTTTTGCGCCATCTCCAAAGGCTTCTTTGCCGAAGACCGGCTCCGCTACCCAGGGCGACAGTTCGCTGTTCCAGTCCTCTACCACGAAAGTGACCAGCGCGAACCCGCAGCCGGCATGCTCCTGCAGGTAATCCACCTCCCGGCCGATGAACTCCAGGTCCCGCCGGTCCACGGGCTCCACCAGCAGCACGGCGGGGGCAGCTTCCGCGGCTGAGTCCGCTTCCGCGGGAGGGACTGCATTCGCGTGCGCCTCGGCTTTCTCCGCCGGGTCCGCTTCCGCGTGCGCCTCGGCTTTCGCCGCCGGGACTGGTGCGGCAGCTTCAGCGAACATGGTGTCTTCTGCAGACGTAGTGAACGCCGTGAGGCAAGTTCGGCTTGAAGCCACCACAATCTGGCAACTCCTGCCCGCCACTATAAATTCCATCTTTTCCATTTATTCCATCTCTTCCATCTGTGTTCCTGAACACAAATATACGAAAAAAAGCCATTCCCCTCTGTCCGCCCGTACGTCGGCGACGTCACTTGTGGCCGCTTTGTTGTCGCAGAAGTTTACCCCAAGTGGAAAAACGGCTTTCTAATGCACTTGGTAGGTGCCCCGGCTGCCATGCTCGGCGCCACCTCCGTAGGGTGCACCGTGAAGTGCACCCTAGCCGGGCAGCACCCCCGTAGGGTGCACCGCGAAGTGCACCCTAGCCGGGCAGCACCCCCTGTAGGGTGCACCGTGAAGTGCACCCTAGCCGGGCAGCACCCCCTGTAGGGTGCACCGTGAAGTGCACCCTAGCCGGGCA
>CAMVMG010000043.1 GCA_947168525.1 uncultured Bacteroidales bacterium
GGACTTTAGTTCGAAAAGTCTATTATAATCTGTCAACAAAAATCAGGACGGGTCAAGGTGCGATTTTTCAGTCGACACCTCTCCCACTCATTATGCCTCCCAGTGGCCTGAGTGGCCGATTCCCTGGGAGAGGTCCCCATCAAATTATCGCACCTCTCCCAAAACGATGGGTCACCTCTCCCAGAACGATGGCGAATCCTCCCAAGCCGCCGCCGGACCGCCCGGCCGACGATGCTTCGGGGGCGCCGGGGTGGGCTATTCTGCGGCAAAGGGGAAGGAGGAGAACAGGCGATGGAAGCGGGCGGCGATTTCTGCGTTGCAGAGCCTGCCCGAGGAACCTTCGTGGGTGCGCTCCAGCTCTCCGTGGAAATGAAAGGTGCCGTTCTGCACGGACTGCCCCACTTGCCGATAAGCATCCCGGAACGGAACGCCGGAGGCCACCAGGCGGTTCACTTCCTCTACGCAGAAGGCCTGCTCGTACAGCGGCAAGGACATCAGGTCCGTAGTGACCGTGATGCCCGGGATGGCGTAGATCAGGATGTCCAGGCAGGCGTCCATCTCGTCGAATAGGGGCAGGTACAGTTCTTTGAGCAGCTGCAGGTCGCGGAAGTAACCCGACGGCAGGTTGCCCGTAATCAGGCGGATGTCCCCGGGAATGCCTTGCAGGCGATTGCAGTGGGCCCTTACCAGTTCAAACACGTCGGGGTTCTTCTTATGCGGCATGATGCTGGACCCGGTGGTGAAGGCGTCCGGCAGCTTCAGGAAGCCGAAGTTCTGGCTCACGAAGAGGCAGCCGTCAGCCGCGAATTTCCCCAGCGTCTCAGCCAGGCAGGCATAGGCGAAGGCGACCATCCGTTCGCCCCGTCCCCGTCCCATCTGGGCGTAGATGGAATTGTAGGCCAGGTCCTGGAAACCCAGGAGTTCGGTGGTGCGGCGGCGGCTCAGCGGGGCTGACGATCCATAGCCCGCGGCCGATCCCAGCGGATTCAGGTTGCTCACATCCCAGGCGGCTTTCAGGAAGACAAGGTCGTCGCAGAGACTCTCGGCATAGGCCCCGAACCAAAGGCCGAAGGAAGAAGGCATGGCTACCTGCAGGTGGGTGTAGCCGGGCATCAGGACGTCTTTCAGCGATTCGGAGCGCTCCTGCAGCAGATGGAACAGCTGCGAGACTTTCTCTACCGTTGTGCGGATGCGCGCGCGGGTGAATAATTTGATGTCCAGCGCTACCTGGTCGTTCCGGGAGCGGCCAGTGTGGACTTTCTTCCCCACCTCGCCCAGCTTCTCGGTCAGCCTGGCTTCTACCTCCGAGTGAACATCCTCCCCCTGGATGGTGAATCGGCCGTCCAAGGCCTCCTGGCGCAGCTTTTCCAGTTCCGGAAGGAGCTGCGAGAGCTCGTCTGCCTTTAACAATCCCACCTCCGCCAACATGGTGATATGCGCCATGGTGCCCTCTATGTCGAAGGGCGCCAGCAGCAGGTCCAGTTCCCGGTCACGGCCCACGGTAAAGGCATCGATCCGAGCGTCGTCGTCGAATCCTTTATTCCAGATTTTCATAGCTTTCCAATAATTTCAGATAAATCTCAAGCCCTTTCTGCAACTCGCCTTCACAAATGTATTCGTCGGCCGTGTGCGAGCGGGCACTGTCTCCCGGGCCGATCTTCACCGTGGGGAACTTGCAAAGGGCCTGGTTGGAGAGGGTTGGCGAGGAGAAGCGGTTGATTCCCAGCGTGATGGCCGCTTTCACAAGCGGATGTCCCACTCCGATGGAAGAACCGTTGAGTCGCGTGGAGCGGGCTTCTACCTGGCAGCGGACAGCCTGCAGGACGGCGTCCAGCACTGCCTGGTTGTCGCCCACCGTCCTTACGTCCACTACGAAGCGGCAGCGATCGGGCACCACGTTGTGCTGAGTGCCGGCCTGAATCTGGGTTACCTGCATGCCGTGGCTGCGGAACCAGTCGATATCCGGCAGGGCTTCGTAGATGGCGTTGACGCCTTCGCCCCGGGCCGCGTGGCCGGATACGCCCATGGCGGTGCAGTCCAGCACCATCAGGCCCCGTTCGCTCACGGCCATCTGCAGACCGGTGGGTTCTCCCATGATGCCGCAGCGGATGGGGCCGGCGTCGGCCTCAATCAGGGGAAGGGCCGCCTCCAGACCGCCACGTCCGCTGACTTCTTCCTCGGCACTCAGGGACAGGACCAGCGTGTGGTTCTGGGGTGTGTATTGCCGGAAAGCCTGGATCAGGGAAACCACCGAGCCGCCGTCGTCGTTGGCGCCCAGCCCGTAGATGCGGTCTTCTTCCAGCGTGGCCTGGAAAGGGTCGCGGGTCCAGCCGGAAACGGGTTTCACCGTATCCAGGTGGGCGTCCAACAGGATTACGGGACCTTTCCCTTTGACAAACCAGAGGTTGTTGCCCTGCCTGCGGGGATGAAGGTCCTGCAGCCGGTCTTCCAGAAAATCGGCCACGGCCTTTTCTTCTCCGCTCAGAGAAGGAATGGCGATGAGCTCCTGCAGAAGCTGTTTCATGCCTCTTCGGGATGGCGGTTATAGTAGATTCGGAGTGGAGTTTCCAGCACTTTGATAAAGCCTTTGGCATCATCGGCCGTCCAGCCCTTCTGCATTTCGCCGTATTCGCCGAAGGGGTTCTTGACCAGGTCGCCGGGCGTGTCAACCCCCGTGCACTCGTACCATTTGGGGCCGACGGTGAGGATTACCGTGCCGGTAACGTTGCGCTGGGTGCTTTCCAGCATGGCTTCCATGTCCCGCATCACCGGTTCCAGATACTGGCTCTCGTGCAGGAACATCCCGTACCAGTTTCCCACCTGGTCTTTCCAGTACTGCTGCCATTTGCTAAGGGTGAATTTTTCCAGATATTTGTGTGCGGAGAGGATGAGCATGGGGGCGGCGGCTTCGAATCCTACCCTTCCCTTAATGCCGATGATGGTGTCGCCCACGTGGTTGTCACGCCCCAGCGCATAGCCTTCCAGCTGCTTTTCCAGCGTCTGGATGGCCTCTACCGGCGCATACGCTTTCCCGTTGACGGATTTGAGCTCGCCTTTTTCGAACCCCAGGCAGATCTTCTCGGAACCGCTTTTCGTCAGCGGTTTCAGGAACGCCTCTTCCGGAAGGCCCTGGGTGGAGTCCAGGATTTCTCCCCCACAGATGGAAGTTCCCCACAGGCCGATGTTGTAGGAATACTTGAGCTTGGCGAAGTCGGCCTTGAAGCCATGGGCGTTCAGGTAATCCACTTCTTCCTGACGGGAGAGGGCCTTGTCGCGGGTGAGGGTGATGATCTCCATCTCCGGACACAGGACGGCGAAGGTCATGTCGAAACGGACCTGGTCGTTGCCGGCACCGGTGGAGCCGTGGGCGATGGCCTGAGCCCCGATCTGCTTGGCATAGCGGGCGATGGCCGTGGCCTGGAAAATGCGTTCGGACGACACGGAGATGGGATACGTCCCGTTCCTGAGCACATTCCCATAGACCATATACCGGATGCTTTTCTGATAATACTCCTCTTTTACGTCCAGGGTGACGTATCCGCTGGCGCCCAGTTTGTAGGCGTTGGCCTCGTTGAGGGCGAGCTGGGCGGGGGTGAAGCCTCCGGTGTCGGCGCAGGCGGCATAGACTTCATAGCCCATCTCCCGGGCCAGATACATCACGGTGAAGGAGGTGTCCAGGCCTCCGGAGAAGGCCACTACTACTTTTTTCTTTTCCATTATATAATAAGATGCGTTTTAATGTCGGGAATGATTTTTTCCAGGGCCTCCACGGTCTGGGTCGATGTGAATCCCTGCCTCAGAATCAGCAGCACGGTGTCGTCACCGGCCACTGTGCCCAAGATGGGATGGGACGGATGGTGGTCGATGAGCGAGGCCATGGCGGGTGCGAACCCCGGGTGGGTTTTCATCACGGCCAGCTGCCCGGAGAATTCCAGGCTTACCAGGCTGCTGGGCGACGCCCCGGCGAGGAAACGCGTGCCCGGCTGGGGAAGCCGGTAGCCTTCTCCGGGAACTTTGACAATCCGGAGCGCCTTCAGGTCCCGGGACAAGGTGGCCTGGGTGGTCTTGATGCCCTGCTTGCGAAGCTTTTCCTGCAGTTCTTCCTGGCTGAAGACAGCCTCTTGTCCGATGATCTGGACGAGCACTTTGTGTCGATTCTGAAGGTTCTGCATAATCAGGTATAATTATTTGAATTGTCTGCAAATATATGCATAATTTATAAATACTCCCATAGGAAAGGCAAAAAATATTCAAAAAACATCAAAAAAATTTGGTGGGTGAAAAAAAATGGCTACCTTTGCAGTCCCGTTTGAAGCGAGGACGTTTCAGTACGGAAAGTTCATTGACAATACTGAGAGAAAAAGAACAAGAGGTAAAGCAAAAGATAGAGT
>CAMVMG010000044.1 GCA_947168525.1 uncultured Bacteroidales bacterium
TGCTGAAGGAGCGGAAGATTCCTTTCACCATCCTGGGAAATCCTTTTCATCTGACCGATGAGCTCTGCTCCAGACTGAAGGAATACGGCTGCGAGAAATACCAGCTCTCCATTGACGGAAACAGGGAGACCCACGACTGGATGCGCAAGCCCGGCTCCTACGACATCACGCTGGAGAAGATCGCCGTGCTGAAGAAGGCCGGAATCAAGGTAGCCGTCATGACCACCGTGTCAGCCGTCAATGCTGACCAGATGGAGGAAATCATCGACACAGTGGTGGCCCGCAAGGCCGATGTCTTCGCCTTCGGCCGCTATTGTCCCACATCCACGGAGAAATCGGCCCACCTGAGCCCGCTGCAATACCGGGACGTACTGGACCGCTGCTGGAAGAAGTTCCAGGAGTACAAAGATTCCGGGACGTATTTCAACCTGAAAGACCATCTGTGGACGCTGTACCTCTATGAGAACGGTCTGTTCAAGATTCCGGAAGGGCTGGATGAGAACCTCATTTACGACGGCTGCAACTGTGGGAACTGCCATTTCACCATCTGCCCCAATGGCGATGTGATGGCTTGCCGACGCTTTGATAGTGTGGTGGGAAATGTTCGTAAAACGCCGCTCTACGACCTCTGGACCGGGCCTGAGATGGAGAAATACCGTGAGTATGAGAAGTTCGAGAAATGCCGTAGGTGCGAGCTCCTTCGCTTCTGTCGGGGATGTCCTGCCGTCACCTATGGCTATACCCATAGTTTTTACGCACCCGATCCGCAATGCTGGAAAGAAGTATGAACTTATTTGAACTGATAAAATACCGCCGCTCCATTCGTAAGTATGAGGCTCGGCAGATTCCACGGGAAGATCTGGAGAAAATCATCGAAGCAGGCCTGTATGCCCCCAATGCCGGAGGTGGCCAGCGCAGTATGATCGTGGCACTCCGCGATCCCAAACTCACGGAAGCCGTGGGCAAGATGAATGTAGGCAAACTGGACCGTACCCGCCTTTCCGGTAACTTCGTATCCAAGGAGCAACCCAGCATCATCGACGACCCCAACATCAAGAGCGGCTTCTATGGCGCTCCCACGGTGTGCGTCATCTTTGCCCAGGGAAACTTCCTGTACAGTATTCCGGACTCTTTCTGCTGTGCGGAGAACATGGTACTGGCTGCCACGGAACTGGGCATCAGCTCCTGCATCATCGCCCGGGGCGAGGAGACCTTCGACAGTGATTACGGCCACAAACTGATGTATGATTGGAGCGTTCCGCTGGGCTATGTTGCCCGCTGTTTCGTGCTTCTGGGATATTGTAAGGGCGACTATCCTGCCGAGAAGCCACGTAAGCCTGGACGGGTAAACATCATTGAACCGGAAGATTAGATGTACGAAGTCCGTTATACCAAGGGAGGAGAGAAGGATCGTGTCAAGTTGATGCGGAGTCCTTATGCGGAAATTGCTGCGACCATCCTCGAACAAATGAAACAAGACCCTTATTCCAACACGGGCGGCGGACTGGAGAAAGTGGATGACGGCGACATCTTCTATGTACGGCGGATCAGTGCCAAGCACAGACTGGTCTACCAGATAGACGAAGAAGCACGGGAAATCCTCATCTGGGAGATGTGGAACCACTATGACCGGATGGGGCAGAAAAAGAGGAAGAGATGATCTTGAACACCGGCGGGCGGACGGATACCGTCCAGTACTACAGCGAGTGGCTCTTGAACCGCTTCCGGGAGGGCTATGTCCTGTCCCGGAATCCGCTGTTTCCGAACATCGTGAACCGGATTGAACTGAATCCGGAGGTGTTGGATGTGGTAGTGTTCTGCTCCAAGGACTATCGGCCCATCCTGCCGCGCCTGCATGAGATTTCCGACAGGTTCAACTGTTACTACCACTATACCATCACGGCTTACGGAACGGACATCGAGCCCCGTGTGCCGTCCATTGAGGAGAGTATCCGAACGCTGAAAGCGCTTGCGGCCCAGGTGGGACCGGAGAAGATAGCCTGGCGCTATGATCCTGTTCTCCTGACGGAGAAATACACCATCGAGCGGCATCTGGAGACCTTTGACCGGATGGCCCGCGAGCTTGCTCCATACGTAGACCGTTGCATCTTCTCTTTCGTGGAGATGTATAAGAAGTTGGAAGTCAACATGCCGGAACTGAGGCCTGTGTCGGAGCAGGATAAGTTAACCCTTGCCAAAAGGATGGGTGCCATTGCCAGGCAATACGGTCTGTATCTCCAGACTTGCGCCACCAAGGAGGACTACGAGCAGTTTGGCATCCACCGGAGCGGCTGCATGACGGCGGAGATCTTCTCCAACTCGCTGGGCATTCGATTCAAGAAAACGGCTCACAAAGGGAATCGTGCAGGTTGCTTGTGCATGGAAAGCCGGGGCCTGGGAGATTACAACTCCTGTCCCAATGGTTGCCGTTACTGCTACGCAAACAAAGACCACAAAAAGGCCCTGCAGAACTATTTTACCCATGACCCCAAATCACCGCTCCTGCTTGGCCATCTCCATCCAGACGACAATATTGTCCCTTCAAGGCAAGAATCGCTATTGTCGAAAGAACCAGGACTGTTTGATTAAATTCCCGTTTAGCGATCTCTATCCGGAGTATTCCGAGAGACTCTCATATTTGTTGCAAGAATGAGGGTCAGAATGCCGCTGGCAATGGCGGAGACGGTCGGCATGAGCCAGACACCGTTCAGGTCGAAGATGGACGTCAGGATGAATAGGCAGGAAATGGGGAAGAACAATGTCCCGAAGAAAGAC
>CAMVMG010000045.1 GCA_947168525.1 uncultured Bacteroidales bacterium
GTAGGGTGCACCGAAATGTGCACCCTAGCCAGGCAGACACCCCCGTAGGGTGCACCGCCAAGTGCACCCTAGCCAGCAGACACCCCCGTAGGGTGCACCGAAATGTGCACCCTAGCCAGGCAGACACCCCCGTAGGGTGCACCGCCAAGTGCACCCTAGCCAGCAGACACCCCCGTAGGGTGCACCGCCAAGTGCACCCTAACACCAGCAGAGCCCCTAACCAGCCCCCTCTCACTCCATAGGCAAATGCAAAAATCGGCAGATATGATTCCTGGAAGTATTCAAGTTCGCCTGCAAGTACTTGGCTATCTTTAGTTTCTCCTCAAGCGGAGCAGTTACAATCCGGTTCGGACGCTCCGCAAAACTGGACTTGCTCAGCAAAGAGACCATCTGCTGGAAATCCCGATGGGAAGCCGGGTCATACTCCTCCTTGATATCGTATTCGCTGCCCGTGTTGGAATTGATTGCCAGCACCATGCTGTCGTAGTCCTTGTAGTAGCTGAGCAGCCGCTCCTTGTCAACGGGCAGGTACAAGGAAATGATAAAATCTGTCAGCTGTTCGGTCTCCTTGGCCGACAAACCCTCGTAAATACTATATATTCGCTTATATGTCAAGTATTTACACGCATCAAAGTCGCTCCTGACAACACTCAGGGCCGACAGTAGTTCCTGGGAAGCCATACTATATTGGATTTCCTCCGAGAATGGATGGTCGGAGTTCAGATACGCCAGCAGATTCCACCGGTCCTCCTCGGCTTTATCAAACAGCCCCTTCTCGGCAGAATTGTTAAAATTGTACGCCAGCCCGGTCCGGATTTTTTTATCGCCCGACTTCACGGAATTACCATAGGCCTTGCAGAAAAGGGGGCCTTTTCTCCCCGTCTCACGGTTGAAAGCCCTGGCAAAGGTCGATGTCACCGTGCCCACGAACAGCGCCATCAGCCTGCTGACAGCCACAGCGATTATGCAGTGAAAGTGGTCGAACATGAGCGCCAGCGCAAGAATGACGACCTTGAACTTCCGGGCCGTCACCGAGAAAATGGTATAGAAAACCAGGCGGTCGGCCAGGCAGTAAAACATCACAACCTGATGAATGGTACGCTGATAAATGTGCTCCACAGCGTCGGAACGGAATTTTCGGGCATGTCCTCTCATCGTTTTTTGCCTCAAGATAGCCCATCGGCCCCACAAAAAGAAGAATCGGTTGAAAAGTTTTGCTGTTTCAACCGATTATTTTTCTGTTTTTTACGATTCCCTGCTGTTTCGACCGATTCTTATAGGTTTCAACCGACGGAAAACCCCGGCCGACGCCTACTTCAGCTCCGCCTGCCTGGCTTTGAGGGCGCTTCTCAAGGCCGATGCCGCCCGCATTTTGCGGACAGTCCCGGAAGCCACCTGGAATCCGTACATCTGCTCCTTGAGCGCATCCTCTGAATAGCTGGGGAAAAGTTTTGCCAACTCGCTGGCAATCAGATCCATCCGGTCTCCGGTTCCAAGCGGATACTCCTCTCCATAGAAACTCTCCGTCCAATGGAGGAACTCCAGTCGATCCCGGATTTTCCGCTCCTGAGACGCCGGATCCGTGGGCCGGGAAGGCGCCTGCCAGATTAGCTGCTGGTGCCAGATGTTCCGAAGTCCCCTGGCCGATGCACACGCGAGGACGGTAGAGAGCGGGTCCATGCTTCCATCGGCCCGGAACACCGACTTCTCCTTGAGGACAGCCGTCACAAAAACGCAGGACGAAAGAGGCACCGGCACATTGTCCAGCACGAGCTTCTTGAACAGCTTTTCCTTCTTCGTCACACGCGGAAGTCCCTCACCCACAGCCAGATTCGCATGATACACGTCAAATTCCGGATGCTTGCCGATGGTGCGGCATGCCCGCCGGATAAAGTCCTGGTCCGGGAGCGCTCCCTGCTCCAGGACCCACACGTACGGCTCCGTCACGCTGCCCAGATCCCCTTTCACCACCGACAACTGATTCTCATAAGCACCGGCCAGTGCATTGTCCTCTGGCAGATACACTTTGAAACTTTTTTCCTTCTGGCATACTAGCGCGCCAAAAAGCCGGTCATCGGCTCGGGGAACTATCACAGCTAACATATCTTTCTAGTTTTTGATTCCTTTCCTGGTCCTTTTCTGGTTCTTTCTAGCTTCTCGCATGGTCCTTTCTAGTCCTTGCCAGCTTCTTGCCTGGTCCTTGCCAGGTCCTTTCTGGTCCTTTCTGGTCCTTTCTAGTCCTTGCCTGCTCCTTGCCTGGTCCTTGCCAGGTCATTTCTAGTCCTTGCCAGCTTCTTGCCTGGTCCTTGCCTGGTCATTGCCTGGTCCTTGCCTGGTCATTTCTAGTCCTTGAGCTTCTTGCCTGGTCCTTGCCTGGTCATTGCCTGGTCATTTCTAGTCCTTGAGCTTCTTGCCTGGTCCTTGCCTGTTTTTTTCCAGGGTCTTTCCTGCCTGGTTTACTTTAGGTTTCAGTTTTACTTTAAGATTCTAGTCCGGTTCTTCATGCTCATCTTTCTACCTAATCCATTCTCTTTGCAGGTCTTACACCCACAAAGATACAAATACTTTTTCCCTCCGCCAAATCTCCCCTCTTCCCCGCATGGCCACGCCCCCTCCCCGTAGGGTGCACCGAAATGTGCACCCTAGCCAGCATACACCCCCGTAGGGTGCACCGAAATGTGCACCCTAACCAGCATACACCCCCGTAGGGTGCACCGAAATGTGCACCCTAACCAGCA